>CAVQBT010000010.1:0-51845 GCA_963710795.1 uncultured delta proteobacterium
ATTAGGGATTATTTAAAGTTTGTCGCAGCGAATCTGAGATTTGTTACCTTCGGGTTCTTCTTGGCTTTTGCCTCAAGTTTTGGTCAGACCTTTTTTATCGGTATTTTTGGGCCGGCCATTCAAATGGAATTTTCCCTTAGCCACACGTCTTGGGGTACGATCTACATGATCGGCACGCTGGGAAGTGCTGCGCTGCTGCCCTGGACCGGCAAACAGATCGATCGTTTTGACCTCAGGCCATATACAGCTCTCGTCTGTATACTGCTGACGATCGCCTGCGGCTTCATCGCCTTCGTCACTACTGGTGTGATGCTCGTCTTTGCAATTTTCCTCCTCCGTCAGTCAGGCCAGGGTCTCATGAGTCATGTCGCCATCACTAGTATGGCACGCTACTTTGATAGAGATCGAGGCCGCGCCGTAGCTATTGCGACCCTCGGGTTCTCAACCGGAGAAGCTTTTTTACCCTTTCTCGCAGTATTTGCCATTTCAGTTTGCGGATGGCGTTGGACCTACGGAGGTATTGCTATTCTGTTGGCTGTGGGCCTGATTCCCTGTGTATTCTGGCTTCTCAGGGATCACGACAAACGACATCAAGCCTATTTAGCCCGAATCACCGTCCCCGCAGCCCCCGGAGTTCAGTTTCACCGTTCATGGACACGTACGCAGGTACTGAAAGATATCCGATTCTATTTGCTGCTTCCGGGTATCCTCGCCCCTTCTTTGATCGTAACGGCCATGTTTTTCCACCACTTGAACCTGGCGGATGCGAAGAACTGGTCCCACACCTGGATTACTGGAAGCTACGTCATCTATGCAGCCGCAGCGATCCTGACAGCATTGGCATCCGGACCACTGATCGACCGGTTCGGAGCCACCCGGCAGGTTTCTATCATGTTGATGCCATTGGCCGCAGCAATGATTGTCATTGCGAAATTCAGCAACCCATGGATTGCCTGGCCCTACCTTATCTTAGTCGGCATCAATGTCGGCGTCGCCCATACAGCCGTATCGGCTATGTGGGCGGAGGTTTATGGCGTAGCCCATTTTGGAGCGATAAAAAGCCTGGCAACAGCGCTCAGCGTCTTTGCCTCGGCTTTTGGCCCTGTGATCGCAGGGACGTTGATGGACTTTGGGGTCTCGATAGAACAAGTCTGTCTGATTTTTTCCGCCTACACTGTCTTCGGAGCAATCCTTATTATCGTTGCACTTACGCGCCGCAGCGTCGCTGTTCCGTCCTGAGCCTGGCGGTTAACATTGAACCCTAAGGTGATCTTGCTGTTTTTTGAAAATATTCCAACTTGCAGTTTAATAATTCTGCCGCCTGATTCAGTAAAGCCTCAGAGTCAAGGACGTTTGGGGCGTCCATAAAATTATAACTTTCTATTTCTCAAAGAGCTTTACTGGGGAAAAAGGTGTCACGTCTTGAATAGTGAATAGATACTATTATATTTTTTCTTTAATTGGCGATTTGTTTCAAGTTTTTATGGCCATAGGGGACGTTCCTCGGAATTTCGGATTTATTCTCTCCCAAAAACTTCCGTCCGTTCTCCGCGAATATTTGTCGTCTTCTCATTGTTGCCTCCCTCGAGGTCGCGATGATTATTATTACATCTCTGATCATCTCTCGCCCTCGCTATTCTTGTTGCCATAACACGCTCCTACGGTACACCGCTGCAAGTTATTTCTTGGTTGTCAAGAATTCATTGTACTAAACCCGGATGAAATGGAATGCTATTATACAGCGCCCTATGTCATCAATGCTATATTTTTAAACCATGTCGGCCAAGCACCAAATAAATAAAACTCTAATTCCGTAAATCCGAGGAACGTCCCCTATAGCCCAGATTTACGTTCCTGAACTTCGGTACTATGATCCGCTAAGACTTCCAGATGTCCATCTCGGGCTCGTTCGCTTTTCGCTATCCTCCCCCGATACCTTGTTTGCTCCTTTGCTTTCGCTCGCTGGTCAGGTTAGAGCGCCCCTTCACAGCGCCTGGATTCCGCCTCATTGGCTGACCGGCACCCTTCAACCGGGTTATTGTAACACAAGGAAAACATCTGGATCTCCCGAGTTCCCAAGTTACCCCCATGAATACATGCCCTGGTCTCAGACCCCGGTGGTGTCCCCAATGCTTGCCATAGCGCATGTGGGACTGCTGCCTTCCGGCCAGATGACGCCGTCGGCTTTCTCCCATACAAGCGGGATGCTCCCAATGACCACAACTATACATTTTTCGGGGCTCAATACACAGCCTGCATCCTTGATCCATCCGGCTTCGGACTCTCCTCTCAGAGTTGGCCCGCGGACTTCACTACTGACCGGGTGGCTAACCTTTAGTCAGGTGGGACTTGAATCATAGGTGATCCTCACCCACTGGGTAACAATATCGAATTTCATCCCAACAAACTGGACTCCCAACGATTTGAGTTTATCTCGGCACGACATCCGCCTGGTTATATCCGAACTTTTTCTTAACCTAGGAAGGAATAAAAAGCCCTTCACAGTTTTTACATAAAAATGCTTCTTTCTCAGATGAAAAAAGCCGCAGCCTTTCCCGCTCCCTCTCAAATGATATGTTCGGCCCAGGCCGTATAGTTGTTATAATCAGTCTTTTTCAAGCCATTCACGATACTGTCTCCAATCATCATCAATTACTGCTCTAACAATCTTTTTAGAAACTTTTTCAAAACCGATTTCCGCTGTGTATCGTGGGTACTCAGCAATGCTTACAACATTTCTAAAGTCCTGAATTGCAACCTCTGTATGTTTCGATAGCTGGTCAAGATCGCCGTTCGCAAGCTTAAGGATAGCAAGGCGAACGCGAGGACTCCCAGGCCGATTCCAGTCCTGCTTTCCATATTCTTGAAGAATATCCATCACTTTGGTTAACTGAACCGGACTGAAGTCACGAATGACAATCCGCTCGACATCTTTGTCTGTAGCTTGTGGGACCGGTTGGTCCATCCTATTTTCCTCATGGCCGAACGTTGAGTTCACCGGCGAGCTTCAGCGAGTCCGTGTGAAACGCCTGGTTGTGTGCCGGGCACGGCACGCATTCTAAAGGGTGCGCTGAGCTTACCCTTTATTTGAAAGTTCAGCAAGTCCCAAACCCAGCCCGATGGAGGCGAAGGGTATAGCGGTATGGCAACTGGGTATCGGCGACGGTGCTCGGGGAGGAAGCCGCCCTGCTGAGGCAGGGTACCGCGAACGCATGGGGCGATGAACAAGAACCGAGTCAGGCGGGTCTGGTGGGACGAGCCGGCAACACACGGCAAAGTCCTCTATCCATTATAAGCCAGGCAGGTATACTCGGCGCTCGTGTGCGGAAAGATGCGTGTTTACCCCGGGAGATCTGCCGCGTGTCCAAAAGGACTGATCGAACCGTAAGGGGAGACTATCGCGTGGCAGAAGTCAGCAGAGGGCATAGTAGCCGTAGGAGAAACGAGCCCCACAGTGTGGGGAGGACTCACCCCGGTGAAGGCCCGAACGGTCCCCAACCGAATGGTCTGGGTAAATGGTTGTGGTTGTCAAAGAGCGTATTCTTACCGGTACTGTGCAGCAGATGCTGAAATGCCGGTAGCGTTTCGTTCTCCAAGGCCCCAATAGACCTATAGTTTTATCTGGGTCTGTTGTAACCAGCCGAACCGCCGCTCTACGGACCCATATGCAGCGTGGTGTGGGAGGGGGGAGCTGTGAGGCTCCTCCTGAGGCTCCTCCCTATCCCGATAGAAATTTTCAGACAAATGAGAGATTTCCTTTCTATGATTTTGACGTGTTCACAGGCCTTACAAAGCATCTACAGCCTCAACTGGAACCCAGGGCCAGGGCACATGGATTGCAGTTTACATAATATAGCTGTATTTTGTACTATTTTTGTTTAAAGGTCATAGCGATCTGCCGAAAAGTTGGAATATATTCTGTCTTGTCAGCAGCAGTGACCATTCCTAAGATCATATAGTAATCGGACTCTCCAAAAAGTATTAATTGATAGACATAGTTGGTCCCTTCAAGTTTTTTGTCTGTTCCCTTTGCCATAATCTCATATCCAAGAAGATTGTCTATTGTAATCTTCTTTATATCCATGATTTTTATGTCTTTAAGTGTTGCAATTTGTTGGACTCGCTTAATAGCGAATGATTTTTTATTATTTATCACCAGGCCTTGAGATATCGATGCCCCGGCTATCAGAATAGGATCAGTTTCATTTTTCGCTGGAAAGCTACCGTCTTTTGTCATTGTTACATTGTTGCCCATTTTATTAGCGAATTTCATCTTTGGTGAATTAGATATCGTAAAGGTTAAACCCTCAAAAAAATTTTTGTCGGTATCGGATGAACACTGGGTACTTAAGATGGATGAATGCAAAGCATTGGACATCTGGTCTCGGAGATCCTGCGGAAATGTTGCCGTAACCAAATAAGTTTCATTTTCACTACCGAAAATTACAACCCATTTTTCATAAAGCTTTTTATGTGCGGTCTGGAGAATATTGAGCAATAGGCCATTTTTCTCGCATACGGTAACAACTTTTTTTTCAATTAATCTCATGCCGCGGGCTGAAAGGTCGATTTTATTAAAACTCTTTGTAATCTCATTATAAGGACCTGGCATGTCAGTAACCATTATCGATGAATCAGCTTCGCGAAGAAAAAAACCAGGGAAACGATCAGCCTTGCTAAATCCTGGTGGCGGAATTAACGTGACTATTGTTCCTGGAATTTGATGCCTACTATTTGTTTTATCGTTTGGCGTTGGTTTTGGTGACTTATTTTCGGTACTTATATTTGGCTGTGACGATTGAATCTCCTTTTCTTTGGGAGCCTGATTCGAAATATGAGTAACCCCCTTTTCATCAGTCCAAGTATATATTTTAGCGTTCAATTCGCAGGATGATGAAAAGATTAAAATAAGAGCTACGTATATAATTTTTTTCATAATGCCCCTATAATTTTTATACGTGCTGCGCCACGGTTCAAAGGCCGCGAGGTACGAGCGGTCCTTTGTGAAACCGCATGTTATACGCTATGCTCTATTCGTTGAATCTTAAAGCCTTCGTCTGCACTTGGCTCTTTAAAAAAACTTGTAACATGATGAAAGACTTCTTCTGTGTCAAATGTGGCGCGTTCCGGTTGTTCAATGCTTCTTTGTGCTATTTGTTGGAGGCAAATCTCGTCACTTATATTGAGGTAAATAAGCTCGTGAGGAGCATTGATTTCAGAAAATATTGCCTTGAACCATTTGCGCTGGGATACAGTATTGGCAGGAAAATCCATGACCACATTAGTTCCTGTGCATAATATGCTTTGAGCATGCGCTTTTACCAACGGTTTTAACTGTCCGGAAAATTTAATATATTCTTCAAAAGATGTAATTTGATCTGGATAAAGCGATGCCAACCATTCGTCTTCGGACATGAGCACAGCATTTCGATCATGCGCCAGCTGCTTAGATTTTGTCGATTTTCCTGCGCCCATTTTCCCACAGAAAAATATCAACGTTCCATTACCTTTCATCTTTTCTCCGTCGTTTAATTCACTAAATCCTTCAAACGTATAACGGAAAGCTGAGGGGCCGGGCAATGTGAAGCGCGGGGCTTACATAAACGGCACCAGAGCCGCAAAAATGATTGAACCTTTAAAACGGCACGGCTTTGCCCGGTCCCTCTCCAGCGTCTTGTTGGCTTTTCGCTAACTTCCGCTGTTTTCGTTCATTTTGTTTCTGCTTTTTATCTTTTACCATTTGCTCGATGGAACGAACATTTTCCGGCTTCTCTTTACCGAAGCGTTTGAAATATAGGTTTTCGATAAAGATCGGCAACGGCGCTTTCCAGGGCTCCTGTCTGTGGTTATCCAGCTTGCCGAATTTTTTGGGATTCATTCCGAGTTCGCGAGCCATTTGAATATGGGCATGGGAAAGCTTATGCCGCTTTCGAGCATCAATCCATACCTGATACTTCGGGGATAGTTGCTTTTGTTTTGTCATATGCCTTACGTATATTTTCTGGTAGCAAGCCAACGTTCGAGCGTGAGCAGCGGCCGATATCCGTTTGGATCCCGCACGGCCTTTACGTAAAACCGCGAACTTCACGCCGTCTGCTCCACGCTTTTGTTCGGCCATGTCGGTTTGGGCAACTATTACAATACTCAAGGAGGAATATATATTAATTACAATTAGTTGCACTAGAACACACTCGACCAGCATTTATAATACAATAAATATATCAAGTCTATGCAGCGATAATGGCATGATTTATATTTGACATAATTACAGTAAGATAGAACCAAAATCTATGATTTTTTCTGCATTTATATTGATATACATATTATATGCTAAAATAAATGTTGACACAAACACAAACATGACATATTATATCATCATGTTAATCAAACCCAAACATGGAGAAAGCTATGGAAACAAAAACTACCGGTAAAGATTTGGTCGAACACTGGAGCTGGGCAGCCGAAAAAGGATTAATGAAAAAGAACAGTGCCTTATCTTTAAAATCAGCATGTTCAAATGTGCTATCCGTAATTGATGGTTGGGAATCCATCGATATAATATCTATTGACATTGATGATACGATATTACGATTTAAGAACCTGCAAGCGAGAAATTATAAACCTAAAAGCCTCGAAGTTTATGGCAAAAGGTTTAAAAGGGCAGTTGAATCTTATCTGGAATATATCAGAGATCCAGGAGCTTGGAAACCCACCTCCAGGCAAAGCCAATCAGACAGCACTAACGGATCACAAAGACCCAAAAGCAAATTGCCTCTACAAAGTGAGGACACTCAGCACTCTCAGCAACCAGCCGGTAGCAGTGGTTCAGGATTAATAGACTACCCATTTCCGCTCCGAGAAGGTGTTACCGTTCGATTAATGCTCCCCAGAGATATAACTATTAACGAAGTTAAACGATTAAATGCGTTTATGTCTACGCTTGCAGTCGATTTTAATGAATAATTAAGTGAGTATTTAAAATGGGGATTTCTAACTTATTCCGATTTGATTGGTGGCAAATTCTTTTAATCATTATAATTATAGTGATTTCCCCATTAATTCGAGCTGTCGCTGCAGTGATTGTTGGGAATTGTGTCAAACCTGAAATAGCAAAGATAGCACTGCCTTTAATATTTCCTTATAGAAACAGGAAGATACGTAACATCGAGAGGCATCCAGATAGTGATTAGGAGCCGAACAATTATTATACCGAAAAAACGCGTGATATCAAGTAGCCACAGCACGCCCGATATCCACACTATTTATTTAAAATTCATATTGTTATGGCTTGTTAAAGCCGTATATTGAAATTGTAAAATATGTAAATTTTTCTTTATTTTGCCGATATATCCGATATTCGAGAAAAAAGTCTTCATATCCCTGATATTAAGATGTTTTGTAGAAAAACGCTGGGTATGGAGGACGTTCCTCGGATTCACGGATTTGTCCTCTTATAAAAGCTTGCACCCATGCTCCTCGAGTATTTGCGGGCCTCTCATCGCGCATTCGATAGTTTTCTAGCCCGCAACTTTCGATTTCTTCGATATTGAGATCGCACTGATCCATAGTTCTCGCGTCCCCCAATAGCATGGCCCTCTTCGAACCTATACCATTTTTCGTTTCTTTCCGCCAGTCATGACTCGTTGAAAGTAAGACCGAATAAACCGAGCACACGCAATCCACTATCGCGTCAAAGTCGCACCCTAGAGCACGAATCTTTTCCCTACCGGAAGGCGCTTTCGATCCAAATTCCCTTTCTTCGGTTATGCTGGCTTTTATCACAGACTTTTCGAGCCATATCGACAAAGTACTTGACGATTCGAACTTTCTAAACCGTAAATCCGAGGAACGTCCCCCATTCCTCACATTAATTGCGCCATAAAAAACTCCCTTTTATGGCACAATTAAGTATTTAAGCCGGTCATCGAACTCCCTCCAAAAAAATGCTTCAGCCGCGAATTACCAACTGCCCGCCATTTTCAACGGAATCCATAAGAATTAGAAACCGCCAAGCTTGACATCCTTTCAGAGTTAAGGCTAAATGTCTCAGACTCGTTTAAGGGTCGAACGATCGATTTAAATAGAAAAGACAGAGCGACCTGTCGGGTCGTAGCCGAAGGCGACCTGTGGGGTCGTAGCTCGAAGAGCGAAGCCCCAAGCCTGAAGCGATACCACAAATCTTCAATCTTCAATCTTCAATTCCGGCTTGTCCGGACTAGGTCGGCACCCATGCCAAATCGAGAACTCAGCGTTGTTGTAATGCCCAGCGGCGCATTGCAGACAGAATGGATCGACACAAAAGAAAATATAACAAAAAGCAGCCGGCTGTTGCAGGAAGAAATTTTCAACCGATTTGTCGACGATGCCGATGCCGGGCTTCTCTTTTTGGGCTTTTGTGATAAAACTGTCGCGCTTTCGCCCGCCCTTGAATACTGGCGCGATTTCGCTGGACTGTTTACCCGGCAGTTAAGCCGGACCCCTGAGATAGAACGCCTGCGCCATAAAACCCGCATCGCCGTTGAAAAACATCAACTCGACCAGTTTACCGACAGTGCTCCCTTACTTCCGGGATCTGAATATATCAGCACAGAAATGTTAAAAGCGGTTTGGTCCAGGTTAAATGCGGCCTTTTCCCGGTCAATTAAATCCTATAAAGGCAGCGTTGCGGAATTTATCCGGACCTATAGCCCGGAAGTCCATCTGGTGGGCCGGGTATTTTTTCATCTGGTTGAAAACAAAGATGAACATCATCCCTTTGCCTTTTTAGCCACCTATTCCACCCGCTTGAACCAGGAGGGGAAATCAAAACACCTGCCCCTCAAATACGCCTTAAAAGAGTATGAATCCGACCGGGACAAATTGCTGGAGCTGCTGGCAACCGTCCATCTGGCCGCCGGTCAAAGCCCCTTATTGGCCCGGCTGCTTGACACCGGAGAAGTCTTTCATCCCATGGCCTGGACAGCGGCCCAGGCCTTTTCATTTTTAAAAGACGTTGCCGTCTATGAAAACTGCGGTATTTTGTGCCGCATTCCGAACTGGTGGCAGGGCAAACCGGCAAAAGTCGGCATCAATATAAACGTCGGTGACAAAAAGCCGTCTTTCGTCGGCATGGACGAAATTTTAAATTTTGATGTGCGGTTGGTTCTGGGTGACAGCGAAATTTCCCCCCAGGAAGCACAACGGCTGTTGCAGGAGTCGGAAGGACTTGCCTTTATCAAAAACAAATGGGTGGCGGTCGATCCTGAAAAACTGAAGCAAACCCTGGACGCCTATGAGAAAGCAAAGAAATTGATGGCTGAACAGGGTTTAAGCCTCAAAGATGCCATGCGTTTGCAGCTGACGCCCGAAAAGCTGCTGGATGGATCGGCTGCTGAAATAGATTGCGGTGTTTCCAGCGGCAAATGGCTCGAATCGGTCCTTAAAAAATTGCTCAATCCGGATTTGATTGCCGCCGTAAAACCCGGGCACGCGTTTAAAGCCGCACTCCGGGAATATCAGCAAAAAGGCCTGAACTGGCTGATTTTTCTACACTCGCTAAGGTTTGGCGCCTGTCTGGCCGACGATATGGGGTTGGGTAAAACCGTTCAGGTTCTCGCCTTTTTAGATATCGTAAAATCCAGCGTCAAAAAATCAGGATCACCGCATCGGGCCAGCCTGCTGGTGATTCCGGCTTCTCTCATTTCCAACTGGGTTAGTGAAATCAGCCGCTTTTCTCCCGACATAAACTATTTTGTAGCCCATCCGGCAGCCAATTCGGACACAAGGACTGCGGCCCAGGACAAAAAGTCCTTGAATACCTTCGATCTTGTGATAACAACCTATGCGCTGGTGCAAAAATACAAATGGCTGCAAACCCATTCATGGAACTATGTCATTTTAGACGAAGCCCAGGCCATTAAAAATCCGGCCACCCAACAGGCCCGGGCCGTAAAAAGCCTCGTCTGCCGCAACCGGATCATAATGACGGGAACCCCCATTGAAAATCGACTGTCGGACCTCTGGTCTCTATTCGACTTTTTAAATCCCGGGTTGCTGGGCAACGCCAGTGAGTTTAAAAAGTTTTCAAAAAAATTAAACCGCGACCCATCCGGTTATTCCCGCTTGCGCAAACTGATCCGTCCGTATATTTTACGTCGTCTGAAAACCGACAAAACAGTCATATCCGATTTGCCTGAAAAAATTGAGATGAGAACCTATGCCGCTTTGAGCAATAAACAGATCCTGCTGTATAAAAATTTGACCGCAGAGATAAAAGAGACGATTGCGCAGACGGAAGGAATCCAGCGCCGGGGACTAATCCTGTCTTCCCTGATGAAGTTCAAACAGCTCTGCAATCACCCGGATCAATACCTGGGTAGCGTCGGCTATGGTGAAAAAGAAAGCGGAAAATTTGTCAGGCTGCGTGAAATCTGTGAAACCATCTATGAAAAACGGGAAAAGGTTCTGGTATTTACCCAGTTTAAGGAGATCACCGAGCCCCTGGCTGAATTTCTGGCAGGCATCTTCCGGCACGAAGGGCTGATCCTGCATGGAAGTATCCCGGTTGGCAAGCGCAAAAAAATTATCGAGCAGTTTCAGGACCCGGCCTACGTTCCGTTCATGGTGCTGTCCTTAAAAGCCGGCGGGGTCGGATTGAATCTGACCGAAGCCAATCATGTCATCCATTTTGACCGCTGGTGGAATCCGGCCGTCGAAAATCAGGCCACTGACCGGGCGTTTCGAATCGGGCAGCAAAAAAATGTGGTGGTCCATAAATTTTTAACCAAAGGAACCGTTGAAGAGCGCATTGATGTGATGCTGGCAGAAAAGACCCGATTATCACAAGATGTAATTGCCGCTGCCGGCGAGTCCTGGATTACCGAAATGCAAGATGATCAATTATTGGATCTTTTTAAACTGACGTTGTAAAAATCAAGAGGTAAAGCAATGGCATATTGGAAATATCCGCGTTATGTATCCGTGGCTGAAAAAAAAGCCAAAGCAGCCCGCAAGCTAAAACAACTCAGCAAGAAAAATCCGGCCATGCAACCGATCGTGCTTGAAGGCCTGGCAATCGCCAAAACCTGGTGGGGAAAGTCGTGGAATCTCAATCTGGAGCGCTATGCAGACTACAGCAACCGCATCGGTCGGGGACGCAGCTACGTTCGTCATGGTGCGGTACTCGATCTTCAAATCAGCGCCGGGCAGGTCAAATCCCTGGTCCAGGGCTCAAGAACAAAACCTTACACCGTCACCATTAAGATCAAGGGAATCGCAAAAGCAATCTGGCAAAACATGAAAGCGGCCTGTGCCGGCAAACTGGATTCATTGCCGGAGCTGTTGCACGGGAAATTTCCCAAAGCCCTGGGGGAAGTATTTACGGCCCAAGGCCGGGGCTTGTTCCCGTCACCCCAAGAGATTGATTTTGATTGCAGCTGTCCGGATTGGGCCTATATGTGCAAACATGTGGCCGCCACCCTGTATGGAATCGGGACGAGGCTGGATGATGACGCCGGTCTGTTTTTCAAACTGCGCAATGTTAAAATAGATGATTTGATCCAACAGACCCTCAAAGACCAAAGTTACAAGCTGTTAGAAAAGGCGGAACAAATGAGTTCCGGAAAGATTGCCGAATCAGATCTCTCCGGTATGTTCGGCATCGATATGGAAGAAACCATGGATCTTGATTTTTCCAAAGTCGCTGAGAAATCCGCAGGCAGCAGAAAAAAATCCCCCAAACCGGCAAAATCAGCTAAAACCAAATCAGCTGGGAAAAAACCGGTCGCCAAAACGCCGGCCAGGAAAACAAACGACCCGCAATCACCCTCAAAGTCCGGATTGAAAAAGGGCTTGCAGCCGGCCGCCGCCAAAGCACGGCCCCGCAAGACGACCGTCAAGTCTCGGGTTAAAAAGAAAAACGCCATACTTTCCGACAGCGCCCGGGTGCTTAAAATTATTAACCGTTCAAAAAAAGGAATCGATGTCGCCACCCTGGTACATAAGACTGCTATTGGTGAGAAAAAAATCAGAAACATCATTTATCGAGCCCACAAAGACGGCATCATCACCCGCGCCGGCCGGGGAATTTATCTGGGCGGCGGCAAGAGAAATAAGCCTAAATAATTAACGTATCATTTTTTATCCACAGATTTCGCAGATTACACCCCAGAGAAATAGGCTCCGCATTTCACAGGGCAAGCAGATTATAATGAATGTGAGATGGAGGTTGCGAAATCTGTCGGGGTGAATTACCCGACCCGCTTCAGTTCAGCGAGACTGCGATAGGATGAATTTATCTTTCATTGACACCCCGTGGCTTGCCGCGGGGAAGTTCATTTTGATAGGGAGGAATTTATGGTGAAAAACAAAGACAATGCCAAATCAGCACCTTTACTTTCAACTAAAAACCAACAAATTCTTTTCGAACAAGTTTTTAACGATGATGGTCCGGGTACTATTCTGCATGATTTTGAAAAGATATTAGATTTTATCGGCCCGGATGGTATCGACGTCGGCGGCAAATATAAATTCTTCCCTCTAAAATTAATGGATTTTGACTCTTTCAGTTCCTGCATTCTGGATGCCTTTGATTTTGACGATGACCATCTGTACATGTTTTCTTATAGAAACCGGTTCGGCATGTTGGAAAACTTAAACCATCCCTATATGGAAGAACCGCCTGACGCAAGCAAGGTACTTATCGGAGAACTATCTCTTAAGCCCGGTGCCGCGATGAATTTCCTGTTTGACTTTGGCGATAATTGGAAATTTGATGTCAAACTTGAACGCATTGACCCGGCAGACAAGAAAATCAAAGGTCCGGTCGTGTTAGAGTCCCATGGCGAAGCGCCGGATCAGTATTCGGATTGGGATGATTTTTAATTCAGCTTTTTTGTAACCATTCAATACCTCCCGGCTCTCTATGGGCAAATTTCACAACCGGTCTGAAATTTATATCAAAGTTCTCAACAGATAATTCGGCCCAGAAACCCAGCAGCGGGCGAAGTTAATTCAAACGCAAAAAAAATACGCAAAAAAATAATTTATCCACTAAATTTTGGATCTGGAAGCATTATTTACTATTCAAAAACAATCGACATCCCAGAATGGATTGTGCCACAAGGCGGATAAATTATAATTAGGAGGTTAAATGGGACAACAGATTTCCAGACGGTTATTTCTAAAAGGCGGCCTGGCGGTCGCAGCCGGGACGGCGGCCGCAAGTATTCCGGGCTCCCGGGCCCTTGCCGAACCCGATGAGAGCAAACAGCTGGCAACGTTGATAGACATCAGCAAGTGCGTCGGCTGCGAAGCCTGCGTGGAGGCCTGCTCGGAAGCCAACGCTGAAAAGTATCCCGATCCCCAAAAACCATTTCCAAAAATGTACCCCAGTCGCGTCCCGGTGGAAGACTGGTCCGACAAACAGGATGTCAACGACCGCCTGACGCCTTACAACTGGCTGTTTATCCAGCACGCGGAAGTTGAAATCAACGGTGAAGAAACCGAACTGACCATGCCCCGGCGCTGTATGCACTGCGTGAACCCACCCTGCGTCAAGCTTTGTCCCTGGGGTGCTGCCAAACAACTCCAAAACGGTATCTCCAGGATCGATTCGGACATCTGCCTGGGGGGATCCAAATGCAAAAAGGTCTGCCCGTGGAACATTCCCCAGCGTCAGACCGGAACGGGACTGTATCTGGACCTTATGCCTTCCATGGCCGGCAACGGCGTCATGTACAAATGCGACCGCTGTTACCAGCGCGTGGCGCAAGGTGAACTGCCGGCCTGCATCGAAGCCTGCCCGGAAGGCGTGCAAACCATCGGCCCGCGGGATGAAATTATCAAAAAGGCCCATGCCCTGGCCCAAGAAACAAGCGGCTATATCTATGGCGAAAAAGAAAACGGCGGCACCAACACCATTTATGTCTCCCCGGTTCCGTTCGAAAAGTTGAACCAGGCCATCGACCAAGGCAAGGGCAAACCGCACCTGAAACCGGTTAAAGATACCATGGCTCAGGCCAACAATCTGGCGGCGGCCATGTTTGTTGCCCCCATTGCCGGCATCGCCGCAGCGGTCGGGAAATATTATAAATCAACGAAAAACAGCCAATAAGGGAGAGTGCCCGATGAAGCAACCGCAAAGCGACACCCGCGCGATCAGCCTGCCAGCCCGCTGGTTCTACTTGATGGTTATTTTTTTTCTGACCCTGACCGGGTTTGCTCAGATGCCGATATTCAAACGCTATTATATCGCCGATATCCCCGGACTGGGTTGGCTGGCGCAGTTTTTTGTAACCCATTATATCCACTATCTGGCCGCCATATTGTTTCTGGCCTTCGCGGCCTATATCGTCTTGGACTACCTGGTTTTAAAGCACAAATCCAGGCGAATGACCGCCACCGGCTATGTGCGCGGTGCCCTGTTGGCCGGGATCCTGGCCAGTGGTCTTTTCCTGGTGATCCGGAATTTGGCCGGATCTAATTTAGCGTCCGGCTTTATTATTGGCCTGGATCTCGGCCATCTCGGATTGGTGATGGCGTTTTTATTTGTCAGCCTGTATTGCCTGGTTTTCAAAAAACAGTGGACAAATACCCGATAAATGCATAAATATCAGAGGCGGTTCAGTAAAGCCGGGTCACCGGCTTTGCGGCAGCCGCTGCCAAGGAGATATCCAATGAAAGAAATTCTAATCATGCTGGCAATTGTGGGCGGCTGGTACCTGCTGCAGGCCTACATCCTGCCGAAGCTCGGGGTGTCCACCTGACTGAAGGAATCTTGTCAGGTGACAAGCAAAAATGACAACAGCCAAGAATCCGAATCGCAAAAAAATCAAGGATGAAGATTTCGACCTGATCCAGCGCATCAATTCCGGCCAGATTGACCAGTTTCATGAACTTGTCAAACGGTATGAACATAAACTTTACAATTTCAGTTTGCGGATGTGCCGGGAACACCAGGATGCCGAGGATATGGTTCAGGATACTTTTTTAAATGTTTTCAAATATTTAAAAGATTTTCGATATGAAACCAAGTTTAAAAACTGGCTTTACAAAGTAGCGGCCAGCAGCTGCATCAAAAAAAGGCGCAAATCCAAGTTCGCCCCGGAAAGGGAACTGTCTTTAGACGAGTTCCGACCCAGCGATGAAGCCGAAGCGCCGGATCAGGTGCCGGAGTGGGCCCAAATGCCTCTGGACAAGCTGCTGAACGCCGAACTGACGGGCGCTGTTCACCAGGGAATTTTAGCCATCCCCAAAAAATACCGCATGGTGATCGTGTTAAGGGACATCGAAGGCTTCAGCACGGCGGAGACCGCCCAGATCCTCAACCTGTCGCCGGCCAATGTAAAAGTGCGGCTCCACCGGGCCCGGCTTTTTTTGAGGGATAAACTGAAAGGATATTTTGAAAATGACCAGTGATGACCATGACCATAAACATTGCCTGGAAATGTTCGAGAAACTCTCCGAATACATTGACGGCGAACTGGATCATGCAACCTGCGCCGAAATTCAAAAACACGCCGAGGACTGTGTAGCCTGCTTTTCCTGTCTGGAAACCCTCAAAAGAACCGTGGCTCTGTGCAAAAATGTCTCAGACAAACCGATCCCGCAGAATCTTTCCGCCAAACTAAAAGAGATAATCGAGAATATTCCGAAACCGGCTTCGCCCTAATTCTCTATTATTATGAAGATGGAGCGAAGCGACACCAAAATTTTAGGCATTCCCTTATGTCTTCTCCCATCCCTTTCTACAAATATCACGCCCTTGGCAATGACTACATCCTGTTGAACCCCGCCGAGGCCGGAGATTCTCTGACAACCGATTCGATTCGATTGATATGCCATCGCAATTACGGCGTGGGGTCCGATGGCATTCTGCTGGGGCCGTTTGAGGATCCGGAGAAAACAATTGCACTAAAGATATTTAACCCGGACGGCAGTCAAGCTGAAAAAAGCGGCAATGGATTGCGTATTTTCACACGCTACCTGTGGGACAAAGGCTTGATAGGCAGTGATCGCGTCACGATTCAGACAGCCGGCGGTGTAGTTAAAGCCCAGGTTTATGAAGGCGGCGAATTAATATCGGTTGACATGGGCCAAGTCAGCTTTGACAGCCGCAGCATCCCGGTTGCGGGCCCCGAGCGTGAAGTCATCAACGAAAAAATGGAAGTAAACGACCGGATCATGCAATTCTGTGCCGCCACCATCGGCAATCCGCACTGTGTAATTTTGAAGCCGGAGATATCGGCTGCTGAAGCCAAGGAAATGGGGCCCCTGATTGAAAATGAACCGCGCTTTCCCAATCGCACCAATGTTCAGTTCATGAAGATAGTGGACCGTTCAAACATTCAGATCGAAATCTGGGAACGAGGCGCCGGCTACACCCTGGCATCCGGCAGCAGCAGCAGTGCGGCCGCCGCCGTGGCGCACCGACTAGGGCTGTGCGACAGTCAAATTACGGTCCACATGCCGGGTGGTAAAATACAGATAAAGATTGCAGAAGATTTTGCGGTGTCAATGACCGGGACCGTGACCCGGGTGGCTGAAGGCGTTATTCATCCTGAAATGTTCGGGTAAGGCATTGATTGAATAAGATGAGCCCAATTGCTGATTTGAAATAAACAGAAAAAAAGAAAAATGCGCAGCATAAAGTAATTAAGCCGCCGACTGGTGCACCGATCTTTAAATTTCTACAATTATCAAGAAGCATTTACAAACCTGGATATTCTAATTATCGGGGCGGATTAATTATGCAGTTCAACCGAAATCTTCCCCGCATCCTCCCTGGTTAGCGACAGATGATACCCCCGCACTTTGATATCGACCTTATCATCGTAAGACTCCAGTGACTCGACTTCGATAATATTTCCGGACGAAACACCCATCTCGGATAATTGCCTGTTAATTGCGCTGCGGCCGGTGATTTTAATGATCTTGCCGCGTTGGCCTGGATCCAGCTCATTCAAGGAAACGGTCACCTGTGATCCATTGCGCATGTGCTCTTGCCGCCTTTTTAGATCTGCCAGGCAGGTGGATATATAGCTGGTACATTTAATCGACGTATCACCATTTTCACAATGGTTCCGAAATCCCTTCAACCATTCGCGGCCGCCCCGCGGGCAGATTTCCATAAACTCCACAAAATTTATTATTCGATCAAGAATTTTTTCCGAAATGGCATGTTCAACTTTGCAGGAAGCCTCCTCGGCCTCGGCGTCATCTATCAGGAGAATTTTGACAAAGAAATCCTTGAGTGTTTCGTGCCGCCGCACAACATCTTTTGCCAACACCTGTCCTTCGGCGGTCAGCGTAATGATGTCATAGGGCGCATAGTTCACATATCCTTTTTCCGAAAGTGACCGCAACGCGCCGGTCACCGAGGACTTATTCACCTTCAGCCGTTCGGCGATGTCTTTGGCTCTGGCAGCCTGCTTTTCAGCGGAAATGTGAAATATTGCCTCCAGATAGTCTTCCATGTTCGAGCTGAGTATTTCCCGGTTTGCCACTTTTGATTCCTTTAATTTTTCCGTTGCATTTAATCGCCGGGTCAACTCGTAAGATGTTTTTACAATACTGGAAACCCTTTATTTGATTCCGGAACAGCGGAAAAATTATTTTATGTTCGCATTATTTATCAAATTTATTTATGTGGACTTCCGACTCTCACGAATTTGTTCCTCTTTTGCTTCAGGAAATTCACAAGTAGAGATGTCGGCAGCACAATCCGTGCATCCGCAGCCGCACTGATTGCCTTTTTTATACTTTTTATAATAACTGCGCCCGAGCAGACCGGCCGCAACAGCGACGATTATGATCACAATAATATTTTCCACTACTACTTCACCACCCTTAAAATTTTAATTTGAATTTCTGGTCCTGCTAAAATCATAATTTGTAGACCGATCCAACTCAATCAAACCAATAACTCAATAAACTCAATAAGCTCAATAAACTCATTAAACGCCCAGGCCCAAGGCCGATCCCACCTGATAAATCAAAACCGCCAACCCGAAAGCCAGCAGCGTGTTAAACGCGATGGCAAATGCCCCCCATTTCCACGAGCCGGACTCGCGGGAAATGCAAACCACCGACACAAAACAGGGAGAATAAAACATGGTAAAAACGATTAATCCCAATGCCGCCAGGGGCGACCAGCCCGGATCTTTGGCCAGCGCTTCGGACAGGGCCCCGGTTTCTGCGGGATCGACTTCTCCCAGGGAATAAGCCGTACCGAGGGTCGAAACCACCACCTCTTTGGCTGCAAATCCGCCGACCAGGGCAATGTTGGTGCGCCAATCGAATCCGGCCCAGCGGGACACGGATTCCAGTGCGGTTCCGATCCGCCCGGCAACCGAGTATCTTAACGCGGTTTCGGCTTCCCGGTAATGAATGCGGTTTAACTGTTTTTTTAAAGATAATGCTTGCGGGGAAAGTTCGGTGCCTATCGGGCTGTTTTGCAGTTCACCGGCGCTTGCGGCCGGCGCTGAACTCAACAAGGCTTGACGCTGGGCCTCAAACTCTGCCACTTTAGAGTCCGGCAGCGCGGGAAACGTCATCATGGCCCACAGAATCACTGAAAACCCCAGGATGATCGTGCCGGCTTTTTTGATGTACTGCCGGGTCCGCTCCCAGGTATGAATGGCCAGACCTTTGAAGGTCGGCATTCGATAGGGCGGCAGTTCCATCACAAAAGGGGTGGCCGCACCTTTGATCACCGTAACCCGCAGCAGCTTGGCAACCAGCAGCGCGCCCGCCCAGGCGCCAAGGGTAATCATAAACATGATCACGGCTTCGTATTTGGCGAAAAACGCGGCGATCAAGAGCGCAAATACCGGCAGTTTGGCGCCGCAATTCATGAACGGCACGGTCAGCAGGGTTGCCAGTCGTTCGCGCGGAGATTTTAAGGTCCGGGTTGCCATCACACCGGGGACGGCGCACCCCCCCGCGATACCGCCCGATACAATGAAAGCCATCACGGAGCTGCCGTGGAGACCAAAAATTCGAAAGATCCTGTCCAGCATAAACGCCACCCGGGCCAGGTAGCCGGAATCCTCCAGAAATGCAATTCCGAAAAACATAAACATAATCAACGGCACAAACCCCAGAACCCCGCCGACACCGTCAATAATACCGGAGACGATCAACGACTTCAGCAGACCGTCCGGCAACATGGCCGACACCCCGGCGCTGATCCAGCCAAAGATAGTTTCCAGCCAACCCACCGGCACTTCGCTGTAAGTGAATACCACCTGATACAGACCGGCCAGGATCGCCAGCATAATCAGGGGGCCGAGAAACCGGTTGGTGACCACTTTATCGATTCTATCTGAAGTGTAAAGCCGGTTGGGATCGTACTTCTGATAAATGACGCCCTGCTTGAGGATCGAATTGATATAGCCGTAGCGCTGATCGGCGATCATGGCCTCGGGATAGGTATCCAGCGTATCCTGCAGATGATGGGATACTTTTTTTACCATTTCCTGCAGCCGGGCAGCCAGCTCCGGATTTTGCCGCCGGCCTTTCTCCAGAATCTGCTCATCATTTTCCATGTATTTTAACGCAACCCAGCGCACCGGGTAGGTGTCGGTCAGAAGATGGTGGGCCTCGATCTCTTTTTCCATTTCGATCATGGCGCTGTCGATATCGTCACCATAGGATATTTTGAGCGGCACGAATTTCGTATTTTCCTGCACGATCTTAGCGGCGCTGTCCATCAATTCTTTTTTGCCCTGGCCGGTACGGGCAATGGTGGGGACTACCGGCACACCCAACAGGGCGGATAACTTGCGGGCGTTTATTTCAATGCCCCGTTTTTTGGCCACGTCGATCATGTTCAGGGCAATACACACCGGAATGCCCATTTCAAGGAATTGAACGGCCAGATACAGGTTGCGGTCCAGGTTGGAGGCATCCACAATATTAATGACGACTTCGGGTCTTTGGTTGACCAGAAATTCCCGGGCCACCACTTCCTCCAGGGAATAGGCCGTCAGCGAGTAGGTCCCGGGCAGATCGACAATGTGCAATTGAAAACCGTTGCTCGAGTACGTGCCTTCTTTTTTTTCGACCGTCACCCCCGGATAGTTGCCGACATGCTGCCGGGCACCGGTCAGTTCATTAAAAAGGGTGGTTTTGCCGGAATTCGGATTACCGGCCAGCGCAACCGTGGCTTGCATTAATCATTAACCTCCACTTCAATATGGTCAGCTTCATTATTTCGCAACGTAATCGTGGCTCCCCGCACTCTCAAGGCCACCGGATCGTAAAGCGGCGCCCGTCCCTGAATCTTGATTTCGGTTCCCGTCACCAAACCCATGTCCCGGATGCGCCGGCCGAGATCACCCGCCACCTTAATTGCGGCAATTGTGCCGAATTGATTATCCTTCATGTTTCGCAAATTGATCCGCATTGATACCAACGCCTCCCTACCTGTCATACATAATATTCCCAAATCGAAAAAAGTTAGTTATACCTAACTTTATATGTTGTCAACAAAATAATTGCAATGTCAAAACTTTATTTCATTTTATTTTATTATATTTTTCGCGGATAAGTTCATCGGGCACCCTCCAAGTTTGTATTTCTAAAATGTATCAGAATAAGAACGCACGAATTATGCCACTAAGCGGCATAACGATATAACAGATGTATATAGCCAGTCAATTCCGATTCTCCTTAAGGCAAGCTTCTGCCTGACATCAGCCAGACGAGCTAGGGCCGCGTTGACATTGGGGCCTTCAATATCACCCTAGGTTATGACATTATTGATGGGAGAGTTGGGCGAGATATTTTGCTCCTCGGCCTTGCCGGCAATAATAACCGGAGCATCATTATTGATCCGCCCTGAAAACTAGGACATTCAGGCTAAACTTTGAGAAAGTTTAAAGAAATTTTCAAGAAACTGCACACCGCCGTGATCAGATTTGTACTGGTTTAAATCGATGGCACTATCCCGCTTAAAAAGGCAATTCCAAGTGTCTTTGCGGGTTTCAGGGTGGAACTGGCACCCATACCAGTGGTCCCTATAATCCACAGCAACGGCCGGGCTGTCTTCTGTAGTTGCGAGGATATGCATATCTGCCTCTGATGACGGTATGATGTGGTAGCCATTGGCAAAATTAAATTGCGGTTTTTCAGTAAGGCCCTGAAACAGCTGAGAGTTTTTACCGGTCTGCGACAATTGAATTTTATACGTACCGGCTAGTAAACCATTGCTCCTTTTTATTAGCTGATTGCCGTTGAAGAAGTTTACCGCTATCATTTGATGCCCGCCGCAGATTCCCAATAAGGGTCGCTGCAATTTTCGATATTCTTGAAGCCATTTCAAACACTGTTTCAGCCACAACCTGTCTTCAAGAATCAGATGTATTGTTCCGCCCAATATTGCCGAACTGATCTGATCAGGAGATGGAAGAACATCTCCTCGGATGATATCAGCGCTGACCATGTCAAAACCATATTTTTTTGCCAGAGCCCCATGCCAGGAAACGATCCAGTCTTTTTCAAGACCCGAAGGGCAAATTTGTTTACAATCATCCACATGATAGAGTGATGATTCTCCCATCATTGAAATATACAATAGCTTTCTGTCAGGCATACGCTTACCCTTTCAGCGCTGAATCGACTTATTTTGGCAGACCGGGCCTATAATGGACAATTACAACTATTTGCGCAGCATAAGTAATTAATCCGCCGAATCTTCGATCTTAAGACTTTCTTTAATTTTCAAGAAACACTTCCCGACCCTGAATGTTCTGTTTTCAGGGCGGATTAATCCCGTACTCTTTTAATTTCAGCTGCAGCGTGCGGCGGCTGATTCCCAGTATTTTGGCAGCATGGGTGCGATTGCCCCCGGTCTCCTCCAGGGTTCGCAGGATCATCGCCTTTTCGACTTCCTTGAGAGATCTGCCCGGGGTTAATTTGATTTGCGAATCTTTGAGCCCTTCATCCAATTCCTGTAAGTCATTGGGAAATTCCATCGGCGTGATCAACTCACCCCTTGACATGATAACGGCACGTTCAATGATATTTTCCAGTTCGCGCACATTACCGGGCCAATCGTAGCGCATCAGCAAGTCCGTTGCCCTGGGGGTGAATCCCTTAATAAGTCGGCGATTTTTATCTGCATACTGCTTCAGGAAAAAATCCGCTAAGTGCGGGATGTCTTCACGACGCTCACGCATTGGCGGCACGTCAAGGGTCACGACATTAATTCGATAAAAGAGATCCTCCCGGAACCGCCCTGCCTCAATTTCTTCTTCCAGGTTTTTGTTGGTGGCCGCGATCACCCGGGTATCTACCTTTATCGTTTGGTTGCTCCCTAATGGTTCAAATTCCCTTTCCTGGAGTACCCGCAAAATTTTAGCCTGAGTGGCAGGCGCCATTTCAGCGATTTCATCCAAAAAAATGGAGGATTTGTGGGCCAGTTGAAAACGGCCCTGATTACGAGCAATCGCTCCGGTGAAGGCGCCCTTCTCATGGCCGAACAGCTCGCTCTCTAAAAGGGTTTCAGGCAAGGCGGCACAATTGACTTTTATAAAGGGCCGGTCCTTGTGGGGGCTGTTTTGATGAATGGCATCGGCAATCAACTCCTTTCCCGTCCCGCTTTCACCGACTATCAGAACCGTGGCTTCAGAAGGTGCCACGAGGGCCATGGTTTCGAAGAGTTTTTTCATGGCCGGGCTTTGGCCGATGATGTTCGAAAAATCGAAGCGGTCATTTAGCCTTTCCTTGAGGTAAATATTTTCTTCTTCCAGCTGGTGGATCCGCAAGGTTTTGGCGGCCAGAATCTTAAGCTCTTCGATGTCCAGCGGCTTGGTCAAATAATCCGATGCGCCTGATTTTAGAGCATCCACGGCCGTACCGACCGAGGCATAAGCGGTCATGATAATGATCGGTATTCCCGGACTGATCGTTTTAATTTTTTTTAGTGCTTCGATTCCGCCAAGCTCCGGCATCCGAATATCCATAATGATCAGATCGTAGAATTTTTCTGCAATAGCATCAATCGCCGCCTGCCCGTCGTCAGCCTGCGCTATTTCATAACCCTCGGCCGAGAGAACTGCTTCGATCATTTGGCGATGAGAACGCTCATCGTCGACTATCAGGATTTTTGGTTTCATTTTTCTCCTTATGAAGAATTCCCCTGTTTGCGGTCCTTTTAAACTTGTCTCTTTTTTTTGCTGCTGACCATAATCGGTATGATAATGGTAAAGCAGCAACCCCGGGGCATACCATCAGGCGGGCTGTCAACTCTAAGATCGCCGTTATGATTTTCAACGATTTTATGGACAATGGCAAGACCCAGGCCGGTGCCTTTTTCGCGGGTCGTATAAAAGGGCTCAAAGAGCCTTTCTATTTGATTATCAGGGATGCCGGGGCCATCATCTTTTACCCAGAGATGAAGCCGCGAGTCAGACGCATTCAATTCAGCGCCGATCTCGATGTTACCTTTAGGAGGCAACGCCTGCAGCGCATTGAGCAAAAGATTTAAAAGCGCCTGAGTCAGCTGATTGGAGTCCAGCGGGAGCCTGGTCAAATCTGAAATATTCATCTGAATATTTATGTCGCGCGACAATGCTTCGGCCTCTACCAAGCGGACCGAGTGCTCAATAAGCTCGGTAACATCCGTGGGCGATATTTCAACCGTCGTTGGCCGTGCAAATGTGAGCAAATCGGTAACGACTCTGTTAATCCGGTCAACTTCGCTGACCATGGTTTCGGCATATTCTTTCTCCTGCGGTTTGTCTTTGAGGGAATGTCTCAAAAATTGTGCAAAGCCGCGGATCGAGCTCAACGGGTTGCGAATCTCATGGGCCACACCGGCGGCAAGTTCTCCAATGGCGGCCAGTTTCTCAGAGCGCTTTACTTTCTCCTGCAATAGTTTGATTTCCCTCAGGTCGCGCAGCACAATCACCGCACCACTGCAGCCGCCCTTTCCATCTTTAATCGGTGTCGCACTTAGAGCCAAGGGGAGCCTTTCGCCGTCTTGACGTTGATGATAGACCTCAAATTCCAGCGCGGGCGTACAATCAATCAGTGTACCCCGAATTCCTGACATCTCAAAGTCGATCAATTTTCTCAAATCCATCCCGTGCGCTTTTGGTTCCTCAATGCCAAGCAACTCCAACGCTAGTAAGTTAAAGGAAACAATCTTGCCCACCGAATCGGTGCTTATTAATCCATTGGCCATGTTGGCGACGACTTCACGGGTGTAATCCTTGGTCTGCTTCAGGGTTTTAGTCACAAGATAGTAATTCTGGATGACGAAAATAAAAAAAAGGGCCCCCGAGCCAAGAATTAAAATAATGGCTGCCATAATAAACGCATGCTGGATATCTGCCTGACCCGCCTGCTCCAAAGCCGTCATTTTCATGCCAAGTATTATGATATCTCCCCGATGCGAATGCGAGTTAGCCATATGTCCGGAATCCAAACCCATCGGGCTGTTTCGATGATGCATCATGGTCGGTTCGTACATGGGTGAAAAAAATTTTGCGAGCTCATATATATGGGTACCGTCAGGAAGTGTATTTATGCGGGTATTAATCTGACCTTCGGCGGTAATATCGGGTTTCCAGTCAACAAGAGTCCCCACTTTTAGCGGGTCCGAATGGTGGACGATGGTCCCGTGTTCATCAATAATACAGACATATGCAATATCGCTGTTTTTAGCCGTTTCCTGTAAAAGGCTGCCTAAAGAGATTTCCTGCCACATGAGGGATTTCATACCTGTGCGGGCACTCGCTTCAAGGGAGAGAATCAAGCCCTCCCCCTGGCGGTGAAGAAAACTGAGCGCCATGGTTTTCTGGCGATCCAGGTTGCGGTAGGTGGATATGCTGATCAGAACCAGCAGAATAATTCCCACGGCGACGATGGATAAAGCCGGCAGATACAGTTTTTTAATCGGTAAAATTTGCATAATTGCTTTATTGGGATGGCCAGACGGTTTCATCAACCCTAAGAAATTAGGATATCAAATGCAAGATTTATTCCCGGATCTGGCATGAAAATTAATGCGCAGGAATTATTCCTGTCAGTCCGCTCACTTTTCCCAACGTGATAGCAATTATATTATTTATCTAACAAGTGTTTGATCAGCTGGAATGCATCTTCGCTGCCCCAGTCACGAGCCCCCATGGCAGCCGCATAGAGGCAGCCCGCACGGTCTATAAAGTAAGTAACCGGTATGGCATTGACGCCAAAGTATGTGGCAACGATGCCGTCTGTGTCCAAAAGGATCGGAAAACTCAGTTTGAACCTTGCCTTAAATTTCTTTACTTGTTCCGAATCCTCCTGCATATCTACCGCCAGTATGACAAAATCCTTATCCTTGAATTCCTGGTAGAGCTTTTCCATGGATGGCATTTCCACCAGACAAGCCGGGCACCAGGTCGTCCAAAAATTTAGGAAAATAACTTTTCCGCGATAATCTTCCAGGTTTACCACCTTATCGTTGAGGTCCTTGAGGGTAAAATTTTCGACCTTGATTTTCTCATCGAACCTGACCAGGGAAAGGGACTCCATAAAATCGGTTTCTGCCCGGGCTCGGTCTTCAAAAACATAAGAATTGAAAAGGACAACCACTATAGTTAGTGCGAACAGGTTTAAATTTCTGCCAATTTTTTTCATCATATATTCCTCTATGCCGATCCAAGATAACAATTTTATATCAGATCCATGATATTAAATCGCTATAAGCCCTGATATTAGTAGGTTGGGTTGAGGCATGAAACCCAACATTTCAGATGGGCTCAACCCAACCTACCCAAAACCCGACTTTTCGTTCAGGTACTATTTAGGTCAATAGAATAGGCCATGATTATTTAACGGCAAAATCGGGGGGGTTTAAAAAGGGGTAAATAGATACCGGGCGGAATGAGTTGCCGGTCCTTGCAGGGGAAAAGACCTGCAAAGGGCAAAAGGATCAGCGCTGACAACATAATGGCGAGTTGGTCAAATGAATGGGTTGATGAGGAACAGTTTGCGTCCTGGGGAGACCCCAGATCACTTGAAATACAGTAAGATGAGCACAATACGATCGCCGGAATGCCGGACACGAGAATGCCGCTGATGATTAACAGAATGATATTCTTCCGGGGTCGATTCATATCAAAAAAATTTTCACCACCAAGACACGATTTATAATTTGCGTTTTTTTCTTAGTGTCTTAGGAACTATGTGGCTTTTCTTTCCGGGTTATTCGGGTTAGGTATAATATATCCCATTGTGTTAGCGATGATTTTATATTACATTGTAGCATAAGGTCAAGAGTTTTATAAGCTGGGTTATCACGATATTCGATCCCTTTCAAATTCCCGCTTTCAGCCGAATATCCATCACGTTTTAGGGGGTCTCTGATTCTTCAAAATTTTATTTTTTACTTGACCTGCAATTAAGTTCGGGTTTTATTGTGCAGCAGAAGCGAAAAAATATGAGTCTGAAATATGGTGCCTGATATCAAAGCCTCTACCACTGATCCTCGCCAGGGCCGCCGCAGATTTTTGCTGAGACTTTCCTGGACCGGGCTAAGCCTTGCCTTGGCAGTTTTTCTGGCAGCGGTGCTTAAATTTTTCTGGCCGCGTGTGTCCAGCCGACCCGCCAGGTTGGTCCAGGTCGGGTTCCCGGAAGATTACCGGCCCGGCCAGGTGGACTACCTCAGCGGCCGAAAACTCTTTATCGTTCGAGATGACAAGGGGTTTTTAGCCCTTTCCGCCCGCTGCACCCACCTGGGATGCATGGTAGTCTGGAACCGGGACCACCGGATGTTTTTATGCCCATGCCATGGGGGGAAATACGACGCCGAGGGGCGCAATGTGGAGGGCCCGCCACCCCGTCCACTGGATCTATTGGCCCTCGGAATTGATGATAATGGACTTCTGGTCGTGGATCAGGATATTATTATAAAGCGCGGGAAAGGACCGGCTCCCCATTTTCGACCCGAAGCGACTTAAACCCCAATCATAGGGCACTGCCTGGTGATACAGATACGGTTTGTAAAAGATGGCCATAAAGCTGCCCCCGGAATTTAAACGTAGAATATTCAGATCCGGCCTGCCCCGCACTCCGGCTGAGGAGCTGCAGGTCGTGCGCCGGACGGTTTTCTTGCACCTGCATCCGAGCCGGATATCTGCCGACCGGATGAAGATCAGTTTTACCTGGTGCCTCGGGGGATTAAGCTTCCTGCTGTTTCTGGTTACGGTCTTCACCGGAGCGCTTTTGATGATCTATTACCGGCCGACCCTGGAAAATGCCTATGCCGATATATTGGATCTGCGTTACACCGTCTTTTTAGGAGGATTTTTGCGCAATGTTCATCGGTGGGCCGGGCATGGCATTGTCATCACCGTCGTTTTGCATATGCTGCGCGTTTTTTTCACAGGCTCCTATAAACCACCCCGGGAATTCAACTGGATTGTCGGCGTTTTCTGCTTCTGATTGTATTCGCCTTTGCGTTTACGGGCTATCTGCTGCCCTGGGATCAGATCTCATACTGGGGAACCCGGGTGGGCACGAATCTGCTCCATTCGGTTCCATTACTCGGGGCTGACGGGCCCTTCGGCAGCGAACTGGGGCTCAGTTACGATCGTGATATTGCCGTCTTCCTGTTGGGAGATTCAGATCTCGGCCCCAGGGCCCTGATCCGATTTTACAGCCTGCATGTCTTTATTTTACCGCTTTTAGCCGGCATCTTTTTAATGGTGCATTTCTGGCGCGTGCGCAAGGATGGCAATCTGGCCTTAAAGCTTTGAGGTGGAAGCCGAACTTAACCCGGAACCGCCGAAGGCGGTTTGATATCTCTGTGTTGCTCTGTGAAAAATCCGTGGTGAAAATTGTAATATTGACCACGGAAGGACACGGAATAACACGGAAAAAGGAACTATCAAAAATAATTTCTAAGCGCCTAACATCTTTCTGACGATGGCTGCGGATTGCAGGTATAATCGAGTAAATTCAAGGAGAAAAATTGTCAAAGGAACTGCCAAAGGGACCAACCGCGGCAAATGACAAGCAAGCCCCTCCCGTCATGTTGCCGGCCTACCCCGGTTATGTATTCAAAGAATTTTTGGCGGCACTGGCGTGTTTGTTGGTTTTGGCCTGGCTGGGATTGATGATTGAAGCCCCTTTGACTGTGCCCGCCGACCCGGACTTCACGCCCAACCCCGCCAAAGCGCCCTGGTATTTTCTCGGAATTCAGGAGATGCTGCTTTATTTTGATCCCTGGCTGGCCGGAGTGGTGATTCCGTTTCTCATCATAGCGGGGCTGGTTTTGATTCCCCTGCTTGATTCCGACCCGCGCGGTGCGGGGTGTTATGCCTTCCGGCGTCGGATCTGGGCCACGTTGCCTTTTACCGCCGGTCTAGTGTTTTTGGCTTTGCTCACGGTCATGGCGGCCGAGTTTCGTGGATCCAACTGGGACTGGTACTGGCCCTGGCAGGATTGGAGCATGGCCAGGCCGGCCCGGCCGAACTTTCGCAGCCTTCCGAATTGGCTGGGCCTGTCTTTGATCGGCATCTATTACCTCATGGGAATGATTTTACCATTTTCCTTTTGGCGCAGCCGGTTCGAGAAATGGGGACGGATACGTTACTCAATCTACTTTTTCCTGGTTTTGACCATGGGGGCAGTTGTCATCAAGATTTTGCTGCGCTTTGTGTTGAATGTAAGGTATATTGTCCAAACGCCATGGTTTAACATATGAATGAAACCGGCTTGGCAAAGGTATAATCCGGCAGTGAACCGACATCTGTATGTAATATTCGCCCTGCTCGTAATCGCCCTCCTGGTGACCCTGGGCTTGATCCTCCGCCAGGAAGAAAATCCTGAATGGATGCGCTATCAGCGAAAATTTTATCAGGCAGAGAAGAAAAAGGTTACGAAGGCTTTAGCAGATGCCGGCGAGGCGCAACGCACAAATTTACAAAAACGGTTGCGCTACCTTGACCACCCGGATTACCGAATCAGACAGATTTTACTGGAAGACGGCCGGCGCGTCGACCGCTGCATTACCTGCCACCTGGATCTGAAAGAACTTGAGCAAAAGCATTCGCAAATAGAACGTTATCCATTCGAAGAGTACGGCTGCACGGTTTGCCACGGCGGTGTCGGCAGGGCGACGGAATTATCCCGGGCTCATTCCACCTTGCGCATCCCCCGCAGACCGTTGTATGAATATCTGAAAGTCCGCAAAACCGGAACTTCGACCCTTGATTTATTTCAGATACAGCGCTTCCGGTGAGCCGATACCTTTCACCGGCTCAAAGCTGCTGCCTGCGCTGCCATCTGGGCATCGCATCCAAGACATGTGGCCCGCTGGCGCAGGCTTAAATTCAAGCCCTTAGACCGGGTCAGAACCAAGCTGCAGGAAGTGCAAAAAAGCGGGCTTAAGATCGATGAGTCGCGCTGTCTCGGCTGTCACACAACGGGTTTCAATCAAGAAACCGGGCGCTACCTGGAGGACCGGGTTACCTGCGAAAGCTGTCATGGTCCGGGGGGATTTTACGCCGAACTCATGGCCGGCGGCAGGGCCCGGGAGGGCGCCGAGCTAGCCCGGGCCAATATACTCGAAACCCGCTCAGACAGAGTATGCCTGAACTGCCATAAACCCGACCGTCACAGTGACTATGAGGGAGAGGATCTGCCGTCCACCCTGTCAGCCGCCTACCTGGCCGGAAAAGCGGTTCCTGAAATTGACGGTCAAGATCCGGGAAGATGCCTGGAACATGGCCCTCGAAACGAAAGTAGCGACATGGCAGTTAAGCGACGGTCCGCCTCAACCGGGACCCGCAGTCTTGATTCGAGCAGTTTACGACGATACCGACATCTATTTTGCGTTTCCGATGGCCGGATAAAACCCGCCAGAACCGGATGGGCCACTGGATTTTCAGCGACGGGCGCTGGCAGGCCCAAGTGAACTGGCCCGATGCCCTGGCGCTGCATTGGCAGATAACCGAACAGGTTGCGGACTTCGGCCAGGGCGGTTGTGCGGTATTATGCCACAGCACCGGCCGCTTCAGAGAATTTCCGCGGATGGCCACCCGACAGGAGGGCGCCATCGCGGATGAGTGGTATTGGAATGCATTTGCGGCCGCAAGGGCGGGACGCCCCGGGGACGGATTCCTGGACCATGAGGTAAGATTCATACCGCCAGGCAGCTTAAAGCCTGCCTTGCGCTGGGCGCTTCCGCAAATCGATGCCGCGCACGCCAGCGACACTTCCGGCAAGCGAATGCCGGAAACCGTGGGCGGCATCCCGCTCACCCTCAATGCAGTAGAGACTGAAGGAAAGCCGCCCCATCCCCGATTTTACATGGAGGGGGGTAAACAGGTACCGCTGCAATTATCTAACAGCGCCAACCCGGCGAACAAAAGTACTCCCCTGTATGAATCCGGTATTCCCGAGAGCGGGGATTCAGCAGACATCAGGGGCGCGCATCCTGGTCTGACGGATACTGGACTCTCGAATTGAGCAGAGCTCTGCGAACACCCTCCAAACGGGATGTCCAGCTTGATCTGCCTGAAAAAAGACTATACCTTCGGATTGGCCGTTTGGGACGGGGCCACCGGTGACCGGCATCAGGTGGCGACGATCGTCAAGCTTCGTTTTGAGTCCGTAAAAAAGTAACCGCCCGCGACAGCATCCGGACAGATTATAGGATTCGGGTGTCAGGCAGTTGAGATGCTCAATACTCCTATGAAACTACAAATGTTTCGGATCGTAGGGCGGGCCACCGTGCCCGCCGTTTCAGGTCGGCACGGTGGCCGACCCTACATGGTTTATTACAAAAATGAAGTTTCTTTTTTCCGATCAGACCGGCTGTTTTTTAGCCGGAGGCCGAGCTCCTATGAAACTACATCAAAATGGCACAGTGGAATGGATTCGATTTTAATTATTTTCATTTAGACAGGATTTACAGGATTATCAGGATTTTTTTCGCCTGCGGCGAGGGGGCCTTTCGGCCGAAGGCCGCATTTTCCTGTCGATCCTGTTGATCCTGTCTAATTCTTTTATTTAAAATTAGAATCCATCCCTCTTTTTTTCCAAATTCTATAGTTTTTATTCGATCAGACTGGCCGCTGTTCAGGCCAATAGCGGCGCTGAACCTCTGATACCTCTGAACCTTGAATCCAAACCTCTGATTATAATTCCGAGCCGCACCCGCTGCAAAATTTGTCGCCTTCATCGGTCGGCTCGCCGCAATTGCGGCAAAATTTAGCCCGCGATTGCTTTTCGGCCCTTGAATCAACGGGCTCGCGTGAGCCGGGCGAAGAACGGCGGGCGGCAATTGACCAGATCAAGGCCGCAACGATGATGAGACCTCCGGCAACAACAGCTGCCAAAGCCCAGTTAATGCCGGAGCCGGAGCCTGGCGCGGTGGGTAAAGCGGCGGGGTTCCTGCTGGTGTTTGGCGCAGGCAAACTTGCGGCCGACAATTGCGCCGTGGTCATTTCGTAGTTTACCTGCAGCGCAAAAGATTGCCCGGCCGGAACAGTTCGTGCGGGGAAGGTGTAGTAGTCGAACCCATCGGCATTCCTGACGACATTTGCAGTGGCGGGCTCTGTGCTGAATGCAGCGGCCGATGTCGGCCGCTGGACCCTCAATTGAAAATTATTGACGGTTACCGCAGCCAACCAGGTATAATCAAAGGAACGTCGGTTTTGATCGACCGTATACGGAAAATAGTATTCGACCCTAAAAAGCAAATCCGGTGTGATGAACGTCACCATACCGGAAGGATCGGGGCTCGAAAATATATCATCCATCATATTGCCGTCCTTACTATCAATACGGGCAACCGCATTGAGCCGGGCGTTTTCCGGTAAAGGAAGGGTGACGGAGGCCGGAAGCTGCGTATTTTCCGGCAGCGTGCCTGTCAGCAAAACCAGGACGGACGCCTTGTCATAGTCAGGCCAAATTTCAATACCAAGTGAGTCAATGACGGATGCCGGGTTTTGGGCAAAGCCGGCGGCCACGGGCATCAGCCAACAGTAGATAAATGATTATTGTTCAATGATCAAATAAGCTTGCGTTTCATTTCTGAATCCGGAAGATTACTACGAGCCAAATTTTCGGTCGATCTCATTTTGAATTTCCGCTGGGGTTGCACCCTGAGCATGCATTCGAGACGCTAACTGCGCCTCATCCATGCAGATACTTCATGTGGATGCATGCGTATCGACATAACAGCTCAGCAGGTTTTTGTGGCCAAAGTTTTCCCGGCAACGGCAATAACAATAGAGACGATCGAGCACCTCCGGTATCGTGCGGGCTATCTCGTAGGCACGCCTGACATTACCGGAAAACATTTGAGGCGACAGGGTCGCTCGTTTCTCCCGAAGATTGACATTTTCCTTGTTAAAATCCGTAACCTGAGCGGATTGTGGGGGTGGTTTTTCCCCCTGATACAAAAAATAGGCCCCGCCGAGAACCAGGACGCCGCCGGCGATTATGGCGGGCAAAGCGTACTTGGGTCTCTTTTTGGTGGACGCTGCCGTCTGTTTTGGATTCGTGGTACGGGTTTTCGATGGTTTCTTTTTTTTCTTCTTTGCCATAGTAATATCCCTTCTCATTGGTTCAAAAGTTCAAGAGTTCAAGCGTTCAAGGGCTCAAGCCCTCCATGCTGCGACGTGATGTGGCAATTATTTGAATAAGATGGGCATTTTTGCTGAGAACTTCAAGGCTTTACTGCCCTTCTTGTCCTTAACCCTGAACCTGTGAACGGTTATTAATAACATTCAATCCTACAGCCCTTGATCGAACTGCTTTAATTCTTTTTCCACTCGCTCCTGGTATTCGCCAAGCTGCTCCTCATCCAATTGAGCAGCCGCTGTCTCCAACACCCCCGAAGACCAGCGACGAATCAGAAAATATATTGAGATCCCCGCAAAGACGACGAGCAAGAAGGGCAGAACCCACAATATCAGGTTAAACCCCTTTTTATTGGGCTTGGCCATGATTCGTTCCCCGTACCGGCTTTCAAAGTATTGTAATATTTCTTCCTGGGTTTCACCCTGCCGCAGCTTTTTTAGGACCAGATCCCGCATCTGAGCGCTGGTTTCGTTATTGGATTGGGCGATGGTTTGACCCGCGCAGAGCGGGCACATAATAAGATCGTAAATTTCCCTGGCCGCCTGTTGCAGGGCTTCTTCATTATGATACTGGGCGCTAGCCGATCGGTCCGACAAAAGCAGGGTCAAAAGGGCCAGCCCGAAAATGATGATCTTGGATTTCATTTTTATGCGAGCAATCCTCCTTTGGTTAACCAATAGTAAATCTGGTAAGATCCGGATACCAGCAACAGGGCGCCGGCAATTCTTCCCATATAGGGCAAAACACGACGCAAATAAGTCGCCAGACCCCCTTTGAAGACAGCCAGACTCAGCGCCAGTGATGTCAGCACGGCTCCCATACCCAAAGCATAGCTGAAGAATTGATAAAGACCGTTAGAAAAGCCCTGGGACTTAATGGCACTTCCCACCACCACCAGGAATATGGGCAGCGTACAACCCAAAGAAGCCATGCCGTATCCGATACCAAAAAGAAAGTAGGTTTTGATCCCTTGTGTTTCGGGCCTGCCGATCATATTCGCAAGGCGGGCCGGCAGTGCCGCATGGACGGATTTTCCGGCCAGCAGAAACAGGCCGAGACAGGCCAGAACAGCCCCGACAAACAAACCGAGCCAGGGCAAATACTGCATCAGAAAATATCCCCCGGCCCAGAGTATCAGGCCGAAAAGGGAAAAAAGGACCGTGAATCCCAAGGTCACCGCGGCTCCGATGAGCAGCGCCTTACCACCTCGGCGTATGAAATGCCTGGAAGTCGTGCCGTCATCCCGCTCACCCAAATAAATTGAAAGATACGCCGGCAGCATGGAAAAACCGCACGGATTAACGGTTGAGACCATCCCGGCCCCAAAGGAATATCCAAAGGGGAGCAAGACGGCCAAGGCACTCATCCAGTTGGTCAGTAAAATCTGAATCTCGCTCATGGCATGATCTCCTCGATGGCACTGATCAGCACGGGTTTCTCGATGGCGCCGACCCAGCGACGAACCACCTCGCCCTTGTCGGATATGAAGAACGTCACCGGAAGTCCTGAAACTCCATAGTCGATGCTGATCTCGCCAGCCGGATCCGGTCCGTTGGGATAGGTGATAGCGAACTCCCGGATATAGTTTAAGGCATCTTCCTTCCGGTCCTGAATATTGACTCCGAGAAAAATCAGGCCACGATTTTTATACGCCCGCCACGTTCTTTCTATAAGCGGTGCTTCAACCCGGCAGGGAGGACACCAGGACGCCCAGAAGTTGATGACCACCGGCTTGCCCTTCAGGTCTTGCAGGGAAATCGTGTCTCCTTTGAAGGTCGTCAGGATGAATTCAGGGGCTGTGCGGTTTACCCGGGTGACGCCGCTGAGGCCGGTTATGGGTTGTTTGTTTAGCATGCCCCAGACTAAAAGCCCTAAAAAGCCGACGGTGAGGAGGGCTGCAATTACAAACGCTGATTTTCTAAAAAGTTTTTTTAGCTCCATTTATATCATAAATCCTATTCCGGATTAACCGGAACCGAATAAGGTCTCACGCAAGACTCAATCTCCGGGTTCAGGAATAACTGTCGTCCAATTCGATATTTCCCTGCAACGCCTTTTTGATTTTAGATAGTTGATCGTCAAGGGCCTGTTGACTCCGAGAAAGCCTGAAAATGTATATAAAAATAACGGACCAGGTTATGCTAAAGGCTGCAAACAGATAGATACTATTGTCCATTTTAAATTCCTTTCATAAAATTCATGTCGTCCATGATTTCGTTGATTTCCGCGATGCGCATCTTTGACCGCTCTAATCTGATCCGGTTTACAAGCAAAGAGAAAAATAGAAAACAGAAAGCGATAACCGTGATGATTAAAGTGAGTTTCATCGGCCGGGACATGTTGATACCCCGGCTGGTGATAATGACCGGGTGGATCGTCCGCCACAATCTGATGGAGAAAAATGTAATCGGAACATTGATAAAACCGATGATACCGAAGACGGCCGATAGATTTGCCCGCTGGTTTTCTTTTACCGACCTTCGGAGCATCAGGTATGCCACATAGGTAAACCATAAAATCAACGTCGTCGTTAACCGCGGGTCCCAGGTCCACCAAACATTCCAAACAGGTTTGGCCCAGATGGGGCCGGTGATCAATACGATCGTGCAAAATATGACCCCGGTTTCAACCGCACAATGCGCAACGGTATCCCACTTGGAATCCTTGCGGTATAAATAGAAGATACTGGCTATGAAGGTGATAAAAAACGCCAGATATGCCAGAAAAGCAGCGGGGACATGGATATAGAATATTTTTTGAACGAGGCCCATTGTTTTTTCAACCGGCGCATAGAGAAAGATGGCATACAGCGCGAGCAGCATCAACACGTAGGTTAGAAGCTGAAAAGGTCTCCAAAGGGTTTGCGTGCGCTTCAAGATTATTCCTCCAGAATATAGGCGAAAGTTAAATATGAAACGAGCAGAAAAATAAGATCAAAAGCGACCAGGATCTTTAGCCAGGGATATATCATCTGAAAAGATTTGCCGCTTAAAATAATCCCGGTTGACTTCACCGAAGCAATAATCACGGGAACCGATATCGGAAAAAAAAGAATTGACAGCAGAACATCCCTGGTTTTGGCGGTAGCAGAAATGGCGGAAAAAATGGTTCCGATAGCCGTAAATCCCAGGGTTCCCAGAAAAACAATCAGCCCCAGCGGAGCGAGAAAGGGCAGGACGGTAGTATTATATAGAACCGAAAAAATAAAAATAGTAATAATCTCCATAACGGTTGTAAATAAGAAGACGCCAATGAGTTTTGCCAGAAAAATTGTCCAGGGGCTGACCGGACATAAAATGAGGCCCTGAATCGTCCCTCTGTCCCGCTCCATGCTAAATGACCGGCCGAGTCCCGTCAGCCCGGAGAAGACAAACGCAACCCAGAGAATCCCTGCAACCATCCCCCGGTCATCATTGAGTGATGATCCAAAGGCGAAATTAAATATGATCAGGACCAAAAAAGAAAATAGACACATGGAAAGAATCATCTCCTTGGTTCGGAATTCGGAAATAAAATCTTTCCAAACAATGGCCCCCAGTTTGTGGACAAATTTCATCAAGCCACCTATAAAGCCAACCCATTTTCTCCGATTTGTTGGGCGTAGATCCGTCTAAAATCATTTTTCGAGATATGGGCGACATCTTGCAGGTACACAATTTTACCGGCTTTAAGTATCGCTGCCCGGTCGCACAGTTCAATACCCAATTGTAAATCATGCGAGGCCATGATTATGGTTTTCCCGTGATCGCGAAATTGCAAAATCAATTTTATAAAATCCTCACGACCCTGCTGATCCAGGCCGGTAAACGGTTCATCCAAAAACATTATCAGCGGGTCATGAATAATGGCCCGCCCGATTGACAGGCGCTGTTGCATTCCGCGTGAAAAGTGTTCAACGGCGTCATTTGAGTGGTCACTCAATCCAACGCGATCCAGCACCTCTTTAATCCTGGCATCCAGCCGGGCCACCGCGTACATGGTTCCGTAGAATTTAAGATTTTCATAAGCGGTCAGGTGCGGATACAAAAACGTCTGGTGAGCGATGAAGCCGATAATTTGATGCAGCGCCTCGCGATCACCTTGCGCTTCATACCCGGCAATCCTGACGCTGCCCGAAGTCGGCTGCAGCAGGGAGCACAGAACCTGAATCAATGTCGATTTTCCGGCCCCGTTGGGACCGAAAAGGGCAAGGGAACCGCCTGCTTCCAAAAAAATATCAATGTTGCGCAAAGCGGTTTTATAGCCGAATTTTTTAGTCAATCCCCTTGCCTCAATATAGTGTTCTGAATTCATAATTATTGATACGTTTTCCGGATCTATTTTGTTCACCGCGGAGTTCGCTGAGAGCGCAGAGAAAAACATATAGTAGGCTGGCTTCAGGCTTCGCTCTTCGAGCTACGTCCCGACATGCCGCCAGAAAAACTAAAAGAATATCTTGGGGCCGCGTCATAGCTGATTTAACCTCTGCGTGCTCTGCGATCTCTGCGGTGAGGTTATTATACGTTACCGTATTTATGAAATCGTGTACTTAGTCCCTTATTCGTATTTTGACGCACATTTCGGCATGATCGTCGTGGCCCAGAAACTGCCATCCCCCCGATAGGTCCCTTCGACGATTACCTCGGTGCCGGGCTTAAAGGAATCCGGTACAACGCCGGCGTAATCGACGATTAAATTGGCCTGTTCGTCTTCTAATTTGAAAGATAATTTCAGTGTCTTCGGATCCCACTGAACCGACCCGGCGGTCACCAGGCCCCCGACCTTCTGGGTGTCCGTCAAATTATCCGTCGGTTTGGCCAGCACTTCAGAAACCGTCAGGTAAAAAACCATGGTATCCCGCACACCGGTATAAATCAGATATCCGATAACCATCAAAACAACGGCCGAAATGATAAGCGGTTTAGACTTTATTCTTTTTTTCAATTTTCCTCCTGGAGCTAATTTTTGCGGCGTTTGTCTAAATTTGACCCGCAGGCGGTGCAGAATCGGCTGTCAAGCTCAGCCATCTCGCCACAAGAAGTGCAGTAAATGTATCTTCTTGCGGTTGACACAGGGTTGCGAATCTCTGCAACTCCCTGCTCGATTTCTCGATCAAAATCCGTCTCCACGGGCTTTGAATATGTTGCCTGCAGCGACTCTAGTTTATCCATTTCTTTCATATAGCCAACGGCTTCCTGGCTGTATTGCCGCTTAAGAATTTGAAAATCTTCTTCAGTCAATTTACCCATGCTCAAATCAAATTCCAGCTCCCGGATGGCGGCATAAGCGCCGTCTTTTTTGTTCTTTAACGCTTCCAGGATATCCTCCGGTTTCGGTGTCAAGCCGTTTTGGTGATCGTCTTGCTGAAGCAGCGGACTGATGATCCAGTAACATGCCCCTAACAGCAGCCCAAAAAGGATAACAAATTCAATCATGAAGTTCTCCTGCGGTGCAAAATTGTTTAATTCTTTTGTAATAGTTCTGCCACCAGGGCACTAAGCCACAAATGTTATAAAATAATTCGATGGATTCTTCTCTTTTTAGCAAAAGTTTAAGCTTTATATTCATTCTGCGGGCCTTTTTGTTTTCGTGCCTGATCTTTTGCTTTTTTGCGATTTTCCTGTTCATCTCTCAATAATTGGCGCAGCCTTTTTGCGCCGGTCCGGCAATACAACGACGAAGATTCCTAAAATCATGATGCCACCGCCGATCCAGAGCCAAACAACCAGTGGATTCACCAGCACCTTGAAGGTGGCGCGATCCTTATCGTAACCGGCCAGGATAACATAAAGATCTTCTTTAAAATTCGAGTGGATCGCCACATCGGTTGTGGGTTGATTCTGCCCGCGGTAAATACTTTTTTCGGGTGAAACAATCCCAACTTGATGCTCGTCGTTCAGGACCGTTAACGTCGCAACGACCTTTTGTCTGCTGGCCGTGGGATAATTGGAAAGCGCATCGAATCGTAACGTGTAGTTTTTGATTTTAACCGATTCGCCTGTTTTCAAGGAGACCTGTTTTTCCACGTTAAAAGCGCTTCCCGCAAAGGCCATGAAAATCAGAACCACCCCGAAATGAACCAGATGCCCGCCGTAGCGTCTTTTGTTTTTGGTCACCAGTTTCCAAAATGCTTTGGGATAGTTTTCGCCAAAAACCGCATGGCGGGTGCGGGTGCCGCTAAAAAACTCCATAAATAGATTGGTGGCGACAAAGATGCAAAATATGAAGGTTATCAACGCATTCAGTGATCGAATGCCGTAAAGATATAATCCGGCCGCCGCCAAAGCCGCAATGATTAAGGGTGATAGCAAGTTTGCCGGCAAACTTTTTAAGTGTCGTTTTACGCCAGGCAATGATGGGGCAGACACCCGTCAACAAAAGCAAGGCTAACCCGATGGGAGTTACAACACCGTTGTAAAATGGCGGGCCAACCGTTAATTTAATGCCCCGCACGGCTTCCGAAATAATGGGAAAAAGAGTGCCCCACAGGACCGTAAAAGCGATACCGACAAAAAGCAGGTTGTTGATCAGAAAACTGCTTTCTCTGGAAAGCAGGGAGTCCAGCTGGTTGCGGCTTTTCAAATGGGGAAGGCGAAAAATGAGCAGCGCTAACGAAACGATAAGGACAAGTAACAAGAAAAACAAAAAGAACCAGCCCAAAGTCGATTCGCCAAAGGAGTGGACCGAGGCTATCAGCCCGCTGCGCGTGATAAAGGTCCCGAAGATGGTCATTAGAAAAGTAAAGATAATCAGAACAATATTCCAGACTTTTAACATATCTCTTTTTTCCTGAATCATGACCGAATGCAGGTAGGCGGTTGCCAATATCCACGGCATAAACGACGCGTTTTCAACCGGATCCCAGGCCCAGTAGCCCCCCCAACCCAGTTCGACATAAGCCCATTCCATTCCCAGCAGATTCCCGGCGGTGAGAAAAGCCCAGGCGGTCAGGGTCCACTTGCGGGTGGTTTTGATCCAGGTGCTGCCGAGCTTGCCGGTAATAAGCGCCGCCAGAGCAAAGGCAAAAGGAACCGTAAATCCAACATAGCCGATTAATAAGGCCGGTGGATGAAAAATCATGCCGGGATTTTGAAGCAGCGGATTTAACCCCCGGCCGTCAACCGGTGTAAAATCAAGCGTCTTAAACGGATTGGTTGCAACGGTCATCAGGAATGGTGAAAAAGAAGATAACAGTTGTCAAAACCAGGAGGACATACGGCATGAGTTCGCGATTTTTATTTCTGTTCTGGATAATTACAACTGCCGTAAATATCGAAAGGACCCAGCTCCAGAACAGCAGCGAGCCTTCCTGCCCGGCGTAAAAAGCGGTCAATGTATAAAGAAGCGAAAGACTCCGACTCGTATATCTGGCAACGTATTCAATTTGAAAATCTCTCGTTAGCAGAGCATAAATCATGGCTGCCGCGGACACGGTCAAAAAAACAAAAACGGCCATGGCAGCGTTCTCGGCACTGGCAATCACTTCGGCCCGGCGGTTTTTAATGCCGATAATCAACGCCAGGCCGCAATAAGCCGACAAGAATAATGAAATTAAAATAGAATAATAGCCGATTTCAATCATTTCTCGCCTCAGATAGTAACACCGTGAATACGTTTCTAATCAGCGGAACTTTATGTCGCACGTCAAACTCATTAAACTCTGAAAATATAAGAAAGGGGCCAATTTATGAAATTATTTAGGTAGATTTAATGGGTCGTCATTATCCGGTGGGAAAATCGAGGGGGCTTAAAGAGGGGCCAATAGGCTCCCGATGGTATGAATTGCCTGTCCCGGACAAGAAAAATACCGGCAAGGGGCAAAATAAAAAGAGCCGACAGCACATTGACCACCCAGACAAAAGAATGGAATGAAAAAGTGCAGCTCCCGTCCATGGGAGAATCAAGGTCGGAGACTGCTCGAGACGCAATAAGATGAACACAATGTGATAGCCGGAATGCCGGACACAAGAATTCCGATGATGACAAGCAGAACGAGATGTTTTTTAGTGATATTCATAATTGGTGGTCCATTGTACCGACGGTGTTTCGAAACCACTTTTAAACACGATCCGTTATATCCACAATGTGGTACAATAGCAAGGATTTTTTATAATTTAATGCTAATTCTGCTCGGCGCCATTTATGGCCGCTTTCACCCGGCTTTTGAAGCCGCTTTATCAGCAAAGTTTTTGTTCCGGAACCATTATCCGCCTGGTGGCCGGTACCGCCTTGCGTTCACCTTCTTCTCGCCGGTGTTTCTTGCACCAGCACGCTCAACCCCCAACCAAAGCCACCGATTACGACCTTGTCCCCTTTGGCAAACTTTTTCCCATCAGACATGGCATTCCAGATTTCGGTGGCATATTGGATCTTGCCTTGTGGGTCGATGTCCTGGATGACCAGACCGGTTCTACCCAGCATGGCTTCTTTGCCATTCCAGGGTTTCATTCGTATGGCTTGAACGATTTTAAAATAGATAAAACCGCAAATTCCGCAGATTATCAGATAAGTCGTCAACGCGGTGTTAAACGGCATTATCCAAAATACCGGTAACGCAAAGAAGGGTATAAAAAAAATCAGATGACACATGATTGGACCTCCGGTTTTGATCGGTGCGGGCATCGATATGAACTCTCTTCTGCAATCAGTATTGACATAATTGTATTGATGCCGTTTTTGTTATGCGGGACGTTAAATTTAACAAATGTTTAAATCTTATATTTATCTTTTCTATGGGAAATGAATATGTTGGTTTGGCGTGGTTATTTTATCGTCCCTTAAAGCTCATCATGCGGATTGGTTTCCGATCAATGGCAATTCATCGACTTCCCGCCGGTCGCTTTTTCCAACCGTTTCAAATACCGGCCCCAAAAGCCTTTTTTCTTTGGGGGCGCGGGGGACAGGTATTTTTGAGGATCGGCTTCAAATGCTTTGCGGCAGCCTTCGGCGCAGAAATAATATTTTTTTCCCTGGATCGTGGACACAATATCAGTTAGGCGTTGGTTGACCGTCATGCCACACACCGGATCCAAGGCTGAATTTGTTTGTTTTCGCTGTCTTTGCATGGTAGACCTCCATTTTGTTTTTTCGAACTCCTGGTTATATGAGATGCAAACGTCATACCACATAGTATACATAAAATTATATCTGTCCAATATAATTTAACATATTAATAATGGCGATAGAGTTGAGGGATTACTTTCTGCCTGACTTTTATATAAGTGCAAAAAAAATTCCCACTTTTAGGGCGTTTGGACCCGCTTGCCTGGATAAAAAGTATCCACCACTATAAGTAAAAGAAAATATTCTTGGGGCTGTTACAGAAATAAACTCGGAAAGTATGGGCAGCGTGCGTTCTACAGCCGGACTAGCGGACGGATCGAAGTGGGATTGATTTACAGTGCAACCTTTCAAACAGCATAGTGTTGGGGTTGCCCTCAGGCCACGGCGCTTTGAATGGTTTGCTTTAAATGGTCAAAATCAAAGGGCTTTGCCAGGTAATCAAAAGCACCTTTTTGGCGTGCTTCATCAGCTGCCTGCTCAGTCCAGTAGGCTGTCATCATCACCACCGGGGTTGCCGGCTTAAGCGCTTTTATTTTCACGAGTGCATCCACTCCTGAAAGTTTGAGCATCCGGACATCCATAATAACCAGGTCAAAAGAACGTTCCTGGATCTTCTCAATTGCCGTAGATCCATCATCTGCTTCAAAAATTTTGTATTCCCAATCAAGAAGAAGGCGGAGCATCGTACGATGGGCAATGTCATCATCGACAATCAGCAGAGATTTTTTGTCATTCATTGGGTTACCTCCTTTTCGATATAGTTTTCTAGGAGAACCGATTTTTTCAACCAGAATGATACCATTAACCCGAATACAAGAAAAACAGCCGCAAGAAACAGATTGCGAAAATCTGAGAACGAGCCGCCCAGAAATACAAAAGTAAGCAGCCCCGGAACGGTTCCGATTATGGTTGCCAGGGCAAAATCCTTCTGCTTGATGTTACACATGCCCGAGGTGTATCCCACCAGGTCAAACGGTAAAAAGGTCAGCCGCATGATCAGCACGGTTAAGAAACCGTTCTTCTGTATTTTACAGGATAAATGCGGCACATAACGTTTTTTAGTGCTAAAGTATTTCAACAGGTCGGCGGTAAAATATCTACCAACCACAAAGGAAATATTGGCACTGATGTTTTCACCAATCATAGTCAGCAGTATGCCGAGCCAGGGGCCAAACAGGATCCCGGCGGTAATCGTTAAAATGCTTGCCGGAAAAAATATAAGTGATCTGAATGCATATGCAGTTGTATAAATCAGCGGTCCCCAGACTCCGCTGCGGCGGATGAAGTCTTTCAGCGTCTGCGCAATACCAATTATCGAAGTTTCCCGGCTGAAGTAAAAATAAATTGCCAGGCAAACGACTGTGCTCCACAAGGCAAACAGAAAAACCTTAATTCGTGTTTTGGTCATTGTGATTCATTTGTGGTGATATTTACTATTAGATTCACTATCATTTGGGCCTGAGTCCTGCTTGGATCTGCGATGGACGAATTCCTTCTGTCGGTTTTATGATGCGGGTAATTACCGGTGTAAGTTTGCTGTTGGCTGTCAGTCGCTTTGAAATCAAACCGGCAACTGTGAATCCCAGTATTAGTCCGGCAAATCCGAATAAAATCGCCGCACCGGTTTCGCCAATGCCCAGTTGTTGGTGTAATCCAAAGCCCCCGATGGCACCGGCCAAAAGACTCACCGCGGGCAGGATATAGAGAAGCGTGGCACTTTTAAAAACCGAACTTGAACTGAGGCTGATAATTACCCGGTCGCCGACATCTGCATTGGCCCGGTTTAAGACCCGGGTCTCCGTCCTGGAACAATCCGCCAGTGAATGACAGAATTGCGCTGATTCGCAGTTGCTGCAGGCATCATCTCTTTCGGTGACAACCAAGGCCCAGCCGTCTCTGCCGACGTTCTTTACCAGTCCTTTTCTTTGTGCCATTTCTCTCTCCCGAAAGTGTGAAATTAAAATTTGATTTGCATACAGTCTTCATCATGGTAAACGCAATTGTTGTGCCAAAAAATTAATATATTCGGTTAACATATTGAAATTATATGATTTAGTGTTTATTTATCCCATATCTTGACAACAAATTTATTCCGAATACCGTTTCAAATCGGGTATTTGGTATCCAGGCATCCAACCTAAATGCTTAAAAATTTCGCGCCTTATGCAGTCCGCACACGTGATGTATTGATTCGAGAGACGAGCCTGGAGATTAAAAATATGGCACTTGCTAAAGAAAACATCGTCGACTTATATCGAAAACGTGCAGCCAATTATGATATATCGGCCAATCTCTATTATCTGACCCATTTATTTTTTCCCCGTTATTAGGCTACGGTCTGCTCCTGAAGCCGATTGTTTGATCAATTCATAGCATGTCCGGCCATAAGGGGGTAATCCATGATTCAGCCGAAGAGTTTGCAGTAGCGGCTTGCGCTGTATTTGATACTGCCGGTGGCAATTTTGCTGGTCGTAATGGGATTTGCAGGATTTATATATGCCCGCAATATACTGCTTTCCAAGTGGCAGGAGGCGTCCGTCCTAAAATTGCAGCGGGCGGCCCACCAGGTCGATATGCGCCTGGCAACCGTGAAAAATTGGATTCAAGTTTTTAATCAAACAACCGTCGGCCAGGATACTGCAGCAATTCACGAATTAACCATCGAGCAGCTCAAAAAGCAGCAAGGCGTCGACCAGGTTCATTTAAGCTGGATCGACAACCAGACGCCCCGGCGCGCTCCTACCGACACTCGCATGTCTTCCATGATGAGGCAGATGGCAGACGGACGACCCATGATGATGCGAAGATTCCACAATGCTCGTATTCAGGACATCACTCCGCCGCGCTACGATAATACAATTAATCATGAAACCGGCGGCGATCTGTACGATTTTCTGGAAGCTGATGATGGCAATGCCGATCGCATCGGAATCGCGGTCGGCGATGTCAGTGGTCATGGTATCCCGGCCGCGTTGCTGATGGCGTCCGTCAGAGCATTTTTAAAAAGCCGAGTTTCCCAGCCCGGCAGCGCGGCTGAAATTATGTCTGGCGGCGATTATCCGCCAAAACGCTCACACCTCCGCCGCTAAGATTCTCGGGTCGATCATCCAGGCGGTGCAGAATTTCCGCGCCTCAGGGAAGCAGGAGGACGATATCACCCTGGTTGTGATCAAAGTGGTCAATTAAATAAATATCATGACGGCAACCGGATCCGAGATCCCCAACCTAATTTGTTTCATCCAATTCTTTAATCTTTATTCCAAGAGTTTTTAACCCCGCCACATCAGAAACCGGGTAATTCGTATCCAGGTATCCAACCCAAACGCTTAAAAATTGCGCACACGTTTCAACGAATCAAGCAATGCACCCGGTGCATTTGGGGTCAGATCGAACTTATGGCTTCAATTTTCAAAATAATTTCAGAATATTATATTATTATTTAAAAAGTTAAGAATTTTTGGCACAGCGTTTGCTTTCTAATGTGGGCAAATACGGTCGTGCACGATAAAAACAACGGTGAAAATAAAAAATCAAAATTTCGTTTGGATCAAAAGCGCATTGACCACATGATTAAAATTCGAAAACTCAACCCCAACGCCGGCAGGGGCTATATGATGGGAGGCTACCACATGGGTTATGGTTACAGCTCACCTGAGGACTCCTGTTGGCGATAATATAAACCCACATCTTTTCTCCTTCTCAAAAGGGCGGCTTTGATGGCCGCCCTTTCTTTTCTCATGCAATTTATTGAATAAGAAAATAATGACATTAGTCGTATATTACCTGTGGGGAAAAAGCAAAACAGCCGTGCTTTACGCACGCGAAAAAGAAATTCAAAATAGGTTAAGCGAAATATCAAGATAAAATTATAGAAAGTCTTTTCCCCCCTTGCCACAATTACTATTTTTCAAAAATCGGATCATTTGGTCCGGAATTCACTCTAAACCGATGCCCGACATTGAGCACCGATCTGAAAATATTTAAGCGTCCATTATGGGAGGACCTTCAATGGAGGGGAAAACCTTAAAATTTCTTAGAATAAAAGTCCGGATAAAGCTTTTTGCAGCATTCCGGGCAGATACCGTGGCTGAACTCCGCTTCGGAATGCTCACTTATATAAGCCTCAATCTCATTCCAGTAACCTTTATCATCTCGTATTTTCTTGCATGACGCACATATAGGCAGGAATCCGCTGAGGGTTTTAACTTCCAATAGAGCTTTATTTAGCATCACAATGGCTTCTGACTTTTCTTTATCTGTCTGTTTGATTTTTCCCCAAAACAGACCGAGCAGCGCACACAGGGCCATAAAGGCGAGACTCCATGGCAGCATTGAGACAGAAAATGCCTTAACAATTTCATGATCAAGGTTTGTGGGTGGTGAATGACCCGTACGAGAATGGAATACGGATATAATATGAACTATTGGATGCAATAGAAAATAACCGGAAAAGGAACCAAGAGCTGACCAGGCCATTATTATTTTTGACACTCTCACTGTCCTCTCCCCCAGCGATAAAATCTTAGAGTTTAATATATTTTCCATCAATAGACGTTATGTATGATCCATACCCATTATTGTAAGGCTTTTCTTTCAGGAGCTTTTGCTTTGACAACCGCCAGAGTTATATCATCGTTTTGCGGTGCTGTTTGTCGAAATTTGGACAGATCATTCATTAAGGCCTCTTGTATTTCCGTAGAGGATCGTTTGTCATATTTTCTGACCGCCTGGCGAAACCGATCGCGGCCGAATTTTTCACCTTGTGGATTTTCGGTTTCCCAAATACCGTCGGTACCGATGGCAAGAACCTGTCCGGAGGTAAAATTTGAACGATGGTACTCCTTAAATTTATAGGTGCCGTCGATGCCGATCGCCAAACCGTCTCCATTCAGCTCTTCAAAAGCATCCTGCTGCGGATAATAGACGAGCGCCGGATCATGGCCGGCTCGTACCCAGCGGATCTCACTTTCAGCCGTATCCATCACCATCACCAGCAGCGTCATATAATCACAGGAGATGGTTGTATCCAGGCACAGCAGGCGGTTGACATCCGCAATTTTCTCAGCCAGGTCCCCCGGCTGGGTCATCCGGCTGCGCAACAACGCTCGCACGGTGGTCATCAGCAAGGCGGCCGGAATGCCGTGTCCGAATAGGTACGTGTGGTGTTTTCTAATTTGCATCGATTCAGACAAGGACTCTATAAAAGCAATAGGCATGCCAGACTTGATTCGGAGGAGTTATTTTAGCGATTGAAGCCGATCTTTGTTTTATCTTATTCTTGACACGCGTAGTTCTCTGTGACATTCGAGAAGAGTACCGATGAATCGAACATTCACCGGATTTCGTGGTTCCATGATAAGTTTGAGGCTTATAACTCCCCCCGAAATACTATTAAATTGTCCGAAAAATACGGCATAAACCCCATACTCAAAGGACAGTTCAAGATATAAAAAACAACCTGAAAGAATTTTCGGTCGCTTTCGGTCATCCAGCGGCCGAACCCCTTCAGGTAAATGCGAACTTATTTCGCATTTCTTGGATTTTGTAACCCATTTTGGGTAAAAAATACGCAATTATGATTCAACAAATTTCGGTTTAAATCTGAAAAAAGAACCAGGTCAAAGGAATGATGTCTATTTTGTCCCCCCCCCCCCCGCACTCCCTGCTCGCCGAGGCGCAGGCTCTGCCCTTCGGCCTTTATACCATACGGGATGGAAGCGGAGCCGAAGGCCGCCGGGGAAGAAAATCTAAATATGCCATGCTGGGGCTTTGTATAAATTCTTGAAAAAATCATAATTTTAGCCGGATAAAATTGTGGCATTATCATTGCTTTAATTTTTTATTTCTGAGATCGACATTTCAGTAATCTTTCGCCGTCGAGATCGTCCTGCTCAGGTGGGATTGTTGCTTTAAGGCCAAGACTCATCTCGTCGTTCTCGGCGCACTTTGCGGTGAATTCCAACGGCAGCAGGAGGAGGCCAAATGGGCGGTTTCTCTAAGAAGGCATGTGCAACCATCTCGATTTTTGTATTCATCCTTTTGATAACATCGGTCAGACTCCAGGCAGACTCTCTCATATGGGCGCCACAGGCATTGAGCGATCTTATTGATGAAGGTCTTGAACAAAATAAGGAGATTCAGAGCCTGGAAAACCAGGTGGAAAGTTTGAAAGAATTAATCCCGTTTGCAGGCTCCCTGCCGGACCCTCGTCTAGGTATAGCCGCACTCAACGTGCCGACCGATACCTTCAGCTTCAACCAGGAACCCATGACCCAAAAACAGATCTTTATTGCGCAGAAATTGCCCTGGTTTGGCAAGCTAAGCTTAAGGTCGCAAAGGCAGGTGACCATCGCAAATCGCGAGTACTGGGTCCTGCAGGCGAAAAGGTACGAACTTGCCCGGCAGATAGCTGTGGCTTACTATGAATTGGGCTATGTCGACAGGGGACTGGAGGTCAACGCCCGTTTGTCCGATCTGGTAGAACAGCTGCGCAAGATAGCTGAAAGCAGGTATGCAACCGGCAAAGGCCTGCAGCAAGACGTACTGCAAGCGCATGTTGAGCTCACTAAACTTCTTGACGAAAGGGTCTCTCTGGAGCGCGAATCCCGCAACCTCGAGGACCGCATCAACGAGTTGCTCAACCGCGAACGTTTCAACCCAGTGACCCCTCCCGGCCGCTTGAGTTATCCCGCTCTAAAGCTGGATGTCGGAGCTTTGCAGGACCAAAGCCTCGAGCAGAACCCCCAGCTTGCAGTGAAGCAGGCGCAAGTGGACCAGGCCGGCGTGGAAATCGAACTGGCCCGCAAAGACTACTATCCGGATATGGATTTTAAAGTAGCTTACGGTCAACGCGGTGAAGACATGACCGGGCGGGATCTGCCGGACTTTGTCAGCGGGTCGGTGGTTGTGAATGTTCCGCTATGGTACAAAACCCGTCAAAACAAACAGCTCGCCGCAACGCTCAAGCGTCTCGCGGCCGTCAAGGATGGATATCGAAATCTTTTTGAAGCGCTGCCCCATCAGATAAATGCCCTGGCCACGGATGTTGACAAATTTCAGGAGAACTACCGTTTGTACACCGGTGCACTGGTGCCGCAGGCCGAGCAGTGGGCCCAATCTTCCCTTGCGGCCTACCAGGTGCGCGAGCTTGAATTTGACACGATGATCCGGGCTCAGCTTCAGGTGCTGCGGCTGGAACTGCAAAGCGACCGCTATCTGTTCAACATCTATCAGAAGCGCGCCGAACTTGAGGAACTTTTGGGCGGCCGAATTTAGTCTTAGGAGAAAAGATGAAATCGCACTTTATTTTTTCGATTATAACTTTTATCCTTGCGATCCTGACGATGATATTGCTTCTAAGGTGGTATCCCGATCTTATCAGACCGCTGCTGTCTGTGGGCAATGAGTCAAAGTCGACAACAGTCGAAAAAGGCATGTCGCCGGCAGGCGAAAAAGATCGGAAGATTCTTTACTGGAAGTCACCAATGGACCCCACTTTCATAGCCCAGCAGCCCGGCAAGGACCCCATGGGAATGGATCTGGTGCCGGTGTATGCGGGCGAAGAGGCGCAGGGGCCTCCGGGTGAGGTCCGGATCGACCCGGTGATGGTCCAGAACATCGGCGTGAAGACCATGCTGGTTGAGCGCAAGCGACTCACTCATGAGATCAGAACCGTCGGGCGAATCGCCTACGATGAGCAAAAAGTGCGGCGAATTTCACCCAAAATCGGCGGTTGGATTGAAAAGCAGCATGTCAATTTTGCCGGCCAGGTCGTGGCGCGAGGCGAAAAACTGCTGGAAATCTACAGCCCTGAGCTCGTGGCCACCCAGCAAGAATACCTGACCACCCTGGGCTATAATCAGCGCATGAAGGACAGCCCCATCCGCAGTGTTGCCGAGGGTGCTGCAAGCCTCCTGCAAGCGGCTGAAACGCGGCTGCGCAACTGGGACATCTCTGATGCCCAAATCGATGCCCTGCGCCTACCACGGCAAAATTACCCAAACTATGGCCCTCTATGCCCCCTTCAAGGGAATTGTAGTGGAGAGGAATATCCCGGAGGGCGGCTTCCTGCAGCCGGGGCAGATGGTCTATGGCATCGCAGATATATCCACTGTCTGGGTTATCGCCGACGTGTACGAATTTGAAGCACCGTGGCTGAAACTTGGGCAGGAAGCGGAAATGAGCCTCGCTTACCAGCCCGGCAAAACCTATCAGGGAAAAATCGTTTACATCTATCCTTACCTCAAGAACATGACCCGAACCATCCAGGTTCGCATGGAGTTTCCGAACACCAAAGACTTCGAACTCAAACCCGACATGTGGTCCAATGTCCTCATCCGTTCCACAGTTGTGCGCGAGGGCTTGGCTGTCCCCATTCAGGCGGTCCTGCGGACCGGCAAGCGCGACATTGCTTTAATAGCGCTGGGTGAAGGCAGATTTGCGCCGCGCCAGTTGCGCCTGGGTGCTCAGGCCGGCGATGAGTTCCAGGTGCTTGAAGGCCTTAAGGAAGGCGAAAGCGTGGTGACGTCCGCGCAGTTTCTGATCAACTCGGAAAGCAACCTGCGCGCGGCCATCAGCAAAATGCTGAAGCCTGCAATCGTCGGGCGCGAAACCCGATGAGAGTCGGACAAGTACCACAGGTCTCCGGGACTGACCATCAACATAGCCGCAAAAGGAAGTAGGTGCTATGCTGCAAAGGATTATCGAGGGTTCGGTGCGTAATAAATTTCTGGTGCTGCTTTTTACGGCAGGTGCCATTGCCGCCGGCGTCTATGCTTTTATCAGCATTCCTGTGGATGCGCTGCCGGATGTCAGCGACGTGCAGGTCATCATCTTCACCGAATGGCAGGGGCAGCCGCCTCAGATCGTCGAAGACCAGGTGACCTATCCCCTCACCACTACGATGCTGGCGGTTGCCAACGCCAAGGTGGTGCGAGGGTATTCCTTTTTCGGCCTTTCTTTCGTCTACGTGATTTTTAAGGACGGCACCGATATCTACTGGGCCCGCAGCCGGGTGCTCGAATATCTAAGCTTCGTGCAGAATCAGCTGCCGCCGGCGGTCACGCCGGTGTTGGGTCCGGACGCCACGCCGGTCGGCTGGGTGTTTGAGTATGCGGTTGTCGATCGTACGGGCAAACATGACTTGGCCCAGTTGCGAAGCATTCAGGACTGGTACTTGCGCTATCAGTTGCAGACGGTACCCGGGGTTGCCAACGTCGCTGCCGCCGGCGGTTTTGTCAAGCAGTATCAGGTGAACGTCGACCCCAACCGGCTGCTGGCCTACAATCTGCCGCTCAGCACGGTGGTCAAGGCAATTCGCCGCAGCAACAACGACGTGGGGGGGCGCGTCGTCGAGTATTTCGAAACCGAGTACATGGTGGAAGGCATCGGCTACATCGAAAAAGTAGAGGACATCGAACAAATTCCGGTGGGAGTGGACATGAACGGCACGCCGATTCTGGTGCGTGATATCGGCCACGTTAATCTCGGGCCCGACATCCGCCGCGGCGCGGTGCAGCTTGACAAAGAGGGCGAAGCGGTTATCGGCATCATCGAAATGCGCTACTGGAACAATGCCCTGGAAGTTATCGACCGCGTCAAACAAAAGATCGAGGAGTTAAAGCCGGGCCTGCCCAAAGGGGTTGAGGTTGTCCCCATCTACGACCGCTCCGATTTGATCCACCGTGCCCAGAACACGCTGCGCGCAAACTGAGTAGAGGACATCGAACAGATTCCGGTGGGAGTGGACATGAACGGCACGCCGATTCTGGTGCGGGATATCGGCCACGTTAATCTGGGGCCCGACATCCGCCGCGGCGCGGTGCAGCTTGACAAAGAGGGCGAAGCAGTTATCGGCATCATTGAAATGCGCTATTGGAACAATGCCCTGGCAGTCATCGATCGCGTCAAAAAAAAGATCGAAGAGTTAAAGCCGGGCCTGCCCAAAGGGGTTGAGATTGTCCCCATCTATGACCGCTCGGATTTGATCCACCGCGCTCAAAGCACCCTGCGCAGCAAACTGATCGAAGAAAGTGTGATCGTGGCCGTCGTCTGCATTATTTTCCTGCTGCATTTGCGCTCTGCATTTGTCGCCATCTTTACGCTTCCCGTCGGCGTCCTGATGGCTATGACGGTCATGTATTTTCAGGGACTTGGAGCCAATATCATGTCGCTCGGCGGCATTGCGATCGCCATCGGCGCAATGGTGGACGGCGCCATTGTCATGATCGAAAATGCCC
>CAVQBT010000011.1:0-145550 GCA_963710795.1 uncultured delta proteobacterium
TAAAATTGATTCCGCACCTATGGAAAAAATCCAAATGCTCTTTAATGAATAAAATTCTTGGACTACGTTTTTGCGATAGTCATAATTTTCGGCCCACTCGCGCAATAGCGTAAGAGGGTCTATCAAACGAAATTCCCCTCGTTTTCCTGATATAAACTCGCGATCGAATAATATCTTTTTTACATTCGAAGCCTGGCCAAGGCTAACACCGCTCTCGACAGCTAAGTTATTAATATTCCATTTCTTGCCCGGATTGCATAACAGTACTCTAAGTAGTCGCTCGGCCTTGGGTGTAAAGAGGGATTTTAAATCACGCTTTTCCTTAAATCGGGTTGGATAATCTATTTTTTGTATGAATGTTTTATAAAATGATAACAATCAGTTGCCTGATAGTTCGAGATATCCGATACCTTCAGATTCGCAGATTTCAGCAAACTTTGATGAGATGTCTGGTGCAATAAATACAAAATGCGCATTCGGCACCTTGTCCTTGAATCGCAGCATTTGGTTCACAGCCTCGCGGGCCAGTCGTGGTTGACCGCTGTTTTTTACCTCGGCGATCAGGTCTAGGACGCCATCAGGCAGTTTTATTTGTGCGGTTGTTACAGCAAATAGAAATCAAGGAATGATGGCGTGTTTCGGTAGCGGTTTCGATCAGAGGTCAAGCAGCCGGTCGATAAGTTTTTTGTCGAATCCCGCCGCCACCTCGCCGTCCACGACCAGGGCCGGCGCTGATCGAACGCCCAGGTTGACCAATTCCTCCCGGGCTTCTTCGTCGATCATAACATCTTTATGCACAAATTCTACTTTTTTGCTGGTCAGATACTCTGCCAGTGCCGCACAGGGGCCTCAGAAGGGTTGCGAATACAATGTGATTTGCCGGCTTTCCATAATTAAATGCCTCGGAATTCCTACAATTTAATAGTGATATTTATTGTCTATTTGTTGAAACCACATCCTGTTTGCACAGGATGCGTGACAATGGGTGATTAATATAACAGATCCGCCGGCCTGCGACGAGCTCAGTCGAGTCAAGCGAACCATAAATATTCAATCTTCAATTTTCAATCCCGCGGCTTTGCCGGGCTGGGTTGATTAGTCTTTTGCTGCCGTGCTTTCTGCAGCACTTTCTGCCGCCTGGTTTCCGCTTCTTCGGAAATGAACGGCTGCTTTGCGGTCATAAAATTTTCAATCCAACCTTTGCTGTCGGACCACACATAGGGCAGATCGACGATGATGCCGGGCTGGTCGGCCTCCTCCAGCAACTTGAGCCCGGCGCGCAAGACGTCACGCTGATTATCCGGATCATGCGGTCGCCCCGCCGGATTGCCCAGGGGATAGTTGAGGAAGATCTGCCGCGGGTTGCCGGCGCTGGCAGCGATGTCCCGCGCATTGGTGTAGGTTACGGTGGCAATGCCGCCCGCTTCTAAAACCCTGGCAACCAGACTCACGGTCTGGTGGCAGACCGGTCAGACAGGTGTCAGCAAGGCCACATCCACATTGTCTTCCAGGCACTGCCGCAGGATTTCCGGCCCGTCCGTCTCCGTCGTCTTGCGTTGGCTGTAGTTGGGCAGCGTGCGGTAGTAGTTTCGGCTAAGGGAGCCCAATACACCTTGGTTGAGAAACTCCTGCATGCGCGTCGTGGGGAAAAAGGCGTTGACGTCCTGCATATCCGTCTGGTAGCGGTCATGATCTTCACTGGTGGAGACAATCCGATCGGCCGGCCAGTCGCTGGGCACGGTGAATACCTCCAGTTCGTTGGTGCCGAGCATTCGCGGCGCTTCCAGCGGATGGCCGGCGTCGTCCAACAGCACGAAGGAAGCGGTGGTTACCAGCGCCACCCGGGATTCGGAGAGCGGCTTTTTCAGCGGGGCAAAAGGAATATCCTCGTTGTATGCATAGTTATAGGTCTTCTCGTAGCCAAGACTGCGGTAGTATTCGTGAGTTTTGTCGATATACCGAATGTATTCCATCATACGCCTCCGTTGGGTATTTGTTCAAAAAAACCCCCATCGTCTTCTACTATCATTACCGGCGCACGATGTCATCCCATAATTTCCCAGCAATGGGTTTATGGTCGGATTCATGTACTGGGTTGTGAAAAAACGATTGACTTAGTTCAATAGTTAGTCTATAAATAAGTTCACGATAAGACTAAACATACATGAAGCACACACCTTTCGGGGCTATAGGGGACGTTCCTCGGATTTACGGAAACGGAATTAGAGTTTTATTTATTTGGTGCTTGGCCGACATGGTTTAAAAATCTAGCATTGATGACATAGGGCGCTGTATAATAGCATTCCGTTTCATCCGGGTTTAGTACAATGAATTCTTGACAACCAAGAAATAACTTGCAGCGGTGTACCGTAGGAGCGTGTTATGGCAACAAGAATAGCGAGGGCGAGAGATGATCAGAGATGTAATAATAATCATCGCGACCTCGAGGGAGGCAACAATGAGAATACGACAAATATTCGCGGAGAACGGACGGAAGTTTTTGGGAGAGAATAAATCCGAAATTCCGAGGAACGTCCCCTATGCCCCCCCGGAATTGATGCGCTGGATCAGATCAAAATCATTGTCCTTGAGGTTCTTGCGATTCGGATTCTTTGTTGTCGTCATTTTTGCTTGTCACCTGACAAGATTTCTTCAGTCAGGTGGACACCCCGAGTTTTGGCAGAATATAGGCTTGCAGTAAAAACCAGCCGCCCACAATTGCCAGCATAATTAAAACATCTTTCATTGGCTTCTCCTAAAAAATGCGGCTCCTTAAATCCACCGAATGCCTTGGGCCGCAGGCGGCGGTTGCCGGCATGGGTCCGGTTCTATGGAACCACCTTCAGTATCTATGCATTTATCGAACGGTTGTCCACTTTTTTTTGAAGGTGAGACAAAATAAACTGACCAATAGGATAGCAGGGCCAGCAGCAAGGCCGCCCCTATGTAATGTACATACCGGGTAGTGAAAAAAATCAGCCAGCCGGCCGAAACCTGGAATGTCTGACATATAATAACGCTTGATATAAGTCTCAAACTGGCACTGAAATTTGACCATAGAGAGCCGGGGGTAAGTAATAGGTTACAAAAAAGGTGAATTAATCATCCCAATCCGGATAGTGACCCAGCGCTTCGCCAGGGGACTATAATAGGACTGGACCTGTGATTTTTTTGTCGAGAGATCTTGGGGGCATCCTGTAGAATTATAACTATCTTATAGGTTGATAATAACTTCCAAACAACCACCAAAAGGGAAAAGGGGCCGGGCTGGCTTATTGCTTTTAGCTTGAACCGGACCCCGGTCTTCAATGGTTGCTGCTGCTTTGCGTTGCGACTTGCATATTGGCTGTGTATCGGTTATCATCCGGCAATATCGAAGAATGATCCGTTTCAATGACAAAAAAGAAGACCCCCTAGAAAGGTATGTATGGATATTATCCTGAATGAAATTGAGGTCCGGGTACTCGGCAGCCTCATGGAAAAGGCCCTGTCCACCCCGGATAATTATCCCCTCTCGTTGAACGCTTTGACCAATGCCTGCAACCAGAAATCGAGCCGCGATCCGGTGAGTTCCTATGACGAATCGACTGTCGAGGCCGCCGCCGCCGGACTGGATCAAAAGGGTCTGGTGAATCGAAGCAGCGTGGGACGGGTGCCGAAATATGAAGAACGCTTTTCCCAGGAGTACAACTTCGTGCCCCGGGAAACTGCAGCGATGTGTGTATTGCTGTTGCGCGGGCCCCAGACCGCGGGCGAAATCCGGGGCCGTACCTCCCGGCTGTGCCAATTCGAAAATCTGGATGCGGTGCTGAAAACTCTGGAGAACCTTGAAGAATGGGACCTGGTTCGGCGACTTGCGCGCCTTCCCGGCCGCAAGGAAGCCCGCATTGCCCACCGGCTCGGCGGCGATACGAACATTGCAGAACCGCAGGAAGCCTCTACGCTCAACGTCGCTGCACCCGTCTCGGACGACCGGATCGAAAAACTTGAATCGGCGGTAGAATCGTTACAAAATGAAATAGAGGAGCTGAAAGAATCCTTCCGGACATTTAAAGCGCAGGCTCATTTCGCGGCAAAACATTAAAACAACCGACATCCCCTATTTAGTTGCCATCCACAATGAAAATAAGAGATTGACTTAGTTTAATAGTTAGTCTATAAGTGAACTTATGATAAGACTAAACATACATGAAGCAAAAACACACCTTTCTCGATATCTCGATGAGCTGGCCAAAGGTGAAATCATAATTTTGTGCAAAAGGAATATCCCAATTGCAGAAATAAGGCCAATTCATCCACCAAGAAAAGATCACCGCCCCTTGGGATTAGCCAGAGGTGAATTTGAAGTTACGCCTGCATTTTTTGAACCGCTGCCGGATGATATACTGGCCTCCTTTAATGGGGATGATATATGAAAGTTCTTTTGGATACCTGTACGTTTCTCTGGATTATTACGAATGATCCTAAACTTTCATCACAGGCTAAGAAATTATTTATTGATCCATCAAATGAAGTTTATCTCAGTGTTGCTTCCACCTGGGAGATCGCAATCAAATATAAGCGAGGCAAATTATCACTCCCGAAACCACCGGAAAAATATATTCCAACTCAACGGAAACAACATCACATAGATAGTCTTCCCTTGGATGAAGAGGCAACATTATATCTAACAAAACTGCCTGATCTTCATAAAGATCCCTTTGATCGCATTTTGATATGCCAGTCGATTGTCGCGGGATTGATTATATTGACACCGGACGAGCTTATTTCGCAGTATCCCCTCCGATCAATATGGTGAAATTTCAAATCCAAAAATCAGGTTATTTTATTTTGGTTTTGTAGAGCCTCAGACTGTTGCTGACGACGGAAACACTGCTGAAGGCCATGGCCAGGGCGGCCAGGATGGGGTGCAATTGGCGCAGCATGGTGGGCAGGGATTCGAACGGGTAGAGAATCCCCGCGGCAATCGGGATCAGGATGACATTATAGCCGAAGGCCCAGAAAAGATTTTGTTTGATCGTGTTCATGGTGGCGCGGCTGAGCTGGATGGCCCGGGGGACACCGCTCAGGCTGCCGCTGGCCAGAATGACGCCGGCGGTCTCGATGGCCACATCGGTGCCGGTGCCAATGGCCAGGCCGACATCGGCCTGGGCCAGGGCCGGGGCATCATTGATGCCGTCACCCACCATACCGACCCGCGCACCATTTTGCTGCAGCGCTTTTATTTTGGATGACTTATCTTCCGGCCGAACCTCGGCCAGGATTTCATCGATATTGACCTGGGAGGCGATGGTCTGGGCGGCCTGCTGGTTGTCGCCGGTCAGCATTACGACTTTAAGATGCTGGGCGTGGAGCTGTCCGATGGCATCTTTGGATTCCGGCTTCAGCGTGTCGGAAACCGATATCAGGCCGCACAAATCCCGGTCTTTTACCATCACCATCACGGTTTTGCCTTCGGATTGGAGCCGTTGGATGTCGTCTGCGACGGTCTCGATGTCGATGCCCAGCTCCTGGTACCAGCGGGGTTTGCCGAGCATCGCCAGGCTGCCGTTGACCTTGGCTTGCACACCGAATCCGCCGGATGCCTTAAAATCCCGGATCTTTAACAGTTCAATTTGACGGGTTCCGGCTTCCTTGACAATGGCCTTGCCCAGGGGGTGTTCAGAGCCTTTTTCAACCGATGCCGCTAATTGAAGCAGTTCTTCTGCCGTATCAATCCCGGGCTTGATCGGCAGAATATCGACGACTGACGGTTTGCCCAGGGTAATCGTGCCGGTTTTATCCAATACGATCGTATCGAGCCGGGTTGCGGTTTCCAGGGCCTGGCTGCTTTTAAACAGGATGCCGTGTTCCGCCCCTTTGCCGGTGCCGGCCATAATAGCCGTCGGCGTGGCCAAACCCAGGGCACAGGGGCAGGCAATCACCAAAACCGCCACCAGCCGGATCATAGCCGGAACAAACTCACCGGTCAACGCCCACCACAGGATAAAGACCGCAAATGCGATCACGATGATCGCCGGCACAAAAATAGCCGCCACTTTGTCTGCCAGGGCCTGGATGGGCGCTTTGCTGCCCTGGGCTTCCTGGACCAGGCGGATAATCTGGGCCAGGGCGGTCTCCTTGCCGACCCGGGTGGCAGTGAAACGCAGCAGCCCTTCACCGTTGATGGTGCCGCCGACCACGGTATCGCCGGGCTGCTTGTCCACCGGCAGCGGTTCACCGCTGAGCATGGATTCATCCACAGCCGATTGGCCGTCAAGCACCAGACCGTCGACCGGAATTCGTTCACCCGGACGGACAATCACCGTATCACCGACTTTAACCCGGGTGAGCGGAATCTCTTTTTCGACGTCATCCTGCAGGATGGTTGCGGTTTTGGGACGCAGCCCGATCAGCTTGCGGATGGCACCCCCGGTGCGGCCCTTGGTGCGGGCTTCCAGCATTTTGCCCAGTTTGATCAGGGTGATAATCACTGCGGAAGTCTCGAAATAGACGTGCGCTCCGATGGCAGGAAAAAAGAGAACAGCCAGCGAATAAAAGTAGGCCACCGAAGATCCCATAGCCACCAGTACGTCCATATTGGCACTTTTGTTTTTCAGGCTTTTATACCCGCCGACATAATAATCCCAACCGGTGTAAAACTGAACCGGCGTGGCCAGAGCCAGGAAAAGCCAGTTGACCCAGAGGGCATGGCTCCACGGCCCGATGAGACCGAAATCGCGTCCCATGCTGATTACGAAAAGCGGCAGGGCGAACAATACTCCCACGGCAAATTTGCGGGTCTGATCTTTAATTTCGGCCTCGCGGGCCTGCTGCTCGACATCTTCTGCGTCCGAACCCTCTTCCGGCGGGATGGCACCGTAACCCGCTTTTTCGATGGCCCCGACGATGTCTGCCACATCCACAGCTCCGGGAACATATTCCACCAGTACCCGTTCCGACGCGAAATTTACCGCGGCATTTACCACCCCGGGAACTTTTTTGTTCAGGGCACGTTCGATATTGGCCGCACAATTGGCACAGGTCATGCCGGTGACCGGCATCTCGACTTTGGTGGTGGTAACCCCAAAGCCTGATTTGTTAATTTTTTCAACCACATCCTGCAGCTGAAGCTGCCGCGGGTCAAAGGCGACGGCAGCGTTTTCGGCCGCAAAATTTACGTTGGCTTCGGCCACACCATCCAGTTTTTTAACCGCCCGTTCAATGTTGGCAGCGCAGTTGGCGCAGGTCATGCCGGTAATGGGGAGTGTTATTTTTTGCTCGGTCATCGCTTTAACTGGATGCTTTCGTAGTCACATCTTTCATGATTTCGTAGAAATTCCAAATTTCAAATTCCAAATTACAAATAAATCTCAAATCACAAAACTCAAATTCGAAACAAATCCTACCTTTCAGTGAATCAATTCGATTCGACTTTTTCTGACAAACTTCAGTCTGTTGTGGTCAGACTTAAGCAACCACGTGGCTGCAATCCAAAACCTGTTTGGGTCATTGGAGCTTGGGATTTGGATATTGTTTGTTATTTGTTTTTTGGGGCTTGCAATTTTTTATACTCAAATGCTCAACTACAGTTTAACTTGCCGTTCTAGTTTTTAACGTATTTGTGAGTCGCAGTACTAGGCAGCCGGATAATTGATTTCTTCCAGGGTTGCTTTAATTTTATCCAGGCTGGCCGGAGCCTCCCATTCGACATCAACGGTTTTGGCTTCGGGGCTGCCCTCCACTGATTTGACGCCTTCCAGTTCGCTCAACTCATTTTTTATGGCGTTAACGCAATGGCCGCAGGAAATTTTAGGTATGGAAAGGGTATCTTTTGCCATTTTGACGGTTCTCCTTGATTTGTAGACGTTATATGTTGGTGCCTTTTACGCTTATAGTTACACCTAAATAATTTGTATTGATTCCCGATTTGTCAACTGTGGTTTATTCGCCAGAAAGCACGAATAAATCAGTATATCTGGGCCTTTAAGTTTTGCGGTGAGTGGTGCAGCGCTGATGTGAGCAGCAGCTTGAAAGCTTGAGATTGCAAGCAACGGCAAATAATTAGATCCATGCCCTGGGGGCAAATCACAAATCTGATCTTCGAACTGCATGGTTTGGTATTAACGTAAAATTTATGTCTGCGGTTAATCTAATTAAATGAATTGAATATCATCTGCCGTAGGCTGGTTGTTTTTCACTTGCCTTCCTCTCAAAGGCAAATGAAAAGAAAAATACCCTCTGCGCTCTTTGCGTCTCGAGCGGAGCGGGCGGTGAATCCATGTATAAACACTAATGAACTCCTTAATAAGTGGAGTGCCGGTCGGCGATTTTTTCGAAATCAGCCGGCGTTAAAATCTGACCCAATCGCTCGCCGTGTTTGCTGGTTCGTTTATAAAACTGCAGGCAGTCTTTGAGGATTTCCAGTACCTGCTGTTCACTGTAAATTCCCGGCAGCTCTTTTGCCAGGCGGGGATGCCGGCCGAGTTTGCCGCCCAGCTGTACCCGGAAGCCTTGGGTGCCTTCAACAAGCGTACCCGTGGGACAAACCTGCATGCACTTGCCGCAGGACAGGCATTTGGCATAGTCGATTTGGGGGAACTCGTCTTCAGGGCTTAAGGTAATCGCATCCTCCCTGCAAGCCTCAACGCAGGCTTCGCACTGGGAGCACGCTTCCCCGGCTAATTCCGGTGAGCAGGCACCGATGATGCCGATGTCTTTTATTTGAGGCTGGGAGCAGGCATTGGGGCAGTCGGCCAGAGCCACTCTGAATTCGTGATGAAACTTAAGATCGCCCTTGACATGCGCTTTAAGAAATCCGGGCAAGTCTTCTTTTTGGAGAAGGCTTTCGACCTGCTCCAAAAGCCGATCGCTGACGATTGCCCGATTCGGGCATCCGCCGGGACCGAAACAGGTTTCAACCTGATAGCCTTTGATTTCCGAGGCCATGCTTTTAAGATAGCGGGCCTGAGTCGCTTTGACGTCGGCCAGCGAGATCTCCTTTTTGCCGGCCTCCCGGGCATCTTTTTCAACCCGCGCCTTGACCCGCTTGCGCACAAAAAAGGGCACTTTTTTGACAGCATTTTCTGCTTCTTTTGACCAGTCCATGGTATTCCTATATCGATGCGATGACCAACTAATTGTTACTCATAAAGTTGTTGAAATTTATTGATAGTCTCGTACCTGGAGTGATGGAGTATTGGAGTGTTGGAAAAGATGTCGTTCCCTTATCCATTACTCCAACACTTCAGCACTCCAATACTTCGAAATTAACTGATAACCAAATAACTCTCAGCTACTACTGCCGTTGTTGGGCAGCGTCCAGCGCCTCTTGTGCCAGCTGGCCGACGGAATACTGAACCAGCCGTCCGTCGCGGTACACGGCCAGCCGGCCCTGGTCACGGGTCAGTTTTTCGAGTTCCGCAAATGTGTCCCGGCCGGCAATGGGTCCTGCCGCCCAAGCGGCCAGGCCCCTGAGGGTTGGATCGGCAGATACCATATAATCAAGGAGGTGCCCTGCTGCCTGGCGGGCAACCTGTGGTCGGCTATTAGCCAGGCGGCCGACTCCCCAGAGGACCCCGCGCTGTAAAACCGGATGCTCTAAATAATTGCCATCCGGCTGGATGTAGGAAATAAGCAAGCACCCGAATTCCTCGGCCAGGTTTATATTTTGAGCCATGGCTTCGGCCATCGACTCCGGGCAGCCCCAACCGATTCCGCCGGATTCGTCGTTCAACTGCCAAATGAAGCGGCGCATGACGACCCGGGCTGATTCCATATCGGACCCGGCCAGATCCGATATGACCTGCCCCATGGCCGTTACCGCACGCCACTTTATCCGCTCATCGATGCTGCATAAAAAAGAGAAAAGTGGATTGACAACCTGCCGGGGAGGCAGTCGCCTGATTTCGTAGAGTCCCTTTTTAAAGTCTTCTGTCTGAAGAAACTCCGCGACCATTTTTTTTAGTTTTCGGCCGCCTATTTTTGTATCTTCCATTAATTAAAAGGTAATTATCTCAAAACCGGCATCCCGGTAGCGAGCCATACCGGGGTGTCCCAGCATATCCTCCAGCGACGGCAACCCCTGGTTTTTGGCCTCATTGATCGTTTCCACAAATATTCAATATTCAATCTAAAATATTCAATGTATCTAATCACTCTTCCTGCCAGAAAATGCAATCGGCCGGGCAGTGTTTAATCGCTTCATTGACTTCCGCTTCCGGAAAGCTTTTTAAATCGCGAACTTCGATGTAGCCGGCATCATTTAACCTGAATACCTCCGGGCAGGCCTCCACGCAGACCCCGCAGACGATGCAATCACTGAGTTCAACTACCGGAATTTTCATATCAAATTACGATTCTTTTACCGCTTTGCCGATCTTACGGCCCAGTTCATAGCAACCCGCCAAGGCCTCCTGGTCCGGCACATATTGAGCTCTCAGCCCTGGATCGATGATTTCAATTTTCATGGCTTCAAGCTCTTGGTTGAGGAGTTTGACCGCCTCTCCGCTCCAGCCGTATGAGCCGAAGGCCGCGCCGATTTTGTTTAACGGCTTGAGGCCCTTCATATAGGTGATGAAATCCGCCAGAGAGGGGTAGAGCTGATTATTTAGGGTCGGCGAACCCAGGACGACCGCTTTAGCATCGAAAACTTGCGTCATGATCTCACTGCGATGCCATTTTCTCAGATGCAGCGGTATGGCGGGGACGCCTTCCTTGATGATTCCGGCAACGATGTTTTCGGCCATTTTCTCGGTGCTGTGCCACATCGTATCGTATATCACGACCGCCTTTTGTTGGGGTTCCTGTCGGACCCATCGGACATAGGCGTCGACGATTTTTGATGGATTTTTGCGCCAGATGACACCGTGGTCCGGACATATCATCTTAATTTCCAATCCGAGGCCCAATACGCTGTCCAGCAATTTCTGGATGTGGGTTGAGTATAAAAGCAGGATATTAGCAAAGTATTTTTTGGCGTGATGCATGACTTTATCGCCGGCTTCGTCATCGTATTTTTCAGGTCCGGCATAATGCTGTCCAAACCCATCGCTGGAAAATAAAATTTTGTCTTCATTCAGATAGGTGAACATGCTGTCCGGCCAGTGGATCATGCGGGTTTCCAGAAAAGTCAGCGTCCGTTTACCGATGCTCAGTTTTTCCCCGTCGGCAACGGGCCGGTAATTCCAATTTTGCCGGTAATGCTTCCCAAGGTTCTTATGACCCATTTTGGAGCAGAATATGGGTTTATCTTCGCCTATTTTGTGCATCACCCGGGCCAGGCTGCCGGAGTGATCCATTTCAGTGTGATTGCTGATCACATAATCTATTTTTTTGGGATCGATCACGCTGGAGATATTTTCGATCAGTTGGTCGGCAAAACCCTTTCTAACCGTGTCCACGAGAACCGTTTTTTCATCCGTAATCAAAAAGGAATTATAGGTTGTGCCAAGATCCGTCGAATAACCGTGAAAATCCCTGATATTCCAATCGATAACGCCCACATCATAAACACCGTCCGCAATTTGTATCGCTTCCATTTATTTTCCTCAGTCTATATTTTTCGTTAATTTTGTTGCTTTGAATATGATCATTAACTCACTGCGGCTGGAACTAAAATATATACATGATCCACATCAAAGCAATTTGGCCTTAAGAATCGATGCCCTTTTTGCCAGAAAATTGGATTTCTGCCAGAAAAGGGCATCAATTAAAGTTTATGGATTTAAGGCCAGCAGGGGTTATTCTTCTTTTTCGAAATCATCCTTGCCGGCACCGCATACCGGGCATTCCCAATCATCCGGTACATCTTCCCACTTGGTTCCTGCTGCCACACCATTGTCCGGATCACCTTGCTCCGGGTCGTACACATAACCGCAGATCACGCAGACATACCTGTCCATGTTTTTCCTCCTTTTGTTTAAATTTTTAGCTACATTTAAGCCTAATTAATCAACGATCGTTACGTCTCCAAAATTTACAAGCTTCAATTTTCATTTTTCCGTTTCAGGTGATATCTTTGATTAATTCATTGACTCTTTTTTCAATATCGTCGCGAACCTCGCGCATGAATTCAATTGTTTGTCCGGCCGGGTCTGCCAGATCCCAGTCCTGTATCTGTGCGTCCGGGACATACGGGCACTGCTCCCGGCAGCCCATGGTGATGATATAGTCAGGCTTAACGTGTGAAATCGCTTCATCAATAGATTGGGGACTCCGAAAGGCCATGTCGATGCCCTTTTCATGCATGACCTTAACCATATCCGGGTTGACCTCATCGCCGGGCTCGCTGCCGCCGTTAATGACTTCCAACCTGTCTCCTGCCAGAGATTGCGCAAAGGCACTGGCCATTTGACTGCGGCAGGCATTTTCCCGACAGGCGAAAAGCACTTTTTTCCTTCCCTGAAACGGCTCCAAGATACTGCTGACAGCCTTAGCAACATCGTCGACAACCGTCGGGTGGGCGGCCATGTCTTTGGGACCTTCAATGCCACGATAGGTCAGGCTGCCCTCAAATTTGGCACAGATGGCGTCGAAGAAGTACTGGGTCGTCAGCTGGATGCCCTCAAACAGGTTTTTGCCCTTGGTTGCGCCGACTGAAAGTAAAAAGCCGCGGCGCATATTGGCGCCGGGATCCCTTAGTTTGAGCCGGTATTTTCTGGCCCAAAACGTCTGGCAACGATCGATCACGGCCTTTAGCTGGGCGGACATGTTATAGAAGAAAATCGGGGATGCCACCACCACGACATCCGCCTGGCGCAGCAATGGATAAATCTCTTCTTTGACATCATCATCGATCGGACAAAATCCTTTTTTCTCACAAACTGTGTATTCCTTGCAAGGGATGATGTTTTTTTTGGTAACGTCAACCGTAATCGTTTGAGCACCGGATTTTTCGGCGGCATCCATAAATGTGGCGATCAAATAGTTGGTGTTGCCTTTTTTTCTGGGACTGCCCTGTAAACCGAGAACCAGCATAATTGTAATCTCACCTGATAATTGATCAACTCTTCTTTTTAATGTGACACTTATTGCATGTCGTGGGCCCTGACGGTTGGCCGGCTTTTTTCTTTTCCCGATGGCATTTGGTGCAAAGTTTGTTCATCACATGCTTTTTTTTCAGCGCACCCTGTGTCTTGAGTTTTTGAATGACTCCCGGTTCCTGCGCAAATAAGGAATGACATATCTGGCAGTCGCCGAGATTTTTCTGGTGCTGACGGTGGGGAAACGAAATATTGCCCCTTTTGCCGCCCTCCAATTCTATATGTTCAGCACCCTGGTTTTCCGCTGCCGGAGAAACCGCCATTAATGCAACCATCGATATCAAAATCAGAAGAAGCTTAATATTCATTTTCCAATAATAAATTTTCAGCTTATGCGGTCTAAAGAATTAACGAGGGGAAATGCTTTTGCCTTCGCCTTCAATTTTGCAACTGGTAAAATCGATGGGTTCATTGCATTTCTTGCAAACGTGTTGCTTATCGAATTCATCTGAAAAAATCTCTTTTTCCTCACCACACTTGGCGCATTTACAGGTCACCACTTTCAAATTTTTAAAATCGGCATAACCAGGACAATGCTGGGGTGTCGTATTCTCAACCATAATTTCCTCCGTTTTGATACATGTTTTAAATAGATATATCGTGCTATTTGCTATTCACCCAATTTTTTTGCGATTTCGCGCCCGTAATCCTGGGCCATTTGCAGACCACCGCCCAGAGAACTCGATTTTAAACGCAGTGTATCGCCGACCAGATCCATTTTCAAGATATGTTTCATGGTATCGAAAATACGATCATTGGCTTCACCGCTCCAACCAAAGCTGCCGAATGCTCCGCCGATCTTGCCATCAAGGTTGGCTTTTTCGGCGATGAACAGGAAGGTTTTCATTCCCTGGAGCATTTCTCCGTGGTAGGTGGGCGATCCAAAAACATACCCGTCATACCCCTCAAGGGCGGCTTCGTTTTTGATTTCTTTGACGCTGACCACCTCAGCTTCATGACCGGAAAAACGAATGCCCTCAGCAATAAGATCGGCAATCGTTTGAGTCTCACCGGTTCTTGTGGCATAAACAATTAGAACTTTAGCCATATTCGTTTCTCCCAATCTGTTATGAGATCATTCAATCCTTTTTGCCGATTCTTTGATCCGTACCTTCATACGCACAATCCGGTGTATAACAGGTATTATCAAGAAATTCACATTTTTCCTTGCACGATGGGCACTCGTTGGGATGGGCATCCGCTTCGAGAGTGTACCCGCAATTTGAGCATTTCCAGCTTGGCATACAATCACCTCCTTAAATTTGGTTCGTTGTTTGTTGTCCGTTGTCTGTTGATTCTTGTCTTTGTATGGTCGGACAGAGCAACCGTCAACTGTTCTTTCCCTTTAGTAGGTCATGGACAGCGACCACTGGTTATCGGCTCACGGGCCGAAAGCAAAATCCAGTTGTCACTGACTACTGACAACGGACAACACGCAACTAACAACTTACACCTTCCATAGACCATGAAGATTGCAATACTCACGGGCCGTGACATTTTGCGCATCCGTTTTAAAAACGGCTTCCGGCGCTTCACCCGGGTTCAGAAACTGACGGTCGGCCTTGCCGTCTGCAATGATTTCAATCCATTCGATGTAGTGTTTTTCTTCCATGGGATGGGCCACATCGCCGACTTTAACCTTACGCCGCCATCGACTTTTTCAATAACGGGTACGTGCTTTTCTTTGGCTGCATCCACGGTGTTTTCCGTCATCAAAACCATGGCTTCTCCGCAACAAACGAGTTCGCCCTCGCCGCCATGAATGACCTCAACAATATTGCCACAGGCCTCACATTTGTATATTTCCAATTTTTCCGCCATCTTGATCCTCCCTTCGATTTAGTTGAATAGTTGATTTGTTGATAGGTTGATTGATTTAAAGGTAATGTTGATCAGGTTTTCTGTTTTTGGAGAGCTTTCAAAAATTCAGACTGGCATCACCCCCCAATACCTTTAACCCTTGAACCTCTTAACGGTCAAGACCTTTTATCCAGCCTACCAGTTTTCTCCTAATAGTTCAAAGTGGGCCTGGGGGTGGGCACATGCCGGGCATAAATTCGGCGCCGAAATCCCCTCATGCAGGTAGCCGCAGTTGCGACAGCGCCAGACCACCGGTGCTTCTCTTTGAAAGACCTTTCCGTCATCGATATTGGCGGCAAGATCCAGGTAGCGTTTTTCATGCTGTTTTTCTGCCACAGAAACGGCCCTGAAGACGGCCGCGACTTCTTTAAACCCTTCATCTTCGGCTACTTTGGCAAAGCCGGGATACATTTCCGTATGTTCGTAGTTTTCTCCGGCGGCCGCGGCCTTTAAATTTTCGATCGTTGTGGCGATGGTACCGGCCGGGAAAGCGCCGGAAATCATGACCTCACCCCCTTCAAGAAATTTAAAAAATCGTTTGGCGTGTTCTTTTTCCTGATCTGCCGTTTCAGTGAAGATATCCGATATTTGAACAAAGCCTTCTTTTTTCGCCTGGCTGGCGAAATAGGTGTATCGGTTGCGCGCCTGAGATTCACCGGCAAACGCAGTTAAAAGATTCTTCTCGGTCTGGGTTCCTTTCAATTCGGCCATCTATATTATCCTCCTAATTTGGTTGGTTTAGCTATAGACAGTATCCATTATTGAATGAGCGTAGCGATTCCTAAATTCGACATTCGTCATTCGAGATTCGTCATTTCTATGTCCTGCCACCAGCCTTTTCTGATGTGATTCAACTTTTCTGCTTCGGCCAGTTTTTTCAGTTTGAAGGCTGAATCCCTCAGGACACCGTAAAGAATGCCGCAGCCATTGTCCTCACGGTCAATGTCGCCCCGGTCTGCGAGATCAATCATCTGATCGACGAGTTTCAACGTGTTGATGATGTGCAGGTTGCAAGGTTTCACGCGCAATCCCCCTCCCCGGTAAGGGTTGAATTCAGGGCACGATGGCAAATCCACGGTTGCCGAATTCGCACCTGATGGGGCTACCGTTTTCAAATTATGTGCCAGAAGCAGCACGTGGCAGCGCTTTCACGGCAGGTCGCTTGTTTTAAGGGTTCATAGGCCGAATCCCGTGCTTCAAGTTTTGCGCAAACAGGCCGTTTCAGACCAAAATGCGATACATGTTAATGCTATGATTTAAAATAAATTTTCAACGCTCGGAGAGGCAATCGCTGAATATCACAATAAATATGGTTTTGCAACACAGTCTCGGACTAAATTTTGGTACAAAAGTGTCTCATAATACAAATCAGCGATTACCAGCAGAGCCGGGGCATATGAGGAGAACCCCTGGAAATGGCCGGAACCACTGTCTGCTGATGATCGCTGATTTGTATATAAAATTTTGGGGGATACAGGAGATGAAAAATGTCAAGCAGCGGTTGGGCCAGGGTACAGAGGGTAAGGCGCATGGCGCAGAGCGCTGAGGGTGAAATGGCGGCGGACCGGATGACAGAGTTTTGAATTCGGAAGTCGGAGTGCGGAATTCGGAAAGAGGACAGAAAAGTAAATTCAAAATACGGATAGATGGGGCGTATTAGCAATATTGGAAATCTATAGTCGCAAAGAACCCTGGGGCGTTGGGTACAAGGTGCAGAGCTTAAGGGTTGATAATGTTGCTATCTTGATTTCAACCTTGAACCCTGAACCTTGAACCTTATGCCTGAACCCTGAACCTTAAACCCTATACCGTGCGCCGGAGGACTTGAGCCGTGCGCTGATTTCAGGCCGCCTGTACCTGCCGGCGTTCTATAACTTTGCCTCTGGTGCTGATTACCACCTCTTCCATGGGGATCGGGGTTCCGGACAGCGCCATGCCTTTTTTTACAATCATGGGCAGTGCCGAGCAGCAGGGGACCTCCATGACCACCGAGGTGATGCTTTTGATGCCGGAAACTTTGCAGATCTGGGCGAATTTTTCAATGTAATGCTGGGCATCATCAAATTTCGGACAGCCCATCATGACTGCCTTGCCCTGCAGGAAATCCTGGTGGAGGGTCGGGAAGGCCACCGGTACACAGTCGGCCAGTACCAGAAGATCTGCACCTTTTAAAAACGGTGCGGTCGGGGGCACCAGCATAATTTGAACCGGCCAGTGCGAAAGGGCGGATTCTGCTCCCTGGGTGGCGGGTGCGGCATCCGGCTGAGCTGCGGCGGGTTTGGGCGCTGTCGTTTTGAATGTCTGCATCTGAGCTGACGGGCAACCACCTGAAACCATAGGCATAATTTTCGTTTCTGTTTTTTCCTGGGGCTTCTTATCGGCCAGGAATTCTTCGACAGCCTCCTCATCAAATTCATCGGCTTCCCGCTCAACGATTTCGAGAGCACCTTGCGGACATTCTCCTAAACAGGCTCCCAGTCCGTCACAGTAAATATCGGCCACCACCCGGGCTTTGCCGTCTATGATTTCAAGGGCCCCCTCGGCGCAAGACGGCACGCAATTGCCACAGCCATCACACAGTTCTTCATCGATTTCTATAATTTTTCTGACAACTTTCATGATTTCTCCTTTTTGGTAAATTATTCCGGCCTGCCGTTTAGCTGAGCAGAACTTCTTTGGCGGTTTCGCGGCCGGTTGAAGTCAGGAAAATTGAATCTATTTTCTCTGACAGCTTATCCTTATCCATGGGGTTTTCCTTCTGCTTTACGTCAAGATTTTCAATTAGGTCGCCATCATATACTGCCTTAAAGTTGGTCGTTTCATCGGTTCGTGGGTGGTGGTGATGCCCGACGATATCACAGACCTCTTCAATCAATTCTTCCTGGGCTCCTAATTTGATTAATATAGCCTTGGCGATGGGGGGGCCTTCCATTTCCTGATATTTAGCTGCCGTGCTGCCGTGCTTTTTTTCAGCCGCCAGAATCCCGATATCATGCAGATAGGCGGCCGACAGAATTACCGCCAGATTGCCGCCTTCATATTTGCCGATTTTTTCAGCATAGCGCGCAACCCGGGAGGCATGGCCGATGCGTTTGAAATCGCTTTTAAAATAGCGTTTCATTTCAATGGCCACCCGATCTTTGAGTAAATCATCTTTTTGAGCCAAAAGTTCAGGCGGCAGCGTCCCCAGACATTGCTCGGCGTACTGGCAGTATGACGCACAACCGAAATCCATACTCGGATTGACAAACCGGTGACCGCAATTGCCGCATTTGCGCGACGTGTCATCTTTGAAAAATTCCACCGTATGTTCACACTTCGGGCATTTTACTTCAAAGATCGCTCCTGGTTGCCAGTATTGGGTGTCTTGTCCCGGACATTTCATGGTTATATCCTTTCACTAGTTAATCCGTAATTAATCCGCCCTGTGAATGGTAAATTCAGGGTTGCATATTGTTCTTTTAGAAATGTTTAAAACCTCTTGATCGAAGGTCCGGCGGATTAATTATTTAATGCTGCGCATTGTCTTTTCGTTTATTCTTTTACGCTTATTTCTGTCGCACCTTATATAATTGAACCGAAATTGTCGCTTCTGTGAAAATTGGATTACTCAATTATGATTAGATTATAATCGATCCATTCCATCAAAGCTTTGACTTAGATCAAAACAGCCACTATTTTTTTTGGAAATCTGTTGCTATGGATTCATTGGTCTTGACAAAGATCAAAAAGTAAATAACAAAAGGTCTATGAAAAAAAACCTGGACGTTATCGCCGCTATTCCCATTTTTAACGGCCTTCCCGAAGATCAACTCGCCGCGATCAAGCAGATCGCTGTCAATAAGCAAATTAACAAAGGTGAAATTATTTTCTCAGAGGGAGAAGACGGCAATGGCTTTTTTGTCATCGCTGAAGGCCGGGTAAAGATTTTTAAAGCTTCAGTCGAGGGCAAAGAGCAGATCCTGCATATCTACGGCCCCGGACAGCCTTTTGGCGAGGTGCCCGTTTTTGCCGGCCAGAGATTTCCGGCCAATGCGCAGGCCATTGATAAAACCCGGGCCCTGTTTTTGCCCCGAGCCGCAATCGTTGACCTGATCGCGTCAAATCCGTCGCTGGCCCTGAATATGCTGGCGGTAATGTCCAAGAAACTCCGCCAGTTTACCATTCAAATTGAAAACCTGTCATTAAAGGAAATGCCGGCCCGGCTGGCATCCTATCTGATTTTCCTGGCCGAGGAACAAGGAGTTGACAATGTTGTCACCCTGAATATCTCTAAAGGCCAGCTTGCCAGTATCTTGGGCACCATCCCGGAAACATTATCACGAATTTTTGCCAAACTGTCGGGTCAACAATTAATTCGCGTCGAGGGCAAAAAAATCACCCTCCTTGATCGGAGCGGGTTGGAGGATCTGGCCGAATACGGCAAGGATATGGAGTGAAGTTGGGTTAACCGGTTCGAGTTCAAGATTCAAAGATTTGTGGCCTAAAAATTCTAACCCGGACAAGCCCGGTTGGATTGAAACGGAAATCCCGATTTATTGAAAAATAGTCTGCCACCAAGGCACAAAGAAACAAAGGTAAATAATGGCCAATTGTTTTTCTTCGTGTCTTTGTGTCTTGGTGGCGCAAATGTTTTTTCATATAATGCAAAGATTTAACAATTAAGGCTCTAAAATCGCCTCTCTCCAAGGCATTATCTCTTTAGCGCTTACAAACCTGCCGTTCTGCAATTGTCTAACCTTTGAACTCCTGAACCTTGAACCACTTAATTCCTGAACCCGTTAATTTTATTGCTCAATCAGTTTCTTGCTGAGCAATTTGATGTGCCCCATTTCCTCTTTGATAATGTGATCTAAACGACCTTTGCCGAGATCTTTCGGCACCGCTTCCTGCATTCCCAGATAGAAAACAATGGAATCTTTTTCAGCTTCAATGGCTGATTTGAGTATTTGTTTCAACGAACTGACATCAATTTCTTTCTCAAAAAAAACACGGGTGTCGGCCAGCGCACGCAAATATAAAGCCGCCTCGCCTGCGGGGTCAAAAACGGTGGACGCTTTTTCCTGCTCTGATAATTCGGCTCGCATGGCTTTAAATGTTTCTTCATGCGCGTCTTCCATGGCCGCCAGTTCCAGCAAAAATTCCTTGTTGCCGGAATCCTGGGTGCTGTCAGCCGCCGTGCGATAGAATTTTGCGCCGTTTCGTTCCATTTGTTCCGCCATTTCAAATACGTCGTCCGCGTTGAAATCGTAGCTCATAGTCAATCCTTTCTTTATTTTTATAACTTGCGTTGATTGTCGACTCCTCAAACGACTTTACGGTCAAGCCGGGTGCTATCAGAAATTTGCTTGAGCCGGAGTTTCTCAAAGTCTCATCAATTTTCATGCAAGATTCAGCCGATAATTGGCTGTAAATATATATACGATCGGCGATCTTGTAAAGAGACCGGCATACTGATGTTTTATTGACGTTCTTGTGCAAATTTTTATTGACAGCACAATGTGGTATTTTATATAGTAACTGACTATGAATAAGATCCCCACCGGCACAAGATCGACCATGCTGAAGGCTGTCTGTACGGCCATGGTCATTATTCTTGGCGCAAGCCTGTTTGCCGCCGGGGCAATGGCATCTATCGGCTGCGCAATGACATGCTGCTGCCAGACCGCTTCGGCGCATACGCAGCCCGCGGCCGAAAAACAGATGCGATCCCCCCAGGGCTGCTGTGCGGGGGTCCCGTTTAATCCCTGCGATATACAATCCGCGAAGCCATTTGAATTGCCGGAGATTATCCCGGCCGCATGCTGTCATTATCATTCCTATACCGGGGGGGTCTCGGTTATTTTGATCGACGCCAGTGATATGAGTCAAAATCCCGGTGCCGAATTTATTGTTCAGGTCCTGGACCCGAAATTCAAATCTCCCCACCTATATTTACAACATTTATCCTTGCTAATTTGATACCTATTTGATTGTAGGCTTGGGCCTGCAATCTGCCAGAAAATTGAATTCCTGTTTCTTCAATTCAGTCCGGATTGGTGGCGTTTGCCGGTTCGATATAGATGTCCGACAGAATCCAGCGGCACTATATTCGCGACCATCGGTTTCAGTTAATTGCTCCGGCCTGAAAGTTAGCAATACCAGCTTCGGATAAAACATATCGGTTCATTACAATGTGTGACCAACTTAAATAAAGACAATCAAAGGAGTCGTTCTCATGTCAAAAAAAGGAAATAAAAAAAGCAACCCGTCAAAAAATAAGAATCAGCAAAAAATCGCCGCCAAAAAGGCTGCTGTATTAGGCACCGAGAGCAAAAGCCGTCTGCCGCTTCTATTCGCCGTTATTGGAGCCGTCCTCCTCGCCGGAGGGGCCATTTTTTATGTTTTTCAGGGCGGTAGCGCAGTTACCGCAACCGCATCTGCGCCGGCAACCGCCGGTGGCACGTTCGTGTCCTTTCCCATCAGCCTGTTTGACGACGGCAAGGCGCGTCATTTTGAGCATGTAGACGGTAACATGACCATTCGCTATTTTATTCTCAAAAGCTCGGATGGTGTTATCCGGGCGGCGTTTGATGCCTGCGATGTCTGCTGGCCGGCCGGTAAAGGCTATTATCAGGATGGTGATGTCATGGTTTGCCGCAACTGCGGGCGCCGGTTTGCCTCCGTGTTGGTCAATGAAGTCAAGGGCGGTTGTAATCCGGCACCGTTAAAGCGCAGCCTGGAAAATGACAAGTTGATTATTCAGGTCAAGGACATCCAGCAAGGGCGCCAATATTTTAATTTAAACGGCAAAGCCTGATGGGAATTGAAGATTTACAGCATAATATAATTAATTCGCAGAGCTTCGGTCTTAAAACATGCACCAATTTTTTTTATTTATATTGAACCCTAACAGTGCTCTTTCTAAGGGCGGATTAATTAAAGGAATGAAATATGAACCTTAACGATGTCTCAATAAAAAACCTTTTACGGCGCAAAGGCAAAGCCGCTTTTGTGCTGGCCGGTCTGGTCATCGGCGTATCCACGGTGGTGGGTATCATCAGCTATATTGAAGCCATGACCAGCGATATCAACCACAAACTTGAAAAGTTTGGGGCCAACATTCTGGTTGTGCCCAAAACTGAAAACCTGGCGCTCTCATATGGTGGACTGTCACTGGGCGGAGTGTCTTTTGAAATGGAAGAAATTCGTCAGCAGGACCTGGTGCGTGTGAGCCAGATTAAAAATTCAGCCAATATCGCCGCCTTGGGACCCCTGGTCCTGGGAGTGGCCAATGTCGCCAGCCACAAAGTTCTCCTGGCCGGTGTCGATTTCAAAGCAGCTGAAATTTTAAAACCATGGTGGAAATTACAGGGTGCCCTGCCGGATGCGGACGGGATTGTATTGGGCTCCGAAGCTGCCCGGGTGCTTGGTTTGGCGGCCGGCAGCAGCCTGAAGGTCAACAATACTGATTTGATGGTCTCCGGCATTCTCCAGCCTACCGGTTCCCAAGACGATCAGCTGATATTTACCCGCCTTGGCACGGCCCAGTCGATTTTCGGTAAGGAGGGAAAGGTTTCCATGGCCGAGGTGGCCGCGCTTTGCAAAGATTGCCCGATCGATGCCATGGTCAAACAGATCTCCGACGTGCTGCCCGGCGCCAAGGTGATGGCTATTCAGCAGGTTGTCAAAAGCCGGATGGAGACGCTGGGCCATCTCAAAAAAATTTCATATGGTATTTCGGGCATCATCCTTCTGATCGGCAGCCTGGTCGTGCTGGTGACGATGATGAGCAGCGTACGTGAGCGTACCGATGAAATCGGCATTTTTCGTGCGATTGGATACCGCAAACGCCACATTATGCGGATCGTTTTTACGGAGGCGGCGATTGTATCCGGAATGGCCGGTATCATTGGTTATTTTCTGGGGTTCGCTGCAACCAAAGCCGGCCTGGCAATATTTGGCGAAAGTCACGCGGGATCAGTTCCGTTTAATTTGGAACTGGCCGGCGCCGCATTTATCGCCGCGCTGGCGGTCGGTTTGATCTCGAGTGCCTATCCAGCCCTGATGGCGGCCCGCATGGATCCGAATGAAGCCCTCAGGGCATTGTAGCCTACTATGTTTTACCGCAGAGATCACAGCGCGGCGGAGCCGCAACCAAATAAGCACTTACACATTAGTCGCTTATTTTAAATTAGGACACGGATGAACACGGATAAACACAGATTCATGAAATGATTTAGCTTCGCTAAAAGGAAAACGTTTTTTTATCCGTGCAAATCCGTTAAATCCGTGTCCCAAAAAAAATAATAGAAATTTTGCTTAATAAAATTTAAAGAATTTACAAATTAGTAGTGCAGAGAACGCTGAGAAAATTACAATTTTATGATGGACAATTCCATCATATGATATTCAAGCTTACTTATTTTTTTTAAAAACCCTCTGCGCGCTCTGCGATTTCGGCGGTGAACTGAATTATCAAATTAATTGGAGCGAACTAACTATGAGTTATATCCTAGCTGAAAACTTAACTAAAACCTTCGGCAGCGGCGATGCGATTGTTGCGGCGGTCGACGACATCAGCTTTCAAATCGCAGAAGGCGAATTCGTCGGGGTAATGGGGGAATCCGGTGCCGGCAAATCCACATTGCTCGGTATGCTGGGCGCCATGAACGCCCCGACCTCAGGCCGGCTGGTTGTCGATGATATTGACATTTACAGCCTGCGTCAGGAACAGCAGGCCGACTTTCGCAGAGAGTTTCTGGGGTTTATCTTCCAGAGTTTTCATCTCGTACCCTACCTGACTGTTATTGAAAATGTCATGCTGCCGCTGGTCGTCGTCAAGGCGCATAAAAAGAAAAAGCGGGCGATGGCGCAGGAGGCCTTAACCAAGGTCGGTCTGGGGAACAAAGCCAATCGCCTGCCGAATCAAATTTCAGGCGGTGAAAAGGAACGAGTCGCAATTGCCCGGTCAATCGTTAACGAGCCGCCGGTTTTGCTGGCTGATGAACCCACGGGTAACCTGGACACCAAAACCACCCATGAAATAATGGAGCTGCTCCTGCAACTAAACCGGGAAGGCATGACGATTATCATGGTCACTCACAGCCCGGATTGTGCCGGCTATGCGCAACGGATTTTGCGGGTAACCGATGGCAAACTGGCGGAAGACAGCTCAGATCTATGGAGTGCAGAAAAGTGGCCAAAAGGAGAAAAAATCAACGAAATGCTGCCCAACTAAACAAACTTCAACAGGGATTAACCGTTGATCAGGTGGTTAATCTCGTAGACAAGGAATACGGGCACAAAATTTCTTAACCATGCCTAAAAATATACAACTTAAAATAGCGCTTGTCTGTATTGGATTGATAGGATGTGGCTTTATTGCGGCGTTTGTGTTCGGTGTCAATCCGCTGGCCAGGGCAAAACCCGAAAGCCGGGCTTTAGATCAGTTGCTCGTTGATATGGGAGTTGAAATATTTCCATCCAGTTCGAGTCAGGTTGAAGTCCGGCTGCCGGATTTAAACGGCGCGGATGTTAACATATCTGATTTCAGAGGTAAAATTGTGTTTCTCAATTTCTGGGCCACCTGGTGTCCTACCTGTGTAATTGAAATGCCTGCAATGGAAAAACTGCACCGCAAACTAAAACACAAAGATTTTGCCATGGTGTCCGTCAGCCTCCAGGATTCTGCGGCGCAAGTGCAGCGTTTTTTTAAACAAAATCAGCTGACATTCATGGTCCTGCTGGATTCATTTGGAAAAACCGTCCCCGAATTTGCCATACGGGCAATTCCAACCACCCTAATACTCGATAAAACCGGCCGGATAGTCGGGCGGGTCATCGGACAGCGGGAATGGGACAGCCGGGAATCGATTGCCATGTTTGATCAGCTTATCGACGAACCTTTGGCCGATTCAAAAGAGAGTCGCTCAATGTAGCAACGGCTGCCGTTTATGGCCCGGGTTAAGACATAAAAATTACAAGCACCAAAATACAAATTCCAAATAAATCCCAATGACCAAAATTCAAAATTCGAAACGACATGTTTTGGTCATTAATTATTGTGATTTGGAATTTATTTGAAATTTGGTGCTTGAGGTTTGGAATTTTAAGGCCGTATTCTGACAAATCGATTGTTTCCGCATAAATCTGTCGGCAATGAATTTTACTTAGCTATCCCCTCAGTGTGATCATCCTTGACACCCCCGATGCATTTCCCTATATTCGTCCCTTCGGACAATTAAATATTACTCTAGCGGGACAGGATTTTTATGATGTTTCATCCAGACCAAACAAATGGCGATTCACTGCTTCTGATGGTTGCCGGCGTTAAAGGTGCGGTGGCTTCTACGCTGGCTGTGGCCCTGGCGGCGATGCGCCGCGATCCGGCATCTATTTTACCCAGTTTGACTACCGGGCATATGTTCGCCGGTTTAGGCCCCTTGCCGGCCACCCGGCTGGCCGGCTGGGACACCAGTGCTGAAAGCTATACCGCTGCAATAAAGCGCCATGGCGTCCTGCCGGACGCAATCTGGCAACCCCACGCTGAGGGTCTCGACCAAACCCCCGTGATTAAAGCCCCGGACAGCGCGATTGATTTTAAAGAACAAGTTGAGCGGCTGTGCCGGGACATCAACGAATTCAAATCACAGCATCCGGGTGCGCGAGCGGTATTTATCGATCTTTTACCGGCTGCAGCTTATCAGAACCTCGATGCCTGTCAGGACCTTTTACAACTTTTTGCCGAAGCTGATGTCAGCATTCTGCCGGATCTGGCCTATACTTTGGCCGCCATTAAATCCGGTATACCGGTAGTAAATTTTACCCCCAATCCTGTTGAAATCCCGGTAGTGCAGGATGAAGCGGCTAATAATGGACTTCCCATTGCCGGTCGCGACGGCAAAACCGGCCAGACCTATTTTAAAGTGGTCCTGGCCTCGGCCCTCAAGGCTCGCAACCTGCTGGTGGATGGGTGGTACAGTTTAAACATACTTGGCAATGCCGATGGGGCCAATTTGATGGATCCCGCGAGAGCAGCCGGGAAATTGCGCAATAAAACCAAATTGTTGGATGATATTCTCGGGTATGAGGTTGGTCAACAATACGGGGCACCCGCCCACAAGGTTCATATCGATTACTACCCACCCCGCGGCGATGCCAAGGAAGCCTGGGATGCTATTGATTTCAAAGGGTTATTCGGGTTGCCAATGAGTATCCGCCTCAATCTTCTGGGCCGGGATTCCATTCTGGCGGCCCCCCTTGTCCTGGATCTGGCGCGGTGGGTGGCCGCCCTGCAAATTGTCGGGCGCAGCGGTCCCATTCCGGAATTAGGGTTTTATTTCAAAAAGCCTGTGGGAGACTCGCCTCCTTTAACATTTCAACAACAGGTGAGCAGTCTGGCGAAGCTGGAACAAGAGTGCGAAGAGAAGTTGGCGGCCGCTATAACGAAATCATGAATCGCTGTTGATGGGAGACGAGGCGTCTAGTTCATAGCTATTCAAAGAAATGGCTAAAGTTGCATTTTAGACACTTTAGGCATTTTGCTGAATCCGCTGGAATAATTATTGAAGCAAGGTTTTATTATCTTATAATTCATAACGATAAGGAATCACCCATGGTATTTGGATACAGCACCAATGCGTTTAAAAATTTCTCTCTGGATGAAGCCATTGAAAAAATAGCCCGCATCGGATTTAAAGGCGTCGAAATCCTGGGGGATCGACCGCATCTGTACCCGCCGGATTTTGATGATAACCAGTTGGCGCATCTCACTGAAGTTCTGGTAAAAAATGGCATAAAATTGAACAATTTAAACAGTTTCACGCTATTTGCCGTTGGCGACACGTATCTGCCCTCGTGGATCGAACCGGAGAAAGAGAGACGGGAGATTCGTATTCAACATACCCTTGACTCACTGAAAGTTGCCAAACAGATCGGGTGTCCGAATATTTCGATTCCGCCGGGTGGCCCGCTGGACGGAATGGCAAGATCACAGGCCATGCAATTATTTCATCAGGGACTGAATCGGGTGGTTTCGCTGGCCGAAGAACTGGGCATTATGATTCTGGTGGAACCGGAGCCTGATCTTATGATTGAAACCACGGCCCAGTTTAAGGACTTTATCAAGGATGTGCAGTCCGATGCGATCGGGCTGAATTTTGACATCGGCCACTTCTTCTGTGTCGGTGAAGATCCCAAGGCAGCGTTTGAGGAACTTTTCCAGTGGGTGGGGCACGTGCACATTGAAGATATCGATCCCAGTCGGGAGCACAATCATTTGATTGCCGGCCGCGGCGGCATCGAGTTTAAAGAAATTTTCCAATCCATGGCGCAGCTCGGCTACCAATACGATATCAGTCTGGAACTCTATACCTACCAGGATATGCCGGAAGAAGCCGGCCAAGAAAGTCTGGACTATCTACGACCGATTTTTGAGGAGGCTGGGATCGCGATTGAATGACAGATCGGCCATTTATATCCAAGCTGCCTCCTATTTGGTTTTGCTAGATTGACTTAGAAAAACTCTTAAGTATCGAATGCTCGAAAGGACCAGTGCCAGGCCGATTCCGATATAGAGCACCGCTAAATACGGTTTTGGTATCGGAGAATGCCGCAACACTGCGCCCATGGCAACCATCAGGGCGATCATGATATAACTCTTCCATGTTAAGAAAGAAAATACGCACCTTTTTTCTTCCATCGCTAAAATTCGTGCCAGGTTTTTATCTACAATCTTCAAAAATCCAAAATGATGGATCACTAATGCAGCGCTGACACCCAATCCGCCGAATAAAAAGGAGCCGTGGACGTGAAAAGCACTCAGCCAGGAATATGATAAAAACAGAAGCATTGTGCCGACCCCGATCCACATAATACCGGCCAGAAACAGCAACACCCGCTTGTCTGCTGCCGGTTTAATCTTGTCGATACTTCTTTTCATAGATTGATATGTGTTCTGTAATTTTTGAAGTCATGAGAATTTTTCCCTTAATTAAGTGGTAAAGTCAATAACCGGCCGGCGGTTAACGGCTACTCCTGCTGGACTTTCAGGCTCACCGACAGGACCGGGCAGGGTGAATTTCGAATGACGCGGTCCGTGGTGGATCCCAGAAACAGGGTTTTGACCGTGCCATGCCCCCGCACGCCCAGAACGATCATGTCGATGTCCCTGGTATCCGCGTATTTGACCAGTTCGTCATAGGGCTGACCTGCCATAATACTGGTTTGGGGGGTGCACCAATTGGCGGCCTCCCCGGGCACCATGTCTTTGAGTTTTTGGATCAGCAGGTTGTGGTAGTCTTCCTGGATTTTCCCCGGCACCCATGGCTCTTCTTTGAGCAAATTCGGCTGGACAGGCGGTTCGATTACATGGGCCAGGTGCAATTCGGCCTGAAATTCCTGAGCCAGACTCAGGCCGTGATCGAACGCCCGACCCGAATCCGGTGAGAAATCGCATCCTACCAGAATTTTTCGCAGCTGGATTTTTTGCTGCGGCGGGGTGACAAACTCATGCTCCGGGCTGCGCACCACCAGCAACGGGCAGGTGAGGGTGCGCATCAAACGTTCAGTGACCGAGCCCAGGATCAAACGTTTGAATCCTGAGCGGCCGCGGGTGGCCGTAATCACCAGATCAATATTTTGTTCTTCGACCGCCCGGGATATTTCATCGGCCGGCTTGCCGACTGTGATTAAAGGCTCCCAGGCCGCCGGCTGATCACCGGCCAAGGCTTCAAGCTGAGCATTGGCATCCTCCATAATGCGGTTTTGCTGTCCAACCGGATCCAGCTGAAATTCACCGTATATGGCAACCGATGATAGGTCAATCACGTGGCAGATGATCAGCCTGGCGTCAAACTCCTTGGCCAGTGCGACACCATAGCCGATTGTATGATTGGAAAAATCCGAAAAATCCGTGGCGCATAAAATATTTTTAAATTGTACTCGCATTTTTTGTTCCTCCTCTTTAACCTTTAATAACCGCAACCGGTTTCAAACGCGCTACTTTTTTAGCAATGCCCGCGCCATGGACCACATCCACGACTCGGTTGACGTCCTTATAGGCGACCGGTGCTTCTTCAGCCAGACCCGACATGCTGCCGGCCCTGACATGAATACCGGCAGCCTCGAGCTGATCGCGCAATCCGGCACCCTGGACCGACTTTTTGGCTTTTTTGCGGCTCATGGCCCGGCCGGCACCGTGACAGGTGGATCCAAAGGTCCGGGCCATCGAGGCATGTGTGCCAACCAGCACCCAGCTGGCCGTTCCCATAGATCCGGGTACCAGGACCGGTTGGCCGATATCGCGGTAGGCGGAGGGCAGGTCCGCTGATCCGGGGCCAAAAGCTCTGGTAGCGCCTTTTCGATGAACACACAGTTTGACTTTACGGCCGTCGACTTCATGGGTTTCCACTTTGGCCATGTTGTGGGCAATGTCGTAGATCTGGTAAAGGTGATGATTTTGGACCTTGCCGGCCAGAACCTGCTCAAAACTGCGGCGGATGTGATGCGTCAGCACCTGCCGGTTGGCAAAAGCATAGTTGGCGGCCGCTTTCATCGCAGCCAGGTAATCCTGACCCTCCGGGCTGCTGAGGGGGGCATAAACCAGTTCGCGGTCCGGCAGACTAAGCCCATATTGTCGGATGGCCTTTTGAAACCGTTTGACATAATCGCCGCAAACCTGGTGGCCCAGTCCGCGCGAGCCGCAATGAATCTGAACGACGATTTGCCCTTGATCAAGACCGATACGCCGGGCGATGGATTTGTCTGAAATCTTGTCGATGACATCGATTTCAATGAAGTGGTTGCCGGCCCCCAGGGTTCCCACCTGCCCCTTACCGCGCGCTTTGGCCCTGGGACTGACCTTGCCGGCATCCGCCCCTGAAAGACAACCGTTTTCTTCGGTTCGCTCCAGATCCGATTCAGTGGCCAGTCCTTTTTTTAAGGCCCAGTTTGACCCCAATTCCATGATCCGATCCAACTCGCCGGCTTTCAGCCTGATGCTGCCGCCTTGACCGACCCCGCTGGGACAATTGGCATACAGGGCGGATGTCAGATCGTCTAAATAGGGGGTGACTTCTTCCCGTTCGAGGTGGGTCGCCAACAACCGCACGCCGCAGTTGATGTCATAGCCGACCCCACCCGGGGATATCACGCCATCCGGCAATTGGGTTGCGACGACGCCACCGATGGGAAATCCATAGCCCTGGTGGATATCCGGCATGGCCAGAGCATATTTGACGGCGCCCGGTAAGGTGGCCGTGTTAACCAATTGCTCCAGGCTGCGGTCATTTTTAACACCTTCCAATAGCGTGGCATCCGCATAAAACCGCGCCGGAACCTGCATATCATCCCGATATGAGGCCGGAACTTCGTAAACATATTCCTCGATACGGTTGAAATCGTGTATGGTGACCATGCCGTACCTCCTTGTTGCTGGATGCTGGATGCTCGATGCTGGATACTGGATACCTCGGTTGATACTCGATACCGGAATTGATACTCGATACTGGATACTTGATACTCGATACTGGATGCAGTTTACTGGATTCTTGATCTTCAATGCCGGAATTCATCTAATATTACAATACGGTATAATAAAGTGCAAATTTGCTATTTATCCGTTGCGCAGACTTTTCCGACTTTGCCCCGCCTGAGTTTGTCGAAGGCCGCATCCTGCTACCGAGTTCACAAACCTCGTCTTCTGACCTCTGGCATCTGATCTCTGTCATCTGACATCTGCTATACATCGAATACAACCGTGGCGGTCAATCCCTCATCAGTTTGAATGATTTTCAAATTATGATACGTTACCGCCTTGATGTGGTTTTCCAACTGCGCCAGCCGGCTGCCGTAAACCGTTGCCTTGACATGGGTTGGCGACACGCTGTGCAGATCGAATTTGTGAAAAACGAGCAATTCGGTTTCCGCCCAGTATGCCAGCTCGCTTAACCACTCAACCAATAAACTTTCGGAATCAATGGCCTCCAATTCGACTGATTTTTCCTCTTGGGGGGAGAATACATTGTATTCCCGGGCCAACAGGCTGTTCAGCCCGCCGGCGGCATTGAGCAGCAGCTCCTGCAGGTTCGAACCGTAGATTTTTAAGGCCCGGTCGGCGGTGTGTTCAATTTCTTTAAAAGCCATTCCCCGGCTTGGGACTGAACTTTTTGCTGACTGTATTATCGACATATTTCATCGCATCTGCTTTTTCAAATAAAACGCAAAGAAAAGGATTAATTGAATCGCGTCTGGACGGAAATTGATATTCGGATTTAATTTTTGCTAGATCCGGGCCCGGATTTAAAGCATGCTGCGAACTGGTTCGGTAAGCCGTCCGTGAGTATAAGATGTAACATTGGAGCCAATGTTGTCAAGCATCAAAAAAAACTTTACTTATCAAGCATGGTAATCTATATATTGGCTGTTTAATTCCAAGCTTTTCCCATGAAAGCTAAAGCCATTGTTTTATCCATCCGAACATCACTTCTTGCCGAATTGGATATGCTAATCAACCACTTAACCCGGATAAATTCGAAAAATGAGGTGAAACATGGAACATCAATTTGACGCCATTGTTATTGGAGCCGGTCTGGCCGGGCTGCGTGCTGCCATTGAAATCGGTGAAGATTCCAGCGTTGCGGTGATCAGTAAAGTATTTGCCACCCGGTCCCATTCGGGTGCCGCCCAGGGAGGAATCGGGGCGGCACTGGCCAACGAAGAAGATGACAACTGGGAATGGCATATGTTTGACACGGTTAAGGGCAGCGATTACCTGGGCGACCAGGATGCCATCGAAACCATGGCCAAGGATGCGCCGCGCACTATTTACGAACTGGAGCATCTGGGGGTGCCGTTCAATCGAACCCATGAAGGGAAAATCGCCCAGAGGGCTTTCGGAGGGCATACCAGCAATTTTGGCAAGGCCCCGGTTAAACGGGCCTGTTTCGCCGCCGATCGCACCGGCCGGGTGATTCTGGATACGCTCTGGGAACAGTGTCTGCAGCGCGATATTAAATTTTTTAATGAATATCACGTGTTATCCCTGATTGTGGAAGATGGACGCTGCTGCGGTGTTGTCGCCTATGAATTGGCCACCGGCAAACTGCATACCTTCTACAGCAAAGCGGTCCTGCTGGCCACCGGCGGCGCCGGCAAAATATTTAAGACCACCTCCAATGCCTTTGCTTCAACCGGTGACGGTATGGCGCTGGCCTATCGGGCCGGCGCACCGCTGGAAGACATGGAATTCGTGCAGTTTCATCCTACCGGAATTTACAAGCTCGGAATTCTGATCAGCGAAGCGGCCCGCGGTGAAGGCGGCTATTTTGCGCAACAGTGACGGGGAAAGGTTCATGGAGCGCTATGCCCCGGTGATCAAGGACCTGGCGCCCAGGGATATGGTTTCGCGCTGCATTCTGGAGGAAGTCAGGGCCGGCAAAGGCATCGACGGCAAAGATTATGTGCACCTCGATCTGACCCATCTGGGCGAAGAGGTCATTAATAGCAAACTGGCTGAAATCACCGGGTTTGCTCGCACCTATGCCGGTGTTGATGCCACCAAGGAACCCATTCCGGTTCAACCGACCTGTCATTATATGATGGGCGGCATCGCCACCGATGTGGATGGGCGGGTGATTCTCGATGCCGACGGCACGCCATTTGAGGGTCTCTTCGCCGCCGGTGAGTGTGCCTGTGTATCGGTTCACGGCGCCAACCGTTTGGGGTGCAATTCACTGTTGGACACGCTGGTGTTCGGCCGCCGATCGGGTATCGAAATCCGCAGCTTTGTCCAAACTGCCGATCTGCCGAAGGTTTCCCCGGATTATGCCAAAAAAGAGGCCGCCCGGATCTCAGACCTGATGCGCCGGGATGGGAAGGATAATACCGGCCGTCTCATGGTCCGGATGCAGGAAGTCATGATGGACAACGCCTCGGTTTTCCGCGTGAAAGCGGGCTTGGCCGAAGCCCTGGAAAAAATCAGGGAATTGCAGAAATCTTGCCGGAATATATCCCTGCAGGATAAAGGCAGCTGTTTTAACCGGGATTTGCTGGATGCCCTCGAACTGGATCATATGCTGGATCTGGCGGAGGTTATTGCCATGGGGGCTTTGCATCGCGAAGAAAGCCGCGGAGCTCACTTCCGGGAAGATTTTCCGGATCGCAATGATGAGAAATTTCTGGTTCATACCCTGGTGCGCCGTACAGGCGATGTTCCCCAGATTTTTGAGAAAGGCGTTACAATAACCCGGTTCCAACCCAAAGAAAGGAAATATTAAAATGAAATGTACCTTTATCATTTACCGTTTCGACGCTGCGGTTGATAAAGAAAGCCGATATCAGGAATATGTCGTCGATGCCGAACCCACGGACAAAATACTGGACTGTCTCAATAAAATCCGATGGGAACAGGACCCCACCTTGGCTTACCGGTATTCATGCGCCCACGGGATATGCGGCTCCGATGCCCTGGTCATCAACAGCCGAGTTGAACTGGCCTGTCAAATGCTTGTCAGAGATTTTAAAACCGGCAATAATTTTGTAATTGAGCCGCTGCCATTTTTTAAGGTTATCAAGGACCTGGTAGTGGATTTGGAGCCTTTTTTCGAAAAACATCGCTCCGTCCGACCCCATCTGATCAATGACCAAAATCCACCGGAACAGGAAAGACTTCAGGACAGTAAAACCCAGGAGTTTTTTGAACCGGCGCTGCGCTGTATTCTCTGCGCTTCCTGCACATCATCATGTCCGATTACCCGCACCAATCCGGATTATGTCGGACCGGCTGCTCTGTTGCGGGCTTTCAGGTATATCTTCGATTCCCGCGATGCCGCCACTGATGAGCGGCTTGAACAAATCAACGATAACGATGGGGTCTGGGGCTGCAAATCCATGTGGTGGTGCACGGACGTCTGTCCCAAGGGCATTCCGATTACCAAGTGTATAGGCCAGATCAAGCGGGTGATTAAAAAAAAGGAGAAAGCGGCTAAATGAGGTTTTGTAACCGCTCCGGGTTCAGCGTTCAGAGGTTATGTGTTGACTGCTATCCTGGCCTGACGGGGTCTGAACCGGACTGAGACAAATTCCAGCGGCTGCATCAACCACGTATTCATTGGTGGACCATTTCAATGAATATGTGTAGACTTAGAAAACCCTGAACGGGGAACCTTGAACTCTGAACGATTATCTTTTCCATTTGCATTAGGCCCGGATCGTATTTAATGATATTAAATATGGTGGCCATTATTTAGGAGACGCTATGTTCAAACTTAAACCATTATCCGAAGAAGCCATTCCGGCCGCCCTTGAAAAAGCGACTTGTTACCGCTATCTGAACGAGCCTGTTGAAGCAGAGAGCATCTGCCTGGATATTCTGGAAGTTGAACCGGGTAATCAACAGGCAATAATTACCCTGATACTGGCATTGACGGATCAATTTGAGCGCGATTTGAGCAAGCCATTTCCAAAGGCCCGCGAGGCGGTCAAGCGGTTGACAGATGATTACTGCCGAATCTACTACCGCGGAATTATCTGTGAGCGCCGCGCCAAGGTCCATTTTGATCGAGGCGGTATGGGATCCGGGCCTATCGCCTATGACTGGTTCCGACAGGCCATGGACGCCTATGAAAGGGCCATCGACCGACGGCTGGCCGGCAACGACGATGCTGTATTGCGCTGGAATGCCTGCGCCAGAGTCATCATGAACAATTCCGATCTGATACCGGCCGATCACGAAACCGGGGAACAAATGCTGGAGTAGCGGTTCAGAGGTGCTGGGTCAGGGGTTCAAGGTTCAGAGGTTCAGGGTTCAGGGGTTCAAGGTTCAGAGGTTCAGGGTTCAAAGGTCGAGGGTTCTGGGTTCAGCCCAGCCGTCAGCCAAAAAAACGGCCGATCAAATCGTAAAGGAAACTTCCTAAATCAACAGTGCATTATTGATTGTGGGAGCGGTTTCCAACCGCGATTAAAACGCTCTGGCATATTCATAATAAAATTAGTTCCATATTCGCACCGTCGCTGGCCTGAAATGCGGTCAGCCAAATCGAGAAAAAAACTGTACCAATTCGGCTTAGTTTCTTTTAAGGTTCAGGGTTCTTTAGCCCAGCCGATGGCCGGAAAAAGATTCCATTGACGTCAAACAACCCGGAACGGTGAACTTTGAACCTCCGAACCGCACCGGAAAAGGAGGCCATTATGACGAAAAAAAATCCTCTGGCAGGGTTTAAATTTTTCAGTGAAGTTAAACCTGATGTCCTGGAGTCGATTGCCCGCCTGGGCGAGATAGTAGAGTTTAAAGCCGCTGATGTCATCTTTCATTTTGACGAACCGGCAAACCATCTCTATGGCCTCATAGAAGGCGAGGTCGGTTTAAGTGTCGTTTTCAAGGACAAGCTGTTGCAGACCGATATCGCATATGAAGAGGCCATTCAGGCCAATATTGTAGAAGAAGAAAAATCGATTGTTGTTGATTCCGTGCTCCCGGGCCAGGTATTCGGATGGGCGTCTGTGGTCGGTCCCGGGCGGCGAACCGTCACGGCTCAATGTGTACAGGCCAGTCGTGTAATTGTATTGCCGGCGAGCGAGTTGAAAACGATGTTTGAAGCCGACAACACCCTGGGTTACGTGATTATGAAAAAGTTGAGCGCTATCATCTCGAAACGCCTTCGAAAGCGAACCGATAAGCTAATCGAGACCTGGGTGGAAGCGTTTGACGTTGATGAGATTTAAAGAATGACGAATGTCGAATGAAGAATGACGAATTAAGGAATTCTATCGTTGCTAATATACTGCGAAATATTCCACTTCGCTTGAGGCGGGGAGGCTTGAAAGCTTGGAGGCTTATCCGATTGTTAGGCTTGCCGGCCTCCTGGCATCCCAGCCTCCCGGCAAAGGAGTTAATTGATTATGAAAGCCCTGTATTTTGATGAACATGGCGAGTTGGAAGTTGTAAAATTCGGTGATGTCCCGACCCCTGAACCGGGGGCGGGGGAAGTCCTGGTGCGGGTGAGAGCCTGCGCCCTCAATTTTCTGGATATCTGGGTGCGCCGGGGTTGGCCGGGTCTCAAGTTGAAAATGCCCCACTGGTGCGGTGCCGACGTTGCAGGCGAAATTGTTGAACTGGGAGATCAGGTAACGGACTGGCAGGTGGGGCAGCGGGTCGTGGTGGATCCCGGCGTCAATCTGGTTGAAGATGAATATGTGCGACGCGGTCAGGATAGTGTCAGTCCCGATTATCATGTTTTGGGCGAACACCTGCGGGGCGGGGCGGCCGAATATCTGGCAATACCGGCCCCAAATCTGTCTGCCATGCCCGATGGCTTTGATTTTCCCCATGCAGCCGCCCCGTTGCTTGTCAGCCTGACGGCCTGGCGCATGCTGATCCATCAAGCCCGGCTGCGGGCCGGCGAATCCGTGCTGGTGGTGGGCGCCGGCGGCGGCGTGAACAGTATGGCCATCCAGATTGCCAAGCTAGCCGGCGCCGTCGTTTATACCGTGGCCAGCAATTCCGCCAAGGCCGAGCAGGCTCTGGCGCTGGGGGCTGATGTCGTGCTGGATCGATCCCGGGTCGATTGGGGCCGGGAAATCTATCGGTTGACTTCAAGACGGGGGGTCGATGTGGTGGTTGACAATGTGGGTCAGGCCACGATCACCACCAGTATGCAGGCGGTCGCCCGGGGAGGGCGGATTGTGATTGTCGGCAATACCAGCGGCCCGCAGGCCAAGATTGACATACGCTATATTTTCGGCAAGCAAATCAGCCTGATCGGCAGTACCATGGGATCGCACCAGGATTTCCGGGAGGTACTCAAGATACTGTGGGCCGGCAAGATCAAACCGGTCATCCACCAGGTCATGCCGCTGAGCGAGGGGGTCGCAGCCTATAAAATGATGCAGGACGGCCAGCATTTTGGCAAAATTGTTTTGGTGCCGTAGCCCTATGATAATTGGCCAATCTGAATAGGTGGGAAGTCCGCGTATACCCCAGTATGTTTTCTCTGGGCAACCCTAGCCGATCCATGGCTCTGGCACAAACGATAAGGGCTTGTGTCGAATCGAGCCCCCCGGATACCCCAATGACGACCTGCTTAATTCCAGTAGAATCCAGACGTTTCATCAACCCATGAACCTGTATATTGTAAACCTCATAGCAGCGTTGATCACGTCCGGCACGATCAGCAGGTACATAAGGAAACCGTTCTATCTTGCGCATGAGGGGTATCTTGCCCTCGGGAATCTTGAATTCAAAGGGAATCCGCCGGATCAAGTTGAGTCGATCTCTCCAGTCGCCGATGGCGTCATTGAAACTGGTCATGCGCAGGCGATCCTGTAAAAGCCTTTCCAAATCTACGTCTGCAGCTATGACCTGCTCCTTATCCAGAAAGCGTTCAGATAAAAATGGAGGTGTAGAATGAAAATCTCAGCCTCAATGAAAAACCTTATATAATAATAATTTTTCACAAAAAAGAATTGACAAAGCGGCATAAATCGCTATATTCTATTTTAACGATATTTGAGGTTGCCATGAAATCATTTATAAAAGTCATGAAAGCGTTGTCAGACCCGAGCCGTGTCAAAATCATCAAAGCACTGCAGCAAAAAGATATGTGCGTTTGCGAGCTGCAGGCGGCATTGAAATTGGCTCAACCAACAGTATCCAAGCACCTGAAAATACTCGAAGAGGCCGGATTGGTAGACTATAAAAAAGATGGTCTGTGGGTCAATTATTTCCTTGCAGACGGCAAAAGCAGCCCCTATGCCGCCAGCTTGCTTGGAAACCTTCAGCATTGGTTGAATGAAGATTCAGAAATCGCAGAATTAATGAAAAAAGCGCCTTTTATAAACCGGGAGAGTTTCTGCCGCAATTAAATTTTTTTTGGCTTAATAAATTGTTATATCTGCATATATATATTTAAAAGTTTATCGCGCAAACAGGAGGAAACGCATCATGAGTGAAGCCATTGCCATCAAAAACAGGGAGCCGGCCACCGAGAGGCCCGCCCCTATCGAAAAGGAAGAACCACAGCAAAGCCAAGTAGACTGGAAAGGCATCTGGAAACCACTAAGTGCCATTGCCGGGGTTTTTCTGGTATTTTTCTGGCTGCCTATAGACAACAGCCGCTTTACCGGGGCGGTGATCGAATCGTTGGCCTTGGCCAAGTGGTATGCCCAGGAACACGTGCTGTTGTGTCTGGTGCCGGCCTTTTTCATCGCCGGCGCCATCTCGGTTTTCGTGTCCCAGGCGGCGGTGATGAAATACCTGGGCGCGGCGCCAAAAAGGTCTGTCCTATGGCGTGGCCTCGGTTTCGGGCCTATCCTGGCGGTCTGCTCCTGCACGGTGCTGCCGCTGTTCGCCGGCATCTGGAAACGCGGCGCCGGCCTGGGACCGGCGATCGCGTTTTTGTATTCCGGCCCGGCCATCAATGTGCTTGGCCATTGTGTTGACGGCCCGGATCCTGGGCCTGGAACTCGGCCTGGCCCGGGCCGTGGGGGCGGTGGTGTTCAGCGTGGTCATCGGGCTGATCATGCATCTGATGTTCCGCAAAGAAGAGCAGGCCAAGGCCGAGGCTGCCCTGCACATGCCCGAGCCGGAGGTGGAGCGGCCGCTGTGGCAGAATGCGGTTTATTTTGCCGTCATGGTCGGCATCCTGGTTTCGCGAACTGGGGCAAACCGGCTGAACCGACCGGCCTCTGGCATGCCATTTACAGCGTTAAATGGCTGTTCACCGGCTTTTTCGCGATTGTCCTCGGGGTGCTGCTGGTCAAATGGTTCCGGGTGAAGGCTTATAAGGTCGTCCTGGCAGCCGCTGCCGTTCTGGTCCTGGCGGTTGTCTTTCCCCACCAGCCCCTGATTGCCTTCTCGGCCGGCATCATTGCCCTGGCCGTATTGACGACCACCACCCGCGGGGAAACCGAAAGCTGGTTTCTGTCTACCTGGGATTTTGCCAAACAGATCCTGCCGCTACTGTTTGCCGGCGTACTGGTGGCGGGTCTTTTGCTGGGCCGCCCCGGCTCCGAAGGGCTGATCCCCTCGCAATGGATCAGCGGCCTGGTGGGGGGCAACTCCCTGTGGGCCAATCTGTTTTCCTCGGTGGTGGGCGCGTTCATGTATTTCGCCACCCTGACCGAAGTTCCGATATCTGCAGGGGCTTCTGGGTGCCGGCATGGGCAAGGGTCCGGCCCTGGCCCTGCTGTTGGCGGGCCCGGCCTTGAGCCTGCCCAACATGCTGGTGATCCGCAGCGTCATGGGCACCAAAAAGACGGTGGCCTTTGTGAGCCTGGTGGTGGTCATGGCCACCATCAGCGGGATGATTTTCGGCCGCTTTTTCGCCTAACGGCTGCGACCGGACCCTAGATTTAATTAAAAAGGAATAAAAATATGTCTTCAGATGAAGTGAGCCAGATCAATATCGGCGGATACCGCACCGGCATCATCGGGCTGAAATCCATTTTATCGGAGGTGGCCGAAACGGGTGTCGCCCAATCGGATGAAGAGATTTGTGCCGAGCTTTTAAAGCGACTCGGCCGCCGCAACTACATCCCCGAAAAAGTTAAAGATGAATACGGCCGGGCCTTTTTAAGGGAGTTCAATAAACTTACCGGTCGGCCGGTTGGGGACAGCGAGCCTGACGGTCTGGGGATCAAAGTCCTGGGCCCCGGTTGCGCACGCTGCAACCAGCTGGAGCAGGATTTGATGGCGATGATGACCGAATTAAGTCTGGCAGTCGACATCGAGCATGTTACCGACATCGCAGAGATCGGCAGCTACGGCGTGATGGGCACCCCGGCGCTGGTGATCAACGGCGAGGTCAAGGCGGTGGGCTCGGTCCCACCGAAACCCAAAGCTGAAAAAATGGCTGCAGGAGGCATTTGCCCAAACAGCCAAATAGCCACTCAACCTATAATAAACACAACATAAATTTACAACCAAGGAGGAAATTATCATGGAAATCAAAGTACTGGGACCCGGTTGTCCCAAATGTCAACAAACCGAAAAAGTCGTCAAAGAGGCCGTGGCGGAAGCGGGCGTGGATGCTCCGAATTGAACATGTGACCGACACCATGGAAATTGCCGGTTATGGCGTATTCGGCACCCCGGCCGTTGTGGTCGACGGCGATGTCAAAAGTGTCGGCAAAATCCCAAAAAAAGAAGAGGTTAAGTCCTGGTTTGCCGAATAATATTAATGCTGCGAATAACTGAGGCGATAAAATCCGTTTAACACAAACAATCAACCGAGCGGGCATGTCCCATAGCCCTGCCGTTAACAGGGTTGGATGTGCCCGCTGACTTAATTTCCAGGAGGAATTGTCAAATTGAGAAAGAATAATATTGTCATCTTACTGGGTTTTTTGGGATTTATTGTCATGGCCGATAACTGGGTCGTGTCGCCCATCCTGCCGGCGATTTCTGAAAACATAGGCGTGGCGGTGGAGCGTGCCGGGCTTCTGATCGCCGCTTACATGATTCCTTTCGGCATTTTTCAGATTATTTTCGGTCCCCTGGCGGATCGCTACGGCAAAAAGCAGGTGATCACATTTTCGATCATCCTGTTTACCGTGGCCACCGGACTGTGTGCGGTGGGCTTCGGGTTGACCGATCTGGCGATTTACCGGGCGCTGACCGGCATTTTTGCCGCGGCGGTCATGCCGATATCCCTGGCGCTGATCGGCGATATTTTCCCGGTCGAGCAAAGACAGGGCGCCATCGGCACCTTTATGGGCATATCCTTTCTCGGCCAGGGACTGAGCATGATCACCGGCGGCGCGATTGCCTATTTTTTAAACTGGCGCGGCGTGTTTGCAATTTATGCCCTGTTGTCCGTCATTCCGATGGTGATGCTCATCAAAAACTATAAGCTGCTGCCCGACACCAAACACGCGGACAGCAAATTTATTGCACCCTACCTGAAATTGCTGGCCGATCCCAAAAGCCTGTTCACCTATATCCTGGTATTGCTGGAAGGGCTGTTCATCATCGGCAGCTTTTCCTATCTGGGTGCCTTTATCGCCAAAACCTATCATTTCAATTATCTGGCCATCGGTGTCATCATGACGGCATTTGGCCTGATGACGGTGGTCGGCGGGCGTTTGAGCGGCAAACTCGTTCCGCAAAATCGGCGCCCGCAAAATTCTAACCCTGGGGCTTATATTCGCCGCCCTGGCCGACTTTATCGTCTATTATTTCGGCCGCAGTCTCGGGTGGCTGGTGGTCGGTGTCGGGTTGCTGGGTATCGGGTTTATTTTCACCCATTCGACCCTTTTGACGCGTGCCACTGAGTTTGCCTTGAAAGCGCGGGGGGCGGCCATGTCTCTGGTGGCTTTTTGCTTCATGGGCGGCGGAGGGATAGGGACGGCCATCGGCGGAAAAATCGCATCGGTCTATGGCCTGTCCTCGTTGTTCTTGATCTATGCCGTTGCCTTGGCCGTCACATTGATGCTGAGCTTTATTTTGATTAACGGCCAGGTCGTTCCCTCCCGTCTGGCGGCTGAATCGGAGCCGGCCTGATTCAAGTGGTCGCAGTGATCTTAATACAGTTATGAATTGAAAAAAGCAAGGATTTCAACCTGAAAGAGGAAGATATCCGGAAGGTAAAAGACGCCGTGAAAGCCGGCAGGGCAAGGGCGTTTCCGGCGGCAAAGATGCAGCTGAAGGCGTCGAAAGCTGCTGCGGATAACAGACGCCCGATAAAAACGTCCTGTTACATTACGGTTCTAATAAAAACGGAAGGAGTATCGATTGTGGCCCTATTTCGGAAACTCACTATCTTTCTTATTTTTTCAGGCTTTTTAGTTTTGGCGGGTCCGCCTGCGACAACGGCAGATGTGGAAAATTTCAATGACGTGCCGGTCAAGGGCATGGTCACCATGATCGACCTCGGGGCCGATAAATGCATCCCCTGCAAGATGATGGCACCGATCATGGCGAAAATGGAAAAGCAGTATGAGGGCAAGGCCGCTATTGTGTTCATCGATGTATGGAAACACAATGAACAGGCGGGACGATTCGGCATCCGGGCGATTCCGACCCAGATATTCTTTAATGAAAATGGCAAAGAAGTATATCGCCATGTCGGATTTATGGATGAAAAGGCGATTGTCAATCAGTTGAAAAAAATGGGGGTGGACTAAATAAATGTTCGAATCCGTATTTTTAATCGTCAACGAATGGATGGTCAGCGGAACCGCCGTCGCCGCGGTCGGGCGTCTTTGCCTGGGGCATGGTCAGTGTGCTTTTTCAGTCCCTGCCACCTGGCCTCCATCCCCTTGATCGTGGCCTATGTGGGCGGCCAGGAAAGCAGCCGTAAATCCCCGGCGGGCCGCCTGGTATGCATCGTCCTTTCACCCTCGGGCTTTTTATCACCATCGCCGTCGTAGGGATCGTCTGCGCCCTGCTGGGCCGTATGCTGGGCGATGTGGGCATTTGGTGGCAGATCCTTGTCGGCGCCGTCCTGATCTGGGTGGCCCTGGGCATGCTGGGCGTGCAGGCCTGCTCCATGTCCGGCGCGTCTGCTCTACCGGTTGAAATTAAGCGGGGCATCCACGGCGCGTTCGGCTTGGGGCTGGCCTACGGCATCCTGTCCGGCTCCTGCACCTTCGGCTTCATCGCCCCGATCCTGGCCATCGTCACCGTGCAGCAGAAAATTGTCGCGGGTTTCGTCTATGATTATCCTCTTCGCCTTGGGCCACTGCCTACCCATCGTCGCGGCCGGCAGTTCCAGGCGGCCGTGCGCAAACTGACCGAAAACACGCCTGGCAGGGGCCGGTTTCTGGTTCAGACGGGGTGCCGGAATTGTTATCGTACTTTTGGGTGTGTATTTTATCATGGATCCGTTAATATTATCTTAACCATCCTCTTCATTTTAAAATGGTGGGGATATGCTGCAAAAGTTAAAAATGAATAAAGCAGAAAGAGAAAAAAAGAATATAATATTTTTCTGGTTGTTGTCGTTTTTGCTTGCTATAATTTCGGGTGTGCAAGCACGGCCGGTGCATGCGAGCCAACCGTGAGGGTGCAGCGTTCCCTGATTCGTCAATTCTGCAGCATCATTGTTGCCGTCTGGCGCTGAAAATAACATTCCACATGAGGCCGGCTCGGAAAATCGGATCCCTTGCACGTGTCGTTCTCAATCTAATGAGAAAATGAAAACGGCGGTTTCAATCGATTCCCTTCGCTGGTATCCCGACAAAGGCGACTTCATGGCTGCTGAAAGATACCTTTCCCGCTGATGCCTCAGCAATACCGCCAATAGTTGGAACGATCACAAAAAATTCGATTCCGATCTATCTGCTTAACACCTGCCTTCTAATCTGATCTTTAACTCTTTCCAAAGCAGTGGATCATAACAATCGAAATCCGTCCGGCAATAAGACATTCAATCGCGAATCTTTATCAAAAAGACAAGAAAAACAGCGACGAAATACCTATGATGGCGGAAATTCCCCTATTTATGGGGACTAACGAGGAGAAAATGAACACGCCACACCTTGAATTGGAAGCAGGCAATTTGGCAAGTGCCCGCCATCATTCTGGCGGCCGGCATACTGGCATTTTCCGCCAATGCCCTGCGCCCGGATTCCCTGCCGCTAATCGGTTACTGGTCTATCGAGGCCCGTATGACCACCGTAACCGGAGAACGGCTGGACATCTCCCTGCAAGAAGCCGAAAAACTGTTTCGCAACCAGGCAGTCGTTTTTTTGGATGCACGCTCTGCCGATGATTACGCCAGGGGCCACATCAGGGAGCCCGCAGCCTGCCCTGGCAGGACGTCGATCGATTCTTTATGGAGGTCACCCAAGACTTGGAATCGGAAACACCTATAATCACCTATTGTGACGGAGAAACCTGCAACCTGAGCCATGACCTGGCCCTTTTTTTAAAAGATATGGGTTTTATGAATGTCCGGGTACTGGTGAACGGATGGACCGTCTGGTGTGAAAGTCATTTTCCGATTGAACCATCCGAAGGGTAAATATTTTTGTTAGCGATCTGCGAACTATAAAAATTACTGCCGAATAGAGGAATACACCACAAATGAATAAAAACACCGACACCCATACCGACAATCACCTGGAGTATTTGTCTGCAACGAAAAATCCACCGGCACCAGGATGAAGCAACAGATAGCCATCACACAGTCATTCGCATCACCATGTGAACATGGAAGATACCAGCGGATCCCGTCTTTTGATGACCCTGGGTTTGAATTTTATTATCCCTATCGCCCAGATCATCGGCGGGGTTTTGGCCAACAGCGTGGCCCTGATTTCGGACGCCATTCACAATTTCAGCGACTTTGCCGCCATATTGATATCCTATATCGCTTTTCGTATCGGCCGCAAGGGAGCAACGGTGCAAAACACGTTCGGTTATCGCCGGGCTGAAATTCTGGCGGCCCAGATCAATGTGGTGATACTGGTGGGTGCGGCCGCCTTTATTGTTTTCGAGGCCGTCCAGCGATTTCAGAATCCGCAGCCGGTGATTGGACGGCTGGTTATGGGACTGGCGGCGGTCGGCATAGCCGGCAATGGTCTTTCGGCCTGGCTGCTGCACCGGGATTCGAAACACAGCCTGAATGTCCGAGGGGCCTTTTTGCACATGATGGGGACCTGCTCACCTCGGTGGTCGTGTTCATCAACGGCGTGGTGTTGATCTTCAAACCCTGGTACTGGCTGGACCCGGTGCTTGTCGATTCTGATTGTTCTTTATTTTGAAGAATTGCTGGGGAATTTTAAAAGAATCCGGGTTGGTTCTGATGAATGCCACCCCCAAGGGACTCGATCTTGAACAGATCAGAAAGCAACTTTTGAAACTGCCGGATGTTGTGGGCATCCATTACATGCATGCCTGGAATGTGTCTTCAACCAGCATTGCCTTTTCCTGCCATATAGAAGTGGCGGATCAACCGGTGAGCCGGACCGAGGAAATCGGTGAAAAAATCCGCCATGATTTATTCACAACTTCGGCATTGACCATCCCGTTTTGCAGTTTGAGACCGCCCAATGCGGCAGTGGCAGCATGCTCTGTGAAATATCGTGTAAACAGGTCTTAGCTCCAAGGTATTAAAATAAAATTCGTGAAACCGACGGAACCTGTTTCGCCTGAAAAAAGAGAGGAGACAGCAAGATGACGGAACGCCACACAAAAATAACGTTTGAAACGGCAAATGGCTGGACCAGGCAACGCGTTATCATACTTGTAGCCCGGCTGATCCTGGGAGGTGTCTTTGTCTTTGCCAGCATCGACAAGATCCTCCATCCGGCCGCCTTTGCCGAGGCGGTTTACAATTACCAGATTTTGCCCGACAGCCTCATCAACCTGACAGCGATACTTTTGCCATGGATGGAGCTGGTTTTGGGAAGCCTGTTGATCATCGGTATCTGGATGCCGGGGGCTGTGCTGGTCAGTAATCTATTGCTGCTGACCTTCATCGGGGTCCTGGTTTATAACATATCCCGGGGGTTGGACATCCACTGCGGATGTTTCTCCACCGAGCCTTCCCAGGACCCGTTATCGATCTGGACGATTGCACGTGATGCTGTCTTCCTGGTCCCTGCGGTTTATTTGCTCTTTGCCAACCGGATGCCCGGAATGGCTTTTGAACAACATGATATGCATGGAGAACGGAATTAACAATAATCGTGAAGGGATAACTGCTTATGACAACAAAAATGATAGTTGCTGCGATATTTCTTTTACTCTTTGTTTTAGACCCGGGCGCTTTTGCTGAAACCACTCCCGCGCCTGCTCCCAAAGCGGTTTTACCGGAACGCACTTATGAATTTGAACCGGTTGTGGAAGGTACGCTGGTCTCCCATCGATTTATCCTGCAGAACAGGGGAGATGCAACCCTGGTCATTGAACAGATTAAAACCGGCTGAGGGTGCGCGGCCGTCTCCAGTGCGAGACAAATCCCTGCCGGCGGCGAGGAAATCATAACGCTCAAGTTCAATACAAACGGCTATGGTGGGCGCAGGGTCAGGGAAAGCGCCCGCATCAAAACCAACGACGCCAACAGGCCCTGGTTGGATATCGCGGTTACCGGTCTGGTGGAAAAATTTGTTAATATAAACCCTCCACGCGTGATGTTTGCGTGGGCCGGTGGGAGCTCCCCTGAAGGCAAGGGTCACCATTAAGCCGAAGGAAAAATATCCTTTTAAAATAACCGGCGGCCGGGCGCGGCAGGGTAATTATTTTAAATTCGACTTACCGAACAAAGTATAGCGGGCAAATTGCAGTACGTGCTTGCGGTGGAAAATATCCGGGAAACAAAAGGCCGATATGCAGATGTCATTTATCTGGATACGGACAGCAGTATGAAGCCAAGGATTCAAGTCCCGGTAGTCGGCTATCTTTATGAACAGAAAAAGGCTGAAAACAATTAGCAGAGGTGTTTTGCATATTTCGAAGATATCATATGGGATACCAAGTTGCATGAGCTTAAAAGCTTTACAGATTTTATTAGACGCGGAAGCGTTTCATACCGTCTTGTCGATTGCCCTGGATGATGATAAAGATTGGGCCCTGGCGTTCATCAAAACGCAACTGTCCTAACGTTTAGTAAAATATCTTCAACCCCATTGATTGCCTTTGTTTTAGTTTATTTATGTTTTTAATCATACTGATTCTTTTCCCGGATCGGCGATTCCATTCCGGGATTATGGACGAGGCTGAACTGCGCCGGCGCTTGGGGCTCAGCACTTCTGTTCACAACGGGAAATAAAACAACAGACAGCAATAACTAACAATGCCGGCATCAGCGTATGAAGGGCGAAAATGCTAAAGAAACAAATTGAAAAAAAATTTCCAATGCTGATGAGAAAATATTTGCCCCTTTGGGTAATCCTCGCCATATCATTGGGGCTGCTCGTCGGTTATTACACCGACGGTGCCGAAACTTTCAAACCGGTCATTCCATTTCTGCTCTTCGTGATGCTTTACCCCATGATGATCAACCTGAGAGTGGAAGATATCGCAAGGGCACTCAAGGATCCGAAACTCTTCCTTATCGCCATTATCATGAACTTTCTGCTGACTCCCCTTATGGGCGCCCTCTGGACCCGGGTTCTCTTCCACCAGGCTGATCCGTACCTGGCCGTCGGGTTCATTTTAAAAGTGACGGTTCCCTGCAGCGGAATGGTGGCGGCCTGGACCGGCTATGCCAAAGGGCGGGTCGAGTCCGCCCTCGTCATCGTGGCCTCCAGCCTGGTTCTTTCTATTTTCCTGGTTCCGTTCTGGATGTGGGCCCTGGCCGGAATCTATGTTTCCATATCTCCTTATATGATATTCAAAACAATGATTCTCATCGTGGTTCTGCCGTTGCTGGCCGGTTTGCCCACCCGAAAGCTGTTGGTCCGCAAATACGGGCAGCAGGGGTATAAAATGCGGATTGCCCCCTATTTCCCGGCCGTTTCCACCTGCGGGATGCTGACCATGGTCTTTATCATTATTTCAAGCCAGGCCAAGCTGATTGTCGGCAACCCCTATTGGATGTTTCTGATCATCATGGGCATAGCGACTCTTTATCCGCTTTTGTTCGTGCTGGCGGTACTCTTCTCCAGACTGATGCACATGGACTACGGCAACGGTATGGCTTTGGGCTACAGCGTCACCGCCAAAGCTCATGCCATCACCATCGGAGTGGCGACGACCGCCTTTGCCGGAACCCTTGCGGTTCTGCCGGCAGCCGTGGCCCCCATCGTGCAAATACCGATCATGATGGCGATTTTAAAGGCGAGCGGCCTTATTCAAAGATTTCTTGGATTCGGCAACGACGCGTCGAGGCAATCACACAGTATTGTCTCCCGAGAGCAAAAAAAAATGTAAAACAGTCGAACCGGAGAGAGGCTCTGCTGTGAAGAAAGCAAACATATAAAGGAAAACCATGAGATACCGCTGGAAGCTGCTTATTATACTGCTGATGGTTGCGATTATTCCGCCGCTGGCCTTAAGGACATTTGGTGTCATACATCTGCACAAACTCGGCAATGAACTGATCCGGCAAACACCACTGGTCCGGGAGCCGCTTGTCAATCAGCTCATTTCCAACCAATTTGATTTTTCCTTGTATTTGATGCTGGCAATGATTCTGATTGCTGCGGCCCTTGCCATTTTGTTTTCACGAACCGTCACCAAACGTCTCCGGACACTGACTCAAGGCGTCCGGCACCTGGCTGCAGGCCACTTCCACACCCGGGTGGATATCCGCTCGCGGGATGAATTCGGCGAGCTTGGACGCGTTTTCAATACAATCGGCCCCCTGCTGGAAGAGCACGTCCGCGTGGAGCACTCAATGGCGCTGGCAACCGAAGTGCAACGCAGCCTTTTGCCCCAATCCGATCCGGAAGTTCCCGGACTGGATGTTTCCGGCAGCTGCATTTATTGCGACCGGGTGGGTGGTGATTATTACGATTATTTGATTGATCGCTGAGCACAAGGCCGGCAAATTCGGGGTGGTCATCGGCGATGTCGGCCGGACACGGCATCCCCGCAGCCCTGCTTATGGCCACCGCCCGGGCCCTGCTGCATCAGCGGGCGGCATTTCCGGGTTGCATCGACTGCGATCTTTCCGACATCAACCGCTCATCTCTGCCTGGACGTCGGCGAATCCGGCCGTTTTATGACCTTGTTTTACGCAGAATTTGACTTCCAGGAAAAAAGCGTGCGCTGGGTCAGGGCCGGCCATGATCCGGCAATTGTCTATGATCCGCATACGAAGATTTTTGACGAACTTGGTGGTCAGGGGATGGCCATGGGTGTTTCCAAAAATGTAGATTACGTAGAATACCGACGAGAGATCAAACCGGAGCAAATATTTGTCTTCGGAACCGATGGACTGTGGGAGACGCAGAACATAAAAGGCGAATTGTTCGGCAAAGAAAGGCTGCGGGAAATTGTCCGGGCGCAGGCCGGCAAGTCGGCAAAGGATATTAAAGAGGCAATATTGAATGCTGTACAGAATTTCCGGGGCGCCCGGAAACAGGAAGACGACATCACCCTGGTGATCGTCAAAGTTGGATAATGATCGCTCAAGCTACTTGAGCCTTAATGAAAGAGGAGTACCTTGTGCGCGACGAATAACGACCGCCGGATTTGAACTTGGGCGAAAGAGCAACAACGGTTAAGTTAACCTTAGACCAACCGTTCAAGGGTATGGGTCATGTTGCTAAAAAGCTATTCCAAAGAAATATTCCGGCCCGAGTGCAACCCGAGCTTTGAATCCGTGCACTGCATCGCCCATCTGGACCAGGATATTTCCGCGGTGCTTCCCTATCTGAATGCCGTCCTCGGCGGGTTTGAATATCTCAAAGATCCGCCGGCGGTGATATTTCGTTCCCAGGGCAGGATTATTGCCGTGCACGGCCGCAAAATCGCCATCAACGCCCTCAGAGACGAGAACGAAGCCGACAAAATCCTCGCGTGGCTGCAACGGGAAATCAACGATGCCTGGGAAAACCGCAATGGGATTGAACCCAGCTATGAAGGTGCGCCCAAACCCAAGCTGATCGAGATTCTTAAGCTGCTGCCCAAAACCAATTGCAAAAAATGCGGCGAGCCCACCTGCATGGTGTTCGCCGCCCGCATGGCCGAGGGAGTAAAGGAGCCGGCGGATTGTCCGCCAATGGATGCCGGCAAAAAACAGCGGCGTTTATGCGGATCAAGGCTCGGGCATGCCTGAACCGGCGGCCGTATGGAACAAGCCACGACCTTGCTCCTGGCGGGATGTTAATTTTTGGGTATAAACACAACGTTGGGTTGATTTTTTAAATCCGAGTCGGAAGTGATGATTTTACAATTCCGGGATCGTGCCGCCGCGACAATGATTGCATCCGCCATTGCCAGACTTCCCTGCAAAGCGACATCCGCCGCAGCCAGCGCAAGGGTTTCGTCAAGCGGGATTACAGGTGAATTTTTCATATAACCGGCAGCAAGCGAGCGCCTTTTCTTTGCCGACCTCTCTTTTCAGAACCTTATAAACCTCATAAAGAATGATTGCGGGCATCAGAAGGTTATCCTGATCGGCAAGATACTTATGATAGGCGTCGGCGAGCCTGCCGTCGGCAAACCATTCCAACCAGCCGCATGAGTCAACGATAACCATTAGAGGTGATCCTTCTTTTCCCGGTAATCATCCGTCACGGAACCGGATGCAATGCCCCTCAACTCCTCAAGTGAAACGTGAGGAATGAGAATGAGCATCTTGTCTTTCTCTATGACCGTCAGCTTCTGTTTAGGCTTCAGGTTAAGATGCTCTCTGGCTGGTTTTGGAATTACCACCTGATATTTGCTCGAAATAGTTGTCTGCATTATTTTCTCCTTATTGTGGATCGATGGAGTTATGGTAGGATATTTTTGACTGACTGTCAAGCCGCAGAACGGCATCCCGTAAGACTTGTTGTGTCGAGCCTTTGACAGGTAAAATTTGATTACGATGGCCAAACACACAGATTTTCACCCCTTGACATAAATTAAAAACAATTTTATATTTCGCCACATGGCGAAATATTAGGTGTGTTATGTTTGAATTCTTAAATATTACGAAGGCCCTGGCGGAGGAAAACCGGCTCCGTATTTTGCTGGCATTGGATGGACCTGAGCTTTGTGTCTGCCAGATCATAGAACTTCTAAAGCTGGCGCCGTCCACGGTTTCCAAGCATATGACCGTGCTCAGGCAGGCTCGCCTGGTGAACGGACATAAGGACGGCCGCTGGATGTATTATCGGCTGGCGGATGGGGGTGCCCCCGCACAGGCGCAGGAGGCCATCGCCTGGGTTAAAAAATCGCTACTAAAAGACAAACGCATCTGCAGTGATGCCAAAAGATTGAAAGAAATTCTCAAAATAGACCGGGAGGTGCTCTGTAACCGGCAGACACGTTCCAGCACAGGTCAAAAAAGCTAAACATTATTGACAAGGAGCAAGAAGCAATGGGCAATGAGGCAATTCCAAACAATGAACGTAAAATGACCAGTGTTTTTGAACGGTTTCTATCACTATGGGTGATTTTGTGCATTGTCGCGGGCATCCTGCTCGGAAAAATCGCGCCAGGTGTGGCGCAGTCCCTCGACGGCCTGGCCATCTATGTCAAGGGGGCGCCGGTGGTGTCGATTCCGATTGCCGTCTGCCTGTTTTTCATGATGTATCCCATTATGGTCAAGATCGATTTCGGCGAGGTTATCAAGGCCGGCAAGAGCGGCAAACCCGTTTTTCTGACCCTGTTTCTCAACTGGGCCATCAAACCATTTACCATGTATGGGATTGCCTTCTTTTTCCTCGGCACCCTATTTTATCATTTCATCGGACCGGATGCCGTAGATCTGGTCAAAATGCCATTTGGCCTGGATTTGCCGGTGGGGGCATCCCACGGAGCCGGTACCGTGGTAATGGCCGATGGCATTAAAATGCTGGAAGTTCCGCTCTGGCGCAGCTACCTGGCCGGCTGCATCCTTTTCGGTATCGCCCCCTGCACGGCCATGGTGCTGGTGTGGGGGTATCTGGCCCGGGGCAATGACGGATTGACCCTGGTGATGGTGGCCATCAACTCCCTGACCATGCTGCTGCTTTACGGCGTACTGGGTGGATTCCTGCTGGGCGTGGGACGTCTGCCGGTGCCCTGGCAGGCCTTGCTGCTGTCCATCGGCATTTACGTGGCCCTGCCGCTGGTGGCCGGCTATCTTTCACGCAGGTGGATCATTGCCGCCAAGGGCGAGAAATGGTTCAAGGAAAAGTTTTTGCATGTGCTCACACCGATAACGATCATCGCCCTGCTCATCACCCTGGTGCTGCTGTTCTCCTTTAAAGGCGAGGTCATCATCGCCAACCCGCTGACCATTTTCTGGATTGCCATTCCGCTTTTTATTCAGACCATGCTGATCTTCTGGCTCGGCTACGGTCTGGCGCGCCTGCTGAAACTTCGTACGTCGACGCGGCCCCGGCCGCCATGATCGGCGCGTCCAACCATTTCGAGGTGGCCATCGCCACCTCGACGATGCTCTTCGGTTTATCGTCGGGGGCGGCCCTGGCCACCGTGGTGGGCGTTTTAATCGAGGTGCCGGTGATGCTGATGCTGGTCAGGATCTGTCTGAAAACCACCCACTGGTTTAAATCAGCAGAAATAGGCGCGGCCGAGCAACAACCTGCTTCCGGATAGAAATCGGCATGCATCAGCCCCGCTGCATTCACATATCAGATATTTATGTTCGCCTCATCGCCGAGCGCGGCGGCTGCATGAGTATTTTTTACGGAACCACCGTTGCCGCAATCATTTCTCCCAAAAGAACCTTTGCCTAAAGGCTATGCTTATCCGGCATCCATTATCCAACAACCAAAGACACAGACAACAGACTACTCAGCAGCACGATAGCTCTTCATAAACTCCCGAAATATAATCAATTTTTGCACATCCTGGGTACCCTCGCCCAGGGAGGCGCCCGGTGTCCATGGGGTATTTGTGGATGGGATGCTCTTCGACGACTGAGGCGGCACCAAATATGTCGGCCGCCCAGCAGATGATCCTGCGGCACGAAGACATTATCAAATTTTAAACGGGTCAAATCAGATGGAATCCATACCTGTTTGTTCAGCTTCTTGCGGCTGACCCCTTCGGCGTTTAGATCGACCAGGTACATGGACAAGCGGCTGTTTCTGGCAGCCGCAGGATCCGACACCGCGGTAATCACGCCCAGATCGGCAATATATCCGTTGGTCACATAGGCTTTGGTTCCATTCAGCACCCATCCGCCGTCAACTTTGTCGGCGGTCATGGAAATGCCGGCCACATCGCTGCCGGCTAAATTTTCAGTGTTTCCCAGACACATGACCGTGTTGCCCCGTGCGGCATCCGGCCCGTAGGTTTGGTGATGACCGGTGAGCCGAATAGAAACAGTCCCATCAAACCCAAATCAATATGCGCCAGAGCCGCAATCGCAACTCCCGGCGAAACTACAGCCAGTGCTTCTGCCACCAGGACCTCTTTTAAAGCCGGCTCTCTGGTAAGACGCCCGTCTTTAAATTTCAGATTATACCAGTCGCCTGCGCCCATCTGCTGAAAGAAGACCGGGGGGACTCCGCGCTGCCGGTTCCAGGACGGCAGGTTCGGTATGATATGTGCTCTGATGAAGTCATTAAAGCGATCAAGCTCTTCAGATAGCACCGGCGGTATGGCAAGATCCATCGCTGCCTCCTTATTTTTTAACGACATTCGTCTATCTCTAAACGCATCATTATCATTATCCCAAATCCCATCGCTCCACTACTCCAACATTCCAGTATTCCAATCGCACGATCTTGGCGTTAGATCCTGAGGATAATTGATGTCAGATTAAAAATATCCGTCACCAATACTGACCAATGTATCATTCTAATTGTTTCCCATTTTCCAGCAGGGCCATACACCAGTATCAACAACAATGGGTGCTACTACACACTGCCACAGATGCCTGTATTTGATCAAAACGGTTTTTACGGTTTCATGACTTGTTAAAAAAAACTTCGGCTACCGGGCGGTAAAATGTCTTACGAGCTATATTGACAAGAGTTGCTGATACCGTTTTTTCACCAAATAAGACAACAATACGGCGATCCCATTGCTTTGGTTCATGATATGGGCAAAGGGATTTTATCTGCGGTGAGAGCGTGTTTAAGGGCATCCCTGACTTTATCTGCCATTTTCACTTTTTGCGCGACATCGGAAAAGATCTGTTTGAAAAAGAGTATGCGATAATCCGCAAGCGGTTAAAAGCACATAAAATCCGTGCTTTGCTTCGGCGAAAAGCGAAGGAGTTGGGTAAAATCATAGGGGATGATCCAGAGGCGCCGGTCATCTTTCGGCCGGTATCGAAAACGGTTGCGTTGATGGCACTGCTATGGACAAGATGCCGGCAATGGCGGCTTATGCTATGGTGCATTGGACTTTTGACAAATCTGAGCTTGAGGGCTATGGCTTTCCTTTCGATTGCCCACATTTGATTTTCTATCAGCGACTGAAGAAGCTACGCGATCTTATCAATGCACAGCGTATCAAAGATAGAACCTTGTCCAGACTTTGGCAACCTCTGACAAAAGTCGTTGAAGACCAGCAGTTAAAAAAGGCGGCCTCGCAGATGCAGAAGAAAGTAGAGACGTTTAAAAAATTGCGCGAGGCGCTTTCCATAACTGACTCAAACAGCAAAAAAGGGCTCAACGATGATGGTCAAGATGCAGACATAAGAAGCATCGAAGAAAAAGTAAAAAGATTTCGAAATGAAGTAATACCGGATAGCAAAGATTTCCAGAAAATGACTGAGCAGATTGACAAGTATTGGGAAAAGCTCATTGCTGACCCGATAACGGTAACGAGTTCAGCCGGTGAGGTCACCATCCAGCCCCAACGAACGAATAATATTTTGGAACGATTCTTCCGGGATTTGAAACGCGGTAGCCGACGAAGAAGTGGTATAGTTTCTTTGAATAAAACACTCCGGTTTATGCTTTCGGACACCCCGATAGTGAAGAATTTAACCAATCCGGAGTATCTGGAAATAATACTCGATGGTTGCCGGAATTTGGAAGAGCGTTTTGAGAGAATCGATAGTCGCCTAGTAGCAGAAAAATTGAAGGCAGAGCAGAGGAAACATCAAATTATCAGGCCTGAGATGAAAAAGATCATTAAACTGCCGGATTTGCCGGAGCGATTGAGCGCACTATTGGCCCATTAGCAGGCAAGATCGATACCAATCGTTTATTGCGCTCATAGCATATTTGTCTCTTATTAAAGCCCCCAAAGGCAAGCAGTTCCTAAATATTTTTTCTTGACACGCAGCTAAATTAATAATATCAATATGACTAATTTAGTAGATTGAGATCATTTCCTTAATATAATCTTAGCATCAGCACGATTAGCCAAAAACCTATTCGGAATTTTTTTAATTAGATTTAATTCAAACTGTTAAATAAATTCTAAATAGCAATAACAGTCGGACATAAAGAGATTTAATTCCAATTTATTCGTCATATCAATATAATCGATTTATCAAATTGAAAGGCGAATCATTGTAAATTTATATGGTCGCCGATTATAGCATGTATGGAATGCATTCATGAGTTATGCACGTGGGCTGATGTGCCGTTCCTGCGGCCATCTTTGTTCTCAGAATGAATTCAAGCTGACATGTCCTAATTGTGGCTGCCCGCTGGAGGTAAGCTACGATCTTGATGCCATCCGTAGGCTTTTGAAGCGCGGCTGGCCCCAGCCCAATGGCGCGACATTGCTCCAACAATGGGAAAAGCTGCTGCCCCTTACGCAACCGAGGCTCATCACCAGATGCAGTCTGGGTGAAACCCAGACACCTTTGATTCGGGCCTCTAAGGTCGGTAAGAATATGGGTTTGGATGAGCTTCGAATTAAAGTTGAGATAGGACCCACCTTATCGTTAAAAGACCGTGGCTCTGCATTGTGTTCCCTTAAGGCCCTTGAAATGAATTTTGAAGCCGTATGTGTGGCATCTTCGGGCAACAACGCCGGCTCGGTTGCTGCATATGCGGCCAGAGCCGGTTTGCCAGCAATTGTATTCGTGCAGCGAGATGCCGCTCCTGCTAAATTTGCCAAGATGTTGGCTTATGGCGCGTATGTGGTGCGCGTAGACGGCGATCTGAGCACCGCCGGCCACCTTTGCGGGCAGATGCGTAAACATCGCCGGTGGATGGAAAGCGGTGGACCCAATCCTTATCGAATTGCCGCCAAACGTCTGGTAGCCTATGAAATTTGCGCTCAAATGGGGGGTGAAGTTCCGGATGCCGTGGTTTTTCCCTGTGGCGGATGCGCCGGGATCGTAGCGGCTTATTCAGGTTTTAGAGAACTGATGACGATGGGGCTGATTGCGAACATGCCAAAATTCATCGGCGTGCAGCTGACAGCCTGCGATCCGGTTACCCAGGCATTTGAACAGGCGCGGTCCAAGGTGACACCGGTGGAAAAGCAGCCGACTATTTCCGACGCCCTGACCAACAATAATCCCTATTGGGGGGCACAGGCAATTGCGGCGGTGCGGGATACGGGCGGCCTATTTATTTCTATTTCAGACGAAGAAATGAATAAAGCGTGCAGGGAGTTGGGCACATTGGAAGGGCTCTTTCTTGAACCGGCGGGAGGTGCAGCGCTGGCAGGTCTATACAAGGCATTGCGTGAAAATAGAATACAGGGACTTCGGCAGGTTGTCTGTACCGTGACCGGCCATGGGCTCAACGCCCCCAGGTCCAGTAACCGCAATCAGTCCGTTCCCGAATTAATACAACCGGATCCGGCGGCGGTAGAAGCTTATTTGGGCCTCTAGTTTTCTTGTTTTCCAAGAAATTTGTTTTGAATAACCTGCCGCAAACCTGTGGGCACAAATATTTAAGCGACATCTAAAAATATAGATTATTAAAAGGAGATATTCAATATGGGAGGTCTTGGCAATAAAGTTGGTCAAATAACCCGTTCGGCCACGGTCGGCATCGCCGACACAGTCACCCGTCTGACGCAACAGGGACATAAAATTCTTGATTTTTCGGCGGGCCGGGCCTTTGAGCCCACTCCAGGCTATGTCCGTCAGGCCGCAGCCGATGCCCTATCTGCCGGCGACACTCACCAGACCATGGCCCGTGGCACATTCGAATTCCGCCAGGCCTGCGCCCGCAAGCTCGCCCGGGACAACTTCCTGGAGGCTGATTGGGAATCGGAGTTTATCGCCACCATGGGGGTGAAGCAGGCCCTCACCCTGGCATTGCTGGGGGTGGTCGGTGACGGGGATGAGGTTTTAGTGGAAGACCCCTGTTTTGTCAGCTACCAGGCCCTTATCACCATTGCCGGAGGCCGGGCGCGTCAACTGCCACTGCATCAGGAGAACAACTTTCGCTGGACCCGGGAACAGCTTGAAGCTGCCGTCACGCCCCAGACACGTGCGATCCTCTTCAATTCCCCCCAGAATCCCACCGGCACCGTGCACAGTATGGCTGATTTGGAAGTCATTGCCGAGGTCGCCCGGGAGCGAGACCTGATGGTCATCACCGACGAAGTTTATGAACGGGTTACCTGGGATGGCCGCCGGCATATCTGTATGGCGACCCTTCCCGGTATGCGTGAAAGAACCATCACCTGTATGGGATTGACCAAAACCTTTTCCATGGGAGGGTGGCGAATCGGCTTTATTTTTGCTCCAGCCAATATCATTGATGGATTGGAAAGATTCCAGGAACACCTCATAACCTGTGCCAGCTCCTTTATCCAGGCCGGCGCTGCCGCAGCGCTGGGGGAGCCTCCCCGTGCCGAAGTAACTGCTCTGTGGCGAGAGTGGGAAGCGCGTTGTGAGATGATGGCGCAGGGCCTGGATGAAATCACGGGTCTGAAGTGCGCCAAGCCGGAGGGTGGATTTTATGCCTGGGTTGACATCAGCGCCACCGGATTAGGATCCCAGGAATTCGCAGATAAACTGCTCAATGATCACCAGGTGGCAGTGGTGCCCGGATCGGCATTCGGCTCCAGCGGGGAGGGTTACATTCGCATCAACTGCGTCAGAAACAGGGATGAGCTGGAAGAGGGATTAAAGCGGATACGAGGGGCTTTAACATAATAGCAAGAATAGAAAATTTCGGACATGAGTGCGACTAAAGCGGTATGTGATGACTAAAAAAATCAAAGCGCAGGATTTTTTATGAAGGATTTGCCGGCAATAAAATTATCCCCGGAGCTTGGACTTCCCCAGCAGGTTGCCGAACACCTGGCGGGCGAGATACGTGAGGGGGCGCTTAAGCTTGGCCAAAAATTAGCACCGGAAGCAAACCTGTGCAAAAAGTATGGTGTCAGTCGCACGGTCATCCGAGAGGCTGTTGCCCGGTTAAGGCATGACGGCCTGCTGGAGTCTCGCCAGGGAAGCGGTGTCACGGTCGCATCCTGGGAAAATCGGCGGTCCTTCCGGCTGGATTGGATCAATATGAAAGATCCGTTCAGTATCAATTTCATTTATGAAATGCGGGTGCTGATCGGCGTTGAGTCGGCTGCCCTAGCGGCCATGCGCCACAAAGGGGAGGATTTAAAGCGGCTGGGGAATTTGATGGAAGAAATGGCAGAGGCCGTCAGAAACAATGAAGACGGCGCCGTTCCTCACAGAGCATTTCACAAATCCATCGCTGAGGCCAGCTACAATCCCTATCTCATTGATTTTGAAAGCTTTCTGCAAGATCGGTTGTGGGAGATCCTCCAGCAGGCGCGCCAGCGCACCAAGACCACCCCGGGGTTGGCATTAAAAGTCCACAGTGAACATCAATTAATGCTCGATGGGATTGCTTCCGGAGTCGTCAGCCTGGCCCGAGAGGCGGCCTCAAACCATCTGCAAAACGCCGCCAAAAGAGCCGGTGTTCGGATTTATCATAAACTTTAGGATATATCGATATGATTGATTTGCGCAGCGATACCTTAACGAAGCCCACCGAAGCAATGCGCAAGGCGATGTATGCGGCCGAGGTCGGTGATGCGGGCCGAACGGACGCCGGCGGCAGGGGCGAAGATCCAACCGTAAACCGCCTGGAAGATATGGCTGCCTGCTTGACCGGAAAAGAGGCCGCCATGTTTGTTCCCAGCGGTACCATGGGCAATCTTGCCGCTTTGATGACCCATTGCGCTACCGGCCAGCGGGTGGGGGTAGAAAAAAAACTGCACGTTTACCACAATGAAAAAGCGGCTTTTCACGCAAGACCCGGCGGGCTCATACCGGAATTTTTCGAAACCGATCATCAATCAGCCCCCAAGCCCGAGAGCATCAAAGCAATTCTCGATCAAAAGAAAATAGCCCTCCTGTGCCTGGAAAACAGCCACAATTATGGTGGCGGTACCTGCTTGACCGCAGACGAGATCAATTCTATTTGTTCATTGGCAAAAAAAAAGGGTGTTGCAGTTCATCTGGACGGCGCCCGAATCAATAATGCCGCCCTTTATCTGCAAACGGCGGTCGACAAACTTGTCGCTGCGGTGGATACGGTCATGTTTTGTCTGTCCAAAGGTCTTGGGGCGCCCGTGGGATCCATGTTGTGCGGCGGCCGCGATTTTATCGTTGAAGCCAGACGCACCAGAAAATTTCTGGGAGGCACGCTGCGCCAGGCCGGGATATTGGCCGCGGCGGGTATTGTGGCCATTGAACAAGAACGGGACAGACTTATCGAAGATCATCAAAATGCGCGTTTGCTTGCCGACAGTGTTGCCCAAAATCCAGCAATAAATATCAACCTGGCAGCGGTTCAAACCAATATCGTCAGGCTGGATGTATCGCCAAGCGGCCATGACGCTCTGACGTTTCAAAAGACTTTTGAATCCAGGGGACTTAAAGCCCAGGCCGTATCCGAGAAGCTCATCCGAATGGTTACCTACCGCGGAATTGGCAAAGAAGAAATTTTGCAAGCGTCTCAAATTATCAATGAGTGCTGCAAGGCATTCTAACGATTGTCCCATTGAATCAAATCCAATTGGGAGTTAACCGCCTGCGGGCAGAAAGTCGTCGCAATGGATAAATTAATAGAAGCCAGAAAGCAGTTTCCGATCACGCGCCAAATGATTTACCTTGATGCAGCCTGCACGGTCCCTCCGCCGGATTGTGTCTTGGAAGCCGCCAATTCATTTTTTCAGGAGATGAGTCTAAAAGGCGAGGACCGCCAGGCACTGGAACAGAAAGTTGAAGGGGCGTGCGGCAAGTTTGCCAGCTTAATCCATGCAACGCCTGAAGAGATTGTTCTCATAAAAAATACCACCGAAGGTCTAAATATTGCCGCCAACGGACTGCCGCTGAATCCGGGAGACAATGTTATTATTACGGATTTGGAACACTTGAACAATGTCTACCCGTGGCTGAACCTGCAAAAGCGCAAAGGGGTTGAGGTGCGTATTTTAAAAAGCCGCAATGGGCGTTTGCTTTTAGAGGATTTAGAACCGCTCGTGGATCAACGGTCGCGGGTCCTGGCAATTTCCTTTGTGACATTTACCGGTCTGAAAATTGATCTCAAATCCTTCGGGCAATTTTGTAAATCACACGATATGGTATTTGTTGTTGATGGGATTCAGGGGGTCGGCCGACTGTCGCTGGATGTCAAAGATTCGCTAATTGATATCATGTCCTGCGGGGGCCACAAGGGCTTAATGGGCCCCCGGGGAAGCGGCTGCCTCTATATCGCTAAAAATATAATAGAAGACCTGGATGTCACCTATGCCGGGCCACCGCATGAATTGCGTCATGAGGATGTTAGCACGGATTTTAAGCAAGCGGCCGGGGTCAAAAAATTTAATGCGGGCGGTGCCAATTATCTGGGGATATGCGCTTTGAATGCCGGCCTGGAGTTTGTCCATGAAATCGGCCTAGACGCCATCGAGCCCCATGATCTTCACCTGGGGCGACTTTTGGTCGACGGTCTGCAAGCAATCAAGGGGATAAACGTTTTATCACCCCGCAGCGCCGAAGAATCTTCCGGCATTGTCCTGTTCGAGGCATCTGATAGCAGTCAACTTGCCCAAAGGCTTGCAGCCAATAAAATCAAAGTCGCCTGCCGGGGACGTGGAATCAGGGTATCGCCCCATTTTTACAACACCGAGGAAGAAATAGCGAAAACAGTGGAAACGGTTGGCCAAATACTTTCCCAACCGGGCCATTAAAACACGAAAGTGTTGGAATTAAATGTTGGAAAGGGTTGCTATTTTGGAACCCGTTGGCAAAAGTGACAGTTACATTATCCAATCACTTCAACAAAAAGGAGAAGCATATGAAAAGCAAATTTAAATGGGTAGGGTCAATATTCATCGTTGTGATGGTGAGTTTGATCATGACTGCATTGCCCGCTTTTGCCGGTGCGACGGTCGATGCGGTAAAGGCGCGCGGAAAAGTAATTTGCGGGGCCAACGGCAACCGGGCCGGCTTTTCATCGCTTGACAGCAAGGGGCAATGGCAGGGGATGGATATAGATACCTGCAAAGCGATTGCCGCTGCGGTTTTAGGCGACAGTTCGAAAGTTCAATTTCTAAAAACGACCACCCAGACCCGATTCACAGCCCTGCAGACGGCTGAGATAGACGTGTTGACCCGCAATGTGACCTGGACCATGAGCCGGGACACCAAATTGGGGGTTGATTTTGTAGCGCCGACCTTCTACGACGGCCAGGGCTTCATGGTTCCGATAAAACTGGGGGTCAAATCAGTTAAGGACCTGGACGGCGCCTCTGTTTGTGTGCTGCCGGGGTCGACTTCCGAAAAAGTAACGGCTGATGTTTTCCGTACCAACGGAATGACTTACACACCGGTGGTCATTGAAAGCAAAAAGGAGTTGAACACCGCCTTTTTCGGCGGTCGTTGCGATGTCCACGTGCAGTCCACCTCCGGTCTCAGCTCGGCCCGTGCCACCGTGGCGCCCAATCCTGCCGATTACGTCATCCTGCCGGGTATTTACGGCAAAGATCCCATGGGACCCGTGGTGCGGCAGGATGATCCCCAATGGCGGGACATCGTCGCCTGGACCGTTTATGCCATGATTGAGGCCGAGGAATCCGGAGTCACTTCTCAAAACGTTGATCAGATGCGCGAAAGCAAGGATCCCAATGTCGCGCGTTTGTTGGGCCAAAAAGGCAACCTGGGCGAGCCGCTAGGCCTGGACAACGACTGGGCCTACCAAATTATCAGGCAGGTCGGCAACTACGGCGAAATCTTCGAGCGCAATGTGGGCCAAGATTCCCCGCTGAAGCTCGACCGAGGTATCAATGCCCTGTGGACCAACGGCGGCTTGATATACTCGCCACCTTTTAAATAGAATCATAACTTCATCGCCCGCCATCCTGGCAGGCGATGAAGGCTGTTTATCTAGTCACCGAAAACCTGGTCCTCTGGGCCCGGATCTTTACTATTAGCAGGAACTTGACACGATGGCTACAAAGTCCCGCCGACCACCGCCCAAACGCCCGCAGATTACTCCGGGTGCCCTGTGGCATAGTGCCGGATTTCGCGGGATTGTTTATCAGGTACTTATGGTGGTATTGGTGATCGCGGCCTTTTATTACATGTTCTCCAATGCCCAATTGGCGATGGAGAAACGCGGAATTTCCACTGGATTCGATTTTCTTTCCGAAGAGTCCGGCTTTGCCATCGGGGAAAGTGTCATCCCCTCGTCACCTGAAGACACCTATCTGCGGGCGTTTGTCGTGGCGATTTTAAATACCTTAAAGGTTGCCGGAATCAGTCTCGTAGTTGCGACCGTCGTTGGAATTCTGATAGGGCTTGGCCGCTTGTCTTCCAACTGGATGATAAACAAAATTGCTTCTGCCTATGTTGAGCTGTTTCGCAATACCCCCCAGCTGTTGCAGATTATTTTCTGGTATACCATCTTGACCCATTTGCCTTCACCCCGGCAGGCGTTTAATCCCATCAAGGGAATTTTTCTATGCAATCGCGGGTTAATATTTGCCTGGCCGCAATCCGATCCTGTCCACATCTGGATGCTTGGCGGTCTTGTCGCCGGTTGCCTGGGGGCCTATGCCCTTGGCAGATGGTCGAATCGGCATTGGAAAAATACCGGCCAATTTGTTTCGGTTTTCTGGTACGGACTGAGCCTGATCATCGGGATTCCGCTGGCAATATGGTTGCTGGGGGGCGCGCCCCTGGCCATGGAATTGCCCCGTCTGAAAGGATTCAACTATGTCGGGGGCCGCAGTCTGTCACCGGAATTTTTAGGCCTGGCGACTGGCCTTTCACTTTACATCGCAGCGTTCATAGCGGAAATTGTGCGTTCCGGCATTCAATCCGTGGACCGCGGTCAGATCGAGGCAGCCCGTGCCATCGGATTGCGGCCAAGCTTCATCTTTCGAATCGTAACTTTGCCCCAGGCATTGCGCGTCATGGTGCCGCCGGCCGCCGCTCAATATGTCAGCCTCTGTAAAACCAGTTCCCTGGGCGTTGCGATCGGATACCCAGAATTGTTCAATGTGAATAACACCATTACCACCTTAAGCGGCAACACCATGGAATGTATCGGGATCATGATGGCGGTTTATCTGGCCATCAGCTTTACGATTGCGTTGGTGATGAACTGGTACAACCGGCTGGTCCAGATAAAGGAGCGTTAGCATAATGTCGGAAAACGCCCTATCGATCAAAACCACCCGGCGCCGGCCGCCACCTAAAAACGTCCGGGGCGTGTTATTTTGGATCCGCACCAATCTTTTCAGCAATATTTACAATACCATCATGACGCTGCTGGCCCTTTGGGCCCTTTGCGTGACAATCCCCGAATTCATCCAATGGGCCATTCTGGACAGTGTCTGGTACACGGATGATCCCCAGGCGTGCCGTGATGCCGCCGGGGCCTGTTGGGCAGTGGTTGCTGAAAAATATCGGGTCATGCTGTTTGGCACCTTCCCCTATGATGAGCATTGGCGCGGCGTGCTTACCATCGGCGTCATTATTGCCATGGCGATCATTTCTTCCATCAAGCGGTTTTGGTCCTACAAGCTGTTTGCCGCCTGGCTGATTGCGTTTGCAGTAGTACTGATTCTCATGTTGGGGGGAATTTTCGGCCTCACCCCCACCGGTACCCATGAGTGGGGCGGCCTGCCATTGACCTTGATCCTATTTGTCGGCACGATTGTCGGGGGGCTGCCCATATCCATTTTTCTGGCCCTGGGCCGGCGTTCCAACCTGCCGGCGGTTAAGGCCATTTGCATCGCCGTCATTGAGATAACCCGGGGCGTCCCGTTGGTCACGGTACTGTTTATGGCGGCCCTGATGTTCCCCCTGTTTATGCCGGAAGGCGTGAACTTGGACAAAATCTTGCGGGCCCAAATTGGCATGATCATTTTCTTTGCGGCATACGGAGCGGAGATTGTCCGTGGCGGCCTGCAGGCCATCCCGGCTGGCCAGTATGAAGCGGCGGATGCGATCGGACTGACTTTCAGCCAGAAGACGCGCAAAATTATACTGCCCCAGGCCCTGCGGATCGTCATTCCGGCCTTGATGAATGACATCATCCGGGCCTTCAAGAACACAACCTTTATCAGCATTATTGGGCTTTTCGATGTTCTGGGCGCTACGGCAACATCACTTGAGGATCCATTGTGGGTCAATTACGCAATCGAAGCCTACATTTTTATTTTTATCCTATATTTCTGCTTTTGCTTCAGCATGTCAAAATATAGCCAGGGGATCGAAAAATATTTGAATTCGGGAAGGAGCTTTAAATGAACGCAACGGCTGATGCCGATCAATATTCCGGTCCCATGATCGAATTCAAGGATGTCAACAAATGGTTCGATGATTTTCATGTATTGCTGGATATTAATCTGACAGTTGTCAAAGGTGAAAAGGTCGTTGTCTGCGGACCGTCGGGGTCCGGGAAATCGACGATGATCCGCTGCATCAATCGTCTGGAAGTGCATCAGGAAGGCAGCATCAGGGTCGTTGGCAAGGAGATGTCCGACGATCTGCGCAATATCGAAGCCATTCGCCGTGAGGTCGGAATGGTCTTCCAGTCGTTTAACCTGTTCTCGCACTTGTCGGTCATGGAAAACCTGACCATCGGCCCGACCTGTGTTCTTAAAATGCCGGAGCAGGCAGCCATCGAGCGCGGTATGGAATTGTTGGAACGGGTAAAAATACCCGAACAGGCGTATAAGTATCCCGGCCAGTTATCCGGCGGCCAGCAACAACGGGTTGCCATCGCCCGCGCGTTGATCATGCACCCCAAAATCATGCTTTTTGACGAGCCGACTTCAGCACTGGATCCGGAGATGATCAATGAAGTCCTGGACGTCATGATCGAACTGGCTCACGAGGGCATGACCATGATCGTGGTCACGCATGAAATGGGATTTGCCCGCGAGGTGGCCGATACGATGGTCTTTATGGATGACGGCGAGATTGTTGAGTCGGCTTCACCCGGGGAGTTTTTTTCCAATCCGAAAAGTGAGAGAACCAAACTTTTTCTAAGCCAGATCATTCACTGATCACTGATCATTAAAGATGCGCTGAGAGAGAGCCGCTGCACTCATTTCAATCAGCATCTAATTCTAAATCCGGATACAGTTTTCTAGCACAATCCGGGCAAATACTGTGGCTGAATTCTGCATCAGTGTTGTTCCTGATGTAGGTCTCGATTTGATTCCAGTACCCCTTGTCATCCCGAATGTTCTTGCAGTTGGCACAGATAGGCAAAAGCCCCTTCAGCGTTTTGATGCTATTGAGAGCCTCTTGCAGTTTTGAAATCAAACTTTCTCGCTCTTTTTCGGTCCGTTTACGCGCGGTTATATCTCTGGCGATGCCTTGGGTTCCCAAAAAGGTACCCTGGCCATTGGTTGCCGGTGAATATAGTCCCTCTGCAGAAATTATAAAAACCTCAACCGAAATCGGCATTTGAATCTTGCTTATAAGTCTGGTCTCAAATGATTTTGTGCTCCGATCTCCTGTTCGTCTCTCCTTGATTCTGTGAAATGTCTTTTTCCTGTCCTCGGCATAAACCATCTTCATGACGTTTGTGCCGATAAGTTCTTCCGGCCGGTAGCCATACCGTTTTACGGAATCACTCACAAAAGTTAAGCGACCAGTTGGGTCTAATCGGTAGATGATGTCCGGCACTGTTTTGACGATGGACTCTAACTCTTGCTTGGTTGCAATGAATGCCATTTCTGCTTGCTTGCGTTCAGTGATATCCCACAGGGAAGAACGTATGACACTGTAGTTTCCGGCCTCCTCGTCTTTGACGGCGTAACTTTCTAACTGAGCATAAAATTCAGTCCCATCCATGTGGGTTAGTTTCAATTCACAGACTTGCTTCGTTTTTGTTTTAAAAAGCATTTTTCTGTGCAAGTAAAAAACATCCTGATCCTCTTTCGCTATGAAGTTGGTAAAGCGTTGGCCCGTCAGCCTTCCCCTTTCCAGGCCTAACAACGCGGCACACACGAAATTTGCGTCTAATATCAATCCCTTATCACTTAAACTAAAATAGCCGACAGGCGCAAAATTATATAAATTTGAATACTTATCCCGGGCTGCTTCCAGGTCTAACTGGGCTTGCCGCAACTCCTCGTTTTGCATTTCCAATTCAATCTGATGGATCTGCAAATCCTCAATGAGCTTTTTAACATCATCAGGCGGTATTTCCGTGATGGCGGAAGGATTCTTATTGATAAATTCCTCTGCCCTCTCGCGAAGTACGTTTTGGTAGGACGCGTTTTTATCCTTTTTCATCCGATTTGCCTTACCTTAAAATAGGAAATTAATATATCGACGACTGAATGCGTGTATGGATGGATCGAATCGCTAGTCTTTATTCAAATTTTCGCGAAGTTGCTTTAATTCACTGATGTCACGTTCAGTCGTAGCGATTTCTCGCGGCTTGCCGCTGTCATCTTTCAAGACAGTCACCGTCAACCACACATTCAATATCCTGCCGTTTTTACCCATGCGCTGAGTTTCAAGCGAATCTATGCTTTCCCCGTTTTTTAGCTTTTTGTAAACTTTTTCCAGTTCTTTCACTTTACCTTTGGGTACAAGCTGCCGAATGTCCATTTTCAAAGCCTCAGCTTCGCTCCACCCGTACATTTGCTGCGCGCCTTTGTTCCAGGCAACGATGTTGTAATCGAAATCCTGGATCGTAATCGCATCGTTGGAGTCAAAAACGACAGTCGCCAATCGGTTTAGCTCTTCTACCTGTTTGAGTTTACTTATGTCTACGAAAGTAAGGACTACACCATCTATCACGTTTTCCAGTGTTCGATAGGGCGCTATTCGCATGGAATACCAGTTATCCTTTTTATCCTGCACCTCCACCTCCTGTCGAACCAGGGTGTCGAGCACTTGCCGGGCTTGATCAAGGAGACCATCCAATTTAATCTTGGCGGTGATATCGCCGATTGGGCGGCCGATATCAGTCTGAATCAAATTGAAAAGTTTGGTTATCGCCGGAGTAAACCGCTTAATGCATAGATTGATGTCTAAAAATATGGATCCAATTTCCGTGCTGGCGAGCAGGTTGTTGATGTCATTGTTGGAATCTGACAGCGCTTCGACCTTTTTTTGCAGTTCGGCGTTTACGGTTACCAGTTCCTCATTGGTTGATTGCAGTTCCTCTTTGGAAGTTTCAAGCTCTTCATTGGTACTTTGTAATTCCTCGTTGACCGACTGCAACTCTTCATTGGTCGAATTGAGCTCCTCATTGGAAGTTTCCAGTTCTTCAATGGTGGTTTGGAGATATTCCTTGGTGGATAGCAGCTCCTTTTCAAGACTGGAAACATATGGATCGGCGTTATCTTTCTTTTTGATTTTTTTTCCGGCGACGGGCTCAAGCAGCGTTTTATCCCTAAAAATGACCAGCATAAAGCCTTGGGTGAAGCCCGATCCTATCAGCGGCCGAACCACCAGATCAACGCTGCGAAAAATATTATGATGTTTAATTTTCAGCCCCTCACTCATAATCGTCTTTTTCTGTTTGACCGCCTGATGAAGGGCCGTACTCAGCTTATACTTCAGCCCCTCACGTGCCATATTCAGGACCTTGAAGCTGGCCTTACCGGTCGGCGGGGTCAGGTAATTGTCGGTTTGCCCGATAAAATGCAGAATTTCATATTGTTCATTTATCAAAACACAGGCAGGGGCATAGTCTTCGAGAATGATCCTTTCGGCCAGATTGTGGATATCCGCCACGGTCGGCACGCGCTTTTCCTCGATACCCTGTGGTGTCGGCAGCACATCATATAGCGGTGTTCTGGGATAATCTAGCATTCGATCATCAACATACTCCTTGTATTTAAAGATCTTCCATTTCGAGCTTATGGGTGAAAAAAGGTGGGAAAATTCTCCGATACTTTCAGAAGTGCCCAGAAATAAGATTCCCTGATGAGTTAACGTGTAATGGAAGAGCGGCAAAATCTTTCTTTGCAGCACCGTTTCCATATAGATCAGCAAGTTTCTGCAACTTACCAGATTTAATCTGGAAAAAGGAGGATCTTTGATGACGTTTTGGTCGGCAAAGACGACCATGTCCCGAATCTGCTTCATGATTCGGAACGTATTGTTTTCTTTGATGAAAAAACGATCTAAGCGTTGCGCGGAAACATCCGCCGCGATACTATCCGGGTAGACAGCCATCCGCGCAAAATCGAGTGCTTCATTGTCGATGTCGCTGGCAAAAATCTGAATATGGACTTGTTTTTTCAGGGCATCCATCACTTCGGCAAATAGAATGGCGATGGAATAAGCCTCTTCACCCGTGGCACAACCGGCCACCCAGATACGCAGCGGAATTTGGGGGTTTTTATTGTTTATCAGCTGCGGGATAACCTTTGATTTAAGGATCTCAAAGGCTTCAGCGTCTCTGAAAAAACTGGTAACACCGATAAGCAGGTCTTTAAAAAGGTTAGATATTTCGGCCGGGGTCCGGTGGAGATAGGTGTCATATTTTTCGATACTATCTATCTGGTGGATAGCCATCCGCCGTTCGATTCTGCGGCGAATCGTGGTCTGTTTATAGTTTGCAAAATCATGTCCGGTGCGGGTTCGAATCAAAGCAAGTATTTTTTGGACATAACTGCTAAACTGCTGCTTGGCGGTTTCGATTCCCTCGGGTTTTTCAATGTAGGGGTGCCTTACATATTTAATCAGATATTCGGGAATCTTTTCCACCGGCAAAATAAAGTCGACCAGCCCGGTGGCAATTGCGCTGCTGGGCATGCCTGCGTACTTGGCCGAATGAGGATCCTGAACCATGGCCATGCCGCCTGCGCCTTTGATCGCCTTCAGGCCCAACGTGCCGTCGGTTGCGGTGCCGGACAAAATTATGCAGATTGCTTTTTCCCCCTGGTCTTCCGCGAGCGACCCGAAAAAGAAATCAATAGGCAAATTGATGCCATGCGATTGGGTCGGTTCGATTAAATGGAGCCTGGTTTTGAAAATGACTACGTTCTTATCGGGTGGATTAAGATACACATTATTGGGTTTGATCTCTTGATTATCTTTTATCGGCAGAACTTTCATTTTTGTATATTTCATTAATATATCCGCCATGATGCTTTTATACTTGGGGCTCAAATGCTGGATAATGACAAAGGCCATGTTGGTATCAGACGGCATATTGGAAAAAAATAATTCAAGCGCTTCCAGGCCCCCGGCGGATGAGCCGATTCCGACGATGGGAAAGCGGCTTTTTTCTGTGGGAATCCCGGCCGGCTTTTTGGGGGATGGGGTTTCTTTTTTTCTGGCGGGCATCTTGACGACCTCTCACTAAAATTTTCAGAGCTTTTTTAAAAAATATAAAAGCCCATGTACTGGTTGTTTAAACAGTGTATGGGCTAACTAATTTCCGAAATTAAATACCTCAAAATTTGGTTTATGTTTCAGACTGGATCGATTCTACATAAAAACCGTATATAATACTATCCCTAGGTTGTCAAATTATCATGGGGCGAGTGGGGCAAGGGGCGGGCCACAGGAATATATTGAGCATACAAATTCTAAAACGGAAGATATGCTATACATAATAGCAGTGCGGGCTTTATCTGAATGGAAGAGAAGTAAAAAATGATATCAACTGATAATAAAGGAGGGTGGTCACTAATGGAAACCACCGCAAAATTGTTTATAAATGGTCGATCCCAAGCTGTTCGTCTTCCCAAAGAGTTCCGTTTTAAAGGCACTGAGGTCAAAATTCGTAAAGAGGGTCGTAAAGTAATTTTGGAACCATCGAAAGCATCGGATTGGCCGGCAGGTTTCTGGGATGTGTTTATACCGGATCCCGAGTTCGAATTTCCTAAAGCGTATTGAAAAATTAGAGGTAGAAGACTGGGCAGTCGATTCCAGCAAATAGCTGCTGATTCCAAAGACTACCCACCAGCACGATAGCGCTTCAAAAACTCCCGGAATATAATCAGTTTTTGCACATCCTGGGTGCCTTCGCCCAGGGACGCCCCCCAGGTGTCCATGGGGTATTTGTGGACCGGATGTTCTTGAACGACCGAGGCGGCCCCAAAAATATCGGCCGCCCAGCCCGTTACCTGCCGGGCGACTTCAACCGCCAGGTATTTGGCCACAGATGCGGTCTGGCGAAAATCCTGGGCCTGATCGATTTCCCAGCAGGCTTTCCAGAGCATCAGTCGGGCGGATTCAATTTTGGCGAAATAATCCGATATCTCAAATGCCTTGGCCTGAAAATGTATGATTTTTTCGCCAAAAATTTTTCGCTTTTGCATATGGTTGACGGCCAGGTTAAAGGCCCCCACCGCGCCGCCCAGCGTTAGGGCGGAAATCGGCACCCGGCTGTTGGTAAAGATCTCCAACACCTGCTGCAGTCCGCGGCCGCGAATGCCCAAAAGGTGATCCTGGGCCACGAAGACATTATCAAATTTTAAACGTGTCAAATCAGATGGAATCCATACCTGTTTGTTCAGCTTTTTGCGGCTGACCCCTTCGGCGTTTAGATCGACCAGGTACATGGACAAGCGGCTGTTTCTGGCAGCCGCAGGATCCGACACCGCGGTAATCACGCCCAGATCGGCAATATATCCGTTCGTAACATAGGCTTTGGTCCCGTTCAGCACCCATCCGCCGTCAACTTTTTCGGCGGTCATGGAAATGCCGGCAACATCGCTGCCGGCTAAATTTTCAGTGTTTCCCAGACACATGACCTTGTTGCCCCGTGCGGCATCAGGCCCGTAGGTTTGGTGATGACCCGGTGAGCCGAAAAGAAAAAGCCCCATCAAACCCAAATCAATATGCGCCAGAGCCGCAATCGCAACTCCCGGCGAAACCACAGCCAGTGCTTCTGCCACCAGGATCTCCTTTAAAGCCGGCTCTCTGGTAAGACGCCCGTCTTTAAATTTCAGATTATACCAGCCGCCTGCGCCCATCTCTTGAAAGAAGGCCGGAGGCAGTCCGCGCTGCCGGTTCCAGGACGGCAGGTCGGGTAATATCCGTGTTTTGATAAAGTCATTAAAGCGAGCGAGGTCTTCAGATAGCGCTGGCGGTATGCCAAAATCCATTGTCGATTCCTTTAAGTTTTGAATTTTTCCTCGAGAATCAGTTAGAATGTATAGCAGTTTAAAATGAAAACAAGGATAATCATATCTGGATTCCATAATTCCGATCGGATGAATTCGTTATGGCAAATCAGCGACCACCAGCAGCGCTGGGGGTATGAGGATGGCCCCTCGAAGGGGCCGGGGCCACCTCTGCTGCTGGCCGCTGATTTTTAAAAAAAACATTACAGAATGCAAAAACTTTGTCTGCAAGACGCCAAATCGAGCGGGAGATACTGCATTTCTTAAGGAAAAATACATGGTTTACCCTATTTACAAGCTTGAAAGATCTATTTAAAAGAAAGGATAATTAATTTCAGACTAAAAATATCTGTCACCAATACTGGCCGATGTATCATTCTCAGTGTTTCCCTTTTTCCAGCAGGGCCAGGGGGATCCTGGTGGTCTCGTTGTGTTCATAAAAATCCTATATTTTCAGGATTTTATATTGGAATTGAGAATTTTGATGCCTAACTTTCTCTCGTTTTTAACGGGTAATGAAGGAGAATGACCATGAAGGATCTGGTTGAACGTATCGCCCGTGCTCTGGTAGACAAACCCGAAGACGTCATGGTGTCAGCGATAGAAGGAAATCAGGCAACTGTGCTGGAGCTGAAAGTTGCCAAAGAGGATCTCGGTAAAATTATCGGCAAGCAAGGCCGCACGGCAAGGTCATTAAGAACCATTATCGGCGCGGCTTCAGCAAAAGAACGAAGACGGGTTGTTCTTGAGATTGTAGAATAAATCCAGTCAGCCGGGTACTCCCCATGATAGAATCTACCTGAGAGTTTTTGCATCGTCCAGGGTGAGCCTATTTACCTTGATGGTGCAACTGCCCACCTTCCATTTTTTTTGATTTCCAGTTCTGCCGTTCGTTCCTTAGTTCGTTTTTTTTGCATAGAAAATAAAGAAATAACTTTTAAGCGCCTAACCAATCCTGCAGAAATAATCGTACGGCTGGATTTTCCCTGCCTTGACTAAATAAAAACTTGGTAACATATTGCATGTAACCTATCTTAAGGAGTAAATATATGCCGAGAAAAGAACTTAATATCGCCGATAAAGTAGAATATCTTGCCATATTAGATGAAAACGGCGAACTGGACGCGGATCTGGAGCCCGATATTTCCGAAGAAATTCTGCTCAAGCTTCATCGTGCGATGGTATTGGGTCGAAAATTCGATGAAAGGCTGCTGAACCTGCAAAGGCAGGGCCGGATCGGAACGTTTCCACCCATCAGCGGCCAGGAGGCAGCCCATCTAGGAACTGCCGCCGTACTGGAGCTCTCAGACTGGTTTGTGCCGGCGTTTCGTGAAACTGCGGCCGAAATCTGGCGCGGCCGTTCTCTCGAAAGTGTCATAGTGTACTACAACGGTTTCGCTGAAGGTGGCTCCATACCGCCGGACAGAAATGATCTGCCGGTTTCCGTCCCGGTCGGGTCTCAAATTCTGCATGCGGTCGGATTGGCCTGGGCGGCGAGATATCGCCAAACAGATCGGGTGGCCATGGCCTTCTTTGGAGATGGCGCCACATCCCAGGGGGATTTTCACGAGGGCCTTAATTTTGCCGGCGTTTTTCAGGTCCCGGCCATCTTTATCTGTCAAAACAATCAGTGGGCTATTTCCATCCCGCGGGTCAAACAAACACGGTCAAAGACCATCGCTCAAAAAGCGCTGGCTTACGGAATCCCGGGCATTCAGGTTGACGGCAACGATATCCTGGCGACCTACGCCGCGGCCAAAGAAGCCGTCGATCGAGCCCGATCCGGTGGCGGTCCCACGCTGATTGAGTGTGTCACCTACCGGCTGACGATGCACACGACGGCCGACGACCCCCGGCGCTATCGAACCGATGAGGAAGTGGAACAATGGAAAAAACGGGATCCGATTAGACGGTTTCAGAAATACCTGGTGAACAAAGGGCTGCTCTCGGACAAAAAAATTAACGAGATTGAATCCGCTGTTCTGGATGAGGTGCAGGCGGCCGTTGACAATGCCGAGAAACAAATGAAAACGATGGGTGATCCGATGCATATGTTTGAGTATGCCTATGCAGAAATGTCCCCCTACTTGCAGGAACAAAGGCAAAATTTTGCCAGGCAACTCGCCGAGATGAGAGAGGAGGGCAACAATGGCTAAGATGACAATGATTCAGGCCCTCAACCTGGCCTTGCGCCAGGAAATGCAAAAAGATGACGGTGTCATCGTACTGGGCGAAGACGTCGGGGTGGATGGTGGTGTCTTTCGCGCCACCGACGGACTGATTGCTCAGTTCGGGGAGGAGCGGGTGCTGGATACACCCCTGGCGGAATCCGCTATTGCGGGTATGTCGATTGGCATGGCCGCTTATGGCCTCAAGCCGGTCTGTGAAATCCAGTTTTCGGGCTTCAGCTATCAGACCTTTCACCAGATTGAAAATCACGCGGCCAGATTGCGCTGCCGATCCCAGGGGCGCTATCACGTGCCGCTGGTTCTTCGAACCCCATATGGCGGGGGCGTACGGGCTCTCGAGCATCATTCCGAAAGCCGCGAAACCTACTGGGCCCATACGCCGGGTTTGAAAATGGTTATCCCGTCCGGACCTCGCAACGCCCGGGCCCTGCTGGTCAGTGCCATTCGGGATCCGGATCCGGTGATTTTTTACGAATCCAAAGCCCTTTACCGGGCCTTTCGCGAAGAAGTCCCCGAAGAAGAGGAAACCATGCCCATCGGCAAATCGACAGTTGTGCGGGAAGGCCAAGATTTGACCATGATATCCTATGGCGCCATGATGCGGCCGACCCTGGAGGCCGCCGCCGTGCTCGAGGAAAAAGAAGGGGTCCTGGCCGAAGTGATTGACCTGCTGACCGTTTCCCCGCTGGATGATGAATTATTTGTACAATCGGTCCTGAAAACGGGCCGGGCGGTGGTGATTCACGAAGCCCCCCGCAGCTTTGGCCCGGGGGCTGAAATCATCACCCGGTTGATGGAAAAGGCCTTTTATTATCTGGAGGCTCCCATTGAGCGCGTGACCGGCTATGATGTAATTACGCCACTGTTCAGCCGGGAAAACGCCTATATACCGAATGCCCAGCGCATCCTCAGAGCAGCTAGAAAAACACTTAAGAAATGAATAATGAATAACGAAAATTGAAGATTTTATGATGTCGCTACGCTCCGTTGATATTAAGGTATTCTTTATAAAATAATAAAATTGGATAGAATTCCTTAAATATTCAATCTTCAGTCTTCAATCTTCAATCCTTTGGCAGCATCTTAAAAATATTTTTCATTTGAGATAATACATTCAACCCAGCAAGTGACATAAGGGGGCACAATGTCCAGGACGTTTAAATTGCCTGATCTCGGAGAAGGCATCCATGAAGGTGAGGTTCTGGCCGTCCCGGTTGAGGTCGGGCAGGAAGTCAAAGAGGGAGATATAATCCTGGAGGTCGAAACCGATAAAGCGGCCGTGGAAATTCCATCGCCGTTTAACGGTCGTGTTCAAGAGATATTTGTCAAACCGGGAGATATGGTCAAAGTCGGTGATGCGATGATGACTTTTTCCAATGGCCAAGACATTCAAGCCGCCGATGAGGCAGAGCCGCCGGCCAAACCGGAAACCGCATCGCAAACAGTCGCTGCGGCTGCACCGGAACCGGCTGTGCCTAAAGACAGGTCGTCCGAACAAAAAGCTCACGACAGGCCGTTCGACAAAAAGGCTCACGACAGGCCGTTCGACAAAACAGCTCACGACAGGCCGTTCGACAAAAAGGCTCACGACAGGCCCGTACCGGCCTCACCGGCCACCCGCCGCCTGGCCCGTGAGCTGGGGGTCGATTTGCATGCGGTGACACCCAGCGGACCCGCCGGTTTGGTGACCGCCGAGGATGTGCGGGGTTTTGCTGCGGCCGGCGAAGATGTCGCCGCGGTTCCGGCCGCTGCACCGGACGCAGCGGTGCCGAGTCCACCCGGGGATATTTCCGTTCCGCCGTTGCCTGATTTTAGCAAATGGGGCGAAGTGCAACGGGTTCCGTTTCGCTCCATCCGCCGGGCGACTGCCAGACAAATGTCTTTAGCCTGGTCTCAAATCCCCCACGTTAACAGCCAGGATGTTGTCGACATTACCCGGCTGGAGGCCTTTCGACAGAAACACAAGGCCGAGATCGAAGCGGCCGGCGGGAAATTAACCATCACGGTGTTTGCTTTAAAAGCAGTTGCCACTGCGTTGAAAACCTATCCTAATTTTAACGCGACGTTAGATACCAAAAATAGCGAAATTGTCATCAAGCATTATTATAATGTCGGCGTCGCCGTCAATACGGATAAAGGTTTGATAGTGCCGGTCGTCAAGGATGTAGACCGCAAGAGCATCAAGGAATTGGCGCTTGAATTAACCGAGTTGGTGCAGCGGACCCGGCAACGCAAGGCAACTGTTGAAGAAATGCAAGGCGGCACGTTTACCATTACCAATGCCGGGGCGATGGGCGGCGGTTTCTTTGCACCGATTATCAATCACCCGGAGGTTGCCATCCTGGGGATGGGGCAGGCACGCATGCAGCCGGTCGTCAGGGAACAGGAAAAAGGCGACTACATTATGGTTCCGCGCCTGATGATGCCGATTGTGCTTTGCATCGACCACCGCGTGCTGGACGGAGCTGACTCGATTAAATTTCTCAAGGTCCTCGTTGAAACCCTCGAGGATCCGGATCAACTGCTCATGAGTATGGTGTAAGATGTGAGTCGTCAATTGTCCGTAGTCAGTTGTCAAAGGATGATTTTGCCCTGCCTCGGTGTCCCGAATATAGCGGGGTAGTGGCGTGCTGGAGTAATGGAGTATAGGTTTTTTTCCAACACTCCGATAATTTATGATTTACGCTCAGCATTCGAATCTGGGAGAATCGAAGCTTACAACGGGCAACAAACAACTAACAACCCACAATAAGCCGGAGGGTTTTTCATGGTAATGGGTGAACTTAGGCTGGAGACGGAACTCCTGGTGATTGGCAGCGGACCGGGCGGATATGCCGCTGCATTTCGGGCAGCGGACCTGGGAATGGATGTGACTATGGTCGATACGGCCCCGCGTCCCGGTGGAGTGTGTTTGTTTAAAGGGTGTATTCCATCCAAAACATTTCTGTATCTGGCCGAACTGATTTATGATGCTGATAAAGCCGCATCGATGGGGATTTCCTTTGGCAAACCGCAAATTGATCTGGCGGGATTACGCGACTGGAAAGCCAGTGTAATCGATAAGATGGCCGGCGGTCTGGTCAGTCTCAGTGAACGCAGAGGCGTGCAGCTGATCAACGGCCGGGCCGAATTTGAAAGCTCCGACATGGTTCGTTTAACGGATTCCGAAGTCAGTCGGATTAAATTTCGTCATGCGGTTCTTGCCACGGGATCGCGGCCGATTCCCTTTCCCGGCACCGAATTTAAAGAAGGCGGCAAAATAATGAGTTCCACCGGCGCCCTGGACCTGGCCGATATCCCTGATAGGCTGCTGGTCTTAGGCGGCGGATATGTCGGTTTGGAATTGGGGACGGTTTATGCCGCGCTGGGATCCCGGGTCACCCTGGTAGAATTCATGGACCGGCTGTTGCCGGGGGTCGATCAGGATCTGGTACAGCCGTTAAATAAAAAGCTTAAGGCCATATTGGAACATATCCATTTAAAAACCAAAGTGATGTCGCTGGCCGAAAACGAGGGCGGGGTGGACGTCACCCTGGAAGGTGATGTCGACAGCCCGCAACAGACGTTTGACCGGGTGCTGGTTGCCATCGGACGCAGTCCGGCCTCAAAGGGCATCGGCCTCGAGAATACCAAAGTTAAGCTGGACGATAAGGGGTTTGTACTTGTCGATGACCAGATGCGGACATCTGATGATAAAATTTTTGCCGTGGGTGATGTCGCCGGCGGCATGATGCTGGCTCACAAAGCCACACGCGAAGGCAAAGTTGCCGCCGAGGTGATTGCCGGTCAGCCATCGGCCTTCGATGTGCGAGCCATACCCGCGGTAGTTTATACGGATCCCCAAATTGCCTGGTGCGGGTTAACCGAGGAAGATGCCCGCCGCGAAGGTCGTCCCGTAAACGTGCAGCGCTTCCCCTGGAAGTTTTCAGGCCGAGCGACCACCATGGGCGCTGCGGAGGGGTTGACCAAAATCCTGGTTGACCCGGAAACCGGGCGAATCCTGGGGGTTGGCATTGCCGGCCGGGATACCGAGGGGCTGATCTCGGAAGGGGTTCTGGCGGTTGAGATGGGGGCCCTGGCGGAAGATATGGCTTTAAGCATTCATCCGCATCCGACCCTCTCTGAGACGGAAGGTGAGGCGGCCGAGATGTTTCTGGGTACGGCCACGCACATTATGTCGAAAGCTGCCAAAGCGTGAAAATGTGCTGTTGGCCTATCGGGCAAGTTTAAAATTTTTGTTTGGAAACAATATTGATTCGGCTTAGTTGACTGGTTGATTAGCTGAATAGTTGAATGGTGAAAGGAATGCCATCGATTTTATTCTTTTCGTGCTTTCGTGATCAAGCTATCATTGTCGCTTACGGTTTGCACGGGATTGGGAAGTGGTAACATGAAATCAGATTTAGACAAAACTAAGGCGGAGCTTGTTGAAGAGCTTTCTTATCTCAAGCGCAAAGCTGCGGAAGCCGATGAATTGCGGCGCCGCCTGGAAGATGAACAGAAAAGATGTGCTGAACTTAAATCGAGTTATGAAGACCGCACCGCAGAGTTTAATAAAGAGTGTACTGTGCGGGATCAAACCGAGGAGGCCCTGCGCCTGGCGGAGATGATCGTTGACCGCAGCCCGGTGATCCTTTTCCGGCGGAGGGCCGGCGATAAACCACAATTGGAATATGTTTCCGACAATATTCGCCAAATGGGTTACTCGGCCGAAGAGTTTTTAAGCGGTAAGATAACTTTTTAGAGATATTGGACATCCTGACGACAGGGAAAGGATCGGAAAAGAAGTTAGACGAATATGCCGAAGCAGATGTGGAAGAATATACCCAGGTCTATCGCAGCCTGACCAAATCGGGTGACATTCGTTGGATTGAAGACCAGACGTCGGTGGTACAGGGATGAAAACGGCAAAAAAATTCATAATCAAGGGATACTGGTGGACATCACCGACCGCAAGCTGGCCGAAGACGCCCTGCGCAAAAGCGAAGAGAAATTTCGCCGGATCGTAGAAACCGCCGCTGAAGGGTTTATGCTGATGGACGAAGATCTGGTGATTGTTGAAGTCAATGATGCCTACTGCAAGATGTTTGGGTATGCGCGCGAAGAACTGATCGGTAAAAGACCCATTGATCTGGCCACCGATGAATTCCGACAATTCATAGTGGGCAATAAAGATCATATTCTGGCCAAGGAATACCGGGAGTTTGAAGGCAGTGTGGTGGCCAAAGACGGTCGTCATGTCCCGATCCTGATCCACGGCAACGTCCTGCGGGATGATCAGGACCATGTCATCGGCAACATGGCGTTTATCACGGATATGACCGAACACAAGAAAGCCCTGGCGCTGGCCGGTGAAGTCCAAAAAAGCCTGCTGCCCCAGGACAAACCGCAGGTTCAAGGTCTCGATATTGCCGGCAGAAATGTTTCCTGTGATGAAATCGGGGGTGACTATTTTGATTTTCTCTGGCGGCGCGAGTCGAAGAAAGGGCCGTTTAGCGTCGTTGTGGGTGATATTTCCGGCCACGGGGTGGATTCAGCCCTGTTGATGACCACCGCCCGCGCCTTTTTGAGGATGCGCGCCTCGCAGCCCGGTACGATCTCCGAAATTATCACGGCCATGAATCGTCACCTATCCCAGGATACTCTCGAGACGAGCCGATTTATGACCCTTTTTTATTTGACCATCGATCCGGAGAATAAGCGTCTTGACTGGGTGCGTGCCGGTCATGACCCGGCCCTGGTTTATGATCCCATTCTCGATGAATTTGAAGAACTGAAAGGCAGGGGCATGGCCCTGGGGGTCAACGAAGGCTTTGATTACGAACAGAATCATCGCAACGGCCTGACCAACGGTCAGATTATTGCAGTCGGGACCGACGGTATCTGGGAGGCTGTCAATCGAGAGGGTGAAATGTTCGGCAAAGAGCGGCTGCGCAATATCATCCGACAAAACGCCAAATCCCCTGCCGGCGATATCCTGAGCGCCGTTTACGATGAACTCAGCCGATTTACCCTGGGCCAAAAAACCGAGGACGATATTACCCTGGTGATCATTAAAGTCGATGGGCTATAAATCAGCTATCACCATCCGGGGAATATCTGGGGGGCTGGGTAGGTTCCTGGCAGCGGCCGGTGCATGCTCTTTTGGTGATCGCTGATTTATTCAGTTGATTGGTTGACAGGTTGATTAAGTTGATTGGGTTTAGCCGATAGGTAAAACTCTACTGTCTTGGATAATGCGTAGTGGAATTTATTCAGATAATTCGTTTTAAAACTAACATGGTAATATCGTCAAATTGCCGGCCTTCCTGAAACTCTAACAGCGAGACCTCAATTTCAGAGCATATCCTGTCAAGTTTAAAATGGTGTTTTCTTTTGATCAGTTCCTGCAATCTGTCAAGACCAAATATTTCATTGGCCGGCGACATGGCTTCAGTGACGCCATCGGTATAGAGAAAGAGAGTTTGGCCGGCCTTCAAATCCATCGTTTCCTCTTTATAGGGTAATTCCTCCATAAATCCGAGTGCCGGTCCATGGGTACTCGCCCATTCCCGGGGTGTTCCGTCGTGATCAATAATCAGGCTCGCACTGTGACCGCCGTTTGTGGCAGTCAGCTTCCCGCTCGAGACATCATAAAAAGCCAGAAATACTGTGACGAACATGCCCGAATCGTTATTCTGGCACATGATGTTATTGGCTTTTTCAAGCACCGCTGAGGGAGACCGGTTGTCAAAGGCCAGGGAGCGGATCAGAGTTCGGCTGACCATCATGAACAATGCCGCCGGTACCCCTTTATCCGACACATCCGCCATCACCAGGGCCAATGTGTTGTCATCAATAAAGAAGAAGTCATAGAAGTCTCCCCCGACATAGCGCGCCGGCTTCATGAAGGCGTATAATTCAAATTCTTTGCGATCCGGGTAAGCCGGAAATGAGGAGGGCAAAATGCTTTTTTGGATCTGAGCGGCGATGTTCAGCTCGTTTTCCACTTTCTCCTGGGCCACACGCAAATCGAATTCAGACTTCTGCAGTGCCAGCACTTCTCTGGTGCGTTCTTCAACACGCTGCTCGAGGATCAAGTTTTGGTTCTTTAATAATTCTCGGGCCTGTTTCAGTTCCAGGTGATTTTTTACCCTGGCCAATACGACCGGTGGACTGATCGGTTTGGTAATGTAATCCACCGCCCCCAGCTCAAGCCCTCTGGTCTCATCCTGGGTATCACTCATGGCAGTCACGAAAATGATGGGAATGTCACTGGTTTTCGCATCCGCTTTAAGATTGGCACAGACCTCATAACCATCCATTTCCGGCATCATTACATCCAACAGGATGATATCGGGAGCTGGGTCAGAGGTTGCCAGTTGCAGCGCCCTTTCTCCGTTGACGGCGGCAACGATCTTATAATTGCCTTTTAAGGTTTCCATCAGAACCTTGATATTGGCCGGTGTATCATCCACAACTAGAACTGCTTGTTTTTTGGTCTGATCATTCATCCATCTTCTCCCAGAGACAGGTTTAGCTCTTTGGCGATTGCTTTTAGCGTATCCAATGCTGCCGGGATATCGAAATTGTTCATCTGGTTTTCCAGCGTCTTGAAATGCTCGCCATGTTTTGAGTTGGCCAAATGTCCAGCCAGATCCTCCAGACGGTTGAGGGCCTCAACCAGGTCTGATTCCATCAGGTCCGACAGTTCCCTGATGATTGGATGTACAACCGCATTGTTTATCGGATGTTGACCTGAACGCTTGCCGATTTCCACTTTCTCATTTTTGCCGGCCAAGCTTTTTTCTATCGCGTGCATGACCTGGTTGAGATGAGTTTCGAATTCATGAATTGAAGCGGAAAATCCGGCAGTCTCTCCTGTTTTCAGGGTTTTCTCCAATTCCCCGGCCGCCTGAGCAAGCTCATGCGCTCCCAGTGTGCCGGCGACACCCTTGACCGTATGCGCCAGCCTGACGGCCTGTGACGGATCCTTTCTCACTAAGGCTTCTCTTATTTCATCGGCCGACTCATGATTGGTATCGAGAAACTGCAGCAACAACTTCAGATAGAATTTTTCATTGCCGCCCACATTCTTCAGGCCACCTGCAACCGATATGCCGGGCAGTTCAGGCATGGCATCATCGTCCCGTTGCGCCTTTTCCGCCGATCTGTCCTTTGCCGAATCCAGCTGAATTTTGCGATCACCGGGCTTAATCCATTTTGCCAAAGCGCTGAACAACTCATTCGTATCGATGGGTTTGGCTACGTGATCGTTCATACCGGCTTCAAGGGACTTCTCCCGATCCCCAGCCATGGCGTTGGCGGTCATGGCGATAATGGGCAAGCCCTTGAATTCGGAAGTCGGAATGCGGAAGTCGGAAATTGAAATGGAATTCTTATCGTTTTCATTCCGTATTCCGACTTTGCCTCGCCTGAGCTTGTCGAAGGCCGACTTCTTTTTTTCAATTTCCCACTTCCGAATTTCCCGCGTAGCGGTGTAACCGTCCATCACCGGCATTTGGACATCCATGAAAACGGCATCATAGTCCTTTTCTTTGACGGCGTTGACGGCCTCTTGTCCGTCATTGGCCAAAGTAATTTTTAGACCCGCGTCCTCGAGAATCTCCTTGGCGACCTGTTGGTTGATTTCATTGTCTTCGACCAGCAGCACCTGTGCGCCTTGGATATATTTAAAAACCTCGCCGGCCCGGTCAGATCTCTCCGCACCAATCAAAGCAGCGGGCTCTGCTTCGCCGAAAGCCTGCGCAATCGCATCAAATAGGATTGAAGAATTGACTGGTTTTAACAGAAAACCCTCAAGTCCAATACCCTCGGCCTGCTGCATGATCTCCTCCCGGCCATAAGCAGTAACCATGATGATGGCTGGAATTTTACTCAGACCCTCATGATTGATTATCCGTTTGGATGCCTCGATGCCATCCATACCCGGCATTTTCCAATCCATAACAACCAATTCGAAAGGTCTATCCTCCTGCGCTGCCTCAAGTTCTGTGATTCCCTCTGGTCCCGATGCTGCCACGGTGACCTCAAAAGTAAAAGATTCCAGCATCTCCTGTAAAATTTCTCTCGAGGTGGGATTGTCATCGATCACCAAAACTTTCATGCCGTGCAGTCGGGAGGTGGGCTGATATCGATTTTGAGCCTTTTCTTCTCCAAGACCGAAGTCGGCGGTAAAACTGAATGTACTGCCCCGGTCTGGTTCGCTTTCCACCCAGATGTCTCCGCCCATCATCTCTACCAGTCTTTTGCTTATGGTTAATCCAAGACCCGTGCCGCCATATTTACGGGTCGTGGAAGAATCTGCCTGGGAAAATGGTTGAAATAGCCTGGCCGCCTGCTCAGCGGTCATGCCAATGCCGGTATCTTGAACCGCAAACTTTAAGGTGACGTGTGTGCCGACTTTGTTGACCAATTCGGTGGCAACGATAATCTGGCCTTTATCTGTAAATTTAACGGCATTGTTTGACAAATTGTTAAGAATTTGTCCAAGCCGCAATGGATCACCGATCAAAGTGTTTGGAACAGAGGGATCCGTCTTAAAAAGCAGTTCCAGTTTTTTTTCCTGGGTTCGGACGCCGGCGACTGTCGCAATGTTGTCGAGCACCTCCTCCAGTTTGAAATCCACGGACTCTATATCCAATTTTCCGGCTTCTATCTTGGAAAAATCCAATATGTCGTTGATGATCCCCAGCAGGGATTTAGCTGAAACATCGATCTTTTTCAGATAGTCATACTGTTTAGGGTCCAGATTGGTTTTCAGGGCCAGATGACTCATTCCTATGATCGCATTCATGGGTGTGCGGATCTCATGGCTCATATTGGCCAGAAAATTGCTCTTGGCACGGGTGGCCTCCTCTGCCGCTTCTTTAGCTTCCGCCAAAGCCGCCTCAGCTTGTTTCATCTTGGTAATGTCCCGTGATATGCTCAGAATACCCACAATCTTGCCGTCTTCTGATTTTAGAGGTTTCTTGATAGTATTCACCCAGCCGGTTTCTTCATCCATTTTAATTATGTCTTCTGTCAGCTCTATTACTGAACCTTTCTCGATAATCTGTCTCTCGGGCTTCTCATTGAATTGTATGCGCGAATTTTCGTTTTGCACCTCTGCTTCAGTTTTGCCGATAATATTCCGCCAGTCGCTGTACCCCAGCATGTCTGATAAAGGCCTGCTGCAGGCCATATAACGCAAATCGGTATCTTTGAGGTAAACCAGGTCTGATGTGCTCTCAAGAAAATCGGAGAAGTTGCGGCTCAATTTGTCGATCTCTGCTTGGGCCTTTTTGCGCTCCGTAATATCCATAAAGGTGACAACGGCACCGACGATCTGCCCATCTTTCTTTATCGGCATGCTGGTATACTCGACCGGAAAGGGCGAGCCGTCCTTGCGCCACAGCACCTCGTCGGTAATATGATGATCCGTGCCCTCAGCATAGGTTAAATACATGGGGCATTGACGTTTCGGATAGACCGATCCGTCGGCATACGAATGGTGAATCTTCTTGTGGATTTGCTTGCCGATCAACTCTTCGGGACCATAATCCAGCATTCTGTTGGCCGCCGGATTAATGAAGGCGACTTTCCCATCCAAGTCCACACCGAATATGCCCTCCCCCACTGATTCCAAAAGCAAGCGGGACTTTTCCTCTGAAGCCCGAAGATCCTCTGTTCGCTCCTTGACAATCTCTTCAAGATTTTTTCGATGATGCAACAGCTCTTCTTGATACTTTTTTCTTCGAAGCCTATCCAAACCCATCGTTGCCACTGTTTCAGCGTAGCTCGTCAGAAAACTCATAATGGGGGCAACCTTTTTTTCGGAGATAATGGCGACTTTATCCAGTGCACTCAGGTAATCCTGTTCGTCGAACCCAAACTTTGCGGCCTGCGCCCTGAATTCTGCTTTATCAGGGGTGTGGAGAAGAAACTGGCCGACGAAGGCATTGGCAACGTGTTGCCCTTCGATCACAATCGGCGAGGCAGCGTCGGTCATACCGTTCTTGCACCTGTATAGCGAAAATTTCTTGCCCTTCCGCAGCTCATTGGCAAGTTCGGTGTCGCTCTCGATGCATCGTTTGCACGTGGATTCATTGACCCTGTGAAAAGCCGTACAGATTTTCTGCCACCTGACGCCAATGAGCACATTGCCCTCGAGGTCTATAATAGCCGAGGCGACACCGACAGCCTCACAAAAGCTCTCAAGTAAGCTGCGGCTTTTTTCAACATCTATCAATTCAGAAATTTTGTAATCCATTTTGCCCTCAAAGACAATCTATCAGAACTGAAACGGCTGGCCTATCATCATTTGCACCCGAGCCCCCTCGTCGGAGGCGGCAGCATCGATGCGCGCGACGATCCCCTTGGCCCACAGGCCCAGCCCTGCGTCCCACTTCATGTCCGAGTGCAGCTCCTTGATGTTCCAGGAAGGCGCCACACGGCCAATCTCGAAAAAGGGCGCCATCTGGATCCATTGCACCCCTAAATATTTCTGCAGCCAGGGTCAGCCGTCAAACGGATTCCATTTCGGGATCAGGCGCAACTTGGCTGAATAATACACGGCCGCCCTGTCGTTAACACGCTGCGAAGGGTAGCCGCTTTTAAACGGGTTCAACGAGGTCCCACCGATCGAGCCGGACTCCAAGACCCCTTCCCTGATTTTATAGGTTTCGATAACTTTATCCCGACCGGCGCCGATCGGCAAGAGGTATTTGAATTTGAGCCGGAAAAAGTTATCCCAGCCGTCGCCCTCGACGTAGTTGTAAGCCGAAGCTCCCATTGTAGAATGCATACGGCAGACTGAGGGTCTGTTCAGAAAATTCACCATTCGGACCGACGCGCACGCTCTGACCGAAGGCGGATACGCTGCACAGGAAAAAAAGCAACAAGAAGATACCAAAGGCAATTTGTTTCATCTTTGAAGCGACACGCGACGTACCAGTTCCCAGCTTAAGCCTTCCGGACCGGTCTCGGTTTCAGCCCGGCCAAGTCGAAGGAGCAAACCGCGCTCGTTTGTATAGTAATCGTTTTTCTCGCTGTCGGGTTTCCGGCAGGTTGCATAGAGAATTTGATAGCCGGGGGCCTGCGTGGGATCCTCGGCCAGTTTGGAGAAGGGGTCGATCGTCCCGTCAGCATAGACTTCCGGGGCGGGCATGAGATCTATGGTATGGACCTGGTTCTTCGAGCAGGCAGTCGCCCCCGCAAAGATGATCAAAAGCCAAATAGTGAACGACTTTAAGCCTTGCGGCGCCCATTTTTTCATTTACGCTTCTTTGACAGCAAAGCCTGTATCTGAAGCCGAAGGGTTCAGTCAGGGCCCAGCTCATCCGGCTTCTCAATATTGTAGAAAGCCTGGACACTTCTGTTTACAGGCACTTTGCCGATTATTAACAACCTGCTTACAGCGCTCCCGAAGGGAACACTCCCAGGTGCAGTCGCTGTTCGCATCCCAGTTGGCCGTTATGATGAGTGTAATAAAATTCAAATGGTTTTTGAACCTATTTTAGGATATATTATCCTAAACATACGGCATTGGATTTGGATTTTGTATTGTACGGATTGGCGACGAAGGCAGCTAAATTGCCGTCTGCAGCTCTTCTTGTGTCTCCCTCCGGGCCGTCTCAATTGGACACTTTCGGAAGAAGGCGGCACGTTTCAAAAAATCCGCGCGGGCTTTAAACCGCGAGAGCTTGCCGGAAGTGGTCCGCGGCAGCGTATGACGCGGAACCAGCTCAACCAAACAATTGATGCCGAACTGCTCCCGAACCTGTCTTTGAACCCACCTGCTCAGATCGGCCCGCCTGGCCGGATCTTTCGCATTAACCTGGATGACGAGCACCGCCTGGTCGCAACCGTCCGTCCCGGGAACCGCAAAGGCGGACGCATTGCCGGTTCTAACCTCGGGCTGAGCTTCAGCCACATACTCGAGATCCTGGGGCCAGATGTTGCGGCCGTTGATGATGATCATATCCTTTGCGCGGCCTGTGATATAAAGACTGCGGCCGACGCGATAGGCAAGATCCCCGGTATCGAGCCAACCGTCCGGCGACAGGACCGCACATGTCGCGCCGGAATCTTCAAAATAGCCCGGCATGACACTCGCTCCGCGAACGAACAGGGTGCCGACATGCCGCTCCGGCAACTCCCGGCCGCGACGGTCGCGTATCTGGATTTCATAACCGGGCAGAGGTTCACCGCAATTTACGAAAGTCTTGGCCGTGATGGTGTGGTTTTGCATCTGCTTGTCGGCCGGTCTGGCAACCTTGAATTTGGCCAGGGATTCCGGATCGACATGGTCCTGGCTCAATCCCCGACCGAGCGGCGAAAAGCTCACTGCCAGCGATGTTTCCGCCATCCCGTAGCCGGCCACAAAGGCCTTCGGATTAAATCCGCTCGGCTTCAAAACTTCGGCAAATCTTTGCAGTGGTAGGACTCGGATCGGCTCGGCACCGACACCGGCAACCCGCCAGGAGCTCAGATCAAGGGCTTCGATGTGCTGCTTGTCGATCCGCTTCAACGTCAGCTCATAGCCCAGAGGCGGGCTGAATGAAATCGTCGCTTTGTTTTGGGACATCAACGACAACCAAAGCCGCGGCCGCATGACAAAATCAACCGGGCTCAGGTAGTCAACAGACATTTGTGCCGCCAGCGCGCCCAAAACAAACCCCACGAGGCCCATATCATGATAGAAAGGAAGCCACGACATTCCCCTGTCGCCCGCACGGACCTTGAGGCCCTCCCGGGTCATAATCGACAGGTTGCGCATGACGTTTTCCTGGGTGATCATGACACCCTGGGGAAACCGCGTGCTGCCTGACGTATACTGCAGGTAGGCCAGTTCTTTGGAAGTTGACGGCTGCGGCCGGGTTGTATCCACCGGCAGTTTGTCATAGTCGCCGGGACTGCCGTAGATTGTCAGGCTCGTGTTGCCGGCGGCTTCCTTCAGATGGGTCAGGTAACCATCCGGCGCCACGGCGAGTTCTGCCCCACACGCCATCAGTAGCCGATGCAATTGGGCCACAAACGCCTCGGACCCGCCCAGGTGCATCGAGATCGGCAAGGGAACCGGCACCAATCCGCTGTATTGGCAGGCAAAGAAAAATCGCAGAAAATAGGGATGGGTCCCGGCCACTAAGGCGACGCGCGCGCCTCGCTTGGGGTTTAGTGATAGCAGACGCCGGGCCAGGATCCGGGCTTCATCACGCAGCTGTGCATAGGGGAGTGCCGCTTTCAGCCGGCCGTCTTTTTCGTAAAAATTGACGCCGGCTTCGCCCCTGGCGGCGTAATCCAGAGCCTCTGCCAGATTTGCAAAATCCGCAAACCGCAAAGGCAGTTTTGTTCTTGTAGGCGTTGGCTTCATCGCTGATTTAGCCTCCATTTTGGAGTTGACATCGGAAGTCGACCAATGGGCAATCCGTCGGCCGGTTATTTGCATGTCCTTCCGACCCGGAGAAAACCTTGCTTGCTGTTGTTCCGGCAGCAGTGCCGCATGGTCGATTCATTCTCTTTGCGGCGCTGTTTTGGTCAGGGCCGTTAGTTATGCAACTATATGGTTAACTCTAGTGCAGTTTTATTGATTTCGCTTGACATTTTGCGCCAATATATATACCTCACCCGGTAAACTCATCATGTTGAACGAATTCTTGATCACCAAATCTTCGCCGCTTGATATTGATCGAGAGGGGTAGCGATGCATTACAGCCACCTTGCCACCGCGACCAACATCCTCTGGAAACTGATCGATGAATATGGCCATGACCCCGAGGTTTTGTATCGCGATGCCGGCATCGACCTGGACTTGCTGAATAAGCCCGGTTCCCGAATTCCCTTCACTCACGTCAACCGGATCTGGGCCAAAGCAGCTGAGATTATCCATGATCCATGCTTTGGCCTGAAGGGGTACAAATTTTGGCATCCTTCCTATCTTCACGCACTGGGCTATGCCTGGCTTGCCAGCCACACCTTGCGCGACGCCTTCAACCGTTTCGTCCGCTACCTCCGAATTCTCTCTGAAATGCCCTTCCTTAAGTTGGAGGAAGATGCCGATGGCTTTTCTTTCGTGTACGATTTTGGGCTATTGCATCTGCGCATTCCGGCCCAGGTGGACTTGGGTATGGCAACGGCGATTCATATGTGCCGGCTGAACTTCGGGGAGGACCTGAGGCCGAAAACTGTAACGTTCGCACACGCTGAACCACCGTGTGCTTCAGAATATCCGGCTTTATTCAAAGCCCCGATTCAATTTTCGGCCGCCCGAGACAGTATGACCTTCTATTTGGCGGATGTCGACAGGCACCTGATGGGCGCCAATCCCCAACTCGCAAGGCTGAACGATCAGGTAATGATTGAATATCTCAGCAAACTGGACAAGGACAACATCATCGATCGAATCGCAGCCGTCATTATCGATATGCTTCCTTCAGGGAGTGTTACCGACGAGAAAGTCGCCGAGAAGCTGAATATGAGCCGGCGCAGCCTTCAGCGCCGTCTCAAAGAGGCGGGGACAACCTTCCGCAGGATTATAGACGGGGTTCGCAAAGATCTGGCCGGCACTTATGTGCGGGATCTGGATGTCGAGCTGGTCGAGATTGCTTTTCTTCTGGGGTTCTCGGATCAAAGCGCTTTTTCGCGCGCGTTTAAAAGGTGGACAGGCATTACGCCAAGTGAATTTCGGATGTCCGGATAGAGAATAGAAGAGGCCGGAGTTTGTCGGATGATATCTTTCGCTCAGGAAAACGCTAGGGCGTTTTCTTCTCCTGATCTTCAACTAACCTGTCATCCCCATCATTTTTGAAATAAAGCCAGACAAGCACGCCGATGAAAGCAAATACCCAAAGATTTAGCAGTGTGTCCAGGTATCCGAGGTATCCGGGACGTTCCTCGGATTTACGGATTATTTAAGGGACCGTAAAACCGAGAAACGTCCCCGATACCCGCACTATTGCGCCAGCGACAATCCTCGGTATAAGCCAACGATACTTTAACAGGATCGCGGCTGTTCCAGCCGTTCTCCGCCATGCGTACCTTCTGTGCAGCCGTTTCTTCAGTGAACGGCGGTAGAGAGGATCGAATTTCCACAATATGCCTCCTTTGATCGTATTCTATGGTTAGAAAATCCACCTTATCATACCCAACTGAAGCATGGGCCGGCGCAGTGCAATACCGCGCCAGCCCAAATTGACAGCCGGTTATTTAACCCGGAGCGGGTAGGGTGGAGTGGGAATAATGGGACAGAGATACGTATAATCGCCCTTGGATAAATTGAGCTTAAAGCTGCCCTGCTCGCCATTCTTAAGCAGGATAACCTTCATGCTTGTATCATCTGTGGTGACATTGTTCTGCCCGCCGTTAAAGACAAAGCCAGCGTCTTTGCCTGACCAATTTTTCACTACGAACTTGTACTTACCCGCCGGGATGTCAAAAATATCTCCCTGTGTTTCAAAATAGCCCGGATGTTCAATGATCGTAATAGTTTTGTTGTTATTTGATTCGGTATTTGAGAGTATACTCATGGCGTCCTCCTATTATTTGTCCGATGTGATCGGTTTGTTTTATTTATTAATAATCCAGCATCTTACTGGATCACGATACGGCTCAATCAAGCATAAGCGCCTATGTGAGCCACGATTATCTTCCTGAGGCCTGCATTCTCTTTACGGCCTCATCAGTGCTCCAAACGGCGTTGGCGATCATGCGGAAATTGATGAGTGCGGCTTGATAGCCGTCGCCCTCAGGCAGTTTGGCAGCAGCAGTGGCATCTCTGACGACGGCTACCTCGAAACCCTGCTCCAGGAGTTCGCGCATATGGGATTCGACGCATAAATTTGCCGACATGCCTGCCAGAATCACCTTGCCGATGTTTCGCTTGCGGAGCTGTAAAACCAGGTCGTTGGATTCGGGTCCGTATACCTTGTGCGGACTCACAACCATAGTGGTGCTATCCTCGATGAAGGGTTTGTAGCGGTCGAGCCAGTCAGCTCCCGAGCCTTCAAAACCATCGAGGCTCAGTGGCCCTTTACGGTCGAACATGCCGATGTTGTGCATCAACGCCTCCAAGGTTCCTTCGAACTGCCAACCGTGGTCCGAAGGGTAGTAATAGTGTGGCGAGATGAACACCGGCAGCCCAGCTTCCCCAGCTGTCCGAAAAAGCCTTTCGATATTGTCCACAGTTTTGTTTTCCGTTACGCTCTCTCCAACAACACCCCAGGCGACCCCTTCAGGGCTCAGAAAATCATTTTGGGGATCTATGATGACCAGTGCCGAATGATTGACATCTATTTTCATGCCAGGATTTGGTAGTGCCATGTTGGCCTCCTATTGTTTTTATGGGTTAGCGATAAGCTCGACGTCCTAAACGCAGTTTATGGTTTCTGTTCGCGTTGGACTAATGAATTTACAAAATATGTACCAATTTTAAAAAAAAATTATAACCACTTGTTATTATTGTTTTATCATTTTTTTCACCGAAAAAAACGGCACCACGAATTATCGTTTATAACCGATTATCGTTGCACAATAACGAAATTTCGTTTATCCGTGTTTTATGGAATTTGCCCAAGATTACGAACCGGACGACGATTCCCTCAAGACGCTTCTGCTGGAGATGGCCCGGGAACACGCCGTTGCCACGCTTCTGGCGATGATCGCCAGGCAACTCGCCAGACGTCCCCATGTTGCGCTGGCCCGGATATGGTTGATCCAGGAAGGGGGCTGTCCCTGTCCGGCCCAACAATCGACCTGTGATGAAAAGGCGAAATGTCTTCACTTGATGGCAAGCCAGGGGACTCCTCTGGCTGATAAGCATGCTGACTGGTCGCGTCTCGATGGAGAATTCAGCCGGTTTCCACTGGGACCACGTAAGGTTGGTTGGATTGCAGCCACAGGCAAGGCCGTGGAAATAAACGACATAAAAAAGGATTCCAAATGGATCGCCCGGCCTGAGTGGGCACGCCAAGAAGGGATTCTGGGCTTTGGCGGCCAGCCGCTCCTTTACAAAGGAGAAGTTCTGGGTGTTCTGGCGGTTTTCACCCGCTACCGACTCAAGCACGAGGAGCTCGTCTGGATGCGGATGATCGCCGATCACGCTGCAACCGCCATCGTCAACGCACGCGCTTTTGAAGAGATTCATCGACTGCAGGGGCAACTGGAATTGGAATGCTCATATTTGCGGGAGGAAGTGCGAGACGCTCGTGAATTCGGTGATATTGTCGGCGAAAGCGACGCACTGAATAGTGTTTTGCAACAGGTCGAATTGGTAGCACCCACGGACGCCAATGTAATCATTCTGGGTGAATCCGGAACGGGCAAGGAACTTGTCGCCCGTGAGATACATCAACGCAGTGAACGACACGACCGACCGCTTATAAAAGTTAACTGCGCTTCGATCAGCAGGGAACTGTATGAGAGCGAGTTCTTCGGTCATGCAAAAGGTGCTTTCAGCGGTGCGATAAAAGATCGGGCCGGCAGGTTCGAAGCTGCCCATGGTGGAACGCTTTTCCTTGACGAAGTTGGTGAGATCCCACTTGACCTGCAAAGCAAACTTTTGCGGGTGCTTCAGGAAGGCCAGTACGAGCGCGTCGGAGAGGAGACAACCCGTCAAGTGGATGTGCGCATCATCGCCGCTACCAACCGCGATTTGAAGAAAGATGTTGCAAAGGGGCGTTTTCGACAGGATCTTTTTTACCGCCTGAATGTCTTTCCCATCGAGGTGGCCCCCCTTCGGCTTCGCAAAGTGGATATCCCCCTGCTTGCCGAGCACTTTTTAAGATTGATCCAAAAGAGAAGAAATCGTAAGCTTCCGCGATTGTCCACCGCCAACCTTAAACAGCTTCAAAATTATGATTGGCCGGGAAATGTGCGCGAACTCCAGAATGTCATCGAACGTGCAACAATTGTCTCCCAAGGTCGTGCGCTTCAGTTTGTCCTGCCGGATGGTCAGAAACCAGGCAATTCGCAGCAGGCACCCCCTATCGATTTGGAATCGAATGCTGAATGGGTGGTTGTTCCGGAATCCGAAATGAGAAGATGGGAGCGAAAAAACATCGTTGCCGCCCTTAAAAAAAGCAATTGGAAAATATACGGTTTTGGGGGAGCCGCGCAACTTCTTGGCATTAAACCAACTACGCTTTCTTCACGGATTAAGAAATTGAAGATTAGGAAACCGACTGTCTAGTCCCCAAATGACATATTGAGGGATGGATTCGCAGCCAAATGAGAAACCTTTTGGCATGGTTGAACGGCAGGCGCGCCGCATTTTCATGACCCCGTCCGCTGCCGGCCACCGCCTAAGTCCGAGTTGTCCAACCCGCTATTCCGCCGCGGATATACGAGGTAGGGAATGATCACATCGTTTTGGTTGCCGCCGGTGCCGTCGTAGGTGATGGAGACCACCGGGGTGTTGGTGATTCGCTCGATCTCGTGAGCCATGGCTTCGGTCACCAGGGCCGGACAGAGGTATCCGGGACGTTCCTCGGATTTACGGATTATTTAAGAAACCGTAAAACCGAGGAACGTCCCCGATACCCACCCGAATCTTGTTTCGGTGTATTGGCAGGGGCGAGTCGGTGATTTTTGGGTTGTTGAAATGGAATTGGTGAACGGCCAACCACTTTCAAACATTATGCGGGATACCGCACGCTGGGCCAGAGTGACATACAAAGACATGGTGAACTGGTTTGTTGAAATAGCGGCCGCTCTGGACCATCTCCACCAAAATAAAATCCTCCATGGTGATATAAAGCCAGATAATATCTTGCTGGATGAATCCAGCAATCGGATGAAAATAACGGATTTTGGAACAAGTCGCCGACTGACAGATATCCTTCTTAAAACAACGCGTCACGGTGGCGCCTGGGCGTATCAAGCACCGGAGATTCAGCAGGCAAACGAACGCGGTATTCCCAGTGATTTGTTTTCTGTCGGTGCTGTTATTTATCATATGGTGACAGGTCGGTTACCCAGAGCAACCATCCACGAACTTTTAACTTCCGCACCCATAACTAGACCGCGTCAGTATAACGCAAATATTCCGGAAAAGTTGGAAGCAATTGTTGAGTCTTTGCTCCAAGACGAACCCCGCAATAGAATCCGAACGGCCCAGGAATTGATGGCAAGGTTGATGGATATTTCAGATGCTTTGGATGAAAAGCTGCCGGAAGTCTGCGAACTCAATTTAGGGGCAGGTTATCTTGACCGCGCAAATGAATTGATCAAGGAGAGCAAGCTGGAAGAAGCACGCGAGGCAGCCGCCCAAGCGGCACTTCACAGCACCGGGCTTGCAACTGCCCTTGAACTTTTTGCCCGTTTGAGCGATAAGCTGGGATATACCGATGATGCAATCAAAGCATATCAGCGCGTTTTGGAGCTCAATGGGGTCGGCATTGAAACCCGGTATCAAATTGAGCTATCCTTGGCCGATATTCTTTTGAAAATGCGCAGGTACGAAGAGGCCAAGGAATATATTGATCTATCGTTGGTTGGCGGAAAAAGTTCATATGGCCTTCAATTCCGTAGCGCTATTATTTGGGGCGCATACGGGAAATTGGAAAAATCTCTTGGAATTTTAAATGAACTAGAAAGAGCACAATGGAATATCGGCGCTGTTTTGGAAAAAAAAGCTTGGGTGCTATGGCTCATGCACAAATATGAAGAAGCGGCGGAGTTGTGCCGACAGGTTTTGGAAGATATGCCGGATAACTCACTGTGTCTGAAAAGGCTTGCCGAATACGAGGCCTTGCTTGGAAATCCACGGCGGGCTGAAATGTATCGCAATCGAATTGAGGCCTTAGTTTCATAAGGAAAGCGCCGCAAATTTATTAATCAGGCTTTTCATGAAACAATTGTATCTAAAGTTAAAAACCTTTGACAAAGTATCAATTGATACTATAATTAATGCCAAGACCATCAAATAAAGAGCTGTTTGGCAAGTTACGTGATGCCAGAACCGCGGCACGGAAGGGAAATATTTCCCTGATTGATCAAGACATTATCGCCGAAGACGCAATCGAGCTTGATTATGATATTGGAGATGAGCTGCAGGCGGTTTTAGCAGAGCTATTAGATGAAAAGACGGTGCGCCACTATGCAGGTACCCGGCCCCCTCAAAAGTCTTACAAGCAAGAAATTGAAGGTCTTGAGCTTTTTGCCTTTGTGGTCGAGAGCCGCCGCTTTGGGTGCAGGGTATATTTCAAATTTGCCATAGTTGAAGGATCACTTTGGTTGGTGTCCCTGCATCAGGATCGGCCAATGGAGAAATCATTATGAAAACGCTGAATTGCCCCAAAGGGCATGGCCCAATGACGCAAAAAAAACTAAGTAAACAGAAAACGTTTAAAGGCATCGACATTGAATATTTGGCCGATGCATTTGTGTGCCCGGAATGTGGCCTTGAAGCCGGAACTGTGACGTCCGCCGGCGATGTTCAGCGTGCGATAGCGGACGCTTATCGAACAAAGGTTGGCCTTCTTACCAGCCATGAAATCAGGTCATTGCGAGAGGCAAGAGGGCTTACCCAAGAACAATTGGCCGACCATATGAATATTGGCATTGCCAGCATCAAACGCTGGGAAACGGGCATGATCCAAAGTAAGTCCATGGATCATGCATTGAGGATTCAACTGCAATGCAACATCCACTCAGATAACTACACGGGCAACCGGGAAATCAGCCTGCCTCGAATTAAGCTTGTGGCAAAAACCTTTGAGAAAATCCTTGGAAGGCGTTTGCTCAAATCCGGAGATAAGTTACTGTTTTTAGCTAAATATTTATGGTACGCGGACATGCTTGCTTACCGACAGCTTGGAAGAGGAATTACCGGTGCAAGCTATGCCGCCATCACTTATGGACCCCAATTGAATAATTACAGGGACTTGGTGAAACCCATTCAAGATTCCGACGAAAATGAAGCCAATCCCCTCTCACAGGAGGAGATCCGGGTTATTCAGCGAGTGGCTGATAAGTTCCCGAACCAGCAGGAGGTTTATGATGCTGCACACCGTGAAAAAATATGGATTGAATCTAAAACGGGCGCTTTGATGTCTTATTCTTGTGCTTTTGAGCTCAAAGAAATTTAATTGATAGGAGGATCGCTGATATCAAAATACATGCTTCGCAGGGAGCGCCGCAGGGCTCGGGAGCACAATTCACAACACCAGATATTAGTTACCCGCTTCAAATTTCACAATTTTGTCGTAAAGATATTTCTTAGGGGTTACAGAATTTTTCAAACCTTTGATAAGAGAATAGTATCATGGAACTCGGCAGGAGAGCCATTGTGAATACCGCGCGAAATTGATATGCCATTGAGGGATGGGGTAAGGGATGGAGTCGGGCCACACGAAGTGCCTGATACGGAAATAATGAGTGCAAATTCTGCCCTCCCACATAGGCCTATATTGAGTTTTCGGCGGCAAAAAAATCATTGTTCACATTCATCGTTTCTGAGTGATATTTCTTAAAGAGGCCATTTGGGGGTCAAAAAGTGCGAAATAGGGGCTTAAAACGCCTTTCGCTGAAATGAAAATTTCAAGAAATCAATAGCTTCACATGGGCGACCCCAACCCCAACCCAACCTCCAATTCTGAAATGGTATGCCGAGGTCGATAAAAACTTGACCAATTGCGTAGCCGCAAGAACCGCGGCCCAACTGGTCGAACACTGGCGGACCCGCAAGGATCGTAGTGAAAAACCAAGTCAGCTTTCACTTTATGATAGGCTGGATATGGAATAATGAGGTGTATAATGAAAATTGAATCGATTCGATTGAAAAACTTCAAATCCTTTAAGGACGCGGACTTATCAAACCTACCGAATTTATGCATCATCGTGGGCGCAAACGGCACTGGGAAATCCACGATCTTCCAGGTTTTTCAATTTCTGCGCGATGCCATGACCAGCAATGTCAACGCGGCCCTGGCCAGATTGGGCGGAAGCCGCGGATTTAAAGAGGTGTGCAGCAGAAATTCCCACGGACCCATTGAAATCGAATTAAAATTCCGCGCCAGGCCGGACAATCCGTTGACCACCTATTTCCTGCAGATCAACGAAAAGAAGGGGAAAGCACTTGTCGAGCGGGAGATTCTTAAATACCGGCGGGGCAGCAGCGGACAGCCCTGGCACTTCCTGGACTTTTCCAAGGGAAGGGGAACTGCCGTCACCAACGAACTGGACTCGGTAACGGATGTGAAGGATTTAAACCATGAGGAGCAGGTCCTGAAGTCGCCGGATATCCTGGCCATCAAGGGACTGGCTCAGTTTGAGCGGTTTCCGGCTGTGATGGCGCTAGGTGATCTTATTGAAAACTGGCATGTCTCAGACTTTCACATTAGCAAGGCCCGACCAGAACAGGAAGCCGGATATGCAGAGCATCTATCCCGCGAAGGCGAAAACCTCTCTTTGGTGATTGAATATCTCTTCAATAATGAAAGAAAGATATTTGACAAGATTCTTTCACTCTTGAAGATGCGTGTGCCCGGTATATCCCATGTTGAATCCAAGACCACCGAAGAAGGGCGTGTTCTACTAAAATTTCAGGACGGGTCGTTTGAAGACCCGTTTCTCGCCCGTTATGTTTCGGATGGAACGATTAAAATGTTGGCCTATCTCACGCTTCTTTACGACCCGAAACCCCATCCGTTGCTATGCGTTGAGGAGCCGGAAAACCAGCTTTATCCCAAGTTGCTCTGGGAGCTGGCAGAGGAATTTCGTGCCTACGCCAACCGTGGTGGACAGGTTTTTGTTTCTACCCATTCGCCTGATTTTCTGAATGCGGCTAGACTCGATGAAGTGTTCTGGCTGGTGAAAAAGGCGGGTTACACCCAGGTTCAACGCGCAAAAGAGGATGAACAGCTTGCTGCTTACATGGCCGAAGGGGACCAGATGGGTTACCTCTGGGACCAAGGATTTTTTGAAGGAGCCGACCCTAGATGAAAACTATTGCCTTTTTTCTCGAAGAGCCGTCGGCGCGCGAGATGCTCTCAGGGATTTTACCGCGTATTCTACCTGACAACATTCAGATTCGCTATTTCGTGTTTCAGGGAAAGCAGGATCTGGAAAAGAATCTCAAAAAGAAGCTGCACGGCTGGAGGATGCCGGACACTGTTTTTGTTGTCATGCGTGATCAGGACTCGGGGGACTGTAAAGCGATCAAAGCCAAACTGGCCGACCTGTGCCGCGAGGCAGGGCGGGCGGGGGTATTGGTCCGCGTTGCCTGCCGGGAGCTGGAGAGTTTTTATTTGGGGGATCTGGTCGCGGTGGAGCAGGGGCTTGGCCTTAAAGGACTCGGCCGGCAGCAGCAAAAAAAGAAGTTCCGCAATCCGGATGAACTGGCCAATCCGGCTGAGGAACTCTATAGGCTAACCGGAAATAGGTATGATAAAGTCGCTGGTTCCCGCGCTATCGCGCCCAATTTGAATTTGAAGTTCAATCGCTCCAATAGTTTTAGGGTGCTTTTGGCCGGAATTGAAAACCTGGTAACGGTCTGAAAATGGACTCTATTTCGAACAACGTCTGGCAGCGAAGAGGCTCCTGCGTCATCTTCGATAAGGCAAACAGGCCGAATTTTTGCTCCATGACACCTGCCCCTGGCATTTGGTGGAGAAAATAGGCGGTCTTGAATGAAAAGATATGCAGGCAAGCGACCGACATCGTCCAAACTGCTCGGCACAAACCGGTCGTGGCAATCGAAAAAACATGGTATTATTAGGGGGCCAGGGAGGCACCGATGATTAAATTGACACAAGGCGATATACTGAGCGCGGATGCCGAGGCGCTGGTAAACACCGTGAACTGTGTCGGGGTCATGGGCCGGGGGATTGCCCTCCAGTTCAAAAAGGTTTTTCCGGAAAATTTCAAGCAGTATAAGGCGGCATGCGAGCGGAAGGAAGTCCGGCCGGGCAAGATGTTCACCCATGATCTGAACAGCCTGCACAACCCGCGCTATGTGATCAATTTTCCAACCAAGCGCCATTGGAAAGGCAAAAGCCGGATGGAGGATATTGAATCCGGACTGCAGGACCCTGGTTGAAGAGGTGCGTCAAAGAAAGATTCACTCCATTGCCATTCCCCCTCTTGGCTGCGGTCTTGGCGGTTTGCGCTGGGCGGATGTCCGGGTGAAAATAGAACAAGCTTTTGAGGATCTGCCGGATATGCAGATTCTCCTCTATGAACCTAAAGGCACACCCCCTGCCGCCGAAAAAATGGTCCGCTCCCGGAAAGTCCCCGGTTTGACTGTCGGCCGGGCGGCATTGCTCGTTTTAACGCGACGCTATCTTGCGGCAGTCATGGACCCCTTCGTGACGTTGCTGGAAATCCACAAGTTGATGTATTTTATGCAGGAAGCAGGAGAGCCGTTGAAGCTGCGCTACACCAAGGGAATTTACGGCCCCTATGCGGAGAATTTACGCCATGTGCTGTCACTTATGGAAGGGCATTTCATAAGTGGTTATGGCGACGCCGAAGAAAACCCGCAACGACAGATCAACCTGTTTCCCGAAGTTTTACCACAGGCAGAGAGTTTTATAGAAAATCATCCTGCTACCCGCAACCATTTTCAACGCGTTGTCGACCTCATTGCCGGTTTTGAAACACCTTTCGGAATGGAACTTCTCTCCACGGTTCACTGGGTCGCAAACCGTGAAGAAGCGCAGACCGTCGATCAGGCGATCGGCAAAACCTATGATTGGAGCACCCGCAAGCGCATGTTTCAGGAGAAACATATCAGACTTGCCTGGGACGTCCTTAAGCGTAAAGGATGGCTTCGGCATCAGCCGACAAAATGAGCCCCATTAACCGTTTTTCATCCCGCCGCCGAAGGCTCGATCACGCCTTTCTGGCTGATCGACTTCGGGGAGCAAGGTCCTATAAGCGCATCGCCGGCTATTTTTGCAGTTCGATCTTCGAGCTGATCGGCGAAGAAATCGCTGCTATCCCCAAGGTGCAGATTGTCTGCAACAGTGAACTTGATGCGGCGGATGTGGCCGTGTCAAAACATGTCCGTGAAACAGCGCTAAAGGAACGTTGGAACGAGGCCCCCGCCGAAGTTGAGGCGCTGCTTCATAGAGACCGCTACCGGCGGTTGCATGATCTGCTTACCAGTGGCCGGGTCGAAGTACGGGTGGTGCCGAAAGACCGGGTCTTTATCCATGGCAAGGCCGGTGTTATCGAGGCTGCCGACGGCGTAAAGACCTGCTTTCTCGGTTCGATTAACGAGACCAAGAGCGCATTTGCCCAGAACTACGAAATCCTTTGGGAGGACCCGTCACCGGAAGGCGTCTCCTGGGTTGAAGAAGAATTCGATGCCCTCTGGCAGGATGCCTACCCCCTGCCCGATGCTATTATTGAGGAGACCAAGCGCGTTGCGGATCGTCTGGAAATCCGATTTGATGAGGCAAAAGCGGATGAACTGCCGGCCGCGGCACTGGCCGAAAGCCCGATCTACCGCGGCGGGGAACAGCTCCAGCCGTGGCAGCGCTCTTTTGTGACCCTGTTCATGCAGCATCGGGAGACTTACGGCAAGGCACGGCTGTTGCTGGCCGACGAAGTAGGGGTCGGCAAAACACTGTCTCTGGCAGCTAGCGCCATGATCTCAGCTTTGCTTGGAGACGGCCCGGTGCTGATTCTGTGTCCTTCAACGCTGACACTACAATGGCAAGTGGAATTATACGACAAACTGGGTATCCCGAGCGCGGTCTGGTCATCAAACAAGAAGGTTTGGCTTGACCCTAAAGGGCACACCATCAGAACACGCGGCGCTGAAGATATTGCCCGCTGCCCCTACCGCATCGCCATTGTTTCCACCGGCCTGATTGTCCATGACTCCGGTGAACGTCAATATCTGCTCGAACTGAAATACGGCACGGTAGTTTTAGATGAGGCTCACAAAGCCCGGCGGCGTGGCGGTCTCGGCCAGAAAAAGGGAGAGCCGAACAACCTGCTCGATTTTATGCTGAAAATCGGGCTGCGTACAAAAAACCTCCTGCTTGGAACGGCGACTCCCATTCAGACTGAAGTCCACGAGTTGTGGGACCTGATGCGTGTTATAAATGCCGGTGCGGAGTTTGTTCTCGGCCGTGAACTTTACAGCCGATGGGTTAGCTATGAAAAAGCACTGCCGGTGGTCAAAGGTGATGAAACACCCTTGGAAGAAAGAGAGGCCTGGGAATGGTTGCGCAATCCATTACCTCCAGCAGGCGAGAACTCCCTTTTTGCTGCTCTGCGGCTTCAATTGGGTATACCGGACCAGACATTTTATTCCGACAAAGGGTTTGGATCGCTGGGCTTTCTTGAACAACAGGCGGTTGGTCAGACACTGGAGCCGGGATTTTTGCGGGAAAATAACCCGTTTACCCGCCATACGGTTTTGCGCCGCAGACAGACTTTGGAAAATGCCGGCCTTTTAGAAAAAGTCGGCGTGGATGTCCATCCCAATCCGGATGCGCCGGCCACCGCATACGACGGCATAGGGTTCAACGGCCTGGGCCTGTTGACAAACCTGCCATTCGATCTTGCTTACCGTGCCGCAGAATCATTCACCAGGGCGCTGCAAAAACGGACCAAGGCCGCGGGATTCATGAAGACCATGCTGCTTCAACGGATCTGCTCCAGTTTTGCTTCGGGCAGGGCAACGGCCGAAAGAATGTTAAAAAGGGAAATGTTTGAGGAAGAAGACCAGCCGCAGATGGTGGAGGAGGCAGTGCGCGCGCTCACGGGTGAGGAAGCCGGGTGCCTTCAAACCATCGTTTTGGAACTGTCACGGCCGGAAGCACGTGATCCCAAGATCAATGCGGTTAAGTATTTCCTGACATCGCTTCAGAGCGAGGGAAAAACCTGGCTTGAGCACGGCTGCATCATTTTCAGCCAATATTACGATACCGCATATTCGCTTGGTGAGAAGCTTTCAAAATCTCTAACTGGCGAGGTTGTTGGTGTCTATGCCGGCGCCGGTAAAAGCGGGCTATTCCGGGGAGAAGATTTTGCTTCCGTGGAGCGTGAGGACATTAAGAGTGCTGTCAAAAAACGGGATATACGGCTGGTCGTGGCAACCGATGCTGCCTGTGAAGGGTTGAATCTGCAAACCCTCGGTACGCTCATCAATGTGGATTTGCCCTGGAACCCATCACGGCTGGAACAGCGCTTGGGGAGGATCAAACGTTTCGGCCAGGCGCGGAGCAATGTAGATATGCTCAATTTAGTCTACCATGAGACACAGGACGAAAAAGTGTACAAGGTCCTCTCTCGCAGAATGAAAGATCGATACGATATTTTCGGCGGCCTGCCGGATACGATTGAGGACGATTGGATTGAAAGCATCGAGAAACTCGAAGAGATGATGGATAAATACATTCATCTTCGCAAACAGGCGCTTGATGTTTTTGAGATGCGATATCAGACAACGATCGACCCGGATCGGGACCGCTGGGAGCTATGTTCCCGGGTTCTGGCAAGAAGGGATCTTGTGGATCGCCTTTCGGTTCCGTGGTGAAGCTGGGTGAGATGTGGTTGTCCAATTACGGTAGGGAAAATCGCTTGCCGTAAAATTGAAATTTTATGGGTAAAGGCAATAACGCATGCGGCTAAGGAGATTCTCCCATACCTTGGTTTGGGTACGGGCATTTGCCGAGCCATGACGGATCCGTGAAGTATGCACTTTTAAAGCCACGATTAGGTTCATAAAGGTGCAAAATGAACCTATAAATGGTCCTAAAAAGCACTCTGGTGAACCTAAAAAGCAAAAAAATATAGGTGCATTAAAGCCCAATTTTGCATCTTTAAATGCATCTTTAACTGGGCTGCAGAAGAAATTTTTACCTGCCTCTTTCCATTGCTGACTTGTGAGTTGGACACTAAACTTTGAACATTTAAACCCTAAACGGTTGCAAACCTTCATATGGCCTCTTGACTTAAGTCAATGCATTCAAAGCGATAAATTTGTATGTAACATGGTAAACTCTACTTTAATTAAGGAGACATACCATGTGCCAAAGCTATAAAGTCGCCTGTACCTGCAATCAAAACACGGCTGAAATTTTCTTCGGGAAAATGGTTTTGAATGAAACCGCTATCGAAGAGGTCTATTGTCCCCTGTGCAGCCGGACCATAGAGAGCAAGCACCCCAGCCGGGTCTGGGACAACGGTTGGGTGCTGGAGATGAACATGGATGCCGTTCGTCAGTATGCCGGGTCCATGGGCATGTCAGCCCATGAACTTACAGCCGAGAAGGTCTTCGATGATGGCTACGCCACCTGGGTGGGTATCACCCCGGATGACACCGAACGCCGGAATCGAGAACGTGATGAAATCCTGAAGCTGGCCAAGACCGATATCCCGGCGTACTATGAAGCCATGAAAGCCTGGGGCTTAAATCGCGAGCAGCGGTTCAGCGAGGAGGGCTGGCGCAAGATGCGGGCGCGTTGATAATTTGGGGTTTTGGATTTTAGATTTCGGATTGATGGAATCGCTACGCTCTATCAATTATAACGGACAGAATTCCTTATTGTAGTGGGCTTTGCCCACCAAAAATTGCTGATTCCGTCGATCAGTGGCTCTCAGCCGATCCTAATAACGATTGACAAATAACAATTAACGCCAAATTGAGCGTTTTTCGCTCAATTTGGCTTTCTTATGTCCAGCCCGGGTCGATTACCGGAGCATCGGGTCTTTTCTCAGTCAATTTACCATAAAGTTCGGGCCGCCGGGCGCGCAGGTAGCGCCGGCCCGGGGAATCGGCAATCTTTTCCGGTGTACACAAGCCCACCACGACATCATCGTCAAACGAATTGCTCTCGGTGACGATTTCACCATAGGGGTCGATAATCATTGCATTGCCGTTTCTGATTTGATTATCGTCGACACCAACCGGATTGCTGAACACGGCATAGACGCCGTTTTCATAGGCACGCGCCGGCAGCCATCGCATCAGCCAACCTCGTCCCTTAGGCCCCAAAAATTCCAGTCGCAAGCTGACCGGATCACGGTCCCGATTTTCCCACAGCCGCCTTTCCACCAATCCACGACCCGGCATGGGAGACGGCAGGCACCCCGTGACATGGGGCAAGCCTATTGACAATTTACGCCATCATTATTACTGTCTGTAAAGTCCATTAAATTCGGGCGGAATCCTCTCTTACAATTGATCCTTTTACCTGCACCAGTTAAACCACCAGATGCTTCTGTCCGTTTTTTGGATGTGATCATCTTTTCTTTTTGCTTACACATCCCGGCATTGTCACAAGAAGGCTTCTCCAGCAATGAAATGCGCTAAATGCCAATCAGAGAATCCTGACGGGGCCAAGTTTTGCATTGGTTGCGGTCGCTCCTTTGAACAGCCTTGCCCTCAGTGTGGTGCCATGACGCCGGCCCGGGGAAAGTTCTGCATGGAATGCGGCCATGAATTGAATGGCCCTACGAAAAAATCCACCGTCCAAGCTCTCCAGCCCAAATCCGATACGCCCAAATTTCTGGCTGAATTATATGCGAATCAGGATCATAAGGACCTGGCCTTGGAAAACCGGTAGAATTTTTTGCATTCATGAAGACTGTGCCCACAGAGTTCTGCCGGGAAGAAAGGCAACGCACCTGTGAGGCGATAAAGGCGACTCTTGAGAAATAAATAGGCTAATCGAATCCTTTTATGTGATTGAACGAAAACTCGTCTATTCCACTCGCTGGGTAGACTAAGGTAGGGTGTATTCAAATATGAACACCGACAGTCATAAATTGAACCCGACTCTCGCTGACGAACTGCAGATTCTTCAGCAGGAGAATACTCAATTAAAAAAACAACTGGTTGAGATGGCACGGCAGCAGACTTTACTTCGCCGGGAATTGGATGATCAGTGCCGCGAAGTTGAAGTGGAACAGGCCGCCAAGAGCCGGAACGAACAGGCCTTGCAGCTGGCCGAACTGATCATTGACAACAGCCCGGCCATCCTGTTTCGCCGCCTGGCCGCCGCCGACCCGAAACGTCGGAAAATGGTGTACGTCTCCCCCAATATTTCCCGCCTTGGTTACAAAGCGGAAGACTTTTTAAGCGGTCGGGTAATGTTTCGCGACCTTATCTACCCCGAGGATTTTGAACGAACATTAAAGGAGATTCAATCATATGTTAGCAGGAATATTGAGGAATATACCCAGTTTTATCGTATAGTCACCCGGGAGGGAAACGTGCGCTGGATAGAGGATCGTACATCAGTTGTCGAAGATCCAGAAACAGGGATCCGCTACCACCAGGGGCTAGTGATCGATATCCACAGGCGCAAAGAGGCGGAGGAAAAATTGCGCAAGAGCGAGGAGAAATACCGCCGCATCGTCGAAACAGCTGGTGAGGGATTCCTGCTGATGGATGAGACCATGGCCATCGAGGACCTCAACCATACCTACTGCCAAATGGTGGGGTATTCCCGCAAAGAACTCATCGGCCAAAATCTTTTTGATTTGACGACTGAAGAACAGCGCCATTTTTTTTCCGCTAACCGGGAGGATATGCTAAGTCGCCGTATCCACGAATTTGAAGTCGATATTCTCGCTCGTGACGGCCGCCACGTACCGGTTTTAATCCACGCGAACGCGCTGCGTGACGATGCGGGCGTGATTATTGGCAACATGGCCTTTGTTACTGACATGAGCGAAAATAAGAAGGCCTTGACGCTGGCCGGGGAGGTCCAGAGAAGCCTGCTCCCCCAACAGGCACCGCAGGTACACGGTCTGGATGTTGCCGGCAGAAATGTTTCTTGCGATGAAATCGGCGGGGACTACTTTGACTTCTTGTGGCGAGCTGACACGCCCGAAAGTCCGTTCACTATAATCGTGGGCGATATTACCGGTCACGGGGTGGATTCGGCGCTGCTGATGACAACTGCGCGGGCGTTTCTGCGCATGCGCGCCTCTCAGCCGGGCACCATCACTGATATCGTCTCAGCGATGAACCACCATCTGACCGATGATGTCTATGAAACCGGAAGATTTATGACCCTCTTCTATTTGGCCATTAACGAAAATAGGGACGGCATCGAGTGGATTCGCGCCGGTCATGAACCGGCCTGGATATATGATCCGGAGCAGGACCGCTTCGAGGAACTCAAGGGGCCGGGATTGGCACTGGGTGTTGACGAGAAATTCACTTTTCAATCCAGCCATAGAAGCGGTATGAAAAAGGGCCAGGTGATAGTTGTGGGCACGGATGGACTCTGGGAGGAGCGTAATAAAGCCGGGGAAATGTTTGGTAAACGTCGTTTGCAAGAGATCATCCGCCGCAAGGCCGCCTCCGGCGCTCAAACAATCCTGGATGCGGTTTTCCAGGAACATGCTGATTTTACCCGGGGTTGTCGATCAGAAGACGACATTACCCTGGTGATCATAAAACTCACATAGCTATCCAAGGCCGAAATTCCGGCCGATGCCTTTCAGATGGCCGGCATCACACCAGGTTTCGATCACCCAGCGGGTGGTGCCGTAGAAATCACCGTGACTGACGATGGTCAGGCTGGCATTGGTGGTGATGTAGCAGCGCGGCTGATCCAGCGGCAGGCCGGCAACGTAGCGAAAAATACTGTCCAGAACGCCTCCATGCGCTACGGCAGCAACGGTAGTGCCCCATTTTCCGGTAAGCACTTCTTCAAAAAAGGCAACATTGCGCTGATAATGCTGGCGGTGGCTTTCACCTCCGGGCAGGATGAAATCCGGGTCATCGGTGTTAAATCGATCGTACACCTCGCCCTGCTGTTCTCTGATTTCAGGCACCGTCAACCCCTCCAAAACGCCGTAGTTTCTTTCCCTCAGACGATTGTCAAATTCGACCGCATGACCCGTAAAACCGGCAATAATCGCTGCCGTCTGCCGGGTTCGACCCAGATCGCTGCTGATCAGGGTGTCGCAATGAATTGACTCCAATCGGCGACCCAGCGCAGCAACCTGATTGCATCCGGTTTCCGTCAGCGGGCTGTCTCCATGCCCCTGGAAACGGCTTTCTGCATTCCACACCGTCTCACCGTGACGTATAATCAGTAGCGTCTTCTTGGGATGTGTTGGCATTGCCAATTTACCTCCGTAATCATTTAAATTGAACCTAATCTGTGAATAGCAAATAACAAATCACAAATAACAAATCACAAATAAATTACAATGACTCAAATTCAAAATACCAAACGAAAAATAATCCACTGACCTCCAAGTTTATCAAGACATCAAAGTTTGGGATCTTTGAATTGCGACTCTATAGTCGATCCTAAAACACTATCACTTTCCCCTCGGGAGATGATAGCTTGTTTCGGTCATTGAATTTTGGGATTTGTGATTTATTTGGAATTTGATGCTTGTAATTTGGAATTTGCTCTATTTATATAATGGTTCATGTCGAAATCTTTCGTTTCAACTTAACCTGCCGGCTATGGGTTTTATTCCCACCCTCATGACCGGTTCAGTCCAACTTGACCATCACATGGCGCACGGTCGTGTAATCTTCCAGCCCATACATGGACATGTCCTTGCCGTAGCCCGATTGCTTCATGCCGCCGTGGGGCATTTCGTTGGTTGTTGCAAAATGGGTGTTGATCCAGGTGCAGCCATACTGCAGCCGGCTGGCAACCTTCATGGCCCGGCCGATGTCCCGGGTCCACACGGAGGATGCAAGCCCATAGTCGGAATCATTGGCCCAGGCAATGGCCTCGTCGATTTCGCTGAAGCGGGTGACCGAAACCACCGGTCCGAAAACTTCGCGGCGCACGATCTCATCTTCCTGCCTGGCATTGGCGATAACCGTTGGTTCGTAGAAAAATCCGCCGCCCCTTTTAAATTTGCCGCCGGTCACCAACTCGGTGTGGCTCCTGTCGAGCGCTCTTTCGACAAAGCCGGCTACCCGGTTGCGGTGGGCCGCACTGATCAGCGGACCGATTTCGACGCCTTCTTCGTCCTGGCTGCCGCTCTTGATCGAAGCGACAGCAGATCCAAGGTCGGCGACAAATCGGTCGTAGGTCCTGTCGTGGACGTAAATGCGGCTGGCCGCCGTACAGTCCTGGCCCGCGTTGTAGTAGCCGAAAGCTCGAATACCGCTTACAACGGCTTCAAGGTCGGCGTCGTCGAAGACAATTACCGGTGCCTTGCCGCCTAGTTCGAGGTGGGTGCGCTTGATGGTCCGGGAGGCAGCCTGCAGTACTTTTTGACCGGAGGCTATGGAACCGGTCAGCGATACCATGCTGACCCCGTCGTGTTCGACCAGGGGCGCACCGACGCTCTCCCCACGGCCGGCCACCACATTAACCACACCCTTGGGAAAAATTTCAGCGATGGACTCGGCCAGTTTCAGGGTGGTCAGCGGCGTCTGCTCGGAAGGCTTGATCACCACTGTGTTGCCGGCCGCCAGGGCCGGCGCCAGTTTCCAGGCGGCCATCATCAGGGGGTAATTCCATGGTGCAATTGATGCCACGACACCGACCGGATCCCGTCGGACCATGCTGGTATAGCCTGCCAGATATTCGTTGGCGGCGCTGCCGCCTAGACAGCGGGCCGCTCCGGCAAAAAAGCGGAAGCAGTCGGCGACCGCGGGCATTTCGTCTGCCAGGGCCAGCTTGTAGGGCTTGCCGCAATTGAGCGATTCCAGGCGGGCAAACGCTTCGGCATCTTTTTCGATGCGATCGGCAAGTTTCAGCAGCAGGCCGGCCCGGTCCGCGGGTGTCGTTGCCGACCACGATCCAAATGCAGCTGATGCCGCCGCGACGGCACGATTGATCTGCTCAGGCGATGCTTCTGGAACAGAGGCTATCGTTTCGCCGGTTGCCGGATCAAGGATGACTTCGTCCCGTCCTTCGCCGGAAATGAACTCTCCATTAATGAATAATTTTGTTTGCATAATAGATATCCTGATTAATCCGCTCTGAAAATTTGCATATCCAGAACTGAGGATTGTTTTCGGTTAAATAGAATTGTTTTTTAGCCTCGAGCGGCGGCGGCTTAATTGCTTTATGCTTCGCATATTATTTTTTATTTTCTTTCCTTTGAGATCCACTGGCCTGCTCGCATTTTTGCCAGAAAAAAACCGAAAAGGGCAGGTTCTTCGAGGCCTGCCCTTTCGGATTAAAAATTAACATTCTTTTTTTACCAAGCAACAACGGTTCAAGGATCAACCTGCCGGTTAGAAGAATCGCCGGCAAGGCGATTTTCAAAGCAACATCACCTTGCCTGTCATAATTGCAATTAGCCGCGCAAGGTCGGGCAGGGTCCATCGGTTTTAACCTTTGAACCCTGAACCTGGAACCGATCAGTTACCCTTTAGCCGCGTTAAAATACTCATTGACCGTGTCCCAGTTAATGACGTTAAAAAATGCACTGACATATTCCGGTCGGCGGTTCTGGTACTTCAAATAATAGGCATGCTCCCAGACATCGAGACCCAGGATCGGCGTTTTGCCCTGGCTTAACGGATTGTCCTGATTTGGCGTCGTGACGATCTGCAATTCGTTATTGCTCCAGGCCAGCCAGGTCCAGCCGCTGCCGAACAGCAGGGCGGCTGAGTTTGAAAACTGCTCCTTGAAGGCATCAAAGCTGCCGAACGATGAATTGATGGCATCGGCCACCCCACCGCCGTAGCTGGTTTCCTTTCTTAACAGGGGCCAGAAAAAAGAATGGTTGAAATGACCACCCCCGTGATTTCTGACTGCCGTTCGAATATTTTCCGGAACCGAATCGAGGCCGCGCAATAAATCTTCAACGCTTTTGCCTTGCAAATCCGGATGCCCTTCCAGGGCGGCATTGAGTTTATCGACATAGGTCTGGTGATGTTTGGTGTGATGAATTTCCATTGTTTGGGCATCAAAATATGGTTCCAGCGCATTATACGCGTAAGGTAACTCAGGTAGATTGTGTGACATAATATTTTCTCCAGATATAAGTGCAATCTTAAATTTCTAAGATCGGTTGGCAAGTAGGTTCGTTCTAATTTTTGGGTTGATAGATATTTCCAATCATACCGGCCTACTTCAGGCCGGTATGATGGGATAAATTTAGTATAAGCACTAAATTTGACGGCTCAACGGTATTTCTTATAACGGGGGCTAATTTTATTTTAACTATGAGATTCGGCCTGGGCCAGGCAATACTGAAGACCCGAATTTGGTGGAATGAAATTCGCTTTTATAGTGAACATAAACTGCCGCGACGTTGCCGACTGCCGCTGAAGTTAAGGTAAAGCGCCGGATCTAACCCGGACGAGCCGGAATTGAAATCGGATAATTTTTTGTTGTACCATTATGTTGACAAAGTCCCCCCTTGGTCCTAATAGTATTAAATAAGCACCGCACTACGGCAATTTCGGAACAACGGCCTCCGGCTATCAGAGACTGCGCCTCAGAAAGAATAATGGGCCGGGATGACATCGCGCTAATTTTAAAAATTCCTTCATTTCCTGCCGGCAGCCCAAAACCGGAATCGCTAAACGGAGTATAATTGCTACTTCTTAAAAATCTTCGAGCCGTTTAATCTTCAAATCGTGTTGAGGAGCTGAAGATCATGAACAGGAAACTCATCGGCCTGCTTATCGTTTTCCTCGTGCATATGAACCCGTTATCCACAAACCCGGTCCATAGCGCCCAACCCCGTCTGCAGATGTTGAATACCCGCCTGGTTGCCGCCCCCAGCACAGAGCGCGTGCTGGTGCGCAATTCAGATCATCTGGCGATGCTGAAGCCGGCCGGTGATCGGGTGATCCTGACGCTTGAAGCCTTGAGGGACACCGTTGACAATCTCGGCGGCAATTTTCCAAAGACCGATTTTGTGACCGTCCGAGTTGACGTCAATCAGAACGGCAGAGTCGACCCCAAGGTAGATGTGGCTTACGGCATTCAGGGCGGAACCAAGGGACAAGCTGTGCACGCAGTACATGTTGAGCGCCACGTCCTCAACCGGCTGCGGCGGGTTTCGGTCCGGGGCAACTCTCGCGGCGGCCTTTAAGAAAACCGCCAACAGCTCACGGCCCCATCCCGTATGGGAATTTTCGATTCCTGTTCGGGAAATCGGCTCGGACGGCAACTATGCCCATCTGACCATTTCATTCCACCTGGCCGGCAAGGGGTACACCCATTATCCCAGCGCCGCCGGTGCCAGCACCTCTTTTGCCAAAGTCTACAAGGTCAGCCTCAAACCCTCCATCGCGGCTTTGGCCGCCCGCATCAAACCGGATTTGAGGCCGGCGGCCCGAGTTGGAACCGCAGCCCAAAATCTGGTTCAAAACAAAGATCACCTGGTAGCCGTCCGCAGGAGCCGGCGACACGGTGATATTTGTGATGGAGGCGCTGCGCAGCAACCGCAACTATCTGAAAGGCAAATTTCCCAAGCTGGACTTCACATCCATTCGGGTTGATGCCAATCAGAATGGAAAGGTCGATGCCAACATTGATGTTGCCTACGGTATCAGGAGCGGATCATACAACGCAGCTTTGTTCCCAATTATCTGTTAAGAGAAAGCGCCTCGAAGGGATGCGGAAGTTTTCCCTCCAAGGCGCGCCTCAGGGTGGACTTTCGGGCCACCCCCAACAGCTCAAGGCCGCATCCGGTGTGGGAGTATTCGATTCCCCGCAGCGAGATCGGACGCGGCAACGGGCTTTCGCACCTGACCTTCATATTCCACGAAGCCGGCAAAGGCTACACGCGCTATCCGCAGACCACGGCGGGTATGTATTCGTTTAGCCGATGCGCTGGTGATGAATACCCAGACGCTTCAGCCGGTTGTTGCGGAGGCTGAAGAGCCTGAAGCCCAACCGGAAGAACCCGAAATTGTGACCCACGATACCAAGCCTCCCCGGCTGGCTCTCACCAACCCGCCGGACGCCGACAAGGGTGAGATTGCATACAGCGAAAGTGACATCGAGGTCCGCGGCAGTGCATCCGACGAAAGCGGCATCTATAAAATCCGGGTCAACAATGAGGAGGCCGAGGTCTCGGCTGACGGTACATTTCGCCGCAACATCAGGCTGGCCTACGGCCGCAACAATGTTCAGATTCTGGCCACCGATCTGAAAGACAATACCGCTGAGATGAATTTTGTGATCCTGCGGGCATCCGGCGATGATTCGGATGCCGGCCGGGGTGTCGGTGCGGCCGAAGAACCGCAAGAAACACTGCCGTCGACCGGCATCAACTATGCCCTCATCATCGGAATCCAAACTTACGACGATCCCGATATCACGGATCTGGACGAACCGGTTGCCGACGCGAAGCAGCTCAAAGAAGTTTTGACGAATAATTATGACTTCGACCCCTCCCATGTAAAACTGCTGCAAAATCCGGACAAGGCGGCGCTTTTTCAGGAACTGGATGAATTTCGCCCAAAAGGTCAAACCCGAGGACAGTCTGCTGATTTTCTACGCCGGCCACGGGATGTGGGATCAGCAGTTCGAGCAAGGCTATTGGCTGCCGAAAGATGCCAGCAATGACAGCCGGGCTCAGTGGATTTCCAACAGCGACATCCGGGACTACATTCGTGCCATTCACAGCCGGCACACATTGCTCATCACGCGACGCGTGCTTCAGCGGCGGGATCTTCAAAACCCGGGGTGGATTGGCGGAATCCGATAAAGCCATTCAGGAGCTTTACAGCATGCCCAGCCGCAAAGCCATGACCAGTGGGACCCTGACGGAGGTGCCCGATCACAGCACGTTTCTCGACTATTTGACGCAGCGGCTGCAGGACAATAAGCAGGAATTATATGTCGGCCGACCAGCTTTTCTACAGATTCCGCGAGGCCGTGATCAACAACAGCCCCAATACGCCCCAGTACGGCGTGATCCACGAAGCCGGAGACGAAGGCGGCGAATATATCTTCATACGACGGGCTGCCGGCGGCTCCTAAACGGGTGTGACCGGCGACCGGAAGTTTCCCCTGAAGCACCGCATCGCCGCCGCCACCCCATTTGAAAGATAAAGCCATCGCCTTCACCCGATGCATTCCTTTAGGCTTGTAAAGCCTCCCTGAGAAGTGTCAATCTAATTTACATATTGGGCCTAAAAATATATCAACCAACTATGCAGTGGTTTCCAATTATGACTTTTTCAGCGGGTTTTATAAAACTTCGCAATTTTAATAAAATAAGTAATTTTAGATAGCTATATAATTTTAGCCGGGTCCGGTTCTACTTCGCAGCGATTGGCATCAAATCTGCTATGGATATAGGGCAGCCGCAATACCCGGCCGGCGGTCGAAGTGATTTTATCCGGTCGGCAACGCGCCGGGTAGCGACCGCATGGACCGGGTTGCCTGTGAAGCCGAGGCGGTATTTAAGAAGCCGAAAGTAAACAATTATGACCTTGATTTCTGCCGACATTGGGGAAAGAATTGCGGTAAGCCGGCGGCCGGATGATATTGGTCTGCCGATTCTGATGGGCATTGTTTTGTTGGGATGGACGCATCTTGTTGGGATCGGGTCGGCCGCTGCGCAGGTGATCGATCGAAGCGGCATCATCACGTTAATGGAGCAAGCGCAATCCCTAACAGCCGGGGATCAGGCCGACCAGGCGCTTGAAGTCCTGGCCGCTGCCTACCATCTCGCCGAATCCGGGCAGGACTATCTCGCTTCCGCTGCGATAAATAACCGGATTGGCGAAATTTATGAACGCCAGGGCCGCTACCAGCCGGCTTTGATGCAATACGAACAGGGCATGAAGATCCTTGCGACCCGACAGGCTGGTACAGCGAAAATTGTGGCGCAGGCTCTGGCAGAATTGCGAGGGGGCGAAAAAACCTATACAGCTGCCGGCGGCGCCCCCATCAGTGCGGATCTTTATCGCGGCGAGATCGAAAATTTTGGTGAGCTGTTGCGCCAATCATCGCAAACACTGCAAGGCGAACTTGCGATTGCATTGACGATGAATGCCGGCAACATGTATCTGGCACAAAATCAGTATTCCCAGGCCAATGCGCTGTATCACAAGGCCCTGGAGATCGCCCGCCCCTCAGAAACACCGGTGAAAGTCGCGCAAATTTACGCCAACCTGGCATGGAGCGCCATCAAAGCGCGTCGATTCGACGAGGCCGACGCCTTGCTGAAATCCGCCGTCAACGAGATCGATGTCGAAGCCCACAGGCTGGAGCTGCGGCGCGCCTTACTTGCGGTAGGGGTTCACCTGCGCGAAACGGGTCATAATCGGCAGGCCGCTGTCGAACTGAAAAAGGCGGCAGTACTCTACGAACTGGCCCAGGACCAAAGCGGCCGCTGCCGGGCACTGACCCACCTGGCCACTGCCTATATGCAGCTGGGTGACCTCCAACAGGCCAAGGTGTATTACCGGCAAGCCCTGAAGCTCAATGAGCAAATTGATGATGATACCATCGCCTGGCATGCCAACGGCGGCCTGGCCAAGACCTACTACCGCCTCGGGGAATTAAAGGCAGCTCTTAAACATTACGAACGGTATATGACATTCGTGGATCGATTCAGCAGCAGTTATTTCACGGATCAGGGTAAGGTTGCCATTTTAGAAAACCAGGCCGCCATTACGAGCGAATACGTGGATGCCGCCCTGGATTTGGCCGTGCAAACCGGTGATTTTACCCATGCCAGAAAAGCAATTGCCAGGGGGCAGGCCAGAGCCTTGAAACAGTTAATGGAGGCGAAAGAATCCCGCCGGGGCAGGATACCGGGCAAGCTGGCAGCCGGTCCGGTTTTGTATGGTGATCGGTGGCCCGCTTATGAATTTGAATACGCTGCTTCTATATCCGGACAAAGCTCCCGCGGAGCTTTAGCCAGTCCTCAAGTGCAAATGGCCCCGGCCATCGACGTTTCACCTCTTCCCTCTTTATCGGAAGAAGCGGTCGCGCCTGCCAGAGAGTGGGAGCAAACGCAGCCGCCGGCTGTGACATTTCTGCAAACCTATGTTCTGCCTGAACGAACGCTCGTTCTGGTCAATTCGGCGGAGCAGACCATCGGCGGCGCGATCGCTGACATCAGGGCTGAGTCGCTGGCGGATTTAACTGCGCGTTATCGCCGTGCCCTTGACGTCGACCAGCCGCGCGGCGTGGCCATCGCTTCCGGGGCGCTGGCTATGTCGGCCACCGGTGCCGATCAGATAGCGGAAGAGGCAGAACTATCACAACAACTCTATGAACTGTTGATTAAACCGATTCGGAATCTTTTGCCGCATGATTCCCAAAAAACGGTGGTCATCATACCCCATCAATCTCTATGGCTGCTTCCCTTCGCCGCAATGCGTGCAAAGGACGGCACGTATTTTGGGGATCAACATGTTCTTACGTATGCCGTGTCGGAGTCAACCTGGCGAATTGTCGCTTCGCGGGCGCGAAGCTCCGATCATCGCAACGCCAGCGCCTGGATTGTGGGCAATCCCCAAATGCCCGCCGAAGTTACAAAGTGTGAAACGACCTTTTTGATGGATCCGCTGCCCGGTGCCGGGCAGGAGGCCGCGGAGATTGCCGAATTATTCCGTTTCCAAAAGGCTGAACTGTTTACCGGCATACAGGCGGATCGGATGCGGCTGGACGCGTGGCACCCGAACTTCTCGGTGTTGCATTTTGCGACCCATGGAGTGGCCTGTGCGGCGGACCCGCTCAGTTCCTTTATTGTTCTCAAGGCCCTGGATGCAAATGACTTAACGCTGATTCCGGAGTCGGAAACCGTAACACTGGCCCTGGATTCCCGCTACCCGGTAAACCTGGTGGGCGCCAAAAAAATTCTGCAGAATCCAAGCCTGCCCGGGGTGCCGGCACTTTCCTATCCGGGTCTGCTGGATGCGCGCACAATCATCAACGAATTTGACCTCGATGCCGATCTGGTAACTCTGAGCGCCTGCCAGACCGCTTTGGGTCAGCTCAGCGGTGAAGGTCTGATCGGTTTTACACGGGCCTTTCTGACTTCCGGGGCGCGCTCCCTTCTGGTCAGCTTATGGCGAGTCGATGATAAAGCGACGCAAGAACTAATGGTCGGATTTTATCGGCAGTACCTCGAACACGGCAACAAGGGATTGGCACTGCAGTCCGCCATGGCACAGACGCGCAGCCGAAATCCGGCGCCGAAGTACTGGGCGGGCTTTACGCTGGTCGGTTTGGCTGAATAGAGGCCAGGTACTTATATGAAACTTCAGGGAATGACGAATGAAGATTGACGAATGACGAATGATGGAATCGCTCGTGCAGCGCAGGCGCTTGCGCCGCGTGTCGCTCAGTCATTTTTTATAAAATAGACAGAATACATTACTTCGACATTCGATATTCATCCAAGCCGGGGCGTGGTTCGATATTCGCTTTTTCAAAGTTTCTTTTGCGATTTGACCGGACGTTCGCGGTTAGCGGCGACGCTCGTAAGTAGTATTCGAGATCAGGAAGATCAATGCCTTCTTCTTTTGAAAGCAGAAGCGCAGCATGAATCGTCATCGCTGCGCTGAGGGCGAAAGGAGCGATATCCATGTCGGGTTTAATCAAAGGATTGCTGACAGTGTTCGCTGCTGCGGCACTGGCCGCCGCCACGATACTGCTCGTAAATTTTTTGCTCGGTGCACCTGTTCCAGCCCCTTGGGCTGCATTGGCAGGTGCCTTGTTCGGCCTTGGCTATGGCTGCAGGCCGGCATCTATGGGATCTACCCCCTGGAGGGCATCAAAGGCTGGGTTGAGCTGGTCGTCGATCTGACCTGGAGCCTTCCCAACACCCTCTTTGGGTTTGTCGTCGAAACTGCATCTATCCGTTCTTTGGGGATATCTCGAAAATCAAAGTAAAAATTCCGGTTGGATTGTCTATCTGCCGCCGGCCGGAGGCGGCGGCTTCGGCAAGAACGTTCTGCAGACATTGGGACTGTCAATATCGGCGGTGCCGGTCAGCATGAACGGATGCACCTGCTGCAGGCGCGGATTTTCGGCATTTTCTATCTGGTTTTATTCGCTTTAAACTATGTCTGCACATTCTTAATCCAGGTGCTCTGGACGTTTACCCTGGGAGGACTGCTCTGGCTGTTGAAAATTCGCTCGAAGCCTTATTTTAGACCGTCCTCACACTCGGCCGTGCAGGGCTTTTTCGGCTGGATCTACTACGCCACGTTCTTTGAACTGTGGGCCTATGCGTCCGGCAACCCTTAGTAAACCGTTATGTTAACGTTTACTAAAACAGCATAACTGTTTAAGAGAGGTAGACGCAAGACTGAAGCTTTTGTGAGGCTGATACTGGATGCTTGTACTGGATGATATTCAAAAATGAATGCCAAATTTTGAGTTGACTTTTATGGCTTTAATGCTAAAGATATCTTCTATCAGGGATAGAAACCATACACACGGTTATTCGGAAGCTGAAGCCATTATTCCAAGACCTACCACGATCGGATCATTAGCTCAAAAAAGATCGTCCTACTGGGTTGCTGTAATTGCTGAAAATAATCAACTCAAAAAGAGTAACAATCTGAGTAATTCTGTAACGAAAATTTCAAACGTTGCTATTAGGCGAACCCGGAGCTTTTCTCCACCACTCTATCAAAAAAAATTTCCAGTCGGATCGGATTATTTATCTGGACATTGAATATTTGGTCCCCTGGGCCAGGTCACAAATAATAGGCTTTGCCGTAATTAAATGGCACGGGGTGTTGGAATACTGGAATGTTGGAATACTGGGTTTGGCGGAATAAGATCTGTTTTTGTATGGCTGGCACGGATCTGATAATAAAATCAGACCACCATCCGATTTTGATCCCCAATATTCCCTTTTTCCATCATTCCATTATTCCAGTGGTTATCTGACGGCAAAAACCACCGTCGGAGAAGTCAAAGCCTGACCCTCTGGGCTATGATTCTTTACTTAATTAATCATCAGCCCATATCAGATATCGGAAGTATATGATTGAAGCGATTGACCAACGTTTAAGCCAGTGGATCGGCAGCGTGCTGGCCGAGGATATCGAGGTATCCTTTCTGCCCCCAAAGGACACGGGGGATAAAAAAGTGGTGGGGCTGTATCTTAAAGATATCCTTCATTCTGCGCCGACCCGTGGCACGCGCAGACCCCCGCTGCAGGTTTTGCTGCGCTACCTGGTCACCGTCCGAGCTAAAAGTTCGCAAGAGGCGCACCATGTCCTCGGTCAACTCCTGTTTGCGGCCATGGAGCACCCTGACTATGAAGTCGATTTGGAACCGATTCCGGCTCAAGTTTGGACGGCCTTCGGCACCATTCCGATGCCGGCGTTTATACTGCGCCTGCCGCTGCGGGTTGAACGGCCGGAAAAGCCGGTTCAATTGATACGCTCGCCGATCGAAGTGCAGCAATCGCCCCTGGTGCGGATGGAGGGCATGGTCATGGGGCCGGAAGAGACTCCCCTGGCCAATGCCCGGGTGGAGCTGTCCACCCATAATTTAGTCGCGCGGACCGATATTAAGGGACGCTTTATTTTTCCAACCGTTCCGACCGAACCGGGCCTAAAGAAAGTGCGCATTATTGCCCGCGGCCGGGAGCTGTTCCAAGAGGTGGATTATAAAAAAATTAACCAGCAAGAACCATTGATCATTCACTTTGACGTATTGGAGGTTTGACATGCCAACTTACATGACACCCGGAATTTACATGGAAGAGATTTCGGCCGGTACCAAACCCATCGCCATGGTAGGTACCAGCACGGCCGCGTTTCTGGGGGTGGCGCCGGCTGCCGGTAAACACCTGAATGAACCGGTTGCGGTCAGCAACTGGTCACAGTTTATCCGGGAGTTCGTCGATGAAGACAGCCCCAGCACCGACCTGGCGCGCGCCGTATTTGGTTTCTTTAACAATGGCGGCAGCCGCTGTTATGTGCTCAACGTCGGCAAGGGCAATCCCATTGCCGGCGACGAACGCAAACGCTCCGGCATCAACGCGCTTGAAACCGTGGACGAGGCCAAAATCATCGCTGCACCGGGCTATACCGATATCCTGTCCTACGAGGCCTTAATTTCCCATTGCGAAAAGATGAAGAATCGATTCGCAATTCTCGATGCACCGGAGTCGGTCGCCAACCTGGATGCCCTGAAAAAGGTGGCCACCGCCGGCGCAAGCTCAAGCTCCGCAGATGGGGATGAGAAAAAAAAGAAGCCCGCTTTGCCGGATGCGCTACGGCCCCGGGAAACCGACTGCGCCGCGTTTTACTATCCGTGGATCACGGCCCGGGATCCCCTGTCAAGCGGCGTGATTGTGAAAACGCCGCCTTCCGGTCATCTCGCCGGCGTCTATGCGCGCACGGATGCGATGCGCGGCGTGCACAAAGCACCTGCCAACGAGCCGATCCGGGGCGCTTTGGATCTGTGCTACAAAGTCACCCGTGAAGAACAGGGCGAACTCAACGCGGCCGGTGTCAACTGCCTGCGATTCTTTCCGGATGCCGGCATTCGGATCTGGGGCGCCCGCACGCTGGCCGCGGAAGCAAGCGAATGGCGCTACATCAGCGTGCGGCGCCTGTTCAATATGGTCGAAGAGTCGATTGAAAACGGTACGCGCTGGACGGTATTCGAGTGCAATGATTCCCGCACCTGGAAGTCGATCGAACGGGATATCAGGGCCTTTCTCACGCTGGTCTGGCGTGATGGCGCCTTGAAGGGTGACACCCCCGACCAGGCATTCTTTGTTAAGTGTGATGCGGAGACCAATCCGGCTGAAGTCATTGATGCCGGAAGACTGGTAACCGAAATTGGGATTGCGCCGGTCAAACCGGCCGAATTCATCATCTTCCGCATTTTTCAGTGGATCGGCGGCGGTCCTGAAGAAGAGGCGGGCGGCGGTGAGACACCCGCGGAAGCATCTGAAGGTTAAGGAGGCCAATCATGCCAGAGACTGATATTTACCGATCCTATAATTTTGTGATTGATATTCAAGGCGTAACTTCCGGGTATTTTACAGAGGTCAGCGGCCTGAGTATCTCAGTTGAGTCGATTGCCTACCGCGAAGGCGGCGCCGCACCGGCGGTGCGCAAGCTGCCGGGCAGGGTTGAATACGGGGACGTCACCCTCAAATGGGGCATGAGCGAATCGACCGAACTGTGGGAGTGGCTGATGACCACGATCCAGGGCAATGTGGAACGCAAAGAGTTGTCCGTTATTTTGTTGGCGCCGGACGGCCAGCAGGAAAACACCCGCTGGAATCTGCACAGCGCCTGGCCCACGGCCTGGCGCGGCGCGCAGCTCAGAGGCGATGCGCAGGGGGTGGCGATCGAAACCTTAAGCATCGCCCATGAAGGCATCGAACGCGCATGATAGCTCAGGTTGGCAAGCACCTCAGAAAGTGGCTGCTCGGGCTGGCCGTGGCCGTTCGGAACCAGGCCCAGGCGGTCGTTGCCAAAATGGAGTCTGCTGAGGCAGAGGCGGCCGAAGGGGCGGATCGGGAAGCTGCGCCGGGCGCTTTGAAAACGGCGCGTTCCGGAGAGCCGCCGGCCCACTGGGTGCAGCTGGTCGAGCGCCATGCGCCGGAACTGCTTCTGCCGGGACCGCCCGACACAGTCCCCCGGGCATTCACACCGGTTTTTGAAACCGACGCCGGGGGGGCAGTCTGCCGACCGACAGCGCCCAGGATCCACCGTCCGCCGCCGCCGGCCTTGATGCTGACAAGTCTCTGGCCCATGAAGGTCCGGCTTTCGCGTTAAAATTGCCGCGGTTGTGGAGGAAGCATGGCGCCCCGTCCGACCGGCGGCCGCCGCCGGTTGAGAAAAAACCAACCCGCGATTCGGACCGGTCTTCTGAAGCCGCGGCAGGTTCCCCGCGGGACGACGCCGTGCCCCATACACCGCTGGCGACGCCGGCGGGGTCTGCCAAGGTAGCACCGGGCTGTGATGTCGGCGGCCGGTGCCGAAAAAACGAGGCGCAGGACGATTTTTAAGCCGGCAACCAAATGCAAGCTCGGTTAATCCCCGGGCGCCGGAGGCCGGGACCCGCAAACCGCAACACCGGCTGCGCTGGATCGCGCTGCACGCCGCTTCGGGTCTGCGGCCGGGCGCATCGAAAAAAACCGGCCCGTTCAAAGGGAAAGGCAAAATATCCGGCCGGATACCGGTGAAAAATTTCAGCCCCCAAGTCGAAGCGGCACAGGATGTTGGGCCATTTGGCCGGCAGGCGGATAGACCGTCAAGCTGGAATTTCAGACCGCTGCGGGAACGCCGTGTTCACCCGGCCATAAAACAGGAAGCCGCCGATGAAAACGGCCGCGGCCGAACGAATCTTCTAAGGGGCGGCCGTCCTTATCGGACTCCGCGGTCAAAACATCCGCGCCGCCCATCAAAAGAAGCGGCGATGATCGCAGGCACGCTAAAGAAGTCCGCCTGATCAACGGCCAACGCCGAGCCCAGCCGGCCGGAGGAGCGGATAAAAGTTGATGAAAAACGATCCCGGCCGCCGGAATTTCACTGGCCCGACCTGCCGGGGGAGAAAAGTTCAGAAGATGCCGGAGATTTAGACCTTGGCGCAACCTGGCCCAGCCTGCCGGAAGCGCCATCGGCTGCGGCGGAGTCTTTTTGGCATCCACCGGAAACCCACCCGTCGGAAGCGGAGTCGCGCAATAGCGAGCGCCTGCGGCGGCTCGATGAGGAGCAAAGGGGAATATCATGGAGCGCGTCGCATTTCTGATCGAAGATACCGGTGAAAGAATCGGCTGCCTGCTAAATCCGGAAAGCCTGGTTGTACGCCGTCAGGCAGGGGTTCGCGCCCGCCGATCGGCCGGCGGTTTGGTCACCGGCGCCGATCTGGCAGACGATCAACTGCTTTACAGCGGCGGGGGCAACACCGAGCTGACCATGAACCTGCTGTTTGACGTTTCCCTGGCCGGATCATCCATCGCAGACGGAAGACGTCCGCGACCTGACCGGGCCCTTCTGGCGCTTGGCGGAAAATTCTCAACAAGCCGGCAGCTACGGGTATCCGCCGATTTGCCGGTTTGTGTGGGGCAAAAACTGGCAAATGCCGGGTCTGGTAACGGCCGTCGCCGAAAGGCTTGAATACTTTACCCAGGCCGGACAGCCGCGGCGCTCTCTGATGCGATTGCTGTTTCGAAGGGTTCTGGAACCGATTGAACCGCGGCCGCACGCGGCCGTCGGCGGCCCGCAGCCGACCTGGGCCCGGTCAAATGCCGGGATTTCCCGAATTCGGGGAGCCGTTGGATTCCCATGAGGTGCTGGGCGGCGAACGCCCGGATCAAATCGCCTATTCCCAATATCGGGACCCGGACCGGATGGCGCGGGCCCTGATGTCCTATAACAATATCGACGATCCGCTGCATATCCCGGCCGGGACCGTCCTGGATATGCCGCCGCTGTCCGAATTGGAAGATTTGGCGTGAGTTCAATTGTCACCATACCGAAGCTGTTCATCGAAATGGACGGCCTGCCGATTCCCGCAGAGGATGCCCGCGCATTGGCGGAGGTGCGGGTGCACCAGCGCCTGTCGCTGCCCACGGTTTGCGAGTTGACCTTTCACGAGCCCGGAGGGTCGCTGGCAGATGATGCCGCCCTGCTGCCGGGTGCATCGCTGCATATTCGGGTGGAAGGCTTCGCATGAGCCGCCGCTGTTTGTCGGCGAGGTCACGGCGGTGGACTATGAATACGGCCCCGCCCGTCAGCGCGTGGTCCGGGTTCGGGGCTATGATTTTTTGCATCGGCTTCGCAAACGTCAGCCGGTCGGCGCCCATGTTCAGCTCAACCTGAATGAATTGGCCCAGGCGCTGGTGGCGGATCTCGGACTCAGCGTTGAGGCAGTTGACCCCGGACCCTTGCGGCAAAATATTATCCAGTATAATCAATCTGATCTTGACCTGATGACCCAGGCCGCAGAGAGATGCGGGCTTTATTTTACGCTGCGCGACGGCAGTCCTGCACCTGATCACATTAGAAGGCATCGGCCCCGCCTTTTCACTTGGAGCTGGGCTCCTCGCTGCTTGAAGCCCGCATCGAGGTCAATACGGATTCGATTTGCCGGACCGTGGAAGCCACCGGCTGGGACCCTCAGCGGGTAGAACCGGTCAGCGGTCGGGCGGAGCGGGCGCGCGTCAGCCGGCAGGTCGCGGTGCGCCTGACACCGGATCAGGTGGGCGGCAGCGGCCAGCGCACCATCGTCGACGAGGTGGTGCAGGATGATCGTCAGGCGGATGGCATTGCGCAGGCTGAACTGGACCGCCGGGCGGCCCGCGAAGTCGTATTATGGGGCGTGGCCGAGGGAGATCCGCACCTGCGGCCGGGCACACCGGTCGAAATCAGGGGGGTGGCCGAATCCCTGGCAGGCCGCTATGTTCTCACCTCCGTCAGACACATCATCGACCACAACCGGGGCTATATTTCCGAAATTGATACGTCTCCTCCCCGGCCGGGGACGCGGTCCAGGGCGGCAGCATCCACCTTGGGCGTGGTGAGCCAGGTCGATGATCCCGACGCCATGGGACGCGTGCGGGTCGTTCTGCCCAATTACGGCGGCGTGGAGACCAGCTGGCTGCAGGTTGTCGTGCCGGGCGCCGGACCCGATAAGGGGCTTATCGCCCTGCCGGATGTGGACGATCGGGTACTGGTGCTTTTATTAAACGAGGATCCGGATCAGGCGGTCGTTTTGGGCGGCCTTTACGGCGCCAATGGCCCGCCGGATGCGGGCGTGGAAGACGGGGCGGTGCGCCGCTATACCCTGACGACGCCCGGCGCCCAGCGCATCCGGCTGGATGATCAGGAACAGACCATTGAGATCGAAAACAGCAACGGTGACTTCATCCGTCTGGCACCCGAAGAGGTTCGCCTGGGCGACAACCAGGGCAGCCTGATTGAACTGACACCCGGCCGCTGCCGCATCCATGCGACGGCCGACCTCGAGATCGGGGCCCCCGGCAAAAAAGTCACAATCAGTGCTCAGGCCATCGATTTTGAAAGCGCATAATGCAACTATTGACTGAAGACGCCCTGGTGGTCTGTACCCACGAACTGGGTATTGTAAAAATTATAACCAGCCAGTCATTGGTGACCATCAACCGGCGCAAGGTACTGGTGGAAATCGATCCGCAGGGCCGTTCCATCGCCGGCTGCCCCAACGTGGGCCCCGGAATCAAGGCCTGTCTGGCGACCCTGGTGGTTAAGGAAGGCTATTCCGACCTGCTGCGCATCGACGGCAAGCGCGTGTGCCTCGATACCGTGACGGGTTTGACAGACGGCACACCACCGGGCACCGTCAAATATAAAGTGAATAACCCCGGACAAAATCTGGCAAGGGAAGTCAAATGAAAGCACCATTATATCGCGCCTGGCGTTTTGTGCATCCGGATTTTGATATTGAGCAAGCAGTATCCGGCGTCCGAATTTCAAGCACAGGCGGCATCGAGATGGTCGCCGAGCATGCTGCGGTGCGTCAGTCAATTCTGCTTTTGCTGTCAACCGCACCGGGAGAGCGGGTGATGCGGCCCAATTACGGCTGTGATCTGCAGCGCTTGATTTTTTCGCCCAATGACGCAACCACCCACGGTTTGGCGATCCATTATGTGCGCCAGGCCCTGCAGCGTTGGGAACCCCGTATTGATATCCTGCGGCTTGACGCTGCCGCCAGCCCGGGAGACCCCGGACGGATGGATATAATGCTGGAATATCGCATGCGCAAAACGGCCGGCCGCGAAAATTTAATGATCACGGTCTCCTTGACAGAGGAGGTGCGATGATGCCGCTGCGTTCGCCGAATCTTGACGATCGTCGTTTCAAGGATCTGGTTGAAGAAGGCCGCCGGCGCATTGAACAATCCTGCCCCACCTGGACCGATCTGGCCCCCGGGGATCCCGGCATCGTGCTGCTGGAGGCCTTCGCCTACCTGACCGATATTATGCTTTACCGGCTAAACCGTTTGCCGGAGAAAGCCTACATTGAGTTTTTGCGCATGATCGGTGTGCATTTGTACCCGCCGGCAGCGGCGGGGGTCAACCTGCGCTTTCGACTCACCCGCCCGCAAAATCGTCCGGTTGAGATTCCCAAAGGCACCCGGGTGACAACCGGTCGAACCGATGCGGGGGCCGAAGCGCCGGTATTTGTGACCACGGAGACGGCATCCATCGAACCCGGGGCCGCCGAAAAGGAGGTTTTTGCGCTCCACTGTGATCTGATTGAAGGCGAGCTGGTGGGTATGGGGACCGGTTCACCCGGCCTGACGGTCAAGGTCAGCCGGCCCCCGATTATCGCCCCGACGGGCGACCAACTGGATTTGGTGGTCGGCGTCGAGGCAGCGGCGGAGGAACTTGGGGGTCTTTCCGAAACCGCCGTTGAGCATGGCGGCAAGGCCTACCGCATCTGGCGCGAAGTTGAAAATTTCAGCAATCTGGCAGCGGACCGCTTCGTTTATGTGGCGGACCGCTTGGCCGGAACTATTTTTTTCGCGCCGGCCGTGCGTATGAGTTCGCCGCAGGGTTCGCTGCAAAGTTTGCCGCAGGCCCTGGCTGAAGTGCCGCCGGCCGACCGGCAAATTCGCGTCTGGTATCGCAGCGGGGGCGGACCCAATGGCAATGTCATGGCAAATTTGCTGACCACCCTCAAGGATCCGATACCCGGCGTCGAGGTGACGAATCCGGGACCAGCCACCGGCGGACGCGCCGCCGAATCCCTTGACAACGCCCTGAGGCGCGGCCCTCAGGAGCTGCATTCGCTGCACCGGGCGGTGACTGCCAGAGATTTTGAATTGATTGCCAAACAAAGTTCCGGTGCGGTGGATCGCGCCCACGCATTCACCAAGGCCATGCTCTGGAGCCATGCCAGTCCCGGTACGGTGGAAGTGCTTCTGGTGCCGCATATACCTGAAGCGCAGCGCGCGCAGGGCTGGGTGAAGGCCGAGAGCCTGCGGGCGCATGAAACGGAGCCGGCCCGCAAGCAGATCCAGGATGCCTTGGATGAGCGCCGCCCGTTGGGAACTACCTGCCTGGTAAACTGGGTGCGCTACAAGCCCGTAAAGGTCAGAGCGCAGGTGCAGGTTCATCGTGAAGAAGCGCCGGCCGCGGTCAAAGAGCGTGTGGTGCAGCGCCTGTACCGGACCATTACGCCGTTGTCCTCATCGGCGGAGGATAAAGGCTGGACCTTCGGCAAACCGCTGACCTCCTGGGATATATACAAGATCATCGATGAGGAGCCGGGCGTCGGTTCGGTTTCCCAGGTGCGGATGCTGGTGGATGAGGTCCCCAACCAAAACGTCAGAGCGCTGTGTGCCGATTCGTTTCAGCCGCATACCTGGTATGCCGGCGCGGACGACACGGTGTTTCGCTCAACCAATGACGGCGATGGCTGGGAGTCCGTCGGTCATTTCGCTGAAGAAAAGATAGTATCGGTCAAGTCCTTCCCGAAGGAAGCGAGCACCCAGCGGCGCCCCGGCCTTCTGGCGGTCGCCACCCACCTGCCCGAGGCTGAGGGCGGCTCGGCCTTGCATATCTCCCATGATTGCGGCGAGACATGGAAAATAGGCCTGCGCACCACCTTTCTGGTCAGCGAGCTGGCCTGGGTGGAACGCGAATATGTGCCGGTACTGCTGCTGGCCACTGAAAAAGGTCTTTATGAGCTCGCCCTGCATGAGGGGGCCCAGCCCTTTCAAGTGCTGGTGGATCCGAAGCAGACGTCGCTTGGATTCTATTCGGTCGCAGTTTCGACCGATGTCTGGGGCGGCACCTGTGTTGCGGTGGCTGCGCGGGGAGATCAGGGCGTCTATCTTTCCGACGAGGCCGGTAAACCGGAGACCTTCAGGCATCATCGGTCTGCAAAAAGAGATGGTGCGCCGGCTCGTGTTTCATCACTATGCACCCCACCGCTATCTGTGGGCCTGTGTGGCGGCCATCGGTGATGATGCCGGTAAAGGCTGTTACCGGTGGAAGCTGACCGGCGCCGAAGAGAATCCGGAAGGCTGGGTTGCGTACAAAACGGGCTGGAATGCCGGAAGCTGTCGTGATCTCACGTTTCATGGGTCCACCGCCTTGGCTGCATCCCTGCGCGCGGGGGTCTTGTGGCTCGATATCACGGCCCCGGAACCGGCCTGGACGCCGCCGGATATCAACTGTAAACTCCCTTTACGGGGAGCCGAACGCCTGTTTCAGCCCATCGATGCCACCGCCACGGATCCGCCTTGGAAATTATCTGCTGGCGGCCGGCGTTGAAGGTATTTATCGCAGCCAAGACCAGGCCAAAAGCTACCAGCATGTCTCCAGCAGTGAGTTTTCGGAAAAGGTGACGCTGCCCTCAACCTGGCTGTTTTGCTCGGCTGAACACGAAATAACGGTGCAAAGCGAGGATGAAGCGAGAAGAGATTGAAAGTTTGCTGCCGCGGGTGTTTCGGCAGACACTGCGGCCCGGCCGCCCGCTGAATGCGCTGCTGGAAGTCATGGAACTGCTGCATGCGCCGGCCGAAGCGGTGCTTTCGCAGCTGGAGCAGTATTTCAATGCCTACGGCACGCCGGATATATTCGTGCCTTATCTCGCCTGTTGGGTGGATTTGGACCGGTTTTATCCCTTTTACAGCGCCCAGCCCACAGAAATCCAGCGCGCGGTGGATCCGATTTCATCCGGCACCGGAAAATTGCGGGAATTAATCGCGGCGGCCGCCTATCTTTCCCAGTGGCGCGGAACAGCCAAAGGGCTGAAATTATTTCTTGAAACCGCCACCGGGATGAACGGGTTCGAGTTGATGGAAAATGTTGCCGACGAGAACGGCAATCCACGGCCTTTTCATATCCGCATTGTGGCACCGCCGGATGCACAACGACATATCGCGCTGATCGAGCGCATTGTCAAACAGGAAAAACCGGCTTATGTTTCTTATGAATTGGAATTTAAGCAAGCGACCCAGGGAGGAACTGACTTATGAGCATTGTGACCATTAAAGAAGTCAAAGGTATGGTAACGTGCGCCGATAACGGCACCGCCGAGCAGGTGTTCAATGTGAAAAACGCCACGAATAATGCGATAAAAATCGGCATGCAGCTTTCCGTGTCCGAACCCGTTCGTGAAGAATGGCTGCAAATCGAGGAACCCACGGAGCATCAGCTGGATGTTGAAACCATGACCCAGGTTTCCGTAAAAATTCAGGTGCCTGCGGATTGTGCGCCCGGTAAATACGCCTATCGCCTGCGGGTATTCGATCCCGATCAACCGGGGGAAGTCTACACGGATGGGGATACGGTTTATTTTGAGGTTCCTGAGAAGAAACCGGTGGTGGTCAAGAAATCGGAAACCGGCAAGAAACCATTTAAGTGGTGGATACCTGCGGCCATCGCCGCGGCTGTGGTGGTTGTGGGCGTCGTTGTCTGGCTGGTGTGGCCTGCGGGGGTTAAACTGCCGGACTTCACCCAAAAGGAATGGAATCAAGCCAAAGCTGAAAAATTCCTCGAAGACAACAAACTGAAATATACCCTCCAACTTCAAAAGGATCCGAATCCCGGGTCCGAGCAGGAGGTCATCGGGCAAGCGCCGCCCCCGGACACCAAGGTCAAAGAAGGGGAAAATGTTACGCTGCAAATTGCAGGCGTCCAAGTTCCGGCGCTCGAGAAGCTGAGCTTCTCCGCGGCGATGCAGCGCATCGGTTCGAACGGGCTTTCTTTCGACACGGACAAGGATTTGAAAATTAAAACCGTCAGTCGGCCCGATCAACATGAAAAAGTACTCGACCAGGATCCTGAGAAAGGCAAACTGGTGGCTAAAAAATCGACCGTCAAACTTACGGTGGGCCGGCTGGTCAATAAAAGGTTTGATATTAAGGACTTATCGAAGCTTAAAACCATGCAGGGTATCAAGATGAGTCCGATGTTTATGACAAGAGAAGTCCAACCGGAATCTCAATAACCTGTGCAAACCAGAGTAAAAGATCAAAATGAAACAGAACAAACTCGTCATCGTGGTGCTGGTTGTCATCGCCCTTTTGTTTGTCCTTGGGTTGAGCGCGGGTGTTTTCCGCGACAAAGACAATCAGGACGACGAGCTGAGCATGAGCAAGGCGGAAAATCAGAACACCGGCTGGATGGCATGGCTGGACAGTGCGATGGAACCGTTTCGCAGTGGTCTCGACAGCCGGCGATTATCCATGCGGCCGGACTGCCAAATCGGGGATCAGACCTATAAGCTGACCGGGCAAAAGAAAGAATGCGATATCTTTATCGCAGCCAAAGATGGGGCCGGTGTTCAAAAGGCTGTTTTATCCGTTCAAGGCGGCCCGGTGAAAGTCATAGTTCCCTATCCGGATAATGAACCGTGTGCTAAAGCAACGCGGGGTGTCCGGCTGCCGTTGAGCAAGGTCAAAAAGTCCAAGGCCGTCGCAGATCTTGCCAGAATTAAACCCGGCAGCAGCCAGGGGGGCGCCCTCCAAAAGCCTGTGGAATTATCCGTTATCTATCCGGCCGACCAGGATGAAGCAGAAGCCAGGTGTGAAGTGGCGGGGGATGTCGATTTAATGGTCCTCGCTCAGGGCGGTACCCTCAAACTTAAATGCAAAGGTTGCGAGAACAATCGCACCGTCACCGTAACCCTTAAATAACACTGCCTCCGGCTCGCGGCCGCCGGATTAGCGGGTATCTGCGACAAGTTAGGAAGACACCTTTGAAAAAGTATCTCATCGACATGACCTTTAGCACCTTCCTCGCTGCCGTAATCGGGCTTTTGGCGGCCGGCTGCGATCAAAATGCCGAGATCGACTACCCGACGCGAGACAGGTTAACGCCGGGCATTTTCCTCGAGCCGCAGGAGCGGGCGGTTTTGCCGCCGGGTGTCGAGATCCGCAAAGTGTACGATCCGGGCATCGAGTTGACCAAGGAATCCGAAGGCTTTGTAGGCAACCCGTACAACGATGCCGCCCGCTATTGTACCATCGGCTACGGCCATCTGATCCAGCTGGCGCCCTGCGACGGCAGTATACCCGAAGATTTTAAGAAAGGCATATCCGAGCCGCAGGGAACGGAAATCCTGCGCGATGACATGGGAAAGGCCGAGCGCGGGGTAATGACGCTGGTCGACGTAGACCTGACCGATGGCCAGTACGCAGCCTTGTGCGACTTTGTCTTCAATGTCGGCATCGGCAACTTCAGAAACTCAACCCTGCGCAAGCGGGTCAACGCCGGCGATCATGACCGGGTGCCGTTTGAGTTCCGGCGCTGGGTATTTGCGGGCGGCAAAAAGCTGCCGGGACTGCAGACACGGCGCGAAAAGGAGGTCGCGCTTTACTTCGAGGAGATTGGTATTCCGCGGGCGGCTCCGCCGCCGGACCAGGATCTGACGCCGATCGACATCCGGACCGGGGAGAGCGGCTCATAGAATTAGGAGTTATTTGTTATTGGTTATTGGTTAATCGTTTAAACGGAACCCGATCGAATTTAATCTATCATCTCGCGCGCATTCAGCTAAAGATGTAAACATTTAGGTCTAATAACTAATAACAAATCAACTATTAACCCCTCATTGAGCGTTTTTAGCTCAATGAGGGGTTAGGTCAGTGCCTTGTCCACCCGCAGGGCCTTGATGATCGCCGGAATAGAGCCTATGAGATAAAACAGGGCCCAGATCGCAGCCAGGATGGCGATAATAATGGCGCCGATATCATCGGTGATGCTGACCAGAAAGCGGGGCACGAAGCCGTGCAGAAAACTGAGGATGATGGTTGCCAGAAACGAGGTGAGGATAATCAGGACCAGCCCCTTGTTTTCCAGAAATCGCTGATGGGCCAATATCAGAAAAACCGCGAAACCGAGCTTGAAGCCCATAATTAAGCTCAGCGTTACGGCGGCGGGCGTTTTAGCGAAGTCGGCATATTTTGCCATATAGACCAGGGTGCCGAAGGGAATGGCCAGAAGCAGGGATACCATCAGCAGCAGCAGGCCCAGCGCGATAAAGATCATTGCGATAGCACCCAGTAGTGCCAGCAGCGCAACAACGAAAGTGATTATCCCCTGAATGCGCCCGTGCACCCGGTCGGATATGAGGAGCGGTGCGCCGATCAGGAGGATCGTAAAAAGGACGAGACCATCCAGGACGGCTAAATAGGGAATGCCCAACCCCGGATCATCGACTGCGTATTGGGCTGCATTTTGGGCATCGGCATCAATGTAAAAACCCGAACCCAGTTCGGCCAGAACAGCCAGTGCCAGAAGTACCAGGGCAACAACAAAGAAAGGCTTGCGAAGCGTATCAATCATGGGGTCCACCTCGCTAAATAATTTAAGACTATTACTGATTCCATGGCCAAATTACCAGTTGTTTCGTACCATGAACAGAGGAGGAAATCAACCATGTTTTCCTTTAAACAATTTTGCGACCGATCCGCGGTGAAGAAATTCAGCGGCCCTGATTCCTTAAGTAAAAAGGCCTTTTTTCTCCTTTTGGGACTCTTGTTATTGCAGCCGGCCGGCTGTGACGGCAGCGACTCGGAAAAGAACCAGGCGACCGTCGCGGCTGCGGCTTCCAACACCGCCGCCTTATGCAGTTTCGGGGAGGCGGTTGAAACCGATGGGTATCGCCGTCTGGCGTTAATCGTCGGTGTGGGGCAATATAAAAACGACGCCGTACCGGATCTTGAGGGTCCTCCCAACGACGCCAAACGCTTTTACAATCTTCTGACGGGAAAAAACGGGTATGGCTTTCCGGCAGAAAATGTCTGTCTGCTGCTGGACGAGCAGGCCACCACGGCCCATTTCAAGCAGGCCTTCGACAAGGCCCTGGTTGAGCGTGCCCGGGAAAACGACGTGGCGGTCGTCTTTTATGCCGGACACGGCTCCCAGGCCCCGGATAAAAATGGCGACGAAGCCGATAATTTTGACGAAACATTAATGTTGCATGATGCGCGCACCAATGGCATCCGTGATATGCTGGATGATGAGCTCAATCAGATGCTGGCGCGTTTGAACAAAAAGACCCGGCGTATCACTGTAATCCTGGATTCCTGCAACTCCGGCACGGCCACCCGGGGACCCGATGCAAGTACCGTCAAGGCCCGGTTTTTTACGCCCATGACGGATGAAGGCGGCCGCCGGGGCAACCGGCGAAGGCAGCGGGGAAGGAGCTGAAGGCATGACAGCGGAAGCCCTGCCGGGGCTGGTCTTCCTTTCCGCGGCGTCGGACGGCAATCCCGCCCTCGAGAAGAATGGGCGCGGCATTTTCACCGACGCCTTGCTGCGGGTCATGATGGATGCCGGCGAGCGACCCTTGACCTATGCCCAGGTTGCCCGCCTGACCCCGCCGCTGGTTGCGGCTGAAAGCCCGCAGGTGCCTTATTTCCAGGGCGATTTGACCACGGCGGTCTTCGGCAATGAGACCCGGACGCGCCCGATTTCCTGGGAGGTTAAAACAGCCGGTCCGCCCATCGAAATCACCGGTCCGCCGTTGGCGGGAGTCGGCCGAGGGGCGCGAGTTTCGGATTTATGACGGGGCCGTCAGCGGCGCGGAAACCCGTGATCCGGACCAAGCCAAGGCCACCGTGGTGGTTAGCGAGAATACGGATCTGAATGCCAAGGTTATTATTTCAGCGGCCAAGCCGAATATGCCGGAAATCAAACCGGGCGATCTGGCCGTGCTGGTCCGACCGGCCGACGTTTTTATAAAAATAAAGGTGCGGCTGAGGCCTTCGGAGGAAACGGGCGGAATTCCGGACGCCAGGGCCAGGAACTTGAAGGCGCTCATCGAACAGAACACGGAAGCCCAAATGCTGGTGGAATTGACGGAGGGCGCGGGAGATTTCGAGTTGAGTGTCGGTGCCGACAACCAGTCTGGTTTTGAAAGGCCCGGAGAACCGCCCGCGCAACAACTACAAATCGGACAATCAGGTACCTCAAAGTCTCTGGCAGCATGCGCGTCAGCGGGCGCTGCTCCACCTGCGGGGGGAAGGCGGCCGGGATTTTCGGGACAACGAGACGCTGCTGGTGTCATTGATACCGGCTCCGGCTGCCAAACAGAACAAATGTTCTCAAAAAGGCGTTTGGCAGCAGGCCGAGCCCAATTCGCTGCAGGTAATCCCCCTGTGTTATGCCTGGAATGTGCAGGTGACCCGGGCGGATAAATCCCCGATTCCCCTGTTGATCGGTGCGCTGATCCTTTCTACGGACGGCAGTATTTACGCTTTGCCGCGCGATGACAGAAAGGAAAGGCTTCAAGCGGGGGAGTCCTACACGTTTAATGCCCGGGGCGAGACCTTTTTAGGTACGCCGCCCTTAGACGTACAGGATCGAATTATCGTATTCGGGACCCATGAGAAAAATCCGATTGCATGGAGTTTGTTTACCGAAACCGCCGCGACGCGCGGCACGCGCGGACCCAGTCCCAGTGGGTTGTACCGCGCCCTGGACCGCTATCTGAGGCCGGGAACGCGCGGTGTCGGTCAAGTGGACGAAGGCGGCGGGGAAGAATTCACCTGGACCATGAGTACGGTCACCATGCGGGTGGAAGCCAATCCGCGTTTTCTCGAAGCCCCCGCCAAGACCAGCCAGCCTATTAATATGCGCGAGTACACCATTGCCGATTTTGACATTCGGCCCTACCTTCCCGACGACGAGAATACGGCCCTGTATAAGGTTCTGCAAAAAGCGGACTGGTTGGCCCGGGCCGCGGGTGATGATGGATTCGGCTACCAGCAGCACGCCTGGGACAGGCCGACGGACGATGAAAATTTGCAGCGCGGCATCGACTGCTCGCGGGCCATCTGGTTTGCCTTTACCCGCGCGGGTCTGCCGTACAATCGCGATGACCGTTATCTCAGCACCGCCATGATGGTCAGCGACAATACCCTCATGGAAGATGAATTCGAAAGCTGCTCGGATGATCCCCATCTGCAGACCGGCGATATTCTGGTGTACCGTGACGATTCCCGCGGAGACGGCCATGTGGTCATGGTGATAGATCCCGCCAAGCGCATCGCCTGGGGTTCACACGGCTGGGACGGCAATCCCAAAATTCTGCCGGTCGAGCCGGATAAGGGGGTTGAATACCAGAAAATCAAGTTCAAAACCGACTGGGAGCGCTGGGATCGCAAAACGATGACGACGCAAGGCCTGCTGGCGCTATCGCCCGTTTGTCGAAGAAAATCGAAGCGCAAGGGGCCTGCCGGGATTGAAGGCTTTGAAAAATATCTGTGATGCAAGCCGCAACTGCGGAAGCTAGACCGGCTTTGCGTTAGGCGCAGTGCCCTTGACCGTAATATTTTTCACCGCAGGCGCAGAGGGCGCAGAGAGTGTTTATTTTTCATTTGCCTTTGCTTGCATACCGCTTCCGCGGGGCCTCTCAAAAGCAAATGAAATGCGCCTTAGGCGGATTGCGTCCTTTGCGACTTTGCCGTGAAATCAAATAATTATTGGAACATCGATAAATTATACGTCACTGTATTTTTGATACGATGTACCAAGCGCTCCGAGGAGGTGGGGAATGGAAGACTTTTTGAACTCGAAGGCCGTGATAACTCCCGGGATTGCCGGGGCAAGTACAATGATGATTGCCGGGACCTTGTACAGCCAGTTTGCGCTGCCGGCCAAATGGGTGGGCCTTGCGCTCAGCCTGCTGTTTGGACTCACCGTCTGGGCCGACAAACAAGTGCCGATCTATCAGCGCATCGTGTTCTATGTCATTAACTCAATGACTATTTTCGCCGTGGCCATCGGCATCAACCAGGCCGGTATGGCGGTCGAAATGAGTACCCGACAAGCTAAAGATTCGACTGTCATAGAAAGACAGGTCCCGCCGCAATCCGACTCTTTTTTTCACGATTGGCTGCGCTAAAATCCGATAATAACATTTTTATTCCTTTGAGAACATCCCTTCTGATTGCCTTTACGAAGGGGGAGAACCACTGCCTCCACCTTTTTAAGGGGGGCAGGGGGGATTACAAAATGGCAATCCATTCATGAAAGCAGCTGACTACTTCAGGTGGGTTTTAAATTTCGGACCGTCTTTGCGCCAAACCCTGCAGGTGTCGGCAATGGCACTCATCGCCCGGTCGCGGTAACCCGATTGTTCGGCCGGCCGGCATGAAACAGCGGTCCAGGCGCCCTGTACCGCCGCCGAAGCCATACTTACCAGGAGGGCAACCAGGTGGGCGCACCCTTTGGCCCCTCCGACCAGTTTCTTGACCTCATTGGTAAAGCCGGAGGCGATGTGCATGCCTTTAACCGGCTCGAGGGCGGTCAGGGTCTCGATGCATTCTTCATACGGAACTGTCGGCATATCCACTTCAATATCCTCAATGGTTAAATTCGGCCCCCGGACCTGCATACGAATAATCATGTGATGAACCCTGCCGGGTGGAACGTGCTCTCCGGCAGGGCGGTAGATTTCATGCAGTCGATCATCTTTTAATTCGCCTTCCACGATGATGCCGTCCTGACCACAATCATAAGTGGCGACCTCAATCCGGCGGGTGTGTATTTTTTCGTGTTGGTCTGCATCAATTTTTATCATCCTTTTGGCCTCACTTCTTCCGATGATTTGTTATTAGCTCCAACAGACGCTGGGGATAATCCGTCATGATACCGTCTACCCCAAGCTGCAGCAGCTTTTTCATGGAATCGACATCGTTGATCGTCCACACCTGGACCCGCATGTTGCGGGCGTGGGCGGCCGCGATAAACCTTTCGTTTACAACCTGCAGATCACCATAGTTTTCAGGAACCTGCAGTGCCTGGGCCTTCGGTGTATAGGCTGATTCCAGATGCATCTTCTGCAGCGCATAAAACCAGATTGTTTCCGAGGCCCCGGTCGATGTCGCTACGGCGGGGCAGGCCGCGCGGAACTTTTTCAAGGCTCCGGCGCTAAATGATGCAATCAGCACCTTGTGCGACATGTTGTAATCCCGGATTGTCCGGCAAAGTGAAGTTATCACGGCCGGTTTGGGATCTTTGATTTCAATATTTATTCGCATCCGCGGAAATGCCTTAAATACCTCGGCCAGGCTCGGAATTTTAACACCCTTGCCCCGCAACAAAAATGGGTTTGCCCTGTCAGCCGACCAGCGATAAGCGGCATCGAGTTTTTGCAAATCAGCCAGGGTATAGCTTGCGACCGCACCGGAACCATTGGTGGTCCGGTCGACGGTTTTATCGTGGATGACCGCCAGGCGGTTGTCCCGGGTGAGGTGCACATCGGTTTCAAGTACGTCAACTCCCAGGTCCACCGCCCGCCGGAAGGTGTAGAGTGTATTTTCAGGTCCCAGGCTGCGCCCCCCGCGATGGGCGATAACCATGAATCCAGCCGGATTAAAATACGGGTGATCCGGAATCGGTTTGGCCAGGTAACTCGCCCCCCCGTAGACAACCAATAACATGGCAGATAAAACGAGCAATATCCGGATAAATTTTGGCAGTCTATTCATGATGGTGATGCTTACAAATACGGCGATAATTATTCAGACATTCTTTTTTAGGATTTATATTCACCGCAGAGCCGCAGAGTACGCAGAAAATTTCTTTTTTATGTTTGCCGTTGAGAGGCCGGCAAACATAAAAGGCAAGCCGTCTGAAAAACAATAAATTGGCTTTGCGTTGCGGGAAGAAAACAAAACAAGATAACAGTGGCCCGAAGGGCTTGGGGTTATTTCTTTTCGGCCTCTCACCGAAAGGAAATAAGAAAAATACCCTTTGCGCTCTTTGCGCCTCGAGCGAAGCGGGCGGTGAATCCATGTCTAAACACTAATAAGCTCCTCTATTTACGCACCTAGTCTGAAATTCTGCTTGAGCAGATTCTGAATCGGCAAGAAGAGAGGCTTGAGCCCGGGCGGCCAATGCGACCATTGCCATTTTTCACATTTGTGGGGCTCTTTGACCACCGGCGTGCCGGCGTCATGGTCGGCCAACACAAAGAGGGTGACATAATGTTTATTTTCGGCAGCAAAGATATCATTGGTATAGGGACCGCAGCGCAAGTTTTTGATGCGCAGACCGGTTTCTTCAAATACTTCCCTGGCGGCACAGTCCGTGATGGATTCATTGAACTCCAAATGCCCCCCCGGAAAAGCCCAGGTGTCCGCCCCATGTGCGTTTTTGCGTTTTCCCAGCAGCACCCGGTCATCTTTGATAACGATAACGGCCACACCGATCAGAGGTCTTTGGCCCATTTATGAAATATCCATGGTTGTTCGATTTGCTGTGCGCGCCTGGCCTAATTGGGTATAAAGGAATAAAGCTCAAAGCTGAAAGCTAAAAGCGCAATGCTCAAAGCTCAAAGAAGCTTAATAGCTCTAAATCTCATTTCGACTTCACACTGGGGCGCAGGTGTAGACCCCTATGGCTTAAAACTCGTAGAGCGAGCTTACAGCTTGGAGAGGCCGGAGGCCGCATTCGAGCCAACCTTCTCATCTTCTCATCTTCTCACCTTCTTACCTTCTTTTTTCCGCCTTCCGCCTTCCCACTTCCGCCCTGAATCTTCCTGCATGAAGCTCCTTCAGCAGTTCTTGTTCATTTTCGATGTTTTTTTCAAAAACGGTTAGCCAGGTTGCAAGTTCATCGATCCGGTGGGCATCGCTGCCGCCGGTTCCGGGCAGGTTGAGCTTTTCCGCTACCTTGCAGGCCATGTCGTTTTCGTCTGGCGCCAATTTGCCGTTGCCAATCTCCACGGCATCGACAAATTCAAACACTTTGCGCTTGCTGGCCTGTTCGACCGTCATTTGGAGCTGGCCGATGCCAAAGGTTTTAAACCCGCGGAAAGGATGGGCCGCGATCATATAGCCGCCGGCTTTTTGGACAGTTTCCCGCAATTCCTGAATAATCATCAATTCCTTGATGTCTTCATAGAATCCGAAAACCAGCACATCGCCCTGGTTGGTCGTAAATTCGTTGCCGCGAAATATCTTGATTCCTGCTTCCCGGGCAAGCTTTTCCACCTCAGCCGGATCCCATAGGATCTGGTGTTCTGTGAGACAGATCCCATCCAGTCTCAAGCGCCACGCTTCTTGAACCAATTCATGAGGATCTATGTAGCTGCAGGCAGACAGCGGTGCCGTGTGAATATGCAGATCGATGCGCATGGGTTGCCTTCCTGTAGAAAAACCGGAAATAAGAGATGAATGGATTCCAATTTTTAATGGTAAAATAGACAGGATTTACAGGATTATTTGGATCTTTTTCTTTATCAGGAAAACATAAAAAATCTGATTCATCCTGTAGATCCTGTCAGAGAAATTATATTTAAAACGAATCCATTCCTTAATTCATTTTTCAGATTATTTTTCCATTTAATTAGCTTCTTGATCAAGCCATTTTTCCATGAACTGCGCCTGATCCAGGCCCGGATCGGCTTCGAGTGCCTGCCAAAGGGCCTTGCTCAAGCGGGCCTGATCAAAGCTGTGGCCACAGTCGATGATGATTTCAGCGAAGTGCTCGCAGCCTTGGCGGCCGATTTCTTTCATGATGCGACGGTCCCAGCCTTCTTCCCGCAGGGACATGCCGACGGCGGTTTGAAGGACAGGCATGGCTTCCGGGCAGACAAAATTGGTGTAGTGCTTCATGAGCCCTTCAATTGCCAGGATTTCCCCGTCCGAAAGTCGCACATCCATATTGATCTCCATGCTGTAGATATGATCGACCTGGAGTCCATTAAATCTTACGATATCTTCATCCGGGAACTCAGCTCCGATTATCTGACTGCGGTTGAATGTAATCATTCTTTATCTCCCTATACCAGCCCGGATAAACCGGGCAAATGCACTAAAATGCCTAAAATTATGGTGTCGCTTCAGGCTTCGCCTTCGGCTACGACCCGACAGGTCGCTCTGTTTTTTTATTTAAATCGATAGAATACCTCAACTTTAGGCATTTTTGACATTTTGCAATTTTAGGCATTTCTTTGGGCGACTTGATTGCTTCACAAAAAGATCTTGCCACACGATGCACAAAAATTATTACTAAAGGCCTAAACGCCCTGCATAATCGGGCTGTCATCCTGAAAAGCCACACAGCTTCGCACCAGTCTGGGATTATTTTTGACCATATCTCTTAAGAAATTCAGTTTTTCCTCATCGCCCAGCTGCTCCCCGGCCTGGACCACCGGGCGGGTAAAATTCAGGATGACGGCATTGGCACTTTCGAGCACCGCCTGCGCCAGTACGGGACAACCTTGCGGGCCGCCGAGCAGGCCCTGGGCTATCTTGCGCAATCCGGCCCCGATTCTGACGCCTTCGATTTTTTTGATGAGCCCGGGCGCTGCCGACCAGGCCCTGGGAACCAGTCGGCCCAGAGTGGCTTCGGCTTCCACGATCTCAAGATCCGGCAGCTGCACCTTGATATCTATTTCAGCGGTCAATAAATCATCCGTCAAGCGCCATGAAACCGCGATACTGCCATCTGCCTGCGGCTCCACTTCGACAACTTTGTTTCTTAAAAAGCGTAATATCATATTTGTTCTCCCAATACGGTATCCATGCACCAGATTTATGCATGGCCTTTAACCTTTCTCCTTTAGCCTTTAGCCTTTTTCGAGGAATCCAACCAACCCAATAAACTCAATCAACGCTTTTCTTCTGCTGGATCGTCTTCAATTTCCGCCAGAGCTTTTCCACCTGGTTGCGGGTTTGTTCCGGCGAGCCTGAATTGTCGATAACCAAATCACAATAGCCTTTTTTTTCATCAACCGAGAGCTGGGAGCGAATCATGTTCATGGCCATTTCTTCTGATGCGCCGTCTCTTTTCATCAGACGTTTTTTTTGTTCATCCTCCGAGGCATAGACCATCAAGATGTTATGAAAAAATGACTGCATATTGACTTCAATCAGCAGCGGCACGACAGCCTGGATGATGGCATTCGGGTCTTCGCCGGCATACTGTTCAACCTGTTTAATGAATTCTTCAAATATGCGGGGGTGTTGAAAACTTTCAAGTTTCTTCTTTTTTTCGATATCCTGAAACACGATTTCACGCAATTTGGATCGATCCAGGCTGCGGTCTTCTGCCAGAATTTGCTCACCGAAGAAAGCGACGATATCTTGCCAGGCCGGCTTGTCGGGCTCCACCACCACCCGGCTTAAAACATCAAAATCGATCGTGCGCGCCCCCAGTTCTTCCAGCATACCGGCAACGGTTGTCTTGCCGGTGGCGATACTGCCGGTGACACCCAGCAGCAGCCGGTTGTCATTGCCTCTGAGTTTATTGATCATCTCTTCTGCGCCGTATGCCGCCGGAAAAGCGTGGGCCACATCGCTTTCTGCGCCTGCGTAGCTGATCGGGTAGCGAATTCCGCGCCGGTACAGGGCTTCCATTCCATTGAGTGCTTTGTCCATCATGGCAGCCGGAATGGCCATGACCATTTCATCATCCTGGGCGTGGCCGTAACGGCGTTCGCCATAGCAGGGAATGCTCAAAGCCGGTTTGCCTTTGAGGTAACATCTAGCAATGGCATCGCTGCAGGAACTTTCGCCGACACAATAAAACTGCATGACTTCGTAATTTTCAAACTGGAGCGAATTGATCAGCAGCATCATCTGAGCCGGATTGGCATAAATCAGGACAATGTCGGGATCAAAAGGATTGTATACCAGCGGGGCCATCGCCAGCGCCTGATATTTGCCGGTCGGCAAGCGTGGAATCTCAGCTTCATACTTCTTGGCATCGGCCCTGCTTTTGGTCCACACGATGCTGCGAAAGGTTCCGTCTTTCATATAATCCGGAATGTCCGTCAACCCGATGATTGAAGGGCACACCACCGACATGAAGTCGTCAAGCTCGGCCGCAACGGACCAGTCAAAGTTTCGGACCAGGTTGATTAGCTGGCAGAGGGTGGATTTATGGTTCATCCGCCGGATAAAGGGAATTTCGGAAATCGCCTGCCGGTCTTCGAATAACTTGAAAGCCACCGGAAAAGACTTGAGCCGCATCAAAAGCTCCAATCTTCGAATCGGTTTTTCCCAATCACGGGTTGTGTTCATTCTCGTCTCCTTATATTGCAAATTAGGCGCCGCGCAACACCACGGAATAAGAAACCTTTATAAGACATTTAAATCCCAAATCTCAAGCACCAAATTACAAATAAATCTCAAAATCCAAATTCCAATGACCAAAACCTACGTTCATCAAAGTTTTATCGCATCACCAGCACATTCCGTTTACTGACGATTATGCGTTTGGTGATAAAAAAAGCATCGATAATTTGTTTGGAATTTTGAATTTGGTCAATTGGAATTTATTTGGGATTTGTTTTTTGGTGCTTGAAATTTTCATGGCTGCAGTTTGTAGGTGATCTCCTTAAAACCAGTCAATTGAGTAATCAGGCACTCCGTGCACGCTCACCTCAAATGGCATGCCACCCAATGCTCGTTGCCCACGTCCCTGAAAACGGGCGTTTCCCGAGAACAAATATCCGCGCACTCCGGGCATCGGGTGTGAAAGGTGCATCCGGTCGGTGGATTCAACGGGCTGGGCACATCCCCCTGCAGGACGGTTTTTTGTCGATGGATTTCAGGGTCCGGAATGGGTACGGCTGAAAGCAGCGCCTGGCTGTAAGGATGCAGCGGATTGCGGTAGAGTTCCCGATCGGTGGTCAGCTCCACAATGCGGCCCAGGTACATGACGGCCACCCGATCGCTGATGTGCTCCACGACGCTCAGATCATGGGCAATGAAAAGATAGGAAAGGTTCATCTGCTCCTGGAGCTGGGCCAGAAGATTGATCACCTGGGCTTGAATGGAGACATCCAGGGCCGACACCGGCTCATCGCAGATGATGGCCAACGGATTTAGCGCCAGGGCCCGGGCAATACCGATCCGCTGGCGCTGTCCGCCGGAAAATTCGTGGGGATAGCGGCGCGATTGCTCCGGGTGGAGTCCGACGCGTTCCATCAAATAGGCCACGCGCTGCTGGATTTCCGATTTTGAAATTTTCATATGATTGCGGATGGGTTCGGCGATGATCTGGCCCACATTCATCCGCGGGTCGAGGGAAGAAAATGGATCCTGGAAAATAATCTGAAGCGAGGCGCGCATGGTTCTGAGTTCTGCCGGATCCAACGCGAGCAGATTTTTTCCGTTGAAATTCACCCGGCCGGCGGTCGGTTCGATGAGGCGCAATATTGAACGACCCACCGTGGTTTTGCCGCATCCGCTTTCGCCGACCAGGCCCAGGGTCTCCCCGCGCTTTAACGTGAAACTGACGCCGTCCACCGCGCGCACCTGTCCGACCGTGCGGGATAAGACACCCTTTTTAACCGGAAAATACTTTTTTAGATTTTCAACTTCCAGTAAAGCCATAAATGTAATGACGAATGACGATTGACGAATTATTGAATTCTGTCATCTTATAAAGAATTAACTACCCACCCAATCAAACAGTGCATTCGACTCCCTTAACCTCGATTGTTCTAACAGATCAGTTCCAAATCCCTAATCCGCAACGCGCAACCTATCTTTTTTCAACTCAATAAACCCAATCAACGCCATAAACTCACCCTGCTTCCAACCAACAACTAACCCTGCGGTGCTCGGCCAGGCGGGTCATCGGGGGGTCCTCTTGATGGCATTTATCCATTGCCTGACTGCATCGTGGATGGAATCTGCAGCCCAGCGGCATGTTGGCCGGGCTGGGCACCATGCCCGAAATTTCCTGGAGCTGGCGGCCGGTTTGCTCCTTGCGGCCGATGACCGGTATCGATCCCAACAGGCCCCGGGTGTAGGGATGCCTGGGATCTTTGAAAAGCGGTATTACCGGGGCCTCCTCGACGACTTTGCCGGCATACATGACGACCACCCTGCTGGCCATTTCGGCGATGACACCCAGATCATGGGTGATCAGCACGATCGCCGATTTGAACTCCTGCTTGAGGCGCTGCATGAGGGTCATGATTTGAGCCTGGATGGTTACATCGAGGGCCGTCGTGGGCTCATCTGCCAAAACTAGTCGCGGGTTGCAGGACAGGGCCATGGCGATCATGGCCCGCTGCCGCATACCGCCGGAAAATTTATGCGGGTATTGCCGGCTGCGGGATCCCGGACCGGGTATCTGAACCATGCGCAGCATCTCCACCGCCCAGCGCCAGGCTTGTTGCCGATTCATGTTTTTGTGCAGCCGGCCGGCCTCGGCTATCTGTTCGCCGATCTTTAAAACCGGGTTCAGGGAAGTCATGGGTTCCTGAAAGATCATCGAAATTTCATTGCCCCTGATTTTCCGGATGCCCTCTCGATCCAATCCCAGCAGGTCTTGCCCCTCAAAAAAAATATTGCCGTCAATTTCAGCCGGTGGACACCTTAACAGCTGCAGAATTGAAAGTGCTGTGACGCTTTTGCCGCATCCGCTTTCTCCGACCAAGCCTAATGTTTCTCCCGGGTAGACATCAAAATCGATCCCATCCACGGCCTGCACCACCCCGTCCAGCGTATGAAAACGGATGTGCAGATTGCTGATTTTCAGCAGCGGGTTGGTCTGGGCCTTCATAGCTTGAACCTCGGGTCCAGGGCATCGCGCAAACCGTCCCCCAGCAGGTTGAAGCTGAGTACCGCCAGAAAGATCGCAATTCCCGGAAATGTCGCGACATGCGGCGCATGAAAAAGATATGAGCGGGCGGAACCCAGCATGGCCCCCCATTCCGGTGTGGGCGGCTGAACCCCGATGCCGAGAAAACCCAGACCGGCTGCAAAAAGGATGGCCGTACCCATGCTCATACTGGTCTGAACGGTGATGGGCACCATCACATTGGGCAGGATATGGTGCAGTAATATTTGTGCATCGCGGGTGCCCACCGCCCGGGCGGCTTCCACGTAAGCTTCTTCACGGATCGCAAGAACGCATCCTCTGACCAGGCGAATGTAGAGCGGGACCATACTGATGCCGATTGAGATGACCGTATTTTTAATCCCAACCCCCAAAACAGCCACCAGGGCCAGCGCCAGGAGAAAACCCGGAAAGGCGAGCATAGTATCGGTGGCGCGCTGGATTATAAAATCAATCTTGCCCCCGTAGTACCCGGAGATGAGCCCCAGGGGGATGCCGCAAACCAACCCCACGAAGACCACCCCGACCGCGATGACCAGTGAAATCCGCGATCCATGGATGATGCGCCCCAGGATGGGGCGGCCCAATTCATCTGTTCCCAGGGGATCTTTGAAGGAGGGCCCTTCCAGCGAATTCATCAGATTCAGGCCGGACGGATTGCCGGTGACCAGAACCGGTGCCAGCAGGGCGCTGAGCACAAAAATTATTATCAGGATGCCACCCAACATGGCAGCCTTGTTGCGTTTTAATTTTGCCCATTTGCGACGCAATGCGCTGTCGGCTGGAGGTGTACCGGTCTTGGCGGTGCTGCTATCGGCAATATCAGTCATAGCGGATCCTCGGGTCCACCAGTGCGTAAATGAGATCCACGACTAGATTGACCATAATATAAAGCAATCCAAATATGAGAATTGTGCCCTGGATTACCGGATAATCACGCGCCAAAATAGAATCCACGATGAGGCGACCCAGACCGGGCCAGGCAAAAACGGTTTCGGTTAACACGGCACCACCCAGCAGCAAGCCGAACTGCAGGCCAACCACCGTGATGATCGGGATCATGGCGTTTTTGAGGGCATGTTTAATGACCACCACCCGTTCCTGAAGCCCCTTTGAACGGGCCGTTGTGGTGTAGTCCTGGGAAAGGGTTTCTATCATGGTGGAGCGGGTCATCCGGGCGATGAACGCCACGACAAACGCCGCCAGTGTAATCGAGGGTAAGATAACATTCTGCCAGCCCCCGGTACCGCCGGCCGGCAACCATTTTAAGATCACCGAAAAAAGGACAACCAGCATCAGCCCGAGCCAGAATACCGGCATGGACATACCAAAAAGGGCGGAGGTGGTGACCAGGTAGTCGATCCAGCTGTAGGGTCTGACCGCCGAGATAATGCCGGCCGGGATGCCGAACAGACAGGCCAGCGAGATCGCGACCACAGCCAACAGCATGGTGTTGGGCAGACGGGCCCAGATTTCCTGGGTCACCGGATTTTGGGTGCGGGCCGATCGACCCAGGTCGAACCGCGCCAGCCGGCTCAAATAAGCTGCATACTGCTCATAAATGGGTCGATCCAGACCGAGCTGATGGCGGATGTTTTCTATTTCCTGCGGCGTGGCCATTTGACCGGCCAGAACCTGGGCCGGATCACCGGGAAGCAGCCGCAGCATAAAAAAGAGCAGCAGCGAGATCCCGAGCAGGACCGGGATGGTTGATAATAAGCGTTTTATCAGGTAGTTTAGCATGTTTGCTTTTGGGAAGAATTATCTTTGCTTTAACATTTTTTTTAGTTGGCCAGTTCAACAACTGTTGCCAGAAGAATTTCACACCCCAGCGCGATATCCTCTATGCGGGAATATTCCTGCGGACAGTGGCTGAGTCCATCCCGGCTGGGCACAAAAATCATACCCGCCCGGGTCAATCCGGCTATCAGGGCCGTATCATGGCCGGCTCCGCTGATCATTTTAAACGGCGTTATATTCTTTTCGAGCAACTTTTTCTCCAGAAGGTTGATTATCCCGGCCGAAAGAACCACGGGCTCGGATTCCGACATCCCGACATATTCAACCCCCAGTTTCCGCTCATTGCAGATGGTTTGCACCGTTTGCTGAATCTTTGCCACGGCCGAATCGAGCAATTTTTTATCGGAATCACGAATATCCACAGTGAATCTGACGAGACCCGGAATAACATTAGCTTGTCCCGGTTCGCATATTATCCGGCCGACGGTTGCCACGGTGCGGGGTCCGGTGCTTCTGGCAATTTTATCAATTTCAATGATGATTCTGGCGGTAGCCTGCAAGGGATCGGAACGCTCTGCCATCGGTGTGGTGCCGGCGTGGTCTGCTGTCCCCTTAATTGTGATATTAAGCTGCTGGATACCGGTTATCGCTTCTACCAATCCGATTTGATGCCCTCGTTTTTCAAGTACGGCTCCCTGCTCAATGTGAACTTCCAGCATTGCTGCGATGGCATCTGGCGTCAGGAGCCGGTTGTCGTCTACTTTTATCCCTGCCTGAGCCATGGCTTCTATATAGGCGATCCCGTTTGCATCCGCAATCGAATCTAATCGATCGGCCTCCAGTCTTCCGGTCCAGATCGAGCTGCCCAGCAAACCCCTGCCAAACCGGGAGCCTTCTTCTTCAGGGAAAATTACGACGTCGACCGGCAGCCGGTGAGCAATTTTGGCTTCAACCATACTGCGGGCGGCTTCCAGGGCCGTCACAACTCCCACAACCCCGTCAAATTGACCGCCATGGACGACCGAATCCAGATGAGAGCCCATCATCACTGCCGGCGCGTTCCCGTCGGAACCGGCAAACCTGCCCCTGACATTGCCGCCCGGACAAATTGAGACGGCTGCACCCAATTGATTGAATTGGCTGAGTACATAGTTTAGCGCGCCTTGATATTCGGCGCTAAACGTCAGCCTGGTTGTTCCGCTGCCGGGCGTCGCATTAAAAGCGTTAATGTTTCCTATATCCCTGCGGATGCGTTCTATATCGATGGCCATGATATTCGTTAAGTGCCCGCTGCTATATTACCCGATAATAATTTGGCGACCTGGCGAGCCGTCCTTCAAGTAACCGGAGTGATGGAGTTTTGGAGTAATGGAAAAACCTTGCCCGCGCCGGTTCGACGGTTCAAATTTAATCGGATTATCACACAAT
>CAVQBT010000012.1:0-84457 GCA_963710795.1 uncultured delta proteobacterium
CCCTGTCCGTTTTCAATCGCCGCCAGGATGCGGGCCGTCCAGGGCAGTCCCTCCCGGCAGGGCGTGCACCAGCCGCAGGACTCCCGGGCAAAAAAACGCATCAGGTTATGCACCAGGCCGACCGGGCAGGTCTGGTCGTCGAGCACCACGATGGTGCCGGTGCCCAGCCGGCTGCCGGCCTGCTTGGGGCCGTCGAAATCCATTTTGATATCCAGGTGTTCTTCCACCAGAAAATCCGTTGAGCCGCCGCCGGGAATCACCCCCCGCAATTTAAGCCCCGCGCGCATGCCGCCGGCGTGCTCCTCCAGTATTTCCCGCAGGGTGGTTCCCATCGGCAGTTCCCAGGCACCCGGCCGCTTGACTTTGCCGCTCACCCCGTAGATCTTGGTGCCGCCGTCCTGGCTGTGACTCAGACTTTTGAACCAGGCGGCGCCGTGATTGATGATGTGGGGCACGTTGGAGATGGTCTCGACATTGTTGGGCACGGTGGGTTTGCCCCAGAGCCCGACGACCGGAGGAAACGGCGGTTTGGAACGGGGGGCGGCCCGCCGGCCCTCCAGCGAATTCAGCAGGGCGGTTTCCTCGCCGCAGATATAGCGGCCGGCGCTTGCGTGCAGGTAAAGCTCCAGGCTGAAATCGGATCCCAGAATGTTGCGGCCGAGGTAGTGCCCGGCATAGGCCTCGGCAATTGCCGTTTTCAGGCGTTTGGCCGGCCAGGGTGTATTCCCGGCGCAGAAAAATATAGGCAATATCGGCCTGAATGGCATAGCCGGCGACGATGATCCCCTCGATCAGCTGATGGGGGTCGCCTTCAAGCAGCAGCCGGTCCTTGAAGGTGGCAGGCTCCATCTCATCGGCATTGACCACCAGATACTTGGGCCGTTTCGGCATCGGCGCCCATGGGCACAAAGCTCCATTTCTGGGCGGTCGGAAAACCGGCACCGCCGCGACCCCGCAAAGTCGACGCTTTGACCATGGCGGTCACCTCTTCGGGGGTCAGGTCGTGCAAAACTTTGCGCACGGCCTGATAGCCGCCGGCCTGTTCGTATTCCTTTAAGCCGAGCGGCGGCCCGGGTCGAATATTGGCGGTCAGCGGATGTTCCATAATGATTCATATGATGTCTACAATTGTGATTGGCCTGATAGGTGTTCATGCCGACAAGCATTGTCGTCCGGAACCAATGACACCTGAAACCGTTGAGCGTGCCTTGGCTGTAAATGGTTACTGCACCGGCAGCGCCGCGTCCTCAAGCGCAATTTTTTTAGACATGGGGCCTATGTTCCGCGGTTCTTACCTGTAGTTCGCCAGAATTTCATCAATTTTATCCGGATCCAAATTTCCGTAGAGTTCATCGTCGATCATCATGGCCGGCGCCTGATCGCAGGCGCCCAGGCAGACTATCGGCAGCAGCGTAAAAACCCGTCGTCGGTGGTTTCCCCCAGATCGATACCCAGCCGTTCTTTCAGGTGTCCGAGGATGCGGTCATATCCCATGATCCAGCAGGTAACACTGTTGCAGACCAGTATGACGTGCTTGCCGACGGGCTTGCGAAAAATCAGGTTGTAGAATGTAGCCACACCGTCGAGTTCGCGGTGCTCATCTCCAGAAACTCGGCAACATCACATGATGGCGTCGTCGGATACCCAGCCCCGGTGCCGTTGAACGATTTTCAGAGCCTCCACACTGACGGCTCTTTTTGTTCATACTGTGGAAATTCCGCCTCGATTTCTTTTTTTTCTTCGCTGCTGAGCATTTTTCTCCTCAGGATTGCCGACAGGTTTCATTTCTTCCGGTACTGCGTGTCGGAAAAGAGATCTCCTGCCGCTCCCCGGCAAGACAGGAACAACAAACGGTTCGGGTCTTGAAAATGAAAAGTGCTAAATCACCACGGTATCGGTGACGCTGTCTAAGATATCACTAATTTAGTGACTTCTATAGCTTCGACCTCTGATTCTGCTACCTCTTTGTTAAACCTGCCTTCCCAACTTCCGTCCTTCAACGGTCCACATCGGCCATCACATAATCAATGTTGCCCAGAATCGCCAACAGATCGGGCACCATCAATCCCCGGCAGATCAGCGGAATCATCTGCAGGTGGGCAAAGGACGGCGTCCGGATTCGAACACGGTAGGCATGAATGCCCCCGTCGCTGATCAGATAATAGCTGTTGTTGCCCTTGGTGGCCTCGACGATGACACAGGCCTCACCGGCCGGTATGACCGGTCCCCAGCTGACCCCCAGAAAATGATGGATGAGGGTTTCGATATCGTGCAGGGTCCGCTCCCGCAGCGGGGGAGTGGTCAGGGAGTGATGCGCTTTGTAAGGGCCGGCGGGCATGTTTTTTACACACTGTTCGATGATGCGCAGGCTCTGGCGCATTTCCTCGACGCGCACCAGGGCCCGGTCATAGCAGTCACCGTGAGCGGCCGTGGGAATGTCGAATTCGAACTGCTCATAGCCGCCATACGGCATTTGTTTGCGAAAATCCCACTCCAGACCGCAAGCCCGCAAACCGGGTCCGGTCACGCCCCAGTCGACGGCCTCATCCAGCGTGTAACTGCCGATCCCCTGGGTGCGATCCTTGAAGATGCGGTTTTGCATCACCATTTTGTCATACTCTTTTAAGCGGCGCGACATGTAGGGCAAAAAATCCTGCAGCATTTTATCCCAGCCCTTGGGCAGATCCTGGGCCACTCCGCCGATGCGAAACCAGCTTGGATGCATGCGGCCGCCGGTAACGGCGCTGACGATGTCAAAGGCCCGCTCGCGGTCGTTGAACATGAAAAATACCGGCGACAGCATGCCGACATCCTGGGCAAACGTGCCGTACCAGACCAGATGGCTGATGATGCGGAACAGCTCGACCATCATGATCCGGATCACTTTAACCCGGTCGGGGACCTCGATTCCGGCCAGCTTTTCCGCGGCCAGAACATAGGGCAGATTGTTCATCACCCCGCCCAGATAGTCGATCCGGTCGGTATAGGGAATAAACGTGTGCCAGGTCTGGCGTTCGCCCATTTTTTCGGCGCCCCGGTGGTGAAAACCGATTTCCGGCACCGCATCGACGATCTCCTCACCGTCAAGCTGTAAAACGATGCGAAATACCCCGTGGGTGCCGGGATGCTGCGGCCCCAGGTTGAGAAACATCAAATCCGTTTCCTCACCCCGGTCCTGCAGCCCCCATTCCTCCGGGCGAAACCGCATGGCCTCCTCCTCCCGGATCTGTTTGTCCTCGGGCATGCGGAAAGGTCCCATTTCCGTTGCCCGGGCCGGATGTTCCTTGCGCAGGGGATGGCCTTGCCAGGTGGGCGGCAGCAGGATACGCCGCAGATGCGGATGGCCTTCGAAGGTGATGCCGAACATGTCCCAGACTTCGCGTTCATACCAGTTGGCCGAGGGCCAGATGTCCGTGACCGTGGCCAGGGAGGGGTATTCACTTTCAAGCGGAACCTTGATCCGAACCAAGCGGTTGCGGTCGAAAGAAAGCAGCTGGTAGACCAGGCTGAAGTCGCTTTTGGGCTGATCCGGACGATGGACACGGGTGCGCTCGTCGACGGCGGTCAGGTCATAGAGCATCCGGAAGGGCCGGGGGGCGTCGTGCTTGAGATAATGCAGCACGGCATGGATTTGATCCTGACGCAACCCAGACCGTCGGGATTTCGTCGCGGCAAGGCTGCGCCATGAGGATGCCGCTGTCAAACTGCTGCTGCAATTCCTGCAGGAGATCGGTCTCAAGGATGTTGGATGAATTGCTCATAGCGATTCCGGTTGCGCCCACATGCTGCCGCGCTCAGACTTCGTCCGGGGAGCGCAGGGTAGTTGTCTTGCGTCGTTCGTCTCTTTTCAAATCCCGCATGGACGGCAGGGGTAATTTGCGGGTTTCTTGAGGTCCGACCACCCAGCTCAACGGACGCCGCTCCTGCCCGACTGCTGCCTGTAGCATATCCAGACCGTGCATGAAGGCCCCGGGACTCGGCGGGCATCCCGGAACGTAAACATCCACCCCCAGAATCTTGTCCACGCCCTGGACCACGCTGTAGATATCGTACATGCCGCCGGAGTTGGCACACGACCCCATGGAGATGACCCAGCGCGGTTCCATCATTTGTTCGTACAGCCGCAGGATGATCGGGGCGCACTTGATAAACGGGGTGCCGGCAATGATCATCAGATCGGCTTCGCGCGGCGTGCCGCGGATGACTTCGGCACCGAACCGCGCAATGTCATACCGGCTGGTTAAACTCGTGGCCATCTCCACGTAGCAGCATGACAGGCCGAAATTAAACGGCCAGAGGGAATACTTGCGTCCCCAGGCTATAATATCCTGCAGGCCTGTAAATATCAGGCTGCGACTGACGGCCTCCTCAAGCGATTCAGCCCTGCGGCCCGGCAATAGCCTGTGTTTGCGGCTCGACCACCACCCCATTTTCCAACCGGCTCCTTTCTAACGCTTGCCCTTGATATAGTTTTCCAGCTCTTCGATGATGAATTCTTTGTAGTCGATGATACTCTTGACGATATCGCCGATCGAAACAATGCCGACCACCTTGCCATTTTCGACTACCGGCAAATGGCGGACATGCTTGTCGGTGAAAAGTTCCATGCACGCTTCAATGTCGTCATCCGGGTGGACGGTAACCGCCTCGGTGGTCATTATTTCTCTGACGGCGGTTTCTTTGGAGAACCGGCCCTTCAAAATGGTTTTGCGGGAATAATCGCGTTCTGAAATCAGACCCACCAGATCGTCTCCTTCGAAAACCAACATGGCGCCCACATTCTTGTCGGCCATCCGATTCGAGGCTTCATAAACGGTGGCATCCGGAGAAATGGAGTGGACTTTCGATCCCTTGGCCCGTAAAATATCTTTGACGGTTCTCATATCTCAATGCCTTTCTTCAGGTCTTAACTTCCTTCGGCAACGGTTCGGGCTCAAACGAGCTGTCTTTCCCGGATCTTTTGCGCCTCTTTTTTGTGCTTAAAGGTCCCCCATTCAAGGGCGCCCACGCGCCAGAGATAGAAAAGGGCTGCCAGGAGAATGCCGATAAATAGCGAAACCTCGACGTATCCGATCCAGCCCAGCTCCCGGACACTCACCGACCAGACCAGGATGAATACGGACTCCAGGTCGAAGATAACGAAAAACATGGCCATCAGGTAAAACTTGGCGGCAAAGCGCACCCGGGCCGAACCGGTTGAAATCATGCCGCATTCATAAATCTCCTCCGACGCCCGGCTGCGATGGCGCTGGCCGAAAAGAGCAGAAACGGCCAGAATAAACATGACCAGCAACAGGGTTAAAATGAAAAAAACGACGAGCGGCCACATCACGGGATTGGAAATTTCCGACGGGTTCAATGCGCATTGCCTCCTGTCACAACTGTGAGTTTAACAGTCCTTGGTAAAGAAAAATCAATCTGCCGGCAGCCGGTCAGTTGTTGCAGCCCATTTAAAAAAATCGGTTTACTATGCGAAAACGTCTGAAAATTAGCAATGGGGTATATCCTGTATTTAGCGAATGAAAACAAGGTAGAGACCGCAGGGTGTCTTCACCGGTGAAGTTTTCATCGGCAACCCGCTGACCTTCTGCTGGCAGCGCCTGCAATGCATTGCCGTCCGGCACCCTAAAAGCCGGGATGAATTTTTGGATACGGCGGCTGATCGGACAACCGGTCGGTTTCAATTTGACAACTCCGCCCTGAAAAATAGCGATATCAGGTGTAAGTAAAATTTGTTTGTAATTTAAAAAACTTGTGAGACGATTTTGACCCTGACCCGCGCGGATTAATTATCAGCTAGCGCCTTGCCTGGGGAAACTTACGCCGGATTGCTACTATCAATTTGAATGCCAAATACCGCTTAGACCCCATTGCAACAAAACCTGATGAGACCTAAATTGACTTGTCATTTATTGCCGGGCTGTAGCAATAGCTACCCGATCAATGACAATTTAAAAGAAGAAAGGAGCATGTCATGAAACTTCATAAAACAATACCAGCGGTGATCTTTATGAGCGCTGTTTTGATGGTGCTGTCCGTCTGCGCCGCAGTGGCGGGTAAAACCGACGGGACTGAAATTAACAAGGCCGTTGCCGTTCTGCATCCGACCCGGGGCAACCATGTCACCGGCACCGTCTACTTCAGCCGGACACCGCAGGGCATTCAAGTTACGGCGGATGTCATGGGCCTGAATCCCGGCCAACACGGATTTCACATCCATGAATACGGCGACTGCACGGCGCCGGACGGCACATCAGCCGGCGGCCATTTCAACCCCGAAAACCAGCCCCATGCCGGTCCGGACCAGGCCCAACGGCATGTGGGCGACCTGGGAAATATCGAGGCCGACAACAGCGGAAATGCCCATTACGAAAGAACGGATACCCATTTGAAGTTTGACGGCCGCGATTCCATTATCGGCCGTGGCGTTATTGTACACGCCGGAGTAGACGATCTGGTTTCGCAGCCTTCCGGCAATGCCGGACCGCGGGTCGCCTGCGGCGTAATCGGGGTCGCCAAAGACTGACGTTTTCAGCCATAATCCGGCCAACCCGGTTGGAGGGGCGCGGATATGGATCGGCCTGTAAGATAAATCACTACAAGAGATAACACCAAAATCCTACCTAACTTTCAGACCAATACCGATACCCTTCGTGCGCTTTAATGTTATATTTTATCTCAAGCAAAAATTGACCGCCTGTAATTATCCTTTTACATCTGTCGGAATCAGGAAAGGAGCGAACCATGAGTGAACTAATTGCCGTTGCTTTTGCTGGTGAATTCAAAGCGGAGCAAGTCCGTCTTGACCTGCTGCAAATGCAACATAAACATCTTGTGGATTTAGAGGAGGCGGCGGTGGTGGTCCATAAAAAGGACGGTAAAGTTAAACTCCATCATGTTACCCATTTTACGATTCCCGTTGCCATAGGCGGCGGATTTGTCGGCAGCCTGGTCGGGTTGATCCTGATAAATCCTGTCTTGGCTCTTTTCGGATTTTTGGCGGGAACGGGGCTGGGAGCGGTTGTGGGCTCCGTAAAAGAGATCGGCATCGATGAGAAATTTATGAAGGACCTTGGATCGCACCTCAAACCGGGAACGTCCGCCTTGTTCATCGTTGCCAAAAAGGCCAAACCCGAAGCCATCCTGAAGGAACTCGAAAAATTCAAGGGCAAAGTGCTTCAGACGTCACTAAAACATGATGATGAAAATAAGCTGCGGGCGGCACTCGATGCAGTAAAATCCAGCACCCATACCGAATAGTACCGGGTGAAGGTGTCTCAGAGCACTTGTATGAGCAGAACCAGCCACTGATGAAGTTCTGCTGTACTTTCCGGCTGCGCGAGGGTAGTCAGCTAAAAAACGGAAGTGCGCAATTGCACTGTGGATTTCAACTCGGTCTGGATCGGATTTATCTCACCAAACGCTACGTTTACCCCGAAACCTGGAAAAACCTCGGAGGTCTCCACCAGGCTTGTCTATCAGGTGCGGATTTTCGTTAAAGGCCCCAACGGTTACCCCCAGCATTGCATCCCGGCTGTTTCGCCGCCGCATGTATTGAAAAATAATTCTTTTTAAATGATACAGGTTCGGGGTGTCAAAAATACATGATTGACAGTATGGATATTACAACCATGAAAGATCATATAGGACAAAAGAAAAATCCTTGGCTCCGCCGCAAAATCATCTTTTGAGCGGTAGCTGAACTAAACCGGGCATGCGCCAGTTGGTAAGGGTATCCATTAAGTTCCGCGATTTTTAACTTAAAAACAAGGAGGTGACCTTATGCTCAAAATTTTCCCAGTACCGGTGCGCCACCGCGCTTATCTTTTTTCTGGCTATTTTTGGATTGACCGGCGTGGCAGCCGGAGATGAACTCGCCACCGGCCAAAGTCTGTATGACGCCAAATGTCAGATATGTCACGGTGCCAATGGACGCGGGGACGGGCCGGCGGCAGCCGCGCTGAACCCCAAGCCGCGCGATTTCACCAATCCCGCGTTCTGGCAGAATAACGCCGATGAGAAAATCAAGCGGACCGTTACAAACGGCAAAGGCATGATGCCGGCCTTTAATTTAGATGATGATGAAATCAAGGCGATCACCGATTATATGCGCCACACCTTCAAAAAGTAGCGCCGCCAATTTCGAAATCAAGCCCGGCTGCAGTCAAATCAAAACATGCTCCGAAGGCTATGGACGTTGTTTATCGAAGCCGGCAACTCCGCAGCGCATCGGGCATGGCATTGAATGGAAGCCGCGATCAGCCTTGTTAAGACTATTTTCCTGTCCGAATCCACGCAGAGCTCTTCAGCCGGATTGCAATAAAAGGAGGAGGAGAAAATGAGGTTAACCCCAATTCGAAAATGTCTGTTGGTTCTGGCAGTCGTCGGGTTGCTCGCGAATCTGTCGATCCGCGAGAGCCAGGCAGTCCCCAGCTTTGCCCGCCAGACAGGCATGTCCTGTAACACCTGCCACACCGTTTGGCCGGAGCTGACCCCCTTTGGACGCACATTTAAAATGGGAGGATTTCACTTCAGTACGGCCTCCGAGAAAGCGCCTTATCGCCCTCCCATCGCAGCAATGTTTCAGGCCTCGGCCACTTTGCTGAAAGATAATGACGGTATTCTCACAAACGGCATCGCCCCTTTTGACAATGCCGATGATTCAACCACCGATAAATTCAACTTTCCCCAGCAGGCATCTCTTTTCTACGGCGGCCGAATTATCGATCACTTCGGAGCGCTTTCGCAGGTAACCTACGACGGAACGGCCAACGATATCGCCCTGGATCTGACCGATGTCCGCTATGCGCGCAATATCTCCGTGGGGGGCACCAATTTGGACTTCGGCTTCACGTTAAACAACAGTCCCACGGTGGAAGATGTTTGGAACAGCACCCCCACCTGGGGATTTCCGTATGCCTCCTCGGCAGTGGCGCCCGGCCCCGCCGCCGGCGCGCTGATCGACGGTGGATTGGATGCCCAGGTCGGAGGGCTGGGGGCCTATGCCTTCTGGCACAATCTGGTCTATGCCGATTTTACCGTATATCGAACCACGGATGACGGGATTACCCGTCCCCTGGGCGCCGGCACCACGGTCGATACGGAGACCGACGGGGCCGTTCCTTACTGGCGGTTTGCCCTCCAGCATGACTGGGGCGGCAACTCCCTCGAATTGGGCACCTACGGGCTTTACGCGCGCGTCCATCCGGACGGGATGAGCGGCGGGTCGAGCGACAAGTTCACCGACCTCGCCCTGGACGCCCAGTACCAATTCATCGCCTCGCCGCATCTCTTTTCAATCCAGGGCACCTATATCCATGAAAAACAAAATTGGAATGAAAGCTACAGGCTGGGCGCCGTGGAAAACCGTAATTCGACCTTGAAGGTATACAAAGTCAATGCAAACTATTACTACCGCAGCAGCTATGGCACCTTTGGGGGAACCGTGGCGTACTTTCTGACCGACGGGGACAACGATGATTTGCTGTATGCACCCGATCCGGTGGACGGCAGCCGCACCGGCTCACCGGACAGCAGCGGATTCATTTTGCAGGGCGACTACATTTTCCGGGACAAATATAAATTTGCCCTGCAGTACACGATTTATGACAAATTCAACGGCTCGAGTTCGAACTACGATGGGTCGGGGCGGGACGCTTCGGATAACAACACCTTTTATGCGTTGGTCTGGTTGATGTTCTGACCAATCGGGGAGGCTGGCGGGGAGGCTGGATCCGAGACATCCGGCCTCCACCCTATCGAAAAAGTTCTCTGCCGATTCGATCTTCGAGGAGGTGCACCATGTTCGATTTTGTCTACAAGTTTCTGGCCTGGACTGGGATACACCCATCCGATCCATCCCACGGAAGTCCATATGCCCATCGGGTTGGTGGTGGCGGCGTTTATATTTGGCTGGATCGCCCTGCTGTGGCGGCGGCCCAACCTGGCGCGAACCGCCCGCCACTGCGTCATCCTTGCCTTTATCTGGGTCTTTCCGACCATACTGTTCGGCATTATGGATTGGCAGCACTACTATGCCGAGGCCATGCTGTTTCCGATCAAGATGAAACTGATTTTCGCGCCGGCTCTTTTGGTTTTGCTGGCGGCCGCCGTGATCATCGGATTTAAAAAAGGGGCTGAGTCCAAAGCGGTTTTGGCGATCTACTGCCTGTGTTTCGTGACGGTTGTCATCCTGGGCTTCTTCGGAGGGCAGCTGGTTTACGGCGTCAAAGCCCCGGCGCCTCCTGCGGATGTAAAAGCCGGTGCTGAACTATTTTCCGCAAATTGCAAAGGCTGCCATCCGAATGGCGGCAACATCATCAAACCCAGCCTGCCGCTGAGAAGCGCTCCTCAGCTGGCGGATTTTAAAAGCTTCGAGGGTTTTATCCGCGATCCCAAAATGCCGGACGGCTCGGCGGGGGTCATGCCCGCATTCACGTCGGCAAAAATTTCCGCTCAGCAGGCCAAAGAACTTTACGATTACATCGGGCAGGTGATTATACATCCCGTGCGCAAATAACGGATGTGATTGGTATCATCGGTTGTCGGCACCATGCAGGCTAGAAGCACCAGCGACCGTGGACGCCGTCCGGGCTGGGTTGGGAGAACTTGATCAGATCCCGGGGAGAGAGCCGCCATGAACATCGATTCGAACGACCGGGAGCCGGCGTGGGACTACAATCTCGGGTCTGAAAAGAAAGCCAGGCTCTATGAGCTTTGCGTCTTCTTGTTTCTCATTGTGCCCTCCATGGCGCTTTCCTTTTTTGCGGTCAAACAGGGTGATCTGAGCTTTATGCTGGTGGCCTGGGCGACCATTTTGCGGGATGCGGCGCTGGTCTGTCTGATACTTTTCTTTCTCTGGCGAAACGGCGAGCCGGCAGAGCGCATGGGCTGGAACTTCAAAAATTTCTGGCGAGAGGTTGCCGTCGGTCTGAGTCTTTTCATCCCCTTGTTCTTTGGCGCCGGGTTGCTGGAAAACGTCCTGCAAAAGGCCGGATTTTCCCTGCCTTTGACACCCGTGCCGTCTTATATGACTCCCGGCGACATGCCCAAGATCGTACTGGCGGTCTGCCTGGTAACGGTCGTGGCCGTGGCGGAGGAGACCATATTCCGCGGGTATCTCATCATGCGTTTTCAAGACCTGAATACGGGTGCGCCAACGGCGATTGTGCTTTCGGCCTTTATTTTCGCAATCGGTCATGGCTACGAAGGGACCGCCGGCGTAATTACGGTCGCTGTAATGGGCCTGGCATTCGCGCTCGTTTACCTGTGGCGCCGGAGCCTGGTTGCCCCGATGATCATGCATTGCCTCGTTGATTTCATCAGTATTGTCGTGGTGCCCGTGCTTGGGATGAAGTGATTCGAATGGCGTCATTATTCGTCAGAAAAAGATGAGATGGCTCAGCAAAAAATCCCTTACCCCAAAAAACACTGTGCTGAATATCTTCCACAAACCGGGGATATTGATGACTAAAATCAGAATGATAAAACCGGCACCGGTGCGGCCGAGCATCTCATATCGGCTGCGCAGCTCCCGGGGCAGCAGATATTTGAAAAGATGACTGCCGTCCAGCGGCGGAATGGGAATCAGGTTGAACATCCCCAGCACGATGTTCAGCAGGGCAACGCGCAACATCACGTAAACAGCCAAAGAATCGGCAAAATTGCCGGAAACGATATGAACGATGTTGAGCAGCAGGATCATGATGACGGCGACCAGGAAATTAACGGCGACGCCGGCCACCGAGACACAGATGTCTCCCAGCACCGGTCGCCGGTAATTGCGCGGATCTACGGGTACCGGTTTGGCACCGCCGATGATAAAGGTCCCATTGGAAAGAAAATAAGCGACGATGGGTATGACGATGGTCCACAGCGGGTCGATATGGGGAATGGGGTTGAGCGTGATGCGACCCTGACGTTGGGCCGTGCGGTCTCCGAAAAGCAACGCAACATACCCGTGTGCGATCTCATGCAGCACGATACTTTCCACTAAAAGCGCGATGATATAAATTTTTGCGATCATTTCGTCCCCTTTGTATCTCCGACGCCTTCCAGCGGCGTCAATTTGACCAGAATGATGGACGCAATCGGCAGCACCAATCCGATTACGGTCGTCGTTATCAGCAATTTCCCAAGCTCGCTGTAGTTGGCCGCGATGACCACCGCACCGGCGGCATCTTTCACCTGCCGGGTGACGGTGTAGATCTCATTGAGGTATTTGGTGCCCAGCTGCGAAAGAGATAATGCGAGATTGGTGAATGATGCCATGACGGCAAAAAAAGTGGCCTTCAATTCGCGCGGGGCCGAGTTGGCGATCCAGGCCAGCATCGGTATCATGGCAATCTGTCCCAGGGGGGATTCAAGCGCCGTGTCCACCAGCGCGATAAAGCGCGCATCCACCACACCCCCGGTATGGGCAGCCGTCCACCGGCTCAATCCATAGTACAGTCCGAGGTTGGGCAAATACAAAAGCGTGCCGACGATCGTCAGAAAGCCGATAATATAAGCCATTGATTTTTCGGCCATGAACCGGCGGAAAATGAACATCCCGGCCAGGGCCAGACTGCTGCCGATCAGGGACAGAACGGACAGAAACTGCTGATCGAAGCCCAGCACGTCGATCATCCACCAGCTGGAGCCGGCTCCCGGCCCCGGCAGGGCCCGATACACGAAAATCATGATCGAGGTACCGAGCAGCACTTTACGGGCGTCGGGTTCCAGTGATCGGGTGAGCCGAACAATCAAAAAGACCACGATTGCCATCGAACCGGCGAAGATGATCTCCTCGTTGTAGGGCAGCCGGCCCAAACCCATCGTCACGGTAAACACCACGAATCCAAGGCTGCCGCCGAGAATCCACCAGTTGGGTTTGGGACGTTCGCTTTGCGGATTGAGCATGGCACGGATCTCATCGGGTTCGAAGCCCCTGCGCTTCAGGCGCCGGGTCGCATGGGCCTTCAAGACCGTCGCCAGAACAATGCCCGCAACGGAAATGATTGGAATGCAAAGCGCCATGAGATAGATTCGCAGGTAAACCGAAACCTTGACTGCCGGCGCCATCGATTCCACGCCCTGAAACATCAGAATGTTGACAACCGCCACCAATGCCGCGCCGCCGATGATGGCAACCCGTCCCAGGGTTTGCATCGTGGTGTGCATCAGCCGGCGCCTGCCGGATTCGATCGGTCGACCCGCTTCATCGACCTGGGGTACCGCCTCAACTGTCATGGCATCGGCCACCACGTCCTGGAGGACGTAGCCGGTGGGAGCCAGCAGGACACTCATGACATACCAGATTTCAGCCGGCCAGACTCGAAGCATCGCCTCGGTGTAGGCCAACAGCCCCGCCACAATGAGCAGGCTTAAGGCAATCAGTCCGGCACCCAAGAAAACCAGGGCTGACTTCCAGCGCCAAAACAAATCAACAAGGTGGCCGAGCGGCATTTTCAGAACCCATGGAATGCCGGCCCAGAAACCGAGCGCCGCCAGAAAAGCGGCCGAGAGGCCAAGATAATCCTTAACAAAAAAGGTGCCGACAATACCGGTCAAGCCCGACACGCCGGCGGCCAGATAGACCATCAGCGGCGGCAGGTAAGACAGCCGCATCTCACGGCCCAAGCCCAGAATGTTGCGGTCGATCCAGCCGTAGATCCGTTTTAGAACTTCGTACACCACGTTCCGCCTCCATGGCATCGCACACGCTTGCAACCTATTCATAAACCGAAATAACTTGAAATTAAAAAGCAGCCGCTCTCTGGTCCGCTTTCGTTAGACGATAAATCCTGCAATCCGATGTGGCTATCGGTGTTGGTCTGATAATCGGATCAGATTTCAGCCCTTTTTTCTGTAGTTGTTTGTCTGACACAGTTTTGAAGCGAACTTGCGCAAAAGGCGCTAGACCCCCAGAAACTGTTAAAAGAAAATTCTAATGGGATGGATTTAGCTGGGATAAGGCAAAAAGTCGTGCAAGACAGATGCCTGCCGGAATATCAATTGGATGCGTTAATCCACCAGTTGGTTCTGGATGGCATAATGGATCAATTCCGCATTGTTTTTCATATCCATTTTTTCAAGAATGCGAGCGCGGTAGGTGCTGATGGTTTTGACACTCAATGCGAGTTCAGCGGCCATTTCCGTGACGGTTTTACCGGATGCCAGCATGCACAAAACCTGATATTCCCTATCCGACAACGACTCATGGGGCATTTCTTCAAAGCTGGCATCCAATTGAAAGGCCAGCTTCTCGGCAATCGCGGAGCTGATATATTTGCCGCCCCGGTTAACCTTGCGGATCGCATTGATTAATTCATCCGGTGCGCTGGCTTTGGTGACATATCCGGCAGCGCCCGCCTTTAATACGCGCAGGGCATATTGATCCTCGGGATGAATAGATAAAACAATCACCGGCAATTTCGGCTTTTCAATTTTCAACTGCTTGAGCACATCCAGACCGTCGATATGGGGCATTGAAATATCCAAAATAACGACATCAAAATCTGCCGCTCTTGTTTTACTTAAAAGCTTATGGCCGTCGCCGGCTTCATCGGCGACCACCAGATCGGAAGCCTCAGAGATAATCTGTTTCATCCCGGCCCGCACAATGGGATGATCATCGGCAATAATTATTTTTATCATGACAATTCTACCTTTTATAAATGGGCAATTTTACGATAACACGGGTCCCCGCATCCTGACTGCCGCTGATATCCACCTCACCGCCCAGTAAATGCACCCGCTCTCTGATTCCGATGAGACCGAATGACCTCGGATCGGTGATGGCCGCATCGCTGATTCCCTGGCCGTTATCCTGAATTTCCAAAACCAATATGGCCTTCTTTTCACTGAGCTTTATGGCAACTTCAGTGGCATTTGCATGACGGATGATATTGGTCAGGGACTCCTGTACGATGCGAAATAGATTCGTGGCTGTTTCTTTGCTTAATTCGAATTCATCAGGTGCAAGGCTGGTTGTGCAGGCCACACCCGTTCGCTTCTGAAATTCTTCAGCCTGCCACTCGATGGCGGCTGCCAATCCGAAATCGTCCAGGATTCCGGGACGCAGATCTTCTGAAACGTTATGCACCGTTTCAATGGTTTCGTTGATTAACGTGACCATTGACTGTAATTTTTCACGAATGCGGTCCTGATCGTTTGCCAGCCTTTTGTTTAACCAGGAGAGATCAATTTTCAAGGCTGTCATTGCCTGCCCTAAGTCATCGTGAATTTGGCGTGCTATCCGGGTTCTTTCTTCTTCTCTGACGACTTGCAAATGGGCTGAAAGGTTGCGAAACAACTCCTGGGAGCGTTTGAGTTCCATCTCCGCCTGCCGGCGCTCTGCCTGGCGCTGTTCAAGCGCGGTTGCCATTTCGTCAAAGTTTTTTGCCAGCTGACCGAGCTCACAGCTGCCATAGTCCAGTCCGGTGCGCGCGCCCATCTCGCCGGACGCAAGCCGTCGGCTCGCCTGCGCCATGGCCTTAACCTGGCGCATAATAAACAGATCACTGCCGAACCATGCCGCCAGCATGGCCGCCGCGGCAACGATGCTGAGCAAAATCAGGTTACGGCCGAGAACCCGGTTGGACTCCGCAAAGGCCAATTGCCGGGGAATTCCGAGAATCATATAGCCCGGCCGTTTTCTGAAAAAACTTTGCAGCGGAGCAAATGCATAAATGTAAGGCTTATCCTCGTCACCGGGCGCTTCAATCACACCTTTCTTTTGCGAAAGGATTTCGCTGATAAAAGAATAGTCAATCATCGATCGGCCGAGCCATTGCTCGGCATTCGGCTGACGTGCCAGGACAACGGCGTTTTCGTCAATCTGCATGATCGTGAATCCATCCGGCAGCTGGGATTCGATTTCGAATATATAACGATTGAGCCATTTCAGATCCAGCGCGGCAAAAACCACCGCGGCCGGTTCATCCTCAACGACCCGATAGGGATATGATAATACCAGGACGGGTTTGCCGGTGATCCGGCCGACATGGTAATCACCGACAGTAAAATCACCGCTTTCCACGGCACGCCGGAACCACGATTGATCAGCGGCGTTCGTCACCTTGTATAGGGCAACCGCGCTGCAAAAAACATCCCCGTTGGATTTTACGGCGCCGATGTTGGCATAGCGTCTGAACTGCTTGAGAAGGTCGGCGCAAAATGCGCTGCATTCCGCTGGATTTCCAGCTGTTTTTCGAACGAAATTGGCCAGGGCAATCAGGATTTGACGGCTGCCTTGAAGCACTTGCTCTTCTTCGCGGGCACTGAATTTCGCCAGTCGCAAGACCTGTCTCTGAATCTCGACTACCGCCATTCGTCTTTGCTCCGAGGCGGTATACGCGATCACCGCCCAGGCAGGCAGAACGGCGACAAGAACCAGCAGCAGCAGGCGAAAGCGCAGAGATTTAAAGAAAAAAAGTTTCATTAATTTTGATTCTGATACAACTCAGTCAATAAATTCGGCTATTGTGCTGTGTTTGCGCTTGATCTCGGTTATATGCTTGTCGTGACGAAGTAGGCGTCTGATCGATCGCATAATCAAATAGGATCCCAATAAAACAAGCGCCGCGCAGAAACTCAGAAGCGGCACAAGCAGGTGCATCACGTGAACGATATCGTAATATTTTGAGGTGGCGATCAAAAGACTCACAACGGTGAGCGGCAGTGCAATTACCGCGATTCCCGTGCGCATGGCGGCCAGCGAGGTTCTCTTTTCAGCGAGAAGAAGTTGAACCTCATTAATAATTACCGTTTCCGGACAGACGGGGTCAGGGATATCCAAGCTATTCTCCGATGCAATCGTCAATCGTGCGCTCTTATTCTAAGGATAGAGGGTTTTTAGTTTGGCACTGGAATAAATTCTTGCCTTCAACTTAGATTTTGTTTTGCTAAAACAGACTGTTAGCGTAATTTCGGTTTCACTGACTTAAGCCGCATCCCATCATAAATTTAAACCCTTAAATTTGCAATTGTTTTTTTGTAAGATAAGAAACCACAGCTGAAAAAGCCCTTGTCCTACATCAATATCGGAAGAATACTGATGTACAATTATTGGCGCACGATTTATTATCTATCATCAAAACGTATTAACGGTTTAACAAAAGGAGATCTATCATGAATGATATCAAACGCATTCTGGTCGTGAGCAGATCCACTAAAAATTGCAAAAAAGCCTTGCATTACGGAATATCACTTGCCAAACAGCAAAATTCCAAACTGTATGTTCTGCATGTAATTCATGACCCTTTCAGCGTTGACGGATGGAACTTGCCGGTTCCTTCTTTAAAGCAGGAATACGAAAAATTGGTCAAAAAAACCAGAGAAGATATAGACCGCATCATAAAATCCGAACAAGCCGGTGGTATTGAAATTACAGAATGGATTCGTGACGGCAAGCCGGACAGGGAAATCATTGCGGCCGTCAAAGAAGAAAAGATCGATCTGATCATCATGGCGGCCCATGAAGAGGGACGGCTTGAGCATTATATGTTCGGTCGCACGGTCGAAAAACTCAGCCGGAAAATGCCCTGTTCAATTTTATTGGTAAAATACGACCCGTTCCACAAAGTTCTGATCGATAGTGTGACCTGATAAAATCTGGAAATATTTTGATTCAGGAGAGATGTTTCTTAAAAAACGATATTGTCCGTTGCCAGGCGATTTTCGCCTGCTTTTCATTATAACGGGGTGTTGAGTTGTTGTGAAAGCCGTGACGGGTACCTTCATAGGTATCCATCATAAAATCTTTTTTATTCGCCTTCAAAGCTTGGCGATACGCTTCGCGTAAAGCGTTGACACGCGGGTCATTTTCAGCATACTGAATCATCAGTGGTGCTTGAATTTTAACAACATCTTCAGTTGCCGGGGCGCGGCCATAAAACGGCACGGCGGCATTCAGGTCTTTTCCCATCTTGACTGCAAGATTATTGACCACCCCGCCGCCATAACAGAAGCCTGTGGCTCCCAGCTTGCCAGTGGACAACTCATGGCTTTTTAAAAACCGGGCACTGTTGAGCATGTCCGAAAAGAGTTTATCTCGATCCAAAGACCGTTGCATGACTTTTCCATCGTCGTCGTTTCCGGGGTAGCCCCCGATGGGAGAGAGTCCATAGCAAGTGCTGTTCCGCCAACGACAGCCAGGGCCGAGGCTTTATTAAAAAATTCACGTCTGGTCATCTGGCTGTGGCAGTACTCATCGTATAAATCATATACTTTGGGATCGATGGTGTCCTTTTTCATAATGGCCTCCTTTGTCAACCTTTATTCCCAGTCCAGCAGGCGGTTTTGCCCTTCCAGCTTGCGGATTTCGATCAGGTCCTGGCTGACTTCAAGGCATCCGCGGTAGCGTCCCTTGGCATCCCGGATCGGAAAGTAGCGGATATAGATAAATTGGCCGCCCAATTCGATCCAGAACGCCGCCGAATCGCGGGAGCCGGATTTGAAGGCGTCCAGGATCTTGTTGACCAGGTGGACACTTTTGGGCGGGTGGCAGTTGCGCACTTCGCGGCCGATGATGGCGGGGCTGCGCGGAAATATTCGCTGCGGTCCTTCGGAATAATAGGCCACCCGGTCGTTTTGATCCACAAAGGTCAGGTCCACCGGCAGATGGGTCAACATCAGATTGATCTGCTCCAGGGTCAGGCGGCCGGTGTCCAGGCCCAGCGCACCGGCCACATCCTGCACAACCGCTTCCGGTTCGGGAACCGGCGCCCCGCTATCTTTTAGAATTTCATCGGGCCAGCCTTCGTCCGGATCCACCCAGGCAAACCCGATGTCCGCTTCGCCTTGCTTGACCTTGAGCCACTCGCTGTCGCTGAGCATGTCCAGGCTGGTGGGAAACAGGATGTGCTCCTCCTTGTAAATCATGTCCCGGATGGCCTGGATGGCCGCTTTCAGCGCGTTCACCGTTTGGGCGGGATCTTTTCCGCTAAAGGCCTCCCGGGCCTGTTTCAGGTGCGCCCGGATGTCATCATGAATGGACCACATCACCTGGGACGGTCCGGTGAAGTGATGGGCCTCGAGCATGGGAAAAAGCTGGTTTTCCTTGCGGGTATAGTGGGTATTGATTTCCGATAACCGGTCAATGAGTTCTCCCAGCGCCTGACGGTGTGCTTCGAAAGCCTCAATGGCCGGGGGCTGGCCCAGCAGACCCATCAGCAGGCTGGTGTCGCTCATGATTTTTTCACAAGCCCGGTTTTCCTTCATGTAGGTGTGGATCGGGTGGCCCAGCGGCGGGTCCGGGCGATCCTGCTCTTCCAGGGCCTCTTTGAAGATTTCCACATGAACGTCGCAAAGCCGCTTGATTTCTTCGGCGGGCAGCCCTTCGTTCATCAGCTCCTGCTCTATTTTGGCGATTTCAGGCGCCGCGACACCCTGAATCAGATCTCGGAAGCGCTGCTTGAGAACCGCCATGTCTCCGCCGCCGTGAAGATCTTTGATAATTCCCTTGAGGGCGGCCCGGCGATCTTGGGGATCGGTCAGGGGGTCAGTTTGAGAAGCGGGGGCTGCTTCATCTGCAGCTGTATCGTGGCCGCTTTGCTTTTCGATTTCGGCCGTCAAGGAGGATATCAACAGTTCCAGACTCATTCCGCTGACCGTAGCCGCCATTTCCAGGGAGGCCACCTTGCCCATGGTTTTGCGCATGATCGGATTTTTCAGGCCTTTGAACTTGGGAGACAGCGTGATTAAAAAATCTTCTAAAAAGGGAAATTGCTTCAATAAGTCGTCGATCTTTGTTTTGGCATGTAGCTCCATGGGAGGGGCCTCCTTTTGACGGACGCAAACGGACGCAAACAGAGTCCTTATTGGCAAGAAAATTCCAGAGCAGATGACCGGATCCAGGTCAGAGTGACTCCCATAATACACTCTGTGGCAATTGAGTCAACCTGAAATACGTCTCCGGGGCTAGATACCAAAAGCAAATTGCATGACGCCGAATGTTTTTGTGAGATACAAAATCCGCGGTGGCTTCTAATTCCGGAAGGCGCATGGCAGCATTTTGTTAAATGCCACAATATGGCGAAATACTAGTTGACAAAAATATCACATTGTGGCAACTGTAATGCTGAAGATGTGAGTCTAAGTTCCAGTCTCCGCGATGTAGATCATTAACTGTTTATATTTTCAGTCCGGAGAAGGATCATGGCAACTGTTTATCCATTTCGGCAGCCGGCAACCCTCCCACCGGGAGCGACCGCCAATCTCGGGGCGTCACGAGACTTTGACCAGCCTTTTTCTGCGACTCACAACGCGGCCCCCAATCACACCTTCAATTTAATGCGCCAGTTTCGTTGTGAAGGACTCGAAACGCAGCTGCGGCAATACGAGGCGACCGCCCGGGAAAAATTCTTCCTGGCAGTTGAAGATCTGCCGGGTATAAAGTTGGCCGGCTGGTTTCGTTGCCAGCTGGAAAATGAAATCATTCCGGCCTTAACCCGTATCGGGTTTGACGAATCCTTTGCCCGCATCCTTTTTCAAGCAGCGGCACCCGGCTGGCAGCGCATGGGGCCTCTGACCAATAAATGCATCTGGTTTTCGCCGGATTTGATCAGGAACCTGAATGCAATAAGGGCGGAAAAGGTATCAAAAGCCGGCTCAACATCAGAGGCGTCCTGGATCACACTTCCCCGAGTTTACACTTTTTTGGAAGAGGATCAATCTCCATATTTGTTGTGTTATCTTAAGTATCTGGCCGGTGAATCCGCGTCTGAATTTCGCCGAACTCTGACGCGCGTTGTTATTGAATTTGTCGGCAATTACGCCTTGAAATATCGCAGCAGCATGCTTTCCGGCTGCCGGATGGATACGGCTGTGTTTTACGGCTATGCGGCGATGTTCTGGAAAAATCTGAGAAAGCCGCCGCCGGGGTTTGAAGATGATCTGATTTTCAATCATTGTTTGCGCTGGATCAAATTATTTCACAGCCGATGTACTGACCTTAATGCTGACATGAAGCAAAACATCAACCAGATGGAGACCTACCGCCGGAAAGTCATGCTGCTGGAAAATACTTTTGATGCGACTGATAATGAAGATCCAATTTTAGACAAATTAGTGCTTACGCTGCGCCACGGACGCCCCGGAGCCCAGGCCGCAATCGAGTTTATGGGCAATTGGCTATTTACATCCCGCAAGGACGCCGCTGGTTGTTCATTATCGACCCGGCTTCCGGCCGCGCTCAATCAGCTTTTTCACGCAATGAGGCGAAAACTTCCGGCTGAGCCCCCAGAAGTGCAAAAATCCCTGTCCAAATTTTTGCGCGGCCTGCAGGAAAAATTCAGATCAGATGGCATTGATCCGTCGGCAAACTCAATCAAACCGCCGGCCCAAATCCGATTTGTGATGCGGCGCGCGCAGGGGTTGATTAAAGGGATAACCGCATCGCTGGCTTAATTCAGTGTAGATACGTCGATTATAACGCAGAAGCAAAAAGGCAGTCTCGCTTTCGACACTGTCTTTTCTATTTTGAAAAGTATTGGTTGCCGGATCGGCCAACCCGACCCATGCGGTGGATGTAACGGGCTTTATTGAACGGGGCATCGCCTCCCTGCAGGCACATCAGGCATACATCGAAAACCTCTCGGGCGACTTTAATCCCGAATCATTCCTGAGAAACAATGCCGCTGCTGCCGGTAAACGCTAAAGTTTCAGCCTCCAGGTGGAAATGGCAAGTCACCTTAGTAGTGACCTCGCTTTCCGCCGCACTTCCTCTGCAGGGATAGGCTGAGTCTCCCCACGATCAATCTCACGCGCTCGGCGATCGGCCTCCATTAGCCATGCTTGTTCTAGTTCCTTTTAAGAGAGAGTGTCCAGACTCAGTAGCAGTTTTTGGGCAAGCTTGGCACGATCTTCTGGAGGCAGACGAAGGGCATCATGTTCAACAGTCGCAGGATCCATATTTTCATCTCACGGTTTCACGCTACGTTGGTTCAAACGTATAGCGTCTTATCCTTCATCCCGAGATACATGGGAAATATAGCAGGCTTGCCTGCCAAAGTCAAAATGCCCGTTCGACTAAAAGGACCGTTTAAAGACCTGGAAATCGCTCAAACTGTAATCGAATGCGATTACCTCATCAATGTACCGGTCATGAAGGCACACGGCCAAACCCTGATTACCTGCAGTCTAAAAAACCTGAAAGGCGTGATGCCCCGGGCCATGAAGACCGGGTTTCACGGGGTCGACCTGGATCAGGCCATCGCCCAACTGGCCGGTGTCGTGATTCCGGATCTGATCATTGTTGACGGGATTCAAGGGGACTTGTTTTCCGAGACCGGCCACCATCCGGTGCGAATGGAAAGGATTCTATCAGGGACGAATCCGGTCGAGGTGGACAGCGTTGCGGCCGATGTGCCGTAAATTGTGCCGCAGCCGATATTCAAATTGATAAATGTCCGCCCTCAGCAGGCACGATATATCGAAATATCATCTCCTCCCGGAAAGCGTAGCAAGCCGGTGTGGTCGGGTGCAATTGAAGATTGTAAATTTTTGGCGGGACAGGACGCTATTTATACCATAACCGGATCAGGGGCCCGGTGTCACCGAATACGGGGTCAGGGGGTATATAAGGACATATCTAGCGACGGCTTTCTGCCATCTGTTTTCTGACCTCTGCCATCTGCCTTCTGCGTGCCGCGGCGCAGCTCGGAGAGCGTAGACGGGTCCTCCGGCTCTACTTGCCAAACGGGCAGTGCGGGTAGACACACTGTTCACAGTCCATACACAGGCCCCCGTGCCCCAAAAAAGCCAGCTCGGCCTTGCCGATTTTCTCGCCGGCTAGAATTCGCGGCAGTACCAGGTCCAGCACCGTAATGCGATGGTATATACCGCAGGCCGGCACACCCAGCAATGGCACGTCATTTATATAGCCAACCAGAAACATGGCCCCGGGCAGGACGGCCGAGCCGTAGTGCATCTCGCCGGCTCCGGCCAGGCGGATTCCTTGGCGGGTGACATCATCCGGATCAACACTCATGCCGCCGCTCAGCATGAGCAGGTCACAGCCCCGCGCCAGATGAGCCTGAATTGCATCGCGGATTAATTCGGCATCATCCGGGGCAAATGCCACGTCTTCGACCGTGCAACCCAGGTCGGTCGCTTTTTTAGAAAGCACCGGTGCGAAACGGTCTTCGATCAACCCATGATACACCTCACTGCCGGTAATGACCAATCCGACTTTGGCCGGTCGCAAGGCTCTGACAGACAGGGTCGCCCCGTTCTGGCGGGCGATGGCAGCCGCCCGCTCGATGGGTGTGCGCTTCATGATCAGGGGAATCGCTCGGGTAGCGGCCACCTGGTCGCCTTTTTTCACCAAGGTATGATTGTGGAGCGTGGCGCACATGACTTCATCGACCATGTTAAAGGCTGCCAGAGACGCGGTATCAACGGTAAGCAAACCGTCTTTTTCAGCGATAAGTTTTATTTTCCCTTCCCGGGGCTCATCCTGCCAAACAACGCCTTCGCCGGCCAGCCCGGCAGCCAGCAGGGCCGCAGCCTGGTCTTCATGGATTTCATCTTCAGCCAGGTCAATCGCATAGAGGTGGTTTTTCCCCAATTTCTGAAGATGACACAGGTCATCATTGCAAACGGTATGACCTTTGCGAAAGGCTGGGCCTTTAAACTCACCGGGACGAATCTCGGTTATATCGTGGGCAAGCTTGGTGCCCACAGCATCTTTTAGCTTTACTTTTTTAAGCACGGTTAAAACTCCTTTTAGGGCAGAGGGCATAGCGCATCGGGTAAAGAGCATTGGGCTAAAAGAAATCAGCCGAATCCCTATTGTATTATCGATTTTATTCCTATTACCAATCAACCATTCAACTAATCAACCAATCAACTATTTAATTCATATTCAGACGAACAATGTTCCCCGGCGCTTGACCATCGATTTTCATTATGATCACCGTCGGCCGCAGTCGAGGGGCTGCTTCCCGGTTTCCAATTCATCTCCGGCCAGGTGATTTCACGGGCATTGGAAAAATAAGCGCTCCCGGCGCAGGACCGGCACAAGACCCGCCCGTCTTGGGCCACTTCACGATGGTCGCGCACCACCTGGCCGCATTGCGAGCAGGACACCTTGCGGCGCGTGGGGCCGGGCAGGTCAAACTCGCTGATTGAAACGTCCACCTGCTGCACCCGAAACAATACGCTGTCCGGCATGCGTTGGTAGCCTTCGAGCTGTTGCGGATATTTACCTGCAACTTCCGGTGCATACGCGGCCGATAGGCTGCGGGCGTCTTCGGTGGATATCACCCGAAACGCGTTGCCGGTTTCAAGGTTTACAAACGTGGCCGCCATGATGCCGTAGTCCATAAATTTCAGGGAACGGCGCCCCAATTTAACGCCGCTGACGTGAGCGACGGCATCCGCCGTGCAGCGGTCCATTTCCACATACACAATCAATTTTTTGATCTGATCATGGCGGGTGGGCTCGTCCAGCCCGATCAGCCGGCAGCCCAGCATGGCCATGCGAACTCCGACCACCTGGCCCGGGCAAAGATGCCCGTGGGCGGCGGCCGAGCTTTTTAAAAGAGATTCAAAATCTTTCATGGTTGCTGCTTCTATTCGGAATGTTCTGATTCACGAATACGATAAGAATCAAATTAGACCGCATGCATACGTCACACGCCATTTCGTTTTTTTCCGCATTCCGCATCTTTAGCCGCGGCAAAGTCCCGCCTTATCGGACGACGACGGGTCCAACTTCCCACCGGGGCACAGGCGTAAGCCCCTATGCGCCGGAGGCCGAATTCCTGACCCGCCCTTATGTTAATGTTAACATAACAAACATCCAAAAAAATGCAACGTAGTTTTGTGCGCTTTCATCAATAGCTAAGTTTTATGTTGTTGTAATGTGATAATGGTTTCGGGTCTATAATTCTATCATCTAAATCCGCTGCCTGTAAAAATGATTTATATCAAAAATACACAGCGAATACACTGCGTCTAGGCTCAACATTATTATGCCGTGTCATCTGCGGCACGGGAATCTGCTTTAGGCGGCGGAGGTCTTTTCTTGAACAGGCTAAAATAGAAGGTGCTGGATGTACCTTTGACACTTTCGGCCCAGATCTTACCGTCATGGGCCTCGATGATCGCCTTGCAGATGGCCAGGCCCAGATGAATATGATTCCCAAGGTGGGAGTGATGATCAGGACAATACAAAGAAAAAATTTCCACTGGAGGGAAACCCGAAACTTTTCACGATTAAGCCTCCCAGGGATAGAGAATGTCTGGCCGGTATGGGTTTTCTTCAATCCGAATGGATTCTGCAGGGCATGCCGCCTGACCGTAATTTAATACCCCAATTTAATCAATGAGTCAATATTTGTAAGAATGCTGTTAAATGTGTAACGATTTTGTTGCACTTTAAAAATTCTCTTGCACAAAAAACCGGGGAGTGCCAAAGTAAATCCATAAAATGACTTTACTATTCGGTCAAGAAATGGAAAAGGCAGAGCGAAGCGATACCACAAATCTTCAATCGTCAATCTTCAATTCCCCGCTAAAACGGGATTTACGCTTCGCTACAACCGGCTTGTCCGGGTTATGAGATAATCGTGGTGACGTCTATGCCAAATGTGATCCCGACCTCCAGATATCGCCTCCTCGTTGTTGACGATGACAAAGATATCGTCCAGACCATCAAAGGGAATCTGGAATTGGAAAGCGTATGGTTAGGTAGAGTAAATCTCATATGAAACTACAATAGTAAGTGTTTGTTCGACCGAGTAAATCGCGGTTGAAAACCGCTCCCACAATCTATATTAGCACTATTTATCAATATAGTTTTTTTTCGATTTGACTGGACGCTCGCGGCCAGAGGCGACGCTCGTATGAAACTACTCGAGCTAAACAGCGAACCGCAGAACCGTAGAATGTCGAATGTCCAAGGGTGGAATCGCTTCGCTTTGTCTTTTTAAAATAGACAGAATACATTACTTCGATATTCGATATTCTGCGGTTGGCTTTTCTAAAAGGTAACCATGGTAAAACAATGTTTACGATCAAGCTATTGGATTGTCGATGGGGCTGGTAATATCATTATCGGCAAAGGCCGGGCGGAAATTCTGGAAAATATTGAACGGACCGGCTCCATTAACCAGGCGGCCAAGGTCATGAAAATGTCCTACAAAGGGGTCTGGAGCAAGATCAAAGCGACCGAAAAACATCTAAACCAAAATATTGTGCACGCCGACCGCCGCGAAGGCACCCGCCTGACCCGTCAGGGCAAAGAACTGCTGGAGCAATACAAACAGCTGGAAAAAAAATGCATGGCCTCGGATGATAAGATCTTCAGCAAAATCTTTAAATAGTAATTAATCCGCCCAGAAAATTAGAATAATCAACTATATTAGATTTCTTTTTGATAACCTGAAAAAAATCTCATATTGTAGCACAGGCGGATTAATTAGATGTTACAAGTTTTACATTTCCGTCGCTTGACGAATGCACTGAAATTCTTTATCAATTTCGTATAATAGACGATTCGATACCTGAATTTTTTATCTTCAATAATTAAATGCTGTTAAGGAGGGTCCATGCAAAAGGCCGGTCACCCATCCAAAGAGAGAAAGTCCGCCTGGCGAAGAGCGGTTAAACCCTTGACTTTCATCATAATTGGGGTGCTGATCGCTTTTCCGCTGTTCAGCATGAGTTACTACACCATGGTTCGCACCTCGACGCCGGAATTTTGCGCCTCCTGCCACGAAATCCAATCCGCCTACAATTCCTGGAAAACCTCCACCCATGTCAATAATGCCCAGGGCTTTGTGGCCGACTGCATGGATTGCCATTTGCCGGCCCCCCACGACACCTTTAATTTTTTCTACCAGAAGACGTTCCACGGCATCAAAGACGTCATTCGTTCACTTTTTAGCAGGATGAATACGATCGCGAAAAAAATCGTGAAGCGGCCTATGCCTCCTTTAAAAATGAACAATGCATGAAGTGCCACCGCAATCTGCTGTATATTCCGGACAAGCGCGGCGCCATGCTGGCCCACAGAACCGTCGTCTACCCCCGGCCGGGCTATGAAAAAAAATGTGTGGACTGCCACCGTCCCCTGGTTCATATTCCGCGGCAACGGTATAAATACAAACAATTCGGTTAATCAGCTAAAAAGGACAGGCGTTAAATACTTAAGGATGATTTCTCCAGCGATATAATGCAAAAAAATCACCATTAAGTCTCAAAGAAAGGAGGCCGAGTATGAAAAAGTTTTTTTATGCCGTCGCGCTTACGGTCGCAGGGGCCGCGTTGATGGCAGCGGGGTTGCGCAGCGCTGAGGCTCAGAGCAGCGCAAACTTCCCCAAAGAGAAGGAGTTTCGCATCGTTCGCAGCATGCCGCCGCAAGCGGTCGCTTGCCTGGAGTGCCATAAAAAAGAGCATCCGGGCATTTTCGACGACTGGGCCCAGAGCCGGCACGCCAGCGCCAACATCACCTGCTACGACTGCCACAGGGCCGAAGAATTTGATCCGGACGTCAGCCAGGAGCACTACAAGCAGTACGAGCGCTCCGATACGAAATACGGCACCCAGGAATACAAGGTGCCGGTGGCGGCCGCCGTCAGTCCCAAGGATTGTTCCCGCTGCCATCCGGATGAAGCTCAGCAGTACAGCCGGAGCAAACATGCCAATACCCTGGAGATCATCTGGAAAATCGATCCCTGGCTGAACAAGGGCATGAACAGCGATCTCGAAAGGACAACCGGATGCTACGTCTGCCATGGCACCATCTTAAAAGAAAAAGACGGTACCTTGGATCCGCTGACCTGGCCGAATGCGGGCGTGGGACGCTTTAATTTCGACGGCAGCAAGGGCAGCTGTACCTCCTGCCACACCCGGCATCGTTTCTCGGTTATGGAGGCGCGCAAACCGGAAGCCTGCGGCCAGTGCCATCTGGGACCCGGATCATCCCCAGATCGAAATTTATATGGAATCCAAGCACGGTGATATTTACACGGCGCACGGCGACTCCTACAACTGGAATGCCGCTCCGGGCACCTGGACACCGGGGGTCGACTACCGCGCGCCCACCTGCGCCGCCTGCCACATGTCGGGCGCCGGCCCGGTGCTGACAAGTCATGACGTTACCGAGCGGCTGGCCTGGGAGACCCAGGCGCCGCTGACCATTCGCCCCAGTGATTTCAAGCCTTTTCCGGCCAAAACGAATCACGAAGTCGAACGGCAAAAAATGAAAGACGTTTGTCTGCAGTGCCACGGCGACACCTGGGTGGACGGCCATTTTGTCAGACTGGATAAGGTTGTTGAAGAGTACAATGACATCTATTTCAAGCCGGCCAAAAAGATGCTCGATGACTTATATGCCAAAGGCTTGCTGGACAATACCAAGTTTTTTGACGAGCGTCTGGAAGTGGAATTTTATGAGCTGTGGCATCACGAAGGCCGCCGCGCGCGCTTCGGCGCCGCCATGATGGCGCCGGACTATGCCTGGTGGCACGGCTTCTATGAGTGCAAAAAACGCTTTATCAACTACTTTGAAGAGGCCAATGATCTGATCGAGCACAACCAGAAGGCCTATCGGGCCATGGATTTTCCGGCTGCCACCGGCAATACGACCAAGCCTAAAGAACTGTTTCCAAAATAAAATTTTGGGTTGCCCCTAAAAGTGCTTAAAAATAAAAAGTCCGCTTCTTGATGAGATGCAAGGGGCGGACTTTTTACTTGGTCGCGCAAAACCTGGTCCTCCCTCCGGACTGTATGCCTGCGGGCCGGAAGCTGGGCCGGTCGAAGATCCCGCCGTCGGGGGTCGAAGAAAATAGGCTGGGCCGTGAACCTGCATAATAGTTGGAATGTTTCACGGCCGACCCCAAAAAACGGATTGACAAAATTACTACGTTGTGCCAAGTATGTCCTCAGCCAGCACGCGATGCGGCTTACCCCCCATGGAATGCGGTGCTGACGCATATCCCAACTGAAAGCAATTACCCCGGCAGTTCCAAGCTTAAGCTATCTCCAAGCGTAAGCTATATATAGCGTTCAATGATTTGTTCACCAGGAGGCAGTTTATTATCGATAAATAATTGATTGGGCTCATCGGGAGAATCAAATTCATGTTACCCAGGGATTCATTAATCGCGTCTATCTGTTGGGCAGTGGTGTGCGTTTGTCTGTTGCTAAGTTTCGAAGCCGAGGCCAATGAAAAAGAAACCTGTTTCGTATGCCACAAATACCACTTTCTCGGTAGAATTGGCGAAAACGGCAAGCAGTTCAACTATAATGTCGATGAAAATATTTTTGAGCATAGCCTTCACCAGAATGTCGCCTGCTTAGAATGCCACACCTATATCACCAAATTTCCGCATAACCCGGTCACAGAGTCAGTAAACTGTGCCACCCAATGCCATATTCAACCGCCCTTTGCCGTTGAAAAGTTTTCCCATCAAAAAATAATCAATATCTATAAACAGAGCGTGCACGGGATTCGGCCCGACGATTCGCCGGCCTTGAAAAAAGCCAAGCCCGACTGCAAATTTTGCCATCTCAACCCGTTGTATACGAGAGTTGATGAGGCGATGATATCCTTTGACGTTACCCTGAAGCGCTGTTTAAACTGCCACCAGAAAAAGGGCGTCACCCAGGCTTATAAACATATCACCCATCGCTTGCGAAAAAAAACCTCCCGCTCCCCGCAACAGATCGTCCAATTGTGCGGTAAATGTCACAATGATCAGCCGTTCATGAAAAAAGCAGGCGCACCCCAGCAAAGCCTGGATGCCGTGAAAACCTATAACCGGTCGATCCACGGCAAATCGATAATGTTGGGTTCACAGCAAGCTGCCGACTGCATCAGCTGTCATGCCTCGAACTTACTGCATGACATCTATAAACAAAATAATAAAAAAGCGACCATTAACAAAGACAATCTCGCACAAACCTGCCGACAGTGCCATGCCCAAACAAATAGCTGGTTTATCCAGATCGCCGTTCATCCGCGTCCGCATCCCGAGGGCAGCCCGATTCTGCATATTGCCGCTATTTTCCTGCGATTGGCGCTTTATGGATCGCTGTTCAGCCTGGTGGGTCTGCTGCTGCTGGAGACGCGCGGCCGCCGGAAAGACGGCGTTAAATTTCTGCTGCGGCGCGGAACCAGCTGGCGCGGCCAAAGCAAACGCCGTGCGGCCTAAAAAATCCGGGTCCTAAGAACCGGCCGATGGTTGAACCCCGTCAAGGGCGGCCCGGAATTTGACCTTGACATCGGTTTTTTGAAGTCGTGGAGTTCTGATCTAACAGGAGGTTTTATGTCGGATTCATCGCAAACAATTGCGGCTGCCACTGATGCAACGACGGCCGCAGACGAATATTTTACTTATGTTGAAGGCGTCGGCAACATTCCCAGAGACATTTATAAATCCGTTGCATCGGATCCGTTGGGAACGCTGCCCCGGTTCTCTGTTCATATCGTTATCCAGCACCTGCTCATTGCAGCTACCTTCCTGGTGCTGGTTGCAACCGGGTTGCCGGTTTATTTCAGCGATATGTTCTGGGCGCCCTATGTAATCTCTGTTTTTGGCGGAGCCGACACCGCCCGGCTCGTTCATCGAATCGCGGCCTTTGTGATGATATTTACCTGTGCCTACCATCTCATCACAGTCATCGGCGGAACGTTTCTCAAGATCATCAACAATGAATTCGACTACAGGCGAACCATAATCCCGCGCAAAAAAGATCTTTTGGACCTGATCCACGACATCAAATATTTCCTGGGGCGCGAGCCGTACCGGCCCAAAATGGAAAAGTTCATGTACAAGCAAAAACTGCATTATCTGGCCCTGGTCTGGGGAAATTTTGTTTTGATAACGGCCGGTACCGCCTTGCTGTTCCCGGAGCTCATGGCAAAAGTATTTCCCTCATCCCTGGCGAATTTGATCCCCACCGCCGTCAATGACAGCGGCTCTTTTCCGGCCTTTTTTCAGGAACTCGCCCGCTTGATGCACGCCGATGAAGCGGTGATGGCATTGATCGTAATCGCTTTCTGGCACTGGCTCAATGTTCATTTTGTGCCCGGGCGATTTCCGTTACAATGGACTTTTTTAACCGGCAAGATTACCCGGGAGCATCAAATCGAGGAGCATTTTTTGGAGTACCTGAACAATCTCAAAGAAATCCCCCAGGAGCGGGAGTATATGAAAAATCTATTGAATAAGAATAAAACCATCAAGTCCCAAGCCGTATCCGCTTCCGACTTGCCGCGAATCCATTAATCTAAAATAACTGGTTCCAAGTTCAGGGTTCAAAGTTCAAAGGTTACAGCCGATGGACGCTGCTTATTTTATACTAACATTGAAAACCCGGTCTTTTGGGCTCGGATTCTTTACTGATCAAGATCCGGAATACCCGACATACGCCATTGGGTATAACGGCTTTATCAACACCATAAAGACAGAATCCCTTTTGATATGAGCTATTTGGGGATATCTCAACCCGGAACGTTGAACCCTGAACCTCTCAACCTCGGTATATTCAGATGGAGGTCATTTAAAATTGCGCAAACCACAACAGGAGCGACTGGATCACCCCATAATTTCTTATTTGATCGGTTTCATTTTTATCGTCCTTACGCTGGTGGTGTTCGTCGGTGTCGTATATCATCTAACGATTTCGCATCATGGCCCGGAACTGTTGAAACCGTTGATCGACAAATATTTCACTGAACCCGAATCACCAATCTTAGTGGAAGCCAAACGACAGAAGGATTTGGAGATACACCAGCATTTTCACCGAATTGTAGCGTTTCCCAAGCTTGCTGAAAGTGAGCGCTCGGTTTGTTACATCTGTCACTCCGACTATCCCCACAGCAAGAACAGCCAGATCAGATCGCTTTTAAACATGCACACGCAATATTTTGTGTGTGAGACCTGCCATATCAAAGAGCGCAAGGACCGCAATATCATTTATCGATGGTATAATCCGACTGATGAAAATCCGGCCGGACCGTTTTTTGGCACCCATTATGACCCTTCGACGGGAAATCTGGCACAGGTTGAGGACCTGACATCCAAGATGGCGCCTTACTACAAAAGAGGCCTTGAGATTGAATCAGCCCTCCTGGAACAGGATGCGCCGCTGGCCAAAGATTTTATGAAAGTCAGAGACCAGCTGACTCCCGAGCAAAGAGACGGCGTCAAAAACAAATTTCATGAAAATATCAAACCCAAAGGACATGAATGCAAGGATTGTCATTCGAAAACGGGTATCCTGGACTTAAAGCAACTCGGATTTTCCGACAACCGGATTGCAGATCTGCAACAGTTGAACATTAAAGGCGCGATCACCGGAAACAAAGAAGTTTACCTGCCCAACCTTTTGAATTGACACGGCCTCTCGAATTTTCCGCTCAGCCGAAAAGTGCGCATGGTTTTGAAGACAGTCAAAAAACATAGGGCCACGTTGTTGTTCATGGCGGGAATATTCATTTTTTTATTGTCCGCGTTGCCGGCGCAAGCCACCGACACAGAAAATTGCCTCATGTGCCACAGGCACCGCTTTATCGGCAGAATCGATGAAAACGGCAAGCGCTGGAATTACAATGTCGATGAAATATTATACCGCGAAAGCGTTCACCGGCGCGTCGAATGCCGGGGCTGCCATACGTACATTACCAAAATTCCGCATGATCCGGTGACGCGCGGGGTCAATTGTGCGACCCAGTGCCATATCAAACCACCGTTTGCCCAAAAAAAATTTTCCCATGAAAAAATTATTGATATCTATAAAGACAGCGTCCACGGTACCAGACCGCAAGACCCTGAAGCGTTAAAGAACGCTAAGCCCTACTGCAAGTTTTGTCATCTGAATCCATTGTATTCACCAATCTCGGAAAAAAGTGTGCCTTACGCTGAAACCCTGCGTCGCTGCTACAACTGCCATTTGCCGCAAGGCGTCATCCAAGCCTATAATCACATCACCCATCGGCTGCGCAAAAAGACCACCCGCTCACCGCGCCAAATAGTCCAATTATGTGCCCAATGCCATCAGGACGCCGGGCTAATGAAAAAACTCAATGTTTCACCAAAGGCATTGACAGCCGTGGAATCCTATAATCGATCGATCCACGGTCAATTGGTGAAATTGGGCTCCCGCAAAGCGGCCGACTGCATTAGCTGCCATGCATCTAGCGCCCTGCATGATATCTATCAAAGCGATAACCCAAAGGCCACCACCTATAAAGACAATTTGAAGCAAACCTGCAAACAGTGTCATGACCAGACAAACAGCTGGTTTGTCGGAATTGCGGTCCATCCCGCTGCGAACCCTGAACAGAGCCCGGTTATTAAGCTGCTGAGCTATATCCTCAAATTTGCCGTTTTTGGCCCTATTTTCGGTCTGATAGGCCTTGTGCTGCTCGAAACCGTCCGCCGGCGCAAAGAAGGTATCAAGCTGTTGCTGAAAAACGGCACATCCTGGCGCCAAAACCCAGCGCGAAGATCCGGCACGGATAAGCGGAAACCAGACTCGCCGGCCGAACGCCCTGGAGCAAATCATCCGTTGATATCATACGTCATCGGCTTCATTTTTATGCTGCTGACCATGCTGGTGTTTTTGGGGATCGTTTACCATCTAACCATTTCCCAGCGTGGACCCGCGCTTTTACGGCCTCTGTGGGAAAAATATCGCGAGCGCGGCAGATCGGAATTGGTTGATGAGGTTCGCCGTGCCGCGGAATTGGAGAAACACAGACATTTTCACAACGTTCCCCCTGAATACCCCCGGTTGCCTGAGGATAAGCGGCCCGTGTGTTTCATATGCCACTCAGAATATCCCCATAGCAAAAACAAACGGATCCGGGGGCTGATGAATCTTCATACTCAATTTTTCGTATGTGAAACATGTCATATCAAGGAGCAACCGGGAACGACCGTTGTTTATAAATGGTACAATCCCCTCGATCAAAACCCCCAGGGCCCTTTTTACGGCACCAGCTATGACCCGGCAACCGGCAGTCTCTCAAAAGGCAAGGATCTAATATCTAAAATCGCCCCGTTCTACAAAGCCCAGACAACCGATGACCTCAGGCCGGCGGTCCTGGTGCAGGATGCACCGTTAGCCAGAGATTATATGAAAGTCAGAGATTCACTCAGCCCTGAGCAGCGGGAAGGAATCAAGAACAAATTCCATGAATATATCAAACCCCAGGGCCATACCTGTAAAACGTGCCACGCTGAAAAGAGCCTGCTTAATTTTAAACGCCTGGGGTTTGCTGCGAACCGAATTGAAAATTTGAAGAATTTAAGTGTCGTCGGTCTGCTGTCCAACTACGACGAATTTTACCTGCCCGAGTTTTTCAGTGAACCGGGAGATCAAGCGGATAAAAAGTGAGCTCCTAATTACTCCGCCCTGAAAATGTCTAATTCAGGGCTGCAACTTGATTATTAAAAAGAAAAATGGCTGCTGGCTTGAATGTCCGGCGGATTAATTACTTTCTGCTTCGCAGATTATGTTATGCTGTGATGCGCATGCCTGTAATACCGTTTGCGAGCTTATCATTTTGCTTCAAAAATATAGAAGCCTGTTAAATAAATGACGGAGCGCAGCGACATCCTCAAATCTTCAATCTTCAATCTTAAATTTTCAATTCCGGCTTAGCCGGATTCGGCCTCTTCCAGCACTGAATCCACCCACTGCAAAGCGGCGATCATGTTGGGAAACCCCGTGGTCGTCAAAGACAGCAAGGCCGCGTGGGCAATCTCTTCTTTCGTCGCACCGGACTCCAGCGCCTTGCGGGTGCTGGACATCACCGCGCCTCTGGAATTGGCGCCGATCGCAATCCCGAGTTTGATGAGATCCTGGGATTTTTGATCCAGCGGTCCTGCTTCCCGACAGGTTTGGCCCAGTTGCTTGTAATCTTTAAATACCTCGGGATACTTTCCGGTAAACTTTTCATAGACTTTCGGAAGATACATGATTGCTCCTCTCCAAAGAAATTTAGCGTCGAGGGTGAAGCCGTTTTAGAGCCGTTTAAGATACTATCATATTCGAAGCTTAATCCTCCATACACTTGGCGTGATATTATTTCAACTCTTTTAACCATCCTTTTGATATCAAAATGAATTTTTATGGCTGACCTGGGCTTTTCCGGTACTATTGACGCTATATTAAGCGTTGGACCGCAGATACAGGTATCGTCACATCCGAGAACCTGAACTGCCGCAGATTGAAGATCAAATGAATGGGGCGAACATGCTGTGATGATCAGCAAAGCGTCACTACTTAAAAAAATCCTTGACAGTAGACAGACATACTGTAATCATAATGGCGAATATGTAATCATGATTAAAGGAGGGTCCATGGTTCGAACTCAAATCCAACTGACCGAAGAACAAGCTAAAAAACTCAGGGAGCTTTCAGCTGCCAGCCGAGAATCCGTGGCTGCTTTGATTCGGCAAGCGGTGGATCAGTTCATCGTTGCCGGCAAACCGGATCACTCCGCTCTATACCGCCGGGCAGAATCCGTTGTCGGCAAATATAAATCCGATTCAGGGGATATTTCCATACATCATGACCGATACCTTGAAGAGGATTTTGGATCATGATAATTTTTGCCGATACATCCGGGCTTTTCGCCCTGCTGGTAGAAAATGATTTAATGCATGTGCGGGCAAAACTTAACTTTGCATATTTTGCCCAACATCGCATTCAACTGCTGACCAGCTCCTTTGTCCTGGTTGAAACCGCTGCGCTATTGCAGCAACGAGTAGGGCTAGGGGCGGTTCATGATTTTCAATCAAATATCATGCCGCTTATGGAAATAATTTGGGTTCACGGTGACTGGCACGCCCGCGCAATCCAACGACTTTTTGCTCTCAACAACCGGAACATAAGCCTGGTTGATTGCCTCAGCTTTGAGATCATGGAATCCCGCGAGGTAACGCACGCATTTACCTTCGACCAACATTTCCCGCAAAACGGTTTCACCATCGCGGCTTTTCATGATCTGGATATCGAATAAAATGCCATTAACAGGCCTGTTGGCTATCTATATAATTAAAAATGGTGCAATGATAGAACCACCGCCGATGCCGCAGACTCCGCCGATAATTCCGACGAAAAAGGCCAGACCGCACAGCCCGACCGAAGAAAAGGAATCGTCAGACGTTTTATTATAGTCGAGGATTTTTCAGGAGGAAAGGGGCTCGGGTGGACTCAGTTGCAGCATGGAACGTAACACCTTGCACGATCGGCAGATCTTCATTTTTTCTTTCCAATTTTTATGAACTTGACCTTCGCAAACCGTCCCATTGATAAACCAGCACAATTTCCCGGCCTTAAATTCCCAGGCCGGACATTTCTTCTTCTGCGCAGCGGGACATTTTTTGATCAGCCAGCACGGCTTTTTGCTTTTGCGGTTTTCCGCCAATCTGGAAACCAGGAAATACATCTGTCTCTCAACATGTCCCGGCACGTTGCGCCACCCCTGCTCGTAGCTGTGGATTGCCTTTAATGAAGTTCCCAGAAGTTCGGCGATCTGCTTCTGGGTCCGATTGAGCCTGTTGCGAAAACCTTTAAACTCTTCGCTGTCCATGAAAAATTCCGGGAAAGTTGTGAACTGCTGTGTGAAGCAGTTGCTATTTACCACCATGTGGTATGATTGTCAATGGGGAAATCTAAAAAAAGTGGCTCCTCTCTTAAACGCCAAGTGTTCAAGAGAGAAACCACTCATGGAAAGGAGGTACAACTTTTGGTATGGAGATTATAACGGCGAGAAAGACCCTAACACCATCAATAAAGCGATGTCAAGAAAAAATGCTACATTGTGGCAAAATAATTTTCTACGCGGCAGGGTCAGCCCGGGTCAGGCCCAAGTTGCATTATTTGGCAAGGCTTGGAGGCTGTGAAGCGTAGAGGCTGGGAGGCTAAAAAACCTGGGGGCCGGAATCCTTGAAGGTTGTAAAGTAAATGGTGCAATGGATCATCCATGATTTCCACCCCTTCTCTTTAATTGATTCCCTGCCTCCCAGCCTTATAGCTTCCCGGCTTTCCAGCTTCATTTTCATTTATTGGTCAGTTGAAGGTTTCAATGCCAAACCCAAATTATCCGGCGGTTGGTTGTTTGGCGGCTCCAGCCATTTCTTCTGTCCTAAACCAATGCCTGGTTCTCAGGCAGATTTTGACCAGCATCAGCATCACCGGCACCTCGATCAACACCCCCACGACGGTTGCCAGGGCCGCCCCTGAGGATAAGCCAAACAGCATGGTGGACGTGGCAATGGCCACCTCGAAGTGGTTGGAGGCGCCAATCATGGCCGCCGGGGCGGCATCCACGTAGCGCAGTTTCAGCAACCGGGCCAGACCATAGCCCAGCCAGAAAATCAGGACGGTCTGAATAAACAGCGGAATGGCGATCCACAGGATGGTCAGCGGATTGCTGATGATCACCGCACCTTTAAAAGAAAACAACAGCACCAGGGTGATCAGCAGGGCGATAATCGTAATGGGCGTCAAAACGTGTAAAAACTTTTCCTTAAACCAGGTTGCGCCCCTGGCGGCAATCAGCCACCGGCGGGACAGATAGCCGGCCACCAGCGGCAGGGCAACATAGATGCCGATAGACAGCAGCAAGGCCTGCCAGGGTACCGGCAGTCGTCCCACGCCCAGCAGAAATCCGCCGAGCACGCCATAGAGCAGCAGCATGGTCAGGGAATTTATGGCCACCATCACCAGCGTCAGTCCGTCATTGCCGCGGGACAGATAGCCCCACACCAGTACCATGGCTGTACACGGCGCGATTCCTAAAAGGATGCAGCCGGCCAGGTAACTGCGCCAAAGCGGGACTTGCAGCATCTTCAGACCGTCAACCAGAACCACGGTTCCGGCGCCGTGAGTCGCGCCCACCGGCAGGTCGAGACCGAAAGGCATCTTGACATGGTCCACCGCTTCCGGACCGATGAACCCGTAAAACAACGTTCCCAGGAAAAACAGGGCGATCCCGTACATGGTAAACGGTTTGACGGCCCAGTTGATAAACAGGGTCAGAAACACCGGTTTGCCGCTTTTGCCGGCCTTGATGACCTCACTGAAATCGATCTTGACCATAATCGGATACATCATGAAAAACAGGCAGACGGCGATCGGAATGGACACCACCGGCGCCCCCTTGACATAGATGGCCATACCGTCGAGCGATTGCGCCACGCCCGGGGCAATTTTACCGAGCAGTATCCCCGCAATAATGCACAAAATTACCCACAGTGAAAGGAACCGCTCAAAAACGCTGGTCATTTTCCGTTCATTGTTTCGAATTGCTTCATGGCTCATGGCGTGTCTCCCCTTATCAATCAGGTTTGGATATAGATCTTGTCAAGCTTTTGAAAGGATAAATTTAATCCTAACGCAGATTTCGCAATCTCCACCTCCTCACATTCATTATAATCTGTGTAATCTGCGAAATCTGTGGATTCAACAGTGCCGGGGTTAAGGGGCGCTGTGACATTACTTCTTAGTTAAGCGTCAAACTTAAACTGGCGCATGTATTCTGCAAGCCGCTGTTTGTCTTCGGCACCCATTGGCGGACAATCTTTCGGCCCTCTGACGCCTTCTGTCATGCGGGCGGCGAATACCATGCAGGTGGGTTGGCCGCACTCTTTACAGTTGGTTTTAGGCAGCAGCTTGAGAATTTCGATCAGCTTGGGTTTGGGCGCACCCTCATAGCTGGGTTCGATGTCTGCGCGATTTTCCCAGGCCTCGTTGATTTCCCGTTTCAGCCACTCGAGGATCTTAGCGGCCTCGGCTTCATCCCGCAAGGCATTGATCGCAATTTTATCGCCGTGCACCGTGATCAATTTGCCCTGGGAGCGAAATATTACGGCCGGCGGGTCTTTGAGATAGTCAAAACCGCCAAGAACCGCGTTGAGGTAGGGCAGCACCCCGGAAATGTCCTGGTCCAGGTGCGCGATGCAATGTACGGATTCAAACCCGGGATTGCACTCCGGTCTGAATATTTCTTTGGTATAACTTTTTAGCAACATATTAAATGGTTCGCAAGGTTAAGATAATATTAGCGGATTAAGGATAAAATACACACCCAGCAAAATGATAATAATTCCGGCGGCGCGTCTAAACCAGTTGCCGGTGCCCTGCCAGGCCCTGTTTCCCAAAAGTTTGCGCACGGCGGCGGTTGAACTGCCGGCAGCCACAATCGGCAGGCAGTGGCCGACGGCAAACAACAGAATGTAGACAATACCGGTCGCAATTTGCTGTTGAATGGTGATAACCGCTAAAATAGGCGCGATGAAGCCGAAGGTGCAGGAGCCTGAAAGAACTCCGTAGGCAAGGCCAAGCAGAAAGGCCCCCGACAAACCCCTCAGATTCAATCGATATAGCAAACTGCCAGACACGGAGCATCGTTCAACCCCCAGCATTCCCAGCGCCACCCAGATCAGCACGGCTCCCACAATGATTTGCCAGAAATTGCCAACATCCCCCAGCATCCGCCCCAGCAGGGCGCAGACGATACCGATAAAAGCAATGCTGATAAACAGGCCCAGGGTAAACAGAGATGAATAAATGCCGGCCTGCTTCGGGTTTAACACCTGCTCCTGACCACCGACATAGGCCACGATCAGGGGGATGGAGGACAGGTGGCAGGGGCTGAATAGCACACTGATCATACCCCAGGTAAAACACCCGACACCGGCGATGGCGGTCCCGCTGACCATCCATTCGTTTACAGTTAAAAAAATGGATTCGAGCAAACTACTCAACCCCCATTTTCTTCAGCTGGTTGATAATTGCCCTTTCATCCATGAATCCGACATGACGATATATTTCTTTGCCGTCTTTATTAAAGAATATCTGTGTCGGAATAGCCCGGATTCCAAATCGTCCGGCCTGTTCATTGTGTTCCCAAACGTCGATGAATACAATAGCGGCCTTGCCTTCATATTGCTTTTCCAATTTCACCAGGATTGGTGCCATCATCTTGCAGGGAATGCACTTTTTGGCCCCGAGATCAATCATCGTGACCATGCCCTTGACCGGCACGTCACTGAATTTTTCCACCTCGGCGATAGTCGCAGGCGGACCAATCAAGGCCCAAAAGCTTAACACAATAAGAGAAATAGTGAATTTTCGGATTATGGTCACAATCGATAGCCCTTCATTTTATAATACACCAGCATTGTGGCAGGACGATAGTATATAGCGTGTTTTAACCGCAGCAGTTTTTAATCAGTCAGCTGCATTTTTTATCGATGGAAATGTTGGCCGCTGCGATCACTTGAATCAGGCCGGCTCCGATTCAGCCGCCAGACGGGAGGGAACGACCTGACCGTTGATCAAAATAAAACTCAGCATCAGTGTGATGACCAAGGCAACGGCATAGATCAGGAACAACGAGGGCAGGCCGTAGACGATGCGATTTTTCCGCCGATGGCCGTCCCGAGTCCTCCGCCGCCCATGAAGCAAAAAGCCACCAGAGACATGGCCGCCCCCCGCGCTTTCCGGGCAAACTCAGTGGCACGCGTTAAAAGGGTGGAGTGGGTGAAAATAAACCCGAGACCCAGCAATCCGATGCCGACCACCAGCCACCCGAGACTGCGGCCGAAATAATAGATGCAGAAAGTCGGCCAGAGTGGCAAACATAAGCCCCAGGGTTAGAATTTTGCGGGCGCCGATTTTCGGAACGAGTTTGCCGCTCAGACGTCCGCCGACCACCGTCATCAAGCCAAAAGCCGTCATGATGATTCCGATGGTCAGGTAGTTGAAATGATGTGTTTTGGCGATGAAGGCGCCGAGATAGGAAAAGCTGCCGATGATGAACATGCCTTCCAGCAATATCAGAATATAGGTAAACAGGCTTTTGGGATCGGCCAGAAGTTTCAAATAAGGCGCAATAAATTTGCTGTCCGCATGCTTGGTATCGGGCAGCAGCTTATAGTTTTTGATGAGCATCACCATCGGAATGACGGACAGCAGGGCATAGATCGCGAACACGCCGCGCCAGTTTAAAAAATAGGCAATCGCGCCGCCGGTGACCATGCTTAAGCCCTGGCCGAGAAAGGATATGCCCATAAAAGTGCCGATGGCGCCCTGTCTTTGCTCGATCGGGAAAATATCGCCGATCAACGCCAGCGATATGGGCATCACGGCCGCCGCAAAAATGCCGGTCAGCGCCCGGTAAATCGCCAGATCGGTCAAGCCGAAGCCCGCCGCACACAGACCCGTGGCGATGGTAAACAGTATAATCGAAAAAGTGATCACCTGCTTTTTGCCGTAGCGATCCGCCAGGGGGCCGAAAATAATTTGAAAAATTCCAAAGGGAATCATGTAAGCGGCAATCAGAAGCCCGGCGCGCTCGACCGCAACGCCGATATTTTCAGAAATCGCCGGCAGGATGGGTGACACGACCCAGTTATCGGCCATCACGATAAATCCCAAAAAACCCAGTAACATGACAATTTTATTTTTTCTCAATTTGACAGCTCCTCAGGAAATTAAGTCAGCGGGCATATCAACCCCTTTCAACGGCAGGGCATTGGACATGCCCGCTGGGTTGATGGTTTGTCTGAAACGGATTTTTTCGCCTCAGCTTAATCGAAGCGCGAAGTTATCCGGCCAACCAGGATTTGACATCTTCTTTTTTCGGGATTTTGCCGACACTTTTGACTTCGCCGTTCACTACGACCGCCGGGGTGCCGAAAACACCGTAGCCGGCAATTTCCATGGTGTCGGTCACATGTCCGACGGTAGCATCCACGCCCGCTTCCGCCAACGCTTCTTTGACGATTTTTTCGGTTTGTTGACATTTGGGACAGCCGGGTCCTAATACTTTAATTTCCATGATATTTTCCTCCCTATTAGTAAATTTAATGTTTGCGCTAATTATTGGTTGACTGGTTATTTGGCGGTTTGGGCAAATGGCATCCTGCAGCCATTTCTTCAGCTTTGGTTTCGGTGGGACTGAACCGACCGCCTTGATCGCCCGTTGATCAATCAACGCCGGCGTGCCCATCACCCCGTAGCTGCCGATTTCAGCGATGTCGGTAATCATGCTCGATGTCGACTGCCATATTTAATTCGGCCATCACCGCCATCAGATCCTGCTCCAGCTGGTTGCAGCGTGCGCAGCCGGGGCCCAGGACTTTGATTTCCAGCCCGTCCGGCCCGCTGTTCTCAACTGGACGACCGGTAAATTTTTTGAACTCCCTTAAAAAAGCCTGGCCGTATTCCTCTTTCGACGCTCGGGAATATAGTTGCGCTGACCAAGCCGTTTCAAAAGTTCGCTACAAATCTCTTCATCCGATTGGGCGGCACACGTTTCGGCCACTTCCGCTAAAATGGGTTTCAGTCCGATGATGCCGGTGCGGTACCTGCCGATATTGATCTGGGTAACTTCATCTGAAGACATGATTTTATTCCTTTATAAATAAACATATGGCCTTTTCATGGCAGTTAGGCGAAAAAATGACCGAAGATCATGCCGCTGATGGTGGCCATCACGACCACCAGGCTGACAAACGCGACGGTCTTTTTGGTACCCATGCACGCTGCGAATCACCAGCATGTTGGGCAGGCTCAAGGCCGGGCCGGCCAGCAGCAGCGCCAGCGCCGGGCCCTGGCCCATGCCGGCGCCGAGAAGACCTTGCAGAATCGGCACCTCGGTCAGCGTGGCAAAGTACATAAATGCGCCGACCACCGATGAAAACAGGTTGGCCCCCAGGGAATTGCCGCCCACCAGTCCGGCGACCCACTTGGATGGAATCAGGCCTTCCGAGCCCGGGCCGGCCGAGCAACAAGACCGGCAATCAGCACCCCGCCGAACAGCAGCGGCAGTGATCAGCTTGGTAAAATCCCAGGTGGACATAAACCAGGACTCGGTTTCCCCGCGGGTGGTGGTCAGCAGCAGCACCAACGCAATGATGCCGGCCGAAAAGGCAATCAGGGGCTGGTGCGGGAAAACAAATGCCAGAACCAGAACGGCGGCGGCTGCCAGGACGACTTTAAAGGCCTTCACGCGGAACCATTTTGTCAGCAGCACGCCGAGGACAATCGCAAAAAAACCGGTCAATAACCATTTAACGCTGTAGATCGCATGCCACAGACCGGTCGGCTCGGCCGGCTTGCCCCAGGTCGCAGACATCAGGATGCCCACCATGACGGCAAAATAGACCACATTCTGCCACAGCGGCCGCTCCACTTCCGGCTCGGGCATGTGCAGGGCTGCCTGGGCCTTGGCCTGCTCTTCCTTGCGGAACAGGAGATGCATGATCAGGCCGATGACCACGCTGAACAGCACCGCTCCCACGGCCCGGGCCACGCCGAGGGGCAGCCCGAGCACCCGGGCGGTCAAAACGATCGCCAGCATATTGATGGCCGGGCCGGAATACAGAAACGCAATGGCCGGGCCGAGGCCGGCGCCGCGCTTCCAGATACCGGCGAACAGCGGCAGCACCGTGCAGGAGCAGACCGCCAGGATGGAGCCCGACACGGAGGCCACCCGTAGGACATGACCTTTTTGGCGCCGGCCCCCAGGTATTTCATGACCGCCGCCTGGGACACAAATACCGAAATGGCGCCGGCAATGAAAAAGGCCGGCACCAGGCACAGCAGCACGTGTTCCTGGGCGTACCATTTGACCAAGGCCAGAGATTCGATGACCGCCCCGCTGAAGCGGCTGCTGTCAATCGGCAGCCAGAAAAATAGCAAAAAGACTCCGGCAATTACAGCCAATGGTTTCCAGATGCTTTGCCAGTCGATCATGGAAGGCGGCGCTTCTTCCGCTTCTGCCTCCCGGGCCTCAAGCAGTTGTGAATTCTTATTTGCGGTTGCAGAAATATTACTCATTGGTCCTAACCTCCCTGGTTCAAGCGGTGCAAGACTGCGACCACTGATGGACTTCAATCCGATTTGACCCAGCCGGAATCGTCCCAAAGAATGCTATATACCAATTTAACGATTCATAGCGTTGCCAAATCATTGTCGACAAATCTCTTCCCGATTAATAAACGGTGCCTTTTTCACCAATTCGGCCACCGCCGGCTCCTCGTTCAACCAGTGGCGCAAATTACCCAGGATACTGGCCGCATAAGGGCTGCCCCGGCCGTCTGTCAGATAATAGTTGACCCACAGGCCATCTTTTTTATAATCAACCAAGCCGGCTTCTTCAAGTATCCGCAAATGCTTGGAAACCGTCGGCTGGGCGATTCCCAACGCGCCCTGCAGTTCGCAGACGCACATCTTTTTTTGCTCCAAAAGTTTGATGATTTTTACCCGATTCGGATCGGAAAGCGCTTTCATGACTTTTAAAAAGGTTTTCATTTGATATCTCCTTATATTGCTATATGGGAATATAGTAAGATGAAATGAATTTGTCAAGTGGAAAAATTTAGGCCGGATGCGCGATGCTGGATATAACGGATGGGCCTCCGGCATTCGGCGCAAGAGGCACACTTTTTTATTAAAATAGATGTGTCATTCCGCCCTAGCGGGGGCCGACGCGGAGCAGTATAAGGTTGAAGGTATAAGGTGAAAGGTGTTCCGCCGGAGGCAGCTTTTTTCAGCTATGGTGGACTCTGCCCTACTTACTGAATTGATTCGGTTGACTGGGTCGGATCAAGGGATATTTAAGCACACCTTGCGGCTGTATTTGTGGAGCACCGGGGTTCCCATCCCGTGGCGAATGGCTTTTAAGGTCATCTCCTTATTGAGAGGCACCGTGCCGGCCAGCATGTGAACCGGCAGATGTTCGAAAGCCTCCGGCACCATCGGGGTGCTGGGACCCAGCATGACCGTTTTTGTTTTTTGACCGACATTGGCCAGGATTTCTTCCGTGCTGTTGTTTAACAGCGAGGTGGAGGTCAGCATCAATACCTGGGCCCAATTTTTCAGTTTTTTATAAAATTTTTCCTTGTGCCCCAAACCCCGTGAGATGTCTAAAATTTCCAGCGCTACTTCCATTTTCTCGAAGTGTCTGACCAGCGGGCCAAAGAAGCCGACCATGGCAACCCGGCGACCTTGACTGATGTTAAATCTTTCGAACATGATTTTATTGTCGTGATCTTCGGGCAGGTTCAAGGCACTTTTGTAATTCAGGGCATTGATCAAGGCCAGGGCCATGCTTCTTTCAACCGTATTCGCGCTTGTAATCTTTTTCAGCAGCTGAGCGGCTGATTGGCCTTCATAATCGATGTGTTTATTCAATACCATGCAGGATTTTTTGTCACCGAAATAGGTGTACGACAGACCGATTCCGCCGTCCGAAGTGGTGACGGTGGTGTAGCCGAGGCCTAGACTTAATATTTCGACCTTAACCCGCTGGGCCTGATGTAAAAATATATCGTAGAGCCTGGTGTTTAATTTCATTTAACAAACGCCTCTGAGGTTGCCTGTCTGGCGATGTTGTTCCAGGTTGGAATTAACACAGTTGCAGAATTTATTCAATATTTTAAGGAATCGGAATCGCGGCTTCACGGCGACGGCATTCTTAGCCGCGAGGAAATCATACGGATATTGAGCCCGGCTGAATGTCGGCGGCTAACGGCCGGCACCTGGTGAAATCGCCGGACAGGCATGGTGTTTTCACCGGATTGCAGGGTGTGGGCATTTCGACAAATCATATAACATATTGTTTTTATATTCTTTGTTAGTTCGTTCGGATTATGGCATGTTCGTTGCAGATATTTTTCGGAGAATAAAAAAAGCAGTCCCGAGGATACCCATGCGAAGCAAACGCCGTTTTCAAAATTCATCAATTTGCGTTCTATTTGCCGCCTACTGGCTTTCTCCGGATATTCCACGATCCCTCTTAATGGACGTGAATCTGACGAAAGGAGGTGATGAAAAGCATCCTGTAGCTCAGGAAGTGAAACTTTTACCAAAATAGAAAACATATATCTCCGAAAACGGTAAACCTGCTGAAAGCCAGGGGTACAAGGCCGGTGGCTCCCGCGACATAAGACAGCGGGCCGGCCGGGTTGCCGGAGAGATCAGGAGGCAAACTGGATGAGAACAATTAAGCTGTTTTTGGTTTTTGCGGCAGCCGCAAGGAAAGTGGTATTAAAGGAAAAAACAATATCGCAATACGAGGAATGCCTATTTTTTAAAATATGCTGATTGTTCAAGGCGACGCTTTCGCTGAAATTCCCATAAAACAGAAAGGAGAAATTAATGTTTAGAAATCATTCCAAAAATTGCAAGTATGTGCTGCTTTGCATGGCCATGCTGCTGGGAGCGTTAATGCTTTTTGGCTGCAATGACGGATCTGACGGGTCTAACGGGTCTGCCGGGGCTGCCGGGCCAGCCGGGCCTCCCGGGCCGGCAGCTACCACTGCCACCGATGAATCTTGCACAGTCTGTCACTCGGCAGACAAAATCGCCGATATCGCTGTTTACCACCCCGACCCGATGGATGAGGACCTGACCGTCACGGTCAATTCCGTGACGGACACCGGCGGTGGCGTACTGCTAGTCAACTTCACATGGACCGACGAGGCCGGAGACCCGGTCACAGGCGAGCTTAATACCGACAACACCCGCTTCTACCTTGCCGATATCGTCCCGGCCGGCACGGCCGCCAGCTATTTGGACGAAAATGGAGATCCGGCACCAGCTGGAATCTGGTTCACCGACTATCTGGAGCGTTGGGCCATCGAAGGAAAACCCGGTAGAGGCGTCTATCCAATTGGAACCTGGACAGAAGTCGGTGGCGGCGTCTATACCTACGAGTTTGTAACCGCCGCCGGTTCCGCTGAGGCACTGGCCGAGGCCCCCGACTATGATGCAACCCACGTGCAAAGACTTTTTATGATAGTCAGCCGTGAAGGCTTCAACAACGCCATCGGCATTAAGGACTTCAAGCTGGATGGCACGCAGCTTGATCCCCAGCGCGTGCTCGCTCCCAGCGATGGCTGCAAATCATGTCACAGCCCACTGTTTCAAAATGCGGCCCATGCCGGCAGCTTACCTGGACACCCGAGCCTGTAACGTGTGTCATAGCCCCTTAGGCCACTATGGGGAAGAAATGCAGGCCGATGATGCTTACCTGACGGTCCTGGCCCACCAAATTCATGGCGCCATCGATGGCGCAAAGTGGGACTGGGGTGAAGTTACTTATCCCCAGGATATCAGGAACTGCGTGGTCTGCCACACCGGCGCCGACAACATGACCGACGCCTGGAAGAGCAATCCGACGGCCGAGGCCTGCGGCAGTTGCCATGAAACTGTCGATTTCACCACCGGTGAAAACCATGGCGGCGGGGTCCAGGATAATACCACCTGTACGGTCTGCCACCCGGCCGAGGGCAACGGCTTTGGCAAGAGCGTCACTGTCGCCCATGACACCACCCCCACCGGCGTCAACGTTCCGGAATTCGACGTGACGCTCACTATTACGGATCCGGCCAACGGCAGCTATTACGTAGCGGGTGAAGCGCCGGAGGTGCGGGTTACGCTGAAATATCATGGGACCGGCGACGATGTACCTTATTGGCTGTACACCACGCCGCAGGACACCGCGGGTGCCGCCGGCAACGGCTTGAATGAAGCCAGCGTTTATATATATGGACCGCGCGCCAAGTCCGTGCCGGTGCTGGCCACGGATACGATCACCGATCCGACCTTCGACAGCGAAACGGACACCCCGACCCAGAGCCATGACATGTTTGTCGACAGCACCGATCGCCTGGTCGCCACCGACGATAGCGGCTTCGGTTACCAACTGCTGGAGATCCCCGCGGACATGGAAGCCGGTACCTACATGGTGCGCGTCCGAATCGGCGATTACGGCCGGGTGGGAAGCGGCAATTACCACATCGAATCGACTGCCTTCGCCACCATCCAGATCGCCACGGACACCGTCGAAGAAAAGGTGGCCGGAGATGCCTGTACCGGCTGCCACGGCACCGGAACCGCGCCGTTCCATGACGAACGCCACGCGGTGGTGTTTGACACCGATGAGTGTCTGTCATGCCACGATCAGTCGGGCAACCATGCCATACCCATCGCCAACCGGGCCCATGCCGTTCACAGCGCCAATACCGATGGCGATATCTATGTCATCGAAGGCGGTAACCCCGCCAGCCGTGACTGGACGGATATAACCTACCCGCAGGATATCGATTATTGCGTAGGTTGCCATAACTCGGGTGACACCACCTACAAGACTTTGCCGTACACGATGCCTTGTGCGGGGTGCCATGTCGGTACGCCAGGGGTTCTTGACCATACGCGTCAAAATGGCGGACCATACTAAATTACTAAGGGATAACGGATTCATCCGAAGACATAAAAAAGCGGGCCGCAAGGCCCGCTTTTTTCACGACCTGACCCGGCTATATCAAGCTGTTTGACGACGATTCTAAGGAAGTCAATGTCGGCGACTGGTCGTGCGCTGCCTGTCATTCCCTCTGCCAGTAGGATCACCGCACCAGCTAACCGGGCCCCGGCAGGAAGGTCGAGGGGAATGCCGCTAGCAGTTTTCTGCGGACCTCGAATGATAAAGCCGTCTGTATTGACTGCCATGGGCAAACGGTGATATGGTGGTACCTGTACTTTCATCCGATAGTAAAGCGAGCCATGCTCAAAGACGTTCGACCATAGGCCGACCGGGTCGGCCGGCAACCGGCAGCACTGGATTTACTAAGGAACAATATGTTGAAAGGCTGGAATTTGAAAAAAACAATGCCGGCGGCGGCCATGATTCTGTTTTTCCTTTCTTCGTCCGTCACTTTGGCGGGGATCATCGGGTCCCCCCATGATTTGCGGGGGTACATAGGGGATCGCAGCGCGCAGAGCTGCCTTCCCTGCCATGCGCCGCACGCTACCCGGACATTGCCCGGCCCTCTGTGGAATCATGAATTGTCCACCCAAACCCTCATCACGTATGCCAAAACCCACTCCCCGGCCATGGATGCGGCGCTAAACAGCCAGCCGGACGGGATCTCAAAGATATGCCTTTCGTGCCATGACGGAACCCTTGCGCCTGACAGCTATGGCGGCAATCCGGGTGCGACCGCCTATCATTTGGGTTGGGAGCTGATTGGTACCAACGCGGGTAATAACCACCCGATTTCCTTTATATACGACACTGCACTGGCCGCGAAACACCCCGGCCTCTATGATCCGTCGATCAAGCTTTCAGGCCTGACCGGCAGCACCGGAACCATCACTGCGGATATGCTTTTCTTAAACCGGATGGAATGTTCATCCTGCCATGATGTTCACAATAAGAAAGCGGTGCCGGGAACGAAACTGCTGCTGAAAGACAATGCCGGATCGGCGCTTTGTTTGACGTGTCACAATAAATAGGGCGAGCCGCATTCGTTGATACCTGCGGCGATGATTGGAATCTCCTGAAGAATTGTCACGGTGAAATGAAAAAGAGGGCCTTTATTCTCTGCATGCTGATCATCTGCCTGGGATGCGCTTCCATGCCCGAAAAGCCGGCAGCGCCCTCCGCAACCATATTTTATCCGCCGCTGCCGCAGCGTCCCCGGCTGCAGTTTCTGCTTTCCATATCAGGGGAGAGTGATCTGGGGAAAAAACAGAGCGCGTTTCAGACATTTCTGGTTGGCAAACCCCGCGATCAATTATTGGGGAAACCCTATGACGTCGCTGCTTCAAAAGGGAAAATATACATCCTGGACAGAATGTATAAAACAATTGTTATTCTGGACCTGGCCAACAAGAAAATGTCGTTTCTAAATGATCACGGGAGTGGAAGCCTCGGCGATCCTGCGGGCATCTGGGTTTCAAAAGAGGATATCAAGTATGTTGCGGATATGCAGAGAAAGCAGGTGGTGGCATTTGATAAAAACGACAATTTTTTGAGGACCTACGGCAGCCGGGAGATATTTGAAAAGCCGGTTGACGTCGCGGTTTATGGCAAACGGCTATACGTGATCGACATCGAGAAAGAGCGGCTGTTTGTCCTGGACAGGGAGAGCGGCCAGGTGATCCAAGCCGTAGGCGAGAAAGGCGAATTTTTCAAGCCGTCCCATGTGACTGTCGGCCCCTCAGGCAATGTTTTCGTTACCGATGCATTTCATTTCGTGATCAAAAAGTTTTCTCCCGATGGGAAGTTCCTTGACACCATCGGGTTCCATGGCGATCAGATCGGCGGCTTTGTGCGACCCAAGGGACTGGCCGTTGATAAAAACGGCCGCCTCTATGTGGTAGATGCCGCGTTTGAAAATGTACAGATATTTGACGACCAAGGCCGAATACTGCTCTTTTTCGGCGGTCCCGGCAGCAGCCCGGGCAATCTAAACCTCCCGGCCGGGATTGCAATTGACGACAACAATGCAGCGTATTTCCAGAAATTTGCGGATCCGGATTTCAAGCTGGAATACCTGGTTTATCTGACCAATATGTTCGGCAGAAACATGCTGAATATTTATGGCTTCGGGCATTGGATCGGCGATTTCCTCCCTGGAGAATAAAACCGGCGGCGTCGCTTGATGATCAGGACCAATGATGGGTCAGTTGCCTTGGTGAAACAAAAGGAGCTGTGGGCGCTAATCGATTCAATGCTTCTCATACGAAATACCCGGACAGCCGTTATCATTTTTATTCTATCGTGTATTGCTTTCCAGACAACGGTATCGCAGCCTTATGCCCAGGATAACAGGCGGTTTTTTATTGAGCGGCCGAAACTGGGGTTGCATGGATACTACAGGCTGGAGGACGAAAAAAGGTACGCCCCGAACGATGATACCAAAACCAAAAGCCGGACCTTCCGGGAAAGTATGACCGTCGCAACGAAAGGGTGGATTTATCATCCCAATCTGATGGCATACCACCTTTCTTTTGAACCCCAGTTGCAGCAGGAAAATTTCCGCCTATCTCCATCATCACAGAATTCAACTGAATCCTACAAAAGGAATACTTCACTCCTGGCCTATGATGTGGGCACAACGCTGCTGAAGCAAAAACCCCTCTCGCTGAATATCTTTGCCAATCGGAAAACGGGGCAAATCGATCTCTCCAATGCCCAGAACTCCGATCTTGACAGCGAAACGTATGGCACCCGATTGAATTTTACCCATGCGACGCTGCCGGCATCCATCGCCTTGATACACCGCAAAATTGACGAGTCCGGATTTTATGAATCGAAAGAGGACCGCGATGAAGTGCAGGCAACGATCCGACATAATGCAAAAAAGAGTGTCACCCAACTGAACGTGCTCTACAACAATGTCGACAGGAAGAACCGCACCTCTTTCGACAACTCGGATATCTCATCAAAAACGACGAGCACGGAGCTCACCAATGCCTATTCGATTAGCGATGACAACACGGTAAGGCTCGATTCCCAGATATATAATATGCAGGCTGACTATGATGGCCGCGATCAAGATACCTGGATCTTATTTGAAAATCTTTATTGGGCCCTTAGCCCAAATCTGCTGACTCGATATTTGGCCCATTATAACCGGAGCGAATTCGGCGGTTCCGTCAACGAACAAACACGCCTCGGCGCCAGTTTAACCCATCACCTCGACGATCAGCTGACAACGGATCTGGGCGCTGCAGCCGTGATCAACGATTATGACGACGGCAGTCAAGACCGCTATCTATCGAATCTCGGCCTCCTTTACCACCGCCCCATCCCCTGGGGCAGCGTCCAGCTTGGCGCCGCATATGATTATGCACTGACAAAGCGCAGCGGCACTCAAAGCGTCATTCCAACCAACGAGCGGCTTGCCTTGTCAACCGGCACGGAAACACTACTGGATAAAGAAAACGTGGACCTTGAGTCGATCGTGGTGACCGATCTTACCGGTGCTACCGTGTATACCGAAAATATCGATTACCGGATTGAAACGGTGGGTACGGCTGTGAGTATCAGCCGCACCCTGATGGGCGCCATCGCGGACGGTCAGCAGGTAAGTGTACATTACAACTACATGATGGATACCGGATATGATGATTCGCGTTTCGGGCAGAAGTACCAATTCAGTCTGGCGCTGTGGTCTTCTTTGTATCTGTCGTATTGGCACCGCCGCATCGATCAAGACATTCTATCCGGAGAGCCGCCGAACAATCCCCAGAATGATACGTCTAACACGGTGCGCCTCGGATTCGTCACAAAATGGTCGGACACGGAGCTCCTATATGACAACCAGGACCGCAGCAATGGCAATTCAAGCGTTACCAGAAGCGTCCGCCAACGCGTCAATCTCAGACCTGCGAGGAATTTCTCTCTCAATTTTTTGGGAAGCATCGGAGACAGAGATTTCCGGGACATAAATGAAAAAGAAAAGTTCTATTCGGTTGGGACCAGCATTGGCTGGACACCGAGATCGTGGTGCTATTTCAGTCTAAACTACCTGCTCAACAAAATTTCCGGCGACCGGCGGGACGAACTCAATTCAGCGTTCAATACGACCGCCAATTTGAGATATGGGGTCTGGACAAGCAGCATTTCCTACCGCCTGAGAGATCAAGATGATAAGAAGAATAACGACAGACTGTGGCGGCAGGAGTTGATCATTACCCTCACCAGGCACCTCTGGTAGCAATTTCAGGTAACGGATATGATGGGAGGCTTTACCAACCGTGCTTGACAAAATTAGCTTGCGAATACATCGACCGTTTGACATCGGTTGCCGGGATATCATCCCCGCTGCATTAGCGGCGGCCCTCTGCCTGGTTATGAGCGCCTGCGCCAGGCAGGCGGATGTGTCACTCCCGCGTCCGGATATCTTCTGGCCGAATCCGCCGGAGGTCAAGCGGATAGAGTTTGTCAAGGCCGTTTCAAAACCGGAGGATCTGAATATCCGCCCCGGCATTTTGAAGCAATTGGTTAGTTATATCGTCGGGGAGTCCGCAGCATCCATTGTCTCGCCGTATGGCATCGCCACCGATTCCCAAGGCCGACTATATGTTGTTGATACCGCCCTGAAGCGGATTCATGTTTTCGATGCCGAGGGCAATCGGTACTTTTTTTTCCCCGCAGACACAAAAATGCTTGCTTCACCGATCGGGATTGTGATTGACAACGGCGGTACCGCCTATATAACCGATTCAATACGCGGGGCCGTGTACATTTTTAAAGACAGCGGCAAAAAATTCGTTGCCGCCCTCGGTCGCGGCATCTTTAAGCGGCCGACAGGAATTGCCGTCAATTCGAAGACATCGGAGCTGCTTGTGGTTGACACGCTGCTGTCGCGGGTCTTCAGATTTGATCTTCAAAGCCGGGCGCAGAAAGGGTCATTCGGCACAGATGGTGCGACGGCGGGCCAATTTCATTACCCGACCAATATTTTCGTGACATCGACCGGTGATATCATCGTTTCCGACGCCTTGAATTTCAGGGTCCAGGTATTTTCACCGGAGGGGCGCTTTCTGTTCACCTTCGGCCGCATGGGAAATGCGCCGGGAACATTCTCAAGGCCGAAAGGCGTAGCGGCGGACAGCGACGGCAACCTGTATGTGGTGGACGCCCTTTTTGACAATATCCAGGTTTTCGACAAAAGGGGACGCCTGTTGATGGCATTCGGTGAACATGGAACGGGATATGGAAACTTCTGGCTTCCCACCGGGATTTATATTGATAAAAACGATCGGATCTATGTATCGGATTCAAGCAACCGACGGGTACAGATTTTCAGGTACCTGAAAGAAGATATGGCCAAATGATACGATTTAATACCAAACTGGGTGGTGCCACCCTGATCCTGTTTTTTTTCGCCACGTCCGCTCTGGGCTTGGATATTCGCTCCTCGAGGCATAATCTTTCCATTAGTGGGCCCGGCGCCATCCGCGCTGTATCGGAGAGCCGAATCTGCATTTTTTGCCATATCCCCCATCAGCAAGGTTCAGGAATACGGTATCTCTGGAATCGGTCCGATCCGGGGAATCCTTATATCCCGTATTTCTCTTCGACACTGGAGGCCGATGTGGGGCAGCCCACCGGGGCGTCGCGAATGTGCTTGAGCTGCCATGACGGCACGATTGCGCTGGGTGCAATCGCTTCTTCCCCGACAGAAATACCGCTTCGGGGCGACATCCGGTTTATCCCGGAATACAGCCCGTCTAATCTGGGCACCGACCTGTCTGATGACCATCCAATATCGTTTGTGTATGATGAAACGCTTTGGCTGAATGACAGGAAGCTCAGGGAACCATCCGCTATTGCCTCCGCAGATAAGACTTGATGAACACAACCAAGTCCAGTGCACCGCCTGCCATGATCCCCATGATAACGCCTATGGTAACTTCCTGGTGATGGACAATACGGCTTCCGCCCTGTGTACGGGGTGCCACGACTTTAGAGTCTGGATCAATTCAGCCCATGCAAGGTCTACGGCAGCGCTCGACCGAACCGGCAGACTTTGGCTGAATACCGATTATGCAACCGTAGGTGAAAACGGTTGTGAAAACTGTCACAGACCCCATCGGGCCAGAAGCAGGGAGTGGCTGCTATTATTTGCATACGAGGAGGACAACTGCCTTGATTGCCACGACGGGACAGTGGCCTCCAGCGACATCGCAGCGGTGATCGCAAAACCATATATTCATCCGGTTCAGCAGTATACGGGCGTCCATGATCCGACGGAGGATTATACGTTGGCTGTTCCGAAGCATGTTGAGTGCACCGACTGCCACAATCCCCACCAGGCAAATGGGGACCCGTCTCCCGGAGAAGGCATGGTTTCCGGTGCGGCCATAGGGGTATCGGGCGTGACGGCGTCGGATCAGACGGTAACTTCATCCCAGTATCTTTACCAAATATGTTTCAAATGCCATGGCGACATCGACAACAATGTCATCAGCACGCCGCCGTTTGCCCGTCAGCTCATTGATCTCAATACGCGGACTCAGTTCAATCCGGCAAACCCTTCGTTCCATCCGGTGGTGACCCAGGGAAAAAACCCGGATGTCCCCAGCCTGCTGCCGCCATATACTGTCACCAGCATCATCAGCTGTACGGATTGCCATGGCAACAGTGATCCCTCAGGACCCCCTGGGCCCCACGGCTCTGATTATCAATACCTTTTAACCGACAACTATATCACCGATGATAATACCCCGGAGTCACCTTCCAGCTATGCGCTGTGTTATCAATGCCACAGCCGGTCCGTTCTGCTGGAAGATCAAAGCTTCGAACACCGGCTGCATGTGGTGGATCAAAAATCGCCGTGTTCAGCCTGCCATGACCCTCACGGCATAAGCGCCATGCAGGGCAATGCCCTGCACAACAGCCATCTGATCAATTTCGATCTGGCCATTGTATCACCGACCGATACGGGACGGCTTGAATATATTGACCTCGGCCGCTTGCGTGGCCAATGCTTTTTGAGGTGCCACGGAACGCTCCATTCTCCGTTTACTTATCCCCAGTAGTAAAAGCGAACCTTAGGGTAATATTGGTTTATAAATTTCCAACTAAAACAATGAGTCCAAATATTCTATTGGGTCCTAATGGTCAATAAAAAATGCGTGCGTATTGATAATTAGATCGCATTGTTGTGTTTGCTTTTTCCGTTTACGGGGATCGTGGAAAAAGTTGCCAAATAATAAATTTTGACAATATTCCATGGTTTGACAGGTGCCCATTAAGTGCTAATCATGTTGTCAAATCTTACAAGACATCAAACAGCATAGTAAAGATCCGGGCCCGGAAAACCAGGTTTTCCGCGACGAAATGAAAGGGTGGACAACTTCAATGCAAAAAAACGGAAAAATAGTCCGGGTCACCGCAGCGCTTTGCCTGTTGGTTCTGGCCGCATGCTCATTAACGAATTTGAATGCCGTTTGGAAAGACCCCCAATACCAGGGCGGCAAACTCAAGAACGTGCTGGTCATCGGCGGATCCAAAAACCAGGTTGTCAGAAGAATTTTGGAAGATGAGTTCACCGCCCAATTCAAAAGCCGCGGCACCCATGCCATTGCCAGCTATACCATTTTTCCCTCCGAAAACACGTTGGACAAGGATACAATCGAATCCAAGAGCCATGCCTTGGGATTAGACGCCATGCTGATTGCAAGGGTCGTCGATACCAAAACAAAACAGGCATTGACGCCCGCACCCGCTAGTTATTATTATCGGGATACATATTTCTATGACTGGCCGAACCGGTATTCCCGATTTTATTCAGCTCCTTGGCCCGGAAGATTTTATGATGATCGATTGTATTACGGTGAATATGAGGTGGTTAATTTAGAAACCACCATTTATGATACCCAAAGCGGGAAAATGATTTGGTCCGCTCTGTCGGATACGGTTCTCGGCGGATCCAGTGAACTGGAGATAAATTCAGTCGTCTCAGCGATCATGAAAAATTTGGCTGAAAATCAGTTGATAAATTGATACATAAGCGCTTAGCGGCATCATATCGACAATTTGTTGTCGATGTTAACTGGGTCATTGTATTTCAAAAGTGACAAATGATCTAAAATTTTGGAATGCTATCATTTTTAAAACAGACAGAATACATTAACTTTAGTCATTTTAGCGCATTTTAGGCAATTTAGGCATTTGCCCCTCAAGATTCTGTTTGATCTACATTTGGTGACACTCGATGCACAACCTGCCCGGTAAGCGCTGTCTGTGTTTCGAACCGGCGCCCCTGGCTGCCGGACTTTCGGCCCGGATCACGCCCTTGGCGTGCGGATTATGGCAGGTAATGCAGGTCAATTTGCCGTTCTGATCCAACGGGAGTATAATGCCGAACTTTTTTTCCATTGCCTGCATGCGGGCTAGCGCCTTGGCCGACGGTTTGACCAAATGATTGAAATTGCCGGCGTGACTTCCTCGAATTTGGTGGCACCGCTGGCAAAGCATTTCAAGATCTCCAATGAATTCGACATCTTCATAACGCGCTCGATTTTCATCCGGCTTCGCGGTATGACAGTATAAGCATCGGTTTACAATAATTTTTCCCTCTGAATTCAACTGGATATGGAGGTCCAGCATCTTATAATCGGCTTTATCATGGCATTTATAACAGAAATCCGACCTCCTGGGGAAGGGCCTGCCGCGCAGTGAATTTTTATCGACTCTTCGCTGGCGGCACTGCCAATAAATATCGTGACAGGTCAGACAGGTGATTTTCCCCTGTTGCAGGGGCAGTTCAGCCGGAATTTTGGCCTTTAATTGCCGCGACGGCTCGATATCGACCGGATGGACATAACTGGCGGGCGCATGACATTTGCATAATTTATTGAAATCACCGTTGAATTTTAAAAACTTCGGGCCGCCTGCCTGGGGTATTTGCTCATGGCAATCACTGCAGTACTTGCCGGTATAGTGGTATTCCGCGGCCTTTGCCGCTGCGGGCGGGGCGGATACGATCTGACCCGGTTGGTTTTCGTCTATTACACAACTGGCCAAAATTGCGGCGATGATGATGACTGCCGGTACGGCGTTTTTCATAGATGATAGTGTCCAGGGACTTCTCCCCGGCAGCCTATTCCAGTCCATACTTTTTCACCTGGTAGCGCAGCGTGTCGTAGCTGATGTTCAGCAGCTTGGCCGCCTGGCTTTTATTGGAATTTGATTTTTCGAGCGCCTGCAGGATCAGATCTTTTTCGACGTCTTCCAGGGAAATGCCCGCATCGGGCAGGATATATTTGTCGGTCGGCGACCGGTCCGTGGCGATGGCGGCGCCGAAGATCCATTTGGGCAGATGCTCCGGGCGGATGATCTCGGCGTTTTCAAGCACGACAAACCGTTCCACGAGATTTTTCAGCTCCCGGATGTTGCCCGGCCAGGTGTAAGAAACCAGGATCTTTTCCGCTTCAGGGGAAAACCCTTTAATGTGTTTTTTGTTGTAGCGGGCGGCAAAATGAGACAGGAAATGCGCGGCCAGCAGCGGGATGTCGTCCGCTCTTTCCCTGAGCGGCACGATGTACAGGTAAAAGGTGCTCAACCTGAAAAACAGATCTTTGCGGAACTCACCGGCATTCATCGCCTCAGTCAGATTGCGGTTGGTGGTGGCGATGACGACAACATCGATGGCAATCTCCCCTTTGCCGCCGATTCGTCTGATTTTGCGGTCCTCGAGAACCCGCAGCAGCTTGCTTTGGAGATCCAGTTTCATGTCGCCGATCTCGTCGAGCAGGATGGCGCCGCCCTTGGCCATTTCGAACAGTCCTTTTTTGTCTGCTTTGGCATCCGTAAACGAGCCCTTTTCGTAGCCGAAAAGTTGGCTTTCCAGCAAAGACTCGGGCATGGCCGCGCAGTTGACCGAGATAAAGGGCGCCTTCCAGGAACTGTCCGCACCAAACATGAACTTGTGAATATGCCGGGCGACAAGCTCCTTGCCCGTGCCGCTTTCGCCGGTAACCAAAATGTTGGAAACCCGGGCCTGGGCAATCTTGGCCATATTTTCTTCCAGCTTCCGGATGGCGCCGGATTCTCCGATCATGTCCTTGTCGATGACCTCGGCGTAGGCCTGCCGCAGATAGTCGACTTCCTGCTTGAGTTTTTCTTTTTCGATGATGTTGCCGATAACGAGTTTAACCTCCTCGGTGTTAAACGGCTTGGTCAGATAGTCGGCAGCGCCAAATTTCATGGCCTTGACGGCCGTATCGGACGTATCATCCGCCGTGAGCATCACGACCTGGGTCGCCAATCCTTCGCTGATGATATCCTGCAGAATATCCAGTCCGCTGCGATCGGGCATGGTGATGTCCAGCAGCACCACATCCGGTGCCCAGGACTTGATTTTATCAAGCACGCCAAGGGCTTCGGTTTCAGCCTCAACAGTGTAGCCTTCACTGCGCAGGGCCTTGGAAAGCACCGAGACAATCAGTTCTTCATCATCTAAAAGAAATACTTTGCCTTTGCTTGTCATGCAATATGTTCCTTTATGTTCGGCAGCGCCTGCAGCGAAACATTGAAAACGGTTCCCCGCTCGGGCGTGCTTTCCACATATATATTGCCGCCATGCTCTTCGACCAGCCGCCGGGTAATCGCCAGCCCCAACCCGGTGCCCTTGCGCTTGCTCGTAAAAAACGGCTGGAAGATTCGATCGATCAGTTTCGGTTCGATGCCCTTGCCGGTGTCCGCAATGGCAATATGGATTGAATTCAAGCTGCGGTTATAGGAGGTCTTTACCGCCAATGCGCCGCCGTCGGGCATGGCCTCGATGGCATTGAACAATCAAATTCAAGAAAACCTGCTGCAGCTGCATGGGGTCGGCCATGGTTTCGGGAAGTCCGGGCTCGAAGTCCCGCAGCACTTTTATCGCCGCCGAGGAATTCGAAGACAGCAACGGGTGTTTCAATGAAAAGGAAATGGTTTTATCGAGCAGGTCGTTTAAATCCGTCGGCATCAGCTGCAATTGGGGCGGTTTGGCAAAATTCAGCAGGCTTTTTATCAGCAATTCGATGCGTTTGATTTCATCCACCGACCTGGCGACAATCGAGCGGTCTTCATCCGATATGCCGGGCTCCTGCAGCAGGGCTTCCACCGAGCCCTTGATGCCGGCCAGCGGATTTTTAATTTCATGGGCCAGGCTGGCCGCCCATTCGCCGACCATCTTCAACTGATCGGTTCGCTGCAAGGCTTCCTCGACCTGTTTGCGCTCAGTGATGTCCCGGATGACATGGATCAATCCGGTCATTTGCTTGTCACCGTCAAACCGGGGCATGGCGCGCACTTCCAGATGCATGTCCAGGTGCGGCTCGTATATTTCAAAGGCGGCCGGCTTTTCGGTCGGTAAAACACCCACAGCTGGGGCAATCTTGCGGCGGACCTTCTTTGCCATGGTAATACTGATAGCATTTTGCATCGGTGACCCCGGCGATGGGCAGACCCCAAAATTTTTTCGGCGGCCTTGTTGGCCCGCACGATATTAAACGCTTTGTCATGGATCGTGATCATGTCGGTGATGGTGTTGAAGGTGTCTTCCCATTCCAGCTTGGACTGCAGCACCAGATTTTCCATCTTCTTGCGCTCGGAGATATCCCGATCAATCGCCAGGATATATTGGTGTCCCATGTATTCCAGCAGACCGGCACTGATTTCCACCGGAAAGACGGTACCGTCTTTCCGACGGTGCTTAATTTCGGCCTTGATCCACTGCCCGTTTAAAATGCGCCGGATACGCTCCGGGGCGACGTCGGCGGCATCCGGTGCATCCAGATCCCGGATGAGGTTGAGCTGCAGCATCTCCTGAACACTGTAGCCGTGCATCCGGGCGGCAGCCGGGTTGACATCCACAATGTCGCCCAGCCGGTCAGGCTCCGTTTCGATAATGAAGATTGCGTCAGCGGCACTTTCAAACAGCGCGCGGTAGCGCTTTTCGCTTTCCTGGAGGCTGCGCATATTGTGTTTGATATAGACGGACATCTCGTTAAACGAGGTTGCCACCTCGCCGAATTCATCTTTTAATCCGTCGATTTGGTAGTCCAGGTTACCGTCCTTCAATTTACGCGTGGCGGTTAACAGCAGCTTAACCGGCCGGACAAATTCCCGGATGAAGAAAAAGCAGAAGCCGGTGGCCACAAAGGGCGTCAGGATGACCAGGGCGTAAAGTATCTTTTTGGAGCGGGATATGTTTTTCAGGGAAGCCGCGGTTTTATCGGCGAGCCTGGCGTTGGCTATGTGGACCATGTTTTTAACCTGGGCCACCAGCTCCTGCGATGTTCGGAAGGCCAGATCGCCTTCTTTCAGCAGCATGGCCCGATTGCCTTTGCGCGCCAAAATATTTCCGACCGAGCCATTGAACAAATCAACGCCCGTGTTTAAATTCTTAAGGCGCTTTACCACGGCGGGCTTGTGATGGCAATCAAAACAGGTGACGGAAACTTTTTTAAGGCGGTTTAGACTGCCCAGCACAGCCGCCGGGCTTTTTTCAAAGCGGGTGCCCATCAGGTACAGATCGGACTGCACGTTTTTGATCTGGATCAACACGTGCTCCCGGAGTATCTCGACCTGATGCAGGGTGATCAGATTATCCAGTTTAGCGGTGTTCCGTTCAATGGTGGCAATTATATAGATGCCGCCCATCAAAAAAATCAGGCAAACAATCGTCAACGCGATAAATATTTTTTTCTTCATAATGAAAAGAATTCTTTAAATATTAATTGGTTAGGATGTTAATCAGTATTCCTGCTGATTTAGCACAATAGATCAATTAACCAGTAACTGGCGACCAGTATCGAGCATCCAGCACCCAGTATCCGCACCAGCGCTAGACTTAATCAACTCATTCAAACCGATAAACACCCAATTCTTTTTTAACCGGCCGCTTGCCGGGGTCGTGGAAGTATAAATACTTATACAGGGCCTCCGGACCGTGGCAATCGCGGCACGGCAGATCGCTGGAACGGGCCCTGAGAAAACTATTATTCGCCGAGCCATCCGCCTTAAGTCCCTTGCCGCCGGCAGGCGGTCCCGCAGTCCATTGATGCGCATTGTGGCAGGAGGGGCAGGAAAGATTGCCGACGGTTGTGTTGTGGCCGGTTTGCGGGTCATAAAGGGGAAAATAGTTGCGCGTGCCCTTCATGTTGCGGCCGACGTTGGTAATCAGTTTGCCGGCCGGGTGCGAGGCAACGGGCGGGATTTTGTCGTTGGCGGATCCGGTTTTTGAATGGCAGGATTTGCACATCATTTCCATGATGCCGTCGCGGCCGGCAAATTCCCGCGCCCAGAGTTTCAGCTGGTTTGGGCTGTTGTGGGTCAGATGACAAACACCGCAGGTCCCGGATTCGAGCGGTGTTTGGCCGATCAGGTTGCGGGAGGCCGGTGCGGTGGCTATCAGATCGTGGTCGGTGCCGTTGACCTGCGCCTGCCCGACGTGACAGTCGGCGCAAAGTCGCGCGGCGGGCGAATTTTCCAGTCTTAAAAAGCTGTTTTGCGAATCGCCTTCGATTTTGAACTGCGCACGACCGGAAACTTTTAAGGGGTCCCAGCGGTGCGGGTCGTGGCAGGTCGGGCAGGCCAGCATACCTTTTTCTGAAATTTTTCCGTTTTGATCAAAAAGCGGCAGGGTTGTCGAAAGCCCCTTTTCCGCGGGTGAAACACCGACCGGATGCGAGTAATTCCGAATCACTTTTTTCTTCGCCGGGCCGCTGTCGCTGTGGCAGTCCAGGCACAGGTCCCGCAAAGCAACGTCACGGCCGGGGGATGTTTTTCTGGCCCACAGAAAGGACGGCTGGGCATTGTGCACCAGATGGCAGCTGCCGCAGACACCTGACTGCAAAGGCGTTTGATTCCGGATGTTCCTGGTTTCAGGCGCAGTCTTGCTCAGATCATGTTTGGAATTGGCAATATACGATTTCTCACGATGGCACCCAGCGCAAATTTCCGACAATGGCTGTCTTAGAAAGTATTGGCGGGCCTGGTTGTTTGCTTCGGCTTGGCCGCCGGCAGATTTCGCCGTCGACCGATGGGGGTCATGGCAGGTGGTGCAGGTGATGACCCCATTCGGATCCTGTAACCCGAGGTTGTTAAAAAGCGGCAGGGCCGGTTTATTTTTAGGCCGGACCGCCAGCGGATGCTGCCCACCCGTCAAACTGGCTTTGGCCGCGATATTGCCTTTACTGTGGCAGCTCAGGCACAGCCGCGTGGTAAAATTGCCCGAACCGGAAATTTGCCGGGCCGCCTTGTGGGGCAGATGGCAGGCCGAACAAACCCCGGCCTGGGCCACGGTGTCGCCTTGAAGATTTTTCTCTTGCGGCCCGGAACGCTGCAGGTTGTGGGTGGTTTCGGAAATCGGCTTTTTGTCCGGATGACAGTTCAGGCAAAAGGCCGCTTTCTGATCCTTGGTTATCAACAGGGCGGCCTGTTCGGTTTGGTTCTGATGGACCTTATGGCAGGTCAGACATATTAATTCACCGTGCTTGCCCGTTGCGGCGCCCTGCTTTATGATCGCTTCAGGTATCGTTGCGCTTACCGGCTTGACGTTGACGACATGCATGGATTTTTTTTGGCCGGCCGGGGTCAACGGGTTCTTATCCGGGTGGCATGCCAGGCAAAGACTGGAATCCCGGCCGCTTTCAATCAGAATACTTCTCATACTTTGCCCCGTGGGCGGCGTGGCAGGTTTCACATATCAGCTGATTGGGCTTATCGCCCTCAAAGGCACCTTTTTGAATCAGTTGTCGGGGAATTTTTTGCTTGACGGTATCCAGCGGGTGATTGTGGAACTTTGCCGAGTTGGTCATCTCCGGGTGGCACATGCGGCACATGGCCGAATTGCGGTTGGAGGTTCGCATGAAAATCGAGCCTTTGCTGTCCGGCCCGCTGGGGACTCCGTGGGCGGTGTGGCAGGTGGCACACTGCATGTTGCCCTGTTCATCCAGCGGAAAAATATCGGGTATCTGCATATGGTCGGGCGGCGGCACATTGGTTTTGTGCTGGGGCGTCCGGTAGGCCCGGGCGCGGGAATCCGCGACACTGCCGTCATGACAGGAAAAGCACATCTCAGGGGTGGCGACCACTTTTTCAGCCGTATAATCGACTAGATCGGACCCGCGGCCTTCAACAAAAAAGGTGTCAATCCAGCGAAAATGACAGATGGCACAGGCCTTGGCGGAATTGGGATTTTTCGGCGGCGCCATATTCATCTGGGCATCGGACAACTTGAATTGGAGGACCAGAGCAACGATCAGCAGCAACAGAAAACTTTTTTTTTTCATCCCGAATTACTCCGCCCTGAAATATAAAGAAACAGGCCCTGATAAATCATATTTAAACTTTGAAATCATATGAAAATATTTTGGTATTCCCCGGGCGGATTAATTAACTTATTTTATTATTGACAGCGGATTAATTAGAATCGGTTTCACCCACCTGGCGGTACACGCCGACCTTGTTGGCAAACATTTCCACCACATAGAGCCGGTCGGCTGCCGGTCTATGAACAACCCCACCGGGGTCTTGAATTTTTTCACCTTGCCGCTGGCCGGATCGCCAATGGCGGCATAAAATTCCCCGGTCGCCGTAAAGATTTGAATGACGCCCACGTAGCTGTCACTGACATAGATGCGATTTTTTTTATCAATCGCGACACCCTTGGGCCGGAAAAATTCTCCTTTTTCAACTCCCCAGCCGCCAATGAAATTGACAAACAATCCTTCCGGGTTCAGCACCTGAACCCGGGTGTTGATCACATCGACGATGTAGAGGTAATTTTGTTTGTCCAGGGCTATCAAAAAAGGATATCGGAAAGCTCGTTTGCCGGTGCCCGGCGTGCCCCATGAATCCAGCAACTGCAGGTTTGCAAGGTCATAGACCAGGATCCGGTGGTTGTCATTATCGACCACATAGCAGCGGTTGCCGGTTTCATCGACGGCAATGTCGGTGGGGTCCGCCGGATGATTCAGGGCCGGAAGATTAATTTGGGCACTAAACCCGCCGGCGCGATCAAATATCTGGACGCGGTGGTTGCCGGAGTCGGCCACATAAACCCGGCCTGAATCCGCAATGTCGATTCCCAAAGGGTATCTGAATTGCCCCTTGCCCGCGCCTGGCGTCCCGAAAGAAGATACCGGCACCCCTTGGGGACTGTAGATCCTGATTTTGTTGTTGACGCCATCGACAATATAGATTTGTCCGTCTTTTGAGACCGCGACCTCGCTGGGCTGATTTAGCTGGTCGGTTATCTCGAAAAGCAGCTCGACATTGACCAGACGGATTCCAAAAGCCGGCCTGACCGCCAGCAGCAAAATGATGGCCGACAGCCACAAGTACAAGTAATTTTTATGAATATTTATCATCAGAGTCATTTAATTGGTTTCAGATTTCAGCCCAGCCGCCGGCGCCGATCAAAATCACAAATTCCAAATCTCAAATAAATTACAATGACCAAAATACTAAATTCCAAGCTGGACTTCATCGGTTTCGGTCATTGATTATTGTGATTTGGGATTTATTTGTTATTTGATGCTTGGGATTTGGAATTTACTCCTTACCGGCTGCTTTTTGTTATTCGTATTCTGCCTCCTGGGATTTAATATGACACCCGTCTAGTTTCCAAAAAGATCCGGAAAATAAAAGGTTTTATATTTTGTCACCAGGCCTTTGATATTCAGCGATTTAAGATTGGTGGCCGTCTTTTCGCTAAAGCCCGAGCTGCTTAAAATCCAGGATACTGTGAAAAGAATGGCATCCGTCGCATGCCACGCTGATTTCCTTTTTGGCGGTGTCCCGGTGAAAATAATCTAAAGCGTCGGCCCTCTGCTTTTGCGTCAGGCTTTTTTCCTTCTGCAGAAACTCTTTGGCTTTGCGGGTGTCCGCCGGATTGAATGTCAATTGCCTTTCCCCGTCATTTTTCACATAAACCGCTATTCTGGATAAAAAATGCGCTGATTTGTGGGCGGTTTGCGTCTTGGGGTTGTAATACGTTCCGAAAGGTTTCCCGCTAAAATCCGCGTTTTCGGTGTCTTTCCAGTGATAGGTGAAATCAGGAAAATTTTCTTTTTTTAAATGACACACATCGCACACCATAAATCCGGTGTGCAAATTTAAAAGCGCCCGGACCAGCTTATTTTCAGTATGGGGATACAGCGGATGGCAGACGCGGCAGGAGGTTTCATCATCAAGCCGGGTAATATACGATTGTTCACCCTTATGGATATCTTTTAAGGGATAGTTTTTCACCCGCTGCTTGTCTTTTAATTCGCGGTGACAGTCAGTGTTGCAATTATACCTGGGTTTCGCCGGTGTGGGGAACTTTAACCACACTCGTGTGGCACTTGCGGCAGTCCACTTTGCCGTGGGCCGACTGGGCATATTTGGCTTCATCAATATGCAGCACGGTGAATCCGTCATCTTTTTCATGCCGCACAAGACCCGGATATTGATGACAGGTAAGGCAGCCGCCCTCATCGAGTGCCAAACTAACCGAGGAGGCAGCCAGGTAAATGCAGCTGCAGCAGAATGCCAAAATAAAAAAAGGAATCTTTTTCATTTTTTTAATACCGTAGTTTGGTGATTCGGCCTGCTTGAAACGTCACCCGGCTGCGGTGCCGGGCGGCAAAGCAAAAGCCGCTGAAACCCTTAATATTGTAAGAGGCAATTACCATACCAACCAGCTCGCATGCGGATTAATTTTACCAAAAGGTCTCTTGGCACCGCGATATCCGCCTGAAAGTAGATCCCATACTTCACTTGCTGGGTTATTACCTGAATTCTCGCTGATGCGAGAATCCAATCTCCAGGGAGGCGATGGAATCCCGAACTGGTGAAATCACCAGTCAGATCTGGTGATTTCACCATCAAATTTTTGCTTTCGTTAATGATATAAAGCACTTTTTGCGCTTAAACACAATGCTTTTCATAGGCCTTCCTCCGAGTTTTTTCTGGCATATTCATTGCAGAAAATTCGGCGGATGATTAAGGAATTCAAACTCGTTCGATCGCTGGCTTCCAAATAATCAATCTGCCGAGCAAACCATCCACGTAGAACCCTGACCCGGCGCATAAAAGCCCGTTCTTCCTTTGAGGCAATGGAAATTATGGTTTCATCAAAACGCTTTGTGTTCATCTTTTCTTTCTGTGCGGCAGGCCTGCTTTTCAGCATGCTCTTTTCGTCCGGCTCGTACGCCGCTGATATCGGCAACTGCCTGATGTGCCACAAGTATCCCGGTCTCAGCCGGATAGATGAAAACGGCAAATTCAGGCTCATGTACGTCAATGAAGACTATATTCAATAACAGCGTGCATGCCAAAGTCAAATGCGAAGGATGCCACCCGGACATCCAGAAGATTCCCCACGAGCCGGCCAAAAAAGTCGACTGCCTGACCCAATGCCACATTATCGAGCCGTCCAGTGAAAAAAAATTTTCCCACAAGGATGTGGCCGAGTTATTTGGCCGCCAGTGTGCATGCCAAAGTCGATAAAAAGGGACAATCCCAAAGAGTATCCGGAAGATATCCCGACGTGCAAGAATTGTCATGAAAACCCGCTTTACCGGCCGCTGTCTTTTTTCAAACGGGTGCGTCCCGGCATATCCGATGTCGCCCTGGGTCGCTGCCGGGTTTGTCATAAATCCGATGAATTTATCTATCAGATTTTACAACCACGTCACAACCCGGTTGCACAAGATCAGAAATCCGAGAAACATCGCCGAAGTGTGTGCCCGCTGCCATGACGATGACGAAATCGTCGCCCGGCACAACCTGTCCACCCAAGCCGTATTTTCCTACGGCGAAACGTTTCACGGCAAGGCCGCCCGCTTTCTGGATGAAAGAATCCCCGACTGCCTGGACTGTCATGTCAAACCCGGCGAATCCGTGCACCAGATGCTGAGCCATGAACAATCCAAATTCCATCACGCATATAAACAACCGGGGCCGAATCTGCGCTACCGCGGACTGCCATCCCAAGGCCACGCCGCAGATGGCCAACTACAAGGTTCATGCTGAGTTCAACAAGGAGCAAAGCCCCTTGCAGTATTATTTCCAGGTATTTTTTATCGTATTGACCGGCGGCACCCTGCTGCCCCTGATGGGCCTGTTGTTCCTTGATTTATTCAGAAGATTGTTCCCGAATGCTGTCATCAAACGGAGTAAGTCCACCAATGGAAAAACATCTTAAAATCAAGATAAAAAACGGCAAAAAATATTTCTACAAATTTACGCCGATTCAGAGGGCACAGCACATAACCATTGCAGCCTGTCGTCATCGTGCTGGTGCTGACCGGCATGCCCCTTAAGTTTCATGATGCATTCTGGGCGCCCTATCTTTATGCGCTCTTCGGCGGAATTAAGGTCGGCCCCGGTGGTTCATAAGACTGGCCGGCACGGTCTTGATGCTTCTTTTTATGTTTCATCTGATTTACATCTGCTACTGCATCGTGGCGGACATGATCATTCCGTTGAAGAGAAAAAAACCAACTGCGGATCGGCACGGTCATCAAATCCCTGGTGACCCATCCCATCATGCCGAGTCTCAAGGATGTCAGGGATATCATCGATCTTTTGAAATATTACCTGTTTTTGACCGATAAACGTCCCGCAGGCGACAAGTTTACCTGGAAAGAAAAGTTTGACTACTGGGCGCCCTTCTGGGGCATCGTCATCATGGTATCCACCGGCATCATCATGTGGCAGAAGGAAATCGTTACCCAATTTCTGCCGGGCTATGTCATCAACTTCGCCTTGATTGCCCACAGCGACGAAGCCCTGCTGGCGGCATTGTTTTTGTTCATCTGGCACTTTTACAATGTGCATTTTTCCACCTCCGTTTTTCCGATGGGTACGGTGTTTATCACGGGATATCTGCCGGAGCATCTGATGGTGGAGGAACATTATGAATACTACCAAGAAAGTCATGAAAGCAGCCGGATTGGAGGATGAGATCCTGCCGCCGGATGGCTCGGCAGCCACCGAACCGGAAAAAGCGCCGGAAACAACCCGCATCATATCCATCTCGGATCTGCCGCGAGTCTCCTGAGCGGCTGCTGAAAGAGGAACTGATAAATGAAGAAGTTGTTTGCAAAACTGTATATCCTGGGATCTCTGGCTTTAACGGTGATTTTTATCATCATCATCTGGAAGGTGACCTTCGGCCATATCGTCGAAGAGTATCACGCCCGCCAGATGGCTATCGAAATCGACAAAATAAAAGAAGGGCAGCAAAAAGAAAAAGAGAAAATCACATTTCAAAAAGCGATTCTGGAAGGTGAAAAGCGCCAAAAGATTTACCTGGGCTACCGGGTTCTGGAGCAAAGATGGATCGAAGGCCATTTTCATCACATTGATTTTGATTTCAAGCCGGACAAGACCAATTACTGCATTGAGTGCCACGGCGACCTGCCCCACGACAAGATCAAGGAGCTGCGGGCCTTCGGCAACATGCATGCCTCTTTTATCGCCTGCGAGACCTGTCATGTCAGGCTTGAGGGGGAAGCCCGCACCGGCGTATTCAAATGGTATGACCGCCAAACCGGTCAGATTGTCAAAAGCCCGGTCAAAGAAGACGTTCGGCCCGGCACCTATAACGCAAAAATTATGCCGTTTGAGCGGGTTAACGGGCAGGTGCAACGAGTCGACAATCCCGACAAGAATCGCATTTGCGCGCGAATACCAGCAAACGGAAAAAACCTTGACCGAGCTGCAAAAGTCGAAGGCCAGAAAAATCATTCACAACATCGTCAGTGAAAAACCCTATTTATGTGAAATGTGCCATCAGAAGGAGAATCCGGTTTTGCCCTACAAAGAGCTCGGATATCCGCAGCACCGGGTTGATACGATTGTCAGTACCGAAGTCATCGGGATGATCAAAAACTACACCAAATTCTATATTCCACTGCTGCTGGAGCCCGGAGCGCAGACCCAAGCCCCGGCCTCGCAAAACTAAGGAGAACTGCTTTGGAAACCGGCAGATTAAACGCCCTCATATCCTGTATTTTTTCCGTTCTTTTTTTGTTTTTGTCTTCCGGTATGGCCTTCGGAACCGATGCCGTTTCCGACACGGAAAATTGCCTGCTGTGCCATCGATATCCCAGCATCGGAAGATATGATGAAAGCGGGATCAAAAGGGTTTTTTACGTCAACGATAAAAAGTTTGCCGGCTCCGTTCACGGCAAATTGAAATGTAAAAATTGTCATGTCGGCCTCGACCAAATCCCGCACACCGATGTTCAAAAAGGTTGATTGTGCCACCAAATGCCATATAAAGGAGCCCTCCACCAATCAGGAATTTTCCCACGTCAACATGATTCAAAAATTTGATAACCAGTGTCCACGGGCCCGGAACGGCCGAAAAGCCCAAACCTTTTCCCGAAGATTTGCCCACCTGCAAATACTGCCACACCAATCGCATGTACAACCAGCTGGAGACGGGCTGTGGGGCAACAGCGAGGCCCTGTCCAACGAAACCCTGGCCCGCTGCATCGGCTGTCATACCAAGGAAAACTGGGCCCAAAATTTTTACGCCCATTTTACCCATCGCATGCGCCGGCGCAGGACCCATGCGGAAGTCGTCAAATTGTGCACCAGCTGCCATGAAGATGCCCATAAAATGGCGCGTCATGGTCTGGAAAGCATTGAAACCTTCAAAGATACATTTCATTGGAACCTGGTCCGGTACGGCGTCAAAAATGCCCCGGATTGCATCAGCTGCCATATACCCGTCGGGTATTCCACCCACGACATCAGGCCCCGAACCGATCCGGTTTCACCGCTTTACATTCTCAACCGCATCCAGACCTGCAGCAACCAGGGCGGCATCCAGACCTGTCATCCCGGGGCCACGGCCGAATTTGCCACCGGAAGAGTCCACGCTTATGGCACCAAAGTGCAGATGATGGCCGGCAGAAACGGCGGAGATTTGGATAGTCAGGAGATGGCCACCGTGCTGAAACGGGCCGAAGCCGAAACATCTGAAGCGGAAGTTTTTCATTACCAGGTGCTGCAGTTAATCAAGCTGGTTTATAAAATCCTGATCGGCGGTACAGTCCTTTTTATGGGCTTTCATCAATGGCTGGATTTTTTAGCCGCCAAAAGAAAGCACAAGAAGTCAACGGAAAGTAGTTAGCTCTGCTTTATTGCATTAACAGATCAATTTAGTTCATTTTTGACATATTTCTTGAGAGGTCTCTAACATGGAAACCGAAGAATCAACGTTGAGCGCCGCGGCCATACCGCCCGCCGAAGATGTCGCGGACGGTCGCTATTTTGTGCGACTCAACTATTCAGAAAGGCTGCAGCATATGACGTTTGCCACCTGCTTCATCGTCCTGGTCATTACCGGGTTCATGCTCAAAGTTCCGGATAGTTTCGTCAAGTCCCTGGGAACGGCGGGCGAGATCGTGTTCAGCTTCCGCAGCATTTTGCATCGCACGGCCGGCACCATCATGATCCTGGTGGGTTTCTATCACTTTTATTATCTTTTCTTTAAGCGGGCGGGCCGTCGCTGGCTGATCGACATGCTTCCGCGATTAAAAGACTTAAAAGATATGCGCGACAATTTTCTCTATTACATCAATATCAAAAAGGAACCGCCGGAATTTGATCGCTTCTGCTACAAACATAAAATAGAATACGGCGCCCTGATTGCCGGCACCACGATCGTATCCGTTACCGGGCTGATTTTGTGGTCCCAGTACAAATGGAGCAAATTTATCGTGGATATCGCCACCCTTGTCCACGGCATGGAAGCCATTCTCGCGTGTCTGGCAATCATGATCTGGCATTTATATGAAATCCATTTCAGGCCGCACAAATCTCCGCTGGACAATACGTGGCTTACCGGCGTGATCGATGAAGAGGAGATGAAGGAAGAATATGCGACTGCATTACAAAAAGATCATGAATGATCCTGAACTGCAGAAAATATACATCAAAAAATGAGATTTAATAATGCGCCAAGCCGCAAAGCTCGCCGGGGAAAGTCCGGGGTTCAGCTGAACCACCTTCGCGCCGCTGCGAATTTGCGAGAAACATTTGGGTACCGGCTTGCCCGGGTTAGGTGTTCCGATGAAAGGTAAATTGTCTATTTTTTTCATAAAAGCCATTTTTGCGGTCCCCTTGTTTTTGTTGGGTCTCTGGTTGCTGCAGATGCTCTATACGCCGGGCACAGAGGCCCATAAGTCTGTTGAAACGCCGAAGCCCATCGAGGAAGAAGGCATATTCAGAAAAATTCTAAAGAATGACAAACGCCAACCCCGGCCGCACTTTCATATGGTTGATGAACACGTCGATCAGCCGGAGCCGTATCAACCGATCTGTATCTCGTGCCATGGCACGTTCCCGCACAGCAAGGAAAAGAAGGTCCGCTCGCTGCTCAATTTTCACACGGGCTTTATGGCCTGTGCGGTGTGCCATTATCGCAAAAATCCGGCCGACAAGACCTTTTCTTTCGTCTGGGTTGATCGCGTGACCGGCGCGATTTCCCGGCAGGCCAACGGGGAATACGGTAAATACCCGGCCAAAATTTTTCCGGCCAGGGTCACGGCCGACGGTTCAGAGACCATCATCCATCCGGTCAGTGAAAAATCGGCCCGGGAGTTTTTGGAACTAAAAGATCAATTTACACCCGATCACATGGCGCAGGCCAAGATCAAACTGCATGAACAAATTTCACCCAAACCGGTATTATGTGCCGATTGCCATAAAAAAGACGGTTACCTTGATTTTAAAAGCCTTGGATTTTCAAAAAACCGAGTCAATCACCTGGCCTCATCGGAGGTCGTCGGCATGATTGGGAAATACGAGACCTTCTACCTGCCGGAGGTAATTGATTTCGGCAATAACTGATACCCGGTAAACGCGCTCAAAGTTCAGGGTTCCGAACCGACGAAGTTTCATACAAGGGGTTCATGCGCCGCGGGTTCACCTTAAGTTCCGCCTCGTCAATACGTGAACGCTAGCCTGTCACACGGGTGGCGCTTCGCGGCGGGAGGGAATAAGTATGCGAATACTATATTCAGCCATGATTTTGCTGTTTATGGCAATCCCGGTTTGCTGGGGGCAAAGTTCCGTAGATGGAGACACCCTGTATATCCGTGGCAAGGCCGTGGTCTTTTTCGGACCGTCCCAGTTCGAATATCTGACCATGACCGATCAGGAAAAAGAAGCGATAGATGAGCAGTTATATGACTTCTATTACTACCGGGAAAAAGTGCTGCCTTTTTTGGCGTCAAAGGGCATCCAGGAATTTTCAACGGCCCGCCGCCAAATTGAGATTCAGTTGGACAACCGCCAAAGCATTTGCTACTTCCGCAAGGATTTCGGCCGCCTGATGGGCGTGATTTTGACCGATGGCCGGCAGGCACCCAAAATAATACCGGGTACGGTCAGTAAAACGGAATTAATTTTTCTGTTTGAAAAATTCTTCGGCCTTAAGCTGCTCAGCAATTGAACCGCAGCCGGGTTAGGCCTTTGGTGAAGGGCTGGTAAACTATCACTGCATTTAGCGCAGGGCGCAACCCTTAAATTAATACACCTGCTGCTGTGATTGGCCGAACGATACCTCAATCTTTCCCCCGCCCGGCTGGCAACCGGGATTCTTATTTTGGGGGTTGGCGGCAATACGGCCGGAATCGTTTTGAGATGGGTTGAATCCTATCGGCTTGGCTTCGGTATCATTTCGGGTGCCGGCTGGGCCAATTCGGTCGGGGGACGCTACTGGGGGCTGGGATCCGAAGGAAACCTGGTCGCTGATCACCTGGTTTGTTTATGCCATCCTACTGCACGCTCGATTGATGCGGGGCTGGCGCGGCAAGCGCATTGCCGTGATTTCGATCGTCGGGTTTGCCGCGGTCATGGTTACCTATTTCGGGGTAAATTACCTGCCCGGTTTGCACAGTTACGGCAGCGTGCGATCTTTACTAAAAGAACATATCATCAATCCTTTTGAATTTGCGCCGGGCGGGATCATGGTAGTATTTGATCTTGAAGGGCGCATCCTTCCCATGACATTCCCGGCACAGGGCGAATAATTTCGGGGGCCTCAAAAAGCTGTTGCTCGCGTCCCCTTCCGTGTTAAGGCCGTTGCCCTTGGCCGAAGTTTTTGGATCCCATCGATGAACATTGTGGCAGGACGGACAAGAAAGATTGCCGGCGGTCACCCGCTTGCCCGTGGCCCCGTGGAAAAGGGGCAGGTGATCGGATCGGCCCGCTTCGTCTTGCGTTTTGATTTTGATAATTTTTTCGCGGGGGTGCAGGTAGACCGGCGGCACTTTGTTTTTGGCCGGGCCCTGCGGTGAGTGGCAGGAATTGCACATTGTCTCCATGACATTGTTGCCGCATGCCAAAACCCCGGGCCCAGAGGACAATATCGCTGCGGCCGTTGTGCGCGAAGATGGCAGACTCCGCAGGTGCCGGATTCAAGCGCCGTCTGCCCCGCCATATTTTTCGACGACGGGGCTGGCACCACCAGGTCATGCTCGGTTTTATCGACCAAGCCCTGGGCCGCGTGGCAGTTTTCACAAAGTCTGGCGGAAGGCGAAGTTTCCATCCGCAAGAAACTGTTCTGTGCGTTGCCTTCCAGCTCAAAATGATCCTCATCTATGTTGGTCACCGGGTCCCAGCGATGCGGGTCATGGCAGGTCGCGACAGCTGACAACACCGTTTTCAGAAATGGTGCCCCGTTGGCGTCGAAAAGCGGCAGGGTTGTGGTCAGCCCTTTTTCAGCCGGCGAAATGTTTATCGGATGCGAAGGGTCGCGGATCGTTTTTTAGCCGGCCGAGGCCATTCCGATGGTGGCATTCCAGACACAAATCCTGCAGCAGCGACCTGCCCGTTTCGGACCGCCGCATTGCGGCCCCACAGGAAGGATTTCCCGGCATTGTGCACCAGATGACAGGTGCCGCAGACGCCGGATTCGGAAGGCGTCTGGTTTTTCACGTTTTTTGCCTGCGGCGCCGATTTTGCTGAGATCGTGTTTGGATCCGGCAACGGGAAATTTATTCGCATGGCATTCCCGGCAAATCTGCGGGCGCCTGTTTTCTTAAAAAGGATGTTCGCCGGTCGGCCGGTGCATCCTTTCCCGCTGCACCGGCGGCGGCATCCGCGCGCCAGCGGTGGGGGTCATGGCAGGTGGTGCACGATCATTTCTCCGTCGCGGTCCTGAAACCCGAGATCGTTAAAAAGCGGCAGGGCCGCGTGGTCGAGTCGGCTTCGTCCTGGCCGGCCGCACGGCCAGCGGGTGTTGCGCGCCGCTTAAGGGCGGCTTTTTCGGCATTATTGCCCGGGCTGTGGCAGTTCAGGCAAAGCCCTTCCGCCAGAGGCCTGTCGGGTGCAGGTTGGCGGGCGGCCTGGTGCGGCAGGTGGCAGGCCGAGCACACCCCGCTCTGGGCCACCGTTTGTCCGGCCAGATTTTTTTCTTCAGGCGCGCTGAGCAGCAGGTTGTGTTTGGTGTCGGCAATGACCTGCTTGTCGGTATGGCAGGCCAGACACAGGGTTGATTTGTATTGCGGCTGGATGAGAAGCGCCGGCTGTCGGGCATCATCCGAGTGAATTTTGTGACAGCTCTGGCAGATTATTTCACCGTTGTTGCCCACCCGGGCGCCTTTTTGCATCAGCGTATCCGGTATTTCGGCGTTAACCGGTGCAACGTTGACGACATGCAACGGTTTCTTGCGGCCGTCCGGTGTTTGCGGGTTTTGATCCGGGTGGCATGCCAGGCACAGGCTGGAATTGCGGCCGCTTTTAATCAGATAATTTTCATACTTCGCCCCGTGGGCGGCGTGGCAGGTTTCGCAGATCAGCTGATTTTTCTCGTCCCCCTCCAAGGCGCCCATGGCCGTCAGATCGGCGGGGATTTCCTGCTTGGTCGTATCCAGCGGGTGGTTGCCGGTCTTGGGACTGTCGACGCGACCCGGGTGGCACATGCGGCACATGGCCGAATTTCGATTGGAGGTGCGCATGAAGATCGTCTCTTTGCTGTCCGGCCCGCTGGGCACCCCGTGAGCGGTGTGGCAGGTGGCGCACTGCATGTTTCCTTGTTCGCTCAGCGGAAAGATATCCGGAATCTGCATGTGATCGGGCGGCGGTACGTTGATTTTGTGCTGCGCCGTCTCGTAGGCTTTGGCTCTGGAATCCGCAATACTGCCGTCATGACAGGAAAAACACATTTTAGCTGTGGCCACTACTTTTTCAGCAGTATAATCGACGAGGTCCGAACCGCGACCCTCAATAAAAAACGTATCTACCCAGCGAAAATGACAGATAGCGCAGGATTTAGCTGAATTCGGATTAGTTGGGGCTTGAACCTGCGCAAGGGCTAGATTCGATGCGCCGATCAGGACAATCACGAATAACCACTGAAGGAAGCACTGTATTTTAAAGCGATAAATTAAACGGAAACTGTTGGTCATTTTTCCAATATTGCAGCATTCCACCATTTTAACCAAGCGAAGCTCCTAACTTGAAGGTTTGCCGGGGTTGACTATTTGTGTTTCGTACCCTCCAGACATGTAGCAAAATGCGAGCCAAATTTATTTTGAGGCATAATTTGCGATAACTATTTACGAGCATTGGCCGGATTGCATTTTTGCCGGCTATCGCGCGGCCGACATTCCGGCGAACTTGCAATTTTTCCCGCAGGCCTATTTGGGTTAGACCCCCGATTCAAGCGGCTTCAAGGACCGGTCCCATGGATTGATCCACCGGCTCGGCAGTCAGCGGAACCGGCGTGTCCCGCAGTTCGTTTTCGCGACGCGGGTCTTAAGCGGCCGTTCGAATTTTTTCGATAACCGCCCGGTCGATGCCCCCAATTTCCGGCAGGGTGGTGGGAAAACCAATCGGCCGGTTAAATGACTGAATGCCTTATTTATTCGAAAATTAAATCTCAACAGACGCCGATCATTTTATCCGACCGGCAACAGCCGGCGAACCGCTGATCTGTTCATCGAATTTGAGCCGATTAGGCCTGATCTTGGCATGCTGGCGCCGGGCCGCGTATCGGACCCGGCGGAGAATAAACTTGCCTGCCGGGCGGGTCAAAGATCCACCCAAAATGTTCGCTGTGGCTGCCATCACCCATTGCAGCATTGGGTTGGTATACACGAAAATCAATTCATCCTCAAGACAAACTATCGCTTCACACCTGCCGGGGTTATCCTGCGGCCCGCAGCGCCCGAACAACTGGCGATCGATGCACCGGGCAGCATGCCGCTCGGTGGCGCGCACGTGCAAGCCGCCTAATTCGGCTACCGCCGGGGCCAAGCGGCCATCGGTTCCGCGCCCGGGTTTCCTTGCACCGGGTGCCTCCGCAGCCCGCTTTCCCGTCATTGCCAATTATGCGCTTGTATTTGAATATCGATCGTTATATCAGGAAGATAAAAAACCATCCCGTTTTGTTTACGATCCATTAGGAAAGGAATGAATCCATGACCGGCAAAGAACGTATTTTAACGGCCCTAAGTGTCGAGCAGCCCGATCGGGTTCCCCTGTACATTCACGGGATCAATGAGGCACCGATTATCGGCATCGGCCGACACCTGACGGACGGGTTGCCGCAATCAACCCAGTTCCATGAAATGACCGATGCCGAAAAAATGAAGCTGGTCGACACCCTTTTTCTGATTCATGAAAATTTTGGTGTGGACGGCTTTACGGCTTTTGAGATCGGCCATGAAACTGAAATCGATGAAAAACATGTTCAGGACGACTGGGGTATCGTATATCGCCGCAGTCCGCACGGGCTGCCGGTTGCCAAAGGTCACCCCGTCAGGATCAAGCAAGACCTGGATCAATTTCAGGCCCCGCAGCCCAAGCGAGAGCACCTGCTGCTGCTTGATCTGGCCCGGGATCGGTTCGGGGGCAAAAAGGCCCTTTTCTGGTTGATGCGCGGGGCTTTTGTCCGCAGCTGGCGGCTGATGGGCATGGAAAATCTCATGATTCAACTGTATACGGATCCGGAATTTGTCCGGCAGGTGGCTGCCATGGTGACGGATTACAGCCTGAAGCAGTTGGATATGCTGGCAAACGCCGGTCTCGATGTTCTGGTGGTTGAAGATGATATTGCCAACACCCACGCGCCGCTGATTTCCCCGCATCATTTTAAACAATACATCCATCCGTTTAACCGACAGCTGGTAGACCGCGCCCATGATCTGGGCCTCAAAGTCGTGCGGCACAGTGACGGCAACCTCTGGTCACTGCTGGATCTGCTTGTGGCAGCCGGTTACGACGGACTCAATCCGTTGGAACCCCAGGCGGGCATGGCCTTAAAAAAAGTTAAACAGCACTGGGGGGATAAAATCTGCCTGCTGGGCAACATCGACTGTATGGCGCTGCTGCCCGGCGGCACGACCGAACAGGTCGAAGCGGCGGTTCAACAGGCCATTGAAGATGCGGGCCCGGGTGGGGGGTACATCCTGTGTTCTTCAAACTCCCTGCACCCGGCAGTCAACCCGGAAAACTGTATCGCCATGTTTGAAGCTGCCAAAAAATACGGGGCCTACAGCACTGGATAGTTTAAAACTATGGATCCGGACAACAATACGTCTCAATCGACCAAAGCCTCGGCCTATTTTACTTTCACCCTGCTGTTTTTGCTTTACATGTTCGACTACATCGACCGGCTGGTGGTCGTCTCCCTGTTTCCGTTTTTAAAAAGTGACTGGGGGGTGACCGATACCCAGTGTGGCCTGCTTGTATCGGCGGTATACTGGTCGATTCTTATTTTTACGCTGCCGATTTCGGTTCTGATTGATCGCTGGAGTCGAAAAAAAACCATCGGATTGATGGCCCTGGTTTGGGGCGTTGCCACCTTTGCCTGTGCCTTTGCCCGAAATTTGCCGCAGCTTTTCGCAGCCCGAACCGCGATCGGTATCGGCGAAGCCGGCTATGCCCCGGGGGGCACCGCCATGATTTCGGCCATGTTCCCGCAGCATGAAAGGGCCCGCATGCTGGGCATCTGGAATGCTTCGATCCCGTTGGGCAGTGCCCTGGGAATTGTCCTGGGAGGGTTCATTGCGCAGCACATCGGCTGGCGGCATGCCTTCGGTATCGTGGCCGTGCCGGGAACAATTGTCGCACTGCTGTTTTTCAATGTGAGGGATTACCGCACGATTGAACTGGTCCAAACCCGGCCGGACAAGGATAAAACGAACCGGGTAAAAATGAGCCGTCTGGATATTGCCCGGCAATTTATCCGAAACAAGACCTTGGTATTCAATAACCTGGCCTTTGCCGGCAACACCTTTGTCACCACGGCCCTTCTCACCTGGTTGCCGACCTATTATCATCGCCTGGAGGACCTTCCCATGGACCGGGCCGGCACCAAAGGCGCTACGGTCATGCTGCTGGCACTTATCGGTGCGCCGCTAGGCGGCTACCTGGCGGATCGATGGCTGAAAAGCAGAAAAAATGCCCGCTGCCTGCTGCCGGCGATATCCTCGATCGTGACCGCACTGGCTCTGCTGGCGGCGTTTGTCGGTTTACGCGGACACCTGCAATACGCCGTGCTGCTTTTGGCCGGGATATCCGCGGTTGCCTTTGTTCCGGCAGCCGTCGCCGTCACCCAGGATGTCGTTCATCCGGGGCTCAGAGCCGTATCGCTCAGTCTGTGTGTGGTGGTTCAACACCTTCTGGGAAGTGCACTGGGCCCGCCATTTATCGGTGCCTTATCCGATGCCTACGGTCTTGAAATTGCCATGATGTTTTTGCCCATGTTTGCGTTTCTGGCGGCGGTTTTATTTTTCGTCACGTCTTATTTTTACGAGGGCGATGCGAAACAGGTGGAAAAAGTGGAAATTATGATGGAAAATAAATCTTCCTAAGCTTCTGCTTTGGTTGTTTCCGGGAAATCGGCCGACGTGGCACCGCTCTGAAACACGTCCCGCACGATCGGCCCATTCGCCCTTCAAATAATTGTCGGATTTTTCAAATTGCAGGCAAAGAAAATTCTTCGGATTTTATTTGTAATTCATATCACATCGGGTATGATAGGCTTTCGAATTTATGGGAACTCATTTTCAGGTTTAAACTAATATGATCGAAAACCGGATTCATGTGAAGCTGGTGGGAGAATTTCTTGGATATTAGAAAGGAGCTATGACAATGGAAGACAAAATAAAAGCGGAAATCGAAACTGCAGTCGCTGGGCTGCGGGATGAAATGATCGATACCCTGGCCGAACTGGTTCGCATTCCCAGCGTGATCGGCAACGAGGGACCGGCCCAGGAGTTTATGCAGCGCCAGTACGAAGGCCTGGGACTGGCAGTAAACACTTTTGAAGCCGACAAGAACACGGTTGGACAGCATTCGGCCTACGTCGAAAGCGGGCTGCCGTTTGAGGGGCGGCCCAATGTCATCGGGGTGCTGAAAGGCGACCCGGCCAAAAAGTCGATGATATTAAACGGCCATGTCGATGTGGTCTCCCCCGAGCCGGTGGACCAGTGGCAGCATGACCCCTGGGGGGCTGAGATTGAAGACAATCGTCTTTACGGGCGCGGCGCGGTGGACATGAAGGCCGGCGTAATTGCCAACTTGTTTGCCCTCAGGGCGTTGAAAAAAGCCGGTATCGAACCGGGCGGCGACGTCATGCTGCAAAGCGTGGTCGAGGAGGAAGCCGGCGGGGGCGGGGGCACCCTGGCCTGCTTGATGGCGGGCCATACCGCCGACGGCATGCTCATCACCGAACCGTTTATGATGCCGGTGATCAGCCACCCCGGTATTTTGTATTTCCGGGTAAAAATCAAGGGCCTGACCGCCCATGCCGGCCATGCCCATCGGGGGGTCAATGCCATCGGCAAGATGATGAAAGTCTATCAGGCGATGGTGGACCTGGATTTGCAGCGGGCTGCGACGGTAAACTTTCCATTGTATCACAAGGTCGAAGGCCGCTCCTGTCATTTGAACATCGGCACCCTCAAGGCCGGTGACTGGGTGTCGACGGTGGCCGGCTTTGCCGAAATGGCCTGCCGGATTTCGTTTATTCCGGGGGAAGGCCTGGCTGAAATCAAGCAGATGGTCGAGCAGGTAATTGCCGATGTGGCCCGGGCCGACGATTGGCTCAAAGACCATATGCCGGAGATTGAATGGTTCGGCTGGCATACCGAGCCCTGGTATCAGGACCCGGAAGATCCGTTTATCCAAACCGTGCTGCCTTGTTTCGAGTCGGTTTGGGGTCAAAAAATGGAAATTTCCGGCGTCACCGCCGGTCTGGACAACCGCTTTTCATCCTATTTCGGATTTCCGTCCCTTTGCTTTGGCCCGAACGGCAATAACTATCACAGCTTCGATGAATATGTCGAACTGGATACACTGGTTCTGGCAGCCAGGGCGGTTGCGCTTGCGACCGTGGAATGGTGTGCCGGAGATAAAAAGGAAAACTAGCTGGAAGCTGTTTTTCTTTATTTTTATGACAAGCATGTCATGCAGTTTTTAGCGCCGCTGAACATCAAGCTCTAGCTGGTGGATGAGATCATGGAGAAGCTCGATGCGGCGCTGCTTGCCGCCACGCGGATGAAGGGAATGGCGTGGTATAGCATCTAGTTTAGAGTTGATCGCAAATAAAGCCGGATCGATACAAGAAAAGAAAATCGGTTTCATTTAGTTACTGAAACCGGCGTTTTATTATTTTAAAATCATTAAAAACGAATTCAGGAATTTTATCTGATAGGCTTTTACCAAAGCTGAACAAAGCCAAGGCCTTCTCTTTTTTCGCCTGACTTGTAATCAGGACGTCAGCAAAATCAAACCCTTTTTGGTATTGCCGAACAACAATTCGGATGACGGCCTCATCCGGCATGCTGAAGGTGGCCGTTGCAATCAGTGCTTGTAAAAATTCGCTGATTTCGCTTCTTTTGCAGTTGTAGACAGATTCAAGCACCCACACGGTTTCAAGCAATACTTCCGGTAGGATAAGAATTGCAATTGATTTTTTTTCGGCAAACAGAACCAGCTGCTGGACCATTGCCGCCTGCTCAGCATCATCCTCAATCACCAAGCGCACCAGGGCGTTGGTATCCAATGCGATCACTTTGCCCCCCGTTGCAGCCGCCTTTTTACGATTGCGGCCTCCATTTCCTCTGTCGATACCGTTTTTTGGCGCTTTCTTTTGCTTAATATACCGAAAAGATTCTCGGCTGAAGGGTGTTCAACGCTAAGTATCACGTTTCCATCTTCAAGTGGTGTGAAAGAAAGCTTATCAGAGTCTCCAACACCTAGAAATTCTCTAATTTTTTTAGGAACCGTGATTTGGCCCTTCGATGTCATCGTACTTGTGATCATGGTAACTATAACCTCCCCACAATTTTTCCTTACATAGTTGTAAGGATAACACACAAAAAATCTGTGTCAATCCATATCCATTTTTTTCAGCATGAAAAAATATCTTGACAGATATATTAGTATACTAGTATATCAGTCTAAAATTAAGTCTAAGGATCTTGGATTCTGATTCTAATATTTCCCCGGACGACTCCGGGTCGAACAAGTAGATGCCGCAAGTTTGTTTCATTCCCAGCAGAAATTCTGATCTGCTGATTAGCGGTGTTTGTGCCGAATCCAAAACCCCAAAAGGAGGGAATTATGAAAAAGAGGATGTTGATTTCAGTTTTAGTGTTGGCCCTGGCATTGCCAGGTGTTGTATTGACCGCAAAAGCGGCCAACAATAACACCTTTGTATTTGCCAGCTACGGTGACGTTAAGGATTGGGATCCGGCGGTTGCCTTTTCCCTGGAAGTATTCATGATGCGCCAGGTCTACGAAGGCCTGACCGTGTACAATACCCCCGGCAAAAAGCCGCTGGTTCTGCCCGGACTGGCCACCTCCTGGAGCACCTCCGATGACGGCCTGACCTGGACCTTCAACCTGCGCAAAGGTGTCAAATTCCATGACGGCGAACCTTTCAACGCCGCGGCCGTGAAATACGTCATCGACCGCAACAAGAAAATGGGCAAGGGTGCGGCCTTTATCTGGGCCGCGGTCAAAGAGGTTAAAGTCGCCGATGATCACACGGTTCAGTTCCTGCTCAAGCACCCGGCCCCCATCGACATCATTGCCTCGGCCCAGTACTGCGCCTGGATGTATTCGCCCAAGGCCGGCGAAAAAGGCACCGACTGGTTCATGCAGGGCAACGCTGACGGCACCGGTCCCTACAAAGTCGATAAATGGGACAAAAGTCAGCAGGTCGTTATGTCGGCCTTCAAAGATTATTGGGGCGGCTGGCAGGACCGTAACTTTAAGCGGATTATCCTCAAGGTAGTGACCGAAAAATCCACCCAGGTCCAAATGCTCAAAAGCGGCGAGGCCGACATTGCCTCCCTGATCCCCATCGATTCCGTGGCCGGTTTGCGAAAGGATCCGGCGGTCGAGATTCTGACGCCGCCTTCCTGGAAAAACTATATGTACCTGATCAACGTCAAGAAATTCCCGACCGACAATCTGAAAATCCGTCAGGCCATCTGCTACGCCTGCGATTACCAGGGTGTTATCGACGGCATCCTGAACGGCGAGGGGTCTATCCCCAGCGGTCCCATCCCGCCGACCATGTGGGGACATGATCCCAACCTGCGGATCTACAATTTTGACCTGGAAAAAGCCCGCAAGCTGGTCGCAGAAAGCGGCATCCCCAAAGATCAGCTGAAATTGACCATCGCCTATATCGGTACGAGCCAAGTTTACAGCAACGTGGCCCAGATGCTGCAGGCCAACCTGGCCCAGATCGGCATTACCCTGGAACTGCTGCCCGGTCCCTGGGGCACGATCTGGGACAAGGCCAAAAAGCTGGAGACCGCCCCCAACCTGCAGTCCATGGGATGGTGGCCGACCTATCCGACACCCAGCGACTGGCTGATCGGATTGTGGCGGACGGAGAAAAACACCATGTTCAACCTGTCCCACTACGCGAATCCTGAATATGACAAACTGGTCGACGCCGGTGTGGCGGCCGAGGGTGTTGATAAAGCCAAAGCGGCCGCACTGTATAGCCAGGCTCAGAAGATTCTGGTCGACGATGCCGTGGCCGTTTTCTATGCCGACCTGAACGACCAGATTGCCATGCGAGCGGATATCGGCGGCTTCGAATATAATCCGTCATACAACATTGCCAGAATCTACGATCTTTACCGAAAGTAAGAATTTTTGCCGCCGCACTCCTCGCGCTGCGCTTGAGGACGGCTTGCGGCGGCAAAAATATTAAACGGTTTATGGCTGCACATCGCAAAACCGTAGTTTTTTACTTCAACTTGTTTTTGATGACCGTTAAATACGCATGAAGAAATATATCGGAAAACGACTGGCGTTCACGCTGCTGGTCCTGTTCGGGGTCTGTACCATCACCTTTTTTGTATCCCGGGTAATCCCCGGTGATCCGGCGGCCATGTGGGCCGGTTCCAAGCCGACCCAGGAGCAGCTGGAGGCCGCCCGCAAGGAACTTGGCCTGGACCGCCCCCTGCTCGTCCAATATCTAAATTATATGGGCAACCTGCTCAAGGGCGACCTGGGCGTATCCATCCGGACCAAGCAGCCGGTGCTCGAAGAGGTCGTCCGCAGGTACGGGGCCACCTTTGAGCTGGTCAGCGTGTCCATAGTATTCGCCCTGATTATCGGCATCCCCCTGGGCGTAGTTTCAGCCATCCGCAAGGACAAGCCCATTGATCACGCCAGCCGGGCCTTTTCCATTTCCGGGGTGGCCATGCCGGTTTTTTGGCTGGGCTTGATCCTGCAGATGACGCTGCACGGCAACCTGGGCTGGTTCCCCCTGCAGGGCCGCATCGGCTCAATAGTCCTGATCGACCATCCCATAACTGTCGTTACCGGTTTTTACCTTATCGATTCTTTAGTAACCGGCAATTGGCCGGCCTTTATCAGCTCGATCAAATACATGGCCCTGCCGGCGCTGACCATGTCCTTCGCCTCGCTGGCCATCGTGACCCGGATTACGCGCTCCTCCATGCTGGAAGTCATGCGCGAGGATTACGTCCAAACCGCAACCGCCTATGGCGTCAGCCGGCGGACCATTCTGTACAAGTATGCTCTGAAAAATGCACTCATCCCGACCATCACCATCATCGGATTGGCCTACGGGTTGATGTTGGGAGGGTCGGTTCTGGTGGAATCGATCTTTGATTGGCCGGGTCTGGGCAGTTACATCGTGAGCTTAGCAATACGAACCGAACCAGTAAGGAGCAGAAGAAGAAG
>CAVQBT010000013.1:0-310517 GCA_963710795.1 uncultured delta proteobacterium
CTAGCTTACAACTGAGATCTACCTGCACGGTATGGGAGAATCGGAGAGAGATGCGATGCGCGTGTTTGAACAAGCCCGACAGAAATCCCCACACTTTCCCCACATTGGCACCTGACCAAAGAAAAAGGGGTTAGTCACCGATATGACTAACCCCCTTAACTCATTGAACATTTACTGGTGCCGAGGGACAGAATCGAACTGCCGACACATGGATTTTCAGACCAACTTTTTGAAAATTCAAAAACGTTGTGATTTTAAGGAGTTGATTCTATTCCATTTTTTCAGCCTATTTTTGGTTTCATTTGGAACTGTTTGGAAATATTTGACCTTGACGGGCACAATTTGGGCACAGTTTTTTTACTTTGATACTTCTACTAATCAGAACCGCACTTGTCAAATTTGGTAATTATTCAATAACAATTAAAACTGTTTGGTGTCGACGCAGCATGTCTCAACCAGCGCATTAACGAGGCTCCACCCACAGAACGGATGGAGACCTCTCGTATCATTGTAAATGCCACAGTTAGTCTTCAAACGTTTCCTGGATGGTTTTGATTGGTAAGAACAAGGACAACGAATTATCCGGAAGTGGTATAAATCCGTATTGCCTGTAATACGCTTTGGCCTCATCGTTTTTAGCATCGACCATCATGCCAACCAGTCCAATGCTTTCATGGACTATAAGGGCTTGGCTCATGGCGAAAACCATTAATTGATTTCCTAACCCTCTTTTTTGATATGCTTTATCAATTGCCAATCTTCCGATCTTAGCCCCTGGCACTGTTGAAGGGAACTTTTTGGGATATGGATCAGGCAGGAATTCTGCTCTTATTTCACATGCTGTTAGTGTAACAAATCCTAAAATCTTTTCAGGTCGACCAATTTCAATTACAACATAAGTTCTTGAAACACCTTTTTTCGTGTGCTGGGAAGCAACCGCCAGCAAATATTGATTGAGTTTATCTTCACCGCAGTCAAAATCTTTCCGGTTATGATGTTTGCCTAAGGGCTCTATTTTGTAATTATTCATTCAATCCGGATGTCTTGAATTTTTTTACAGCTTCCCTTAATTTTGCATTTGGCCTTGGCGGATTTTCAATCGCATTGAAAAAAACTTCGGCATCCCTGTAGGACAGGTTGACGATACGTTCTTTTTCGATAATGGAGTCAGCCTTCTCCACCGCTGCCTGAACCAAAAATTGATTCAATGTAGCCCCGGAAAAGGCTGCCGCTTCGGCAAGCCTGTTTCTGATATCCTCAGATACTCTTGCAGTGATACGTTCTGTTTTTTTATTATTGGCCAGCATATTACCTTTCCGATCATATAACGGTTATTTATCATGGTGCCAAAATGTCACCTTTGAATCAACATAAACCATAATAACCCTATATGCAACCTTTTTTCTTAATCCAAAAATTTGGGTACAGTTTTCCATTACCATCCTATCTTCACAGCTTATTTTGAAACTGTAAAGCGCTCGCACGAAAGTAAGGGTTTGACTTTCTTCAGTGATCATTCTAAAGCGTAGAATATAAATAGATTTGCGCAGGAAAAAGGATGAGCACTAAAGGAAACAGAAAAAACGACCTTGCTGCCCTTGATAAATTGATTAATGATATTACGGTTGACGCATATGGTGACGACGAGCACCTCTGGGCTTTTCGGCAGGTCTTCGAAGATGACGTTAACCTGCCTGCCGATGGGTTCATAATTGGCGAACCCGTCGCAGTAGTCGAAATCGACTACGATGGTAACGAGCGGCGCGGTCTGACAGCAAAATGTCGCCGTGAAGATGGTTCAGAATACGTGGTCGCAGCCTCCGATGTTGTTTTTCCGAAAGGAACAAGTAGTTCTTTGTTTTTAGCTGCCTACCGCAGGTGGCTCGGCCTCGAACCTTACCCTGCCGTAACCCAAAAGCATACGGGTCATAGGCGTCAACACAAGGCCACGAATGACGATCTAGATCTGAGTCAGCCTGTCGAACTCATTGTCCTTTCGGTCAAGGAGCGCTCTGCGCGCTGCCGCCTGCTGGGAAGCGAGCGAGTCATCACCCTACGGGCAATCGGAGTCTGGGATGGAGTGCCCGGGGAAATTGCCACGATCAAGCCTCGCAAGCATTGGCGTTACGCCGGCCACCCGTACCTCTCCGGTGAAATAAAATCCACTAAGCTCAATGTCGCCGCCCTGGACCTTGTGCCGTTAAGGCTCGAAAAATTGGGCATATGGGATCCCAAAGAGCACTACTGGGGCGAAGAGAATGAGCCAATTGACGAATGGGCTAAACCGATTATCGCCCATGGTCCGCGTCCGGAGTTTGAAATGGAGAAGGTGTTGCCCGGGGCCGACCCCACTGATCCGTTCTCTGATCCCATCACCAAGTCCAACGATCTCAAGGATGCCGGAGACCGACTGCAAGCGATTAGAATCCTCATGGAGCTCTGCCAGTCTGATCTGCGTTGCCTGGACGCCCACGCGCATCTCGGCAATTTCGACTTCCACAGCAGGCCCGAAAAAGCCATCCGCCACTATGAGGTTGGTTTGCGCATCGGAGAGCTGTCTCTTGATGAAAATTTCGACGGTGTGCTTCACTGGGGTTTAATTGACAACCGCCCGTATCTAAGGTGTATGCACAGCTACGGTTTATGCCTTTGGCGGTTGGGTCACTTTGACGATGCCGCAAGTGTTTTCAAACGAATGCTCTGGCTCAATCCGTCGGACAACCAGGGCGTGCGCTTCCTGATCGATGATGTCCGGGCGGGGACACCATGGGAAGAGAGCGGATTCGAATAGTACCCTTTAGGCAGACTACATCGAAATAATGATCTCTGCAGATGTACCGCTTTGGAAATTGCATAATGAAAGTGAAAAAAATTACGATTGGTCAGCTTTTGCTGGAATCCCTGACAACGGACCAGATCGCGTGCATGCTGGAAGTGGTTGCGTCCTCAGGCAATTTGAAAAGCCTAATGGACGATTTTATGGTGGCCGATCCGGATATGGCCGCCACCGTTGACGAAATTCTAAAAGGAGCTCGGACTAAAGCCGACGGGAAAACCAAAAGTCGGCCGGTTTCACGAAAACGGACCATGGAATATTGGAATTCACTCTGGCGCCATTGGCATGAAATTCTTGCCGGCGTTGGAGATGAAGAGGGAAAGTATGCGGTCCAGGATCACCACTGGGAGGCACCTTATTTTGACGGCTCTTATTTTGCTTCTGATCTCGAACCGATTGCTCGGGATATGCTGGGCCTGATCGATGACGTCTACCCGTCGGTTGGTGATCCAGAGCTTTTTTTAGAGGCGTTGGAGAGCATCGAGGCGAGCATATCTTCGTATCCGGAGTGGATGGGAGCCGAATACGGTGAGCCCTGCGAGCTTGAAAAATATACAACCCGTTGTGTGTTGAAGTGGCTATGGTCGGGCTTGCAGCAAGAACCCCATTCCGGCATTCGCTTGCTTGAAAAGGTATATGAAATCGAGCAATCATACGAACTGGTATACATGAATCAGATTGCGCTTGCTGATTTTTTTGTAAACCTCCCCGCTGATTCCTGTCGTGAAATTTATGGCTACTTGCGTGATGTCGAAACGCATGAGATCGATCTCAACAATGTCTATTCACCTTGGCATCAAATCAATCATGTTTATGAATCCCGATTTGATTCATCCAAACACCTGGAAACCTGCCGGAACCATTTGGACCAAAATTGGCAATATGGTCGGCCGCTGATCGATGACGCGATTGGCCGGAAGGAATTTCAAGAAGCGGAGCAGTGGCTGGTGAAAACGTTTTCCAGTTTCCTGGAGAGAAAAAGAAAGGCAAAATGGTACCCGGAATCATCCCTGCTAATGAACCAAATTGAATATTACATAGAAGAAGGCCAGGATGAGCTAGCGGCTCTATTGCAAGTGTGGAGTCAGGTATCCCTGAAGTTGGGCAATTCGCAGCGCGCGGCGGCAGCCAAACTTCAAGGTGCCATTATTCGGCAACCCGAAGACTGTAAGGCGGTTATCAAAACATACAAACGCGTGATCGGACCCAGAAATAAAAAGACCATAGATCCGATTTTTGAACAGTGGAAATCTGAAATGGCGAATCGTAGCTTCCATCGGTATATGGACGCTCCCAATGTTTCCGATTCCTGGGTTCACTGGTTGATAGAGGCGTGTTTGGACCCCAAAAAGAAAAAAAAATGGTTTTCGAGTAAGCTCAACGGTTGGCTGAACGATTTGAAGAAAAATGAGAAGATCTTCAAAAACCAGTGGTACTGGCTGACCCGTTTGACTTCAGATTTGCCCAACAGCAAACGTCTCGTGCAAAAATATCCGGTCTTTTACGAAACCGTACTTCCGGCAGAAGCATCTGCTGATGATCTCCTCGGTGATTTTCGGCGCAGGGGTTTGAAGAAAATGAGTGCCGGTCCAAGCCTTCACTTGGCAATGGAAGTATGGAAAGAGCTGCTGCAACTGATCGTGCCCGATCCGGCAAAGGCCTATAAATCAGATTATACCGATCATGCCGCTTGGTGCAAGGCCCTACATGAACTGAATCAAAATACCTACAAAGCTTTAGTTACCCGGTGGCGCAAAAAACATAACCGCCGCCGAAACCTGTGGCGCGATATGAAAGCAATCGGATTATCTGTGTGACCGTAAATATTCTCGAACTTCCAGATTCATCCGATCCAATTCTGCTAAAAAACCTGAAACCGACAGATGATAGTTCTCCGGATTTGTCTCCACTTCGCGGAGATGCTCAACTTGCTTTTGAAATTGGCTGATGCGCTTTAAAGTCGCTTTATACTCTTTTTCATTGAGTATCATATTGAATAGAGGCGCGAATGTCCTCATCTTCAAGCTCGGGATAATAATTTTGAGTGATTTCTTTGAAGGATAGGCCCTCGTTTAGCAACTCAAGTACACTCTGCACGGTAATGCGTGTTCCTGCAACGCAGGGTTTTCCGAAGTGTATTTCTGAATCAATAGTTATTCTATCTATCATTTTACGACCTCATATGTGGAATTAGATCCAGTGTCTATTGGTACCTTATTACGTTTTGATCAATATATCAAACAGGATTGTAAGGCCAATGCTCATTCGCTCTGTTTCTTATTGATATACAGGTTCAAACCCTGCCTTACTCATGGGCACGGGGAATTATAATCCCCATGACCTTAAAAAATTCTAACATGATATCAACAGGTTAAATTCACGCCCAATGTCAATTGTGCCCGTATTGGAATCCCTTTGAACAAAAAAAGCACCTACGAAATATTTCGTAAGTGCCTGATATGCTGGTGCCGAGGGACAGAATCGAACTGCCGACACGGGGATTTTCAGTCCCCTGCTCTACCGACTGAGCTACCTCGGCTTTTTGAAACCTTGTTTTTTAGAAGCCTTTTTTTATTAAACCCCTGATTCTTTGTCAAGGTATTTTTAACCATTAATCTTAATTGTCGGACACAGATTTTCACAGACCATCAAATTGGATGAATCTTAAGCAAGGCGGCTTCGGATCAGCTGAGCTCGTCGCAGGTCAGCCGCGGCATCTGATTTCGCGGCGCGGCCCCGCTAAAAAGCAGCGGGATGCAAGCAAAAACCGCTCCGGCATTTCTTGTAATTGCCCTTATGGTATAACCAGAAAACTGTATTATTCCAGTTGGTCTTCTATGGATCCCATGTCACCAAAAAGGTATTGGACCAAGGTGCTCGCAGCCAGGGTGGCGGTTTCGGCCCGCAAGACCCGGGGACCCAAACCGGCGGTGACAAACCCGTTTTGGCGGGCCGTTTCAACCTCCTGCCCGGTGAAGCCCCCTTCCGGGCCCAGCATCAGCATAATTGATTGCAACGGATTTGCAGTTCGGGCGGCAACTTCCCGCGTAAGAGGGATATCCTCATTTTCCCAGAACAGGATTTTCAGATCACACGGTTTGCTGAGTTCCAGCAAATCTTCAAAGGAAAGGGCAGCCGAGATTTCCAGCATGTCTGTTCGCCGGCTCTGTTTGAGGGCTTCGGTGGCGATTCGTTTCCATCTTTGGACGCGGCCGGCCAGGCGGTCTTTAGCGGGCCTGGCAACGGAGCGCTGCGAAAAAAAAGGAATCCAGCCGGCGATTCCCAACTCGGTAAGCTTGCGTACCAGATCGTCCATCTTTTTTTCTTTTAAAAAAGCCTGGGCCACTATAATCCGGGCACCTGGGCTGACGCTGGTTTTTAATTTCCGCTGGATTTCAATTTCAACTTTATCGGCAGCTATACTTGAAATAACGGCTTCATATTCATTATGGGTGCCGTCAAACAGTTGTAAACGATCACCGGGCTGCAACCGCAACACATTTTTAATGTGATGGGCTTGGGCGCCTTCGATGGTTACCAACGGTTTTGTGGCCGCGTTCGGATCGATGTAAAAGCGTCGCATAATATAAAAAAATACCCTAAATTCAGGTCTGGTAACTTACGTTTAAAATGAATCAACTTTTTTGGACCCTATCTTTATATCCTGCAAATGATTTTTGAAACCCTAAAATTGGGAAACAGATTATCACAGATCGCTACCGCAACAAAATTTTCAAAACTAGTTCGTCCAAAACTTGAAAAAAGGATTGAAATTGCATATCAACTCTATAATTATTCCGCATTCGGCTTTCCGAATTCGGAATTCAAATTTCTTGACACTTACCGTGCTATATGATAATTTTTCTAAAGATAATAATGATTTGAAATTCATTCCGTCGCAAAAAAATCTCCCCCGCTTAAATTGGTGATGAACATGATCGATGAAAAAGATCCCGGCCAAGAATCTGTCAAAGCCGATTCTTCGGACGATGAACTCATAATTGACCTCACCGATGAAGTCATCGTTGAAACCGAAGACGATGACGGCAAGTTAGAGCTGCCTGAAAAATTGGCTGCTGATCCTCAGCATGCCATTGAAGATAATGCGGCATCAGAAGTTGAGGAAGATGAAGAAATCTTTGCACTGAACGATACTGATCATTCAGATTCGCAAGAAGACGAGGCGGTCGTCGACCCGGATGACCAGGTTGCAGAGGATCAAGACGGGTTCTCAGAGGATCAGCTCTTCGCAGCGGCGATGGGAGCGTCCCTGGACGCAGATCAAAGTGAAACCGGGGAAGGGACGGAGGAGTTCGATCTCAAAGCCTTCGACGAGGACGATACCATCATCGTCGACAATTCACCGAATGAGGCGAATGAAAATTTTGGCGCCCAGGCCGGCAATGAGACTGCCACAGCCCCATGGGATGAAGATGTCTTTGACCTGGAGCAGGAAATTGAACTGGAGTACGAATTGGATGACGATGAGGATGAACTCATAGAGTTAAATGATGAGCGCACCGAAGATAATCAAGATTTCGTTGACTTGATGCTTGGCGTATCAAAGGAATCCGATCAGAGTGGCGATGAAGATGAGCCGACCGAATATCTCGAGTTCGAAACTGAAGAACAAGGTGATATCATCGTACTGGATGCCGACCGGGATCAGAATACAGAAGTCATTGGGCTGGCAGAGGAAGATACATCGGATTTTGAGGACAGCGATGACCTGCCTGACTTAGAAGCCATCGGCGGGTTTGACTTTGAAGACGAGGAAGACGACCTGACATTAGATGAACCTGAGGCTCACAGCAGTGAAGATCTCTTGGCAGGGGAAGAAACACCGGAATTTGAGGACAGCGATGACCTGCCTGACTTAGAAGCCATCGGCGGGTTTGGCTTTGAGGACGAAGAAGACGAAGAAAACGGCCTGGCACTGGATGAACCTGAAGCTGACAGCAGCGATGATATAATGGCACGGACCGCTGAACGGCCCCTAAACGAGGATGACGATCGTGAACCGGTCGAACCGGCTGATGAAGCCGAGCTCAGCCTGGAAGATGACGATGCCATCATGGATCTGGATGGCGCAGCGGGAGATGAAGAAATTATCCTGGCGCTGGCAGATGAAGAGTCTCTGACACCTGAAGATGATGCAGATTTGCTTGATTTAAATGGGGCAGCGGACCTGGAAACTGATGATGAAATCATCTCCCTGGATGCCTTTGATGACCGCGAAGCGGAAAATGAGGAAGATATTATCGAGATCACTGAATTTGACCAGCATTTTCCAGCAGACAGTGAGGCACTACTGAAACAATCCGGGATTTTGGACGCCTCGGGTGCCGATGAGGAAGATTTTCTCGAACTCATCGATATTGAAGAAGATAGCCTATCTGATGATGAAGCCACGGTCGAACTCAGCGATTCGGCGCAAAAAACGGAAGAAAGCGAAAATGCTAAAATAAATCAGTTTTTTAACGACGATTTGGAAGATATATTGCTGAAGGATGAAGGCGCTGCGTCTATTTTTGGTGACACCGAAGCAATGAAGTTCAGACTTGACGATGATGTTCCGGCAGTCGCTGAAAAAGCATCTGATTTGGACTCCGAATCAACAACAGACGCCGAAATCCCTATTGCGGAAGATGAAAAGTTTGACTTTGATTTTGATCATAGATCCATTGCGCGACAGGTCGACCGTCTGGATACGTTTTTATCCGAAGATGCGCCCGACGAGCCCGAAGCAGCGTCGGTGCCGGTTGATCAAGATGCAGAAGCGGAAGCGTCCGGGCTGGGTAGTTCGCAATTAGGACAGGGTCTGGATGGGCTGGCGGCTATACCTGAGGGACAAATCAATGCCGCCATCGAGCGGGTCATCAACGAAAAATTTTCCGGTAAGATCGAAGGTATCATCTACGATGTGATTGAAAAAGCGGTAGCTAAAGAGATTGATCGACTAAAGGGTGCTTTGATTGGAAATAATATGTTCGATGATTATAAAGACTAGATAATCATTGCCTCAGTTGTAGTTTACAAAAATCCTGAATTCACAAAAACAGCTGGTAAATTATTGGGGATTAATTTATAATCCCCTTTTTTTATTTATCGGATCTGCTTAAACGTCTCGTAGTTTCTACAACTTAATGAAAATATATGATACTTTTGAGGTTTGAGATTTTGCATTCCAATTGGGGCGAAGCCCCTAACTTGACCATTTCCTGAACAAAAGGAGCGTTATTCAAATGAGTTTGAGGCAATTTGACAAGGGCTATGAACCCCATGAGGTGGAAAAACGCTGGTATGAATACTGGCAAAACGAACAGCTGTTTGCCGCGCAGGAACAAAGCTCGCAGCCGGCATATTCCATTGTCATTCCACCGCCGAATGTAACGGGCGTTCTGCATATGGGTCACGCTCTGAACAATACCATGCAGGATATCATGTGCCGCTACCGCCGACTGTGCGGGGATAACGTTCTGTGGATGCCGGGAACTGATCATGCCGGTATCGCCACCCAAAATGTCGTTGAAAAAAAGCTTGCCAGCGAAGGCACCGACCGTCATCAACTGGGCCGGGAAAAGTTTATCGAGGCCGTCTGGCAGTGGCGCGAAAAATACGGCAGCGCCATCATCAACCAGCTAAAACGCCTGGGGGCATCCTGTGATTGGCAGCGTGAGCGTTTCACTATGGACGCAGGACTGTCAAAAGCGGTGCGCAAAGTATTCGTCCAGCTTTATCATGAAGGACTCATCTACCGCGGAAACCGCATTATCAATTGGTGCCACCGGTGTCACACTGCCCTGGCGGATCTTGAAGTCGAGCACGAAGAGCGTGATGGAAATTTATATCATATCCGCTATCCCTATAAAGATGGGACCGGCGCAATCGTGGTGGCAACCACCCGGCCTGAAACCATGCTGGGTGATACCGCGGTGGCGGTTCACCCGGATGACGAGCGCTATCTGGATCTGAAATCCGATGCGGTAATATTGCCGTTGATGAACCGGGAGATTCCCATCATTAAAGACACCTATGTCGACATGTCTTTTGGCACCGGCGGTTTAAAAGTTACCCCGGCCCACGATCCCAATGACTTTGAAATCGGGGCGCGCCACAACCTGCCCAGCGTAAAAGTCATCAGTGACAACGGAGACATGACCGCTGAAGCCGGCCGTTTTGAAGGGCTGGATCGCTTTGCGTGTCGCGACGCCGTGGTCAACGCGCTTAAGGATGAAGGTCTGCTGGTCAAAATCGACCCTTACCGCCACAGCGTGGGCCATTGTTACCGCTGCAAGACGGTAGTTGAACCGAACCTGTCCAAACAATGGTTTGTCAGCGCAAAGCCCCTTGCCGAAAAGGCTATCGACGCGGTTAAAAGCGGAGAAACAAAGATTATCCCTGAAATGTGGACCAATACATACTATGACTGGATGAACAACATCCGGGACTGGTGCGTGTCGCGCCAGATCTGGTGGGGGCACCAGATTCCGGCCTGGACCTGTGATGATTGCGGCGAGATCGTGGTTGCCGAGGAAGCACCGCAGACTTGCCCGGGCTGCAGTTCAGAAAACCTGGTACAGGAAACCGATGTTCTGGATACCTGGTTCAGTTCCGCGCTCTGGCCTTTTTCAACCATGGGATGGCCCGATGAGACCCCCCTGTTGAAAACCTTCTACCCGACATCGGTGCTGGTTACCGGATTCGATATTTTATTTTTCTGGGTGGCCCGCATGATGATGATGGGCATCCATTTCATGCATGATGTCCCATTCAAGCACGTCTATGTGCACGCGCTGGTGCGGGACGAAGACGGCAAAAAGATGAGCAAATCAAAGGGCAACGTCATCGACCCGTTGAACGTCATCGATCAGTATGGAACGGATGCCTTTCGCTACACCCTGGCCGCATTTGCCGCCCAGGGACGCGATATTAAAATGTCGGAAAAACGGGTGGACGGCTATCGGCATTTTATCAACAAACTCTGGAATGCCGCCCGTTTTGCCCTGATGCACCTGGAGCAGGGTTACGCAGAAATAAATTCTCAGGATCTGTCCCTGCCGGATGAGTGGATTCTGGCCCGCCTGGAAGGCGTGGCGTTGGAAGTTTCCGGAGCTTTAGACACATATCGCTTCAATGAAGCCGCCGGAGCACTTTATAATTTTGTGTGGCATGAATTCTGTGACTGGTACCTTGAAGCCGTCAAACCCGCCCTGTACGATAAACAAGGGCCCCAGGCAAAAGAGGCAACCCGCTCGGTGCTGTGGCGGGTGCTGCACGATACACTGATCCTGCTGCACCCGTTCATCCCCTTTGTAACCGAAGAAATCTGGCACCATTTGCCCGGCACAAACGGATCGATTATGAAAGCGGCTTATCCCGATTATGGCGGCGAGGCCCCCGTTTCCATACAGAATCAGCAATCCGAATCCAAAATGGAAATTCTGATGAACGTGATTACCGGCATCAGGAATGTGCGGGGTGAAATGAATCTGGCACCCTCCTTATCTTTGCCGGTGCTGGTTCAATCCGAGGACGGGCAGACACGCCAAGTCATTGAATCGCACCGGGACCTGGTCATCAACCTTGCCAAACTCAGTGCGCTGACAGTAGACAAGGCGGGTCCGCGGCCCAAATCATCGGCCACAGCCGTGGTCAACAATGCTTCGATTTTTGTGGAACTGGAAGGAATCATTGATTTTGCCAAAGAGATCCAACGCCTGGAAAAAGAAATTAACAAGTTGGCCACCGAACTGACTAAGGTCGGCAAGAAACTGGAAAATGAAGGCTTTCTGAATAAAGCACCGGCCGATGTCATTGAAAAAGTACAGGAAAAACAGAGTATTTTGCTGGAAAAACAGCAAAAGCTTCAAATGAACCTGGACCGTATTAAGGAGGCGGAAAAATAGCGGGCTGTTAAACTCGATGATTTTCGGATGAATGTGGCGATGGGGGTTAAAAGGATGTCCAACAGACTCTGGAGTGATGGAGTACTGGAGTTTTGGAGTAATGAAAAGATTGCGGATCGGATCGATTGCAATTCGTGATATTATTGGATTTATTTATCGAATAATGATATTTCAAAAGTACCCCCCGGCGCCAAAATAGCCATCTTTTACAATCAGGTTATACATTTTTATTTCCAATACTCCATAACTCCGTCACTCCAATACTCCAGTTATTTAACAGACAATGATCCCTCTGCGTGACACCACGCCGACCAGAAATGTTCCGGTTGTCAACAATGCCATCATCGGCATCAATGTCCTTATATTCATATTGCAGCTGGCGCAGGGAGCTGAGTGGAACAAGTTCGTATTTACCTATGGCCTGGTCCCGGCTCGGTATTCGATTCCTCAAATCAGCGCTTATTTTAGTGCTCCCCAGCAGGTATTCTCGTTTATATCCTTCATGTTTCTGCACGGCGGCTTCTGGCATCTGCTCGGCAACATGTGGTCGTTGTATATCTTCGGAGACAACGTCGAAGACCGGCTCGGCCCGTTGCGCTACCTGATGTTTTATTTGATTTGCGGAGTTGCGTCGGGGGTATCGCATCTATTGCTGAATTTGCATTCAAATCTCCCAACCATCGGTGCCAGCGGTGCAATTGCAGGTGTGATGGGCGCTTATTTTATTCTGTACCCACGCTCAAAAATATTGACCCTGATTCCCATTTTTTTTATCCCCTATTTTATAGAAATTCCGGCTTATGTCTTTCTCGGATTATGGTTCGCACTCCAATTTATCAGTGCCACCGTCAGTCAGGGCCAGGCCGGGGGGGTTGCCTGGTGGGCCCATATCGGCGGTTTTATTTTCGGCATCATTTTCCTAAAAATTCTATTGACGCTGCCGGGAGCCGAACCGCCCGCTATAATTCGCCGGGCCGCCGCACGCAAAAAATCGCCGCACCTGCAGGTTATCCGGCCGGCCGGACTCGGGCCGGGTCCCCATCTCTACGGGGTCATTACCATTTCACAGCATGAAGCTGCCGGCGGCACGCACAAACTGGTCAACATTCCCTGGGGATTTCACAAACGGCTTTTCAGAGTATCCGTACCGCCGGGGGTGAAAGCGGACAGCAAGTTACGACTCAAGGGGCTGGGCAAAAAAATCGGGGCAGATGATCGCGGTGAGCGGGGAAATTTGTATCTTAAAGTGCAGATACAGTGAGAAGTGTCGAATGACGATTGAAACCTGTCGAATGAAGACTGAAGAAATTCTTAGGCGTCTTCGGCATGCAGCATGGAAACCTTGTTGCGTCCGTTTTGCTTGGAGAGATACATGGCTTTGTCGGCCCGTTGAATGAAGGTAGACAGCTCTTCCTCCCGCTGGTATTCAGTGACTCCGATACTGATGGTGATTTGAGCATCCTGTCCGTTTTCCGGCGAAAAGCGCTCAGCCTCCAGCGCCGATCGAATACGCTGGGCAACGGTTCGGGCCTCGGCCCCCGAGGTTTCCGGCAATATAACCGTAAACTCCTCCCCGCCATACCGATAGGCGGAGTCATTGGCCCGCAGGCAGGATTTAATGATCTGGCTGAATCGAACCAGAACCTTATCGCCTTCTAAATGACCGTAGCTGTCATTGTATTTTTTGAAGTGATCTAAATCCAGCAGCAACAACGCCAGGGGATGTTTGTAACGGTTAAAACGGTCAACCTCGGTTTCCAGCTGGGAATAAAATGATCTTGAGTTATAAAGCTTGGTGAGGCCGTCGGTGACGGCCAGCGTTTGCAATTTTTCCATCATCCGGACCCGCTCTTTGGTGAGCTCGCGCTCTTTGAGCACCCGTTTAAGCCGCAGCAGGAGTTCCTCAAGACGCACCGGTTTGATGACGAAATCGCTGGCGCCAACGTTGATCGCCTCTTCATAGGAATATTCATCGCCGTAACCGGTCATCACGATGACATCGGTATCATTAGTCTTTTTGATGGATTTGGTCAATTCCAGCCCGCCCATGGCGGGCAGTATGATATCGGTAATTATTACCTGAAATTCATCTTTTTTTATTGTTTCCAGGGCCTCCTCAGCGCAGGAGACAGCCTCGGAATTATACCCGGCAGTTTGGATATACTCGTTCATGGTACTGCGCACGGCCTCATCATCATCGACTATTAGGACCCGGGTATTGTCCTTGGATCTTACCATTGGTGTTTCCGATTGAAATATGTTAAAAGATTGCGGACTTGACAGTGGCTCATTAAAATTGATAAAAGACTAAATTTATTAATTATAATGGTTAGTATATCTGGAAAGCAAAACGGTGTCAACTTTCTTTTAGTCCAAAAGCGACTGACCATTCTATAGCAAAGTTATCAAATAAATCAAAGCAAATTAATTAAAATATAGACTCCATGCAAAACATAAGAAACTTCAGCATCATTGCCCACATCGACCACGGAAAATCCACCCTTTCAGACCGACTTATCGAAACAACCGACATTATATCCGAACGTGAATATCAGGACCAGATTCTCGACAGCATGGATATAGAAAGGGAACGAGGTATTACCATCAAGAGCCAGACCGTATGTTTGCCCTATACGGCCCAGGACGGCAAATCCTATTATTTAAACTTGATCGACACGCCGGGACATGTTGATTTTTCCTATGAGGTTTCACGATCTTTGGCCTCCTGTGAAGGTGCCCTGCTGGTGATCGATGCCAGTCAGGGAGTTGAGGCTCAGACTCTGGCCAACCTTTACCTGGCCATGGAACACGATCTGGCAATAATTCCGGTCATCAACAAAATCGATCTGCCATCGGCGGACATCGAGCGGGTAAAATTCCAAATCCAGGAAGATCTCGGCCTCGATCCGGATGACGCCGTTTTAATATCCGCCAAAGAGGGAATTGGGATCGATGCTTTATTGGAAGATATTGTCCATAAGCTGCCGCCGCCGGTCGGCGACCCCGCCCAACCGCTGAAGGCTCTGATTTTTGATTCACACTACGATTCCTACCGCGGCACCATTGTCCACTTCCGCGTTTTTCATGGACAATTGAGTGCCGGCGACAAGATCAGATTTATGTCCAACAATGCGGTCTATAAAGTGGAGGAAGTCGGCCTGTTTCAGATCGATATGATAAAGCAAAAGCAGTTATCCGCCGGCCAGGTCGGGTATATGATTGCCGGCATCAAGACTGTCAGCGATACACGCTGCGGCGATACCGTCACCTTAAAAGACCGGCCCTGCGATGCGCCGATGCCCGGTTTCAAAGAAGCCAAGTCGGTGGTCTTCTCCTCGATCTACCCCGTGGCATCGGATGGTTATGAGGAATTGGTGATCGCGCTTGAAAAGCTCAAGCTAAACGATGCCGCCTTGATTTATGAAAAAGACACTTCGATTGCCCTTGGATTTGGATTTCGCTGCGGGTTTTTGGGCCTGCTGCATCTGGAAGTGGTCCAGGAGAGGCTCGAACGCGAATACGGGCTGTCTCTCATCCTCACCGCACCGTCGGTTCAATATCGTTTGGTCATGAGCGATGGCACAGAAACTATTATCGACAATCCCGCGTTATATCCCGACCCGACCCTTATCGAAGAAACCAGAGAGCCGTTTATCCGGGCCTCGATTATCGTCCCGGATCGCTATATGGGTGCGGTCATGAAGCTGTGTCTTGACCGGCGCGGGATCAATAAAAATTATCAATATCTTACCAGCGACCGCCTCGAGATGATTTTTGAAATACCACTGGCAGAAGTAATCTACGATTTCTATGACCGCCTGAAATCGGTGACCCAGGGGTATGGTTCCTTTGACTATGATTTAATCGACTTCAGGCAAACCGACCTGGTCAAAATGGATATCCTCATCAACGGGGAACGGGTAGACGCCTTATCCCAGTTGGTACACCGGGAAAATGCAGTCGCACGGGCCCGGACTGCCTGCGAAAAATTGCGCGATGAGATTCCGAGACAGATGTATAAAATCGCAATTCAGGGCGCCATCGGGGGCAACATCATCGCCCGCAAAACCGTATCGGCCTTTCGAAAAGATGTGACTGCCAAATGTTACGGCGGAGATATTACGCGTAAACGCAAATTGCTCGAGAAGCAGAAAAAAGGCAAAAAGCGCATGAAGATGGTCGGCAAGGTGATGATTCCGCAATCGGCTTTTTTGGCGGTGTTGAAATCGGATACAGACTAGTTTATTTTTTTCGATCCTGGAGTCCATCCTGATAGCTTTTTTTGCCGTACCAGTCAATCTGGCGGCAGATACCCCGGATAATACTCACCTCTTTAGCCCTGAGTTGGATGCGCGATCCAAAATGCCGCAAATTGTTCATAAAGTAGTCCGGATTTGCGGGATTGATAAAGCTGATGCGCATCATCACATCTTTTAATTGCTCATACATCGCTTCGAGTTCATGCCGGTTGGCCAGACGCGGCGTAAATTCTCCAGGTTTTTCCCGGCTAAAACAAAATATTTCATAACACATAACCATGACCGCCTGGGCTAAATTGAGTGAGGAGAATTCGGCCGTGGGGATGTTCACCAGGATGTCGCAAAAACGAATATCCTCATTGGTAAGGCCGCGATCTTCGGGCCCGAACAAGATGGCAATTTTATTTTGATGGGAAATGGCGATAAGCCGTTGCGCCAGTTTGGCCGGTGAGCTGACGACTTTGCGCTGGCCGCCCAGCCTGGCGGTGGTGCCGACCACATAACTGAAATCGGCCAGCGCCGCTTTTAACGTGCCGCAGACCTTCATCTGGTCCACGACACCCAAAGCCGCATGGGTCGCCATCTTACTGATTCTTGCCGGATCAGGATTTTGAGGATCCACCAATATCAGCTGTTTGATACCCATGTTGCGCATCGCCCGCGCAGCCGCCCCGATATTTTCAGGGTAGCGCGTGCCGATTAAGACGATCGCAAGATTGCTAAGATTTACTTTGTTCGGATCGAACATGGATTTAATGATTTCAGGCTACAATTTCAAAGCTGTTAAAAAAATAAGATATCTCGAAAGCAGCGGTATCCGGAGCGTCGGAGCCGTGAACCACATTTTTTTCAATATCAGTGGCAAATTCTCTTCGGATTGTGCCCGCGGCTGCTTCTTCAAAATTGGTGGCGCCCATTAATTCACGATATCGAACAATTACGTTGTCCCCTTCCAAAACCATGACCACCACCGGACCGGAAGACATAAAATCCGTCAAGCTTTCAAAAAAAGGCCGCTCCCGGTGCACAGCGTAAAATCCTTGTGCCTGGTTTTTGGTCATATGAATCATTTTCATGGCCACAATGTTAAGCTGATTTTGCTCCAGCCGTTTGACGACCTCGCCGATGAGCCCGCGTTTTACGGCATCCGGTTTAATAATTGATAGTGTTTTTTCCATTGAATATAAATCCCTTCATCATAAGGTTAACATCTCGGTTCAGTACCTGGATTTTTGAACGAGTCGGAGGCTTTCTTATGCAAGATTCAGGTACTAAATCATTCCAATATGCCCGATAAAGGAAAGCCCCCGGGATCAGTCACCGCTGGCATAACAGATGCCGGATAGCAAGTCAACATCAGTCAAAATACTGTTGACCGCAGTTCGGCGAATCTGCCTTGGCACATGCCAAGCACTGTGGACTTGCGTGTTTATACAGTTGACAAAGAAATCTTCAAATTTTATGATTTAGTCAGCCGATTTTCATAATGACCAGCAAAGCCTGGAATAAAATCCTGACAATCATGTCGATCCTGTCAAAAAAATATAAATAAAATAGTATCCATTCCTTAATAAAATTAAAATAAATTGACTGGTTAGGAGCGAGCATGCCAATCTACGAATTCTTTTGCGAAGACTGTAACACAATTTTTAACTTTTTCTCAAAGACGATTAACACCAGCAAAAAGCCCAAGTGCCCTAAATGTAAAACAAAAAAGCTTTCCAAACAGATGTCGGCCTTTGCCTTCACCGGCAAGGCCAAGGAAGACGGCGATTTAGACGATCTGCCTTTTGATGAATCTAAAATGGAAAAAGCCATGCAGATGCTGGCCGGCGAAGCTGAAAACATCAATGAGGATGATCCCCGTCAGGCTGCCAACCTGATGCGCAAATTGACGGATATGACCGGACTCGAACTCGGCCCCGGAATGCAGGAGGCCTTAAAAAGAATGGAAGCCGGAGAGGATCCGGACGCCATCGAAGCCGAAATGGGCGACCTTTTAGAAGAAGAAGAGCCCTTTGCAGTGGCCGATAAAAAGGGAGCCGCCAGAGGCAAAAAACGACCGGCACCGACTAGAGACGAGACGCTCTACGATCTATAACCATTGACGTTATCTTATTTAAATATTTCGCAGATATATTCGCTAAATACAATCACTTGGTATTGAAGCACCAAATTTCAATCTCCAAATAACAAATAAATACCAAATTCCAATAATCAATGACCAAAACAGATCCTAGGGGAAGCCCACTGAATGCTGCAAAACCAACAGTTTGAAATTTTGAATTTAGGTCATTGAAATTTGTTTGTCATTTGTGATTTGTGATTTGCGATTTTTTACTCTATCGAGGTATATCAATGGATAAAAAGATACTAGCCAAATTAGAAATTATGCAGGGCGATATCACCAAACTAGCGGTGGATGCGATTGTCAATGCGGCCAATTCATCACTTTTGGGAGGCGGCGGCGTTGACGGTGCCATCCATCGGGCAGCGGGCCCCGAGCTTCTGGCAGAGTGTCGCAGCCTGGGGGGATGTCCCACCGGAGAGGCGCGAATTACCGGCGGGTATAATCTTGCGGCCCGCCATGTAATTCACACTGTGGGTCCGGTTTACAGCGGCAAGGCTCAGGATGAAACGCTCCTGACTGCCTGCTACCAAAACAGTCTGGAGCTGGCGGTCGAGTACAAGCTTGCCTCAATTGCATTTCCGGCCATCAGCTGCGGTGTGTACGGTTATCCCATCGCAGCTGCCTGCCGCATAGCGGTGGATACAACCTGCAATTTTCTTCAAATAGAATCGACCCTGGAAAAAGTGATATTCATGCTCTTTTCACCGGGGGATCTGAAAATATATCAGGATTATATCCAAGCCCTGACCAGCCAGGATTGACGATTGAATATCGATGATTGCTGAGCGCTAATCACGACGGCAATATTAGACATTGACAAACCGGATCCCCGTTATTAACATTAGAACTAATTTCACGATCAGATCAGTTCGCGCGGTTGAATCGCACTGATCATATTTCAGTTCAAGGAGGATCTTATGGTAGAGGTTACCGAAGCAGCTAGCCAGCAAATTTCAGAGTATTTTAAGGATCGGGATGTCACCCCGATTCGAATCTTTCTCAATGAAGGCGGATGAGGCGGCCCTTCATTGGCCATGGCTCTGGACGAGCCTAAGGAAAACGATAATGTGTATGATGTAAATGGATTCCAGTTTATCATGGATAAAGAATTTGATGAAAAAGCCAAGCCTGTGACGGTTGACTTTCTGGGATACGGGTTTAAAATCAGCTCCAGCATCGATTTTGGCTCGGGCGCGGCGTGTTCATCATGCGGCAGCGGCAGCGGCTGTGGATGATCACTTAATTTCGATTGTTATTTAAAAGGCAACACCGCAGGGTGTTGCCTTTTTTTATGCCGCAACTGATCGGTTCAAGCACCATGACACCTATTGATAAGAAAAATATCGTCGCAGAAATTTTTCGCTATCACGAAGAAACCAAGCACCATTATGAACGCTATGCCAGATCACCGGGAAATATGGACTGGCAGAACCAGCCGAATCCATTCCGTTTCTATGAAAATACACCGGTTATCGAACTGCCGCTCCTGAAAGAAAATCCCCAGGCTGATTACCCGGACTTATACCGGCGAGAAAACCACCGACAGCAAGCATTTACCATTGATACCATCGCGGGATTTCTGGAACTGTCATTAGGACTGTCGGCCTGGAAAGCAGTGGGACATTCGCGCTGGCCCCTGCGCATGAACCCCTCCAGCGGCAATCTTCACCCCACCGAAGCCCATCTGATACTGCCGCATCTTTCAAAGGTGCCGGGCGGAATTTATCATTATAACGCGTTGACCCACGCTTTGGAGCAGCGGGCGGAGATTTCCGAAGAACTCGGGCAACAGGTTGCGCTGCACTTTGGCTGCCGGGGCTTTCTGGTCGGATTGAGCAGTATATTCTGGCGGGAATCCTGGAAATACGGCGAACGTGCCTTCCGCTATTGCAATCATGATGTCGGACATGCCCTGGCGGCAGTCAGCATCGCAGCCAACCTGTTCGGCTGGCAAGTGGTCTATTTAAATGGTCTTTCAGATAATGCCCTGGACACCATCCTGGGCTTTGACAAAACCCGCTATGAACATCTGGAGGAAGAGCATCCGGATCTTTTATGTTTTATCCATCCGTGGGGTCAAATAGACATACCGCGCTCTTTACCGCAATCCATCATTGCAGCGTTTGCAAAGCTCAGCTTCAGCGGCAGCCCCAATAAGCTGAGCCGGCAGCCAGTCAACTGGGAAATCATCTACGAAACCGCTGATTTAACCCGCAAGCCGACGACGGCTGACCGGCGCTACGATTACGGAAATCCGGCCTTAATTCGCACAACTGCCCCCCGAGTTTCGGCCCCTGAAATTATCCGGCAACGGCGAAGTGCCACCGATTTTGACCGCAACGGATCGATCACCCGCAAGCAATTGGTCACCATCCTGGATAAAACCCTGCCACGCAACGGCTACGCACCGTTTGATGCCGAACTCATAGAGGCTTCAACTCATTTGCTGATTTTTGTTCATCAGGTTGAAGGCCTGACCCCGGGCCTTTATTTTTTCTGCCGCAATGCGCAAGACCTTAACCCCCTTAAACAGTTGACCCGTCCCGGTTTTATCTGGCAACCTGTCGAAAATCAGTTTCCGCTGTATTTGCTGGCAGAGGGAAATTACCGGCAGCAGGCCATGATGGTCAGCTGCCACCAGGACATTGCCGGATCCGGTGCATTTTCACTGGGCATGCTTGCACGATTCAAGGCTCCGATCACTGCTGAGCCCTTTCGCTACCGCCATCTTTTTTGGGAAACCGGCATGATCGGCCAGGTTTTATACCTGGCGGCCGAGGCTCACGGGGTTCGCGGCACCGGCATCGGCTGTTTCTTTGACGATGCGGTCCATGAGATACTGGGAATTAAAGATAATCAATATCAGAGCCTGTACCATTTCACCGTTGGCCGACCGCTCGAAGATCGGCGCCTCACCACCTATCCGCCTTACCACCATTTAAAGAATCGCTAATTTTAACTGATTGCCAACAACAATCTGCGTGCCTATATTAACGAAATGGCCGGGAAGGCGGGGAGGCTATAAGGCTGGGAAGCTTGAAACCTCCGGCTAATCGGACGGTTTTTAAGCAACCGAGCTTGCCAGCCTCCCGGCATCCCAGCCTCCCGGCATTGACTTTCTCTTGTGGCCTAATCATGCCTGGCTGATTATCGCTGGCAAAATAACTGTAATAAAAAATTAAGGAACGAAACATGTCTCCCAACCATCTCATTAACGAAAAAAGCCCCTATTTGATCCAGCATGCGCATAATCCCGTGGATTGGCATCCCTGGTCCGAGGCAACCTTTGAACAGGCCGGCAAGGAAAACAAGCCTATTTTTCTTTCCATCGGATATGCGACCTGCCACTGGTGTCATGTCATGGAAAAGGAATCCTTTGAAGATGAAGAAACCGCCGGATATCTCAATGACACCTTCATCTGTATTAAGGTCGACCGCGAAGAACGCCCCGACATCGATGCGGTCTATATGGCCGCCTGTCGAACGCTGACCGGAAGCGGGGGCTGGCCCTTGAGTATATTTATGACCCCGCAAAAAAAGCCCTTTTTTGCCGCGACCTATCTTCCCAAACAAAGCCGGTCCGGTCGGGCAGGCCTGATCGACATTTGCCGGCAGGTCAAAGATCTGTGGTCCAATCAAAACGAAAAAATTGCAGCTTCGGCCGCAAGCATCGCGGCCAATTTGGACCGGGCATTTGCCTTTGCGGCCGCCGATGAGCCGGATGCAGCCCTGCTTGATCAAGCCTTTAAGCAGATTAAAGCCACCTTCGATATGCAGCACGGCGGATTTGAGCCGGCTCCCAAGTTTCCGACCCCGCATCGGTTATTGTTTCTGTTGCGCTATTATCACCGCACCGAGGATCCAAAGGTCCTGGATATGGTTCAAAAAACCTTAAGCGCCATGCGCCTGGGAGGAATCTGGGACCATGTCGGCTATGGCTTTCACCGCTATTCCACTGATGCGAGATGGCTGCTGCCCCATTTTGAAAAAATGCTTTATGACCAGGCCCTGATTGCCAGCGCCTACCTGGAGGCCTATCAGGTTTCCAAAGAGTCGCTTTTAGCCGAGACTGCCGCCGATATTTTCACCTACGTACTGCGGGATATGACCGCCGCCGAAGGCGGTTTCTATTCGGCCGAAGATGCCGACAGCGAGGGGGAAGAAGGCAAATTCTATATTTGGACGACGGCAGAGTTTCGCCGGGTGCTGGGTGATGAAGTTGCCCGGCGCTGGGAGACGATATTAAGGCTGAGCCCGGAGGGAAATTTTACCGATGAAGCCTCCCGTCAGAAAACCGGTGCCAATATCCTGCACCTGACGGCAACCCTGGACAAATGGTCCCAAAAATTGAATGTACCCGAAGACCAGCTGCGCGATGAATGGCGCAAAATTCGAGGACAATTGTTTAGCATCCGCGAACAACGGATTCATCCATTAAAGGATGATAAGATCCTGACCGATTGGAACGGCCTGATGATTGCGGCACTGGCGCAGGGAGCGCGAATTCTAAACAAACCCGAATATGAGCAGGCGGCCCGCAAAGCCGCAGATTTTATTCAGTCGAAGATGATCGATAAAGATGGCCGCCTCTACCACCGTTTCAGAGACGGCGAACTGGCTGTGGCGGCCCAGGCCGCTGATTATGCGTTTTTAATCCATGGCCTGTTAAACCTCTACCAGACGACATTTGATTTAACTTTTGCCGAACAGGCTCAACAGCTGCAGGAAAAGATGCTGGCAGATTTTTGGGATGGTCCAAAGGGCGGCTTTTACTCGACTCCCAAAGGCAGTGCCGACCTGCCGGTGCGACCCAAGGAACTTTACGACGGGGCCATTCCATCGGCCAATTCGGCAGCTCTTTTTAACCTGGTATCATTGTCCCGGTTGACCGGTGATCCCCGCTGGGAAAACCAGGCCCAGGCCCTGATTCGGGCCTTTGCCGGTACGGTGAAAACTCAACCCCAGGCATTTACCTATTTCTTGTGTGCGCTTGATTTTGCGCTGCAGCCGGGTCAGGAGGTTATCATCACCGGTGAACCCCAGGCAACCGATACCCGGCAATTGCTGGCGGCCTTGAATCTTAATTTTTCACCGAATAAAGTCGCCATCGTAAAATCCGACCAAAATGCCGAACGATTGGCCAAGTTTGCCGGGTACACGGATGGTTTGCAGGTTATCGAAGGCCAAGCCACCGCCCACGTCTGCCGCAATGGTTCCTGCACCGATTCCACCACCGATACCCAAATTATGTTGGACAGGATTCTGGGGAACGAAAGGAAGTCGGAAGGGTGAATGCGGAAGTGGGAAAAAAGAAGGTGGGAAGGTGAGGAAGGTGTGAAGGAATTCGGAAGTGGGAATGGATGGAAGTGGGAAGTCGGAAAAAAAGAAGGTGGGAAGTTGAGAAGTGAGATTAAGCTGAACCCGTCTTCGTTCCAACGATATGGACTATGTCGTGGCGTGCAGAAAAAAACGGCGGGGATTCGATATTACCTAATGATCGGTGAAAGTCGAGATGTAGACCAAAGTTTCAAATTTAATATCCGGCCTCCCAGCCTCCCAGCCTTCCAGCTTCCCGGCCTTTCGGCCGTTAGCCTTTATCCTTTTCAACTCAATAAACGCAACAAACTCAATCAACTAATTCAACTGCAGCGCTATGGACAACTTAAAATTTGAGACAATGACGGCTGAAGAATTTGATGAGTACTTGAAAAATCACAAGGAAAAGGAATACCTGCTGATTGATGTACGCCAGGAGTCGGAATATGAGCTGGGCCACATCCCGGGGGCCAAACTCATGCCGCTGGCTGAGGTTGAAACCAGGCTGTTTTCGCTGCCGGCCGAACAGGATTTGATTTTCTATTGCCAGAACGGCGGGCGCTCCCAATGGGCGGCATCACTGGCCGGCGAAAGCGAGGTATGTCAAAAAAATGTTTATCACCTGATGGGCGGACTTTTGGTCCGCAACGGCAAAATCTTGCCGGGATATCCGAAAATACAAATTTTTGACAGGGCCCAGGAGCTTGAACAACTGCTGACGGCAGCCATGGATCTGGAAAAGGGCGCCTGGCGGTTTTATCAGTATACAAAGGGCAGGGTCATTGAAGATCCCATTCAGCGGATCTTCGAGCAGATATCCATCGCCGAAAAGGGGCATGCAAAGCTGATCTATCGTTATTTTCAAAAATTTAAATCCAATCCGCCACCCTTTGATGCGTTGTATGACAGCCTGAAAGGGGAAGTTTTAGAAGGCGGGCAAAGCTTCCAAGAAGCCTGCCACAACCTGGAGATGATTGCCACCAATAGCTGCTCCGAAATCATCGATTTAGCCCTGGCCATTGAATATGCAGCTTTTGACCTGTACCGGGTTTTGGCGGAACAAACCCAGCAGTCCGAGGCCAGGGAAACATTTCTGGCCATCGCTCAGGCGGAAAAAGGACATATGCGGGCTTTGGCCCGGTCGATTGAAAAATGCCAATAGCTATACAAAAAATACAAACAATAGTGAAAGAACAAAAAGCCTTTTTTAACACGGGGCAAACCAAGAATGCCGGATTTCGTAAAGCGCAGCTGGACTACCCTGCAACAGGCTGTCGGCAAAAACCGGTCAAAAATATTGGGCGCACTGCAACAGGATCTGGCTAAATCAGCCTATGAAGGATACCTGACAGAAGTGGGAATTGTGCTGGATGAAATTCGATTCATCAAAAAGCGCCTGGTTAAATGGGCCAAAGCCCGCCGGGTACGAACCCATTTATTTCAATTTCCCGGAGCCAGCTACATTTATGCCGAACCTTACGGTGTATCGCTGATTATTTCGCCCTGGAATTATCCGTTTCAGCTGGTTGCCGGTCCTTTGATCGGTTCCATGGCAGCCGGCAACTGCAGTGTCGTAAAGCCCTCGGAATACGCACCCCACACGGCCCGGGTATTTAACGAAATCATCAGCGATAACTTCGATCCCAGCTATATTGCCGTCGTTGAGGGCGAAGCAGCTGTCAGCCGGGCCCTGCTGGATGAAGACTTTGATTATATATTCTTTACCGGCAGTGTCGCCGTGGGAAAAGCGGTGATGCAGGCCGCAGCCCGGCATCTCACCCCGGTCACCCTGGAGTTGGGCGGCAAAAGCCCCTGCATCGTGGATCGTGATGTTAATTTGGATGTCACGGCCAAGCGGATTTGCTCCGGTAAATTTATCAATGCCGGCCAAACCTGCATTGCGCCGGATTACCTGTTGGTCCATCAGGAAATTAAGACGGCCTTGTTGGATCGGATGAAATTTTTCATCCACGAATTTTATGGCACTGACCCGCAGCTGAACACGGATTACCCGCGAATCGTAAATGAAAAGCATTTTTTGCGCCTGGCGGAATTGATGCACGCCGGAAATATCATCACCGGCGGCCAGACCGATCGCCGCAGCCTGTATATCGCCCCAACCATTATCGATGACATTGCCTGGGATGATCCGATCATGCAGGCTGAGATTTTCGGTCCCATACTGCCGGTGCTTGAATATACTAATTTATCGGAGGCGATCTCACGGGTAAAAGAGTTGCCCCGACCGCTGGCTTTGTATTATTTCTCCAACAACCGCCAAAATGGTGAAAGGATCATCAAGGACGCCTCTTTTGGCGGTGGATGCATCAATGACACCCTGCTTCATTTTGCAAATCCTCACCTGCCCTTCGGCGGAACCGGCAGCAGCGGTATCGGCAGTTATCATGGCAAAAAAAGCTTTGAGACATTTTCACACCAGAAAAGCATTCTGAAACGATCCTTTCGTTTGGACGCCCCGCTGCGCTACCCGCCCTATGGCAACAAACTCAGAATATTGGAAAAGATCATGCGGTGATCGGTTAATTTACCGTTCAGGGTTCATGGCCGTTATGAATTTAAATAAAAGTGAAATTCAATCGTTACGCAAAGCACTGACAGGCTGGTACCGGGCGAATCAACGTGATTTGCCCTGGCGTCAAGTTTCCGATCCCTACCCGATCTGGGTGTCTGAGGTAATGCTGCAGCAAACCCAGGTTGCCACGGTTTTGCCTTACTATCATAAGTTTATCAAGCGCTTTCCAAATCTGCCTAAACTGGCCCGGGCGGATTTACAGGAAGTTTTAAAAGCCTGGGAGGGTTTGGGATACTATGCGCGGGCTCGCAATCTGCACCAAGCCGCCGGAGTCGTGATTGAGCAGCACCAGGGCAATATTCCCCGCAGCCGGCAGGATTTCCGAAAGCTGCCCGGAGTGGGCGACTATATCGCTGCGGCCGTTTTGAGCATCGCCTTCAACCAGCCCTATTCCGTGGTGGACGGCAATGTCAAGCGCGTTCTGGCGCGCTTGTTTGTCATGCAAGAGCCGGTAAATCTATCGCCGGCAAAAAAAATATTTCAACAGGCAGCCGCTGATCTGCTGGACACCCGTGAGCCGGGGATCTTTAACCAGGCCCTGATGGAGTTGGGTGCCCTGATTTGCAAACCGCGTAACCCGCTGTGCCCCGCTTGCCCTGTTCGGACATGGTGCCTGGCATATCAAAGCGGCCGCATTTCAGAATTTCCCAGAAAGATTAAAAAGCAGGCCACGCCGCAGTATCCGATCGCAGTCGGGGTTGTATTTAAAAACGACCGGGTTTTAATTACCCGCCGCAAATCCGACGGGCTGCTGGGCGGGTTGTGGGAATTCCCCGGCGGCAAGATCAAAAGAAATGAAAAAGCGGAAGCGGCCTGCATCAGAGAAATTAAGGAGGAAGTCAATCTGGCAGTTAAGGTCGATTCGTATCTTTGCCGGGTCAAGCATGCCTATACGCATTTTAAAATCCAGATGGATGTCTTCTGCTGCTCCTATATTTCAGGGCGCCTGAAGTTAAACGGCCCCGTGGATCACCGCTGGATCAGGCTCGATCAACTGGATGACTACCCGCTGCCCAAAGCAAATCATAAGTTTTTAGCTAAACTAAGGCAATATGAGGGCGGGTCGAAAGTTGGAAGGCGGAAAAGATAGAAGGTGAGAAGTTGGGAAGGTGAGAAGGTGAGAGGGTTCGAAGTGGGAAGTGTGAATGCGGAAGGCGGAAAAGAAGAAGTTGAGAAGTTGGGAAGGTGAGAAGGTTGGAGGGTTAGAACGGCAAAGAGCATATACCAGCGGAACAACGCCGGGTTCCCAATCCGAATTCCGCATTCCCACTTCCGAATTCTGCCGTAACCCACACCATTTGATTTGCCGTGCGTCATGTGCCTTGAACCGCGCGCCGTAGGCCTTTTTCATCCAGTATAGAGCATCCAGCATCGAATATCCAGTATCGAATATCGAAGATCGAGCATCCCGGCATCGAGGATCGAGCATCCCGGCATCCAGCATCAGCATCCAGTATCCAGTATCCAGCAACCAGCAACCAGTATCAAGGACCGCGAATATGCCCGACATTCTGCTCATTCAACCGCCGATCAGAGATTTTTATCTGACCGCCAAACGAACCATTCCCTATGGGTTAACCTGTATCGCAGCGGCTCTGATCGAAAGCGGTTACTCGGTGGATATCCTGGACGGACTGGCCACAGCGAAAGCGCGTGTTCGTGATCTCCCGGAGCAAATGGGCTATTTGCGCCAATACTACGGACAGCCCGACCGTTCACCGGTCGCCCTGTTTTACGACTACAGGCACTTTGGCTATAGCTTTGAGCATATCGGGAATAAAGCGCGCGAATCCGGCGCGTTTCTGGTTGGAATCTCCTCGCTATTCACGCCCTATATGCGGCAGGCCATTCAAACGGCTGAAGTTGTTAAAGCCTATCATCCGGATTGCAAAATCGTCCTGGGCGGCCACCATCCAACCGCATTGCCGCAATCCGTTATGGAATCAAGTGCGGTGGATTTTGTGCTGCGCGGTGAGGGTGAAGTATCCATGCCGCTGTTGGCCCGAACGCTGTCAGAAGGCGGCCGGTTGGACACCATTCCCGGAGTCGTCTTCCGGCAGAAAGACGGCACCCTGCACATCGATGAACCGGTTCAAATGCCGGACCCGGACGATTTTCCCCTGCCGGCAGTTCATTTGGTCAACCAGCATTTTTACCGCCGCAAGCAGGGCGGCAGCATGGTTATTGTTGCCGGCCGGGGCTGTCCCATGCAATGCACTTATTGCAGCGTCGGCGCAAAATCGTTTCTTGAACACCGCAAAAGGCGCGTCCAATCGGTTATCAGGGAAATTGAGCAGGCTGCCGATCAAAGCGAGATCGGCTTTATTGATTTTGAAGACGAAAACCTGTCTTTGGATCGCCGCTGGTTTCTAAACCTGCTGTCTACCATTCAGCGCCGCTTTGGTTCCGGCAGATTTGAGCTAAGGGCCATGAATGGGCTCTATCCACCGTCGCTGGACGAAGAAGTCATCCGAGAGATGAAGTCCGCCGGTTTTAAAACCCTGAATCTGTCACTGGGGTCAACCTCAGGCAAGCAGCTTAATCGGTTCAACCGATCTGATGTTCGCGACGCGTTTAACCGGGCCTTAACCCTTGCCGAAGATTTCAACCTGAATGCCGTCGGGTATGTAATTTGTGCCGCCCCTTTTCAGCGTGCAACGGATTCGATAGCGGATCTTCTTTATCTGGCTCAAAGAAGGGTTTTAGCCGGTGTGTCCATCTTTTATCCGGCGCCGGGCAGCCGGGATTTTGATCTATGTAAAGAGCATGATCTTCTGCCTGTCGGATTTTCCTGCCTGCGCTCGAGCGCCTTGCCGCTGTCGCACACGACCACCAGAAAAGAAGCGGTCACCCTTCTTCGGCTGGCGCGAATACTCAACTTCATGAAATCCCTTTTGGATCGGAAAATACCGCTACCGGCAGCATCTCCGGCACCAATCCTAGCAGTTGATCCGGCCGACCGCCTGGATATCGGCAGGCGGATTTTGAGCAGATTTTTGGCAGACGGCAGGATTTACGGCGTGACACCGCAAGGTGAAGTGTTCGCGCATTACGTCTGTGAAAAGCTTTGCCGCCAATTTTTGGCGGGATTGGCTGCCATAAAAGTTCGAGGCTCACAATAGGTCACTGTCATTTAAATAGGCAATGAATTGATTTTAAGAAAAATTCACCGGCACATTATTTGCGAAGATCCGGGCCCAGCTTCCGGCCCGCAGGGCCTACAGCCCGGAGGGAGGACCAAGTTTTCAATGTTAAAATAAACCTTGGCCCTGTCTATTGAAAAATCAGATTTAATCGTAATATTAAGCCAATCGACTGACAATCAGATAATTGCCGAGATCAAGCGTAAATATAAAACCGAAGTCTAAAAAATATATAACTGGGGAGGAACAGTAACATGAGCGTATTGGTAACAAAAGAAGCACCGGATTTTGTGGCACCGGCTGTTATGCCGGATGGCGTGATCAGAGAAGATTTTAAACTTTCTGAATTGAGGGGCAAATATGTGGTTTTATTCTTCTGGCCGTTGGATTTCACGTTTGTGTGTCCCACCGAAATCATTGCCCATCATAAACGAGTCGAACAGTTCAGAGAACGCAATGTCGAAGTCGTTGGAGTTTCAATTGATTCTCAGTTTACGCATTTTGCCTGGCGCAGCACCGCCATCGAAGACGGCGGAATCGGCGAGGTGCAGTTTCCGATGGTGGCGGATGTCAAACACGAGATAACCCGGGCCTATGGGATTGAGCATCCGGACGGTATGGCCTTGCGGGCCTCATTTCTGATCGACAAAGAAGGGATCGTGCAGCATCAGACCGTCAACAACCTGCCGCTGGGGCGAAATGTCGATGAGATGATGCGCCTGGTTGATGCCTTGCAGTTTACCGAACAGTACGGCGAAGTCTGCCCGGCCGGATGGAACAAAGGCGAAACGGGCATGAAACCCACCGCAGAGGGTGTGGCGGCATTTTTGTCCAAACATGCCGAAGATCTATAAAATAGGTTGAACGGTTCAGGGTTCAAGGTTCCGGGTTGATAAACCCCGAAAGCACGTATCAAAGAGGGCGTGTCTTCATCTGGTTATAAATTTGTTTCGCCCGATGAAGTATGACGCGTAGGCCAGATATTGATTAATCATTGAGAGCAGTCTCAAGCAGTTATAACCTTTGAACCTTGAACCCTGAACCTGGAAACGATCAGTTTGGATTTTAATAGGCCGTCCGATTTCGGCCGCTTTTTTTAGCTTTATACAGCTTTTTATCGGCTAGTTTGATCACCTGCTCCGGATTGGCTGCCGCTCCAACCGGGGAAGCCAGTCCGATACTGACGGTCACTTTAACCTTTTTTCGGGTAAACCCGCTCTTTTTGCCGCGGCTATTGGGGCTCTTTGTGCGACGCTCTCGGCCGCGGACCGTAAAGGGTGCGGTTTCAATCGCTTTTCTGAAGCCTTCAGCATGTGAAACGGCATCCTCAATGGATTTTCCGGCAAAGATGGCGGTAAACTCCTCTCCTCCATAACGAAATGTTCTCGCGCCACCGGAAATTTTTCCGAGTTGGGAAGCGATCATCTTCAATACCTGGTCACCGGTTTTATGACCATAAGTATCATTAAACTTTTTAAATCGATCCACATCAATCATGGCAATCGTGTACTTTTTGCCAAGATTCAGCAGCATCTCATTTAAGCTCCGGCGGCCGGGCAATCCCGTCAACTCATCGATATAAGCCATGGTAAAGGATGCCTCGATGGTGGTGATGACCAGAATCAACCCGGCGGCCGTAAAATAAAAAATGATGGCCGGCTCGGAAGCTTTATAGACGACTCCCAGCCATGCTGCAACAATGGCAAAGAAATAACCGCCGCTCCGGATGTCTTTGCTCTTGACAAATTGCAATAGCACGCCCAGAAGCGCCAGGCCGAAGGCGGCCGCAGCCGCGGCCGATATCGCTTCGAAATTGAATCGTGATCTATCTGCCAGCGTGGAACTCAGCCAGCCTGAAAAATCGGACAGCCTGTCGGCCGCCGGGGGGGATAGGGACCGTATTCCGGTTGAAACCTGCAACGCGATGTCACTGTGGGGATGACAGAAAACAAAGACAGCCAGAGCCTGCCCGGCCAATAACAAGGCAATCAGGATACCGATTGTAGTAAATAGCCGGCGCTTTATTAAAGCACTGGACAGTGCCAGGTTCAGCGGCAGCAGCAAAGGCAGCGCATCGGAAACGGACTGATGCAGAATTATTTCGCGCGGCAAACCGGGGGTTTGGAAATAATTAAGGCCGTAGTAGGATAATGCCAGGGTCAGGGTGGCGAGAATCATGCCGGCATTTGTATAGCGCCAGCCCATCACAAAACCAAGTGCCAACACGATGTAAGGCATCAGCGGCATTATTACCACAATCGCCCGGAGTTCCTTCACGTTAATGATATGTCGCATCAAATCCGGCCATATAATGATGGTGGCGGATGACAGGACGATCAGCAGCACGGGTATGATAAACGGATATACGGTTCGCTTTATCGAATACATAATATTTACAGTTCGATATTAAAAATGAAGAAGCTAAAACAGCTGCAGCCGTTGGCGATAAACATCAGTAACCGTTTTAGGATCGTCGGTAATAACGATATTGTCCTTGATCCAGCCGGGCGCCCGGCCCCGTTTGACCATCTCGCTGATTTGATCATCGATGCCGGACCAGAAATGGCCGTTTCCTTCAGTGTCGAATAAGATGACCGGAACCGGATCCAGAATAGACAACTTCATGTTGCACAAGGTGATGCCAAGCTCTTCCAGGGAGCCCAATCCGCCGACGTTAAAAATCGGAAATGAGGCAATCTCAAACCATTTTTGCCGGCTGTGGCGGCAGGTTGCCTGAAATACCTGACAAAAATCAACATCAGTCGTCATCGATTGATCGGTAATATCCAGAAAATTGGCGCCGGAAAGGATACCCCGTTTGCGAGCCAGGGTATTGGCCTGTTCCATCACGCCGCTGCCACCGCCGGTAACGATCCCGATACGCTGTCCCCAGAAATCGATGAGCGCATCCATAAGGGTTCCGAGGCGATCTTCTCCTTTGGAAGATAACCGCTGGTTGGACCCGTAAAATGCAAACAGCATGGATTTGTGAAAATCAGCAAGTCGTTCGGGCGCCACGAAATATCCCATACCGTCGCGCATGGTGTGCTTCATGAGGCGTCCGTTTAAACCCGATACCCAGTATATCTCAAGGCCAAAGGCATGATATTCCTCCAGACGATGGTGATCCTGTTGCGATAAAAACGGCCCATGTTCGCAGGATGGTTCATAAAAATATAACGCCTTTAATTTTCCTTCACAGGTCAAATTGATGATGTCGCGATGTTCAATGATGTTGGGAAAGTATTTAGCCGCCAGCACGGCCGGAGATTTTTGGACGCTATCCTGGATCCTGGTTGTTGCGTACTGATGGGCGCATTCGCTGGCCGGCGAAAAATCGCGTCTGGCCAGAGCGCACATGGCCTTGGTCACATTGCAGCTTTGGCCGGGGCCGTTTAAAAAAATGCCGGCATTTTTTAATCCATCCTCCTGGTCCTGAATGACTGCAACCGGCTTATCGATAAAATGGCAGGTGGATTTTTCAGCAGGCGTCAGGCGTTTTTCAAAGTTGCGCATCTGGCGGTAGCTGAAATGGGGATTCTTTCCGGCTGATTTTTTCTTCTGCAGGCCGTTGCGTGACTTGGCGGCATTATAAATTCTCGCCGATATCAGTGGGTTTACGATGGGATGATCGCTCTGATTGACAATTTCAAGATAAATTCGAATGCCCCTGGTTTTTATCGGATCCAGCACGGTTGCCGGCAGATTGCGGCCGGTGGCAAAACCGCTCTGCAGCACCACAAAATGTTCATTGAGGTACATGGAGCAGGTGGTTACCACACCTTCACCGGCGGCAATCGTGACCGATGGCACCGCGCTGCGAACCTGATAACGGTTAAGAAGTTCCCGGCCGTCTTCGCGCAGCAAAATTCGACCTAACGTCTTTTTGTCCAGTGGTTCTCGAAATCGGCAAACCACTTTATGAGGGGCAATAACAATGCTGCCATCGCTTGAGATGGTGGTTGACTCCGGCAGCTTGAGTTCGGCCCGCTCAATAGCCTCCAGAACTTCATCTGAGCTCAGCAACGCCTCCGGATCACAAAATACCAGCCTGCCAACCGGCAATCCCAGGCTGAAAAAATCTTTTATCTCATTTAAACCCGGATAACCTGAAATTACTGCCGAAGCTACCAGGGCCAGGGTAATTTTATCAGCCGCCAAGCCGTCGATTCCGGGCGGTTCGCATTTGATCTGGATTCCCAGACGAGCGATTCGAGACCGTTCGCTAAATACAATATGCTCCGGCTGTTTTTTAAGCTGCGCAATCAATTCTTCACTGAGCCCAAAGGCAGCCTCAAAGGTTATCGATTGATCGTTGGCATCGATGATTTTTGTAATCAGGCCGTCTTCGGATTGCAAAAGCCCACGGAACAGGTGATTATTTTTGTTTTTTCCAGCCATAATATCTACCCTCTCAAAGAGATACGTACAGTCTATCCTGAATCGTCTATCGGATGCCTGAAAATGTGATTTTGAATTAAATTCGGAATTAGCCGGTCTTATAGAATCTGGTGTTCATGAAATTCCCGCTTTACCCTCGTACAAAAAGATGATCATTGTTTTTGTATTTTACAAATTAATTTGCCCTGAAAAATAGCTCATCCAGGGCGGTGGATTGTTCGATAACAACTGATGATATTGACTTGCTAAGTTCTATGGCTTTGAGGGTAATAAGCTAGAAATGATGCAATTGACATCACCGGGAGGTACTTTCTGACGTTCGGGCTCCGAATCTGTTTTCAACCCAATAAGGGGGCAAATCGCGTCAGCCCCTGATAAACCGGCAACAAAATCAGTGATTGCCGAATGTTGCTTATGGGCTGCGAAACCTATTATATGCCCGGATTATCGAATAAATTTTCAAGAATTTTAATCAAGGATTTATTGGCGGTACAGTCATCTTTAAATTGGTTTAACTTCATTTCCTTGATCATCATATTATCAAGCACCCACCCGAACCCCAAGTTATCAAAAAAGATGATCGTTTCCCTTTCCATGTCCCATTTGACCTCCGTTAACAATATAAATCTCCTTTCAAAAAATTTTTCAGATCAGCGAATTAATATATAAAATATTGAAATTTTATTAATATTGAAAAAATTATTTGAATTTCTCAATTAATTTTTTTCATTTTGCCTCCCGCTAACTATTTATCGTCACCTTCGGGGTTTTTCTTTAGCGATAGCCTGTTTTTTTAATTGACAGGACCATTAGCCTCTCTTAATATTTGACCGATATGATTACCAAGGCCTACCCAATAGCCAACCCGCAAGATGGTGCTAAACCGTGCGGGCTTTTTATTATGGATTTCGACGGTACGCTGTTGCGTTCTGATCGAACCGTGGCCTTGGAAGATCGGGATGCTCTGCAGCAACTCGGTGAGCTCGGAATTATTCGGGCCATCGCCACCGGTCGATCGTTGTTTTCTTTTAACACCGTCACGATTTCGAACCTGCCGATCGATTTTGTGATTTTTTCCACCGGGGCCGGGGTAACGCAATATAATGGCGATAAAATTATTCGTAAGTTACATCTCGAACCCCGGGAAGTCGACCTGGCCGGTGAAGTGCTTAAAGCCCATCGACTTGATTTTATGATTCATCGCATCATCCCAGACAATCACCGGTTCGCCTATTATCGAACGAACCCTAAAAATGCTGATTTTGACAGACGTTTGAAACTTTACCGCCGGTATGCAGATATGCTGACTGAAACCTCAAGAGCTTTCGGCCCTGCGACCCAGTTGCTGGCAGTAGTTCCGGCCCGCAGCGGCATCGCTGTCCTTGAGGCGATTCGAAACGAATTAGTCGATTTTAATGTCATCCAAACCACCTCGCCTTTGGATGGACAATCAACCTGGATTGAAATCTTTCCAGCCACGGTTTCCAAGAGCCAGACAGCGGCCTGGCTGGCTGAAGAACTTCAGATTGATAAACGACAAACTGTATCGATCGGCAATGATTATAATGATCTGGATTTGCTGGAGTGGACTGCAAGCAGTTATGTGGTTGACAATGCGCCGGCGGATCTCAAAAACCGTTTTCAGACGGTAGCCTCGAACAACAACGGCGGCGTGGCCCAAGCGGTCAAAAAGTGGCTGGCGGAAAAAAAGAAGGTGAGAAGTTAAGCAGGTGAGAAGGTGGAAAAGAATGAAGATGAGAAGTTGAGAAGATGAGAGTGACTGGAAATCGGAAGGCGGAATTCGGAAAAAAATAATAGAGGTAGCATATCAGAAATCTTTTTTCGATTTGACTGGATGCTCGTGGCCAGCGGCGACGCTCGTATGAAACTTCAAAAAATCTGATGCCATTCCAAGAGGTATCTCACCGCAGAGACCGCTGAGCTAGGCAGAGATTAATTTAAATTTTCTTTCTCAGCGAGCTCTGCGATCTCTGCGGTGAACTATTAGTTTCTTTTTGGATTTGACCGGCCGTTTTTTTGGCCGGCGGCGGCGCTGAACCCTGAACCTCTAAACCTTGAATCTTTGAACCTTGAACCTCTCAACCCTGAACCCCTGACCCTTGCCCCCCTGAACCTCCAAATACACGTAAAACTTATGTAAAAGCTCCGGGCGCATGTTGACAGTTCGGTAATTATCCTAATAAGCTTGTTATGTAGTTGGTTGGTTGATTAGTTGATAGGTTAATTGGTTGTTAATATGGACTTATCCCTTATTTGCAAAATAATTGGATACTTCATGTTTCAACAGTCGTAACAATTTGAAATTATAAACCTAATTTACCTAATCAACCATTCAACCAGTAAATCATTCAACCAGGCCTGAACTGAAAATGACTCCTTGAATTTTGCACGAGTCGGAGGCTTGACTAGGCGAGATTCAGGAATTCAGCGAAGTCTATCCTCAGGAGCAATGCAATGAAACCGATCAAAACCATCTGCCTGATAATCATCCTGGCCCTGGCAGCGGCCTGCAGTAGTTGGGCCGCCGGACCGTCCGAGCACGAAGGACTTCGCAGCCAGGCATTCCAGGCATATAATGACGGCAACTGGCAAGACGCCTACCGGTTGTATCAACGGCTGTGCCTGGAGACAGCCAACGATCCAACATTAATCGGCAATGACCTGTTGCAGGCCTGGCAGTGCCTGCGTAATCTCAACCGCCTGAGCGAGTTGGATATCTTGCGCGAGGCGGTGATCGATAAGCACTTCGACAATTGGCGCTTGCTGCAGGCGGCCGCCGACAGCTACAGCCAGAACAATCACTGGGGCTTTATGGTGGCCGGGAAATTTCACCGTGGACAGCACCGCGGCGGCGGACAGTATGTAAACGCCATCCAGCGTGATCGTGTCAGGGCGCTGCAGCTCATGAACCACGCCCTGGAATTGACTGCTGCTGAACCGGCCCGCCAGGCAGTGGCCGCTTTTTACCTGGCGTATGCCCGCATGATCGTTCAGTACGGCGGATACCAACAGGCCTGGCGCCGTCGGAAATGAAAAATAATTATCATTGGCTGGCGATGGTACGCACCGGCAGCCGTCTGGCCTTTTTAGGCTTTTCCAGCGTCTGGTATCCGGACTACTATGACCGCCAATACAATCAAACCAAAACCTTTATCATGACAGATCGGCCGGTCTATCGCCCCAAACAAAAGGTTCGCTTTAAACTCTGGGTGGGGCATGCCAAGTATGATCAAGCGGATTCGTCCGTCTATGCCGGTCGATCATTTTCCGTCAGAATCCATAACCCCAAAAATGAACTAATATTTTCGCGCAGCATCCAGGCCGATTCCTATGGCGGCCTGGAGGGCGAATTCGATATTCCGCAGGATGCGCCGCTCGGGGTGTATCGTATTTCGCATGCTTCAGGGGGCGCATACGGCGGCAATACCTTTCGTGTGGAAGAATATAAGAAGCCTGAATTTGAAGTAACGGTGCAGGCTCCTGAAGCGCCGGTTATGCTGGGTGAAAAAATATCCGCGACGATCAAGGCCGACTATTACTTCGGTTCACCGGTGACCGAGGCCACTGTAAAATACAAAGTCTATCGAACCGAACACGACGACCGCTGGTACCCCGCCTTTTATTGGGATTGGTTTTATGGCCCCGGGTACTGGTGGTACGGCTATGACTATGCCTGGTATCCCGGCTGGCGCCAATGGGGCTGCCCACGACCGGTCTTCAACTGGCGGCACAACTGGCCCCGGCAACCGCCGGAGGTGGTCGCCGAGGGCGAAGTAAAAATCAGTCGGAATGGCACGGTGCGGGTCGAAATCGATACGGCACTGGCCCAACTGATCCACGGGGATCAGGATCACCGCTACACCATCAGCGCGGAAGTGCGTGACCAATCCCGCCGGACCATCGTCGGCCAGGGCAACGTGCTGGTGGCCCGTCATCCATTTAAAGTTTATGCCTGGGTCGACCGCGGGCATTACCGGGTGGGCGATTCCATTCAAGCCGGCTTCAAGGCCCAGACACTGGATCAAAAACCGGTCCCGGGCAACGGTCTGCTCAGGCTGTTGCGAGTCACTTACCGCGCTAATGAGCCGCAGGAAACTGAAGTGGGCCGCTGGACGCTGGACACGGATCCCCGGGGTGACGCTCAAATCCAGTTGCAGGCTTCCCGGGCCGGACAGTATCGCTTGTCTTTGCGGGTAACCGATAATCAGAACCACACCATGGAAGGCGGCTATATATTCACGGTGCGGGGTGATGGAGACGACGGCGCCCGGTACCGCTTTGCCAAAATCGAATTGGTTCCGGATAAAAGCGAGTATGCGCCGGGAGATCGTGTCAGGCTCCAGATCAATACCGACCGGGCCGGGGCGGCCGTGGTGTTGTTCGTGCGTCCGGCCAACGGCGTCTACCTGCCGCCGAAAGTCATCCGCATGACCGGTAAAAGTGCGGTGGAAGAGATCATTGTCAGCCAAAAAGACATGCCCAATTTTTTCGTGGAGGCCTTTACCGTTTATGACGGCCAACTTCACAGTGAAATCCGTGAAATTATTGTGCCGCCGGAAAAACGGGTCCTGAATGTGGCCATCGAGCCATCCCAAAGGGCATACCGCCCCGGACAACCGGCAAATTTTAAAATCAATATCACGGACTACAACGGCCAACCGTTTCAGGGAACCGCGGTCATGACGGTTTATGACCGGGCCCTGGAATATATATCCGGCGGTTCCAATGTGCCGGAAATTAAAAGCTTTTTCTGGAAATGGCGGCGGCAGCATCGATCGCAGACCGAATCCAGCCTGGCACGCCGTTTTTATAATCTTTTAAAGAAAAACGAAATACCCATGGGCAATATCGGCGTATTCGGTCACCTCATGTTCCAGGATGTTGCGGATAATGAAAGGGAAGCGGCCGAAGGGTTTACCGATAAGGACATCCTGCGATCGAGCATGGCGCCGGCCGCCGCTGAATCCACGGTCGCCGGAAAGTCGGAGATGCTACAGGAGATTAACGCCGATAGCCTTGGCCTGGGGAAAAAAGCGCCCGCCGACCGCGAGCCGGCCGCCGAGGCGGGCCCAGCCGAAAACCTCGCCAACCCCCTGGTGCGCACTAAATTTGCCGACACCGCCTATTGGTCCGGCGCAATCCGGACCGACAGCTCCGGGATGGCGGAAGTGGATTTCAAAATGCCGCAAAATCTGACCGGCTGGAAAGTGATGGTGTGGTCCATGGGACCCGGCACCAAAGTCGGCCAGGGCTCGGTTGAGGTGGTCACGCGCAAGGATTTGATTTTGCGTTTGCAGGCACCGCGCTTTTTTGTTGAAACCGACGAAGTGGTCCTGTCGGCCAATGTCCACAATTACCTGAAAAATAAAAAAACAGCCCGGGTCGGTCTGGAGTTCGACGGCGGCTGTCTGGCCCTGTTAAACGGAGAAAAATCCATAAAATCAATAACCATTGACCCGGATGGTGAACAGCGCGTCGATTGGCGGGTTGCCGTGGTCAAAGAGGGCGAAGCCGTCATTCGCATGCAGGCCTTGACCGATGAAGAATCGGATGCCGTTCAGTTGCATTTTCCGGTATACGTTCACGGCATGACCAAGCAGGTGCCCAAAAGCGGGGTTATCCGGCCGGAGAAGACCGAGGCTGCGGTATTCTTTGAAGTTCCGGCCGAGCGGCGGGTGGATGCGTCACGCTTGGAACTGCGATTTTCACCCACCCTGGCCGGGGCCATGGTCGACGCCCTGCCCTATTTGACCGGTTATCCTTACGGCTGCACCGAGCAAACCTTGAACCGCTTTCTGCCGACGGTTATCACCCAGCAAATCCTGCTGAAAATGGGGCTTGATTTAAAGGCAATCAGGGAAAAGCGGACCAATCTCAATTCCCAGGAAATCGGCGACGATCGGCAGCGGGCCCAACAGTGGCTGCGTTATGACCACAATCCGGTATTCGATCAGGAAATGACAACCGCCATGGTCCGGGCCGGTGTCAAACGGCTGGCAAATATGCAGCTGTCCGACGGCGGTTGGGGCTGGTTTAGCGGTTACAGCGAAAGATCATATCCCCACACCACGGCCTATGTGGTGCACGGGCTGCAAATTGCCCGGGCCAACGAAGTCATATTGCCGGACGGTGTCCTTGAACAAGGCCTTCGCTGGCTGCAAAGTTACCAGAATACGCAGGTTAAACGTCTCCAGCGCTATGATTTTAAGCAAACAGACGGCAAGCGCCGAGCCGACAATCTGGATGCGCTGGTTTATATGGTGCTGGTCGATGAAGACATCGATCGCATGCCAATGCGGGACTATCTTTACCGGGATCGCAATCAATTGGCCGTGTACGCCAAAGCGATGTTCGGCCTGGCGTTGCACAAAACGCAGGATTCCACGAGGCTTGCCATGATTTTACAAAACATCGAGCAATACCTGGTGGAAGATGACGAAAACCAGACGGCCCACTTGAATCTGCCCAATCAATCTTACTGGTGGTACTGGTACGGCAGCGAATACGAAGCCCATGGATATTACCTCAAGCTGTTGAGTCGCACGGATCCCCATAGCCAAACGGCATCACGATTGGTAAAATACCTGCTCAACAACCGCAAACACGCCACATACTGGAAAAGCACCCGGGATACGGCCGTGGTGGTGGAAGCCTTGGCCGAATACCTGACCAACAGCGGTGAGGATCGCCCGGATTTAACCCTGGAAATTTATTTTGACGACATCAAGCAGAAAACAGTCAGAATCCAGGCCGCTAATCTTTTCACTTTCGACAACAAATTCATCCTGCAAGGTGCCGATATTCCCTCCGGCGCCCATACCTTGAGGCTTAAAAAAGCGGGCCGGGGATCAATCTATTTTAATGCCTACCTGGATTACTTCACCCTCGAGGACTTCATTCCGGCCGCCGGCCTGGAAATCAAAGTCCAGCGTCAGGTCTACCGGTTAATAGAAGCGGACAAAAAGATTAAAGACGTGGGATCCCGCGGCCAGGCGGTGGACCGCAAGATTGAAAAATTTGCGCGCGAGCCGTTGAAAAATCTATCCGCCATCAAAAGCGGCGATCTGGTGGAAGTAGAACTGGCGATCGAAAGCAAAAACGATTATGAGTATCTGGTGTTTGAAGATTTAAAGGCCGCCGGCTTTGAACCGGTGGAAGTGCGCAGCGGCTACAACAACAATGAGATGGGGGCTTACGTCGAATATCGTGATCGCAAAGTTTGCTTTTTCGTACGGCAATTGGCCCGGGGCCGGCACAGTATCAGTTACCGGCTGCGGGCGGAAATACCCGGCAAATTCAGTGCCCTGCCCACCCGGGGCTATGCCATGTATGCCCCGGAGCTGAAAGCCAATTCGGATGAGATCAAGTTGATTATTGTAGATGAATAGAAGATATAAATGCCTAAAATGATCTAATTTAGTGCAATTTAGGCATTTTAGGCACTGCCGTTAACCTTCCCCCGTATAGGTTTCCACCCGAACCTTGGCGGTACCTTTTTCAAAAAAGCCTAATTTGCGGGCGGCGCCGGCGCTTAAGTCGATGATCCGGCCATCGACGAAGGGTCCGCGATCGTTTACCCGCAGGATAATGCTGCGCCGGTTTTCAAGGTTCGTAACCTTAACGAAGGTCGGCAGGGGTAGATATTTGTGCGCCGCGTTGAGTCCATTCGGATCAAAGGCTTCACCATTGGCCGTCATGTGGCCGTCTTTCTGGTGATAGGTTTCAAATCCATACCAGGATGCGATGCCGGTCTCCCGATAACTGCGGGCCTGCTCAACGGACATGGGCACGTACCGCCGTCCTTTGACGACATAGGGTGCTTTTTTAACTTTCTTCTGCCGGATGGCCTCCTTGGGCGGGAGCCCGTCAATCGTCTCGATCTCCTGCCGCGTCAGCGGCCAGCTGAGCGGGGCAGTCACCACCTTAAAGGTAAACCCGCCGACATGATATATGAGTTTGCCGGCACCGTAGACAGTTTTGGCGGTGAATTTTGAAACTTTATAAGTGGCTTTGACGGTGCCTTCGGTAATATCATAGGTCGTTCGCACCGCCTGGCAGGCAACACACCCCAGACAGAACAAAAAAAGATAACCGCTCAGAATTTTTTTTCTTTTCCCCTGCATGGCTAAACCTGTTGACGATCAACTTACTATTTATATACTATATTTTCAGGTAAAGCCAAATAAGAAAAAATAGCTGGCAGGCTCGGAGGCTTGAAAGCTTGGAAGCGAAGGGAAAATGAAGCTGAGAAGATGGGAAGGTAAGAAGGTGGGAAAGAAGCAGGACTGGGGGCTAAGGATTGAAAGGAAGACTGAGGAGGTTGAAAGCGCCTATTATATTTTCCGGATTTTTAACATCCCAACTCCTCAGCTTCCAGCTTTTCAGCCTCCCAGCCTCCCAGCTTCCCAGCCTCCCAGCTTCCCAGCCTTCCAGCCTCCCAGCCTTCTAACTTCCCGGCTTCCCAGCCTGAGAGGAGAACCCTATGACCGCAACCATCAACCGCCGCATAACCCTCCATCACGGCCGCGTATTTAGCCTGATACAGGAAAATATCACCCTGGACAACGGCGTCACCACCGACATGGAATTTGTGGCGCATCCCGGCGCAACTGCCATCATTCCCATGTTAACTGAATCCCGGGTTATTTTACTCAAACAATACCGCCATGCGCTGCGAAGGTATATCTGGGAAATCCCCGCCGGTACCTTAGATCCGCAGGAATCTGTGATTAATTGTGCCAAAAGGGAGCTGATTGAGGAAACCGGCTATTCGGCCGACCAGTGGCAGAAATTGGGCGAATTAACACCGGTGCCGGGGTACTCCGATGAACAGATCCATGTCTATCTGGCGACAGATTTGCAGCCGGCTAAACAAGACCTGGATCGGGATGAAATCATTAACGTGCATGAGGTCGACTATCGTGAGGCGCTGGAAATGATCAAGGCCGGAAAAATTCAGGATGCCAAGTCCATTGCCGGGCTGTTTCTGGCACTTAACCGATTAAGAGGAAATAGTTCCGGGTTGGAAAAAAATTATTAGTCCGGCATTTTACGACGTCATTCCGGCCGCAGCGAAGCGGAGAGCCGAGATCCAGCAAAAGCTACGGAAATTCTGGATTCCCGCCTGCGCGGGAATGACAGGCGGGTGATCAAAAGTTGCTCAATTTAATTACCGGATTAATACCCGGCAGTCGAAACTTTATGGACGATAGCGGCCCGGCCCGGCACCTGTGTTTTGGGGCTCGGCTCGGTTTGTTGGCGTTCCAGCATGGGTAAAACCGTAATTATCCCTACAAAAAACCAGAAGGGTTCCATTATTCTGACAATAATAAAAGTATTGGCACCGATGGCATGCACAATAAGCCCCACGAAACCGGCTAAGAAACCTATCCCGAGACCCTGGTAGTAAGGCGTATTGACTTCTTTCAGGTTCTGCAGGGTTAATTTACAATATGGAATACAGAAGATACAAAAAAGCAATCAATCCTAAAATTCCGGTCTCGACCAGTACCCTTGGAAATTGAGCATCCACAAATTGATAACCGGTTACGCCATATCCCAGCAAAGGATGTTTGGGCCAATCTGACAATGCTTCCTTCCAACTTTTTATCCTTGCGGAGGTTGAGGTATCCAAACGCAAATCGCCGATCTGAATCTGGCCTTGCTCCTCGGGTTGGGTGAAGGTAAACATAATTCTATTTTTGACGGCTTTGGGCAGGAAAAGAGGGCTAATCATCAGAGCAACCGCAAGTAATCCTAAAATAATCAGTCTGCGATCTGTCATATAGCCCAGCACCAGAAGGGCAGGAACAATCGCCAGATAGGAGGATCGGGATTGGGTGAATAAAAACGGCGGGATGATACAAAATATTAAGACAGCCAGTATTTGCTTCATTTTTAGAATTATCCGATTTAGCAAAGAAACCGGCGGCCACGCATCCCCATAAAAAGCAGATATCCGCCGAAGGTGTTGGGTTCTCCGAGCTTCGCCTTCAAACGGCGCACTCACCCGCCCCCCGCCGGGAATCTGAAACGCACCAATAATTGAGGCGATCAAGCACGTCATAAACAAACAAATAATAAACCGCTTGACCTGATCCGCACTCCGAACATGATTGACCATCATAAAAAATACAATGAAATACTCAATATATTTTAAAACAAACATAGAGCCGGTTTTCAAGCTCGACCCGGCCGGCCATGATGCCGAATCCGGTGGACAGGACACAGGCCAATACATAAAAAATAATGGCCTTGTTTAGCGGTGTTTTTAAAAATAGACCCAGTTCTTTATCAATCGCATTCCTGGCAAACCAGCTGAGCCCGATAATTGCCAGCAAGAAATCTTCCAGACGCAAGGTAACCCCCCTGCCCAAAGATGCCCCAGCGGTATCAGCGGCCATAAATTCCGGTGACAACAACATGGAAAAAATTAAAATGTAAAGACCCCACTCAATATTGATAAAGGACACCGTGAAGATAATCAGCGCCACGACCCCCAAAAGAAGAAATGTGGGTGAATACTGGGTCAGCAGAAAACCAGCCAGCACCGCGACCAGCAGAAATGATATTACCAGACTAAATGATCGCACGATTCACCTCAAACCATTTTATCCGGCAGTTGTTTTATTGATATTTTTCTCAAATTGCGAGCCTGTATCCAGCATCATGAAATCGGGGTATTACTTCGCGAGAAATAAAGTATTAAACGACGAAAACCAATCGTTCGCATAAACTTGTAAATCCTGCCAGAAAATACCCAGTGCCAACATTGCCAGGGCAATGGCCAGCACACTCAATTTCAAAATTCTGCCCTTGGTTAATGGCAATCTTATTTTATTTAGCCATTTTGAAAATGATCGCGTTTTAGGGTGCGCTTCTCCTTCCGGGCCGTAGTAGTGTTGCGAGTGGTATTTGAAATATTCGGGGCCGGCTTCCGGTTTGACATTGTTCAGGATAACTCCCAACACTTTGGCATCCACATTGTCAAGGTTGGATTTGGCGCGTTTCAACACCCCCCGTCCGATCTTTCCCACCGTATAAACCATAAATACGCCATCCATCAACGGGGCAATTTCAGCGGCATCTGCGACCGGCAAGAGTGGCGGAGAATCGACAAATACGAAATCATAGACTTTATTGGCCTCGGTTAAAAACTCCCGGAAACGGGATGAATGTAATATTTCGGAAGGATTGGGGGGTTTGGTGCCGGCGGTAACCACATTAATATTATCCATGCCCGGTGTCTTTAGAATATCATCAATTCCAAAATCGCCCAGCATGATGTCGGAAATGGTGTTGACAACTTCCTGCCAGTGATAATTTCCCAGCACGTAGTCAGTTATCCCGGGTTCTCTGGACAGACCAAAAACTCTGTTAATCAAAGGTTTGCGCAAATCCGCATCCACCAGCAGAACCTTATTGCCGGCCTGGGCCATGCTCAGGGCCAGGTTGATGACGTTGAGGGTTTTTCCTTCCTGTACAAACGAACTGGTGATTAGAAACAATTTGCCCTGCATTTCCAGACGCAGAAACTGCAGATTGGTTCTCAATGCTCTGAAAGCTTCAGCCCCCATGGACTTGGGTTCATAGTGCGTCACCAGATAGCGCAATCTGCCTTTTATTTGCGGCATACCGTCAGCACGCAGTTGTTCTTTGATTTCATCGTCCAGTTGAGGAATAACACCCAGCACTGAAACATTCAGCAATTCCTCGACATCTTCGATGGTTCCCATGGAGGTGTCAAAGACTTCTGCTAAAAACGCAAAAACAACCCCGATTACAAGGCCCATCACAATTCCGGTAACCACGATCATTAACTTGGAGGGAATATTGAACGGCTGTTCGGGAGTTATGGCCGGTTTGAGGATCGTCACCTCCTCAACTTTGCCGGACTCCTGGATTAACGTCTCCTGGTACTTCTCCTTCAGCTGGGAGTAGAGGGATTCCTGCAGCTCGACGTCTCTTTGCAGACGCACCAATTGCAAACCCTTTTCCGGCAGACTAAAATTTTCCCGACGAAGTTGATAAATTCTTTGGGAGAAATTCTTTTCACGAATTTTATACGAGTTCAGCAATGATTGCAGTTCTTTTTTGGTTTCATGAAGCACGGCTTGAACCTGGTCGTCAATTTCTTTTACCCTGGGATGTTTTGCGGTAAAATTGATCAATAAGGTCTGACGTTTTAATAACAAATCACTCAGTTTGGTTTTCAGTCCGTAAACGGGAGAGTTCAATTGTGCCGCAAAGAAGCTTTCTTTTAATCCGCCGGAGGCCTTAATTTTATTATCCCGGATCATTTGCAGCTGGGATTCGGCTTCGGCTCTATCTAATTTTGTCTTCTCATATTCAGTTTCAACGGCATAGAGCCGGTTCAACGTGTTCTGGGTTTGGGCATCCAATGAAATCAATCCATAGCTCTCTTTGAAAGCCTGAAGCTCATTTTCAGCCAGCTTAAGCCGATTAGAGGTCAATCGCAACTGTTCTTCGATAAAAGCCTTGGTCTCGAAAGTTTTTTTGTTCTTCTCGCGAATGTTATATTCCCGGTATGACCGCGCAAATGCGTTTGCGATCTCGGCTGCTTCCCGGGCGTTTTCAGACATGACCCGGATGTTAATAATGTTGGTTCCCTCCTGGTGCTCGGGTTCAACCATATTTTTCAGACGCCGGATTATCGACAGGTATTTTTTAGAGGTTTGAACTTTTTCCTCCGACAAATCTTCGGGCAGCCATCCCATAAATTTGGCCGTCTGGCATAATACCGGAAAGCTTGTAATAATATAGGTATGGGTCACCATATTTTCAGACTGGCGCCAGTAATCGCCGGTTAATATGGATGCCATGTTGGAAAACCGATCGATTTTGATGGCCGAGTTTGCCTCAAAAAGCGGTGCCGGCTCTTTAATTTTAGCAAATCCGTAACTGCAAATTCCAACTAACAGGACCATAAAAATAATCGAAGTTTTTCTCTTCTTTATGACTCGCCAGTAATCTCTCAGGTCGACATCATATTGTGCCATTAAAATTATCCTTTAACCATGTTCTTAAACGGCCGACTGCTAAAGCTTCCACATAGTAAAAATTATTTTACAATTGTATTAATGGTATCAAAATTAACGACGATCGAGGCAGCTGTCGCTATTGCCCTGAGGCTCGGGAAGATTTGTTCAATAAACCGGTTTACGTTGCCGATACCGCTGCGTGGGATATAGATTAAATCTCCATTAACCAAAGCGACATTTTGGGAACGATCGCCCTGTTCGACCAGACTTCTCAGGTTGGCGGCAATAATCTCGGGCCGGGTCTCATCGCCACGAACCACCCGGGTCTCGTATTCAGCCGCATTGACGGTCGCACCGCCGGCTTCGGAGATGATATCGAGCAACCGTATCTCTGATCCGGTAAAGGTATAGGCGCCCGGTTTGTTAACTTCGCCAAAAACATATACCCGATTGCCGGTTTCACTAATTGTCGGTAAAAAAACCAGATCCCCGTCGTCCAACACCGGATTTTGGCTTTGATCGCCCTGCAGGATAGCCTTGTAGAGATTCAACGTACTGGATTCGCCGCTTTTGCGACGAAAGCTGACATTTTTCAAATTGGCATTCTCTTTGGGACCTCCGGCTGTGGTAAGTATCTCCAGGGCAGTTGTTTTTCCCCGCAGCCTGTATGATCCGGGGCCGGAGCCCACGTGATCATAATCGAATGTTCTCCCATGGGTAGCAACAGCACCTAAAACCCTTACCCATTTGCTGTTATGCTTTTTGACGACGACATCAATCCGGGGGTTTTTGACATATTCCTTCAATAAATTGGTTAATTTTTTATCCAGCTCGGAGGCCGTAAGGCCTTTGATGGATAAATCTTCAACAAAACCAAAAGAGATATTGCCATCCGGCCGAACTAAAATATCTTCCTTTTCCTGTTTGTTGCCTTCCCACAGCGAAATCTCCAAAGTATCGCCGGGATCGATCTTGTATTCCGGTACACCGTCAATGGTTTTGAACACCGTATTTTCCAGAGTTACATGCTGTTTCGCAGTGCGACCGGAAGACTCTAACTGATCGATCCGTCGTTGCTGGATAATATTGAAGTCACCATCTTTGCCGGGCCAAATTTTGATCCCCTCGCCATAACTGGCCGCACATATATCCAAACGATCATCAGCATCCAAATCCGCAGCCGCCATGCCATAATAGTTTCCGGTTGATGGAAATACACCCTTGATAGGCTTCCAGCCCTTTTTCCCCAGGCTGCGCCAGGCGCTTATTCCTTGGGAATCCAGTGAACCGGCTAAAATATCATCCCGGCCATCTTTATCCAGATCAACTGCAAGAACCTGCCAAAAGCTTCTGTCTTTTTCCGGACGAGGAAATTCACCGACTCCGGCAGCGGTTTGCTTCTGCCCCTTAGCTCGCCGCTCCATCACCTCGGCCGGGCTTGGGATCCTGGAAAAATCTCCCCGGCCATCTCCCAGGAAAATACGCACGCCATGTCTGTAGGACCCTGCAAAAATATCAAAATTTCCATCTGCATTCAGGTCACCAATGTTTAAGCCGTAAAAGCTGCCCTTGTCCAACGGCACTGCCGGTGACCAATTACCCGTACCGTCACCCAACCAGACCCGCATGGCTCCGTAAGTTCCCCATCCCGCACCGACAAGATCGGGATTGCCGTCCTGATTGATATCCGCAGCAAGAACATCCATATATATACCGCTGATTGTGGGACCTGTTTCGACCGGCCAATTGCCTTTGCCGTCACCCAACCACACCTGAATCCCGCCTTGCGCAGCTGAAGTTGCATTGGCTGCGATTATATCCAGATGACCGTCTCGGTTAATATCAGCTGCTTCTATGCCTTCGTATTTATTTATTTCAATGGGACCTTTATGGGGTATCCATCGGCGATTGGGCTGATTTAAAAATGCCCGGATGCCGGATGACTCCCTTTGCACCGAGAAAATAATATCCGGCAGTCCGTCTTCGTTGATATCGGCCACTGCAATGGAGCGGACTTCGCCTTTGGTCGGAAGGTAAAGGGGCTCGGCAATTGCGCCGCGCCCATCTCCGTAACTGATGGTTACCATTCCGGGCGACGACGCCCCGCCCACTAGATCCAGTTTTCCGTCGTTATCAATGTCCTCGATGACCACCGCCCGAAATGCACCGGCCGAGGTCATTCCGTCAGCTTTTGCAACAGCAGGCGGTGGGGCCGAATCCTTTACGTTTCGGGCACAACCGAATACGAAATTGACAATCATCAATGCGGTCAACAAAGGCAGGATTTTAAAAAGAACCCAACAATTTGCAGATCGGTTTTTTATCGATATCCATTTCATGTTTATGATTCCATATCTTCAATGGCGTCGTGTACGATTCTGCTGTCAACCATCCGGGCCTGACGCATTAACCCAAGCAGCAGGCAGCGGTCACCCAAATTATTGATGCGCAGCGGCAATCCTTCGGCAAAATCATAAAGCGCCTGGATGGCTTCCCGGGAGAAGATGCCGCGAGTCGCCCCGGCCCATTTTAGACGATGCACGATATAATTCAGAGTATTTTGAATGTCCAAAGGCTCGAGATTGAACTTGATGCTGATTCTTTCCTTTAAGGGCTGCAGTTCTGAAATATTTTTCAGCAACGGCGGCTGGCCAAGCAAAATCAGAGTTATCAGAAATTCATCATCGGATTGAACATTCAGCAGCATACGCAGTTCATCCAGGGTGGCTTGATTGCCGATAACATGGGCTTCATCGATGGCCAGCACGGTGCTGATCCCATTATCTGCGTTTTGGTGCAAAAGCCGGTGCAATTGATCAAGGAGATCCGATTTGGATCCGTTGTCTGCATGCCCCCCCAGTTTTAGCAGAATGGCTTTAATCAGATCTTTGGGCTGCAGCGCCGGATTGGAAATCGTCTGAAATTGATATTTTTCTTTTTTAAGAAAATCCGACAGCGCTCTGATGACAGTGGTCTTGCCGCAGCCCACCTCTCCGGTCAACATGGCAACTCCTTTGCGCTGCTCGATTACATACAGCAAACGCCGAAGGGCCTCTTCATGCTGGGGGGACCGGTAAAACGCACTGCGTGCCGGCACATTGCCAAAAGGCGTTTTTTGAAGTTCCCAATGCTCTAAATACATAAAAACACCTTTGCTCTAATTGCGGATGAAAAATCTAAAGAGCAAAGCATTCCATCCAATGATTTTTTTACAATTATTACCTGTGTCTACAGGCTCCTTGACTCAACCTGCGTTTATAGTTTTGAAAGTTCCTTAATCTCGGAATCAGGCACGGAATCCACAATATTCAATAGCGGATTATCCGGCAGATCGACTATTCTTTCGGTTAAAACTTTTCGGCGCTGTGAATCGTATAATATCTGAAGCTTAGGCCGCATTGGCTGATCGGCATAGGTCTCGATGACCCTGCCGATCGCGTTGGAGTTCAGGCGGACGTAACTGTGAATCGGAAACACCGTGAAGATGCTTAACAATGACTTCAGGTGTTTGCGCTGGAATCGGTGTTTACAGGTGTTAATGACCTCTTTTACCGCCGAAAAGTGGGTTACTTTATCCCGCTGAGGCCGGGAGTGAACCAGGGCTTCATACATATCCAACAGACCGATAATCTGGGCATATTCATGAATTTCTTCCCCTTTTAATCCTCGCGGGTATCCTGATCCATCGATTCTCTCATAAACCTGGGCCGCGGTTTCCGCCAGGTAGGCGAATCCATCACCGAATGAGCGCAAAATTTTGTAGCTGTAGTTTGGCCGATTTCTGAGAATATCGATTTCCTGCGGGCTGAGCGCGTCCTGCTTATAAAGTATTTTATCCGGAATGACCGCCATGCCGATATCATGCAATAGCGCAGCCATGGAAAGCTCAATTTTGCTGGTCTGATCCAATCCGAGGTCATCGGCCATTTTAAGTGCATAGATAGCTACATTTATGCTGTGGTGAATCACATACTTGAATCGATCATCCAGGTGAATCGCCATGATGAACAACTCGTCCTGGGAATTTACGCCCTCGGCCATTCTCTCTAAAATCTGAAATCCAGGCTCCAACGCGAAACTTTTACGGTTTTTAACCGCGCTCAACACCTGGTTTAAATATTTACTGGAGTTATCGTATAATCTTTTACGGTTATTTTGGTTGGGGTTGGCGTTCAGCACCGGTTTAGCGGACAGGACCTGCTGGCCCCGGCTCGCTGCCAGTTTACTGAAGCTCAGTTTCAAATTCTGCCGTGCTTTCGGACGGCTTTTATTCTGAACTTTATCTTTCATATCGCGAAATTCTAACAGATTCATAATCCACCGACTTTATACCCATTTTCTTTAACCTGTCTCGAGCGTTCCGTTTTGTGAACGGCCCCGTCTTTCCAGAAAAGTGATCAAAACCACCATAATAGAGGCTTGAAGAATAAGTAAAATTGCATCAACAACCCGGGCATTTCTCAGTGCTACGGCACTGAGGCCTAAACACAGACTGAGCAAGTAGATAAAAAGGACGCTCTTTTTTTCCCCGCCCAGAACATTTGCCAGGCGGTGGTGGAGATGGTCTTTTCCGACATATTCAATCCACTGACGGAAGCTTAAAACCTTGCCGGTCAGAATACGATCAAAAGTAATATGCACCATATCAAAAATGAGGATCCAGAATATTAATAGGGGAGAAATCAGCGCAACGACGGGGTTGCCTTCGGCCCAGTCCCCATACACGGCAACACAGGCCAAAATGAAACCGATTACGGTGCTTCCGGCATCGCCCAGAAAAATTGCCGCATTGCCTTTAATCTTGAAATTATAGGGTAAAAATCCGATACAACTTCCCATCATGGCAACAGCGACCCAGCCGATAAACGGTTGGGCCGTCTGAAACGCGACCACTCCCAGAAAAAAGGCGATCAAAGCCCCCAGGCCGGCGGCCAGACCATCCATGCCGTCAAAAAAATTCATGGCATTGGTGATTCCAACGATCCAGAATAAGGTCAGCAACACATTGCCCGTATAGGCAACCAACCCAAAATCAAGTGGAATAACCCGCAGAACGATGCCACAAGTGATGACCAGAGTTCCGCAAATCAACTGGGTTAAGAGTTTTATCCCGGCGGATATATCCCGATAGTCATCCAATACCCCGATTCCGAAAATGATTATTGAGGAAATCAGGATGGCACCCAATTCCAGCGTAAAAATGCCGTTGATCAGCAAAGCGGCTAAAAATCCGGCGAATACCGCAGCACCTCCGAGCAGCGGAGTTGCCGCATGGTGAAGCTTTCTCTGACTGGGGTAATCGAGCATGTTAAATTTAAATGCAATTTTTGAAAATATTGGAGTCAGGCTGAATGAAAATCCGAATGATAATAACAGCACATGGGCCCAGCGCCACCCGGCCCTTAGGAAATATTCTCTGACCGGGGGCATAACCAGTACACAGGTCATTGCCAGGGGCGGCAAAAAAAGATACCAGCGAATCCCAAGCGGATTCGTTTTCACCCGATCTGCTTGCCTCCTGTTTTTTACGACAAGAGAAATTCGGTCGCTTTCGGTCACCCAATTATGGGCGAATGTATTGGAATTAATATTCAAAGTTTGTTTAGCATTTTATCGATTTTGGAACATTTCAAATCAAATCGCTGAAAACCGATCGAATTGAATTAAATCAATAGAATTTAGCCGGTAAAACGCCGGCAGCCGAAAACCTTTAGTCATCAATTTTGTTATCGGCAACTTTGCTAAAACATTAAGAAAAAAATGAAATCCGTTGGAAATTGGGGTGCCTTTGCCATATCGGACAACAAAACCTTTCTAAAAATAAATGCACAATTCATGCCACTGTGGCCTATTACAATCCGCCTTGTAATTAGCTGTAAGTTTAAGTAATTCAAAAGGATATATCAATTTTAGCGTTTACTGAAATTCTCAAAAATGCGTCAGATAATTTTCAGGAAGGTCATTTTTTTGCCGATCATATTGAAGAGGCGGTAAATTTTTCATAACCTATTGAATTTAAAAATAAAGATATGGCTCCAGGAATGTCTGGCTTTTATTTCACACCAAAGGGGCGGAGTTTACCTTAGACTTCGAATGAAATGATGGAATGGTGGAATATTGAAATCAACGAAGGATTTTAAATCAATTTAGAAAATTTCTCATAGCAGCGTGTCACAGATTCGATTACTCTGCTGATATCCTCATCGGTCAGGGTGGGATAAATGGGAATCGACAACGATTGTTGCCAGGCTTTTGCGGTGGCCGGATAGCCATCCAGTTTTAGACTTTGGTGCAGGGGAAAGTGGATCGGTCGATCACAGGTTATGCCCATGCGGGCAAGCTCCTGAATCCAAGGCCTAGCATCCATCTTCAAACCCAGCACGTAGCGAAAATAAATATGGCCGCTGTCGGTTGGCGGCAGTTTGAGACGGAAAGAATTAAACGCTCGGCTGTATCTTTCAGCAACCTTTTGACGTCGCCGGATGATGGATCCAAGTTGTTTCAACTGAACAATTCCCAGGGCCGCTTGAATATCATTCATTTTGTAATTAAAGCGGATCTTGTAATCTTTGCGTTTGTCATACGCTTTGAGATCTCTGATCCGCGCAGCAATATCCCTGGAGTTGGTGGCCACCATGCCGCCTTCGCCGGTGGTGATCACCTTGGTTGCATAAAATGAAAATATGCTAGCCATCCCCAACAAGCCGACCGGGCGCTGATGATCCGTGGCGCCGATAGATTGAGCGCAATCCTCAACGATCGGCACATCGAGGCCAAGCAAAGATTCCATATCCGCTGCCAGACCGAAAAGATGAGGGACGATAATGGCTTTCGTACATGTACTGATGCGCCTTCGTATATCCGTCACTTCCAGGTTATATGTGTCGGGGTTAATATCGGCCAGAATCGGAGTGGCCCCGGTATAATGGACGGCGTTAAGCAGCGCGCTGCAAACAAAGCTGGGAATGATCACTTCATCCCCCGGTCCGACCCCCATCGCAAGCAGGGTCAAGTGTAACGCAGAGGTACCCGAATTGGTGCTCACTGCATATTTAGCACCCAGGAAATTTGTAAAGGCGCGTTCAAATTTTTTGACTTTTTGCCCTTCAGCAATGTAACCCGACTCGATAACCTCTGAAACTGCTTTAGCTTCATCCGGCCCGAGGGTCGGCTTTGAATGGGGAATAGTGTCTTTGTTCAAATTATCTTTATTTTCCATAAAATTCATTGAAACCCATCTGGATGCGATCGTAAAGGCAAATGCCTAAAATGTCTAAATTGCCTAAAATGCCTAAAATTAAGGCATTCTATCAATTTGAAAATCACATCAAAGCCTTTCCCTCAAGTCTGCACACTTTTGCGCCTCCCAGCCTTCCGCTTTCCAGCCTCCCAGCTTTCCAGCCTCCAGGCAATATGCTGGGCACAGGCAAAGTGTTTGATCCAAGAGCCATAATCTCTCCAGTCGATCAGTACACTATATGTTTATAAAAAGCCTCAAAGAATGAAACGCCTCGGCAAACTTCACCCGCCCCTGAATGCCGCGAAAGTTGGCACTGGAACGTGCGACTTCAACTATGGACAGATCTTCGATGTTGGTTTTCATCACCTGGGAGTGATGGGCCTGTAAAGCCTCGACTTTGCGGTCCAGAGTATCGGAAATGTCTACAAATACCTGCGGATTGAAATTTTGGGTGGTCGGTCCTTCGAAAAACAACACGTTGCGAATATAGCGGGTGGCCGACATGATCGCCTGGGCAAGGTGCCGGTGATCCTGGTGGGTATCGTCCGGGAAGTTGCAGAAAATAAAATCCGGTTTTACTTCAGCAATTACAGCTTCGATTTTGTCGATCAAATCAATATCCACAACCAGATGGGTGTCTTCATAGCCCCCCCAGTAGATTTTTTCGGCACCCAGTATTTTACCGGAAGCCTTCTGCTCCTGAGTCCGCACGGAGGATGACCCGCCCAGTCCACCGCCGGTCATCACCAATAAAAATAATCGGTGGCCTTTTTGGGTGTACTTGATTAAAGCACCCCCGCAACCAAATTCAATATCGTCAGGATGCGCACCGATTGCCAAAATATTTACCTTTCCCATAGACTGCCCCTCTACTCAAGGCTATCATATTGAAGGCTTAGTTGTGAATCTTTGGGTATTATGAGAAAATATTTCATCCGAAACACGATTCACGCTCAATGTTTTTTCTCAACAGACCCTTAGCCCCGCAGTTAAATAACAGATCCACGGCCGACATGTGAGATTGAAAGCCCTCGAAAACCTGGGGATAGACCGGGTGCTGAAAATTCTGAATGACAACTCGAATGCCGCGCTGCCTGAAGCGTTCCATATTCATATATTTAACCCCGTCCGGACCTGACAGATAGGTATCGGCATTTAAAGCTTTGCAAATATCAATTAACCGATCGGTTGGATCGTTGCTCAGTTCATAGTCCGAGGCTTTGACCGTCGGTTTTTGACCGAGTCCCAAAGCGGTTGTGAGGCGTTTGATTAATTTTATATTCAGTTCGGATAATGATTCCCAGGTCTCTGAATAAATCCGTTCAAAGATGTCAAACGATTGTTTAAAATAGGGCGCCCGATTGCAGTTGCTGATTAAAGCCCGGCTGTGCTTTTTTTCCCACTTGACTGAATTGTTGATGGTCACTTCCGTAATCTTTTGGGGGAAACGATAATGCACCGGGACCGTCAGCCATTGCCAACCCTGGGCGGTTCTGATCCGATTACGATTTTGCCAGTCATTTTTCTTGTACTGGACATTGTCCAGAAAACAAAACACATCCGCCCGGCGCATTTTGTCAAAATAGCCAAGCCAGGGGAGGTACTGGGGTTGATGCACCGCGACAATCAATTTAAACTCTCAATCATAAAAATTTAGTGGAATGGATTCTAAATATTTTTTTCAACCATTATTTCGTAATACAAAAATCGGATTCGAAAGCAGATGTCCGCCGGTTTTGCTCCTTACATCAAGGCGATAAAATGTTTTTCCGTTCCATCCATCGTGATCAACCAGGTGAAAATCCAGCGGCGTTTGGCCCTTGAAGGTCCAGGTTGGTTTACCGCCTCTTATTATTGAAATCGCAACGTCCTGCCTGCTTCGGTCTAAAGCTGATATTCGGCCTTCTACAACAGGAGTTCCGTTTAGCTTTATTTCCTCGCCCATGATGGCCACATTGCCGGAGCTGTTATCCTTGATCTTGAAATGATCAAGGGCGAGGCGGCTGTCTTTTAATTTTTTCACCGCATAGAATCGACCGCGTTCAAGGGCTTGTAAAACAGCCTGGCTGCGCTTATCGTCTACCAGGAAAATTGTCTGAAAGGTATCCAGATCCAACCCGTTTTGCTCTTGGTGAAAATCTGCCCCGGCGATGGCCCAAACCGGCTGCCCCCTGCGGCCCCGGCAGTAATCCACTAAAACTTTATCCCACTGCCCGCCGGCATCGGCTGCGCTTGAACTGTCTCCGTATAGGGCGGCAAACCCGGTGTAGTGCCTGGAGTCGCTGAGTACATCGGGATAATGCTCAGTGATCATTTTAATGGGACCCAATTGAACCCCGTCTCTTGAATAATTGGACTCCGGATGAGCCCAGAATACAAGCCCCCCGCGACTTTTTGCGAAATCGATAACCTCCTGGTAAGGAGCCGTGCCCTGATCGCCATGGTACGGATCAAATCGGGAACTTTTAAAGGGGTGATGGTTAATCATCAGGGCGATACTCAACAGCGCAATAACCAAACCGACATGTCTAAATTTGCCTTTTTGCAACAGGAGATAAACCGATAACAGAAATACGGCAAAAAATACCATAAACCGGGGCCACAGATCCCGAACATAGCGGGTGGAAAATCCGCCATGAAGCCGGGGCAAACTGGAATAGTCATCGGGGGCGGACAAGCCGACGAGCAATAGTTCTTTGCGATAGTCATAGGCAGTAAGTCCCTGGCCAAAAGGATTGCCCCCCCAATAATAAAAAGGCGACGATTGCACACCCGGGATTATTATCACGGATTTTTGCCGAGTATTTAAGCGCTCAATGTCAGAAAGATAGGCCTCCGGCCCGATCCGGATAACTGATTTTTTTTCTTCTCTTTTTTTAACAAGGTACCGCAACGGAAACAATCCGTATTCCATGACCACCTGATCATGATCAGTTAGCACCAGCACCCCAAGTTTTTTCTCATCTGCTTTAGCGATCAGTTCTTCGATTGAGTAGCGACCTGAACTATAGGTCGTGTGAACGTGCATAACGCCGGGCAGTTGATAATATGCACGCGCGATGACGGTGGTGCCGAATAGAAATATAGAAAGAATACCGGCAGCAATGAATGTAATTTTGATGAGTTGCAATTATATTATCTTTTTCTCAGCTTTCTCTGCGAGCTCTGCGGTGGTCTATTACAAAGAATATATCATAATACTGGGCATTTATCAAATATTGTGTAATCCGCCCTTCAGCATTCAACGCTTGACCTTTTGCCGTTATTACGAAAAAATGAATACATCATGCACAAACCGGGAATCTTAAAAACTTTACATCCAGCCGTCATCCTATTGCTGGGACTCGCCATGGCCCAGGTTATCGCTACGATTCAGGTATACCTGTCAAACCTTGATCTGTACCATACCTTAACCAACGTAGCAGCTGCCGGTTATCTTGCAATTCCAAACCAGCACGTTTGGGACCGTCTGCGAGAATTCAGCCCGGCATTTTGGGGGGGGCTTTTTTTTGCGTTTACCATCGGAGCCGGTATCGCCCTGGGTGCCATGGCCGCAGCCTGGGTGTGGGTACGCTTATTTCAGCGAAAAAAATCAATTCTGATCTTTGGGGGATTTGTCTGGGCGGGTCTGCTGTTTTATGTGAACGGCAATGGTTTTAGTGTGATGCCGACCTTATATTTTCTGCTTATCGCACCGGCCGTATTTGCTTTGACCGCAATACGGGAATATAGACCGGACAGTCCATCAGGGGAAATCAGGCGCTGGGTTCACTTGATTCCCGTGCCCTTATTGGCCCTGCTCTGGTTTACCCAATTTGACGATACCCTATTTTTGGATCTGCGGGATAACCTTCTTTTATCCAATAATTATGGTAGAAAATTCAGTAACTTCTATTATAACTACACGCTTTATCCGGCGCAGGCTTTTAAAGCACTGAATCAAAAAACAATCAAAACCGGCCGTATCCAAAATAGCCCATCCCGCTCAATGAATCAACGCATCGGCCGGCAACTGATAGCCAATGACTATCTGCCATTGTCCGAATCCACCGAAGTCGACTTAACCATCCGTCAGCATAAAGATTATCTGATATTTCAAGCTGATAATCGCCAGGTTTTTCAAATCCCAATCGATCAATTTTTAGCAGATTCCAGCAATGTGCTACGTAGATTTTCAGCCGAATGTGATCGCCACGCAATATTTCGGCAATTTACATTCTGGTCTCTTCTAATTGGATTTCCGGTGTCTTTGTACATGATTATTCATGCTGCTGTTTATTACCTGGGTTATTTCATTATCGGCCGCAACACTGCGGCCTGGACGGCTTCGATTATATGCCTGCTGGTCGGCATTATCGTGCTGATTTATTTCCAGTCTAATCGAAGCCGTGGTATAACGGTTCAAAATATATCCAAATCTTTATCATCAAACCACTGGCAGACACGGGTCGCGGCATTGAAATTAATCGCGCAAAAAAAAATGGAAATCGCCGGCTACCCGTCCTACCCGCTTCTGCGAAAGGACCTGCCCCCCCAGGAACGTTACTGGCTGGTGCGAACACTGGCGTTTAGCCAGCGACCCGAAACGCTCAGCGATTTACTTGGATTTATGAATGATGCTAATTTGAATGTTCGAACCATGGCATTATATTCTCTCGGGCTACGCAGAGATCCACGAGCAATCAGGCCGATCCTTAAAAAAATTAATAACTCCAACAACTGGTACGACCAGATGTATGCCTATAGGGCATTAAGGTCACTTGGATGGAAACAAAAAAGATCTCACTAAAAACAATCGCAGCCGCCATTGCTGTCGTTCTATTTATGGAAGTAGGCTTCAGGTTGGCCATGTCAGGGAAAAGCGCCCCCCCCCTGCCGGCCTTGGGAATAGTTCGATGTTTAGAATCTATCTTGCTGGTAGCAATTGCCGGGAGGCTCGAAAAAAGTACCGCCGCTATCGGTCTTGATCGACCGCAAATACTGACCGGATTCATGCGCGGCTTAATTTGGTCCGCTTGTTTTGGAATTGCTGCCGCTATTTTGTTCATGGTATTGATAGCATGCGGAGTTAATGCGCTGGAATTTTTGCACGGCGCCAAGCCATCGTCATGGCAGCAGATTGTTGTATTCTTGCTGGTGGGAGGTGTACTCGGGCCGATCACTGAGGAAATTTTCTTTAGAGGCATCATCTATGGTTTTTTGAGACAGTGGGGGGCAGTTATCGCCATTATTTTTAGTACGCTAATCTTTGTTTTTACCCATCGCGTGGGAGACAATATTCCCGTCACCCAGCTTGTGGGCGGAATCGTATTTGCAGTTGCATACGAAAAAGAACAAAATCTGATGGTTCCGATAACCATTCATTGCCTGGGCAATCTCGCCATTTTCAGTTTGACGATTTTCATTTAAGCCAGACTGATTGGAAGTCGGAAGGCGGAAAAGAAAGAAGATGAGAAGGTGGAAAGAAAGAGGGTTGGAAGATGAGAAGGTGAGAAAGGGCAAAAGAAAAATCGGGCGGAATACACCCTCTGCGGTCTTTGCGACTTTGCGGTGAATACTAGGTTTTAAACGATCCCAGAATTTGCAGAACCCGCTTCCAATAGAGTTGCCGATCGCTAAGATTAGCCGGGCTGGGGAATACTTGCCTTAATATCTTGGGCCTGGGAAAAAGTGTCTCCCGGACAAAGGATAGCCTCTCGCGTATCCCTTTGCCGGCCGAAATGAGCACCAGCTGACTCCAGGTGGGGATTGAACTTCCGCTGATTCTCCGATCTAATATTCTGCGCTCAAGAATAGTCGGCTTCCAAGCTTCCAGATAGGCTGATATCTCATCAGGTAGTTTGAGTTTAAAAATTTTCGTTAAGATATAAAGCATATATAAAAGTGTGGTTTGCTGCCCCAGTTGTTCAGCGCGAGCCACCAAGGCCTTCCAATCGGAAGGGTCCCATTCGGCAACCAGGCTTTTAATATCTACCAGCCAGATCAATCTTTCCAGGTTATGCTTCATTGCATGCAAGCTCAGATATAAAAATTGATCAGATGGATTCAGGCACAAGGCAGCTGTATTATCAATGTTTATAGGCCGGGCATCCTGAAAAATTTCTTCCTGGTTTAGGTCGATCAGCAAGTCTCTGCTTTGGATGCGATCTCCCCCAAGGATATGGGTATGGATATCCAACACGACTTCGCCCTTGCAATAGGTGTCGGCATAGATTGTATTTTTTTCAAACCCCAGGCTGACCAGGCAATCAACCAGATCGTTGTACTGATTCGGCAACACCCAGATGTCCATATCGTTCATGGGCCTTAATCCGATATCCCGGTATACCTGTTGCAAAAGTGAAATCCCCTGCATCAGAACTACCTGGACCTGCTTTTGCATCAGCGGTTTTAAAATTTCATTTAAGGCATGAATTAATTTAAGGTTGTGGCGAATGGTGAGATAATAGGTTGTGTAAAGTCTCTGTTTATGATGAGGGTTGAGCGTTTCCAGCAGACCTGCCTTTAGAAGACTCTTGTAAAGAAATCCTGCCATTCCCTCTTTGACGGCCAGTTCGATCAGATGATTGGCATCAATGACCGTTGACAGGTAGCTCCGGATATTTTGTAATTTATGCTCATCCGGTTCTAGTTGTCCGGCACAGGCTATAATTTTATGTTCATTTGCAATCATAATATCTGAACCAATCACATATCCGAATTGTATCCTTTATCGGCCATTTGAGGAAAAAAATTAAGGTATCAATTTAAGATGGCCTTAAACCGCGATGTCAAACGCCGTGCCAGGCAGCCCAATTTGTGCCTTATACTATAGGGATCGATGCTGCATCCGTTCCGTTCTATCGAAATAACTTTCCCAAGAATCTGCTCGACATTAACCGGTTTATCGTAGGTCGGTGAGGCATCTCCTTTCAAAATAAATGACCAATCAGGATAAGTAGGAATCGCATCATTGTTCATCTTTTTTATAAGCGTAACTCTGTGAGCAATCAGACTGCCATTTGATCGGTACAAAATGATATCTCCCATCCGCACTGCTGCTGGTTCAATGGGTGCTACTAAAATTTTTTCATTCGCCATAATTGTCGGGTACATGCTATGACCGGGAGCACTAAAATTAACGTTGTAACCATCCTGTAATAGTTCGGTTATGAGTTCGGGGAACATGGCTTCATTTTGAAAAGGGAGCGCTGCGCTATAGGAGCGTTTCACTCTATGAGCGCTACGCTATAAGTTGGATAGAGACTTGTCGAAGCTTTGTTTTCGTTTAAGATCTACGTTTTAAACTTCTAATAAGACCGTGCAGCTTGCGATCAATGACTTCAGCGTCATTCCAAATCTTAACGGCATCTTTCTTTTTGAAAAGGTTTCGACGTCTGAATATCACTGTTAAAGTTAAAACTTCATATAGTGATCCTTGAGCAATATATAGAAATTGAATAAATTCTTTTTTATACTGTCGGCCTTTCCCCTCGGCAGTATTTTGAGGAATACTTGAGACGGCAGCTTCCATTTGACCTACTAAGCGCAAATGCCTATTTGGAGGAAAAGATTCCAGAAGCCCAAAGATAAAATCAGCAAAATCAATTGCCAACTGCCAAACTTCGAGCTTCTCAAACGGAAAAATATACCTATAATCATCATTATCGTTCATATAACACTTCTCAAAATAATATATGCAGCCAGAAAAAAGAATATTGAACAAGCGGCGGGACGTTCAAGCAAGACAGCCATGTCGCTCCTAAATTCGCCGAAGGCAAATCCCTTCAAGCGAAGCGCTCTATGAGTGAAACGCTCAGCAAGCGCAGCGCTCCTCAAGCGAAGCGCTCCTTCAGGCCTTTAGCCGTCTCCATCAGCTGCTCATAACCGCGTCCACCTTCACAATATTCGCAGTCCCCGTGCGGAGCTGTTGGAAGGCCTAAAGCGTAAGCTCTTAAATGAGCAACCTGGCAGAGGTAATCAACGGGGGCCTCTTGGTCTGAACACTCCAGTTCACTGTTGGCCGGACACATGCCGCACATGGATTTAAGCCGACAAGTCGTACATTTGGTTTGGCGTGTGGCTTTTTTCTGTCTCTCGGCTGCCAGAAAATTTTGCCAACCCTCCTTAAAACTCCCGTTTCGAATATTATACGAATGGGCCGATGACAAGATACACACACTTAATCGACCGTAGGGGTCTATCGCAAAAGAATTATTTCCGGCACCGCAAACGTACAGATTGTTAGCCGTATCAGGATGAATGCCGGCATTGTTAAATCGATTTGCGAATTGCTTCCATTCGGCAGCCCGTTCAGGGTACAAAAAATCCAGTTTCACCACTTCAGCCGGCGTCAGCCGGACAGCGAGTGGACTTTGTGAGCAATCCAGACGCGGATTGATCATGGGATCGAACTTAAACTCAAGGCCGAAACTTTCCTCTGCAAACCGCTTCATCTCAGAAATCTCATGCTGGTTGCGGGTGATGGCCATGGTTTTGAGTTTGACAGGCAGATTGCGGTCCCTCAATAAATTGATGCCATTGATACAGCGCTCATATGAGCCGGCATTTTGGGTTATTGATTCATAAGTTTTTGGGGTATGACCATAAATTGTGATTTCAATATAGAAAGGGGGTTTTTGGGCCAGTTCATCAGCAATATCGGAAGTAATCAGCGTTCCGTTGGTAAAAAGGGTTATCAGCAATCCCTTTTGCCGGGCATAAGTATAGATATCGAAAAAGTCTTTGCGAATAAAAATTTCCCCGCCGGTCAACAACAGCCACAGACAACCGGCATCAACTAACTCGTCTATGAGTTCGCGATATTCATCGAGGCTGAGTTCCTCATCTCTCGCTTTTCGGTCCCCGGCAGATAGATTGTTGTAACAGTGAAGGCACTGATTGTTGCAGCGGTGCGTAACCTCAATTGAGCCGCTGATCGGTATGCGCTTGGTGGACACCCGCTGGTGAACTCCCAGGCTCCAATCGCCGTAGTTTTGTTCTTCCATAATCTTTTTCTGTTTCCTGATCAGCAACCATTGACCGGTAGTAATCGCTGGAATCGAGTAGCGATTCGTGGGTTCCGATATCTGCAATACCATTTTCGTTTAGCAACAAAATTCGATTTGCACGCTTGATAGTCGATAGCCGATGGGACGCGACAAGCATTGTTTTGCCGTCGATCTGAGAAGGCAGCGCGTCAAAAATGGATTGTTCCGTCATGCTGTCCAGGGCGGAAGTCGGCTCATCCAGGATTAAAATATCCGGTTTCTTAATCAGGGCGCGTGCAAGGGAAAGGCGCTGTTTCTGGCCTTCGGACAGATTGAGGCCTTTGGCACCGATAACCGTCTCATAGCCTTGCGGCATCTTGGCGATGTCAGTATGAATGGCGGCAAATTTGGCAGCTTGAACGATTTGTTCCCTGTCTGCATCCGGATCCCCATAGCCCAGGTTGTCAAAAACGGTCCCGTCCATAATTTTCGGATTTTGAGATGCATAACCAATACGTCGCCGCAGCGCTTGGGTATTATAATGCGATGCCGGCTGACTATCAAAATAGATTTCTCCGATTGTTGTGCGATAAAACCGCAATATCAAACTGATCAGAGTTGTTTTCCCGATACCACTGGGCCCCACAAGAGCCACCCGTTCCCCCGGGTGAATGTGAAGCGAAATGCCTTTAAGGAGTGGCTCATAACCATTGTAGCCGAAAGAAACGTTTTTAAATTCTATATCGCCCGCTAGTTTGTCTACTTTGCGGCCGATGTCCTCATTATCCTCCGGGACAATGGCAAAAAGAGCCGATACGCGCTCCAGAGCAGCCAGGGCTTTTTGGAATTGCAGATTGAAGGAAGCTAAAAATTGTGCCGGACCGAATACATACGCCAGATATGCCTGGAAAGCCAGCAGGGACCCAATGGTCCACTGGCCTTTAATGATCCAGAACGCGCCCACAGCCAGCGTGATAATTCGTGCAATCCCGGGTATGGAGTTAATTGCAAGTCCAGCGAGAGAATTTATAACCTTTTGTTCCAGGTTAATTTGAAAAACGCTTCTAATGGAAGCCATCAGATTATTCCGGGTACGTTCCTCATTTCCATAAGCCTTGATCAAGGTATTTTCGGACAACGATTCCTGAACGCGACCGGATACATCAGCCATCTGCTCCATGGCTTGATGGCTGAGAAGGTAAATCCTGCCTGAGAAAAACCGAATCATCCACACGAGCCCCGGAAAAATAACCAATACTGCGATCGTAAGCTTCCACTCTAGATAGAATAAAAATACTATACCGCCTAAAAACCGCAGGGTGTTGCTGATGACATGAACAATCGTACTGGAAAAAAACCAGCGAATCCCATCGATATCTTCTGTCAACCGCGACTGCAGATAGCCGGTTTGTTGGTCATCAAAAAATGACTTGGGAAAATGCAGCACCCGGTCAAATAGGTCCTGCTGAATATCAAGGGTAATTTGCTGCTCAAAATGCGCAAAATAAAAATCCTCGAGCAAACGCGCAATTTTTTCGGCTACCAGGCAGCCGACGAGCAACAGAATGGCGCCGGTCAGCAGTCCGGACTGTCGGCCTAAAATGACATCATCCACCAGATAGCGGGTGATGAGCGGCGGTGGAAAGGCAAACAAGGACGCGGCAGCTATCAACAAACACCCCATCAGGCCCTGACGCCGGTGGTGCTTGAAATAGGGCAGCAGGTTTTTTAGATTGGCTTTTGGGCTGCCATATTTTGGATTACCCGAAATTCGATCTTCAGGCATCTCTCGCGCCAGCCCTTGCTTTAGATATGAGAACCAGGTAGTCAATTAGTTGATTAGTTGATTAGTTTACTATTTCAATGGGTAATTCGTGAAATAGGTAAAATGAAAGAGCCTTTCCCATTTTGTTAACGATCATTAAGGGTGAGCCTTTTCCTTGATCGTAACCTCCCTATCAGGGAGAAATATTTCCTCTCTGTGTCTCGAGTGAAGCGGGCAGTGAAATTTCAATAAATCCTTATATAGATTGTCTAATTTATCAACCATGGATTCTAAGCTGAATTGATGACATAGTTCTCGGCCGCGCTGCCCCATAATTTTTGCTTTTTCCGGATCATCGATGAGTTGCCGGATGCCGGCCGCCAGCGCTTTTTCATCGCCGGGTGGCACCAGCAATCCGTTAACGTCATGCTCGACCAGGTCAGGAATGCCGCCGACATTGCTCGCCACGATCGGTTTGCCGGCGGCCATCGCTTCAACCAGCACCCGGCCCATGCCCTCATTGAGAGACGGCAATACAAAAATATCAAATAGCGGCATGATCTCCTGTATATCGTTGCGCCAGCCCAGAAAATGAACTCTGCCGTTGGCGCCGGTCCTCAGGGCCTCTGCCCTCAAATCGACATCCAGCTCACCTTTTCCAATGAATACCAGAATCGAATCGTCATGATGTTGCCAAACATTTTCCATGGCCTTGAGCAAATGCATGGGCCCCTTAATCGGCAGCAGCCAGCCGACAAATCCCACAACCAGATTGTTCTGGGCCAGTCCCAATGAGCGCTTCTTCTCAACTGCACTGACCGGATTCCGCTTGAATTTCTCAATATCCACCCCGCTGTGAATCTTGAACAATTTTCCCGGCGCACATAGCGAAAGTTCCAAATAATCTTTTTTCTCACCCTCGGTCAGGGTGATGATCCGATCGGTAAAGCAAGAAAAGAGTTTTTCAATCCAAATAAATATACGGGAAAGCCAAGGCCCAAAGTGTCCGTAAAAAACGTGGCCGTGGGGCGTGTGTACGATGGATGGAACGTTTATCAATTTGGTCGCCAGACGGCCCAATATACCGGCTTTTGAGGTATGGGTGTGAACGATATCCGGCATTTCTTTTCGGATTATCCGAACGAGATCAACCAGGGCCAGAATATCCCTGACTGGAGAGACTCGGCGCACTAAAGAAGGCGCCGCGACTATCCTGACCCCATTTACCCGGGCGCTTTCGATTTGGGCTTCAACAGCCTCCTTTTCGGAATCGGTCATATTAGACTCCTGCGAAAGGCCATGGACCAGCACCATCTCGTATTTCAGAGATAGGTTATGGCAGGTCAACAGAGTATTCTGAGCCGAACCGCCCATGTCCAGGCGGGTGATAATGTGAAGGATTTTATTGGCAGATGAATGCATTTAATGGATAAATGAATTAGAGGAGGCTAAAACTTAAAGAAAATAATTTTCGTACCAACTCTGGAATACAATTAAATTCCAAAGCATCCAGGATGTATCTGTTTTGCCGTTCAAGTGTTGTCCCACAAGTCCCTTTACAATTTCCGAATCAAATATGCCTTGAGATTTAATTCTATTTTCGTCGAGATATTGGTCGAGTAAAAATTTCAGCTCGTTTTTCAACCACCGGCTGATGGGGACTTCAAATCCGGCCTTGGGGCGGCGGTATACACTTGGCGGAAGTAGATCCTTGAAGGTTTCCTTGAGGATGTATTTAGTCCTGCCATTTTTAATTTTCAAATCACCGGGCATTTGAAATGCCATTTCCACTAAACGATGATCCAGAAATGGAACGCGAACTTCAAGGGAATTTTTCATGCTCATCCAATCCACCTTAGTGAGCATATCACCCGGTAGAGAATCTTTCAGATCAGAGTATAGGATACGATTTAATTTATCTCCTTGGTAGTAATTTAATAATCTCTCAATCCATTTTAGAGCCGGATCAATTAAAGAATTATCAGAGGGGCATTCTAATAGTATTTTTTGCCTGACATCTTTAGGGAAAACCTCTTTCAGCGCAAGAACTCTTTCAGGAAAAGATCCTTTGGTCCCTTTAATAAATTTTTTCATCCGCCGGATGTATTCCTGGCTGTTGGTATCTCTTGAATCCGGCAGGGCACTGACAATTTTTTCTAATAAACCTTCCCTCAAAAATCCGGGAACCATCATGTATCTGGCGAACCAATATTCTGCGAGATAGGAGCGGTACCCTGCGAAAAGCTCATCGCCGCCGTCGCCGGATAGAGCGACGGTAACATGCTTTCTAGTTTCTTTGGAGACAATATAAGTTGGAATAGCCGATGAGTCGGCGAAAGGTTCATCAAACGAGGAAATGATATTCGGCAGCGCCTCCAGCATATCCTTGAATGATAACTTAAATTCATAGTGCTCGGTGTTATTCCATTTAGCTACTTCACGCGCATAACTGGTCTCATCATACAGGTCATCGTCTTCATATCCTATTGAGAATGTCTTAACCGGCTTAGCTGCATGACGGGCCATCAGAGCTACAATAATACTCGAATCAATTCCACCGCTTAAAAAAGCCCCCAGGGGTACATCGGCAATCATCCGGGACTGCACGGCGTCTTCAAGGCAGTTGAATAGCATGTTTTTATATGTAATTTCTTGAACTGATGTCAGTTCAACGGATTTATCCGAATCAGCTACCTGTGACGTGTTCCAGTATTCTATGAGTTCAAGCTTTTGATCTTGAAGAATTAAATATTGACCGGGTTTTAGTTTTCGAATCCCTTTAAAAATCGTATAAGGGGCCGGAACATAATTAAACGTAAGATAAAGCAGCAGTGCTTCATAATCCAGATCTTTGGATATGCAAGGATCATTTAAAAGCGCCTTAATTTCTGAGGCAAATACGAAATTATGACTGTTCCAGTAATAGACAAGCGGTTTGATTCCAATTCGATCCCGACATACCCACAGCCGATTTAACTTTTCATCCCAGAGTGCAAAGGCAAACATGCCGTTTAGGCGTTCAACGCCATTAACGCCTTCCTCTTCATAAAGATGAATAACAACTTCCGTATCCGTGTCACTTCGGAATATATGACCCTTTTTCTGAAGTTCTGCCCGAATTTCCTTAAAATTGTAGATTTCACCATTAAAGGTAACCCACACGGTACCGTCTTCATTGGACATGGGCTGGTGGCCCGAGTTAGATAGGTCAATGACCGACAGTCGTTGATGCCCAAGCGCTACCTGAACCTGCTTGCCATTTCCAAGGGCACCCGTGTTAGTGTAAATCCCCCTATCATCCGGTCCACGATATGCTAATGAGGAGCACATGCTATTGATAAGCGATTCATTAATCGGCCCGGAACCGTGACTAATTTTTCCACAAATACCACACATACTGTTTATAATTTACTTATCTTTATGTTTTGAATAACTTGTTCGAGAGAATCTATATTTTGTTTCCATGAATAATTCTTTTCAACAAATTTTCTACATTGCTTTGAAATTTGTTTCCAGCGCTGAGGATTATTTTTAATGATAAGGTATTTTTCTAAAGCTAACTTTGCGATTGAATCCGGTTGGGTATCATCAAAAAGGTACTCAGCATTGAATTGCCCCAGAATTTCCTTGGTTCCACCGATCGGTGTACCGATCACCGGCAGACCGGATGACAGGGCCTCCAAAGTGACCAAACCGAATCCTTCAAGCTCTTTGGTTGGTAATACGAATAGATCTGCCATTTGATAATATTGGGGCAACTGGTCTTCGGGGATAAATCCGGTAAAATGAACTTTTTGTTCAATCCCAAAGCTTTTTGCAAGAGCGATCAGCTCATCTTTTAAGGGGCCTTTACCGCCTATAATCAATTGGATATCAGCAGCTGATTTTGCCAATTCACTAAAAGCGACAACGAAATTTTCGAGCCCCATTCTCGGTACGAGATTTCTAACTGTAAAAAAAATGATTTTATTCTGAGGCACATTTAGTCGTTTTCTGATTTTTCTCTTATCGACAGCCGGAAAAAATTTTCTTAAGTCTACTCCGCCGGGGTTAACTTGAATTTTCTTTTGAAGTATATTGTAAATATTGCTGATTTTGTCTTTAGTAAATTGGCTTAGTGCTAAAATTTGATTCGATTTTCTCAAAACATTCTTTTTCAACTTTTTTGTATCCCTTGCTTATTATCAAATTTTTGACCCTTGGGAAGAAAAATCGGGGACTGTCATTGCGGGATAAAAATTCCTCAAATGAAAGAGAGTGGCACGTATATATTTTCGGTATTCGTGAACCCCAAGTAGAGTGTATGACACCTAAAGCAGATAAAGGTTGATGGAAATTGATACAATCGAATTTTTTCTTTTCTTGAAGGCTCTCAAATATTCTTTTTGAATTCAACCAAGTGCTGCAAAGAAATGGTACGGGGCTTTTTTGACTGCAATTATACCTGTATTCATCGACCCCTTGAATAACTTCATAATTTTTATCCTGATTTGGCAACTTTCGGGTTAAAATAGTAACATTATGTCCCCGGCTCACAAGCCTCGTAGCTTGTTCGTATAAAACTCGTTCGGCACCTCCGATTACTTTGCTTATTGAAACATCCGCAACAAAGAGAATATCCAAGATGTTGATCCTTAACTCAGCGACTCTAGTTTGAATACTTTTCCTGCCCCAGCCATTGTTTGCGCTCAACTTCAGACATAGCGTCCTCGATTGGTAATGGATGGGGTCTTTTCGGCATCAAATGTCACAATATCTCGTCAGAAGCAATGCATTCACTTGCAAAGCCAAGAGCATAAAAAACTTCACACAGGAACCAAATTGGTTTACCTGTTATAATAGCCCGCAGCATACGAATGGGAAATCTAACAATTCGGAATAAAAATGACTGCTTTACCCGAAATTGACCATGTCGTTGTGGTGTTTCAATCACCCACTGGGGATAGTTGCGGTTGGTGTAGGCGGCCTGACGACCGTTGCGGTGAGAATTGTAGCAGTAATTTGCTGAAATTGTCCGGTGGCAGATGGTGATAGATTACTCCGGGGACCAGGACCACCCGTTTGTGCAATTTGCGAAACTCCTGACGCAAGTAGGGATCCAGCCCCCTGGGGATCAACTCATTCTCGCCGCCGATGAATCTAAAACCCTCTGCGCCCATGATCATACAAGGGTGTTCCGCCAGATCCGAATCGATAATTTCTTGTACCGGGTCCCATGAACGCCGTGGCAGTTCCTGCATCACGCGCCGCACAAAAGGGCTCGCATCTGTGGGAATGACATTATTGCCGCCGGCTATTCCTATTTCCGGATGCTTCTCCATAACCGCTACCAGCTTGCCAAAGGTCATTGAATCAGGCAATGAGGTATCATCATCAAGTGTCAAAAGATACCTGCCTTGAGCTAAGACGGCAGCGACATTGATGGCCCTTCCCTGGCGTGAGTCACCCCGAACGACGATAACTTCATAATTTTCAAATTCTTGACAATTAATTTGGGCAAGTAATTTCAGAAAATATCCACCGCGTTTAGCATCAAAAGTAGGGATGATCACAGATAATATTGCTGCAGTATTGTCAGGTATGTAATGCCATACTGTTGCAGGCGAAACTTCTGAATTTACATACTTCACAAACGAGCGCTCAATGTTAGCAGCAGGAAACCACTGACATGATTGAAAAGAAGTTTCAAGATTCTTCAATAGTCGTTTTACCTTGCATCTATTCTTGGCGCTTTCACAGCTACCACGGCATACCCCGAGGCAGCACGCCATGCCATTGGATTTTTCTCTAGCAGAATGTCCAGCCCCGAAATTGGTTTTGCCAGCCATCCAAAAATACGTAATCCTATTTTGTATACAACTTCGTAATTAAAACTGAACAACATTGCCATAGTCTCCTGCAATTGCCAAGCCAAAGCCGAGGCGGGACCGGCCACAAAACGTATTTTCTTGATATCAAAGTCACGCATTAACTTCCGTATGCCTTCAGGAGTCCACCGATAAAAATCATAGAGATCCAAATTTATCACCTCTAAAGTAAGTCGCCGGGCAGCTGAACCAAAATTCGGCCTAAATACACCAGGAGATCGTATCTGTTCTCTGGATAAGAAATCCAAGATTCTATTTCGACTATCCTTAGTCTTATATGTTGGATGCGGAGGAGCTATCAACTCATGGAACTGGCTATTAGTATTAAATCTCATTTTAAAACTTTCGGAGTAATTTTCTCTGGCAGAAGTTAATTATATTTGTTAATTTCTGAAATGAAGTATCTTAATTTTCCATATGGTTCTCTTCTGATCTGGGAAACCCTATTAAAATTTATATTTAGGCTTAGGCCTAATTGTTTTTCAATTAGATCCTTGAAGAAAACTTCTGCTTTATCCACGGATCCCTTCCCCGGAACAATTTCAATATCAAAAAAGTCATGCGTCTTTTGTATCACTCTGAATTGATGAATGGAGAAAGGAAATGTTTTCATTACCGCAAGGTTGATATAATCAAAAATTTCAGATGAAAACCATTTGCCATTTGCAAGTATGACTTTGTCACTTTCCTTAGCCACCGAAATTTCCATTAGTGGAAGCCCACGCCCGCAGGCACAATCGTCTGTTAGGAAAGTTCCAGTGTCTCCAACACGGTAGCGGATTAACGGCATATAATCGTTCCTCAGGTGAGTAAGAAAAATCTCCCCGGTTTGACCAGGTGTTACAGGATTTCCATCATGGTCAAGGAATTCGATAAACGTAAGTTCACTTGATATATGCCAACTGCCATGCGGGCATTCATAAACAAATCCACCCGTCTCTGAGCAGCCATATTCATTAGCTGTTTGACAGTCGAAAGTGTCTTCAATAAGTTCTCGTTGTGCAGCAGTAATGGATTCGGCTGTTGTCATAATTACTTTGACACCCAATCGTCGTGCATCTTTTTTAGTTTCTTTTATATACACAGATAATGGAAATATGGCAGATGGGTAACCATAAATGATATGCGGCCTGAAATAAAATACCTTTCGCCATATAGTTTCAAAGCTTTGTTCGTTAAGATCAAATGCTGAAAATAATAGGGTATTCATCATATAGCTTTTTGCTTTCTGGCCCAATCGGTCTTTATAACTGTCGAAGGGTCGCCCCCAAATGGAAACGTGCGGCGAACCAGGTCGAATCCCCCACCAATCTTTAGCTCTCCATCGACCTGCTTCGGAATAGGATTCATGCACGGTATCGTAAAAAAGTCTTAAACTGTGCCCGGTAGAACCACTCGTCTTGCCTGTAGTAACCCTTCCCTTATAATTAGGGTTCAAAAATTCTGGAAGACGATCTCGTAAATCTTCTTTCTCGACCTTAGGAATAATCGAAAAATCATCATATGAGAAATTTCGGTTTCCATAATTCCACCCTATGCGCTTAAAGGTTTGCTGGTAATAGGGCACTTCTCGAGCTGCCTTGTTGACCGTATGTCTAACTAACTGCCACTGTCTGGAGAGAAGCTCAGCCGAGGTCTTCCACTGAGACTCGGACAATTCATTTAGGGCGCCTGCTGCATACTCGGCTTTTAATTTTTGCACCATTGGCCAATAGATTTTTCGTGAAAAACCAGCACGTAAATTCATTAAGACAATACCTCTTCATAAAGACTTAAGTATTCAAGGGCTGCTGTTTCCCAAGAGAACTTCGCTATCTGACGATATCCCAAATCAACAAGACTCTGCCGGTAGTCACTATCAAAGACTAATCGGTTTAAACCTCGAGCAATATCATCAACACTTTTTGGATCTACCAGACATGCCGCATCTTCTGTTATCTCAGGAATTGAAGAACTTTTGCCGGCAAGAACCGGAACCCCAAGAGACATCGCCTCCAAAGGGGGAAATCCGAATCCCTCGTATAATGAAGGGTAACATAAAGCAAAAGCATTTTTTGTTAATCTACAAAGAATATCTTTTTCAACAATTCCAGCTATGTAAATATTGTCATAAATTTTTAATTCTTTAGCCTTTCTGGCCTGATCACTTCTGATCCACTGGTCATAGGTTATGCCGATGAGAATCAATTCAGGAAAATCCTTGCTCTTCTTTCTACAAACAGCTAATGCTTCAATTAGCCGCGAAAGATTTTTCCGAGGATCCAAAACTCCGATATAAAGCAGATAAAATTGAGGTATATTGTTATCTTTTTGAAAACGACCTTTTTTTTTCCGATTGCATCTTTTACCTATATGGTTCAGACTAAATCCATTATGTATTGTCCTGATGCGGTCTTCGGGAAACGAAAAATATTTAATAATTTCCTGACGCGTAAATTCCGAAACTGCGGCAACCATGTCTACCCGTTTCAGCGAAATCTCCATCTGATTACTGTAATTTGCAACATCTTTTGAATTGTAAAGGCTAGGAAATGCTAAATATCGGCAATCATGTACGGTTAATATCGTTTTTATTTTCTTCACAGGCGGCACATTGATATGAAGCCCATGAAAAATATTTATCCCCTTTAGATAGTAATCAATCGGCGGCCAATTGTATTTCCACCAACGTTCAACCAATCGTCGTGGTGCTCGTAAAAAAATATTTTTTTTGCCTGGATAACTAATGCCCTCTTCCGAATCGGCCGTTCGGAAATAATTCATGAACAAAGCAAAATTGTTTTTATTATCGCCTGAAGGGAGATTGAGGATCAGATTGTGGACAACTTCTGCCAATCCACTATATCGGTTAATCATCAGGGGGCTTGCATCAATGGCGACCTTCATCATCTTTTCTCCCAAGGCCCCCTGGCCATCACATCAGCAAAAACTTCAATCATTTTTTGGCTTGCTTTTTCCCAGGTATGTGAAGAAACATGAACAAGTCCCTTTTCGATCAATTCTAATTGTAGCTTTTTGTTGAACAATACCCTTCTCATCTCATATGCCAAGGCTTCTGTATTATTGGGATCAATCAAAATTGCTGCATTTCCAACTGTTTCAGGTAGGGAGGAACAATTCGACGTGATAACAGGCGTTCCACAGGCCATTGCTTCAAGTGGTGGGCAGTTCCACCCTTCGTAAAAGGAAGGAACCACAAAGAGATCAGCTCCATTATAAATATCAGATAGGTCGGCGGTTTTATGAATATGCCCAAGAAAATGAACATTCTCAGAAAGGCCCCAATCATATACAAATCGATTTGCACTATCCCATGCGCTGTCAGGCGGGCCGGCCATAACTAAATCATGAGATATCTTATCAAAGATTTTGTGGTATGCTGAAAGAATTCCCATTATATTTTTGTGCACACCAATGGCGCCGACATATAAAATATAGGGTCGATTAAGGGAATAATTTTTATTTAACCGCTCCCAAACTTCTGGTAGGTTAGCAACCTTTCTAAATTGTTTATCAACACCGTGAGTAACCACGTAAATTCGATGGGGAGGAATGCCTACTTGGGTGATCAGTTCCTTCTTGGTAGTTTCAGAAACGGCAATTAGATAATCAGCGTTCTTTATGACATAGGACAGGCCTAGATTGAATGATTTAACTTTTTCCGGATGGATTTTCTCTGGGATTATCCTATAAGCCAGGCCATGAATAGTTGCTAAAGCCAGAGCGTTCTTTGTTGGTGGAAAGTAAAATTCATTCGTGTACAGGATATCACATCCGGGTATGATCGTTTCTATTTTCGGCCAGGAAAAACGTTTCCAAAAAGGTATTAACAATCGATATGGAATAGGGACAACTTTTTTCTTGGCACCGGATAAAAGCTTTGTTAAATTTTTTTTGGTCTTGCTTTTATTGCTGAAGGATAGAAAATTATAATTTACATCATTATGTTTGAGCAACTCGCTTACCATGCAAGCCATACAGCGACGAACAGCCCGGGAACCATGCACTAAGGGATTCACATCAATGACAATGCTTTTCATGCCCTTTTTCATTCTATCAGTCCGCAGATCTTCTTGCTGAAGCTACCAGCCTGGCTTGAAAACTACTTGGGTGCTTTTCTCCAGGTGACTCGATTGTGTAGATCAATTTCAATATGCGATACCACAATAGACGTGCGAATCTATATGCCAAATGCCGGGGAGTCCACTTAATAGGCCATTTCTGTGGAATGAATTTTACGTTGGAGAATCCTGCAGTTAATAAGACTTGTTTTAGAGACATTTCGGTAAATAATGTTTGATGTGTAAAATCATTATACCTGCAAAATATGCTCGTAAATCCAGATACTTGGGGAACATTTACAACAACGCTCCCTCCAGGGTTGATAGCATCAAGTACAGACTTTAAAAACCTTACCGTCTCCCGTTTAGGAACATGTTCTAAAACATCATTCATGGTTATCATTTGGTACGTATCGGTTTTCCTCCGGAGAAAAGAAAGCGTATCATTAACAACATGGATAGGACATTTTACCTTTCTTTTTGCTTCCTTTACTTGTTGGGAGGATAGCTCCAACCCTTCAACGCTGGTATAGCCTTTGCGTTGTAGAAAAAAGATAAACTTACCATCTCCACAACCTATATCAAGAATCATTGCAGCTTTATCAGTGGGAAGACAATCGTAATACCACTCTCCATATCCTTTGCTGGTCAACTCATAATCTCTCCAGCCATGGAGATCTTTATAGAATGTCTCATGATATTTCTCGAATATGTCGGATTTATTTGAATCACCAAGCATTTGTAATAAGTTTCCCTTATCTATGTTAAAATCATATGTGGTTTCTTTTGTTTAAAATAAAGTGTAAAATATTTTTTGATATTTGATTCCAGGTTAGATTATTAATGAAATAATTAAATAATATCTCTGCTTTTTTCTTTCTTTCCTCCGGATGTTCTGTAAGCCATACGATTGCATTCGCTAACGCCTCTGGGTTTTCGGGAGGCACGCTGCATAGCCCATCCGCAAGTTCCTTTGGGGTGTTTTTCATTTCGGAATTATTTGCAATTACCGGAATTTTGAACGAAGCGTAAGTTGCAAAACGTGTTGTAAACGGGCCTAAATCAATTAAACCCTCCTTTGTCATATTCATGAGACCGATGTCGAACGCCCCCAAAACCTTATAAAGATTTCGAGGCTGTACGAACCCTAAATCTATAATGTTTGATGACAATCCTTTGCTTTTAGCGATTTGTTTTAACAATGGCAAATCTGGACCACCACCCACAATTAGCAAGTAAATATCTCGGCATTTATTTTTACATAAACAAAGAGCCTCTATAATAGAGGCGGTGTCATAGTATTTCCATAAACTCCCTAAAAATCCTAAATATAGGCCATCGACAGGTAAGTTTAGATTGCGTAGTGTAATTGTGCGTCCTAATTTACCTTTATCAGGGAGAAAAGTTCCATTTAAATGGGTAAAGATTTTTCCTTTTTTTAAATTGTAATAATTCTTTAACCACTTTGCTCGAGGATAAGATGGTATGATTAAACCCGAGGCTTGTTTATAATCTCTCTTTTGGTGTTTTTCTACTCTTCGAAGTCGATTTTTTCCAACCTTTTCTTTTTTCAAGTCTAGCAAAAAGATGCCATTTACCTCAATAAAATAGGGTATTTTAAATAGCTTTGCACATCTGCGGGGAAAAGAATTCGATTCCATTTCTCGTACGTAGATAATATCATAGCTATTCAGCAAACAAAGTGCGAAGAAATACAGACCACCTATTAGTTTTACCCATAGCCGTCCTAATAATGAAAATCTCCATGGCCAGATATAATAGAAACAAACACCAGGAATATTTGGGCGTATCCTTTCAGAACGTGGGACCACTGCATCAATTTTGTTTTTATTTTCACCAAAACCAGACAGAATTCCTAGTGTATGAATCTGGCAAGCATTAGGTACATCTATCTCAACAAATGAAAAATAGAGGATCCTCATCACAAATTACTGTTGGGAAGACTAGTTGGTGGTGTCTTTGCATGTAGACTTTTAACGGACTTTAATATAAAAAACCTTTGAATTGGTCGTTCAAATACTCGATATGAATTTATTATTTCAAATCTCGCCTGTCTTATTTTTCTTATTATTTTTTTTAAAGGAAAATTATCCTTTCCAATCTCCCAATAGTGATGACCATCAAACTTATGCGTTTCAGGTTTATGAAAATAATTTGAAAACACTTTTTTTACTAACATTATTTTACTTAACTGAATGTCAAATTTGTATACCGAAGTGTCATCAGGTAGGGATAGGACAACCTGGCGCTGGGAGACTCTATGTAATTCGTTCAACGCTCTACTAAATTCAGAATAAGGAAGATGTTCTAAGACTTCGCAACAAGATACAGTATTAAAGGCGTCTTCTCTAAATGGAAGATCAAGTACCGACCCAACAGCATTGGGATTTAAATCTTGTAAAATATCTAACGAAACAATATTAAATCCCCTATTTTTTAAATAACTTGTAACAAACCCACTTCCAACGCCAATTTCCAGAATTTTCTTTGGCTTTATAGCAATAATCTCATCTATTTGATGCCAGTATCCGCAGAATCTTCTTTTCGAGTCATATGAAATATTTAAATATGGATAATTTATTTCACCGGAGCCCCTCTTAATTAAATTTTCAATCATTATTGGGCCTCTCAACTAAGACGATTACAAAACGTAGACAATTATCCTACCGGTCTTACTTTCTTGTAGATTGATAGATACCAGAGAGGAGTCTTTCTCTTAGCAGGAATTCTGAAAATATATCTCATTCCAGAAGCTATCAAACCTATCCAATTTCTGACCGGTTTATTTTTAACCGAAGACAAACATAAAGGGCATTTAACTGAATGACCATAATATAGATATTCCCTGGCCAAATGGTGTCGTATGAATAGTTCAAGCGATATTGTTCTATCAGGATGTAGTATTTTAACAATTTTATTAAGGCTTATGCATTTAAAATTATTGAATAGAAATTTTATGTCACTTTCGTTAAATGATTTAACATGATAAGCGCCGTTGAAAATACATCCACAGGAAGGACAACGGGCATAATTCCATTCGAGTTTTTCCCGGTATGGCACAGTAACCAGAATATACTTTTTAGCTACCCTTGTTATCTCCTCCAATACACTTTTATAAATTGGGTTCGGAATGTGTTCAAGTACCTCACAGGCAAGAACCAAATCAAAGCTATTTGATGCAAATGGTAGTTGGTTTGCTGTTCCTTGGACTAATTTGCTGCCCTGTATGTGTTCTAAAGCATTTCGGCTAATATCGAAAGCAACCGGATCATAGCCCGCCTCTTTTAGTGTATTCAAAATCAACCCATCCCCCGATCCTACTTCTAAAATATTCTTGGCATTACCTGGGACAGCTTGTGCTATCAAACTAGCTCTATCGAGGTTTATACGATGGTAAACTTTCCCCCATCTTTTTGGATCTTCATAAAAAACTCTTTGGGTATTGGTAATTATGTCTTTCATTCAAAACAACGAAACATTGGCAGTTAAATTGTTATTTTCTCCAATCCCTTACCCGTTCATCGCCGATATGTGTAAAGCAGGAGGCAGATAATTGACCCGTTTTCAGTCCGAGCCGTTGATATTTTTTCTGAGCGTCTTTTTCAGAAATCGTCGGAATTATTTCTTTAATGACTGACGATCTTATGATAGTGGGATTGAATGTATAATGTCCGTTCCCTATAAATGTATTCTTGATTTTACTCGTATATTTTATTTTCCGTCTGGATATAACATTATAATCGTTAACCTTATCTTTAATGGACCGCAATCGAATATAACCCAATTTATGGTTTGTTTCCATTATTTCAATGAGTTCAGGGATGTAACCTGATAGAGGCTCATTTGAGAAAAAGTCATCTTGTAAATGCACAATATAAGGCTGCTTTAATTTCAGTGATTCTGTCATCAGCAGGTTATATCCACCTGCACATCCTAAATTTTCTCCAGAATAAATAACATTATTAATTTGTCCTTTGAACTTGTTGATTATTTTGTCTGTTGCTTTATCCATATCTCCCTGAATCAAAACAATTATTAGCAAACGGTCCAGATATGACCTGTTCATTTCAATAAACGATTCTAAAGTTTTTTCAAAATACCATGGTCGATTATAAGTAATTATCGTAACGGGTATCTTTATTTCCCAGGGCATTTTACTCGCAATTTCACAATTTTCTCTCCGCCTTAATCTAGGTATTAAATCCCACCGTAATATGTAGAAAGGATCAATTAACATATTTCTAGTTCGCCATATTATGATATTTTTTATTTCGGATGCTATTTCTTTTAAACTCATAATTTAAATGCTTATTTTAATACTAATGAGGTCATTTTTGTTTAGACATGATTTCACCGCCCGCTGCGCTCGAGATCGCAGCGCACGCTGAGAAAAAATCTGCAAAGGTACGACAACAGAAAAGCCTTTTCTCTGCGTTCTCGGCGAACTCTGCGGTGAATTTTTTTAACGATATCCCACTATGTCTATTTATTTATAGCTCCCTTAGTAAGGCTCAGGTGGAATAATTTTTGCTAGGCGGTTTCAAAACGATTATTAGCATTTATGACACTAAGTATAATTTGGCTGTAAATTTTAAATATTTATTTAAAAACTAATTCTTTTATTACCTTTTGCATACCATAATTGAAATACCTATCGAATATAAATACTATTAAAAAGTAATTCGTCCCTGCCCCCAAAAAGATTAAACTGATCTGGCCTATCGATATCAATGGAACATGACTCTTAAAGTATTCAATAAGAAGTATAAAAACTATTGTATTCAATATCGGAAGTATAATAAGCTTGCTAAACTCACGTATCCTAATTTTAATATTCCGAATCACCCTAAAGCTAAATAGAATTGAAGCTGCCAAGGTACTAAACAAAACGGAATAGGCGACTCCTAAAATACCCCATTTGATCGTTAACGGGAATATTAAAATAACAAAAAGACTCATGCGGACTACCTGGCACTTCACACTGATATCAGGGCGCCTTATAGATACAAATAATGGGCTTGTTGTAGAAATTATTGACCGGAATAAACCCGACAGAGCCAAAATACGCATAACCGGTACAGCCGGCATCCATTTAGTTCCTAAAAATATTTCTGTAAATTCAGGTGCAAGGGCTATTATTCCACCTGCCAGTGGAGCTGATACAAACGCGGTTAATTGCAGGATCTTGAGATAAGCTCGCTTCAACTTTGGCAAATCATCTTGTAACTTAGAATATGCTGGAAGCATTACTCTAGAAACTACCTGGATGATTTCAGTTGAGGGCATATTAGAAAATGTATATGCCATCTGATAAAAGCCAAGTGCTGCAATCCCCAACATTTTTCCTACGATAACATCATCCCCTTGAGTAACGATAAATACAATAATACTGGAAGCAAACACCCATTTCCCAAATCCGAAAAGCTCTGTAAATTCACCCTTATCGAATCTTAACCTTGGGCGGTATGAGTGAACCACATAAGAAAGAATAAGTCTAGCAAATTGGCCGGCTAGGCCGGCCCAGACCAAGGCCCAGACGTTACGCAAAATCAGTGCTAACGAGATAGCCAAGCATAATTCAATTAATGTCGAAAAGAATTCATAAAAGAAAAGTTTATTAAAATGCAGTTCCTTTTGGAAATAGAGTAAACCAATATTCCTGAAGCCTGTAAAAATGATAGATAAGGCAATTATTCTTATTACCCATACCGCATCTGGAGAGTTAAAAAAATTACTAATTGTCGGTGCTGTCGTGAACAGGATGACAAAAAGTAAAATGGCTCTAATCCCTGATACAGTCCAAGCTGTATTAAGAAATTTGGCTGTGCCTTGCTTTTTTTGAATAAGAGCAGTTTGAAACCCAGTTTGAGAGAAAGTTTCCAACGTTGTGATAGCCAGCATTGCAAAGCCTAAAAGACCAAAATCTGAAGGAGCCAGCAGCCGAGCAAGAACTATTGTACGGATAAACCCAAGTAAACGATTTGTTACGCTAATACTAAAAACCCATATCCCTCCCCTAACAACTCTATTTAAAAGAGACTGCGGCTGATGGATGTTCATGGTTTCAATTGATTTTATAGAGGAAAGATTAGAGATTTTTTGACTCACAGGAATTAAATGACAGTCGGAAAGATTATGACAGCAAGGGAAGGGTTTACGCAGCTCCGCCTGCTAATTTACCTAGCGGAATTAGTCCTAACATATTAATATTATAGTAATAATTATTAGAATATCTCTGCCGATTTAGAATATACAATCCATAAAACCACATACGCAGACATACGAAATCCGAAATATTGTCAGCCATTACAGTTCTTTGAAAATCGGGGCTTCACACGAATTGTGCCTAAAATATGAGTACAAATCACAGAAATTATTGCAAATTGCATGCCTATTCACATGTGGGATATAGTCGGACTCGATCATTATCAATGTCGGATATTTTTGAAATCAAAACAGTTTATAACACATTGAAATTTAATACTTTTATAAGATAATTAGCCCAATTGAGAGCAATCAATGGAGATTCTAACTACTTGTCATTCTTAAATCCGCTGAGTACCGAGACCTCTCAAGCGGTGCTGTAGGTATCATTTGCATATACTTAACCGAATGGATCTGGAGTGTAATTTAAAATCCGATGAAGACCGATGAAATGAGCATTAGGTAATTTTATAATATAATTTTAGGAGATTACAAAAATATGGATGCGTCTGAACCCAATTTAGTATGCGAGGCAATCCCTCGAAATTTGAAATGGGAATGGAATCAAAGATGTTACCGACATAATATTGACGCTTTAATTGGTTTGTATTTTGGGGAGTGAAAGATAGGATAATTAAGTGTTGAGCTGTTTTTGCCGCATATCCAAAAATGCTTTGGCATTCATAATTTTAATTCCCTGATACTGCCCTACGTCCAACAGGTGGCGGTCAGTTGTAGATCATATTAAAGACATAATCCCGCAACAGGGACATATATCTGAGGCCTTCAGCGTTGATATTCAGTTTCCTAATTTCATATGGTCCATCCTTTCCACGACCAAGTGCCGGTGTAAGAAACTGAATCTCAAGGTCTGGATGGACAAATTTTAAAAGTCCGGTATGATAATCAAAAGCATTGTCAAAACCAAGAGAATTCAATAGTTTTGCCACATCAACACTTTTCTTTATCTTAGATGGATTCGGCACAAGAAAATCAATGTCAGTAGTCCTTAAAAGAGGGATTTCCGGAGCTTCATTGAACAAAATCCGGTAATAAAATTGACACCAGCTTCCTGCAAGAATCAGGTCATCAAGAACTTCTGCGTTAGAGAGTTCCCTTAAAACCGTTAATAGAAGCTTATATCTTTCTTCCATTGATTACCTTTTCAATTTCAGTCAGGTCATTTTTAATTTGTTTAATTTTGTGTTCAAAATCTTTTCTCTGTTCAATCTTTTTTATAACTGCTATTGCTTTTTCAGAGATCAAAGGACCGATATATTCAAATCGAACCTTATCTTTTTCCCGATATGCAAGATACAGGTATTCCTTATAATTCCTTTTTTTTATTGAAACACTTCCCCTAGGAAGTAATCTAATTTCATCCATATACATCTCTGAAAGAGATTTCAGCCGCTCAAATTCTTCCTGTAAAATATTGTTTACATAACTCATGTAGACACCCTCTATATATTGCCTAACTAATTGGATAGAATAGTATGATGTTAGGCAACCCTTGTCAATCAGTTTTGCCTAACAAAACTACGAAAAATATGATATGTTAGGCAATATGGACTTCACAATTCTGAATCGCGTAGAAGCAGCTAAACCTGGAATCGATTATTCGCGGCTGGAAAGCCGTTCCCAAAGAGATCACACAAACACTTAATTTAATGACATAAAATATTAAGTCCTTCCGGCATTCCATTTTTTTCTCCACACCCCTCCCCCCTTTTCAAGACCGGTATTAAATCTTTTAACGCTTGAAAATTATTTTAAAAATCGAGAAAAGTTTTCAGTTTTTTCTTGACACTCCCGGGGATCTGTCATTTAATGGGGAGTTAAAGTGGATAAATGTGGAGTAATGTGGAGGTAAATGTTTCGAGGCAGCTCAAATCATACAATTGACCCTAAAGGGCGCATTATCATACCGGCCCGGTTTCGTGACACGATCAAATCAAATGGCGGCGATGGTGTGATGGTGACGGTAATGGACAACTGTTTGTTCGCCTTTCCTTATGATGCCTGGTACAAACTGGAAGAAAAAATTATGTCGCTGCCCACAACGGACGCTTACATGCGTCGTTTCAGGCGGGTATTCATCGGTGAAGCTTCCAAATGCAATTGCGATAAACAGGATCGCATCCTCATACCCCCTACTTTAAGACAATATGCCAAACTTGAAAAGGAAATTGTTCTGGTCGGCGCGTTAAAACACTTTGAGATCTGGGCCAAAGAGCCCTGGGAAGCCGAAAAATTGGAATTGGCAAGCGACATGCAAAAGGAGGAACTCAGTACTAAACTCGATATTTTAGGGCTCTAACCCCATGTCTTACAGACATACGCCGGCCATGTTAGACGAAGTCATCGAGCACCTGGACTGCCGACCCGGCAAAACCTATGTTGACGGGACGCTGGGGGGTGCGGGTCATGCCGGCGCAATTTGCGATCGAATCACACCGGGCGGCGTTTTTATCGGATTGGATCAAGACATCGATGCCATCGAGCATGCCAGGGCCGCCCTGCAACATGATGACGTACACATTCACCTCCTGCACGGCAATTTTATCCGTCTGCCGGAGTTTTTAGCACAATTAAATATTGAGGCAGTCGACGGCATTTTACTGGATCTGGGATTATCGCAGCATCAACTCGAGCGCAGCGGCCGCGGATTTAGCTTCAGCAGAGATGAACCACTGGATATGCGCATGGATATTCAATCTCCCCGGACGGCTGCGCAACTCGTCAACCAACTGACGCCGGCAGATCTGCAAAAAATTTTCAAAGAATACGGTGAGGAACGCTGGGCCAAAAAAATCGCCGGCAACATCGTCCGCATTCGGCAACAGGAAAAGATCCGCACCAGCAAACAGCTGGCTCAAATCGTCGCCGATTCGATCCCGGCGGGCGCCGCGGCCAAACAAAAGATTCATCCGGCCACCCGGGTGTTTATGGCGCTGCGCATCGCCGTCAATCAGGAATTGGACCGGCTCAAGGCGTTTATGGAATTCGCGGTGGATTATTTAAACCCCGGCGGGCGCCTGTGTGTGCTGTCATTTCATTCACTGGAAGATCGCATCGTCAAACAGCGGCTGAAAGCCCTGGAAAAAGGATGCACCTGCCCGCCCCGGTTTCCCCAATGCGTTTGCGGGCAAAAACCACAGATTCGCATTCTGACTAAAAAGGTAGTGCGGCCGACCGACACAGAGATTGCCGCCAATCCCATGGCCAGGAGTACCCGCTTGCGGGCGGCTGAGAAACTGTAAACGAATGCGGAAATCGGAAATTGTTCTCGGAAGACAGACAACAGAGACTATTGAATACGCAAGGCGCAAAAAAGAGAAGGTGAGAAGGTGGGAAGGCGAGAAAAAAATCCGTGTGACTCCGTGAATATCCGTGGTCAAAAAAATAAAAGATCCGGTTCCTTTTAAACCTAAGAACTAATCAACTAATAAGATGGCATCAAAAAACACCAAGAGCAGCAGGAAGAAACGCATCAAGCGCAATCCGATATTGACCCTGGCCGGTCTGGTTTTGATGGCCCTGTTCATTGGCGAACTTCTTTTTTCAGCCTGGTGCCGCGAACAAAGCCGGATAATTGACACGGATATCATCAAACAAACTCAAATTGCAGAACGACTGGCGGACATGCAGGCTAAATTAAAAATTGAGCTTGCAGTTCTCAAATCACCCAAGCGCATCACCAAGATAGCCAGGGAGCGGCTGGGCCTGATCACGCCGACACCGGAACAAACGATGGTCATACCATGAGAATAAGTGCCTAAAGTGCCTAAATTGCCTAAAATTAAGGATCTGTATCATTTTAGTTATAGAGTTAGATTTTCAAGATGAATAATAAATATTTCAAATTTAGAATTCTGCTGGTGGGCGTCATATTTTTTATGGCGTTGGCGGCCATCACCGCCAAGGCAATCCACTTACAGGTATATCAAAGCCAGTGGCTGTCTCGAGCAGCCTCCGATCAGTATGAGAAATCTTTAACCATCTCCGGCAAACGCGGAAATATCTACGACCGCAACCAGCGCGAGATGGCCGTCAGCATCGATGTGACGTCAATTGCCGCCTACCCGGCCCGGATAAAAGATATTGAAGACACCGCCAAAAAACTGGCCGGGATATTGAAGCTGGATCCTGGCAAGATACGGCAAAAACTGGCTCGCGACAAATCTTTTGTGTGGATCAAGCGTAAAACGACTGCCCGGGAAAGCCAGATGGTCAAAGAACTCAAGCTGGCGGGCATCGACTTTGTTCCGGAATTCAACCGCTTTTATCCGAATCGGACCCTGGCGGCTCAGGCCCTGGGCTTTACCGGATTGGACGGGAAAGGTCTGGAAGGAATTGAATTTTACTATAATCAGCAACTCAAAGGAGCCGAAAGCAAAATTACGGTCTTCGAAGATGCGTTGGGCAACGGGTTTAGATCGGATAACAGACAGTTGGCAAGCCGCAGCGGTCATAACCTGATCCTGACAATCGACAGTAATATTCAATATATAACCGAGAGCGCTTTGATGGAAGCGGTCAATCAATTTTCGGCCGACTCGGCCATAGCGATTGTCATGCAGCCGCGAACGGGCGCCCTTCTGGCGCTGGCCCATTTTCCGACCATCAATCCGAATTCCTATCTAACTTTCGACCGCCCCCTGTGGCGCAACCGCGCCATCACGGATCCGTTTGAACCGGGCTCAACCATGAAGATTTTCAGTGCCGCCGCAGCCCTGGAATCCGGCAACATCAAGTATAACGACATTTTTTACTGTGAGAATGGCGCCTACAAAATAGGCAAAAATGTGGTCCATGACGACAGCAAACATGGTTGGCTGTCGCTGCAGCAGATTATTAAATTTTCGAGTAACATCGGCGCCGTTAAAATCGGTGAAAAAGTCGGCGCCAAAACCCTTTATCAAACATTTCAAAATTTCGGGTTCGGTGCCAAATCCGGCATCGATTGCCCCGGTGAGACGACCGGCCGCCTGTCGCATTACTCATCCTGGTCTGAGATAGACATCGGCGCCATCTCGTTTGGTCATGGTATTGCCGTTTCAGCGGTTCAATTGATCACGGCCGTTGCGGCGATTGCCAATGACGGTATTCTCATGAAACCCTATATCGTGATGGAAATCTCCGATCCAAACGGTCAACCCGTCAAACGCTTTAAGCCCCAGCCGGTCAGAAGAGTCATATCCGCCCGAACTGCCGGGATCGTTAAAAAAATTCTAAAGACGGTTACTACCGAAGGGGGCACCGGCATCAATGCCGCTCTGGACCGCTATTCGGTTTGCGGCAAAACCGGCACGGCCCGCAAGCTTGATGAAAACGGCAGCTATTCGGACAGCAAGCACGTGGCCTCATTTGTCGGATTTACGCCCGCCGATAAGCCGGAGATCGCGGTGCTGGTGATCATTGATGAGCCCAAGGGAAATTATTACGGTGGGACCGTGGCCGCACCGGTATTCAAAAAAATCGCCCAGCAAACCCTGAATTATTTAAATATCGCGCCGGAGAGTGACACAACCAAATTCAGAGTGTCCCGGGATCAAGGAGCCAACGGGTGAAACTTTCTAATTTACTAAAAGCAGTTGAACCCCTGGGAATTTTCAGCCTGAAACAGGAGCGCAATGAGCAAAGCGCAACAGGGGTTGAAAGGACTCGCTATGCCCGCTGGCCCGCTGCCCGATGCCGGCGCGCCGGATCGCGAGATCAGCTCAATTCATTACCGGGCCCAGGATGTTCAACCGGCTGGATTGTTCGTTGCCATCGAGGGCCAAACCGCTGACGGTCACGATTACATCGACCAGGCGCTGCAAAAGGGTGCCGCTGCGATCATGGTTCAGAAGAAGCCCGGACAAGCCGTTAACCCTGGAGATATGGCCGAAACGCAAGATATAAATCCGGTCATGATCCAGGTGCCCGATACCCGTATCGCGCTGGCTGATCTGGCCGCCTGTTTTTACAAAAACCCGTCGCAGCATATGCATCCTGATCGGTATTACCGGAACCAACGGCAAAACCACCGTCGCTTATTTGATCGAAAGCATTCTGCTGAAGGCCGGCTTTGAGGTGGGCGTAATCGGCACCATAAATTATCGCTATGCGGAACAAGACGTTTCCCAATCCGATGACAACCCCGCAATCCCTGGATCTTCAGCGAATTATGGCGGAAATGCTGCCGGCGGGGGTTACCCATGTCGTGATGGAGGCATCCTCCCATGCCATGGAGCTATACCGGATTAAAGGATGCCGGTTTGATGTGGCCGTCTTTACGAATTTAAGCCAGGACCACCTGGACTTTCATGGCGATATGCAGTCGTACTGGTCCAGCAAAAAAAGATTGTTTACTGAATATCTGATCCACGGACCTCAAAAAGATCAAGCCGTGGCGGTTATCAATTGCGACGATCCCAAAGGGAACAGAGCTGGCAGAGCCTTCTGTCGATAAAGGTTATTAAAACCGGTTCGGCTTCCGAATGTGAAATTAAGGCCGAAACCTCCCGCTATGGATTGATGGGCACCCATGGGAGGGTTTCGACTCCCAGGGGGGAGTTTTGATTTCAAAACTCCCCTCGTGGGAACGCATAATCTCGAAAATATTCTCAGTGCCTGCCGGCGCGGCGGCAGCATTGAACATTGCGCCGGACTGCCATGAAATCCGGTATCGAGGCCTTGGCGGCCATACCCGGGCCGGCTCGAGAGCATTGAAAATTCAAGCGGACGCTTTGTCTACGTGGATTATGCCCATACCCCGGATGCGCTGGAAAATGCCGTGTCCGCCTTAAAGTCGATTGCAGCGGCCAGGATCATCTGTGTTTTTGGCTGCGGCGGGGATCGGGATCGGAAAAAACGTCCCATGATGGGCGAAATCGTTGCCCGGCTTTGCGATCTGGCGATGGTGACCTCGGACAACCCCCGTTCCGAGGATCCGGCAGCCATCATCGACCAGATATTACCGGGGATCGAACAGGCAAACGGACACCTGTATTCAGCCGATATTCTGAGAACAGGGTTCGATAAAAAAGGCTACGCTGTCGAACCCGACCGCCGGCGTGCCATTGAGCTGGCAATCAGGGCGTCCAGAGCGGATGACGCCGTGCTGATCGCCGGCAAAGGCCATGAAACGTACCAGATAATGGGCGATACGACGATAGATTTTGACGACCGGGAAGAGGCGCGAAAAGCGCTCGCGATGCTGGGTGCTCGATAACGGATCCTTGATACGCAAGGTCGGTCACTGGATAATGCTTTCTGGTTACTGGACCATGGATAAAGGTTAATTTAGTCTAATCAGCACTATCTTTTAATAAAATGATTACCATCCTTAATTTTAGGCAATTTAGACATTTCTAGGCACTTGCCACTGATGGACAACCCAAAACAAGCAACCAATAACGGATCATGATCACCAGTCATCCCATACCCTGGACAACCCGGGAAATCGTTGAAGCCACCGCTGGTGAGTTGGTGTGCGGCGAATTGCCGCATAGCTTTTCAAAAGTATTCATTGACTCGCGCATGATCGTCAGGCGGCGGCGTTTTTGTGGCCATCTCCGGCGAGATTCATGACGGCCATACATTTTTGACCGAAGTCGTCGAACAGGGTGGGCGGGGGCTCATTGTCAGCCGCGAAAAAATTGGACAACTGCCCCTTGCAGCCTGGAAACAAAAATGGGGTTGCGTGTGTATTGCGGTGGCAGACACCACCCGCGCCCTGGGGGATATGGCGGCCTTCAACCGCCGGCGTTCCCAGGCTTCGGTGGTGGCCATTACGGGGTCCAACGGCAAAACCACCACCCGCCAATTGACCGCCGCCGTCGTATCGCAGCAGTACAACACCCTGGCGACCGCCGGAAATTTCAACAACGAAATTGGATTGCCCTTGACCCTGCTCGGACTCGAGCCCGATCATCAATGGGCGGTGGTGGAGTTGGGAACCAACAATCCCGGCGAAATCGCCAGATTGACTGAAATATGTTCACCGGATATCGGCGTCATTACCAATATCGGTCCGGCCCACCTGGAAGGATTGGGGTCAATCGAAGGGGTCGCACGGGAAAAAGGGTCTTTATTAAACGGTCTGCGAAAAAACGGCAAGGCCGTTCTGAATGCCGACGATCCACGCGTACAGCAGCTGGCCCGCCATACCCGGCACCAGGTCGTCCTGTACGGATTGTCGGCCGAGGCCGCCGTCAGGGCCACGGATGTGCACGAAAATGAGGGGGGAATCAGCTTTACGCTGAATATCGCTGATGAAAATATTGCGGTTCGTCTAAATACTCCCGGCTCGTTTATGGTTTCCAATGCCCTGGCCGCTGCAGCGGTGGGCTATCTTCTGGAATTGTCCTGCAGCAGGATTAAAGCGGGTTTGGAGATGTTCATACCGGTTGGCGGAAGAATGAATATCCTGCACCCAACCAATGGAATCCACATGATTGATGACACTTACAACGCCAATCCGGAATCTATGCAAGTCGCCCTGAGCACCCTTAAAACGATGCGCGCCGGTTCCCGCGGAATCTTTGTCGCCGGCGACATGCTTGAACTCGGCGATCAGGCGCCGGCGCTGCACGGCAAAATCGGAGCCCTGGCAGCTCAATCCGGCATCAGCCGTTTATATGCCAGGGGTAAGTTTGCCGATCAGGTGGTATCCGGTGCCCGGGAGGAGGGTATGCCGGCGGCGAGTACGATGATCGGGTCACGCCGGGAAATCATAGCTGATCTGATCGGCTGGCTGCGGCCCGGGGATTGGCTGCTGGTAAAGGGGTCGCGCGGAATGGCGATGGAGAAAGTAGTCGAGGCGATTAAAGCATGGGCGGAAGAATAAATGGGTACTGGTGATGGGTTATTCGTTAATTGTTATTAGCAATTTGAATTCTATCGATTTTAATCGCGGCTGAAAGCCGCTCCCACGGGAAGAGAACAGGCTGCTTTACATAATTATTAGGCATTGGTGGGAGCGGTTTTCAACCACGATTAATATTCATAAAATTTACTAACCGACATCGAATAACCAATAACTAATAACAAATAACTTTTAACAAATTATTAATAGCTAATAATCGACAACTAAAGCGATGCTATACCACCTACTTTACCCACTACATACAACATTTTCGGTATTTAACGTATTTCGCTACATCACCTTCAGGACCATTTATGCCAGTTTGACGGCCTTTTTCATCTGCTTTTTGCTGGGTCCCTGGATGATCAGGAAACTGGCGAATATGCAGGTGGGACAGTACATTCGCGATGACGGCCCCAAATCACACTTTGGCAAGGCCGGCACCCCGACCATGGGCGGCACCCTGATCATTTTATCGCTCACGGCAGCCGTCCTCCTGTGGAGCGATTTGACCAATTATTATGTATGGATCGTGCTGTTTGTCATCATTGGATATGGGGTGATCGGTTTTATTGATGACTATTTGATGCAGGTCAAAAAACAAAGCAAAGGGCTTATCGGTACGCAATAAGCTGCTGTTGCAGGCTATCGTCGCCCTGATCGCCGGTATATCTGGTTTATATTAGCCCGAATTTTTCAACCCAGGTCACCATACCCTTTTTCAAAAATATTCGACCGGATTTCGGCTGGGGATACATCATTTTTGCGGCATTTGTGATTGTCGGGGCCTCAAACGCCGTAAATCTGACCGATGGTCTCGATGGACTGGCCATCGGTCCGGTGATCATTGCAGCGGCGACTTATATGATTTTTGCCTATGTGTCCGGACATGTCAAAATAGCCGGTTACCTGCAAATAAATTATGTGCCCGGATGCAGGAGAATTAGCCATCTTCTGCGGTGCCCTGGCCGGTGCCGGTTTGGGCTTTTTGTGGTTTAACTCTTATCCGGCCCAAATTTTTATGGGCGACGTCGGCTCCCTCTCCCTGGGTGCATTTTTAGGTACCATCGCCGTCATAACCAAACAGGAGATTTTGCTGGTCCTGGTGGGCGGAATTTTTGTCATCGAAGCGTTGTCCGTCATTTTCCAGGTGGGTTTTTTCAAGATAACCAGCGGCAAAAGAATATTCAAAATGGCACCGCTGCATCATCATTTTGAATTAAAAGGCTGGCCGGAGCCCAAAGTTATCGTTCGCTTCTGGATTATTGCCATTGCGCTGGCTCTGCTGGCCATGAGTACGCTGAAGCTGCGATAAAGGAACAAAGTTAATCGCTACTGATTATTAGTTATTAGAAGTCTTTGGAAGGGTATTCTACGGGTTACATTTTCTATAGTTCAGCCTATGAGCAATTAACTGATAACAAATAACCAATAACTAACTTTCGCCAATATCCGACCGTCCCGGCCCTTGCTCAGGTCCTGCCCTCCTGCCGGCAAGGGCGGGGCGGTCGGATTGGAAATATGAAAAAATTTTGTCGTCAAACGGCAAGCGGATCTTTTGAATGATGGAGCTAGCACAAAAAAAAATCGTTGTCGTGGGTCTGGGAGTCACCGGTATTGCCGTGGCCCGCTTTTTGAGCAGCAGGGGGGCCGCCGTCATTGCAACCGACATGGCATCAAAAAGTGATTTAGGATCCAAGGTGCGGGAGTTTCAGGCATCGGACATCTCTCTGGAGCTGGGCGGACATCGATCTGAAACGTTCAAAAAAGCAGACATGATCGTTTTGAGTCCTGGTGTTTCCCACACCATCAAACCGGTGCTTCGTGCCCGGGAGCGGGGCATACCGGTTATGGGTGAGATAGAGCTGGCTTCAAGGTACATCCGGCAGCCGGTGGTGGCGGTGACAGGCACCAACGGTAAGACCACCACCACCGAGCTGTTGGGCGATATGCTAAAACGCTCCGGTTTGAAGGTGTTTGTGGGGGGCAACATTGGAAATCCTTTGATTGATTATGCCGGCGGCAAACAGGACGCGGATGTCATTGTGGCGGAAATCAGCAGTTTTCAGCTGGACACCATCGAAACCTTCAAACCCCAGGTGGGTGTGCTGTTAAACATCACGGCCGATCATCTGGATCGCTACCCGGATTTCAACGCGTATGCCGCATCCAAAATGCGGCTGTTCGAAAACCAGCAAGCCGACGATATCGCCGTCTTAAATGGCTCCGATCCATTAGTCCGCTCGCTGACCGAAAGCATCAAAAGCCAGAAACTTTATTATGGCTCTCTCAATAATCATGAGGAAGGGGCTCTATTTAACGAAGAAAGTATGACTTTTCGCTTCAAGGATTCAAGCAGACCCGGCATGCAATTCCGCCTTCCGCCTTCCGCCTTCCGCATTCCGGCAGCGCTGGATCTTAGCAGCTTTAAACTTACCGGCCGGCATAACATTGAAAATGCCTGCGCTGCGGGCCTGGCAGCTCTGGCTGCCGGGGGGCAACCGGATGCGATTCAAGGCACGCTGAACCAATATCGCGGTAGTGCCCATCGAATGGAATATGTCGCAACCATCGATGGCGTCGATTTTTACAACGATTCGAAGGCAACCAATGTGGCGGCAGTGATGCGCGCCGTGGAATGCTTCCGCCAACCGGTGGTTTTGATCATGGGTGGATTGGATAAGAGCGGCAATTTTACAGAACTCAGGGAAGTTGTGCCCCGGCATGTCAAAAAGCTCTTCGTCATGGGCCAGGCGGCGGACCTGATCCGCACTGCATTGGAGGATACGGTAGCCACGGCAACGGTGATCTCAATGAAGGACGCGGCCCAACAGGCATATCAGGCAGGATCACCGGGTGACGTAGTCCTGCTGTCACCCGGTTGTGCCAGCTTTGATATGTATGACAATTATGCCCAGCGCGGCAATGATTTTAAAGAATCCGTGGCAATGCTGAAACGGAAGAACCCGGCATGAAATCAGACCAACCAACTGCCACTAACGCTTCATACGATATCGGGCTGCTGTTTCCGGTTCTCTTTCTGGTCGGCATCGGAATCGTTATGGTTTACAGCGCCAGTTCCGCCGTGGCTTTGAACAAATACGGCTCGGATTTTCTCTTTTTAAAAAGACAGGCACTTTTTGCCCTGATGGGACTGATCGGGCTGGTTATCTGCCGCCATTTTCCCTATCGCTGGTATCGTCCGTTGACTTACCCGCTGCTGGGGCTGGCCCTCGTTTTTCTGATCGCGATCCAATTCACCGACTATGGTTTTGCGGCCGGTGGAGCGGCCAGGTGGCTGCGTTTCGGGAGTTTATCGTTTCAGCCGTCTGAATTTGCCCGTTTGGCCCTGATCATTTTTCTGGCCTATTCGCTGGATAAAAAGGGAGATCGGCTCAAAGAGTTTTTCATCGGATTTTTTCCGCATGTCGTTGTTTTGGCTGCGTTGGCCGGCTGCATTCTCGGTCAGCCTGATTTTGGATCGGTAGTGATCCTGTCAGCCCTGACATGGCTGATGATGTTTGTCGGCGGCGTACGCTGCCGCTATCTTTTCGGGTCGCTGATCCTCCTGATTTTGCCGATGGCCTATTATCTTTTAACAAGCTCTCAGTACCGGATGAGTAGAATTCTGGGATTTCTCAACCCGTGGCAATATCCGGCCGATGAAGGCTATCAGATCATTCATTCTTTAATGGCCTTTGGCACCGGCGGCTTGTGGGGAGCCGGCATTGGTAAAGGTTATCAAAAATTATTTTATCTCCCCGAACCCCATACGGATTTCATCTTTTCAACTATCGGCGAAGAATTTGGTTTGATGGGAGTCGTGATAATCATCGTACTTTACGCCTGGATTCTTTTAAAAGGAATCAAGATTGCCCGCAATGCGCCGGACACCTTTGGATCACTGATGGCGATCGGCCTGACGACTGCCATGGGAATGCAAATCTGCATCAATATGGGCGTCACCCTGGGGTTGTTGCCGACCAAAGGTCTGACCCTGCCTTTTTTAAGTTACGGCGGAACGTCCCTGCTGCTGAATATGGCGTCCATTGGGATTTTGATGAATATCGGCGCCAATGTAAACAAGTAGGAAAATCGGACAGAAGCAATTGTATTTCAATGTTTCATAACTCGACATATGTAAATTATAGGTCAAAGCCCAAAGCCCAAAGCTCAAAGAACGCTGGCGTCCTGACTGGTTTGGTTTCACCTTTCAGCCCCGCCAGGGCGGGGCTATTTGCTGCAGTTGCCGGTGCTCCCGATGCATCAGCAGCAGGCCGTGGTATTTCAGGACAACCATCGAATCGTCCCTTGCGCATCGTCATTGCCGGCGGTGGAACCGGGGGGCATCTTTTCCCCGGAATTGCCATTGCCCAGGAATTTGAAGCTCGCAGTCCGGCTACCAGAATTATTTTTGTCAGCACCGGCAACCCGCTGGAAAGATCAGTGCTCTCCAAGGCAAATTATGAGCTGCGCTGCGTCACGGCCGCCGGAATTAAAGGGCGGGGGATAGGGAACCAAATGGTGTCCGCCTTGAAAATTCCCAGGGGAATTTTGGAGTCCCTGCGGATTCTTAAGGATTTTGCGCCGGATCTGGCTCTCGGGCTCGGAAGCTACTCGGCCGGCCCGGTTATCATCGCTGCCTGGTTGCGGCGCATACCCGATCGTGATCCATGAGCAGAATATTTTGCCGGGAATTACGAATCGAATTTTAGCACACGTTGCAAACCGTATTTATATTTCGTTTGAAAATACTAAATCCAACCTGGATTCACGCAAGGTTCAGTGGACCGGCAATCCGGTGCGCAACGAACTTTTTGAATATTCTGCCGGTCAAGCCGCAGAAAAAAACGACGATACCGGCAAGGCAACTTTTACCGTTCTGATCATCGGCGGCAGCCAGGGCGCTCACGCAATAAACATGGCGATCATCGCAGCATTGGATGCTCTCAAAAATATAGATCACCTGCATGTTGTTCATCAGACCGGCGAAGCGGATGAACAGCAAGCCAAAGAAGCATACCGCCGGAACAATATCCGGTGCACCGTGCAGTCATTTTTCGACAATATGGCCGAGCTTTACAGCCGGGCCGATCTTCTGATCTGCCGGGCCGGCGCCACCACGGTTGCTGAAATAACGGCCCTGGGCAAAGCGGTTATCTTTATCCCTTTTCCCCATGCAGCCGACGACCATCAGGTGTTGAATGCCGGTATGCTGGCAGATGAAGGTGCCGCTGAAATGATCGTCGAAAAGGATCTGAGCGCTGAAATTCTCAGCCGGAAAATAGCCTATTACGCCGCCCACCGGGCGGCATTAAATGATATGGCCGCCAAAGCCAGGCGATTCGGCCAACCGGATGCGGCTAAGAATATCGTGGATGACTGCTATCAATTAGTTGATAAGTTGAATGGTTGATTTGTTGATTAGGTAAAAGCAAGACAGGACAAAGGAAATTTTTTTCAGACAAACAAGACATGGCAGCCAGTTCTCATAGTCAATCAGGCAAATCATTAAATTCCTCAACCAATAAATTAAAAATTGATGTTTTTATTATAACGAATCAACCGGCAGCGATCAACAATCAACTAATCAACTTATCAACTTATCAACTAATCTTATGTATTTAAAAAAATATCACATCCATTTTGTAGGAATCGGCGGCATTGGCATGAGCGGCATTGCCGAATTGCTTCTCAATCTGGGCTACCAGGTATCCGGCTCCGATCTGAATGCATCCGATATTACCGCGCGTCTCCAGACCCTGGGAGGCACGATTTTTGAGGGGCATCAGGCGGATCAGATCGGCGGTGCCGATGTAATCGTAACATCTTCGGCTGTCAAACCCGACAATCCGGAAGTAGTGGCGGCCGAACAGGCATCAATTCCGGTGATCCCCCGTGCTGAAATGCTGGCGGAACTCATGCGCTTAAAATACAGCATCGCCATCGCCGGGGCTCACGGTAAGACCACAACCACCTCGATTGTAGCTTCGGTTTTAGCCCGCGGCGGACTTGATCCGACAGTTGTGATCGGCGGCAAACTGAAAGGGATCGGCTCCAATGCGGTGCTTGGGCAGGGTGATTTTATCGTTGCCGAAGCCGATGAAAGCGACGGTTCGTTTTTAAAATTCTCCCCGGCCATTGCCGTCGTGACGAATATCGATCGGGAGCACCTGGATTTTTACCCGGATATGGACGCCATAAAATCCGTGTTCTTGAACTTTATCGACCGGATACCTTTTTATGGCCTGGCGATACTTTGTCTGGATAACGAACCGATTCAGGATCTGATCCCCGCCATAAAAAAACGCTATACGACCTACGGCATGAGTACCCAAGCGGATTTTCAAATCCGGAATGTGGAATTTGCAAAACGGCAAAGCAGATTCACCGTTCTCAACCGGGGCCAAAAGCTCGGCCGCATAACGCTGAATCTGCCCGGCCTCCACAATGTCTATAACGCCACAGCCAGCATCGCAGTGGGGATCGAACTGGACGTGCCCTTTGCCGCAATCAAAAGCGCCCTGGAAACCCTTGAAGGCGTCCAACGCAGGCTGGAAGTTAAAGGGCAAGTCGGTGGGATTACGGTAGTCGATGATTACGGTCATCATCCGACTGAAATAAAAACCACCTTGGATGCCCTGCAGAAATGCTGGCCCGACCAACGCAAGGTCGTGGTATTTCAGCCCCATCGCTACAGCCGAACCCAGGCCTTGTTTGATGACTTCACCCGCGCCTTTTACCAGTCCGATGTCCTGCTGGTGTTGCCGATCTATGCCGCCAGCGAGCCGGAAATTGAAGGCGTAACCGGGCAACTTCTGAGTGAAGGCATCCAGGCCCATGGACACAAGGAAGTTTTTTTCGCCGACCGGATGGAAGATGCGGTGGCCTATCTGACCAAAAATTTACAGTCAGGCGATATTTTGCTGACCCTGGGAGCCGGCGATGTGTGGAAGGTCGGCGAACAGATGTTGGAAGAGCTGAAATGAAGTCGGCCTGCGACGAACTCAGACGAGCCAAGATCGGAAAGTAAAGAAGGTGAGAAGGTGGGAAGGTGAGAAGGTTGGATCGATGAACTCAACAAACTCAATAAACTCAACAAACTTAGTCAACTAAAAGGCCGGTCTCAATTGTTCAACCGTAAAAAGACGCGCAAAAACTACCGCCAAGGCCAAAAGCCAAAACGGTGGCTCCGGTTACTGGACCGAATCATGCTGGGATTCAAGGTCACCGCCGGGGTTGCTGCGTTTGCGGCGGTAACCGGATTTTTCATTCTAATTCACGAAATTGTGACCCAGTGCGACTATTTTGCGGTCGAAAAAATAACAATAGAAGGCACCCGGCGGCTCACCCATGAACAGGTTGCCCGCCAGGCCCGGGTTCGCACCGGCGATAATATTCTGGCAGTTAATCTCTCGTTGGTCAGAAAAAGACTGCTGGCCCACCCATGGATTGCCGAGGCTGAGGTCAGCCGGGAAATTCCGTCGCGACTCATCATTCGAGTCAGCGAACACACGCCTCTGGCGGTGGTCGACTTTGGACAAAAATTTTTGATCAACCACCAGGGCCGCATATTTAAACCATGCAACCCTGGGGAACAGCATGATTTGCCGGTGATCAGGGGCCTTGACCTAGCAGACCTGAAGGTCTATGGCCGGTTGGAATCGCCCCATCCGGGCCGGACCTCGGTTGATTCGGCACCGTTTAGGGCCGTGATGCAGGTACTGGAACTCGGTAAACAGCAGGGCAGCATCCTGCCGAATCGTTTGATCCGGCAAATCAGCGTCGACCGACAAATCGGACTGACGATCTACGCCTTTGACCACCTGAAGGCCATCAGTTTGGGTTACAGCGACTATATCGCAAAATACCATATGCTGGCAAAATTGTTTTCCTATCTTAAACGGCAGCGCAGCATCTTTGATTTTGATCGCATTGATTTGAACAACTTACAGCGTATCGTGGTTAATCCTATTAAAAAGCAGGGAGCCTAAGGAGGGCAAGCATGCGTCGACAAGAGGACATTATCGTAGGTCTTGATATCGGAACGACCAAGATCTGTGCCGTGGTAGGTGAAGTATCCGGGTCGGATATCAACATCATCGGTATTGGAACTCATCCTTCCATCGGATTGCGCAAAGGGGTGGTCATTAACATCGAATCAACCGTGGAGTCGATTAAAAAGGCGGTGGAAGAAGCGGAATTAATGGCAGGTTGTGAAATTTCATCGGTGTGTGCCGGTATTGCCGGCGGTCACATCACCGGGTTTAACAGCCGCGGGATTGTGGCCATCAAGGGCTCGGAGATCACCGAAAACGATGTCGAGCGGGTAATCGATGCTGCCCGGGCAGTCGCTATCCCCATGGATCGTGAAGTCATCCATGTTCTGCCCCAGGAATTTATGGTCGATGATGAATCCGGGATTCAAAACCCGGTTGGAATGGCCGGCGTTCGGCTGGAGGCGAAAATTCACATTGTTACCGGCGCGGTTGCTTCGGCCCACAACATCGTGAAATGCGCCAATCGATCCGGACTCGATGTTTCCGATATCGTCCTGGAATCTCTGGCATCCGGTGAAGCGGTGCTGACCGATGACGAGAAACAGCTGGGAACGGCCCTGCTGGATCTCGGTGGCGGCACCACCGATCTGGCGGTGTTTTCAGGGAAAAATATCAAGCACACATTTGTGCTGTCTTTAGGCGGCAACAACCTGACCAACGATATCGCGATCGGGCTGCGGGCACCCCAGGCAGAAGCCGAAAAAATCAAGAAGAAGTACGGGACCTGTCTTTCGCGGGATATCAACAGTGACGAAATCATCGAAGTCACCGGCATGGGGGGGCGCAATCCCCGCAAACTTCCCCGGCAAATTCTGGGGGAAATTCTAGAGCCCCGTCTGGAGGAAATTTTCGAGTTGATCTATCGCGAAATTTATCGGGCCCGAATGGAAAACACAATACCATCCGGAGTCGTTTTAACGGGTGGGACATCCCTGTTGGAAGGCGTATCGGATGTGGCGGAATCGGTCTTCAAGCTTCCGGCCCGCATCGGCAGGCCCCAGGGTATCAAGGGCCTGGTGGATGTGGTCAATAACCCCATGTATGCCACCGGCGTGGGATTGGTGTTATTTGGTGCGCGTAACAAAAATGCGAAAAAGTTCAGGATTCGGGATAAAAATATCTTCAACCGGGTAATGGCCCGAATGAAGAAGTGGTTTCATGAAGTGGTGTGAAGAAAATGACTAAAATTATTAAATGCCTAAATTGCCTAAAATTAAGGAAACGCTGCGCTCTATCTGTTTTAATAAACAAGCAAGAGCTATCAACCAAGAACCAATAACTCAAACCGGTAGGAGGGCAAACATGTTTACCTACATTGACAAGGAAAAATCAGCAAAAATTAAGGTTATCGGAGTGGGAGGCGCCGGCGGCAACGCCATCAACAACATGATCTCATCCAATCTCCAGGGGGTTAAGTTCATTGCGGCCAATTCAGATGCCCAGGCCCTTGAAATTTCCAAGGCCCCGATCCGGATTCAGCTGGGAGAAGCGATTACTGAAGGGTTGGGTGCCGGAGCGAATCCCCTGGTCGGTCGGGATGCGGCCCTGGAAAATGAAGAAGAAATCAGGCAGGCCCTGGCCGACAGTCACATGGTATTTATTACGGCCGGATTCGGCGGTGGGACCGGCAGCGGGGCTGCTCCGGTTATCGCAGAAATCAGCAAAGATCTCGGGGCCCTGACGGTTGCGGTCGTGACCCGACCATTTTCCTTCGAGGGTAAGAAGCGGGCCAAGGTTGCCGAAGAAGGCATCGAAGCGTTGAAAAAAGTGGTGGATACGGCCATCACGATTCCCAATGACAGGCTCCGCGGCCTGGCATCCAAAAAAGCAACCCTGATGGAAATGTTCATCAAAGCCGATGAAATCCTGCTGCATTCGGTAAAGGGCATCACGGATTTGATCATGATGCCGGGTGTCGTCAATCTGGACTTTGCCGATGTCCGAACAACCATGTCCAAAGCCGGCATGGCCTTGATGGGAATCGGCATCTCGTCCGGCGAAAATCGGGCAGTAGAAGCTGCCGAAAAAGCCATTTCACATCCGCTGCTGGAGGACATTCCGATAAAAGGGGCCAAGGGCGTATTGATGAATATCACGGCCACCAGCGACATGGAGTTCGAAGAGGTCGCCGAAGCATCCGAATTCATTCATCGCGAAGTGGGCGAAGAAGCTGAAATCTTCTGGGGCACCTCCGTGGACGACAGCCTGGGTGATGAAATGCGGGTGACGGTGATTGCCACCGGGATCGGCAAAGAGCCCCAAACTGCAGAAAAACTGGAGCAACCGCTGCGGGGCAAGATCAGAGATATCACGCCGGAAGATAGGGATAAAATTATCGATTACGATGAGCCGACCTTCATCCGCCAGAAAAGAGCGGTCGGTGAATCATCCGGTGCCTATTACAGAGGCAACGGTGGGATGATCATAGATGACAGCGAATTGGATGTGCCCACCTTTATGAGAAGAAAAGCCGATTAAAGATCAGCGACCACCAGCAGAGTCGGGGGGATGCGAAAGGCCCCGAAAGCGGCCCGGACCTTGCCCCGCAGCGGGTCGCTGATATATTGTTCGTTGTTTCGCCGCGGTCCGTTGTTCCGCGGCAGGCGGATCAGTCGATGCTGCACGGCCCTGCGATTATCCGGACGTTCAAATCGAAACCGGTGCAGGCGACCGTCCTCTGGGCAGAAGCCGGGCCGGTCATTGACTATTCGCTGAATGGTCACATGTTAATAGCTGAGCACAATCGATTAATGTGAGATGTTTTCAGCAACAAATCCGCCTGTGGCGGAACAACGGACAATTGACCATATGCCGCGCCCTGCTGACAAATCGCCCCCTCCGGACACTCGCTTCGAGATCGGAACCATCCGTAAATCCTGGCACTCAAGGGTCAGTATTGCCCTGGTTTATCCCAATCGCTATCACGTGGGCATGTCTAATCTCGGATTTCAAACACTTTATCGACTCTTCAACAGCTATGATCAGGTGGTCTGCGAACGGGCCTTTTTGCCGGAAGGCAACCGGCCTCAACCCGGTCGGCTGAAAACCATGGAATCCGGCCGCTCCATAGCCGCAGCCGATATCATTGCTTTTTCCCTTTCATTTGAAAATGACTACCCCCATATGCTGACCATTTTGGACCAGGCCGGGATCCCCTTGCGATCCAACGCTCGCAGCGAAAACCATCCGTTAATCGTTGCCGGGGGGGTGGCCTGTTTTCTAAACCCGGAGCCCATCGCAGCCTTTATTGACTGTTTTCTGATCGGCGAAGCCGAGGGTATCCTACCGCGATTTTTTGAAATCTTTGAAACGGATTCGATTAAAAAAGAGGTATTGAAGAATCTGGCACGCAGCGTTCCGGGGGCGTATGTGCCCGCCTTTTACCAGGTCCGGTACAAAGATAACGGCACCCTTGAAGGATTTGAACCGCTGGAAGATGTTCCTCAAAAAATAAAACGCATCAGTTTGGCTGACTTGGCTCAGGAAGCCACCTGCAGCGCGGTTTTAACTCCCCAGACCACCTTTGATGAAACATTTTTAATTGAAACCGGGCGCGGATGCCCCCATGGCTGTCGCTTCTGCAGTGCCGGATTTATCTACCGGCCGCCAAGGTTTCGGCCCGTCGCGCAGCTTGAACAATCCATCCGGCAGGGCGCACAGTTGACCGATCGCATTGGGCTCGTGGGAGCCGCGGTATCCGATCTTCCGGGAATCGAGCAATTGTGTGAAAAATTCAAAGATGACGGTATTCGATTTTCATTCAGCTCGCTGCGCGCCGACCGTTTAACCGACAGCCTGCTGGCGGCCCTGAATCAAAGCCAGGTCAAAACGGCAACCATTGCACCGGAAGTCGGTTCCCAACGCATGCGCAACGTCATCAACAAGGGGCTCACTGAAAATGATATTCTCGATGCCGCCACGACCCTGGTCGAAAACGGCATCCCCAATTTAAAGCTCTATTTTATGATCGGCCTGCCAACCGAAACCGAAGCGGATGTTGAGGCCATCATCAGTCTGGTTAAACAGGTTAAACACCGCTTTTTGGCCTCCAGCCGGGCCCGCAAACGGATCGGCAAGATAACCGTCAGTCTCAATTCATTTGTCCCAAAGCCGTTGACACCCTTTCAGTGGGCGGCCATGGACGAAGTCAGTGCGCTGAAAAGAAAAATCAGAAAAATAAAAAGCGGCTTGCGAAAAGTAGCCAATCTCAGGATAAATTCGGATGTTCCCCGCTGGGCCTATATCCAGGCGATGTTGTCACGCGGTGATCGTAAAGTCGCCGATATCCTGGCCCTGGCCCATGCCAACAGCGGCAACTGGGCCCAGACCCTCAAAACAGTGCCGGTTAACCCGGATTTTTATGTCTACCGGGAGCGGGATCCAGCTGAACAGCTCCCCTGGGATTTTATCGACCACGGTATCAAAAAATCCTATCTCCAAAAAGAATATCAACGGGCCAAAGCGGGTCGGACAACACCGGATTGTCAGGTCGAAACCTGCAAAATGTGCGGGGTATGTTAGGCAATAGTTGATTGAGTTGATTGAGTTTTTTGGGTTGATTGAGTATTGTTGAGTTGATAGACATTGCCTAAAGGCTGGGATGCGGGACGGCTGGGAGGCGAGTTGAATTCGGAAGTGGAAATGCGGAATTCGGAAAACCGGTTACAGGAAAGAACAAGTGCATCGGGATTGTGGGAACATCTTGTGGCCGTGATCGTTTTAATTCGCGGTTGCAAGCCGCTCCCGACGGTATTTTTTTAGCTACTTGAGCTACAACGGCTAAGCGCATAATTTAAAATCAGTAAATTTCCTATCCCCAATATTTTCCTTACCCGCTAAACGCAATGTTCCCAACCTTCCTAATCCTCCAACCTTCTCACTTTCCCACCTTCTTAACTTCTTTCTTTTCACGCTTCCGTATCTTTAGCCGCGGCATAGTTCTGCCCTATCGGACGACGACGGGTCCCACTTCCACCTTCTCCCTTCCCTCTTCCAACTCATACCATTTCCGGTCCTCCGACCTTCTCACCTTCTCACCTTCCCACCTTCTTTCTTTTCCGCCTTCCGCCTTCCGCCTTCCCCCTTCCCCCTTCCCCCTTCCGAATTCCCCCTTCAAGCGTCCCAGCATCCTGGCTTCTAAGCCATGTAGTTTTTCATCAAAACCGATTGTTTAACCTTGAAATATTAAATCCATAGTGATAAAGTAGCACCTTTTGAAAAATGGTCCGGCTGAATAATCCGCCTGAATGATGAAAAATTCAGGTGGGCAGACTTTTGGGAAAATACGAAAAATCATCCTTAAATTAAAGGCCCGGCGGATTCATGGCTTAATGCCGCGCATTTTTTGATTTATACTTTTTCATTCAATACGTTTGCTTGATTCGGGCAATCGCAAGGAGTAGATCGATGGTCGAAGGAACAATTTTTATGCTGGCGCTGGGAGCAATTTGTGGAATCGTACTGGGCGCTGCTTCACGAGTTTTTTATGTCTGGGAAGACCCGCGCATTGCCCAGGTAGAGGCGGCCTTCGCCGGCGCCAATTGCGGCGGTTGCGGGTATGCCGGATGTTCTGCGGCGGCAGTTGCCGTGGTGGGCGGCAGCGCACCGCCCAGTGTCTGTGTCGTGGGTGGGCCGGAATCCGCCACGGGTGCGGCCGCCGTGATGGGTATGGAAGTCGGCTTGGCCGAACCGCTGAAATCATACAACACCTGCACCGGCGGCAATCGGGCTGCCAACAAGTTTATATATGTGGGCGTCAATACCTGCAGCGCCCAATCCGTTTTGTCCGGTGGTCAACGCGAATGCAGTGTCGGCTGCCTGGGATTGGGTGATTGTGTGCGGGCCTGCATGTTTGGTGCCTTGGATATGGGTCCGAATGGATATCCGGTTGTCAACAAGGAAAAATGTGTCGGCTGCGGTGTTTGCGAGCAAATCTGTCCCAAAGGCATCATGAATGTCCAAACGGCATCCCAGCGCATTTTGCATTTCAACCAGCGCGATGATCGTCTGGCGCCCTGCCGCCAGACCTGCCCCGCCGAAATTGACATTCCCCGCTACATCACGCAAATTCGCGAGGGGGATTATGAAGGTGCGGTCACCACAATCCGGGAGCGCAACCCATTTCTGCTGGCATGCGGACGGGTTTGTCCGCACCCCTGCGAGGAAAACTGCCGCCGGGGAATTGAAGACGAACCGGTGTCCATCAACCAGCTCAAACGCTTTGCAGCCGATTTTGAGATGAATAGCGGCAAACGATTACCGGTCCCGGTGGCGCCCCCGACGGAAAAACACATCGCGGTTGTCGGCGGCGGTCCGGCCGGGCTGACCTGTGCCTTCTTTTTAACTAGATTAGGCCACAAAGTAACCATATTTGAAGCCATGCCCGAATTGGGTGGCATGCTGCGCTACGGAATTCCCGAATACCGCTTGCCCAAAAAGGTGCTGGACTGGGAGATCGAAGGCATTCTCAATCTAGGCGTCGAAGCGAAAACCGGGATGAAATTCGGCCGCGATTTTGACTTGAGTTCCCTGGCAGCCCGGGGATTTGATGCGGTTTTTCTGGGAATCGGCGCCTGGCAGGATTCGAGTCTGCGGGCGGAGGGCGAAGATTTAAATGGTGCCTATACGGGGATCGACTTCTTGTCGCGCCTGGCCGGCGGCGAACAAATCCCGGTCGGCCGCTCGGCGGTCATCATCGGCGGCGGTAACACCGCCATTGACTGTACCCGCAATCTGCTGCGGTTGGGCGTTGAAAATGTCTATATCGTCTATCGCCGGACCCGCAATGAAATGCCCGCCAACGAGGTTGAGATCGATGCCGCCGAAGAGGAAGGTGTTCAATTTCAATTCTTGGCCGCACCGGTTCGCATTATCGGCGATGAAAACGGCAAGGTCACCCAGCTGGAATATTTGAAAATGGAGTTGGGAGAACCCGATGCCAGCGGCAGAAGAAGACCGATCCCGATTGAAGGTTCCGAGACATTAATTGAAACCGATATGGTGATTACGGCCATCGGTCAGTCACCGGAAATCTCATTTACGCAAGGGATTATGGAGCAGGTTATGGAGTTAAAAACCACCCGGTGGCACACCATCGATGTGGATCCGGCAACCCTGCAGTCCAATATCCCGCATCTGTTTGCCGCCGGGGATGCAGCCACCGGACCCAGCCTGGTGGTTAGCGCCATCGGCGGGGGCCGACGGGCGGCCCGCTCTATTCATCAATATGTAATGGGGCAGCCGGTTAGCGCGAATCCTAAAGAATTAAACAAAGATCTGATTGCCGAAACGATTTTCGACCAGGTACCGGGATTAATTAAAAGCCGGCGGGCCCCGATGCCGGAACTGCCGGTAAAAGACCGGATGGATTCATTTATCGAAGTCGATCAGGTTCTGACCGAAGCGGCCGCCCGTGGAGAAAGCAACCGTTGTCTGCATTGCTGCCTGACCTGCTATGACCCGGACAAAACCGATTCAGAGCCGGTGTTGATAGAAGACCGGCGCCGGGAACCTGAAGCGGTTTGATCCCGGCTGTCCTGTCGTTCGAGGGTAAAAAATCCTGATCCAGCTCCGGGCCGCGAGGGCTTAAAGCCTGGAGCGCAGATCCGTTCTGGGGTGCTATAATTAGTGTACCCCCTTAATTTTGCAAAAATTTCTTGAAAGCTTTCCAGCATTATGGTAGTCGAACGGAGACTTTTTTGTATGCGATGCTCCTGCTAGAATAAAACGTTAACTTACGGGTATGGGTGGAATATGTTTTCAAAGAAAGAATTGAAACTGGCATACGGTTTGATAATTTACTTTCTGTTTGTGGGGGTTTTGTGTTACGCGGCGTTTCCACCCCAAACGCCCCGTGAACCCATCCGGTTGAAGTTTGATGTTGCCACCGGAAATGTCATTTTTGACCACAAAAAGCATTACGATGTCACCGGCTATGGATTGTCGTGCGGTGACTGTCATCATACGCTGGCCGAAGATGAGTACGCCGATGCCCAATCGTGCAGTGAATGTCATGCACTGGATGAAGGCGACGAGGAAATCCCAAAACGGGCTGACGCGATCCACCAGCAATGTTCCGGATGTCACGAAGCCTTTGAGGCCGGCCCGCTTTACGTTTCAGAAGATTGTAATAAATGCCACGTCAGATAGACCGCGATATTAGCGGACAACCGTGGTCCTAGCGGTGCCGTTTAATCTCAAAGCATCACAAAAAAGGTTGAGCTATGCTAAAAAAATCGTTCTTTGGTTTAGTCATTCCCCAATTTGAATACGAACGGCTTCCCGCCATCCTGCCTGAGGCCGAAAAAGTGGCGGCATCTAAAACGATAACGCTTTTTCATGCAAGAAACAGTGACCCAAGCCCTGCGGCAGCGATACAAATCGGTGACAAGGTCAATACCGGCCAGAAAATATCCCTGTTCCCCGATGACCCAGCCTACGTTATTGCCAGTGTCAGCGGCACCGTATCCGCCATTTCACCGCACACCGGAGATTTTGGCAAGACCTATATGGCGATTACCATCGACATCGCCGAAACTGAAGCTTTCGATGATCAATTTGAAACGCATGCCCCATCGCCCACGCTGGAAAACGCCCTTGAATATCTCGCCGCTGCACCGGGCAACCCGCCGCTGCAAACTCTGGCAGATTCCGACAAGCCGATTAAAACGATTGTCATCGCCGGAGTCGACAGCGACCTGCTCACCGGTACCCGACAGTATATTACCGGTACCCGGCTGAATGACATCAAGGACGGGATACACATCTTGAAAAATATCACCGGCATCGACCGGATTGTTCTGGTCACCGGCCGTGACGCAATGCAGGGCTTCGGACATATCGGGGCCGATGTAAAAAGCATTGATACCACCTACCCGGCAGCGCTGCCGCCGATGATCATGAAAAATGTCCTGGGAGAAATTTTACCGGCCGGTCAAACATGTGAAGAAATGGGGGTGTGTTTTATCAGTGCCGAGGCGGTGGCATCCATCGGCCGGGCCTATACCGGCGGAAAACTGCCGGTGCATAAAGTTCTGACCCTGATCACCAAAGACGGCCGCCAGCACTTGATTGAAACAACCATCGGTACGCCGATCAAAGATATTCTTAACGCCTACGGTGTTGCCATCAACGCAGAAGATCGCATTGTTTTCGGCGGCCCCATGACCGGATCAGCGGTGTATTCACTGGACCAGCCGGTGTTGCCCGACACCGATGCGATTCTGGTGCTGGATCGGGCCCAAGCCGCTTATTCTTCCGATTATCCCTGCATCAATTGCGGCGATTGCGTGCGCACCTGCCCGGCGCAAATCGCAGTCAACATGCTGGTCAGGTTTCTGGAAGCCGGACAATATGAACAAGCCGCCGACAACTACGATTTGTATTCCTGTATCGATTGCGGTCTTTGCAGCTATGTATGTGTATCCAAAATACCGATATTTCAATATATCAGATTAGCCAAATATGAACTGGACCGGGCTAAAACCGCGGAGGCGATGGATGTTTGAGCAAAAGAAGTTAATTGTTTCACATGCCCCATTCTGGCACATTGGAAACCGGGTCACCGAGCGCAGCTATCATACCATGCTGGCCGCACTGCCGGCAGTGCTCGCCGGACTGGTTTACTACGGTGTCGCGACGATCGCAGTGGTTGGCCTGTCCGTGGCCACGGCCATGCTCTGGGAACTGCTGATCAATAAAGTGATGAAAAAATCACCCACCATCGGCGACGGCAACGCAGCCCTGATCGGTCTGCTGCTGGCCATGGTGTTGCCGGCCACGATGCCGTGGTGGGCGGTCATCACCGGCACCTTTATTGCCGTGGTGATCGGCAAACAGATTTTTGGCGGTATCGGCAGCAACGCCTTTAATCCGGTGGCGCTGACAGTGGCTATTTTGATGATCTCCTGGAAAGATCTGTTCGACTTCAACGGCATGCTGCTGAACTACGATTTTAATTTTGCCGCGACCTATCCGCTGACCGCCGCCAAACATTTCGGAGCGGCCTCCGTGGCATCATTTAGTATAGGCGATCTGCTGCTGGGCCGGCAGACCGGCGCTATCGGCTCAACCTTCGGATTGGGTCTCATCATCGGCGGTATTTATCTGATGATCAGAGGATTTATTCGCTGGGAGATTTCCCTCACGTTTCTGGCCGGGGTCTATGTAACCGCGCTGTTGTTTAACATCGCGGATCCGGTTCGGTTTGCCGGCCCTGGTTTTCATGTGTTTACGGGATATACCTTGATCGGTGCCTTCTTTCTGGCCACCGATGATGCATCCTCACCGGTCTGGTTTGTTCCGATGCTTATTTATGGCGCGGTCGGTGGCATTATGACGGTGTTGATCCGCAACATCGGCGCCTATACAGACGGTGTGATACTGGCTATCCTGGTCATCAATCTTATCAGTCCGCTGCTGGACAAAATTCGTCCAAAAGCTTTGGGAAAGGTGATGTAAGATGCGTGAAATGATAAAAATGATCATCGTTCTTACCATTCTAAGCTGTTTCTCGGGCGGTGTACTGGCCTATCTGCGCAACAGTACCCAGGAACGAATCGACAATCAGGTGCTGGAGTTCGTCAAAGGCCCTGCCGTCCGGACAATTTTCGAAGGGGCCAGCAACAATCCCATCGCCGACCGCTTCACTCTGAAGGACGGTGATGTTGACAGAACGTTTTTTGTTGCGGTCTACGATGGTGAGCCCCGGGGGATTGCCTTTGAGACATCCGGCAAGGGCTACGGCGGCGATGTCGGTGTCATGGTCGGCATCGACGTGAAAGATGATAAACTATTGGGCGTCGGCGTGACCACTCACAGCGAGACACCCGGCATGGGCGCCAAGGCCAAAACCGACCCGGGCTTTGTATCCCAATTTAAGGATCTGCCGGCAAACGAACCCATTAAAGTAGCAGCGGACGGCGGATCCATCAATGCCATCAGCGGCGCGTCGATCACCTCGCGCGCCGTGTCTGCCGCGGCCACGACCGCCGGCCAAATATATGAGAAACTCAAACCTCAAATCGATGATAAATTAAAGGGCTTTAAAAAATAGGGGGAGCTTTATGGCGAAATCTCTGACACAGGAATTTGTTAAGGGACTCTGGGATGAAGTGCCGCCTTTTCGGCTGGTGCTGGGCCTCTGCCCTACCCTGGCAGTATCTAAATCAGTAGAGGATGGAATCGGTATGGGAGTTGCGACAACGTTTGTTCTGGTAGGCTCCAATGTGCTGGTGTCGGCTTTACGCAAACTGATCCCGGCCAAAGTCCGAATCGCCTGCTACATCGTGATCATCGCCACCTTCGTCACCATCGTGGAGCTGCTCATGCAGGCTTATAAATATGATCTGTATCTTAAACTCGGCATATTTATCCCGCTGATCGTGGTGAACTGTATCGTCCTGGGTAGAGCCGAAGCCTTCGCATCCAAAAATGGCCCCGTGCGATCCCTGTTGGACGGATTGGGCATCGGTCTCGGTTTCACATTTTCGCTGGCTGCGCTGGCGTCGGTGCGGGAGCTTTTGGGCACCGGTTACCTGACAATTTGGAAGGACTGGGGCCTTGTCTATCACGTTTTCGGTTCGGCCTACAAGCCGTTTGCATTTATGATCCAGGCCCCCGGTGCCTTTATGGCTCTGGGTTTAATGCTGTGCTTCATGAACCTGGCCGGTAAAAAATAGGAGACTCTCATGGGTGATTTATTTGTCCTTGCCATCAGCTGCATTCTGATCAACAACATTTTACTGGCCCAGTACCTGGGAAACTGCCCGTTTCTGGGGACATCCAAAAAAATGGAAACCGCCATCGGGATGGCCATGGCCGTGATCTTCGTCCTGGTGCTGGCCGGCGTGTTCACCTGGATGACCAACACCTACTTTCTAGTCAAATATGATCTGGAATACCTTCGAACCGTGTCATTTATTCTGGTGATTGCCTCCCTGGTCCAGTTTGTGGAGATGTTTTTAAAAAAGAGCATCCCGGCCCTGTACGCCGGGCTGGGGATCTTTTTACCGCTGATCACCACCAATTGCGCCGTGATGGGCGTGTGCCTGATCAATGTCAATGAAGAGTATAATTTCATGCAGGCCCTGGTGGCATCCTTTGGGTACGCGGTGGGATTCGGCCTGGCATTGATTTTGTTTGCCGGGGTGCGGGAAAAAATCCTGTTGGCCCGCGTTCCCCGTCCCCTGCAGGACACTTCCATCGCCCTGGTGACGGCCGGAATTCTTTCGCTGACCTTTACGGCTTTTAAAGGAATGGTGTAAGATAGCACCTAACTGATAGCTTAAAGTTCATCGCAAGGAACTGACTAAAGCGGCAGTCGCCCCTTACCCGTTTATCTCCCGGGACTCTGCCTGGCATCATGCAAGACGCATGTTGGAAAATGACGCTTAAACTGTTTAAGATAATTTATAATTTTTATTATCATTAAATCGAGCCAAGGCAGCCGGGACAGCCGCCGCGGCAGCGGGTTTCAAAAACTCGCAGTTGAATGCCGAAGCGGTTAAACATATCGATGCCTGGCGCGCGGCCCACGCCAAGGCCTCCAGTGCCAAGAAAAAAATCGGTGCCAAGCCGCTTATTCTCTATGTTTGCGGTCAGTCATTCAATCTGATCTTAACCCTGACCATGGCCTACATTATGTTTTATTTTCCGAGGCCCATCTCAATATGGATAATTCCATGGATTTTCCACCCCGTAGACCTCGATAAGGGCCACTAAACGGACTGTGCGGGAAAAACTATTATACCGGCAAAACCGGGCGGTCCACCCTGGGTGGGCCGGCCCGGTTTTTAACTGGCTGAAGTAAATGGCCTTCGATTCCGGTGGTAGCTGAACCGATGGGTTCTATTCAGAAAAAAAAGCGCGATCATTTGGGCCAGCGAGGAAAAGTTTGCTTTTGCACTGGCCTCAGCCGTGCTTGACAAGCCCAAAATCAGCATCTGGATGATATTGATTCCAATCATTATCGTCTTTCATATGTATCGATATCAAAAATATGTCGATGGCCGCAACAAGTTCAGCGAACATTGCCTGCTCTCACGCCGCCGGGCGCTGGAATCCGACCGATCATACGATGCAGACGCTCTGGCAGCACAGGCCAACATTGCCGAAGATGCTAAAAGTGAATATAGCGCCTGGCTCAGGGTACTTTGCGATCATTATAGCGATCTGCTGCACTGCGAGGGCGATTCCATCGAAGCCCTGGTCAAATCCGCTTATAAAAATCGTACCAACTTTTTGCTATTCCTGAATCAGTTAAATGATTCTGAAAAGCGATTGAATGCCGCCCTCTCACCCCGTCTGCGGGAAACCACGGAAGGGGTTGATGAGATCATTGGGCGCATGGAACAAGCCACCGAAATTTTAAGGCGCGATGAAGCCGAAAAATTTTTCTCTAGGCGCGCCCCAAATTTTTGAATACCGGTTTCGCCTTTTCTCCGATTATCGCCGACCTTGCAGATCCGGGATCGGCGATTGGCTGTGCCGTCCGGAGGCTTGAGCAGTTTCTATTTCGGAAGCAGGTACTTCTCCCTTTTCTGTACAGCCGGATGCGACTCAATATGTCATTGACTCCCGGCGCTGTCCTGCCTATTATCCGGGCGTAAAAAAAACAAAGGAGATGATGGAATGCCCATCTACGCGTTGATGTTGTTTTGCCTGGCCGGTTTTCTGCTGCTTTATTTCGGGGCGGAATGGTTAGTCAAAGGTTCTTCCAGTCTGGCACGCGGTCTGGGAATCACCCCAATTGTCATCGGTCTGACCGTGGTCGCATTCGGAACCTCCGCACCGGAGTTTGTCGTCAGTCTGATTTCTTCGATCAAAGGGCAAAGCATGATTGCGATCGGAAATGTGGTGGGCAGCAACATCTGCAACATGGCCCTGGTGCTGGGCTTGGCCGCTGTTTTCCATCCCATAAAGAGTGATCCGTCGGTAATCCGGCGTGATATCCCCATCATGCTGGCCATTTCCTTATATCTATTGGTGTTATCCTGGAATTCAATGCTTGGCCGTCTGGAAGGTGCGAGCCTTTTCATCGGAATCATCATTTATACCGTGTTCAATTATACGCTGGCCCAAAAAAAAATATCGATGCGGCGCAAATTCAATCCGAACTGGAAGCAATTGGTTTCATTGGATCACGTCCCAAACAAATCATGCTGATATTGCTCGGAATCGCCGGTGTGGTCGGCGGGGCCCAGATCGTTGTCGAAAACGCAGTTCAAATTATGAAAATTCTGGGTGTCAGCGAAAAATTTATCGGTCTGACCATTGTCGCATTCGGAACTTCGCTGCCGGAATTAGCCGCTTCGGTGGTGGCTGCCATCAGAGGCGAGATGGATATCAGTATCGGCAACCTGGTGGGCAGCAATGTATTTAACATCATGAGTGTGCTGGGTATCGCTTCCATGGTGCGTCCCATTCCGATTCCCGGCGGATTTATCGAAAGTGGATTGTGGATCGATTACCTGGTGATGATATTTACCAGTTTTCTACCCTGGCTGATGATGAGAAAAAATTTTACTGTCAATCGTCGGGATGGATTGGTGCTGCTGGCATGTTATGCGGGGTATCTGACGTACCTTATAATAAAAGCCTGATAGGAATTCGGAAGTCGAATTGAGGGAATCTGGAAGTGGGAATCTGGAAGTGGGAAGTCGGAATGCGGAAGTGGGAAAAGAATGATGGTGAGAAATTGGGAAGGTGGGAAGGTCGGAAAGAAAGATGGCGGAAGGTGAGAAAACAGGCGAGTTGGAAGATCACGACGCAGAGGGCAACTCACTTCCCAGCCTCCCAGCTTTCCAGCCTCCCAGCCTCCAAGCTTCCCAGCCTATATGCTCTGAACTGCCAGCTATCAACCCAACAAACTCAATAAGCTCAATCAACTCAACAAACTCAATCAACTGCCTTCCACCACCGGATGGAGCGGTTTTTCGTTTATGATCAGCTGAAAAATATCGGATCTGGCGTAATGCCCGACAACGTCAAAATCCAGTTTGCCGCGGGTGACTTCAGCCAGGTCGAGATCGGCCGCCAGAATGCCTTCTTCATCCCACAACGGACCGGCCAATACATCACCCAGGGGAGAAACGATGACACTGCCGCCCCGGCAGATGACGTCAGGCTGCTCATCCAGTTCCTCAATCCCTTCAAGGTCATCTGGATACATCTGTCTGGTGACATATTGATTGCAGCCGAGCACAAAACAACGCCCTTCCAAAGCGACATGCCGCATGGTTGCCTGCCAGGAATCTCTTTGATCAGCCGTCGGCGCCAGGTAGATGCCGACGCCTTTGGCGTAAATCGCCATGCGGGCCAGGGGCATATAGTTTTCCCAGCAGATAAGACCGCCGATCTTGCCGTATTCGGTATCGATCACCGTCAGGGTGCTGCCGTCACCTTCGCCCCAGATCAGGCGCTCTGCCGCCGTGGGCTTGAGTTTACGATGCTTGCCAAGCAGCCGCCCGTCCGGGCCGAAATAAAGCAGCGTGCAATACAGCGTCCCGCCACCGTAGTCCCGGTCCCGCTCGATAACCCCGATAGCCAGGTAGATACCGGCCGCCCGGGCCGCCTTGCCCAATAATTCAGTTTCGGCACCCGGCACTTCGATGGTGTTGTCCCAGTATCTTTGCCACAGCAGCCGGCCGCTCGGGGTGCGGTTGCCGACAACGGTTCCAAAGCTTAATCCGCGCGGATAGGCCGGCACGAAGGCCTCGGGCAAAAGCACGATTTTAGCGCCCTGCCCCGCAGCATCAGCCGCCAGATCACATGCCTTTTGAATGGTTTTCTCACGATCAAACAAAACCGGTGCCGCCTGCACCACCGCAACCTTGACACTGCAAGAGTTTGGCTTCATCATTACACCCCCTATTAGCAAATGAATAATTTCGAATGCGAATGGCGAATTACAGAAAATGCCTTAGTTATTTGTTATTGGTTATTCGTTATTCGATTTTAAATGCAAATGGCAGAAGACAAGTATCAGAAGAAAGATAATCCGCTGGAAGTCGTCCTTCCCGTTACCCCCTGCCCCATGCGCCCTGCCCTCTGCACTCTGAGCTATGCCGTTTAATCCGCACCCCGCAACCCGCCTCCTCAGTCAACCAATCAACTGATTCAACTTAATCAACTCATTCAACTCAATCAACCCAATCAACTAACCTGCTTTCCTCAACACAGCTATCAATGCGTCCATATCCGCCGGCCATGGTGCTTCGAAGGTCATCTGTTTTCCCGAATCAGGATGGGTCAGACCCAGCTGCCAGGCGTGCAGCAGCTGCCGGTGGGCGGATTTAAGTGCCGCATTGATTGCGGAAGGATGGCTGGATAATTTTCCGGACAACTTGCGTGATCGATACACCGGGTCCCCCACGACCGGATGTCCGATTGCGGCACAATGGACTCTAATCTGATGGGTTCGACCGGTTTTTAAATTCAACTCGAGCAGCGTAAATCCGTCCAATCGTTCACGGACCTGCCAGGCGGTTTGTGCAGTCCGGCCTTTGCGGGTTGTCGTCGACATCCGCTTGCGGTCAACCGGATGCCGGCCGATGGGCAGTTTAATTTCACCCGTTTCGGACTGCAGGTCGCCATAAACAAGCGCCAGGTATTTTTTTTGGACTTCTCTGGCTTTAAATTGCCGGGACAGCTCTTCCAGGGCTTTCGTATTTTTGGCAACGACCATGGTCCCGGTGGTATCTTTGTCAAGCCTGTGAACAATCCCGGGCCGGATCTCGCCGCCGATGGCCCCAAGGTCGGGACAATGATAAAGCAGGGCATTGACCAGGGTCCCGCGGCTGTGTCCGGCTGCGGGGTGGACGACAATCCCCGGCTGCTTATTAATAACGATGATGTGGTTGTCCTGGTACAGGATATTGAGTGGAATCGGTTCGGGTTCATAGTCGACAAGCTCAGGGGCCGGAATATGGCCCTCGATCCTGTCACCGGATTTTAGGCGGTAACCCGGTTTTTTGGACTGTTGGTCAACGAGGATATTTTGGTTGGCAATCAGTGCGGCCGCCAGCGAACGCGAGCAATCAGAAAGGCAAGCGGCAACAACGGTATCGAGCCGTCGGCCGGAATCGGCTTCCTCGACAATAATGGTAAAGGCACCATTCACGGATATGCTGCAGAGGCAGGATTAATTTTCGGATTCAGGGCTATCGGCAACAAACAATGATTCCAGCTCTAATATAATCGTGTCCTCGTCGGTATTCTTGGCCGTTGACAACTCTCTAACCAGCAATACCTGGGCCGTATCATATAATTTGCGTTCGCCAAAAGATAGATCTTTGGTCAGTTTGAGCAGCGATAGGTCCCGGAATACTTCGGCCACATCATAAAGTGAACCGGTCTTAATTTTATCCATGTATTCACGATAGCGCCGGTTCCAGGTCTGATTATCAGGCAGTCCGTTTTGGCGGGATTTCATCACATCGTATACCCTGGGGACATCTTTTTTGCTGATGATATCTCTCAAACCGACGGATTCAACGTTGCTGATGGGTATCATAATCACCATGCCGTTTTCGAGGACCTTCATGATATAAAAATCATGCTTCTCACCGTTGACGACACGGCTTTCAATAGCCTGGATCTCCCCAACACCATGCGCGGGATAGACAGCGAGGTCACCTACCTGAAATTCTCGCATTTTTTGTTTTGAACTCTCTGGTGTACTTTCCTTAACTTTTTTTTCAGTCATTTTCCCACCGATCATCGTATTGTTTACATCATTCGAGAGTGATCCTCAAGGTGAGACTGTTCATAACACACCTTTGATGAACAATCAATAAAAAAAGGATTGGCGTAATGCTACGCCAATCCTTTAAATATTTACCGCATTAAGATGAACGCTTACATCAGCAACGGTACCATCAGCAGCGCAACGACATTCAGAATCTTAATCATCGGGTTGATCGCGGGTCCGGCGGTATCCTTGTAAGGATCGCCGACGGTGTCGCCGGTGACGGCCGCTTTATGAGCGTCGCTGCCCTTGCCGCCCAGGTGACCATCTTCAATGTATTTTTTGGCATTGTCCCAGGCCGCGCCGCCGGTGGTCATGGAAATGGCCAGAAAAAGACCCGTGACGATACTGCCGATCAGCACGCCGCCCAGCGCGATTTTGCCCAGGATCAGCCCCACCAGAATCGGGACCACCACCGGCAGCAGGGCCGGTACGATCATTTCCTTCAGGGCAAACTTGGTCACAATGTCCACACAGCGGGCATAATCGGGTTTGTCGGTGCCTTCCATGATGCCGGGTTTTTCGGCAAACTGGCGCCGGACCTCGTCAACCACGGCGCCGCCGGCCTTGCCCACAGCCTTCATGGCGATCGACGCAAACAGAAACGGCAACAGTCCGCCGATGAAAAGACCGATGATGATGTAGACATCGGCCAAGTCGAATCGCAGCTCCGCGCCGCCGCCGTGCAGGGCAAATTCCTAGGTGTAGGCGGCAAACAGGACCAGGGCCGCCAAACCGGCTGAACCGATGGCATAGCCCTTGGTGACGGCCTTGGTGGTATTGCCCACCGCATCCAGCGGATCGGTGACCGCCCGCACACTTTCATCCATTTCAGCCATTTCGGCGATTCCACCGGCATTGTCGGTGATCGGCCCGTAGGCATCAATCGCAATGACCATACCGGTCATGGACAGCATGGACATGGCCGCCATGGCAATCCCGTACAAGACCGGCCGCCCAGAAAGCAATTCCGATGGCGCCGCAGATGGCCAGCACCGGCAGGGCCGTGGCTTCCATGCTGACCGCCAGGCCGGCGATGATATTGGTGCCGTGGCCGGTGGTGGAAGCTTCCGCCACAAATTTAACCGGTTTGCGAATGCCGGTGTAGTATTCGGTGATGATCACAATGACGACGGTCAGCACCAGACCGACGAGGGCCGCCAGAAAGATCCGCATGCCGGCCAGTTCCGGAACACCGCTGAACATGGTGACACAGGCCACCAAAAATGCGATAGCTGCCAGTATGGCCGATCCGAACATGCCTTTGTACAGGGCACCCATGATATATTGACTTTTGCCAAGCTTGACAAAAAAGATCGCGATCATGGAAGCCACAATCGAAATGGCACCCAGCACCAGCGGAAAATTCGTGGCGATGGTAATTGTCGGATAGAGCAGGTTGCCCAGCAGCATGGCGGCAACCGCCGTGACCGCGTAAGTTTCGAATAAATCGGCCGCCATACCGGCACAGTCCCCAACATTGTCGCCGACGTTGTCGGCGATGACCGCCGGGTTGCGGGGATCGTCTTCCGGAATACCGGCTTCAACCTTGCCCACCAAATCGGCGCCGACATCCGCGCCCTTGGTGAAAATACCGCCGCCCAGCCGGGCAAAAATAGATATCAGGCTGCCGCCAAATCCCAGCGCCACCAGTGCCACGACAGCATCTCCGGCTTCAGTGCCAGTGGCAAGCAGCACCGTGTAACAGCCGGCCACAGCCGTCAACGCCAGGCCGGCAACGATCATACCTGTCACGGAGCCGCCTCTAAAGGCCATGTTCAGCCCTTTGGCCAGTCCGCCTTTGGCGGCTTCGGCGGTTCGCACGTTCGCTATCACGGATACGCGCATCCCGATGTAACCGGCCGCAAAAGATGCAATGGCGCCGACTAAAAACCCGACGGCGGTTTTCCAGCTCAGGGCTATGCCGATGATGACAAAAAGAACTATTCCGGCCATACCCATGCTTTTGAGCTGGCGATTCAAATAGGCAATGGCGCCCGTTTTGATGGCGTCGGCAATTTCACGCATTTTTTCGTTGCCGGCCGGCGCACTTTTAACCATACTCGCAATAATAAGCGAAAAGACCACACCGGCTATGCCAACCAGTGTGCAAATCAGCGGTAATAAGTAGTTCATCCTTTCCTCCAAATGATAAATGTTGGTTTATTCCGAAATTTTCAGATCCTTACCGTTAAATAAATTCATACCAACCTTGGTACCCTGGCTAAGAACCGTTACAACCGCATCCCGGGCGCTGGTAATGATCCTGGCTAAAAGCTGTGACTGTTCCGCGGAAAACCTTCCCAGAACATGACCTGTCACATCCTCCCCGGCCTCGGAACGCCCGACGCCTATGCGAAGACGCGCAAAGTCGCCTCCTCCAAAGGCATCCATTAACGATCTTATGCCATTGTGTCCGCCATGCCCTCCTTTCTCTTTTATTTTTAATCTTCCATACGCAAGGTCAATGTCGTCATGAATGACGACCATGTCCTCGCACTGTATTCGAAAATAATGGGCCAGTTTTTGCACCGGCAGCCCGCTGCGGTTCATGAATGCCAGCGGTTTGGCCAGCAGAACCTCGACCTCCTCGACAAACCCGCGTCCGAAGACAGAATCGAATTTCTTATTTTTGAGCCCAATGTTAAAATCTTGCGCGATTTTATCGGCAACCATGAACCCGACATTATGCCGGGTATCCTGGTAGTTTTTTCCCGGGTTGCCGAGTCCTACGACTAGCTTTAAACTATTTGTGGGCATGTTTTTTTAAAAGCCCTATCATAACAGCAGGCTGAAAAGTCTGCACCACACCTAATTTTATTGCCGGATGTGGGGCAGGCGCTCCAGCCTGCCGCAATGTTAACTTTCTTCTTCGGGTTCGGTGCCTTCGCCGTCCTCCCCTTCCTCTGCAGCCTCTTCGCCTTCCAGTTCCTCTTCCTCTTCTTCTTCGACCTCTTCAACCTGCGGGCTGACTATGGTCAGAACCGTAAAATTATGGTCGGATGCTACTTCAACATTTTCGCCCAGCGGTATTTCATCGACATGCACGGAGTCACCAATATCCATATCGGTGATATCAAGTTCTATAGCTTCGGGAATATCGCCCGGCATACAAAGGACCTCAATTTCGCGCCGAATAATCTGCAGCATCCCGCCAAGTTCGACGCCCTTGCTGATGCCCTTGGTTACGACCGGAATCATAACGTTGATTTTGCGCTGCATATCGATTTCATAGAAATCAACATGTAAAAAAGCCCCTGAAACCGGATGGCTCTGAAGTTCCTTGATCATGGCTGGCTTGGTGATCTTTTTGCCGTTTTGAATAATGAGGTTTAATATGATCGAACCGATATTGCCCTTTTTGAGAATCTGTTCAAGCTCTTTATGGTTGACCGCCAATACCAACGACTCAGTTTGAGGTCCATATAATACGGCCGGTATTTGACCGCCTCTTCTCAACTCCCGAGCCGGGCTGTTACCCGTCGTTTTTCTTACCGTTGCATTAAGTTTAAATTGTTCCAAAGAAATAACCTCCTAATTACTCCGCCCTGCATAATAACGGCGTCAGGTGCAGATGAAATATTTTTGTTCCAACAAATCTTTTATATGAAAAGCGAAGTTACCGAATCTCCGCGAAAGCTGCGGATAATCGCTTCGCCAACCAGTTGTGAGATTGTGAGCACTTTGATTTTATCGCAGGCAGCGGCCTTTTCCGCTAGGGGGATCGTGTCGGTGACCACCATGCTTTTAAGTTCTGAATCGGTAATCCGGTCGATTGCCGGGCCTGATAGAACAGGGTGCGCGCAGCAGGCATGAATTTCACGGGCGCCGGCGTTTTTGATGGCTTCGGCAGCTTCGGTCAGTGTACCGGCCGTATCGACCATATCGTCCAAAATGATCGCCACTTTATCAGTTACATCACCGATGACAGCCATGGCCTTCGCCTGATTGGGAGCGTCCCGGCGCTTGTCGATGATTGCCAGATCCGCATCCAACCGTTTGGCAAAGGCCCGGGCCCTTTCAACCCCCCCGGCATCCGGCGAAACAATGACCATTTCGTCCCGAAAATTATTGCGGATATATTCAATCAGAACCGGAGCCGCGAAAAGGTTGTCCACCGGAATGTTGAAAAATCCTTGAATCTGACCGGCATGCAGGTCCATGGTAATGATCCGGTCGGCGCCGGCCACGGTAATCATATCTGCCACCAGTTTGGCACTGATCGGCACCCGGGGTGCCACTTTTTTGTCCTGTCTGGCATACCCGAAGTAGGGAATAACGGCGGTAATTTTTTTGGCCGAAGAACGATTAAATGCATCAATCATCAAAAGCAGCTCTACCAGGTTATCATTGACCGGCGAGCAGGTTGATTGCACCACAAAAACATCTTTCAAACGAACGTTTTCATGAATCTCGATCTGGATTTCACCGTCACTGAAGGTTTTGACCTCGGCGCCGCCAAGAGGCAGGCTGAGATATTCACAGATTTTTTGTACCAGCCCGGGATTGGAGTTGCCCGTGAAAATGGCCATGCCTTCCATTTATGCCACCGTTAATTAATCCGCCCTGAGAAATAGCATATTCAGGTTTGTTGATTGATTTTGAAAATCAGTTCGAATTTCGTGCTTCGATTTTTTAAATACACATCGTTAGAATTTGCTCTGTCCTTGTTAAATACGGATCCGCCGCAGGCGTACCTTAAATATTCATTCTTCAATTGGTATTGGCTGGGGCGGGAGGATTCGAACCTCCGAATGCAGGAACCAAAGTCCTGTGTCTTACCGCTTGACGACGCCCCAGTAAAGTTGTCGGCAACATCCCTTATATTTTCATTTAATACAAACGTCCGAGTTCAAAGATCAACAGATTTTTTCTGATAAATGATTTCGGTCAGGTAAGCATTCCAGCGGGGATGCCGGCCGATCGCCTGCATAGCCTTACCGGCTTTTCCCGAATCAGAAAAAAGACCGAAAACGGCTGGCCCACTTCCCGACATCAATGCCCCCAGTGCCCCGTGCTGATTAAGCTGCTGCTTAACTAATTTTATCTCCGGATATTTGGATACCGTCACTGCCTCAAGGTCGTTGCATAAATGCACTGCAACATTATAACCGGTATTCTTTAAAAAGGGTTTTGTAATTTTTTTTTTACATTTTGTCAATCTTAAATTAAGGTTTTGGAAAACTTCTGCCGTAGAAACCCCAAATCCCGGATCAACGATGATGACACTATAGGGTAAAGGCTCCGAATAAGCCGCCAGCTTTTCGCCGATTCCGGAAGCCAGAGCCGGTTTCTGAAACAGCAGAAAGGGAACATCTGCTCCCAGGCCAAGTCCCAAGGACATTAACCGGTCCCGTGAGAATGGAAAACCATAATGTTGGTTAAGTCCTCTAAGAACGCTGGCGGCGTTGCTGCTGCCGCCCCCCAGGCCGGCCGCTAGCGGGATTGATTTTTCGATGGTAATTTTTACCCCTTCCTTGGCGCCCAGGGCTTTTAAATATAGGGCGGCGGCTTTGTGAGCCAGGTTGGTTTCATCAAGGGGAAGTTGAGGATGAGATGATACAATCTCTATTTTTTCGGTGCCGAATTGCAGGTAAATCGTGTCACAAAGAGTTACGCAGCACATCAAGGAAAACAGCTCATGGTAGCCGTCCGATCGCTTTCCGGTAACCTGCAAAAACAGGTTGATTTTGGCAGGAGACAAGATCTTCATTAACGCCTGGTGTTTGGTTCGTTAATGGCAAACAGTTATCATATCGACCCGGGGGATGTTACTCATCCCGACTCTTTCACATAGATTATTCGCAAGTCGTAAAGAATGTTTTTGATCAGATTTTTTTCGTCGGTGGTTAAATTGCCTTCTGTCTTTTCTTGGAGCAATTTCAAAATGTCGATTGTCTGCTTTGCCATGGCCAGATTTTTATTTGTCTGACCGGTATTGGGGTCCTCGATGGCCCCCAGATGCAGCAAAGCAGAAGCATTCAGGGAAACGACGAAAGTCGCGAAATTAATTTCCGGCAGCGGGGCTTCCTGTTGGGCACCAGCGGCTGATGGCCTCTCCTGGGCCTCAGTCGCAGGGGATTCCTCGGCTGATGAAGATGCTTGTTCTTCAACTTCCGGTGTAGGTTCAGCCGCCTGATCTTTATCCTGAGCTTCATTCTCCCGGCTTTCTTCAGAGAATATTCGACGATCTTTTACTTCGAAATCTTTTTTTTCATCTGACATGGGTGACCTCCTCTACAAAAAATGACGAATGACGATTGACGAATGTCGAATTAAGGAATTCTATCGATTTCAATAATCTTGGGAGACGGATCGAAGCGATCTCAATCGTTAGACATTCTTCATTCGGCAGTCGCCATTCCGAATTTGCGCCTTTAACATACTAATTTTCAACCGTTTGTCAAGCGTCGACCCCACGCTGCCAAAGCATACTAGCGGATTGTCGCATCGATATCCGGGGCCGATTAAGACAAAGATGCCACCTGGCGGATCAACGGATGCTTTTTTCATACTATCTCCAACAAATAAACTGGCATTCATAAAACATATTTGCATAATTTCCAAAAATAGAATATTTTCCGAATTTCAATTTATTTTTTTAAACATAAAGGGCATTTTATGCATTTTATATTTTATTTATGATACGCGTTGAAAATCTAACAAAAAGTTTTGGTGACCAGGTCCTCTTTGACGGGTTGGGTTTTTCAATCAACCAGAAACAGCGGGTCGGCCTGGTGGGTCAAAACGGCCATGGCAAAACGACTCTTTTCCGAATGATTGCCGGTGAAGAGCGTCCGGATTCCGGTTCGATCATTATCCCAAAAAATTACCGTATTGATTATGTGCGGCAGACTCTGGAATTTACTGCCGATACGGCCCTGAATGAAGGAATAAGCGCGCTGCCCGAACAGGAAAAGGATCAATCCTGGAAGGTTGAAAAGATCCTGGCCGGCCTGGGCTTTGACCGGGAGGATTTTGATCGCCATCCCGGATGAATTTTCAGGGGGTCTCCAGGTGCGCTTGAATCTTGTCAAAGCACTCGTTGCCGAACCGGACCTGCTGCTTTTGGACGAGCCCACCAACTTTTTAGATATTGCTTCCATTCGATGGATCGAACAGTTTTTAAGCAACTGGCCCCATGAGTTGATGTTGATAACCCATGATCGCAGTTTTATGGATAAGGTGGTCACTCACACCATGGGGATTCATCGCCGCAATTTGCGGAAAATAGACGGAAATACCACCAAGTACTACAACCAGATCGCCCAGGACGAGGAAGTCTACGAAAAAACCAGAATCAACGACGAACGCCGCCGTAAAGAAATTCAGCAGTTTATCACTCGTTTTCGCGCCAAGGCCCGGTTGGCAAATCTGGTACAATCCCGCATCAAAACCCTTAAAAAAATGGAAAAAAAGGATAAGCTCGAAGAATTGAAGTTACTCGACTTTTCCTTCCGCAGCAGCCCCTTTCCCGGCAAGAGCATCTTAACGCGCAGCCACCTGGCTTTTGGCTATAGCGAACAAAAACCACTGATAAAAGATTTCAATGTCACCATCGGGACTGGTGAACGGGTCTGTGTGGTCGGCAAAAACGGTAAGGGCAAAACCACCCTGCTAAAACTTTTGGCCGGCAAGTTGCCCCCGCAATCCGGCAAACGATTGAATATCACCCGTCCACGATCAAAGGCTTTTTTGAACAGACCAATGTCAATAGTCTGGTGGATACCCGAACGGTTGAAGAGGAAATACTCTATTCACATCCGGATATCGACCGGCAGCGCGCACGAAATATTTGCGGCGCCATGATGTTTTCCGGTGATGATGCCCTAAAAAAAATCAGCGTCCTGTCCGGCGGTGAAAAAAGCCGCGTAATGCTGGGCAAAGCTATTGGCAACGCCGGTAAACCTATTGCTGCTCGATGAACCGACCAACCACCTGGATATGGAATCCTGTGATGCATTGCTGGCCGCCATCGATTTTTTCGAAGGCACCGTCATCATGGTGACCCATAACGAAATGTTTTTGCACACGCTGGCCGACAAGCTGATTGTATTTCAAAATGATGATATCGATGTTTTTGACGGAAGCTATCAGGAATTTCTCGAAAAAGGCGGTTGGCACGATGAAAAACCGTCTGATTCTGGAGACCGCTCCCAAGCAGATTCCGCGGGTGCCAATGCCAGGCCGGCTAAAAAAGAAATGCGGCGCAAAAGATCTGAAATCATAACCCGTCGTTCCAAAACCGCCAGGCCGCTTGAAAAGCGCATTAGCCGGATTGAAAACGATATCGAATCCTGCGAAGTCGAGCTGGAAAACCTCAACCATGATATGCAACAGGCGTCCCAGGATCAGGATGGCACTAGAATCAGCGAACTTTCCCAGTCCATTCACGCCTGCCAATCCAAAATTGATAAACTATTTGACGAACTTGAAACCGCCAGCAATGAACTGGACAGCCAAAATGCGGTTTTTGAGCGGGAGTTGCAGCAGCTGGAGGATGGCTGAGATAGGGGTTGCGAAGTGCAAAGTCGGGAGGCGGAAGTCGGAAGAATGGGAACAAATAGAAAGTGGGAAGGTCGAGAAGATGAGACGGCCGCCAAGGTATTTGTTTGCGACATTAATCAGGTTGCCGACATACTAAGTGCTAGGCCCTCATAGCGGATTCGACTTGGCCTGGGAACCTTCAAGCCACCGATAGCGCAATCATATCCTGCATCCAGAAAACCGTCCATCTGCAGTATCCTGCATCTACTCTCAGTATCCGGCACACAGTATCTTTTTGACCTGCTCAAAGCGCTCCCGTCCGCCACCCTTGACGGGTCCTTTGTACCTGTACAAACTGACATAGGCTTGCATCATAGACTCCCTTCTTATCAGACTATGAGAAGAATTGCATACTAGCAGAGTAAGAATTGCATTCAGTGAAGTCAAGCGTGTCAAATCGAAACCTGCCATTATTGCGGCATTTTCCGGTATCTCTTGAAAAAGTATTGTCAATTCACTAAATTCGGAGTAGCAATATAGGGTTAAAGTCGGGGCTTCGCCCCGTGTGCAACCAACTAAACTTTCTTAGTGCAGGGTCCTGCTATGACAAGGGAAGGCTACCCGCAAAAGTCAGTAAAATGAAAAACAAATCGATCATAAAGATGATCGGCATTACCAAAAGCTTCCCGGGAGTGGTCGCCAATGACGATGTCGACTTCGATCTGCGCGTCGGAGAAATACACGCCCTTCTGGGAGAAAACGGCGCCGGCAAGACAACCCTGATGAATATTCTCGCGGGAATGTGCCGGCCGGATAAGGGTGCAATTATTGTACGGGGTCAAACGGTTCAAATCCGGTCGCCGCAGGATTCATTGAAATTGGGAATCGGCATGGTTTATCAGCACTTCACCTTAATTCCCAATTTAACGGTGCTGGAAAACCTTATGCTGGGTTTCGAAGGCGGCCTATTTTTAAACCTGAAAAAAGCCCAGCGCAAACTTCAGCAAATCTCTGAATCATACGGTCTTTTAATCGACCCGCACCGCATGATCCAGGACCTATCTGTCGGTGAACGTCAGCGGACTGAAATTCTGAAAATACTCTATCATGAATCCGACGTATTGATACTGGATGAACCCGCGTCGGTGCTCTCGCCGGCCGAGGCCGAAACCCTGTATCAGACCTTGAAGCTGTTGCGCAAAGTCGGAAAATCGGTAATTTTGATTACACATAATTTGAGCGAAGCGCTGGCAGTATCAGATCGGATTACCGTTATGCGATCAGGCACAAAAGCCGCCGAACTGGCCGGTGACACGCTAACGGCCATGGATGCGAACGCTGCCTCTGATAAAATTCTTGAATTAATGTTCGGCGCCATTCCCCGGACCGCATCCTCCGATGCAGAACCGATATTGGCAGATGACCCGCTGCTGGTATTGGATAATGTTGCGGCCTTAAATAGTAAAGGTCAAATGGGTCTGAAGCACGTTTCCTTCAGCATCAAAAAAGGTGAAATAATCGGCATTACCGGCGTTGCCGGCGAGGATCAGCGTTTGCTGGCAGAAGTCATCGGTGGACAAACCCGGGCAAGCTCGGGCAGATTGCTTTACCGTGGCCGTGACATCACCCGCTTGGAAATCGCCAAACGATTTGAACAGGGGATTAGCTATATCACCGCCGACCGCATCAATGAAGGCTGCGTTCTCAATATGGCCCTTTCGGAAAACTCGATTCTGCAATGTTATGATCACCCGCCCTTTTCAAGATTCGGTATTTTAAACCAAAGCCGCATCAGAACATTTGCCCGTGATCTGATCGACCGCTTCGGAATCCGGACGGCCGGACCTGAAGCGCCCGTCAGTACGCTCAGCGGGGGCAATATTCAAAAGTTATTGCTGGCCCGGGCTGTTTCAGGCAAACCGGACCTGATCGTTTGCAACAGTCCGACCTATGGCCTCGATGCTAAAACCATTCGTTTTGTGCAGGACCTGCTGATAGAAGAAAGCCGGCAAGGAACGGCCGTCTTGCTGATCACCTCGGACCTGGACGAACTTTTCAGTTGCAGCAACCGTATCGGCGTATTGTTTAAAGGTGAAATGGCCGGTCTCATGCTGCGCTGCGATGCAACAACTGAAAAAATCGGAAGACTCATGCTCGGAATATGCTGACAGGGGATACTTTGAAAAACATCAACCTTGCCGCCCTAAAGCCCGCGGCCTTATCGATTGTATCGATTCTTTTTTCTTTGATCAGCGGCGGGATTATTTTGTTATTGATCGGCAAAGATCCCGTGCTCTACTTCAGCCTTCTCTTTGCACGCGGCATGGGCAGTTCTTTGGGAATGATCGAAGCAATTATTAAAATGGCGCCTCTGTTGATAATCGCAGCCGGCCTCCTGCCCTGTTTTTCTGCCGGTCTCTGGAATATTGGGGTGGAAGGTCAATTTCTTGTTGGTGCAATGCTGGCCGGCTGGGCCGCTCCAATGCTCTCGGCCGCCTTGCCGTTTCCGATCTACCTCGTTGCGGTGCTTTTGCTGGGGATAACCGGTGGCCTGGCCTGGATACTGATACCGGCTGTTGTTAAAGCCCAATCCGATATCAATGAAATCATCACCACCTTGATGATGAGTTGGGTGGCGATCAACCTGGTCACCTGGCTGGTCAAGGGACCGATTAATGATCCATCTACCGTGCCGGCCCAGACGGCTCTGATTCCGTTGGTCTATCGCATGCCGCTAATCCCTTTTACCCGGATTCACATCGGTCTGATCATCGGCCTGATTAGCCTTCTGACAATGCATTGGATGATCAGGCGAACGACTTTAGGTTTTCAATTTCGCGTCATGGCGGCCAATAAGCAAGCCGCCCGCCACGTCGGAATGAGTGTTCCGCGGCTTACCGTTTACGGACTGCTGATCAGCGGCGGCTTCGCCGGCCTGGCCGGTGCCTGTGATGTGCTGGCGATCAAGGGGCTCTTCCAGGGCAGCTGGAATCCTCAATACGGCATGACCGCCATCCCACTGGTTTTTCTCGCCAGGCTGAACGGCTGGGCGGTAGTACCGCTGGCTTTTTTCTTTTCGTTTTTAGCGGTTGGCGGAGAGTTTGTGGCACGTGATCTGGGCGTACCGGCATTTTTCGTTCATGTTTTAGAGGGAATGACACTGCTGTTCTTTGCCGCCTCGGAATACTTTGACAGGAGGTAAAATCAGCGCCAGTGAATGAACTATTCGAATCGGCGTTAATCACCACGATAATCGCGTCAACCATCAGGGGCACCACCCCAATCCTTTTGGCTGCTTTAGGTGAGGCCTATGTCGAACGGTCCGGTCAATTAAACCTGGGCATTGAAGGAATGATGGTCGCCGGAGCGTTTTCTTCTTTTGCGGTGGGTATAGCGTTAAACAGCCTCTTTTACGGATTTCTGGCTGCCGCCGCGGTCGGCTTGACCTTGGGTCTGGTATTTGGTATTTTGACCATCACCCTTCGCGTAAATCAGATCGTGGTCGGACTGGGGTTAACCATTTTTGCGCACAGGCATGAGCAGCTTCCTTCACCGGGTAATCTTCGGAAACCAGTTTCCGATCCTGTTCGGTGCCGGGGGAACCAGTGAGATTCCGATTCTGTCCGGGATGCCAATCATTGGACAAGCCTTTTTCAATCAGCATTGGCTGGTGTACCTGACCTTCTTGCTGGTCCCGCTGCTGTATGGGTTGATGTATCAGACCCGATTTGGACTTCGCGTTCGGGCGGTCGGTGAAACCCCATGGGCGGCAGATGCCTCCGGTGTCAACGTATTTCGCATCCGCTATTATACCATCCTGTTCGGCGGATTCATGGCGAGCCTCGGCGGGGCGTTTCTAGCGCTGGGTGATCTGGCGTTTTTTGTACCGGATATGAACATGGGCCGAGGGTATATTGCTATTGTGGTTGTCATGCTGGGCAAATGGAATCCGGTCAAGGTGTGCTGGGGAGGACTGTTATTCGGGTTTGCATTGGCTTTAACCAGCGCCCTGCAGGTTGCAGGAATTAATATCAGCCCGGATTTTATTTTAATGATGCCATATCTGGTTGTGATCGTTGCTTTGCTTCTGTTTACCCGGTCTACCAATTTGCCGTCATCCTTATGTATCCCTTACAAACGCGGAGATCATGGAAACTAAGCGCAGCATCTAGATTGTTATTCCTTTATATTTTACGAAAGATTGGTTATCACGAATACACGAAAGTTGGACAAAACGAAGATTTCATTGGCTTCTTTCTACTTTCGTCAATTAGTGATTTCGTAATAGACCTGTTATTGGTCCCGGTTTGTCCGGATAAGGAGAGTTGAAATGAGAAAAACAGTTTGCGCAGTTGCAGCCCTATTTTTTTTTCTTGTCCTTGCAATTACACCGGCATATGCCGGTGATCCGCCGAAACTGGTCGGTTTAGCCCTGCCGGAGGCGGGAACTGATAAGGGCTGGAATGAACAGGGCAAGGCGGGGCTTGAAATCGTGGCAAAAAAATACGGGTTCAAAATCGAGCTTGCCGAAGCGCTTGGTTATGGAGATATCAAACCCACCCTGCGGGACATGGTAAAAAAAGGCTGTGAGTTGATAATCTGCCATGCCTCAGGCTACCAGACGGTGGCCCCGGAAATTGCCAGAGAAACCGGCGTAAAGGTGACAACCGTTGAAAACCATCGTGACGTTACGGCGGGGCTGATCAGCGACATCGATACCCAGCCCCAGGGCGGAAGCTACCTGGCAGGCTGGCTGGCCGGCAAAATGACCCGATCAAATATTGTCGGGATCGTGGCATCGGGTGAACCTCCCACCTGGAACCGAATGTCGGCCGGATTCGCCCAGGGGCTCAAGGCATCTAACCCGAACAGTAAACTGCTCTATAGTGTAATCGGAGAGGCAGCCTATGCGGATGCGGCCGGTGGCAAACGCAATGCCCAGGATCAAATCGCCGTCGGGGCTGATGTGATTTTCGGAATGGGAGACGGGGCTTCCTTTGGAATGCTCCAGGCATGCGCAACAAAAAAGGCTAAAGACGGCGCAAAAGTTTGGTTTATCGATGTCATCGGCGACAAACGATCAATCGATAAAGCCGATGTGCTGCTGAGTTCGGTCATTATGGACATGTCCGTCGTTTATGAAGAAGTCATTAAAAGCTACATGGATGGAACATTCGGGCAGCAACACTGGGTCGGAATGAACAACGGGGCAATTTATCTGATGGAACTTAACAACGCGGTTCCGGATTCGGTGAAAGAAGAATTAAACACTATCAAAGTCAAATATAGTTGCGAAGAAAATTAATGTGGTAGACATCCCAACGGCTGTTGGCCTTCATAAATTTTTAAAGAAGACTTTCCCGAGATAATTTTGTTGTTGGATTACCATTATGCTGGAAGGCTGGAAGGCTGTAAGGCTTGGAAGCAGAGAGCATAGTGCGCGGGGCAAAGCGTAGAGTGTGAAATGGAGTTTTCCGCGCATCAGGTTTCCGATGTCAAAAAGAAAGCAATGCACATGCTCTATCGGTTTGCCTTACGAAGCCACTTAAATTTTACTGCGCGCTATTGCCTCCCAGCTTCCCGGCATCCAAGCTTCCCAGCCTTTCTGCTCTCTCCTGCCAACTTACTCAACAATTCAACTTAAGGCACCATTTAACATAATCAACACTGGAATCAATTATGCAGGCAGCAATCCTGGCGCTTTCGTCATCATTTCTGGCAAGTGTGACCATGATCCTGATGAAGAAAGCGATTGAGAGAACCAATCCCACTTCGGCGATGTTGGTCGTCACCCTGGTGGGGTCGATTATTTATTTGCTTATTTCACTTTTCACGGTCCCTTTTTCCTATTTAAAATCCGACGCTCTGATCTATTTTTTGATTGCCGGCTTATTTTCACCGGCGCTGGTAAGATGGCTGTATTTTATCAGTCTTGACCGCATCGGCCCATCGGTCTCCTCATCGATTCTGGCAACCGGCCCGGCGTTTACGGCAGTCATCGCCGTCGTGCTGCTGAATGAAAAAATCACACTGCAAATCAGCCTTGGAATCCTCACGATCATTGGTGGCATCGTCATATTTGAACGGGATATGCATAATCAAACGGGATTCGGCAGCCGCAACAGCAAAAGATCTGATTTTTCCGCTGCTGTCCGCCCTGTTTTTCAGTTTTGCCGTGGTTACCCGGAAACTGGGGCTAAATATCCTCGATTCTCCAATTTTCGGTGTGACGGTCGGCTTTGTGACATCGATGGTAGTATATTCTTTTGTATGCCTGGGATCCAAAAAAATTAGATCCTCGATTTCAATTAAAAGGCAGGATTTTCCTATTTTTCTGGCAGCCGGATCATTTCTAACGGCCGCCTGGTTGACCTTGTTTTATGCCCTGTCCCATGGAGACGCAGTTGTCGTCACCCCCCTGGCCAACCTGCATCCGTTGTTCGTACTGGTTCTCAGCTATTTTTTCCTTGGAAAAGTTGAAAAAATCACCAAAGGTATTTTAGTCGGTGTCTGCGTGGTCGTGGCGGGGGTTTTGCTGATAACGACGGGGCAGACCTAATCTATCCAGGCACAGATCCATTGGCGAAATTTGATCCCGAGGTCCCCATTGTTAAAAACTATTTTCCAGGCTAATTTACAAGTCCAACGGAAAATGCAAGCAGAAACTGGCCGCAGTAGTACATGGGCAGGCCGATGAGGCGGTTGGAAAACTCTGACTTTACAAAGCGATCCCGGGCCACGAACAAATCGGAAAGATAGAAGCTAACGGCACCGATCAATACCAGCAGCCGGCCGGCATATCTCAGTTTGGTATCACCGAGCACGGTCCAGGCCCCGACTAACCATGATCGTAATCACGATGATATATGCAATAACCGGCATCAGCATGGAGCCTAAATGCGGCCGCAGCCACCCAAAAACCAGGCCGCTGACGAGCAGTCCAACCAAGCCGCCGATCCAGGTCCATTGGCTGACATCGGCCACATAAAAAAAACAAATCGCGTAAAACACGTGGCCCAGCAAAAAAGACACCAGCCCCAAAAGAAACATTCGGTCCTGGGGCAGCGCCAGAAAAACATCACCGCCCAGGCAAAAAATCAAACCGAGCAGCAATAAATAGAAATAAACGGGGATCGGATGAGTCTGAACCAGCGCCGTAAAAATGAAAAGACACGAAAGGATCGTCTTGGTGGGCAATTTCCCCTTCTGGTTGCCGTTTTTTTCGAAATACAGCAGGCCGATCAGCAGAATCCCCGCCAAAACGATAATCAGGATATTGAGCATGGAGCCTATATTCTCATTTTGAATTTCAAACAATATTTGGAAGGTTGAGATTTTTTCGGAATACTGGAGTCATGGAGTGTTGGAGTGATGGAGTGATGGAAAGAATGAAAATCAAATATTGACAAACCCGTAAAAAGTCCGAAACTCCGTCATGCCTGCGAAGGCAGGCATCCAGAACTATTTGAAAATACTGGATTCCCGCCTTCGCGGGAATGACGCTAAAGGAGATTTTAAGACTTTTTACGAAACCATCAATATTGGAACTCCAATAGCAGATTAGTAGTTTTTTTCAATACTCCAGTACTCCAACACTCCAATACCATCTAAATTGGGCTCACTATCGACACTAAAATTCTGCGCCTGCACATGCCCTTTGCCCTTTGCCTACCCTCCTTATCCTTTAACCTTTTACCTTCTACCTTTTACCTTTTAAAGATATCTACACCAGCCCTTGATCCAGCATGGCATCCACCACCTTCACAAAACCGGCAATATTCGCCCCGGCTTCATAGTTGCCCGGTAGACCGTATTGCTCGGCGGCATTGACGCAGGTGCGGTGAATGGTTTTCATGATCAATCTTAAACGATCGTCGACTTCTTGCCGGGTCCAAGCCAGGCGCATGCTGTTTTGAGTCATTTCCAGTCCGGAAACCGAGACCCCGCCGGCATTGGCCGCTTTACCCGGGCCGTAAAGGATTTTGTGGTCCTTAAAAATATCGATTCCGTCAGGCATTGTCGGCATGTTGGCGCCTTCGGAGACCAGAATCACACCGTTGTCGATCATATTCTGAGCGTCTTTGGCGTTAATTTCATTCTGGGTTGCACTGGGAAAAGCACAGTCGGCCTTGTGGTTCCAAAGGGGATTGTAGCCTAAAACAGGGTCAACCGGCGTGTAGACCGCCGCGGAATACTTGTCGGCATACTCAGAGACGCGCCCCCGGCGCACGTTTTTAAGGATTTTGATGAAAGCGAGCTTTTCTGCATCGATTCCGCTTTCATCGAAAATATAGCCCGAAGAGTCCGATAGCGTCACAACTTTAGCGCCTAATTCGATCAGCTTTTCCATGGTGAACTGCGCCACGTTGCCGGAGCCTGAGACAATGCAGGTTTTACCGTTCAGGGTTTCGTTGCGGGTTGATAGCATTTCAGCGGCAAAGTAGACCGACCCGTAGCCGGTGGCTTCCGGCCGAATCAGGCTGCCGCCCCAGTTCAGGCCTTTGCCGGTCAGAACCCCGGTAAATTCATTGCGCAGTTTTTTATACATGCCGAACAGATATCCGATTTCCCGGGCGCCGACACCGATATCGCCGGCCGGCACGTCCGTGTTCGGCCCGATATGCCGAACAAGCTCACTCATAAAGCTCTGGCAAAACCGCATCACTTCATTGTCGGATTTGCCTTTGGGATCAAAATCGGAGCCGCCTTTGCCGCCGCCCATGGGCAGGGTGGTCAGGGCATTTTTAAATACCTGCTCAAACGCCAGAAACTTCAAAATGCCGAGATTAACCGAAGGATGAAACCGCAGCCCGCCCTTGTAAGGTCCTAAGGCACTGTTCATCTCGATCCGAAAGCCCCGGTTTACCTGAACATTTCCCTGATCGTCGGCCCAGGGTACCCGGAACATGATCACCCGCTCAGGCTCGACCAGTCTTTCCGGAATTTTCGCCTGCCGATAAATTGGATTTTGATCCAATACCGGTTTGACGGATTCAATAACTTCACTGACCGCCTGATGAAATTCCCTTTCCTGCGGATCTCTTTCTTTGATAATATCCATGATGTCAGCCATGCGACCTCCTGCCCCGGGTAAACCGGAAAATCTAATAAATTCAATTCAAAAAATTCGTTGTTCAATAGCAATTTTCATAAGTAGAAACAAGCATTATTGTAATCGCTATTCAAAAAAAAGAAAAGGTTATTGTGGGTTGTTCAATGCTGGGAGGCTTGGAAGCGGAATCGGGAGCAGGTGGGACGGCGAAAGAATCAAGTAATTGCTTGGACCTGCGACGGGTACACCCAAGTCGGAGTCGGAAAAAAATTAGAATCTTATGATGATATTTGATTGAAGTGTTCGGTTCCCAGAGGACCTTTGCCTCCCTTCGGTGCCGGAGGCAGCGCTTTTGCTGATCTGCCGTCGGTGGAACACCGCTCACTACGCTATGCGCCTTGCACTATGCCCTATGCCTGCCACCTTCTACCGTCTTTTCCCACTTCCGCATTCCGACTTCCGAATTCAAATAATTCCGACTACCAACTTCCAACTCCTATCCCACGTCCCGATTGGCCTGAAGATAATCAGCGTATTTTACCGAATTATTCCGGCCGGCCCGTTTGGCTTCATACATGGCCGCATCAGCCTTTCTGATCAGCTCTTCCACCTCCGTGCCATCCGTGGGAAACGTTGCAATTCCGAGGCTGACAGTGATAGGCGGCAAATTATCCAGTTTGATACCGGCCAGCTCTTCGCGAAGACGCTCGGCCAGGCCAAAGGCCGCTTCCTTGTCAGCATCAGGCACCAGCATAACGAATTCTTCACCACCGTATCGCGCGATGGCATCCACATCTCTGATGTTTTTTTTCAAAAATTGACTTATGGATTCCAATGCCCGATCGCCGGCGTCATGCCCATAAGTGTCATTAATATTTTTGAATCTATCCAAATCAACCATAATTACCGAAATTACTTTTTTATAGCGCTCGGCCCGGTGAATCTCCTCCTGAAGCTTAACCATAAAGTACCGCCGCACATAAAGTCCGGTCAAAGAATCCGTTACCGCCATATCCCAGAGTTGGGCTTTGTTGACCGCTACTGCGGCCTGATCGGCAATGGCTTTAAGCATCTTAATATCCTGATTGGTAAATTCTTTTCCTTCTTTTTTGTTGGTGACATTGATCACACCGATAACCTCATCATAGACAACCATGGGAATGCAGGCGATGGAACGAACAAAGGAAGTTTCGGACTCAATAAACAGATCGTCTTCACGGATATTATTAACAATCATCGGCTGGGAATCCAAATAAACCCGCCCGGCGATTCCTTCACCCGGCCTGAAACTGCGGCATTCGATTTCGTTGTTATTGACCTTATCCTGATATTTAGTATCTTCCAATCCGGCCAGGACCCGAATATTTAATAGCTGGGTTTCCAGGTCGTATAACATGAGCGAACCTTTTTCGGCCGATGCGATATCAATGGCCTGATTCAGAATGTACTGCAGGAGTTTTTTCAGATCACTGATGTAATTCATCGCCTTGCCGATGCCGTAAAGCAGGGACAGGTTTTGCAGGGTTTTATCGAGATCTTCCTTTTCCTGTCGGCGTCGCTCGTAAAGCCGGCAGGTATTTAATGAAACAGCGGCCTGGGCCGCTATCTGCTGGAGATAGTATAGATCAAAATCACTAAATGGCTGGTTGCCCGCTTTAGCCCCTAATGTCAAAAGGCCCATTACCTCATCGCGCATGACCAGCGGAACCCAAAGTTCAGCGGGCAAAATTTTTAAGTCCTCTTTTTCCAGAAATTTGGTAAAAAGCGGATTTCCTTTACCATCAACGACGGCGAAGGGCTTATCCTGCAGAATCGCATGCCATAGATCCTGTTTATCCGGTTTAAATTTATATTTCAGTTTCCCCAACCCATAGCTGTAGACCAGGCTAAAAGTTTCTTTTTCCAAATGATATACAAACAGGCCCAACTTGTGAACCTCAAATTTTTGCTCAATAATTCCGGCAAATGTTGCATATAGCTCTTTGAGGTTTAAAACATCACTGAGCTCTCGACACGCCGCTAACAGTTCGGTCAGCTCGAATGCACGCGGTTCGAATTCATCACTGGACGGTTTCTCAGAATTTAGGTCATTTTTCGCATTATTGTCCGTCAAGGACGTATTCATTTCTATGTATATCTCCCTAATTTAATTAAGAATTAAGAGCTAATGCAAATTGGCATCTTCCCAAGGGATCCCAGCGTTTTCTCAACCCAATTTAATGGCAAACATTTCCCTTTGGTCTCTTGTGTCCGAGTGGTTTTTAATTCCGGCTGGTCCGGATTAGCGGTTTAGCCGTGTCGCTTATTAAATCGGTAAAAATTTCAGAAACTTTAACCTAATCCGGCTTTTTATTGGAGACAATAAACATGTCGCCCTCCAGCGCGACAATGTGCATCGTTTGAAGCAATATCTCAACGTCTTGCCAATCATCCATTTTAAAGATGCAATACACCTGCCGGTCGGATGCCATATAGTCCTTCAATGCCTTGGGAGTTTTCAGTACGGCAGCCTTGCGATCGGTATAGAACAGAAAGGTATCCCTGGCTTTGAGATAAAAAACAAGGTCATCGGAGGGCTCTATTAATTAATCAATATCTGCATATTCACTTTCCTTCTGTCCAAAGCACATCAACCACATCCACTTTTTTAGCGATCAGGCCGTATTTCAGGGCAAAATCGGCAAACTGCTGCCATCGGTTTACATCCAGTTGCTGGCGCGCGGCATAATAGGGCAACGTCAGATCAAAGGCGTCGTTTTCAATTTTGCGATCGGCTTCCGGCACCTGTTTCAAATAATCCTCAAAGGCCTGCTGTGGATTCTGCCGCACCTGCACGATGGCCCGATCCATTACCCGACGGAAACCTGCCATGGCCGCCTGATTTTTATGCATGTTTTTTTTGCTGGTGATAAAAATTAATTCATCATAATCGGGAATGCCCCACTTTTCCAGTTCAAAATACCCGACCGCATATCCCTTATGGGCCATTGTGACGGTTTCGTATGTTTTGAACGGCCCCATGACGGCATCCACTTTGTTCGCCGTCAGCGACTGAACAATGGCAAATCCGACATTGATGGCCCGATAATCCTGAATATGGTTAACTTTGGCGAAAGCACTTAAAAGTACATCCATCAGACCGGGCACCGTATATCCGATTTTTTTGCCGGACAGGTCTTGGGGAGTTTCAATCCCTTTGCCCTTTAGAAATAAAAGGGTCGTCAGCGGGTGCTCGATTAAACGCGCAAATACGATCACATCCAATCCACGAGCGGCAGCAATAAGGGTCTGGGGTTCATAGGAAACGGCGATGTCCACATTGCCCGAGGCTGCCATTTTGAGCCCATCGGCCGTTTCGGAGGGACTGAGAATTTTAATTTCAAGCCCTTCTTCAGCAAAGAGCCCCTGCTGCCGGGCCGCATAAATCGGCAAGTGATCAATATTCGGGAACCAATCCAGAATCAGCGTAAGTTCCTGAGCCGCATCAATTGACGGAACCCAGAGGACGGCCAAAAGCATTGTTATGGCTATTTTCTTGTAATGGCGTTTCATCATATCTCCTTATTTATATAGGTTCAGAGGTTCAGGGTTCAGAGGTTCAGGGTTCAAGGTTCAGGGGTTCAAGGTTCAGGGGTTCAAGGTTGAAAATGGAAACGCTGCGCTTTGGCTGATTCTAAGTCGGCGCGGCCTGCGACGAGCTCAGTCGTGTCGTGGCCGATAATACTTCCACTTCTTTCTGACCGCTGTCATCTTTCCTCAGTCCTCCGTCTTCTGTCTTCTGTCATCTGTCCTCTGTCTTCCGACATCTGACACCTGAAACCAATAAATTCCGAACCTCTGAACCTCTGAACCCTGAACCCTTGAACCTCACCAAACCTACCTCCAGTTGATCACCTTTCTTTCCAAAAATCCGACAAAAATCCACAACGACAGTCCCATGACCGACAACCACAATATGGCGGCAAAGACCATGTCGACATTCAGCCTGGCATTGGCCTGAATCATTAAATAACCCAGACCCTGCTGGGCACCGACCCATTCACCGATCACCGCGCCGATCGTCGCCACGGAAACTCCGACCTTTAGCCCGGCAAAAAAATGGGGCAGCGCCCAGGGCCAGTATAAGAAATGCAACGTTTTCCAGAACCCGGCCCCCATGAGCTGAAAAAGCACCCTAAATTCCTGATCGCAACTTTTAAATCCTTCGAGCAAATTGACCGTGATTGGGAAAAAAATAATCACGGCCGCCATCAGCACTTTGCTGGCCATCCCGTATCCCAGCCAGACGACCAGCAGCGGAGCTACGGCGAATACCGGCACGGCCTGGGAAGCCACCAGAAACGGTGCCAGGGCTTTTTCGACTGAGGGGTGGGCAAACATCACGATCGACAACGGCACCGCGACCAGCAAAGAAAGCATAATGCCGGCCAAAACTTCCATGGCCGTGATCGCGGCATGCGGCAGCAAAATTACCGACTTGGAAACCGCCACCGTAAAAATGCGCGAGGGGGTGGGTAGAATAAAATCGGGAACATTAAATCCCCGACAGGCCAACTCCCAGGCGCCAAGCAAGGTAACCGCAATCAGCAATGAATATGTCGAGGATCGTTCCATCAAATTGCCATCTCAAATCCTATTTCGTACTATATCTATTTAGAATATGTTCTAAAAAATGACAGGCTACCACAATTTTAGGCATTTTGCAGGTTTAGGCATTTTTTAGAGACTGTGTATTCTTGCAGCAGATTCAGCACATAGTCCTTGATCTCAATCAGCTCCGGACTATCGAATCGTCTCGGTTTAGGCCCCTTTAATGAAAATCGATCCAATATCCGCATGGGTCGCCCGCTTAAAACCAGAACCTCATCGGCAAGCCGCAACGCTTCATCGATGTCATGGGTGATCATGAGAATACTCTTTTCGAAATCGACTTGAAGCATCAATAGCAGCGACTGTAAACTTCTTCTGGTAATCGCATCCAGGGCGGAAAGCGGTTCATCCAGCAAAACCAGGTCACGCTCAAACATCAGGGTGCGAACCAGTGCGCAGCGCTGTTTCATCCCGCCGGAAATTTCCCCGGGCCGATAGGTTTCAAAGCCTGCCAGGCCAAGCCTGTTAAATAGAGCCATCGCTTTTTGGCCGGCTTTGGCCATATCGGCGCCGGTGACTCTGGCCGGCAGCAGCGCATTGTCCATCAGTGAAAACCAGGGCAGCAGCAAATCCTTCTGCTGCATGTAGGCGGATATTTCCCGCAGGTGTGAAACCGGTGTACCGCACCATGATATTTGTCCGCCGTCGCCGTCAACAGCCCCCGTAAGTACGTTAAACAGGGTACTTTTGCCGCATCCCGACGGACCGATCAACACGGTAAAGCCATTTTGGGGCAGCATTAGATTGAAATTTTCGAAGATGGCAAGGTCGCCGAAGCGTTTGCTCAGGCGCGGAAACATTCAGCATGATGCGAGTCCTCCGATACGGACTGCGGCCGGTAGAAAGGAAGGAATTCGGATGGGATGCAAATGACTTCCCTACGCCGGCATTATCCGGATCAGGTCCAGGGGTCGAGACAGTCAGCCTCCTCTCAGCCAATTTTTTGCGGCTCCCCCAGCGGTTTTTTAAACTATTGCTACCACCATACCTGGATATTGTCAATGGTGATGAATTTGCAGCCCGGTTATTCGGCTTAAAGGTGTCAGCGCGGCCGCTGGTCAGAAAAACGGCCAGTCTAATCGAAAAAGAAACGTCATAGATTCACAGCACTATTTTAGATTGTGGGAGCGGTTTTTGCTTGCATCCCGCTGCTTTTTAGCGGGGCAACCGCGACTTACAGGGTCTGGCATATACTTATAAATGGACAGCATCCCTCAATTTTAGGCATTTTAGACAATTTAGGCCCTTTAGGCATTATCTTTTATTTTCTTATTCAACGCAATCAAAGACAAAAATTCATAGACGATATTGGCGGCCAGCAGGGCGGTGATCTCGGCCGGGTCCATAGCCGGCAATACTTCCACCACATCGAATCCGACAAAGTTCAGCCCCTGGAGTCCCCGCACCAGTTCGATGGCCTCCGCACTGGTAAATCCGCCCACCTCCGGGGTTCCCGTGCCGGGCGCAAAGGCCGGGTCGACCACATCGATGTCAAACGTGACAAACACCTTGTGCCGTCCGACCCGTTCCCTGACGGTCTCGATCAGCATGCCCAGTGCCCATTTCCCTGACAGCGGACATGGTGATCACCTTGAATCCCAGCGCGGCTGAATCGTCATAGGCATCCTTTGAATAAACGGATCCGCGCATGCCGACCTGAATTGAATTTTCGGCCAGCAGAATATTTTCCTCCACCGCCCGGCGAAACGGCGAGCCGTGATAATAGGGTTTGCCGAAGTACTGATCGTTGGTATCGGTGTGGGAATCAAAGTGAATTAACGCCACCGGCCCATGGGTTTTAGCGACGGCCCTGAGCTCCGGCAGCGTAATGGAGTGATCCCCGCCCATCAACACGGGAATGACGCCGGCCTCAACCAGAGGACCAAGCTCCGCTTCGATTTTGGCATAGGTGTCTTCGATGTACCCGGCGACCACCGGCAGATCGCCGTAATCAACGCCGGAGCAATGCTCGAAAATATCGACGTCCAGCGCCAGGTTAAAGGGCCGCAGCGTTACCGAAACCTTGCGGATGGCATCCGGTCCCAAACGCTGGCCGGTTCGGTAAGAAGTTGCGCCGTCCCAGGGAACGCCCGCCACAGCAAAATCAATCCCCTTGATGCTTCTGGGAATGGGGCAGACGCATAAACGTTTTAATCCCGGCAAATTTCGGCTGCTGCTGGGGGGTTATCGGTTTGAAGTTCGTCATGATATATATCCCTTCGATGTATATAGTCCTATCGAAGAATTTCCGGAAGAAAAAACATAACCCGGTTATGCAGAAAGACCGAGTTGGGTTATAGATTCTGGATGCTCGCCTTAGCGGGTATGACAGAATGTCGCGACCCTGCCGTCATACCCGTGAAGGCGGGTATCCAGTGTTCTGACGATTCCCAGTCTCCTATGGCTTTCTGAATGACCAGGCTGTGTTATTTCTTACGCCCAACCGTATACGCCTGCCCCAGCAAGTCGCCCAGCGCGTAATAATCCGAACCGGCACTGTTGTAGATAAAGGGCTGTAATTTAGCGATATCCGGCAGGCCGTTTTCGGCAAGAACGCTCTCATCGGCTTTGATGTCTTTTATTTCACCGATAAACTGGGTGTGCAGACCGATCTCAACGACCTTCAGCACCTCGCATTCCAATACGACCGGGAATTCTTTAATATACGGGGCGTTCACAATCTCGCTTTTGACCGGCGTCAACCCCAGGGCCTTAAATTTGTCTTCGTTTTTACCCGAATAAATTCCGGCATAGTCGGCTTCTTTGACCAAAGCAGTCGATGGAATATTGATCGTAAACGCCCGGTTATGCTGGATATTTCCATAGGTGTAAGTTGCCTGCCTGAGCGATATGGCGGCACAGGGCGGTTTGCTGCAGCAGATGCCGCCCCAGGCCACGGCCATGATGTTGGGCCGGTCGTTTTTATCGTAACTGCCGACGATCAAGACGGGGTTCGGTTGGATTATGGCTCGCGGACCTAGTGACTTTTTCATATTGGACCTCCTAACCCGGACTAGCCGGAATTGAAAATTGAATAATGAACGTCGATTGTCCAAGTAGGGTCGGCCACCGTGCCGACCACTAGTCGGCGGGCACGCCCGCCCGCCCTACTGTGCTATTTTGGCGTAAATTCGGATAAAAAATTTAGGTTGAATGAGTTTTAAACCTGTGAATACCGATGAATAAATCGAACCGTTGAATGCTAAACCCTGCCTGTGGGGTCAAAGCCCTGGGCGCGAAGTCCCAAACCTGAAACATTATCAATATTTTAGATACCTGGTTATAAACAAAGCCCAAGTTACCATTGGATTAATTTTTACGGAAGCGGCTTGCAGCCACGGCATTTGATATCGCGGCTGCAAGCCGCTCCCACATTCTTCCGACTTGCCTTTTATATATGTCCATATTTAGATATAAAAGCCGGTATCGGGGGTCAAGAAAAAAAAGCTCCAGTTCCCGGGACCCGGTTTTGCCGGAAAAAATTAAAATAAGGATTTGGTTTGCCGACAAGAAATGCAAAATTGAGATCGCAACTTCTCAATTGACACCCGGTGACAATTTTGACAATATTCCGTCCAACAAAACTCAAAAGGAGGAACAACATGACAATGGCTAAAATGAACACATTGGCAAAGGTTTTAATATTATTGACTATAATAGCCTTGGGAACCGTGATTGCCGCCAGCCCGGTTCAGGCCGCCGCCAAAGAGCTCAATGTTCTCACCTGGTGCGATCATACCGATCCCGCCCTGTTAAAACCGTTCGAACAAAAACACGATGTTCGGATCAACATGAAGGAGTATGACGGCACCGGTGTCGCCCTGGCCCTGCTCGAGCAATCGCAACCGGGTGACTGGGATGTATTTGTGGTGGACAGCATCGATGTCAAACGGGTGGTGAAACTCGGCCTGCTGGAACCGTTAAATCGAAAGGATTTTCCCTGGAACGACATTTTCCCGGAAATTCGCACGCCCGAGCTTAACAGTGTCGGCGGCAAATTTTATGCAATGCCGGAAAAATTTGGCTACAACACCATTGCCTACAATAACAAAAATGTGGATCCGGCCGACATGCGCGATGCCGCCGTCCTCTGGAATCCGAAATATAAGGGCCGCATCGCGGTATATGATTATTACATCCCGGTCATGGAAATGGTCGCCATCGGGCTCGGCATTAAACCAACCGAATTAAATAAATCCCATCTGCCGGCGATCAAGGAAAAATTATTCAAAATGAAGGAGTTATCCGCCCTGGTGGGCGACGTGGTCCAGGTTCAAACGGCCCTGGCCACGGGTGAAGTCGACATTATCGCCGGGGGCGGTGAATTTGCCGTATCCGTCCTTCATCAAGAAAATCCCGCCCTGGACTGGGTTCTGCCGAATCAGGGCGGGGTGCGCTGGCAGCAGGCCATCGGGGTATTCGCAGCATCCAAGAAAAAGGATCTGGCCGTCAAATTTGTGCAATATATTCTCAGCCCGGAAGGCCAGGGGCGTCTGGCCACCTCCTCCTGCTATTGGGCGATGCCGGCCAACTCGAAAGCCGTGTTGACCCCGGAGCAGAAAAAAATCCTGCGCTGGGATGAACAACCCAAGTTCCTGGCCAATTCGTATTTTTATCTCCAGCCGGATGAGGAGTTCGATAAAGCCATGCTGGATGTCTGGACGGAATTTTTGCAGCACTGATACAATTGAGTAGAACTCAATTGGTATGTTCCAGGTTATTGGTTATTTGTTATTCGAATGTGTAGATTCGGCTACTGGGCGTTCGATCTACTGTAAGCGTGTATTGGAATCAACTTGCAGGTTTTGAATCTCATTGAAGTAAATTCACACCGGTTCTATTTCGAAACCCAATAACGAATAACAGTTAACGATTTAGCTGCAAACTTCTTTACGGATTAGAGCAAATTGTTGATCTAAATTATGAATCGAGCAGCCAGCGACTAAAGGGCTGGGGCTTTATCGGCCCCGGCCTTTTGTGGACCATTGCTTTTTTTGCCGTTCCCTTATTGATCATGGCGGCCTACAGCCTTTTTCAGCGGGTCGGAGGCCGTATCGTCACGGATCTGTCCTTAAACAACTATATCGCTTTTTTTTCCAAACCCCACCACCTGAACGCGCTGTTCAATTCCCTGGAGGTCACCCTGATCACCACGATCATCAGTGTGCTTTTGGCTTATCCCCTGGCCTATATCCTGGCCTTTCGGGTGCCGCCCAGGTGGCAGCGGATTGCGCTGATGATGGCAATTCTGCCCTTCTGGACCTCATATGTCGTGCGGTCTTACAGTTGGCTGCTGGTTCTTTCCGGCAACGGGGTTATCAGCAATGTCCTTCAGTGGCTGGGAATCGTGCAGGATCCGATCTCGCTTGCCAACAGCCGGGCGGCGACCGTCCTGGGATTCGTCCATTTTTTCACCATGCTGTTGACCCTGACCATCTTTGCCAACCTGGTGCAGATATCGCCCAATTACAGAAAAGCGGCGGCCGACCTGGGTGCATCGGGCTGGCAGGCATTTTGGCGAATCACCCTGCCGTTGAGCGTCCCGGGAGTCATGGTGGGGGCCTTTCTCACCATCGTGCTGACGCTGGGCGATTATATCACCCCCCAGATTCTGGGAGGTTTCAGAGAAGTCCTGTTGCCCCAGGCCATTATGCTGCAAATTCAGCGGCTGGCTGATTTTCCCATGGCGTCGGCCATGAGCCTGGTGCTGATGGTCGTCATTTCGATTATTTTTCTGATATTCTCCCGCTGGCTCAAAATTGAAAGCATGTGATGTTACGCAACGTATTCAAAAATATACCGGCCACCGTCTATGTAGCGCTCGTCTACCTGTTTATTTACCTGCCGGTAGGCGTTTTGGTTTTGTTTTCGTTTCAGGATGCATTGCTGCCCATCCCCCCCTTTCAGGGTCCTTCCTTAAGATGGTATGCAGCCGTCCTAACCGATTTCCGCATCATGGATGCCTTGTGGAATTCGCTGGTAGTTGCCGTAATTTCATCGGCATTGTCCTGTATTTTGGGGTTTCTGGCGGCTTACGGTCTGGCCCGCTATACGGTGCGCGGCGCCGGAGTTGTGCAATGGCTGCTGGTGGCGCCGCTGAGCGTCTCCTATCTGATCATCGGTATGGGTCTGCTCATCACGTTTAAAACCATGGGAATTCCCAAATCCCTGCTGGCAGTGATAATCGGCCATACCGTTATCAATCTGCCGTTGGCCTTTGCCATTATCTACAGTCAGATGGGCGAGCATCAGGCCAATCTTGAACGGGCCGCCCGTGATCTGGGCGCCGCCCAATGGCAGGTTTTGGTCTTAATCACCCTGCCGCTTTTGTGGCCGGCGCTGATGGCCTCGTTTTTCCTTTCTTTTACCCTGTCCTGGGATGAGTTTATTATTGCATTGCTGGTGAGCCGTTTCGAGGTGACCCTGCCGGTTGAAATCTGGAGCCTGCTGCGCAGCGGCCTTAACCCTAAAACCAACGCGGTCGGCAGCCTGGTGTTTATCGTATCCATCATTTTGGTGTTTGTTACGGAATTTGTGTTGTTTGGTCGGAGAAAGTCACGATGAGCCCGATGGTCGAAATCAAAGGTATTTCAAAAACGTTCGGCAGAACAACCGCCCTGGCTGAAATCAATCTCAACATTGAAGAAGGGCAGTTCTTTGCGCTGGTGGGACCATCCGGCAGCGGCAAAACGACCCTGCTTCACATATTGGGCGGCTTTATCCAACCCAGCGCCGGGCAGGTCCGCATCGCCGGTCAGGATGTCTCCTACCTGCCGCCGGCCAAACGACCGACGACCTCCATGTTTCAGGACTATGCGTTGTTCCCTCACATGTCGGTGGGATCCAATGTCGGGTTCGGCCTGCTGATGCGAAAAGTGGTAAAATCCGAAAGACTGGCCCGGGTCGAAAAGGCCCTCGAGATGGTGGGTCTGGCCGGTTTTAGCACACGCCGCGTCCATCAACTTTCAGGCGGCCAGCAACAGCGTGTGGCCCTGGCCCGGGCCCTGGTGGTGCAGCCGAAAGTCCTGCTGCTGGATGAACCGCTTGGGGCGCTGGATCTGAATTTAAGACGACAGATGCAGCAGGAGCTGCTCCACATCCAGAAACAGGTCGGCACCACCTTTGTGCATGTCACCCATGACCAGGAAGAAGCCATGAGCATCGCGGATATTATGGCGGTAATGAACAACGGCCACATCGAAGATGTGGGACCGCCGGAACGGGTTTACCTGAAACCGCAAACCCGCTTCACGGCAACCTTTATGGGTGAAAGCAACATGTTTGACGGCCAGGTGCATGATCGGACCGGTGGTCAGATTGAGGTTGAAACCGTCTTTGGCCGTCTTCGGGTTTCAGGTGCCGCCGAACCCGGCACCCAGGTGCAACTATCCATCAGACCCGAGCAGATCAAAGCCGAAGCAGGCAGCCGGCAGCAATTAGTGCCCCTGGGAAAGGTAAAAGTAGAAGAAGTATCTTTTTTCGGCACCCACCACCGCTGTCAGGGACGCCATGCAAACTCAAATCAATCCTTGATTATGCGTCTGCCGCAGAATCAACCGGCTAGGGTCGGAGAAGAGTTAGCCATTGCGGTGCAGCGCGATGACATCGTTTTATTGAATGCTTGAGTTTTGCCGCAAATGCGCTCTACTCAGAAAATGCAAACTGATTCTTAAAAAGCAAATGCCTAAATTGCCTAAAGTGCTCTAAAATGCCTAAAATTATGGTATGCTGTCTTTTTTAAAACGATAGAATTCCACAATTTTAGCTCATTTTAGTCATTTTCAATTTTAATCCATTTATATCAAGGACATACAATAATTGAATTAGCATTGGCAACAAATTATCGATAGAACGTCACTGTTCGCCTAAGGAGTAAAATGCCATGTCGATTATTTCAGAAATGCTGGGCTGCCGGTATCCCGTTATCCAGGGGGCCATGGGCGTCATTTCGAATCCCGAACTGGTGTCCGCGGTATCCGAAGCCGGTGGATTCGGTCAGCTGGCCACGGCCTTTGCCACGGACCCGGAGCAGGTCCGCGATCAAATTAAAGCGACCCGGAAATTAACGAATAAGCCCTTTGGCGCCAATCTGCATGCCATGAATCCATTGGCCGCAAATTTTGCGGAAGTCATGGCCGAAGAAGGCGTTTCGGCCGTGACCGTCTCCGGCGGATCGCCGAAAGAGCTGATTCCCCTGCTGCGCCAGCAAGGCATCAAAGTGATTGCGGTGGTGCCCGCCGTAAATGTGGCCCGCAAGGCCGAGTCCCTGGGTGTCGATGCGATCGTGGCCGAAGGTTCGGAATCCGGCGGCATGCAGGGGTTTAACGGGGCTTCGACGCTGGTGTTGGTTCCGGCGGTGGCGGATGCGGTCAACGTTCCGGTGATTGCAGCCGGTGGTATCGGGGACTCGCGCGGTTATAAGGCGGCGTTTGCCCTGGGTGCCCTGGGGGTGCAGGTCGGCACCCGTTTTATTGCCACTAAAGAGTGCGTTGCCCATGCAAATTACAAAAATTTTATTGTCGACTCGCCGGAAAACAGCACCCGGCTGGTTAACATGGGAAGGTTTCAAGTCCGGGCGCTAAATACGCCGCTGGTTGAAAAAATGACCCAGGGGGAAAATTCGCTGAATCCTGCAGCAGGTGCCGGCCTGGTAGAGGCCTGGGTAAAAGGCGATCTGACCGCCGGCACGCTGCCCGCCGGCCAGGTAGCCGGGTTAATCTCGCGGATTTTATCCGTGCGGAAAGTCATCGAGGAAATGGTTGGCAGGTACTTGAAAGAAAGCGTAGGACAATGAATAAAAACAAATCCAAGGCTCCCGACGCCAACGTCATGATGTCGGACGGTTCGGAAAAACGCCTGCGCGATCTTTGGCAAAGTCAAACACTGGTGCTGGTCTTTTTGCGCCATTTCGGCTGACCGTTTTGCCGCGAGCAGGTGGCGCAGTTGCGCCGCAACAAAAAAAGCTTTGAAAAAGCCGGGGCCCGGGTGGTTCTGGTGGGAATGGGCACCCCGGCGGAATCTGCGGAATTCGCCGCAAAATTCAATGTTCCCTTTCCGATCGTGGCCGACCCGGAGAAAAAATTGTACCGCAAATTCGAACTCAAGCAGATGTCAACCCTGGGATTTCTCTCGCCGAGCCTTGCCCTCAAGGGTGTCGCCGCCATCGTCGGCGGCCACGGCCTCGGCATGCCCCAGGGCGATGTCCGTCAGCTGCCGGGCGTGTTTATCATCAACACCGCCGGAGAAATCGTTTTCAGCCACTTCTCGAGCAATCCGGCCGACCACCCGGATGCCAAGACCATTATCGCCGCCCTGCCCTAAACTACCTGAACGGATTTTCCCATAAAAACGGCTCTGATCGGGGAGCCGTCCGAGCCCTTTAGCTTAAGCGGTAAAAACGAATAAACACCTTTGACCGGTTTGATCTGATCCAGGTTGCAGAGGTTTTCGACGATCAGGATATCATTTCCCAAAAGGATATCATGAACCGGATAGCCGTATTCCGCTTCATCCGGCAGGTCTTTGGCCGCTGAATCGGAATCCATGCTCCCATAGTAGGTGGGGTCAACGTTCAGGGCATCTATGCCGACCAAAGAAACTCCCATTTTCAACAAAACCTGCGCCGCTTCGGCGCTCAGATAGGGGTGCAGGTAGTACTTGAACGTTCCGAAGTATTTATCCCGCCCGGTTTTTAAGATCACAAAATCGCCTTGGGCAATCTCATTTTCATAGGGCTCAATATCGCCGGGTTCAATCAATTCCCGGTCTGATTTAGCGGATACATCGACCAGAACCCCCTCGCCGACAAAACGCTGAGCCGGCAGTTCGTCGATTTTTTTTCCTTCTTTTAAAAAATGATAGGGCGCATCGATGTGCGTCCCGGTATGGGACCCCAGGGTCAACACATCGACGTGACAGTAGTCTTTCTCATGGGTCAACCCCCTCTTGATCGAAGGCTGTGGATCACCAGGATAGATTTGAATTCCATCGTGAATGGTATGCGACAGATCGATAACATTCATTTTATGTTCCTTTTCCCAATTCTTCATTCCCGCCTCCCTATATTCCCATCGCCTTTTCTTCTTCGGAAATGCATTGATCCAATATTTTCAGGGCAAGGTCGATATCACTTTTTTCGATGATCAGGGGCGGGGCAATCTCAAGGGCAGCGCCCATGGTTTTAACTAGCAGTCCGTTCTCTCTGGCCCGGGTAATAATATTATTAACGTGCGCAACGGGAAAAACCGCCCGGGTTTTCTTGTCGGAGGTGAAGTCAAGGGCCAGCCACAACCCGGTACCGCGCGCCTCACCCACCGTCTGATGTTTTTCGAGGATTTTTAAACCCTCAAGAAAATATGCCCCCATGTCAGCCGCATTTTGGACCAGCGTTTCTTCCTGCAGAATCTGGATATTTTTAATAGCCGCGGCACAGGCCACGGGATGGTTGCCGTATGTGTGCAGATGCATAAAGTGCGTGATAGGTTCCATCACCTTATCGGTACAGCCGACAGCCCCTAAGGGAACGTAGCCGCTTGATATGCCCTTGGCCATGGTCAGCAAATCCGGCTGAACGCCGATATGCTCGGTGGCAAACATTTTGCCGGTGCGCCCGAAGCCGCAAATCACCTCATCGATAATCAGCAAAATGTCAAACTTGCTGCATATCTCGCGCGCGATGGGCCAATACTCGGGGGGAGGTGCCAGAGCGCCCATTCCCTGCATAATCGGCTCCCCGATAAAAGCTGAAATCAGGGCAGGGTCTTCAAACTCGATGGTGCGCTCAATATCACGGGCGCATTTGATCTCACACTCCGGGTATGTCAATCCATAGGGACAGCGATAACAATAGGGCGCTTCGACATAAACCGCGCCGGGCGCCACCGGCTCCATAATCTGCCGCATGGGCATAACGGTTCCCAGGGCCCTGATGGCATAGCCGTTCACCCCGTGGTAAGCGCCTTTGCGGGAAATGATTTTAAAACGGGCCCGGTTGCCGCAGTAGTAATGGTAATGTTTGGCCAGTTTCATGGCCGATTCCACCGCCTCCGATCCGGAACCCTCAAACGTAAAGCGGTTGATTCCCGGCGGGGTGATTTCAGCCAGCAGATCCGCCAGTTCCATGGCAGGCTCATTGGCAAATCCACCAGGTGAAAAATAATGAAGCTTACACATCTGGTCGTACGCTGCCCGGGCGACTTCTTCGCGCCCATATCCGATGTGAGTCGGCCGGGTGACACCGGCCACCATATCCAGATAGCTCCGGCCGGTTTTGTCGATCACCCGCACGCCTTCACCTTTGACCATGATGGTTATCCCTTTTGCGACATCCTCCCGGGGCGTTCGATGTAAAATAAGCCGCGACGTTTCATCCATGACATCGTATTTTCCGCTCATATTGATCACTCCACATGCTGGTTACGGGTTAAAATTTTTAATAAAGATAGCACGAAAAAGGATGTTTCAACTTTTGTTTTATTGCGGGTTTTCGCTATTTCGTGTTGACGTGATTCGCTTTTATTGCCAATTGGAGATTAACGTTTAATTTCAATCCGGAAAAACGATTTTACCGCCGACAATTGTCATCTCCACTTTAATTTTGCCCACTTCCTCAGGTTTGACTGCGTAAGGGTTAGCACTTAAAACCGTCAAATCCGCCAGCTTGCCGGGTTCAATCGACCCCTTCAAATGTTCTTCAAACCCGATGCGGGCACCGTTGATGGTAAACAGTTTAAACGCCTCATAAAGGGTAATTCGCTCTTGTTTTTTGGGATGAAGAATACAGGCCTGGATACCTCGCAAAGGGCTCATTTTAGTCACGGGGGCATCGGAGCCGCCCGCAACCAGTCCGCCGGCGTCTATGATCGAGCGCAAAGGTTTCCAGCGGTTGGCCCGGTCGCTGCCCAAAAGCGACCGGATATTTTCGAAAGTTTCTTCACCACTTAAATATAAAAACATCGGCTGCATGGCAAGGGCTAGCTCCAGGTCAATCGCGCGCTTGATCTGATCACCCAGGGGCATTTCAAAATGCTCGATGCGGTGGCGATGATCCGATCTTGGGTATTTACGGAGAACATTTCGGTAAACGTTCAATACCTGTTCGGTCGCCCGGGTACCGCAGGTGTGAACGGATATTTGAAAGCCTGCCCGGTGGGTGGTTTCAATGAGATGCTCCAATTCGTCATCCTGGTAATACAGCATGCCGTAATTGGTTAAGTCCCGGCAATAGGGTTCAAAAAAGGCGGCGGTTTTGCTGTCCGGCGCCCCGTCGGCAAAAAAAGCGACCGTCGATCGGGCACGATAGGTTTCAGACCGGAGAATCTCAGGCAGATCTTCATGATGCGGGGATTTGCTGATAACCAGCGGTTTGACTCGAATCGGCAGGCTTTTTTCGCTTTTAAATATCGCTTCCAAATTAGCGGGCGGCTTCTTTCATGTGCAGCGTCGTGATTCCGACGCTTAAGGCCTCTTTGACCGCAGCATTGACAGCCGTGATGATATCTTCTTCATTTTCGGGCAGCAATTTCTGGAGCACCAGAGCTATCGCAGGATCTTCAATTAATCCGGTCGGCAACCCGTTTTCATCCTTGACAAAACCCGCCATATCTTCCGGCAGGCCGATTTTTTTGAGCATCGGCGTGTTGAGCATTGCCGAATGAACGTCATAGACCAGGACCATGATCGGGTGCGTCGTCGACACATTATCCAATTCCTCGAGCGTCGGCAATCGACGCTCTTTGACGATATCATAGTTAAAATTCAATCCCAGAATGGACTCTCCGGCAGGCGTGCTGTTCTTTCTTTGCTCCAATTTTTGCAGGATATCACCGATTGATACCGCAGCGGCTAGATCTTCATTTAACAGCACCTGGCCGACATGGGTCGGATGCATGTGTGTTTCAATAAAGCCGGGAATAACCGTTTTGTCCTTAAGGTCAAGGTACTGCGTATTTTTATCGGCTTTTTTAGCAACATCGGCCGGATCGCCGACAATGGCAATCATTCCATTGCTGATACCAACCGCCGCGACTCGCGGACGAGCATTCGACATGGTCAGAATGTTGCCCTCGATGATCATATCTAAAAAATCAGTCATTTATCCTCCGCAAATCATAATCCGGCCGAGTCGGGATTGAATATTGAAGATCGTAAATTGAATATTTATGGATGTCGCTTCGCTCTGGTTTTTTATTATTGAGAATACTCCTTAAATATTCAATATGCTATTGTAACAAGGAATCTGGTGGTTCAACATTATTGGGCTCCTGCCCGTTTGTCAATCCGAAATCAGCGTTACTAGCTTGACAGCCATGCCGCTTTTTGACATATGTACACACTGATAAAGTTTAGGTCGATAGATCTTGGATTCAGCGTTCCGGATCGAGATGCTCAGGGGCAATCATAGAAAAAAAATTTTTCTTTATCGCGTTTAAAAAGCCATTTAACCCCTAAGGAAATGTCAGGTTTTGCGATATTTGGTAAGTATTGCCGGCAGGGTCCATTGAGTACAACCTTTGAACCCTGAACTTTGAACCCTGAACCACCTAAATATTTTCCCGCCGCAAATACCAACCTGAACCAAAAAAAGGAGGAAGTGAACCATGTTACGAAAAATCAAATTTAGTTTAGCAACTCACCACATGCTGTTTATCGGCGTTTTGACGGCACTGTGCGTGGCTGTCATGGGATTTGGCGTGCCTTCGGCCCAGGCCGAAGGCGTCCTGAAAGTCGGCGCTTACGGCGGCTACTTTAAAGATTCGTTCGATAAGTACATATTCCCGGACTTTACCAAAGATACCGGAATTAAGGTCGAATCGGTGGCCGAACCCACCGGCGAAGCCTGGCTGGTTCAGTTGGAGCAGGCCGCACGGGCTGGCATGGCGCCGGCGGATGTGTCCATGATTGCTCAGGGCCCGATGCTAAGGGGTCAACGAACCGAGATCTGGATGCCGTTGGACCTCAAGCTGATACCCAACACAAATTTTTGCTGCCGCAGCATGTTCACAAATACCCGGACGGCCGGGTGGATGGAATCGGCGCGGTGTCATGGTACATCACCCTGGTATCAAACACCAACGTGTTCCCAACAGCACCGACCTCCTGGGCCGATATGTGGCAGCCGGATAAAAAGAACAAACTGGGACTGCTGGCCCTGGCTTCCAACTCATTTTTGCTCGAAATCACCGCCAAAACCTTCTTCGGGGGCTATGACATCCTCAATTCCAAGGAAGGCATCCTCAAGGTCTTGAAAAAACTCGCCGAAATAAAACCCAACGTGAAATTGTGGTATCGCGATGAAGGCCAGTTTCAGCAGGCGCTGCAGTCCGGCGAAATTCCCATGGGACAATACTACCACGATGTTGCCGGACTGGCTGCGGCCGACGGCCAGCCGGTGCGCTCCACCTTCCCCAAGGAAGGCGGCGTGCTGGATTCCGGCTCATGGGCGGTTTCCAAGGCCTCCAAGATGAGCAAGGAAGCGCACATATTTATCAACTACATGTGCCAGCCGCAAATTCAGGCCAAACTGTCGCTGAAAGTCGGCACGGCACCGACGGTTAAACGAGATGTTACCGGCCTCACGGATGCTCAATTTGCATCCGTTGCAAGCGACATCCCCCCGATCATTCCGCGCTATGACCTGTATACGGGTGAGCTCAGCGACTGGGTGAACCAAAAGTGGACTGAAATGGTTACCGAGTGATGCGCCATCCGCGAAGCGGGTTGCGTCAAGAGAGCTCCTCCTAAGGGGCAAAGCCATTTTCCACATTATATCAGGCTGATAAAGTTGATTGGGTTGATCAAGTTGATTGAGCTAATGGGATTGATGCCTTTTAACTTGATCGATCAACCTAATCAACTATTTAACCATTCAACTATTTGACCTTAAGTATGGCCGGTTTAACCCTCGAAGATATCCATAAAAAGTTCGGTTCAGTTGTCGCGGCCCGGGATGTTAATCTGGATCTGCCTGACGGTCAATTTGTATGTTTTCTGGGCCCTTCCGGATGCGGCAAAACGACCCTGCTGCGACTGATTGCCGGGTTGGAAAATCCAACCCGGGGACGTATTTTGCTGGGGGGGGAAAACATCACCCGCAAGCCGGCCCACAGACGCAATTTCGGCATGGTCTTTCAATCTTTGGCCCTGTTTCCCCATTTAACCGTAGGCGAAAACGTAGCCTACAGTTTGAGGGTGCGCCATGTCGATAAAACGACTCAGCTCAAAAGAGCCGCAGAATTGCTGGACCTTGTGCAATTGTCAGGTTTTATGGACCGGCATATTGCCAAGCTTTCCGGAGGCCAGCGCCAGCGAGTCGCCATTGCCCGTGCCCTGGCAATCGATCCGCAATTATTTTTACTGGATGAGCCGTTGTCGGCCCTGGATGCCAAGTTACGCGAAAATATGCAGCTTGAGTTGCGCGAGTTGCAGCAGCGTCTTGGTGTGACCACCATCCTGGTTACCCATGACCAGCGAGAAGCCATGACCATGTCGGATCAGGTGGTGGTCATGGGACCGGACAATCGGGTCCACCAGATGGGTTCACCGCTTGATGTATATCGCAATCCGACCGATACATTTGTGGCTGACTTTATTGGCTCCAGCAATTTGCTGGACGGATCATGCATTGGATCGCATGCGATCAAAATCGGCCAAACTCGTCTGGTCATGGATGACTTGCCGGAAAACTTATCCTCCGGTTCAGCGGTTACCGTATCGGTGCGGCCAGAAGATATAGTTGTATTGCCGGGCATTGAAGAAGCAGATAATCGGCTGTACGGCACCGTCAGTTTCATCCGGGATGTCGGCTCCAGCGTCGAGATCTTTCTAAATTGCAATGGCGTTCAGATCATCAGTCAATCGACACCCAAAAGCAGACCGAGAGTCAAACGGGGTGATAAGGTCACGGCTGTTCTTCCACCGGCTGCCTGCGTTGTGTTGAAATCATGATCGGAGAAAAACCAAAAGGCGTTCGCCCACATATTCTGCTGATTTACCCGGCCCTGATGCTGGGAATATTCTTTATTATACCTTTTGGGATCATGGTCGCCGTCAGCTTTTTTCACCGGGAGCCCGGCGGCTTTTACATCCCCGGTTTCGAGTTTGCCAACTACCGCAATCTCTATACCGCGCTTTTTGGGCGCACCCTGCTGTTCTCCCTTTTTATTGCGGGCCTGTCGGCTGCGGTGTGCGTGTCCATCGGGTTCCCCTTTACCTATTTTATCACCCGCATGCGCCGGCGGGCCCAGGTTGTCTGGCTGGTCTTTTTGATGTCGGTGCTGTCATTGTCGGAGGTCATTGTCGGCTTTGCCTGGTCGCTTTTGTTGTCAAGAACCGCCGGATTGTCAAACCTTTTGGTCTGGTTGGGATTAATGGATAAGCCGGTGGCGTGGTATCCGGGATTCACGGCCTTGCTGTTTGGAATTTGTTATCTTGCATTTCCTTATACGGTGCTGGTTTTGTACCCGCCGCTTTCCCGTCTCGACCCGGCGCTGCCGGAGGCGTCGCTGACCTTGGGGGCCTCGCCGATGAAAACTTTTTTTACAGTAATCGTAGGCTCGCTGCGCAACGCCATTGTCGCGGCTTTTGTGATGGTGTTTGTCTTCACGCTCGGGGTCTATCTGCTGCCCCAGATTCTCGGTCGTCCGCATCATTGGACGCTGTCGGTGTTGATCACCGACCAGGCTATCTACCAGACCAATATGCCCATGGCGGCTGCCATGGCGATATTTTTTATGCTGGTCAGCCTGCTGCTGGTAGCACTCACCATGGCCATTGGAAAGGGGAAAAAGATTGAATCAGCATCAAGCGATAGTTATTTCACCAAGAATCGAACGAGCTGGGAGGCTGGGAGGCTGGAAAGCCGGAATGCTTTTGGGGGTTATAAGCCTGCAAGCTTTCAAGCTTCCAAGCCTCAGGCTGCGCGGCAACTTTCAAATATCGAGCAATGGCGTATGAGCAAAACCTTGCGTATAATATTTCTCGGCATCATTCTTTTTCTGCTCAGCGGACCGCTGATAGTTGTCGGCGGCGTCTCTTTGAATGCTAAAAAGCGCCTTTTTTTCCCGCCGGACGGCGTATCCCTGCGCTGGTACCAGGAGCTGCTGACCGAAAGCAGCTGGCTGATTCCGGTGCAAAACAGCCTGACCATTGCCACAACATCCAGCCTGATTGCATTGTCCATTGCAATGCCGCTGGCTTATTTTCTGTGGCGCTATCGCGTTTTCTATGCCCGGGCGCTCTTTACGCTCGGCATCTCGCCGTTCATCCTGCCGCCGGTCATCACCGCCCTGGGATTTCTTTCCTTCTGGGTAACCATCGGTTTTTACGGGAAAATGGTCGCCACCATGATCTCACACGCCATTTTCTTCGTGACCCTGCCGCTGGTGACGGTTTCCCTTGGCTTTGAATCCATCGATCATGAAATCGTCGAAGCAGCTGAAACCATGGGAGCCGACTCCGGAACCGTTTTCCGCACCGTCATCTTTCCGATGATTCGCCCCTACATGATCTCCGGCTATGCGTTTGCTTTTGTCTTAAGCCTCAATGAATATATCGTGGCTTACATGGTCGCCGGTTTTACGGTTGAAACCCTCCCGATCAAAATTTTTAACTCGCTGCGCTATGGCTACACGCCGGTAATGGCATCCGTAACCGTGGTGTTCGTCCTGCTGGCCGCTCTTATATTCGGACTTATCGGACGTTTCGGTGACCTGCCGAAGCTTCTCGGTGCAATGAATCCGGAGGAAAAATAAATGCTGTTGCACAGCATTTATGTGTATGTTATTTTCCCCTTTGAGCGTTTCTCATGATATCGTTCCGATATATTAAGTTATTAAATAAAAATTTATCTGAATTGGGGAAAATAACATTTGGGATTTGAATACTTCATCGGTGGCCGCTACCTAAGGCCCGGCAGAAACAGGCTTTCATTACCTTAATTACCCTGCTTTCAATGGCGGGGATAACAGTCGGGGTTATGGCGTTAATCGTTGTCATCGGGGTCATGAAAGGCTTTGAGGATGACCTGCGGTCACGGATCCTGGGCGGCCAGTCCCATGTGGTGGTTAAAAGCGAAGACGGAGCGGTTTCCGGATACCGGCAGCTTGTGCAAAAGGTGGAAAAGTTAGCTGGCGTTGCAGCCGCGACGCCGTTTATTGATGTTCAGGGAGTGTTGCGCTCCAGATACAGCATCTCTCCGGCCAAGATAAAAGGAATCGATCCGGCAACCGCCGGTCGGGTGATAAAAACCCTTAAAGGCGTTTCCCTGCCGCACGATGCCGGCTTAACCGGCCGGCAGGGCGATCAGCCTAAACTGCCGGCCATCGTTCTTGCGCAGGAGCTTGCCAAGAATTTAGGTGTAAAAGAAGGAGATATCATATCTTTGATATCACCCGGAAAATCGCGTTCGACGGTCTTTCAGGTCCCGGTGATGGAGCAGTTTGAAGTCAGCGGTTTTTTCAAATCCGGCCTGTATGAATATGACAACTCATTTGCCTATATCCATTTAAAGGATGCCCAAAAAGTGTTGCGTATGGGAGATGCGGTTACCGGAATTGAAGTGCGGGTGGAAAATATTTATAAGGCAAACAAAATTGCGCAGCGGATCGGCGCCGAATTGGGCTTGCCATACCGGGCCCAGGATTGGATGCAGATGAATCAATCTTTATTTCGGGCAATGAAAACCGAACGGCGGGTGATGTTTATTATTCTGACCCTGACGATCCTGGTTGCCACCTTCAGCATAGCCAGTACCTTGATTATGCTGGTCCTTGGCAAGACCCGCGACATTGCCATATTAAAAGCCATGGGCGCCACGAATAAAAGCATTCGCAAAATTTTTGTATTTAATGGAATGGTAATCGGTCTAATCGGCACCTTTTTAGGGCTAAGCCTGGGGCTGTTGTTGAGCACCATCCTGAAACACTATGATATTTCGCATTTAACCGGCGGCATCTATTATCTGATCAATTCGGTTCCGGTAAAACTTGATGTTTTAGACATTTTTGCCATCATCGCCGCGACCCTGGTAATCTGCTTTTTGGCCACGCTCTACCCCGCGCACCAGGCTGCCAAAATCAATCCGGTGGATTCTATTCGCTACTCCTAATTAGGGCAGCATATTAGCGGTAATATTTTTTCACCGCAGAGGCGCGAAGGGCGCTGAGGTCGATTATTCTTTTGAAAAAAAAGTTCTCTCTGCGCTCTCTGTGCCTCTGCGGTGAGAGTTAATATTTTTAATCTGTGTTTATCTGTGCAAATCTGTGTCCCTAATTTTAAATCGATAGTATACTAGGGGATTCTTTAAAATGAAAATCGCACTATACCAGGGGGCCGGTAAGCCCACCAAAATTGATGAAAACCTGGCAATTATTCAGGACCAGGCGCTTGCGGCCGCCGAACAGGGCGCCGATCTGATTATCTTCCCGGAATTAATTCTCTCCGGCTACAACATCGGCCAAACGGTTCAAGAGTTGGCAGAGCCGGCGGACGGCCCGGCCGGTCAACGGGCATCCCAAATCGCACGCGAAGCCAATCTAGCCATCCTATACGGCTATCCGGAGAAACTGGATACGGAAGTTTACAACTCGGCCCTGCTGATCGATAGAAATGGCAATACACAGGCCAACTACCGCAAAACCCATCTTTTCGGAAGTTATGAAAAAAGTTGCTTCAAACCGGGGGATGCGCTGATCATCGCGGAACTGGAAGGTCTGAACATCGGAATTTTGATTTGCTACGATGTCGAATTCCCGGAAGCGGTGCGGGCCCTGATCTACGCTGGAGCCGATCTGATAGCGGTTCCAACGGCCTTGATGGAAGATTATTGCCGGGTAGCCGAACACGTTGTACCGACCCGGGCCTATGAAAGCGAAATCTATGTGGCCTATGTCAACCGCTGCGGTTCAGAGGGTGATACCATTTATTGCGGCCGCAGCTGCCTTGTCGGTCCGGATGGAAGAGATATTTTGCGCGCCGGTGTATCCGAGGAACTGCTAATCGCCGATATTGATAAAAAGGCCATCGCAGCGGAAAGAGAAACGAATCCGGTCCTCAAAGATCTTCGGCCGGACCTGTATAATGCGCCGGTCAAAACCGTGGGTAATGGTTGATTGGTTGAGTCAGTTGCCGGGATTGATTAGTTGATAAAGTTGACTGAGTTGATGAAGTTTATTAGATTGATCGGCTGACTTTAGAATTGCCGGTCCTGGTGCAAGTCCCGAAACTGGCTTTTTCTTAGACCGCCCCTTCTGGTGTCAAAACATCACTTTAAGCCCAAAAAACGGGACTATTTTTAACCTAAATCCCTGATTGTCAAGCATTCACCGTGGCCCGACCCCAATTCCATCCCAATTCCACTTAATGTCGCTTTTCGTCGTATCCAATTCTTGAGAGAGTGATACGCTTTACTTTTTCATACAGGTTGTATTTTTTTATATTCATCTTCTTTGTCGCAAGAGAAGTTGTAAAGCGATAAAATTTATTCTTAAAAAGTATGTAATCGGTTGATTTAGCAAGATTTATTAAGTTCTCTCAAAAACAGATCATATTCCTGGCACACCCCTTGCTCTAATCACTGAACAATTCCATTGTTTAACAAATGGACAACTTCAACCAAAGAGTAAAGGAGAACAAAATGAAGAAGGCAATTTCGATGTTATGCGTTGTTCTGGTGATTGGTTTCGCGGGCACAGCTTTTGCCAAGAAGTTGGGAAAAGTAAACGTATGCCATAACGGCTCGGTGTACATCGGTGATACAACTGACGGCGCTTTATATGAACCGGATTCGTGGGAGTCTGGATCTTTCGTCATCAATATCAGCAGCAAAGCTGTGACGAAACATGTAGTCAACCATGGGGATCTTTTGGATTTTGTCGAAGGTGACGAGGTTATCACCGAAGTTACGATGGGTGACGATGGTGCCGGGAATGTTATCATTACCGGTTTCGAAACGCAACCGTCGTGCGAGGAGGAAGTCATCGAGTAATCGAAGATGAATTCACATTTTGAATTTTGGCAGGGTCGGAAACGGCCCTGCGCTTTTTTGCTTTTTATTGGCCGTCCTTCTCAATTCTAACAACTACCCATCTCTGAACAGTAGCAGGTGAAAGTGAGACTGGTACAGTTTATTATACCCTTACAAAAGCGCAATTAGACTTAAAAGGAGAAAAAATGAAAACCAAGAAAATTGTTTTTGCAGTGGCCGGAATTTGTCTGTTGTTTTTTGTTACCGGACCCGCCCTGGCCGGATCGCCTTCGGCGAAGTTTGCTGCAACCTGGACGACTGAACCAGGGCTTAAGTCGGCGGTCGTAATCACTGATGCCGCCGCAGATACAGGAGAGGTATTGGTTGGTCCTTATACTGGCTATACTTTGGCAACCATCAAGGTGCCACAGGGCAAAGAGCTGTTGATCGGAGTTTCCGCAGAAATCGGTCTGGTAACCGATACATCGGTTAAAGGGAAAAACGGTGGTGCTGCCAGGGCGATTGTTGATGGACAAGCGTATGTCACCGTTTTTGCCGTCCCGCATGATGGGGGAAATAGCGTAAAAGCGGCACCCGGTCAGATTATGCTATCCAAGAGAGTCCAAGAACTGGACGCCACCCTCGGTGGTGTGATCCAAAGCTGTCAGGTGCCCTGCGACGCGGCAGATACTGGTGCAATCGTCTGCGAAGACATCGTAATAGAAGATGACTGCGAAGTTACCGATGAAGAGATCGGACTGCTTCTAGATACCACTGCTGCGCATCACTTCAACTTTTTATTGCCTGACATGAACCAGGGCGTATACGATATCAAAGCCGTGTTCACTACCGGCGCCCGTGCTGAGGTTGATATTTGCGATGCAGGGGATGAGTGCAGCTATGACCCCGAGGGTACGGTCACTGCAAGCGTTAATGCCGCTGCAGTCATTAATAAGACCATGCTGACCATACAGCAGGTGCGTGCAGCTAAAGACACGCTCCCTGAATTTGATATCTTAGAGCCATAATACAACAATGAGCGCATTACTTCTTTCTTGCGAAAACCCGGTCTCCGTAATGAGATCGGGATTTTTCAACTCAATCAACTTATTCAACCCAGTCAACTCAATCAACTCTTCCCCCACCCCCAAGCTTAGCCGTGAGCAGCGGAACAACATCGAATAAATCCGCCACCGCAAAGTAATCGCAGCGTTTGGTGATCGCCGCATCCGGATCGGTATTGATGGCGATGATCATCCCCGCGGTTTTCATGCCGGCAAAATGCTGCACGGAACCGGATATGCCGCAGGCGATGTAGACTTTGGGGCTGACCGTGGCCCCGGTTTGACCCACCTGCATGGAATGCGGCACCCAGCCGGCATCGACCGCCACCCTCGAAGCGCCGACGGCCGCCCCGATCAGTTCGGCACACTCCCGCAGGATACGAAAGTTCTCCGAATTTTCCATCCCCCGGCCGCCGGAAATAATGACATCGGCCTCGGTCAGGTCAATTCCGCCGGCAGCCGGCCTGTTTGATCTCCTTGACGGTCAGCGCCGGGCTATCGGCCTGGTTATGTAAAGGTATCAGCTCGGCGGCGCGGGGCGGGTTGCGGCGCGAAGACGTTGGGCCGAAGGCCGTAATATGATGTGGGATCCGTGGGTTTTAATGGTGGCGATGGTCTTGCCGGAGTACTGGGATTTTTGCACGGTATGCTCGGCTAACTTCACGGCAATGCAGTCCATGACCAGCGGTGCATCGAGCCGGGCGGCGATGCGGGGCAGCAATTCCTTGCCCCGGGCGCTGGTTAGACCCAACAGCGTATTGATACCAAAATGCTGCATGGCGCTGATCGACAGCCTTGGACCAGATGACCGGATTCCAGGGAAGTGGTCCCTCATCGGAGAGCGATTTCGACGACTTTGTGAATGCCATAGGCTTCAAGGGCGGCTTGATGCTCGGCCCCGCTGCCGTCCATTAAAAAAGCATAAAGTTCATGGTCATTTCCATGCGCGGCGGTGATCACACCAAAATTGGATTTTTTGATGGCACCGTTTTTGGTTTCGATAAGGATGGCTACTTTTTTCACTGATTACTCCCAATGGCAACATAATCCTACAAAATGCTCAAATGTCAAGTGCATTGCCACAAAGAATAAAGTTGGGGTTAATTGAGCTGTAAGTTGTGATGTTGTGAGTTGTGGGTTGGGTGTTGACTACCGGGAAAAAGCTGATGGGATGAAAATCAGGTCTGATTCCTTATGTTTCCCAACAATACAACCTACAACAGACAACAAACATCGAGCGCTAAAGCTCGATAATTACTGTTCAGCAATTATTTTTGCTTCCTCCTTCAGTATCCGAACAAGGTCGTCGGCAATCTCTTCCGGCGTGCCTTTGATCTCCTGCGGCCGACGCTCTTCAACGGCCGGTTTCAATTCAAGGATTTCAATCCTGCCGGCCGGCTTTTCTATATTCAATGACTGCATATCAATTTGGAGCACCTCTTTTTTGCGCGCCTTTATAATGGCCGGCAGGGTCGGATAGCTCGGCTTGTTCAACCCTTTGCCGCACCCGACAACACAGGGCAGCGACATTTCGATCACCTCTTTGGCACCGGCCTCGAGATCGCATTCAACCAGGACCCTGCCCGGCTGTTCCAAGGCAAACGACTCGACCCCCGAGGCCGCCGGCATATCCATCGCCGCCGCCAGACGGTACATGGTTTGATACCCTTCGCTGTCGATGGATTCTTTGCCGGTAAATATGATGTCCGCGCGCCCATCCTGCTCAATGGCAGCCTTCAGGGCCCTGGCAGTCACCAGGCTGTCCGGTCGGCTGTCCGTTGTGACCAGGATTCCGCGATCCGCGCCCATGGCCAGAGCCGATTGGATCGTATTGGCGGCATCTGGTTTTCCGACAGAGACGGCGATGACCTCCGCCCCGTCCACCTGCTTTTTAAGCCTGGCGGCCTCCTCGATGGCATGCTCATCATAAGGATTCATCAGAAAGGTGACCGATTCATCGATCCGGTTGTTTCCGGTAATCGTAATTTTAGCCGCCGAATCCGGTACATGCTTGACGCAGACATAGATTTTCATTAGCAATTTCCTGGCCCGGATAAACCGCAGAAGCTGATGAGTTGATGAGTTCGTAAGCCAGCGAGCTTGGAAGCTGGGAGGCTGGGAAGCTCGGAGGCTTGAAGGATAGGCTTCGGATATACAGAGAATTCAAGCGAATTATTTCTAATGCTTAGCATTGAATTTAAAAGCAGGAGCTTTATCTATTGCGGAAAAAGCCCTGCTTTCGATTACCAGTTTAAATTTTGAATTCTTATCACAAAGCGACTTTCAATCACAAAAGCATGCAATGCGATATGAATCATGCCTTTTCTGCCTATCTATTTGACCTTCCAGCTTTCTGCCTCCAATTGAAACTTTCAAGATCAATCCGGCATTACATTTTCCGCAGCCTTCATTTACCTTTATCCCTCATAGTCTTTATCCTTTAGCCTATTGACCTCTATCCATTGACGGAGAAACTGCTGTCGTAATTGATTTTGCGGTTGCGCGAAAAGAATCCCACGTCAATCTTGCGCCCGAGATGCGGCAGCTTGAATTGAAACGGCTCTTGGTCATGATCGAGGCCGTTCTGACAGGCATCGATTAATTCCGCCATCATGCGCCCGACGACCGGGGCGTTTTTATACTGGTTGCCGCTGCTGCCGATGGCCATGTAAAAGCCCTTCATGCTTGACTTGTCGTAAATCGGAATCCAGTCATCCGAACAGTCGTAGAGGTCACAAACGCCGCGGGGCTGATTGGGAATCTGCATCCTCTGGACCCGCTTGGCACAACGGTAAGTCTGGGCTTTCCATTGGGCTTCCGAGAGTTGATTGTTCCGGCCGGTTTCGCCTTTGCCGGCATAAAATTCATCGGGGTCCACCCACTCCTGGGGGTCGCAATCGGGATCTTCGCTGCCGATCAAAAACATGTTGCCGACTTCCGGGCGGTAATAGCAGGCCACATCGCCGTCAGAGGTGTGGTAGCCTTCGTTCAGATAATCATAGCCTTCAGGCGCCGGGGTATGCATCACCTCGTGCCGCAGGGCTTTGGTCTTGATGTTGCAGCCTTCATAAACGCCCTCAGCCATTTGATTAATTTTATACGAATGCGGACCGGCCACGTTGACGACGACCGGCGCATCGATCTGAGTCCCGTCTTTAAGGGTTATCCCGAACACCTGATTGTCCTGGCTGCGAACTTCCACCACCTCGGCGTTGAACATAAATTCCCCGCCTTTGGCTTCGGTGGCGCGCATGATGTTGTGGGCCGACAGTTCCGGGTCACTGACATAGCCGCCTTCCGGGCAGAATAAAGCGCCTTCAAGCATCTTGGTGGGTTCAGCAAAAAACTCGGGATTCTCCGGGCGGCGAACCGGCCAATATTCGTGCAGGTCATAGACCGGCACCATTTCCTTGATTTTCTCCACACTCCATTCTTCATACTTGACGCCCACGGCATCGTAGTGCTTTTTGACTTTGCGCCAGTCATGCCCCTGGGATTTTATCAGAAGGGAGCCGGTGTTCATGTATTTAGCCAGTCCTTTTTCATCATTGACGTTTCCAAGGTAGTTCTCCCAGTCCAGCCAGTATTTGAAACCCTCATAGGCAAAGGCCACCCCATCTTCAGTGGAGTAGTGGGCGCGGACGATGGCGCAGGAAGCCGCCGTGGATCCCATGCCCGCATCTTCCCGTTTATCAACATTCAAGGTTTTGTAACCCATCTTGGCCAGCTCATAAGCGATGGGACAGCCAATGACACCGGCACCGATAATAATTGCATCGTATTTTTTGTTCATAGTAAAAACCCCCTTAATTTCGGATTAATTTCGGATTTCAGGTATGTGGATGCTGTCCTTCAAAGAAAAAATTCGCAGATTTGAAATTATGGAGTTAGTTATCCGAAATTAAATGTTTATTATAATTTTATAAGTCCGTAAAGAGTCAAAATTTCGTTACTTGCTGACTTTAGCACAAAAAACTCCTTACTTATCCTTTATCCTTTTATTTTTACCTGTATCAACCAGTCAACTCATACTTACCGCTAGCAGCTCACGAACTCAAGAGCTTACCAACTCACCAGCTTATCAACCAATCAACAATCCTATCAATCAACTCAACGACTAGTTTACACATCTTCCTGAGTCCCAGCCCTTGACTTTAAAGGATTTATCGTGGACGCCCGGGTTGAAATAGACAAAATCTTTTTGGGCTAATTGCGGGTCCAGGTATATCGGCAGTGTACTGAAATGCCCGAAGGGCGGCACACAGCCGACCTCGCAGCCGACTGATTCACTGACCTCATCCGGCTTGGCGAATGATACTTTTTTGGTGCCGGCGCCGGCGGCAGCCTCTTTCCAGTTCACCTTTTTGTTGCCGGGCAGAACCAGGACAATCATTTTCCCTTCTTTTGTCTTTAGAACAAGGGATTTAACCGTCTCGGATTCATCGACCTTGAGAGCTTCGGCCATGGCCGGATTGGTATAAACCGGTTCATGTTCAAAAATCTCATAGGATATTTTTTGTTCGTCCAACATGCCGATGATTTTTTCTTCCAGGGTCATTCGGGTAGCTCCGTTGTTATAGCTCAACAATGATAAATATATTTCTGTCAAAACCGCAGTAGCAAGTGAATGGAATTGCCTAAAATGTCTAAAATGCCTAAAGTGCCTAAAATTGTGGAGAACTATCTATTAAAAATAATATCGACAGAATTCCTCAAATATTCAATCTTCAATCTTCAGTCTTCAATTTCCCCAACCTCGGCGAGCCAATTGTGAAATGCTGCCTCGCCGGCAGGTTTTAACCCGAACTCGGCCCCCGCATCAACAAGGGCATGGACCATAGACTGCGCATATCCCCGGGAACAGGTAAAAAGAATACCGGATCGGTCCTGGGATTTTTCCAGCATCACGCACTGGCAGGGGACATGGGCCAAAGGTCCTTGTAGCAAAAAAGGCGGTTCATTTAAAGGGCTAAAAAAATCCAGCGACGTCAGCTTTTCAAGTAATGCAGCCAGATTCTTTCCGACTAGAGCCAGCAACACCGTGGCATCGGTAACATCGGTATAGGCCGTGCCCTCCGGTGACTCCGGTTTATCCTCCGTTAAATGCCAGAGGGATGATTGGGTGCGGTTCATGCGATTGATTAAAACACCATTGCCATATGAACACCGACCCGGTTCAGCCGGTATGTTCAGACCCCAGGGCTGGATGGCATCAATCTCGCGATCCTGCAGATCCCACCGGGCCCGGTGGCTCAAATCGATTACCCAGGGTCCATCGCCCTGGTTTTCATACTCAAGCACAACATTCCAACTGTCACGCATTTCCGTTTGGGCAGGCGTGCTGTCGAATGCAACCGGGGAACGCCTGATAATATTTTCTGCCATTTTAAACCTCACATTTTCAGTCTGTTGCCTTCGGGATCATAAAAGGGCGTCGGGACCACGGTTGCATACAGAAGCTGCCCCTCGCATTCGTCTTCATAAATCTGCAGCCGCCGGCCCGCTTGTGATAGAGATGCATCGACCAGGGCCATCCCCACCGACTCATTCAGCGTTAAACTGTGCCGTGCCGTACAGACGTGGCCCTTGATATCGTTTTCCACAATAATGGATCCGTCTTTGGGCGCGCGCGCGGAATTTTCCATTTTAAATCCAACCAGCTTCAACCGGTCATCCTGCTTTTCGGTCTGCTGCAAGGCCACCGCCCCGACTGTTTTGGCCTCCGGTTTCTGACGCGACCACAGAAAACCCAGCCCCACGTCATGCAATGTGGTTCGAATTTCAGATTCGGCACCGATGATGATATGCCCTTTTTCCAGTCGCAGCACGTTCTGGGCTTCCAGCCCGAAATTGCGCAGGCCGAATTCTTGGCCGGCTGCCACCAGCAGATCCCAAAGGGTCTGCATGTAAGAGGAAGCAACGTGCAGTTCATAGGAAAGCTCCCCCACAAACCCCAACCGCATGGACCGCACCGAGATTTCATCTTGAATGGTAAACTCGCGGTAGGCCGCAAACGGAAAGGCGTCGTTGGAGACATCGGTATCGGTGATTTTTTCCAGTACCTTGCGGGCATTGGGTCCGGCCAGATTGATAACGCCCAGGGCATCGGTCAGATTCACCATATTAAAATTCCAGCCGTCATAGCGGGTGTGATAGCGGAACCACTCCACCGTGGAGCCGGCCCGGCCGGTGGATGTGGTAAAATAATACTCGTTTTCGGCGCGCTTGACCACCACCCCATCATCGACGATACAGCCGTCATCGTTACACATGGCCGAGTATTTAATTTTGCCGTCCGCAATCTGCGACATGTCGCCGACATACACACGCTGCAAGGCGTTTAAAGCATCCGGGCCCCAGATCTTGAACTTCCCCAGGGTCGAGGCATCCAGCAGACCGACATTTTGGCGCACGTTTTCGATCTCCTCCCGGCACGTGAAATCCTGAGAAAAATAGCGGGCCCGCCGCCAGACACCGATTCGGCGGAAAATGCCCCCGTCCTTTTTCTGGCAATCGTGCATGGGGGTGCGTTTGCACATATCATGATTGCGGCCGGCATAGGTGGCAATCAGCGTCGGAACCAGCGGGGCTCTGACGGTTGTCGGCTTGGCGCCAGCCGTCGAATCGGCATGGTACTGGGCCACAAACAACGGCAGGTTATGACCGGGAATGCCGCCCTGCCCCGGTCCCGTGCCGGCGGCCGTAAAGCGTTTGATCAACTCGGCGGCGTCAAATCCCATTTCCAGGGCCTGTTTGATATTTTTAATGGTCGTATCTTCATCAAAACAGATAAACGTTTTACGGCCCTTGACCGGCGCCATCACCATCTTGCAGCCCATGTCCGGCCCTGCCAGGCCGGCCAGATTCTGCCGGGCCTGATTCATCTCACCCGCAACCCCGGCGCCGCAGTCCGCCGCTGCCTGCAGGCCGGCCAGCGTCCCGGATGTTTCAATCGACCACGGGTGGCTTAAACCCAGCATGCGACCGGCAGCATGCATTTTGGCCGGCAGATTTTGGGCCAGGAAAAAGCCCGTGTGGTGGTCGTATGCCAGCTGAGCCTGGGCCATGGTCAACGGACCGGTAACCGGCGTCAGGCCGGCCGAAGCCACCAGGAGATCACAGGCGAAATCTTTATGCAGGGTTCCCTGATTGGTGCTCACGGTAACTTTATCAACAACGGCCTTGCCATGGGCCTCGGTTGCCACCCACCCGCTCATATAGGCAATGCCGCGCTGCTGCAGTTCGTCGAGCAGTCCGGCATCCTGACCGTCTTGCCGGATATCCGCCACGCAGGCAATTTTTAGCCCCTGGTCATGCAGATCGATGGCGGCCTCCAGTCCCAGGTCGTGCCCGATGCTGAAAACCGCCTCGCGGCCGGCCAGGATGCCATAGGTGTGCGCCAGTCGGTGCGCACAGCTGATCTGCATCACGCCGGGGCGTTCGTTGTTTTCAAACAGCAAGGGCCGCTCGATGCAGCCGGTGGCAACGACCACGCTTTCGGCCCTGATTTCGATATAGCGTTCGTCAAAAGAATCAGCATCAGCGCCGATCTGAAAGGCCGTAATCAGATTGTTGTTGTAGGCACCGACCATCGCTGTCTGCGTAAATATGCGGACATTGCTCAGTTGTTCGACCCGCTCGGCCAGCTGCCGGGCCCGTTGATAGAGTGGGGTATCTTCATTGTAGGATGCGCTGCGATAGTCAAAGAAACCGCCCAACCACGGTCGGGCCTCCAGCAGGATGACACGCAGTCCCTTTTCCGCTGCCGCCACCGCCGCCAGCATACCCGCCGGCCCGCCGCCGATCACGCACACATCCGTTTGGGGATATATTTCGTCATAGGTCCCCGGCAGTTGAAATTCGGGGGAAATTTTGCCGATGCCGGCGACCTTGCGCACCTGCTTCAGGGCCACCGGCCATACCTGAGCGGGTTTGTGCAGGGTGCGGTAGTAAAAACCGGCCGGCATGGCCCAATCCATCTTGTCCATGAAGCCCATCAAATCTTTATCGGGCGTATCCTTGACATTTTGAGCATTCACCGACATCCCGCTTTTGAGCAGCGTATTTTCCGTGCGCACATTGGGAATGCCGCTTACTTGCATGCAGGTGTTCGAGCATTCGCCATCCAGGCTGTAGAGACCGCGCGGGCGATGATACTTGAGACTTCGCGAAAAAATGCGGGTCCCGCCGGCATACAGGGCCGCGGCGATCGTGTCACCCGCCACACCCTGGCATGACTTACCGGCGTAGTTAAACTGAATGCGTTGCTCGGGATTGATCCGTAAGGTAGGCAGATTGTCCAGCCGACTCATGATGGCGCCTCCGATTGATCCACTTCAAGGTTGGTCGTGGTATTGCGATAGATGGTGAACCAGGAACCGCAGCCGTCCCGATGAAACCACCATTCCTGCTGAATTCCGGCCACGGACTTGTTCATATGCACGTAATCGCTCCAGGCTGCCGGTGTTAAGCCCGCTTCATCAGGCCGGGGACCTTTTTCTTCTCCCCCAAAACGAAATTCATACCCATTGCGCTTGCCACAGATGGGACAGGTGATTGTTAGTGACATATACTCCTCCTCAAAAGGATGCTGAGAAAATCAACAATTGGTGTTAGGCAAATCTAATAAGTCATCTATTGGCACTGAAAATGACTAAATTGACTAAAATTCAAAATGCCTAAAATTAATGTATCCCATCTATTTTAGGTCCTATATGACTTATTTTATTATAGGTCCTATATGGCTTATTGGACCTATTTTACCTATCATGACGGCGATACTCAGCTAATTCCACGGTCCGTAACTAATGGGCGTTGCAATCTCTCCCATCAGGCGATGCTGCTCGTAGCGCCGCAGCGAAAAGGGCTTTAACATCGGCGGGCAGTTGCCGCCGGCCATGAATTGAGCCATGTATTTGCCGGCTGCCGCACAGGATTTGAAGCCGAAATATCCCCAGCCGCAGTCCATGTAGTAGCCGTCGATATGGTCGTTGCCGTCCATAATGGGCGCCATGTCAGGCGTCATGTCGGCCAATCCCGACCAATGTCTCATAAACCGGACCCCTCTCAGGCAGGGCAGCATCTCCGACAAGGCTTCGGCCTGGTGTTTGATATAATGGGCGGTTGACAGGGTCGTATAATTGGGCCAGGGGTCCATGTGAGCTCCGGTGGCGATTTCACCTTTCAGCGTCTGGTTGGCATAGGCGTGATAGGCACCGGAAGAGACAACATGGTTTAAAATGGGCTTCAGGGGCTGGGTGACCATGGCCTGGATGTTCAAGACGCTGATCGGCAGCTTGATTCCCAGCATTTCGTAGGATATGGCCGCCGAATAACCGCCGGCGGCATTTAAAACCCGCGGCGTACTGATCTTGCCCCGGTCGGTATCGACCGACACTATTTTTCCGTTCTCGACATTGATGCCGGTCACAGCAGTCTGCTGATGAATCTGAACCCCGTGTTTGGCAGCTCCTTTGGCAAGGCCCCACACGACCGCATCATGCCGCACAATGCCGCCGGGCGGATGGTACATGGCGCCGAAGATGGGATAGGTAATGTCGTCGGATATGTTCAGGGCCGGCACCATCTCCTTGCATTGTTTGGCATCGAGCAGGTGGCTTTCGATGCCGCTGAACTGGGCTGATGCAATTTGCAACCGGGCGGCGCTCATCGCCGCTTCGCTGTGGCACAGGTTTAAATTACCGCAGTTGTAGAACATCAGGTTGTAATCGAGTTCTTTGGTCAATATGGGCCAGAGCTCGAGCGCCTCCTGGTAGAGCGGTAAATTTTCCTGGGTCCGCTGGTTGGCGCGCACAATCGCGGTATTCCGGCCGGAACCGCCGAACCCGATAAAGCGTTTTTCAATCACGGCCACATTGGTCAACCCGTGATCCCGGGCCAGAAAATAGGCCGTCGCCAGCCCGTGCAACCCGCCGCCGATGATGACGGCGTCATAAGCTGAATTCAGCGCAGACGGTTTTCCCCAGAGTGGTTTATATTTTCCAAACATAGCCGTTCCTTTTTTCCAAAATTTAAATCCCGGTCTTCGGGGCTAGGTCAAAAACAAGTGGGCATTGGATAGACTTTAGCGGAAGCGGCTTCCGGCCGCGCTATTTGATATCGCGGTTACAAACCGCTCCCACCTTACGTTAACTTAATCTTTCTATCCAACCGGAGTAGCCAATTTAGATATTTCTGAACTCCTTACAACAATGAAACAAAACCTGTCAACCTAAAAAGAAAGAATATAGAAAATTTCTTTACTAATTTTCAAAATATATCTTAACCATTTGTTTTATATATTAATAATATAATAGTACGTTTGAAATAAAAAATATCATATTTCTGTTTTAAATAATTAATGTCTATGATATTAGCTATTCATCAAGATGGCCGATTCAGCCTAATTTTTTTTACATATTTTGTTTTTTCGGAGGAGCTGGCTAGAAACGTCACCAATTAGGGATCGCAACGGCAACACCAATCAAAGCAATATATAAACAAAAAACAAAATATTATGAAACAAGATATTTCAATGATGAAGCGACTGGTCGAACAGCAGCACTCCCTGACCCCAAAAGGCCAGGTTCTTGGAAAATATATTCTGGACAACCCGCGCAAAGCGGTATTCATGACCACCAAAGAACTGGCTGAAACCTGCACTGTCAGCGAAGCGACCGTAGTGCGTTTCGTCAGTCAACTGGGATACGAGGCTTACAGCGTTTTTCAGCAGTCACTCAGAGACTTTGTCGACACCGAATTGACCCTGCTGGATCGTACCGATATTTATCCGGGATCAAGGGACCGGGGACCGATCGCCTCAGCCGGGTGCTCTATGAGGAGATGGACAACCTGAAACAGTTTTACGAGTCCGTCGACATGGATGACTTAAATAAAGTAGTGGACTATCTCGAAAAAAGCAAATCCATTTATGTCATCGGCTCGCGCCTGTCTTACACCTTTGCGTATTATTTAGGATGGTCTCTGACCAAAGTGCGCCAAAATGTGCGAATCCTGAAAGGCAGCGACAGTGCCGCCATCGACTGGCTGAGCATTGCCGAACCGGACAGCCTGGCAATTATTATCGCCACATCCCGCTATCCCAATGAGCTGATCAAACTCGGCAAAATAGTGCGTCGCCTGGACCAGACCCTGCTCGTGATTACGGACAGTTCGCTGTGTCCGTTGACCCAATTCGCCCATCTGTCCCTGGTGGCGCCATCGAAGCACATCCCGTTTATCGGCAGTCCGACCACGATATCCTGCATAATCAACTATCTCGTATTAGAACTGGCCAGCCGCAATGGTGGCCAGCTGAAAACACATCAGGAAAAACTGGAGCGAGCCTATCGGGAAAATGACATTTTGTTTAATCTTGATTAAGGATTTAGGTGTCAGGTGTCAGCGCCGATGCTGGCCTGAAAATCCAGTCGTTAGATCCTGTCGTTTGATCCTGAGGCCCTCGAAGGGAGGCTCTCGACAGGTTGGGGCGAAGCCCCTCTAACTTATATCTTGATTATTCTTTTTGATATATTAGATTATCTTAAGCGCTCACAGGTTAAAGGTTCATTGTTCAAGGCTATCTTTTGACCTTGAATCCTGAACTTTGAATCTTGAACTCTGAACCCTGAACCTTGAACCTGTATGTATAATTTATAAAAAAATAACACCATCCAACCCGAGAACAATCTATGAACCATTCATCCCAATACCGCAAGTCATACGTCATCGCCTGTGCTGTGCTGGCGATCGATATAAAAGCCGTTGCTGAAAAACTGGACGCCGAAATCGGGGTCAGATACCTGGAGGGCGGCCTGCACGACCGCCCTCATCTGCTGCGCGCAAAACTCCAGGCCGCCATCGATGACATCTCCGCCTCCGGCCGCTGTGAACACATTATGATTGGATACGGCGTCTGCGGCCGCGGTACGGTCGGGATCCAGGCCCGGGACATACCCCTATCAATTCCAAAGGTCCATGACTGCATGGCGCTCTTTTTGGGCGGCGACCGGGAATATCAACGCGAATTCAAAAAATATCCGGGCACCTATTACATATCGGCCGGCTGGTATGAAGAGAAAACCGAGCCGTTCTCCCAGCAGAAAAAAACGGTATTTTGGGGTGATCAAAAACTGAGCTATGATGAATTGGTCGATAAATACGGCGAAAATGCCGCCCAAGAAACCTACCGCTTTCTAAGCACCTGGAAACAGAACTATCAACGCGCCGCGTTCATTGAGACCGGCGCTAAACGATTGCCCAAGTATGAAAACTATGCCCGGGAAATGGCCCACGAATACGGCTGGCAATACGAAAAAATACCCGGTAACCACGCCTTGATTGAAAAGCTTCTAAGCGCGCGCGAGACCACCGACGAGATCCTGGTGGTTCCGCCGAATCATGTCATCCAGTTTGATTCGCTCGAATCCAAACTATCGGCCAAACCAGTCTGGACTGATAAACAGACCGGTCAGCCGGAATCCGAAATCACAGCTCTGGATGACGAGGGGTTACCTGCCGACAACGCTGCATATTTGAAAATCGGCCTGGGAATCGACGCCGGCGGAACCTACACCGATACGGTGCTCTATGATTTTGAACAGGGCAAGACCATCTGCAAGAGCAAAGCCTTAACCACAAAATGGGATTTTACGGTGGGCATCCACGAAGCCTTGGCCAAGCTTGATCTGCAAACATTGAGGCAGGTCGAACTGGTGTCCCTGTCCACCACCCTGGCGACCAATGCCATTGTGGAAGGTGAAGGCCAGAAAGTCGGTCTGATCATCATGCCGCCCTATGGCCGTTTTGATGCGGCCGATATCCCGTATGAACCCAAAGTTGCCATAACCGGGCAATTGGAAATATCCGGCACCGAGATCGCACCGGTGGACGAGGCGCAAGTAAAACAGATTGTCCACCAAATGGTAAAAAAGGATGGGGTCAAGGCGTTTGCCGTGTCCGGTTATGCCGGGGCCATCAATCCGGCCCATGAGTTAGCGGTCAAACGCATCATTCGCGAAGAAACCGGGATGTTCGTGACCTGCGGTCACGAACTGTCGGATACACTGAACTTCCAAACCCGGGCCCACACGGCAATGCTCAATGCCCGCATCATCCCCAAACTGACCAAATTGCTGCTGGATCTTGAACAGGTCCTGGTCACACTGGAAATTGCGGCCCCGGTCGTGGTGGTCAAGGGCGATGGCACACTGATGGACGCCGAATTGGCCAAAGAACGGCCGGTCGAGACCATATTATCGGGGCCGGCAGCCAGTGTGGCCGGCGCCCGCCATCTGACCGGATTGAAGGATGCCCTGGTGGTGGATATGGGGGGTACCACCACCGACACCGCGGCCTTGACGGACGGTGCGGTGCGCGTCTGCGAAACCGGGTCCTATGTGGGCGGACACAAAACCCACGTCAAAGCACTTGAAATCCGCACCGCCGGCTTGGGCGGCGACAGTCTGATTCAATGGGAAAAGGGACAGTTTTCGATCGGCCCGCAGCGGGTGGCGCCGATTGCATGGCTGGGGGCAACTTATTGCGGGGTGGACAAGGCCATCGAGTATCTCGACCTGTGCCAGGATCGCTTGCGAGCTTCCACCCGGGGAATGCAGATCGTGGCATTGACCGGATCACCCGACGGGTTGAACTTGACCCCGGGGGAAGAAAAAATTGTTGCGCTCCTTAAAGACCGACCGTTTTCGGTCAAGGAGCTGTGCGAGCGAACCGAGGTCCTGCACGAATGGGGCCTTCATCTGGAGCGGCTGGAAGAGAATTTTATGATCCAACGCTGCGGGCTGACGCTGACCGATCTTTTGCACGTGACCGGCCGCTTCAATCAATGGGATCGGCGTGCCGCCGAAAACTTTGGCCGGTTGGTTTCTCTTTTGGCCAAAATGGATATTGCGCAAATGGCCGAGCACCTGCTGAATATGGGAATTGAACGCCTGACACTGGAATTGCTGAAGCGACAACTGGACGAAGATACCGACCCGCAGGCTTTGGACACCTGTCCGGTATGCCGAACCCTGATTAAAAACCTGTTCTCAAGCGGAAATGATCAATATGCCGTCCGAATCGATCTGAAACGGCCGGTGATCGGCATCGGCGCACCGATCCATTTCTTCCTGCCGCAAGCCGCCCGAACCCTGGGCGCCGAAGCCGTATTGCCGGAGCATGCCGATGTGGCCAATGCCATCGGCGCCGTCACCAGCGATGTGGTGGTCCGCCGCAAGGCGGAAATTGTACCGGGTCAAGGCGGCGGATTCCTGATCAGGGGGCTGATCGGTGCCAGGCAGTTTGGCACATTCGATGAAGCCGACGCCTTTGTGCGCAGTGAATTGATCCGCCTGGTCCGGGCTCAGGCCCGCGCGGCCGGTACCAGTTCCCGCAAGGTGGAACTGCAAACCGTTGACCAGATTCCAAAAACCGCCGACGGCAGTACGATATTCATCGCCCGCCGAATCCAGGCCAAATTAAAAGGCCGACCCGATCTGGTTTTACGCAGCACCCCCAACCGGGTCCGGGCGGACGCCAATTAACCGGGCCACCCAGACGAGCATAGCATAACAAACGAATGCCCAACTCGGCTAAGCCGGAAATGAAGATTGAAGATTGAAGATTGAAGATTTACGGTATTCTGTCCATTTTATTTGTCGTCTGTCTTCACATATCCTGTGCAAAAATGATCCGATTTCAATAAATAGATACTAAGCTTTTTCCGAGGCTACGCTCGGAAAAAGTGGCCCCGCTGGGGCAGCAATGGCGCAGTTTGCAGGTTTTAGGTGTCAGATGTCAGTGTTCAGCACCTACCCTCCCTGACACCTGAAACCTGACACCTGAAACCATCAGCTACTTACAACATGTTGTAAACAACTGAAGATCTTCAATCTTCATTTCCGGCTTCGCCGGTTCAGGTATAATCAACAACCACCGATTCTTTCTGCCCTTCTACTTGGACAGATATCGACAATCTCTGTGCCATATCAATTGAGAATACGACTTCGATATCGACTTCACCAGCGAGCTTGGTAGGCATATTCTTGATGGGTATCTTTCCGATCAGGGAATGGGTCTTTTTGGAAACTTTTCGACCGGAACCCTGATAGATTGCCAGTTCCAGTTTTTTAACATTATCCCTGGTCGTGGTGAACACCTGCTTGGCAGTGCAGGGCGCCTCACGATTTGCAGGGATAAGCTCTTTGAATCGGCTCCCGGCTGTTTTGACTCCCAGGGCATGCGAAGTCCGGGTTCGAATAGCAATTTTTTTGTCAAAAAAATCGGTATTGTCAAGATAGGCGGCATACATTGCCGCACCTTCGGCAATACTTGTGGATGGGTTGATATTGCTCCATGTTTTTTCAGCGCCCAGGATATCATCCAGCAGGTTTTTTATGCATGGTATCTGGCTTGAGCCCCCCACGCGAATTACACGATCGATGTCGGACGGGTTTAAATTGGAACTGGCCCAAATCCTATCGATAATGACTGAAATCTTGTCAAAATAGTGTTTGATGCAATTTTCGAAATCTTCACGGGTAACCGAGACTTCAATGTGTTTATCAGGCAGGATAAAGGGAACGGCAACAAAGTAGTCATTGGACGCACTCAATGCGATTTTAGCCAATATTGACTGTTCAAGCAGGTTCTTTTGCGCCTTATTGAACAGTTTTGGTTCAACACCATCTAAAGAAACACCGCTTTTTTCCAAAATTACATCCGCCAGGCATTGATCGAAGTCCATGCCGCCCAGCCGATCATCGCCACCGCTGGCAAGGACTTCAAAAATTATCGTATCGTTGGTATGTTTGAGTTGAAACAGGGTAAGATCAAAGGTGCCGCCCCCAAGGTCAAAGACGAGAATCTTCTGGTTAAATTCTTTGTCAAAGTGATCCTCACAAATTTGCAGGGCATAGGTCAGCGAAGCCGCAATCGGCTCTTGGATAATTCCGATACAATTAATATCCGCCATTTCAGCCGCCCGGCGGGTATTGTCCATCTGGTGCGCTTTGAAATAGCATGGAACCGTGACAACACTGCCGCGGCTGCAGAAAGTACCTTTCGGGTATTTCATCTTGGCATCTTCATAGATCTTTTCCAAAATCAAAGACGAAAGTTTAATGGGGGTAAATTCTTTGCCGCCAAGTATGATTTTCTGATGGCCGTCATCCATTAGCCGTTTGACACCGACGATCATATTTTCCGGCGTCATGAGTCCTCTGTTGTAAGCGGTATTGCCAACCAGAATTTCATCATTTTCGGGGTTGAAATAAACGGCTGATTGAGTGGTGTCCTGGCCGGCCCGGTTTTGAATGATTTGAGGTCCTTTGCGGTCCACCCACCGGGCCAAGGCACTGTAGGTCGTGCCTAAATCAAAGCCTATCACTGGATTAGTTTCGTTATCGATTCCCATCTGAATTCTCCTGACGCAAAATATAGCGCATTGTTCTTCAAACCCACAAATCCGTTGTCTGGCAAGACGTTGCTTGACTGTTAATCGGTGTTCTTGATAACCACCACGCGTGCCACGCGAAGCGTCTGCCGGTTTCCATCGGGCGCAACGTAGTCATACCCGTCCCGGCTGATTTCCTTAATTTGTTCGTTCTCCATCTCAGGATCGGCCTCAACTGAAGAAGGCTCGTGACGCTCAAAATCGATCATCACGCCCGGCGCAATGTCCATCCGGCAAACACCGAGATCATCGAGCATGGTCAACATGGTGCGGCTGAGTGTGGCGTAGGTATCGAACCACTCGTTTAATATCGATTCCAAGTCCTGAGATTGCGCCCCTAATTCCTCTATCAGAACCAAGGTATGATTTTTCCCATCAACAATACCATCAAGAATAGGAAGAACCTGTTTTCCAATGAAATCGAGCCACCGCTTTTGGCGTTTGTCAGCGAGTTCGCCGGCTTGGGACACCAGTTTGTAGTTTGACTTTTTAATACGGTCCAGAGTCTTGTTTATCTTTTTTTGGGCCGACCCCTCATTTTTTTCACCTTCCAGAAGTTTGACCCACTCATCTTCCGCAAGCGCTTTGAGACTGTCAGCTAATTCTACTTCCTCTAACAGACTTTCCAGCCGGTCATCCTGGTTAACCAGGCGTTGCAGCATCCGCCCGATAATGTTGAGCCCCTGCTGGCTGTTTCCCAGCGCTTTGGCCATTTCCGCCGGCAGATTTTCCAGGATCTTGTTGCTGTTGGCAATAACTTCATCCGCAGCGTCGGCTGCCTTTTTGATCATGGGTTTCAGTTTTTTTCCGCGTTCAAGCCAAAATCCAGCATTCTTGCGATGCAGCGCAATTCTCTTTTGGTCGTCTTCAATGCATTGCCGGGCGTCAGCCATTGCCCGGTCGATCAAACTGCGGGTATCTAACACAAGCTCTTTTAGGACGATCTCTTCATCGGCCTTGGCCGGATCAGGTTGTGGCTTTAGTTGTTTGAGGTACGAGCTGATTTCATCAAACTTTGCCTCCAGTTCCTTAATCCGTTGTTCAACTTTTTCAATCCGGTCGTCCCGATTTTCCAATTGCGCCTCAAGGCCTTCAAGCCTTTTGGAAACCTTTTGCAGGGGCTCCATTACAAAGGCTTGAAAGGCCTTGGTTACTTCTACGGCTTTCTCATCGTCAGGCCGGCCCTGATTATCTTCAGAGGTATTCTTTTGGGTGGTGTTCATCGGTTTCAATGCCCCATTGATTGTGAAACAAATCCCTTGATGCCCTTTAATCCGGCTATGCCCGGCTACTGGTTATCGTCCTCGGGTGTAATCCGCTGTTGCTTGTCAATTATGTTGGACTCGCGGATTTCAAGCTCACCGGATGAGCTGGAGCTGCTGGCCGTTACTTTCAATAGATTTTGGCTGTCGATCTGAAATTCAACATTTATTCTCTCTTCACCTCTCGGTTTGGGCGGGATTCCCTTAAGAAAGAATTCGCCGATGCACTCGGCACTGTCCGACGTTACATACTCAACTTCTTCAGAGGACTGAAACACGATAATAGCCAATTCGGTGAGATTGTCTTGGGGCGTTGTGTATTCTTTGCTGACAGTCACGGGGCCCTCCTCCGGTATCTGTGTATCCTTCGGTATCAGGCAGCTGAACTTGCCGCCAACCACTTCGATACCCAGGTTATGAGTGACAATATTATCGATGTCGATCACAAATTCAGGTGTGTCTTCTTCAGGACGTTCCAATTCAGGATCCGGCAGCATCATGGTAGCCCCGAGGATGGCCGCCCCTCGCGCGATGGCCGTATCCGGGTCGGTATCAGAATAAGGTTCTTTGCCAAACATATCATGCAGCATTTCCCTTACCAGGGGGATCTTGGTGGAACCGCCGACCAGGATGATCCGGTCAATATCTTCAATCTTAAGTTTGGCCGCAGTTAAAGCCTTTTCAACCGAATCCTTGGTTTGAAGTATCAGGTCATGAATATCGCCATTGACCTGGTCCCGGGAGATCTGATAATTGTCGATATGGTGCGGTTGCCCGGCCTCGTCATGGATTAAGTTGGGGATATCGATCGTGGTCGTGGTTGCTTCGGAGAGTTCATGTTTCGCGTCAATTACGGCCTCAAGCAATCTTTGTTGAGCTTCCCTGATTTTTTTAACGCTGATTCCCTGGTCCTTGTCCAGATCCAAAATATCGATATCCGATACCTCGGCAAACTTGCCGGCCACTCTTTGCATAATCCTTTGGTCAAGATCATCTCCTCCCAGCTGCGGAATGCCTTCCTTGGCCAGAACTTTAAATTGTTTGTTGGCATCTCCGGTCGAGTCGACTTGCAGGATGGAAACATCAAAAGTACCGCCGCCCAGGTCAAAGACAAGAACCGTCTGAATCCGCTCTTTTTCAATAGCGTAGGCATAGGCAGCCGCGATGGGCTCTTCCAGCAGGGTTAAAGTCTCAAGGCCCGCGAGTTCTGCAGCCATTTGAGTAGCTTTCTTTTGGGCATCATTGAAATTAGCCGGCACACAAATAACCGCATATTTAGGGGTGCCGCCGAGATCGACTGTTTCATTTTGTAGAACGCCATCGATCAATTTCATAAGAATTTCAGCGGAAACATCCACCGGTGTAAAGACCTTGCCCGGAATTTCTTCAAACTCCTTTTTCCAGTCCGTCGCCATATGCCGTTTAATCGATGAGACCGTACTTTCCGGCGCAATTAAATTGCGCGACTTTGCCTGGCTGCCAACGAGGATTTCACCGTCTTTTAACACTGACATGACCGACGGCATGGTCTTGGTGCCATTTATGATTAATGATTTCGGTATTGCCATGATTTATAGATCCCGGCTGCACAATTGGTTGTGCCAAGATCGATTCCTAAAACATAGCTGCTGATTTTTTCAACTATTTCGGTCATTGTATACCTCCCGTGATGTGATTCATTCATTCGTTATATTTAGAAATTGACAATTCTGTTCTCAGTTTTTTAACATTTCGGATTTGATCGGCAGGGGCTTTAGGGGTTCGTTCCACCTGGCCCTGATATTGGCGGCCTTTTTTATCACCATTTCATACAGATCCGCTGAGACGGTTTGCGGCTCGGCCGGTTCTGTCCGGTTTGGCGCAATAGCGGCTATTTTTCAGCCGGCGCAACAGCCGCTTAAAGGTTTTTTCAGGATCCGTGTAATACTCCGTGGACCGTATATGAAAAATATCCCAGTTCAAGCGGCGAAGGGTCATATAATATTCCATTTCCACAATAAGATCTTCTTCCGTTTTGACGCAGTCTCCGTCACATTGAATGGCAAGTCGCCGCCGCTGATCGTCCTGGGCGACGATATCAATGGTGCGCATTCCCAACTCAAAATTGAGCAATACCTGATATTTTCGGCTTTGCAGTTCTCTGAAAACAGACCGTTGCAGATCGGACTTAAAAACTTCTTCTTTGATGATGGTCTTTTTTCTCAATCCAGCGGGATCCTGCGCATGCTTGATCAATTTATAGCGTCAAGTCCCCGGGTTTGAGATCCCGATCCGGCTCCAGCGGAATGGACCACCCACAGTTGGTTGCAGGCGCGGCTGGAGGCCACATTGAAAACCTTTTTCGCTTCATCTCTTTGACGCAGGTGCAAAGGCTTCTCCGGCCGGTGAGTCAACCATGGACAAGAGGATGATATCCCTTTCATCCCCCTGGAATTGAGACGCATTGCCGCATAGAATCCGACGCTTTTTATATTCGGAAACGGTCAGGCGCTTTCTTAGAATCGTATCGATGACCACGGCTTGATCCGTGCCCACCATTGAAATGACCCCCATGGTCAGAATCCTCGTATTCGGGCATTCTGCACATCGCTAGAATCAACGATGCAATTTCCAGCGCTTCCTGGTGATTGATTTTATTATGGGCTGGTCGCTCCAGGAACATGGTGGGCCACCAAATGGGGAAAAAGAGGACTCGCAGAGGGATCGCGCAGCGGAAGGATCTCATTGTTGTAGCAGAGATGATTGCTGAATTGAATGAGATCGGGGACGCAGCGAAAATGCTCCAAAAGCCGGATGGTGCCGCCGAACGACTGGCGGGCAAGATCGTAGATGGAGGTCTTTCCGTCATAAAGCTGCTTATTGGGGATGTCCTCCAGCATTTCATCAATCAACTCCTGAATCTTTTCGGTTTGAAAGCCGACGGCATAGGGGCTGACTTGTTCGTGGTCCCCCACGACCACCACATCCCGGGCCAGCGCAAAAACGGAAAGCGCTCTGATATCGCTTTGGCTGGCTTCGTCCACGATGAGCACATCAAATTTCGTGGTCGTCAGATCAAAGCTTTCCAAAACCCTTGAAATCGGCATAATCCAGACCGGTACTGCCTGACGGCATTCCAGCAGGGTCTTTCTGGCTTCCTCCTTGAGTTTGCCCACCTGCTTGCCGGTTCCCCGGCCCATTTTTTTATGCAGGGCCAACCATCCGTTCAGTGCCTGCTGCTGTTTGAGACCGGTTCTTTCCAGTTGGGCCCTCCAGGATTTTTTCTCAATATATTGCGCCGTAACGTCCTGCAATTTAGCATTTGACCGCGTCCAGTTCTCGTCTGAAGTGCATCAAAGTCGGCCGCCAGGATTTCAGTCAAGGCCTGATCCAAATACCGGTGGGTCCAGGCATCCTGAATGTCACCCGGCGGTTTGCCCTTCATTGTGAGGAGACTGCCATCCGGCGATCGCCGCCGCCCAGTCGGGCGCAATCGGCTCCAGCCTGGCAAGAAGGGCCTGGCGTTTTTCGTAAGCCGGTCTTCAGATCCACAAGCTCATTGAGTCTTTGCCAGGCCTGCAGGTAATGGTCGTAATTGCCTTTCTTGACCGCCCCCCGAAAGACCTTGGTCAATACGTAGGAGGCCTCTTTTTTGGGCAGACCGTGAAAATATTCGTACCATTTCCGTTTGATCTCGTTGAGGTTTTTGCATTCAAGATATTTGATCCGGGTCTCGATGACCGGCTGCAGCTCGCCGGTGACCACTTCCTTGAGGCGAACAATGTCACTGAAAGCGGAATTGCTGACAGGCGCTTTTTTTAACAAATGCTTCCATTTCAGCCCCAACTCTTCGCTGAGGGCTTCACAGGGATGCCAGATTTCATCAAACCAGGTAATCGCCAGCTTCATTTTTTCAGTATACTGCCGGGCGGTTTTTTCAGGCCGGCGGCCCAGCTTTTTGGCCGGTCGGACAGCCCAGGGGCTCCAATTGACGATCCCAGCGTCGCCTGAGTTCCTCCCGCAGCGTATTGATCTCAAGATGATTGATAATCGCCTGAAAATGCTCTGATTCAGCCGGCTGTCCATCGTCCACCCGGCAGGATTCAATCACTTCCCTCCATTCGGGCTTAAACATTTTGGTGAGCTTTTTGAGCTTTTTGCCTTTTTCGAGATGGGCACAGATCTCCTCGCAGATTCGAACAATTTCCTCGTCCGATTTTTTGAATTTACTTTGGGTCCAACGGATAAGACCAATTCTTCCCGGACAGGAATCTCGGCACACAATGTTTCCACCAGATCGATCAATATCTGCCATGACTTTTATCTCGTCCGAATCACGCCGTCCGGCATCGATGCATTCCATGATCCAGGGCGTTTCAGTGTCTACAATGGCCATGGCTTGCGTGACTTTCTCCAGGAGCAGTCTCAGCTGTTCGGCTGAATGGTCGTCATGCCTCCAAAATCCCTGGCCCTTTTTCAGATTTTCCTGCTCCAATCCGACTAAGCGCATCAAAGACTTCCTGGAATTCTGTCGAGGGTTGGAATCCGGGCGGGATCGGGAAGGGTGCATTCAAGCATTTCGATATCTTCGGCCGACAATCTTGAATTGATGTCATCAAAGCGCTTCATATCCTCCAGGGCCAAGGGAAAGTCGGGCCGGTGTTCGATGGGACCCGGCAGCCAGGCATGCCGCTGCTTTATCTCTGCGGAGCTGCTGGGCCGCCTGGGCCGGCGTGACTTCGCCCTGCCCCAGAGTTCGATTTTCCGATATTCATTGGCCAGGGCCTGGAAGAGATCCGCTTTGATCTCTCAAACCGGCTTTTCAGTTTCGCTCTTTTTTTCTCCAGCTCCTCTGATTTCGCTGGTTAGATTTTTGGCGCTGGTGCGCGAGAGATAATCGACGATTCCCGTTACGGATTCCTCCAACTGCTGGCTGCTTTCTTCATCACTGTCCAACAAACTGACACAAAGCGGCTGCAAGGGCGGCACAACCTGTTCGCGCACCACCCGCAGCGCTTTGGAGGCATGACTGGCGACCAGTATGCTTTTATTCTGAGCCAAAAGGTGTCCGATTAGATTGGCAATGGTATGGCTCTTTCCCGTTCCGGGCGGTCCCTGCACCGACACGGCGCCGGTTTTATCGAGTTGACGAATCACGCGTTCCTGTTCTGAATTGGCCGGCTTGGTCAAAAGAATATCAGTGCAGGTTGCGCTGCATGATCCTGTTTGCTTAAAGGATCTTCCGGTATCGATGCCCACGATTCGCACCAGTGACTCGGGGATGAAGTCGGTTTGGTAAAGATGTTGAATGTATTTTTCCACGGCATCGGAATAGCCCTGGTTGGCCCGGCCCAGATAAATGAAGGGGCTGACGATAGATGTAAGGCGACTGGGTTTTCTCCACGTCTTCCGGACTCTCAAAGTACAGGCCGTCGGGCCAGAGGCCCTGGACCAATTCTTTTAGAAAATCACCCGTCTCTTCGCCGCCTAAAGGATGAATTTGGCTTTTAATCAGGATTTGCTGATGATGCTGAAATGTGTTTGCCGTCGATCCCGAGAAATCTTAAAAGGGCCGTATGCAGGGTCGGGGGGTCAAAGGCATCCCTGATGACAAATTCAGGAACCAGAGAGTTGAACTCCAGTTGAACCTTTTGGATCAGCAACGGATGCCGAATGATTCCGCTGGGGCTATCCCAGCAAAAAATCCCATCGGCCACAAAAAGCTGAAATTTTTCCGATTCTCTGCGCAGCTTCGACCAAAGGTCAAAGGATTCGCCAAAAACATTCATGGCCTCGTGGACATTGATTTCGCTTTCTTCCCACTTTTTGCGTTCGTCCAGCCAATCCTCAAAGGCTTCAGGCCCGTTCCGGGGAATCATCAAAGTGCCTCGGTAACGGTCTTTCCGACAAGATTTTTATAGGTCTTGCTCACATGGACTTGGGGCTCGACACCCGGCGTTTCCCAGCCCGGCTTGAGCCAGTTTTCCGCTGCCACCGAAGGCGGCGGGCAGTCGGTTTCCGTCGGCCGTCCATTTTTAAAATAAAATTGCCCTCGACACAGGTTTTCCTGATCAAATAATTGCTTTACATATTCGAAGTGAGCGCCGGCCTGAATCAAGGAAGAATTGGGGAGTCTGTCAAAATAGTGTTTCCAGCTTTGTTCGGCCAGGTTGAGTACCGGCGGCGTTTTGGCCCGGTGAAATTCCTGCAGGAATTTCAAAACGCGAATAATCAGCTCGATGGCTTTTTCTTGTGATTCAGGTGAGATTTCCCCACTTCTTTCAGCTGGCGCTTCTGCAGGATAACGTTGTTCCAAATTTTCCCCACTTTTTAGCATATCCCGATCCTTCTGGTTACCCGGTTAAAAATTTAATACGGTTGAGCCGAATTTTGCAGACAAGTGAAATGAAAACCGTTGCTGTGAACTTAAAATATATCTTTCGCTGAATAAGGATCCCCTGTGCTTCCACGATTCACACCTTTGGCGAAGTCTCCCCGCGCTCCCGCAGGGTGCATTCCGGCGCTGGAAAGTAAAGCCTGCAGAAAAACAGGTGATAATGCAATAATTGTGCCTGAGATGACTGTGCGGTGGGGTCGGGAGGAATCAGGGGCTGTTCTTTGACGGCCGCACCCCGTTGAGCGGGGGATCAATTGCCGGCGTAAACCCCGCAATCAAGAAGCGCCGGTAGCGGGATTTCGAATTTGACCACGTCAAGCTTTTGACGATGTTTTGCCTGACAGGGTTCGGAATTTTTACCTGGATTTTTACTCTTTTACAAAAAACGTCAATTTCAGTGACAGCTTTTGTCAATCGGCCTGTCGATCTGCCCCAACCATAATTAATGCGGAAAAATTAACTGATTTCGCATAATTTTGGCTTATATCTAATTGAAATCGCAGATAATTTCAATAATAGTATTGACAAAGGTTTCTTGTTAATCTAACGTCCGGAAATAAATTAACCGGAATGAAGGTCACAAAAGACAACTTACAATCAAGGAGCGTAAAATGGAAAGCGGACCCAAAACCAGGCAAATGTTTCTCGAGCGGGCCAAAAAGGCAATTCCCCTCGGTGTCAATTCAAACTTCAGATACTGGGGTGATAAAGAGACCCTTATCGTCAAAAAAGGGGATGGCGGTTACATCTATGACCAGGATGACAACCGTTATATCGATTATCGTCTCGGATTTGGCCCGGTGATTCTGGGACATGGCAACAAAGCCGTGTGTGACAGGGTATCGGAAGCGATCCAGATCGGAAACGCTTTTGCCATGACCCATGAATACGAAATCGAAGCCGCCGAGAAGATCAAGAAGATGACGGGAGTCGATCTGGTCAGATTTGCAAACTCGGGCACCGAAGCGACCATGCATGCCATTCGGATGGCGCGGGCTTATACGGGACGCAACAAAGTTTTGAAATTCGAAGGTGCCTATCATGGGTTTCATGATTATACATTGTGGAGCTGCCAGCCGCCGGATCCCGGATGCGGATACAGAAGAAACCCCTTGAATATTCCTCACAGTTCGGGAATCCCTCAAGTGCTCGAAAGCCTGATCATTAACATTCCCTTTAACGATGAAGAAATCCTGACAAGAAAAGTGAAAGAAGGCTGGGGTGATATCGCCTGCATCATTGTCGAACCGTTGATGGGAAACCTGGCTTCCACCATGCCGAAGGATGGATTTTTGCAGTTTATTCGAAAAATCTGTGATGAGCACGGCATTGTCCTGATCATGGATGAGGTCAAGACCGGATTCAGGATCGCTAAAGGCGGCGCCCAGGAGTATTTCAACGTCAAAGGTGACTTGGTGACCTACGCCAAGTCCCTCGCCAATGGTTTTCCGTTGGCAGCCATCGCCGGACCGCAAAAGGTCATGGGAGAGATTGGCTACCAGGCGATTGCTCATGGTGGTACTTACTGCGGCAACGTGGCGGCAACAGCGGCCGCCTGTGCCACGATAGATGAAATTGAAAAAGGTGCCCTGGAAAAAGTGGCGGCGCACGGCCGCAAACTGGCTGACGGATTCAGCAAGATTTTAAAAGAGCAGAGTATTCCTGCTGTTGTGCAAGGGCCGGATTCCATGCCGGGTATTGTTTTTACCGAAAAGGAGCGCGTGAACGAATTCAGAGACTGGTCACAGGGGGACCATGGTTTTTACGAGGATGTCATTGAAGCGATGTTTAGACGGGGTGTCATGCCGGATGCCGATTCCAGAGAACCCTTCTTTACCTGTGCGGCCCATACGGATGAAGACGCCGAATTTACGCTTGGGGTATTTGAAGAAGCCGTCCGGGAAGTTAATGCCAAAAGATAATCCCCCAATTGAGTTAGCACCAATTGGGAGTTATCAGTGATTCGTTATTGGTTAATAGTTTTGAAATAATGAAATCCGTTATTATGTGTCGCTGAAGTTAGAATGTTGCATATGTTTAAACATGAAGCGTCCAATTATTTTGCGAGTATGGGATCAATCCATATTTGCAACCAATAATCCAATCAACTAATCAACCGATCAACTATATCTCAAGGAGCAAAAAAATGAGCAGTCATTTACCCACCCAGGCCCAGGTAATTATTATCGGAGGCGGTATAGTCGGTTGCAGCACGGCTTACCACCTGGTGGAACAGGGCTGGAAAGATGTCGTTTTGCTGGAACGCAAAAAAGTATCTTCCGGAACATCATGGGCGGCAGCCGGCCTTCTGGGACAACTGTGGTCCACCAGCCCCCTGACCCGGCTTGCCAAATACGGCGCCGACCTGTATGCCGGACTTGAAGCCAAAACCGGTCAGCCCACCGGCTATAAACGAAACGGCTCCATCCGCGTGTCCCGGACCCAGGCCCGCAAAAGTGAATTTTTAAGGGCCCTGGGCATGGCACGGGCGTTTGGCATCCGGATGGAGGAAATCAGCATGGCGGAGGCCAAACGTCTTTTCCCGCTCATGGAAACCGGTGATTTGACCGGTGCCTGGTATCAGCCCGATGACGGTGTAACCAACCCTGAGGATACGACCCAGGCCCTGGCCAAGGGGGCGCGCATGGGAGGCGCCACCATCCTGGAAGATATCAAGGTCCTTGATATCGACGTCAGCCAGGGTGCCGTGACCGGTGTCAAAACGGACCGGGGCGATATCCGCTGCGAGTATATCGTCAACTGCGCCGGCATGTGGGCCAGGGAGGTCGGCAAAATGGTGGGCGTCAGCATCCCCCTGGTTGGGGCCGAACACATGCATATGACCACCGAACCCATTGCGGGCGTATACAAGGAAATGCCTTACCTCAGGGACATGGACGGTTATATCTACATCAAAGAAGAAGTGGGCGGTCTGCTGATGGGCGGGTTCGAACCCATGGCCAAGACCTGGGGCGTGCAAGGCATCCCCGATGATTTTGAACATACCCAGCTGGATGAAGACTGGGACCAGATGGATCTGTTCATTCAAAATGCCATTATCCGAGTTCCGGCATTTGCCGAAGCAGGCGTCACCAACCTCACGACGGTGCCGGAAAGCTTTACGCCGGACACAGCCTATCTTCTGGGCGAAGCGCCGGGGATCAAAAACTTTTTTGTCGCCTGCGGCATGAACTCGGTCGGCATCACCAGTGCCGGGGGTGCCGGCATGGCCATTGCGACCTGGATTGTTCAGGGGTATCCGGAAGAAGACCTCTGGCCCGTGGATGTCAGGCGCTACAGTCCCTGGCAAAACAACCTCAAGTATATTGCGCGAGCGGGTTCATGTGGAAGCGGTGGGCAACCTTTATGCCGACCACTGGCCTTTCAAGCAGCCGATCTCATCCAGAGATGTGTTGAAAACCCCCATCCATGACCGCCTAAAGGACCTGGGGGCCTGCTTTGGCGTGGTTTCAGGCTGGGAGCGCGCCAACTGGTTTGCCCCCGCGGGTGTCGAACCCGAATATGAATACAGCTGGGGACGCCAGAACTGGTTTGAATATTCGGCCCGGGAGCACCTGAATATCCGGCAAAATGTCGGCATCTATGATCTGACTTCCATGGGCAAATTTCTTTTCCAGGGCCGGGATGCCGAAAAGGTTCTCCAGAGAATGTGCGGCAATGATGTGGCCGTGCCCGTGGGAAAAGTTGTCTACACCCAGATGCTCAATGAACGGGGCGGCATCGAAGCCGATTTAACGGTGACCAAAATGGCGCAGGACAAGTTCTTTATCGTGACGGCCGGCGCGACCACGGTGCGGGATTTTGACTGGATTAAACGCCACACGCCCCAGGATGCCCACGCCGTTCTGACCGATGTTACCTGGTCCTACACCATGCTGGGTGTTATGGGTCCGAAATCAAGGGATCTTCTGCGCAAAGTCACCGATGCCGATCTTTCCAATGAGGCGTTTCCCTTTGCGACCGCCCGGGAGATTTATATCGGATATGCCAGGGCCTTTGCCATCCGCATGAGTTTCGTCGGCGAGCTGGGTTGGGAGCTTTATATCCCGACACCTTTTGCCCAGGGAATATTTGACGCGCTCATGGAAGCCGGCCAAGAATTCAATCTCAAACCATGCGGCCTGCACGCCGTGGACTCCCTGCGAATGGAAAAGGGGTACCGCCATTGGAGCGCAGACATTACCCCCGACGATACCCCGTATGAGGCCGGCCTTGGTTTTGCCGTCAAACTCGACAAAGATGATTTTATCGGAAAACGTGCGCTTCTCCAGCAGAAGGAAGAAGGCCTAAAGCGAAAATTGGTCATTTTTACCATCGACGATCCGCAACCGCTGATCTACCATGATGAACCCGTTTACTGCAATGGTGAAATTGTGGGAGAAAACACGCATGGTTCCTATTCTCACGTCACGGGCCACGCCATCGGAATGGTCTACCTCTCCAATGACGACGGTATCAGCGATGAATGGATCATGGGCAACCAATATGAAATCGAAGTGGAAGATAAAAGATACCCGATTACGATTCACTTAAAAGCACCCTATGATCCCGCGGGAAAATCGATTAAGGCTTAAGTAAAGATCCGGGCCCAGAAAACCAGGTTCCCATTGATAGAATGAAACCAATCGAATCGCGATATAAATTGAGTGCCATTCTGGCAAAGGCCATTCAAGAGGAACACCTTGAAAAGGGCGAAATTGCTTTCCTGCTGGGCCTTACCCGGAAAATCGATATCGATGCCGTTTTTGAAGCCGCCGCGGCTTTGAGGTCCCGGCATTTCAGCAACCGAATTTTTCTTTACGGATTTTTGTATATCAGCACGTTTTGCCGCAACCAATGCAGTTTTTGCTATTATCGCAGGGCCAACGCACTGCCCGCGCGCTATCGCCGTCAGGAATCCGACATCCTAGCGGCAACTAAAAGCCTGGCGGAATCCGGCGTTCATTTAATTGATTTGACGCTGGGCGAAGACCCTCGATATTTCCAGGACCAGGGGTTTGAACCATTCATTCAGCTGGTCGAAGCCGTCCGCCAAACAACGGACCTGCCCGTTATGGTATCCCCCGGTGTCAACTGAAGACTATTTGACCTGGATAGATAAGCGCCGCCGCCAGATCAATGGAAAATCAGCCCGGAGGCACCGGCTTTGATCCGCCCCATAGCGTGCGACGGATTCAGGCCGCAGCCGTAATGGAGTATTGGAGCAATGAAGTAATGCAAAAAGTATTTCCGGACATAAAAGGATCACCAAAATCGGTTGTCAGCACCACGCGGAGTTTGTTTTTACCCGATCACTTTCGCCCGGAAAATGATTGTATTGCGGTTGGCATTAAAACCCGGCGCAAATTTCTCAGCCCGATAATCAACCAATACTCCAAAACTCCAGTACTCCATCACTCCAGCTCTAAAATATTGGCACAGCCCTCTGACTATGCTCTGGCCCTGGGGATTAGGATTTAAATATTAGGCAAAAGGGAGACCATAATTTGTTAGTCGGAGTCGTCGGTGGGAAATTGCAGGGCGTCGAAGCGGCCTACCTGGCCCACAAAGCCGGCTGGGAGGTCAGGCTTGTCGACCGAAGGTCCCGGGTGCCGGCATCCGATTTATGCGATTCATTTGTGCAGGTTGACGTAACCGTCGAAAAAAATCTGGACGGCGCACTTGGCGATGTCGACTTTATTATCCCGGCCCTTGAAGATGACGGCGCGTTGGCAAGTTTAACGCACTGGAGCCGCAAAAACGGTGTTCCGCTGGCATTTGATCCGCAAGCCTATGCCGTATCTTCCTCCAAACTCAAATCCGCCGCAATGTTTCAGAAAATCGGATTGCCGATTCCGGTGGCCTGGCCCCGATGCAGTTTCCCGGTGCTTGCCAAACCCGGCCGTGGCAGCGGCAGTAAAGGTATCCGCATTTTTCAGGACCTCGCTTCTATGCAAGACTGGTTTGCGCCGGATTTCCCGCCGCCGGACTGGGTCCTGGAAGAATTTCTCGACGGCAGCCAGCACTCGCTGGAAGTGATCGGGCGGCCCGGAAACTACCGGTTATTGCAGGTGACAGACCTGTACGTCGATCAGGATTACGACTGCAAGCGGGTCATCGCCCCGTCCAATTTGCCGCCGAATCTGATCGCCGAGTTTGAGAAGTTGGCGCTGAGGATCGCCGATGCCTTGAACCTGCATGGGATCATGGATGTGGAGGCCATCTATTCGCGCGGAGAATTTAAAGTATTGGAGATCGACGCGCGGCTGCCCAGCCAGACGCCCACGGCGGTGTACTGGTCGACAAATTGCAACATGATCCGTCTTTTAGGGGAGTTTGTACGCCTGGCCGACAAGTTCACCCCCGGCAGCCGGCCGAGGACAGCGCGGGGCTGTTTACGAACATATTCAGGTCAGCGGGAACATTCTAAGGATAAACGGCGAGCACATCATGACGGAAGGGGAACCGCTTCAATTGCAGGCTGATTTTTTCGGCGCCGAGGAAGCGCTAACCAATTATATACCCGGTCAAGACCCGTGGGTGGCAACCCTGATCTTCTGCGGGGCGAACCGCCGGCAGGCCTGGGAAAATCGCACCCGCAGCATCGACGTAATTGTCAAACAATTTGGAATCGAGAAGGTTATGGACTCCGATCCCAATTTTTAGTGGTGGGAGGTGAGTCCGGATTTTTTGAATCATGAAAATCCCAAGCACCAAATCTCAAATTCCAAATAAATCCCAATGCTTCAATTTCAAAATCCCAAACACCTGAACCGACATCATTGGTTGCCAATAGATTCTCGCCAGGGGACCAATGTGTTGACGTGGCAGCGGAACATTGCCGCGGTAAATGTTTTGGTCATTGGATATTGAGATTTGAGATTTATTTGAAATTTGGTGCTTGATATTTGGAATTTTGCGATTCGATCTGCTCAAGCATTCGGGCCAAGTTTTGGATTTACTTACACTTGCCGGAGAAATTGACGATGACGCGTCTGCAATCCAACGACATTTCAAACATCGCCTCTCAATTAACCGCATACGATCAAGAGCTGCTGCTGAAAAAGGATCAGGATTAGCTGACCAAAACCCGTGGGCTATTTGCCAATGGGTGTACAATTTAGATAGACATTTCATTTGATATTAGATAATTTCCTGAATACGAAAATGTTGCAACAATCTTAGAATTCTCGACCAATAAAGGAGATTAGCCCATGTCGATTTTCAAAATCAAGGACGCTGCCAATATTCCGTCCGAGCAGTTGGAAGATTGGGGGACGCCCAAAACCATCGGTGAACCCGTCTGTCAATTACGAGGCCTTTTTATTAGTGAAAATGCCGATGGATCTGAAGCGGGCATCTGGGAATGTACGCCCGGAAAATTTATCCGAGAAGTAAAACAGGCCGAAATGGTAACGTTTTTATCCGGCCACTGTATTTTTCATCCGGAAAATGGTGAACCCATCGAGATTAAAGGCGGCGACGTGTTATTTTTCCCCGAAAACAGCACGGGTACCTGGGAAATCTTTGAAACGGTTCGCAAGGCCTATTTAATTTACAATTTCAAGTAAAAATCCCGGTATAAAAATGGAGGAAGATAGCGTGTCACCTTTTTCTCAAATCAAGGAAGCGACCTACTGGACGGAGCCCCACCCCACGACCAAAAACTACGCCAACAAGCCCCTGCCGCACAAGACGGATGTCCTGGTTGTCGGCAGCGGATATACCGGTGTTGTAACCGCGTTGCAGCTTAAAAAGGCCGGTGTGGACGTCACCCTGATCGATAAAGGCCGCATCGGCTCCGAGGCCAGTTCCAAAAATGGCGGCATGTGCCTGTCAGGATTAAGCACCGCCCTGTTTAAGGTCAAGAAGAAATTCGGCCGGGAAAAAATGGTGCGGTTTTTCCAGGAGGCCCTGGAGTCGATAAACTGCGTGGAGCGCCTGGTCACGGAAGGCAATATCGACTGTCATTTTAGACGCAACGGTTTTCTGGAGGCCGCCTTCAAGCCCGCCCACTATGATGGTTTGAAGGAGGAGCAGGAATTTCTGGCCGAAAACCTCGACCACACCACCTTTCTGATCCCGCCTGAAAAGATGCGGGAAGAAATCGGGTCGGATCTCTACCATGGCGGCCTGGTTGAGCCGGTCAGCGCGGGGGTGCATCCGGCAAAGTACATTGCGGGCCTGATCCGCATGGCAGATGAGGCCGGCGTCGACATTCACGAATATGTCGAAGCCCAAAAAATAGATCGCAGCGGCGGCAAATTCAAAGTATCCACCAGCCGCGGACCGATCCCGGCTGAACGGATTGTCGTCGGCACCAATGGCTATACCACCAACCTGACCCCCTGGCAGATGCGGCGGGTGATCCCGGTGGAAAGCTTTATGATCGCCACGCAAGAACTGCCGCCTGAAGTGGCAAAGCCACTGGTGCCCAATGATCGCATGATTTTCGACACCAAACGCTTTCTGTATTACTTCCGCCTGTCGCCGGATGGAAAACGGATGCTCTTTGGTGCCCGGCCGAAGAAATCCTGGAAGCCGATCCTCGATAAAGCCAAGGAGATTCACGGCGATTTGCTGAAGGTCTATCCGCAGCTTGAACCCTATGCCATCGAGTATGCCTGGTTTGGCAAAGTTTGCTTTACCGTCGATCGATTTCCGATCATCGGTGAACGCGAAGGAATTTACTACGGCATGGGATATTGCGGGCACGGTGTCGCCATGGCAACCTATTTCGGTATCAAATTATCGGATATGATGCTGGGCAAAGGTCTGGATACGGCGTTTGCCGATAAGAAATTTACCCCCATTCCCTTATACTGGGGCAAGCCCTGGTTTTTGCCGATTGCCCACAATTATTTCAAGCTGCTGGATATAATCCGGTAGTAAATATGCGAGCCCGGCTTCCGGCCCGGAGGGAGGGCCAGGTTTACTGTGCGCCAAAATAAACCTCTTGACCTGGAGCCATTTTTGGTGGCATTTGAAGAGTTGTTCGACCACTTAGAGCGGCGGGTTGCCGACCGCCCGCGGCGATCATTGTCAATTAAACTGAAGAAAGGAGGTGGGTTCTGCTTAAGCATTGTTAACCAACAAGCCGAAAAAAGGAGGAGACAACCATGAGAGGAAAACTGTTCAGGGTACTATTGGTTAATGCATCGATTTGCTTATTTGTTCTGTCATTTATGGCCTGGATCAATGTTGCGCCGGCCGCAGCCGAACGGGACCACCTGGTGGTTCAAACCTGGGGCGGCAAACTGGCCGAAGCCCAGGAAAAAGCGTTTTTTGAACCCTTTACCAAAATGACCGGAATCAAGGTCATCGGCGTGGAAGCCGGGACTTCCGTCGGCGGCAAACTGGCCGTCATGCAGAGAAGCAAGAACATTGAATGGGATATTATCACCGCTGACTACGAGTCCTATAATGCAAAATATTATAACAAGGGATTTCTCGAGGAAGTCGACTACAGTATTGTCACGAACACCGCAGATCTCGTACCCGGTTCAAAGAAAGTGTGGGGTGTGGCCCAGTATCTTGAAGGAGTCTGTCTGGTATACAACACCAAAGTCTTTCCCGCAGGCAAGCAGCCCAAGAGCTATAAAGATTTTTTCGATGTCAAAAATTTTCCGGGACCGCGTGCCATGCACAACTGGGGCGGCCCCACGGACAACCTTGCCATTGCGCTGATGGCCGACGGCAAATCCCCGGATGAATGCCTGCCGTTAGATTTCAAACGGGCGTTTGAAGTTATGGACAAAATCAAACCCCATATCAAGGTCTGGTATACGTCCGGTGCGCAACTGGTTCAGGCACTGCTGGACGAAGAAGTGGTCATGGCAATTTCAACGGACGGGCGCGCCAAATCGGCTATCTCCATGGGCGCACCCATCAAAATCGAATGGAATCAGAGCTTTTATTACCTGGCCTACAACTGCGTGGTCAAAAATTCACCGATGAAAGAGGCGGCCATGAAATTGCTCAAATTCTGTAATCGTCCCGAGCAGCAGGCCATTTTCACCCAGATCATCGGCTATACCGGCTCCAACCCCAAAGCGGTCCAGTATTTGCCGGCCGAGCTTCAAAAAGCGCAGTCCACCCATCCGGACAACATCAAGAAAGTGTTCAATTTCATGACCATTAAAAACGCCCAATGGGCGGTGGACAACGTCGAGACCGTGGATGAGAAATGGAATAGCTGGATTGCCAGATAGCGCTGGATTGACCCTTAGTTTAGTGGTTTTCCGGTGACCATCATCGCTGAGTCGGCCAATTTTCGGGTGGGATAAACCCCACCCCTACCGGTTCGGTGAAACGCTGTTGGTAGTGGCGGGGTTTATCCCCGCCAACGAAAAGACCCAATATCTATAAGATTTTTCTATTAGAAGAATAAATAGCCCGATAAAACGATGAAATTACGGCAGCGCGAATCCATAAACAACTACTCGCTGTTGCAGTCCCTGCTGCTGGCGGCGCCGTTGCTCATTTTACTGAGTGTGTTTTATCTCTACCCCTTGATGGCGCTGTTTCCGGAGAGCCTTACCGCCGACGGGCAGCTTTCATTGGAACACTACCGGCATTTCTTTCGTGAGCCCTTATACGGCTTCATCCTCGTCAGGACCATCAGAATTGCCGCCTATGTCACCGTTATCTGTTTTTTGATGGGCTATCCGGTGGCCTATTTTCTGGCAAGCCTCAAAAGCCGGAAAGTGTCCAACCTGTTGATGATTTGTGTTCTGCTGCCTTTTTTTACGAGTATTCTGGTTCGCTCCTATGCCTGGATCGTCATCTTTCAAACCAAAGGGCTGATCAACTCATTTCTGCTTTCCCTGGGTTTGATTGAGAGGCCGTTATCGATTCTGTACACCGAAACGGCGGTTATTATCGGAATGGTCCACATCATGCTGCCGTTCATGATCATGCCCGTTTACAGCGTCTTGAAAAACCTGGACCGCAATCTTCTGCGAGCCGCCCGAAATTTAGGCGCCAGTGCGGTTAAAGCCTTTGTCAGGGTGACCTTTCCCCTGAGCCTGCCCGGCGTCGGCGCCGGGGTGATGTTCACGTTCATTCTTTCCCTGGGATTTTTTATTACACCGGCCCTGTTGGGAGGGCCGAAGACATTGATGATTTCCACGCTGATCGAACAGCAGATCAACCGGCTGATGAACTGGGAATTTGCAGGAGCCATCTCGGTAATTCTGCTGATAACCACCGTCATCGTGGTCGCTGTTTTTGATCGGATCGTCGGACTGGACAAAATCTATAAAGAATAAAATCGCTGCGCGATTTTATGTATTGACACCCATGAACCATGAATCCAAGCTGAGTATCGGGAAAATCCTTTTAGGCATCCTGGTCACCCTGATTTTTATCTTTCTGGTGATTCCCACCATTTTAGTGGTTCCCATGTCTTTTACCGAAACCCGTTATCTCGCATTTCCACCGGAGGGATTTTCCCTGCAGTGGCATCAGCAATTCTTCACCGATAGCAAGTGGATTGACCCCACCATCTTCAGCCTGAAACTGGCATCCATCACCACCGTTGTGTCACTGATTATCGGAACCATGGCATCGCTGGCCCTGGTCCGAGGGATTTTGCCGGGAAAACGGATCTTGCAACTGTTTTTTCTTTCACCCATGATGGTTCCGCTGATTGTTACCGCGTTTGCGGTATACGGGGTTTTTGCCACCTTTCGTCTCATCGGAACCCTGCCCGGGATGGTAATCGCCCATTCGATCATCGGCATTCCCTACGTGATACTCGTGATTACCGCCAATTTGTACCGCTTCGACCTTTCGCTGGAGCTTGCCGCCCGGAATCTGGGAGCAAACGCTTTGAAAACGTTTATGTACGTGACCCTGCCCCTGATCAAGCCCGGTATTATTGCCGCCGGCGTCTTCTGTTTCATCGAATCGCTGGATGAACTGGTGCTGGTTTTGTTTTTGATCGGCACCACCAAGATGACCTTGCCGCTGCGCATGTTCGCCGAAATCGAATTTCGTATAACCCCCACGGTGGCCGCCGCTTCCACGGTATTTATTATCGCTGCCATCGGCACCATCATCGCGCTTTCGTTTATCGAAAAAAAGGAAGAAACAATAGGGCTCAAGGAGTAATGTATGAGTGCGCCGACCAAAGACCCCATTCTGCAATTAATTGACCTGAAGAAACAGTTCGGCGAGGTGACTGCCGTGAACAATGTATCGCTGGATATCGGCGATGGCGAGTTTCTGACCCTGCTCGGGCCCAGTGGATCCGGCAAGACAACGATCTTGAACATGATTGCCGGCTTTGAATTTCCCACCGGCGGTGATGTGATTCTGCAAGGGCAGTCCATCAATTCGCTGCTGCCCGAAAAACGAAACATCGGGCTTGTCTTCCAGAATTATGCCCTGTTCCCGCATATGAATGTATTTGAAAATATTGCCTTCCCCTTAAAAATGAGAAAGTTTCCCAAGAATAACATTCAACAGAAGGTGGAAAGTGCGCTCGAACTGGTGCAGCTGCAGGAATATGGAACGCGCGTGCCCAAACAACTCAGCGGCGGCCAGCAGCAGCGCATCGCCGTGGCCCGGGCCCTTGTCTTTGACGCGCCGCTGCTTCTGTTCGATGAGCCCCTCGGTGCGCTGGACAAGAAACTGCGCGAACATATGCAGCTGGAGCTAAAACAGATCCACACCAAGCTGAACCGGACCATGATTTACGTCACCCATGACCAGGAAGAAGCCTTGGTGATGTCCGACCGGATCGCCGTGATGAATCAGGGTCGCATCGAGCAGGTCGGATCCCCTGACGAACTCTATGATAAGCCGACCAATTCATTTGTGGCAAATTTTATCGGCGAATCGAATTTCCTGGATGGAACCGTGATTGAACAAAATCATGAGGGACTGGTGCTGCAACTGCCCGAAGGGCTGAAGGTCAACATCGACTGGAGCGAACCGGTGCCGGCGAATGCATCCATCCGATTCTGCCTGAGGCCGGAAAAAATATTCTTCGCCGATGAAGCAGCTTCTCGGAATTGCATCAACGGAATAATAGAAGAAGTAATCTATGTTGGCGAAACCAAGCGCTATATGATCAGGATCAGTGAAGCAGAGACAGTTAACATGCGGGAGATGAGCACGCGTATCGGCCGGGGACGGCAGAAAGGTGAACAGGTGAAAATCGGCTGGTTCAAGGAAAGCTTGCGAATATTGGACTAGACGACCGGGCTCCTGAAGGTATGTCCGTCAGGCGCTTAGCGACACCATATCGACAATTTACGGTCGATGTTACCGCCCATGTTGCTATTGGGTGAAACGGCTTTTTTAAAGGATGAAGGCAGAATCCCTTTGATATGAGCTGTTTGGAAGTTTTTCAACCCGGAACGTTGAACCCTGAACCGCTCAACCTAAGTATAAAGGAGTTGAACGATGCAAGATAAAATCATTACGCGGATGGGTGATGGTGCCAGGATTGAGTTGTCTCCGGAGCAGGTTAAAGAGGACATCCTGGCGGGTACCCTGGATGCCGCCGACCGGGGCAAAATACCGCAATTGAACCCGGATGAACTGGAACAGCTTTTCGAGATTTTTGCCGACACCAATCGAATCGTTGCCGTAAAATCGGGCGAAGAAGTCATTACGACCGATGATGGGGCTGCCATGATACTAATCGGCGACCAGGCGGATGGCGGCGTGGCACTTCCCCTGAGCAATTTGCAGTCGGTTTTAACCTATGAACGCGTCTGCTGCGCCGACACGGCCGGCATCGGCCACAGCGACTACAGCTGCAAACCCGTCAAACCGATTGTCAATTTTGAAAAACAGAAGTATTATACCTTGAATCAGGCGACAACCATCCCCTTGATTTATGGCACGCAGCCGAACTTGGGACAATATTTCCGGCCGGACGGCGCCTTTCCGAATCCCTCCGAATTATTGCCTGCCGGAAAAATCAGCGAGGCCCGGGAGGCCCAGGAAGCGGCCGCCGAGCAGCTGAGAAACGATCTGGTTTTTGTCGCCGCCAATCTGTACGAAGCGGGATGCGACGGGTTTAATTTCGACACCGCCGCATCCGCCGGGGATGCGGATTTTCTGGCCGCCCTGCAGGCCATCCGGCAGTTAAAGAAAAGCGCCCCCATGATGGCGATTGAACTGGGGATGTCCGGTGAATTCGTGCTGGGCCTGCATGGGGAGATAACATTTGACGGCGTTCGGCTGGCGGGCTTGTACCCCCACGACCAGGTTAAGATGGCCGAAGCGGCCGGTGCGGATATTTTCGGCCCGGCCGTCAATGTCAAAGCCACCAAGTCAACCCCCTGGAACCTGGCCCGCGCGGTCACCTTTGTGAAGGAGACCGTCCAGGTCGCCGGCATTCCGGTTCACCCCAATGTGGGCATGGGTGTTTGCGGGCTGCCCCTGTACGAGTCACCGCCGATCGATTGTACGACGAGAGCCGCCAAGGCCCTGGTGGAGATCGGCAAAGCGGACGGTTTGTAGCTTGGCGTCGGAGATCCATTCGGGATGTCTGTCGCCCACATAATGGCTGCCGGGATGGGGGGCATCCGAACCGCTGGAGATCTGGTGGCTTGGATGCAATTGACCCAAAGGATGAAGATCACGGAAGCCAAAGAATATGTGGCCCGCAAACTCAAAATAGCGGTTATGGATTTAACCGATGAAGAAGTGATGCACCAGGTACGGCAGGATCTGGATATTGCAACCCTTCCCATGATCGCCGATGGTGCCAGTGGAATGGTCGCCAAATGCCGGATTACCGAGCTGCTGGATATCGAGCTGAACTCGGTAAATAAGTTTAAATCCAAACTGAAATTTTCTAAATAAAGGAAGCACTGTTATGAATGCAAAAGAGCGTGTGATGCGCGTACTTAACCAGCAACGACCGGACCGCATGCCCTGTTTTGGTGCCAATTCGACGGTGACCTACGATCAAATGGAAAAAGTACAGGCTTTCTGGCCGGAGGCCCATTTCAATGGCGAGGCCATGGCCAAGCAGGCCCTGGCAGCCTACTCGGTTTTAGGGTTTGATGCTGTCCGCGTTCCATTTTGTCAAACCTTTGAAGCCGAAGCGCTCGGCTGCGAGTTAAAGCCCGGCGGCAGCGAGGGAATTCCCGGGATCGAACCGCGTCCGCCGTATACAATCGATGACACACCGGTATTTCCGGATGGCTTTCTCTCGCGCGGTAGAATTCCGGAGCTGCTCAAGGCCGTGCGGATCCTGAAAAAAGAGGTTGGGGAGGAGGTGCCCGTCATCGGGGGCATCCAGGGCGCATTTTCTATTGCCGCGTCCCTGCTGGAGACGGTTTTTCTGCTTAAAGCCACCCTCAGAGCACCCGGGAAGATACTGGCCTTTATCGAGGTCGGCGCGAAGGCCGGAACCATGCTGGGCCAGGCCCTCATCGATGCCGGCGCCGACATTATTGCCTGCGAGGACATGAGTTCGTCGCCGGCCTTGTTGACGCCTAAAACCTATCAGGAAGTCGTTCTGGAATATCAGCAGCGTCAATTCGCTGCCCTCTCGGTGCCTAAAATACTTCACATCTGCGGCAAAGTGGATCGGATCGTGGAATGGATGGGCCGGACCGGCGCCGATGTTCTCAGCCTCGAACCCAAGGCCAGCATCCGGACAGCGCGTGAAAAATGCGGCTCGAACGTGGTTTTAATGGGCGGCGCCGATACCGCCACCACGCTTTATTTCAGGAGTCCGGCCGAAGTCAAGGCCGAGTGCGAAACCATGATTGCCGACGGCATTCAGATTCTGGCCCCCGGCTGTGCCGTGGCACCCGGAACGCCCCTGGAGAACCTGCTGGCCCTGACTGAGGTTGCTCGTGCACACTAAAAACTATGGGTGTTTTTCTGGCAACATGTAGTGATTTACTTATGGTTTCAGGCATTAAAATTTCAAATAACAAAAAACAAATACCAAACAAATCACAATGACCGAAATACAAAATTCCAAACCTTTGGCTTTTGATCTTATTTGAGATTTGGAATTTGAGATTTGGAATTTATTTGTTTTTTGGTGCTTGTAATTTGTAATTTCCGTTTTGTCCGGAGTTAGGCGATTGGCATTATTAATCTGATAACAAGCTGAAGCGTAAGTTTCACAAAATTTAATAATTCGAAAGGAGGAAAAACATTCGCAAGAGCACGGTAGCCGCGACAGAAATGACTACCGGCTGGGGCCTGAAGTCATTTACCCGGGATGCACTGGATAAACTGCATGCCGCCACCCTGGATGTGCTGCGAACCACCGGCGTCAGTTTCGACTGCGATGAAGCCCTGGATATTTTGCATGACGGCGGTTGCTGGGTAAATAAAAAGACCCGGGTGGTCGGATTTCCCGAGCATATCGTGACCCAGGCCATATCGATCTGCCCCAGCCATATTCTGCTGGCCGGACGGGATCCTGAACATGAACCCAAGCCCTTGCCGGAAGACCTCGTCAAGGAGCTCAAACGGATTGTGAAAAGTGCGGAATAGACAATGAATACAGGTGTCAGGTGTCAGGTGTCAGACCAGCCGTTGGCCAGAAAAGCGGCTAGTCAAATCGAATAAGAAACTAAGGAGTTGGAGAATGGAAAAAGCTGAATGGCTCAAGAAAGCCGCCCAGTCTATTTTGGATACGGATGATGACGCCGCCAAAGAAATCGCCCGAAAATCCCTGGAGGACGGCATGGACCCGCTGGAGATGATCAATCAAGGGTTTACCGAGGGCATCCGCAAAATGGGTGACCTCTTTGACCGCGGGGAAGTGTTTTTGCCGGGGCTGCTGATCGCCTCCGAAGCCATGACGGCGGCGGTTGAGATCCTGGAAGCCGCTTTGCCCGAAGGAAAAGCAGCAGAAGAAACTGGGTGTCATCATAATCGGCACCGTTGAAGGCGATATTCACGACATCGGCAAGGGCATCATCGTCACCATGTTGCGGGTGCACGGCTATGAGGTTCACGATCTGGGAAGGGACATCCCGATTAGCGAGTTTGTGACCAAGGCCAAAGAACTTAATGCCGATGTGGTCGGCTCTTCGGCCATGATGACCACCACCCAGATCGGCCAGAAAAAACTGGAAGAAGCGCTGAAAGAAGCCGGTCTGCGCGACAAGGTCAAAACCATGGTGGGCGGAGCGGTGGCGACCGACCATTGGGCCAAGAGAATCGGCGCGGATTTTTTCGGTGAAACCCCCCAGGATACGATCGACAAGCTGGCAAAATTCTTAAATTAGTTCAAACCAGATTAGGGGCTCCGCCCCAACTTGTCGAGAGTCTCCAACGGGAGATAGGGGCAGTCAACAGAGCTTTTAAATAGAGTGTTGAAATAATGGAGTGCTGGAGTATTGGAGTATTGGATAAATGACCCGCTTAAGCTGGGACGAAAAAGTTCAAACGCTGATATCCTCATAACAAAACCAATATTCCATCATTCCACCATTCCATTATTCCAAGGTTGAGGTAAAATTTCAGACCTCAAAATATCATGCTTTTTCCTAAAAGGATTTGGTGTTCATTATGACCGACACATATGATGCCGTCATCGTCGGCGGCGGACATAACGGATTGACGGCTGCCGGCTACCTGGGCAAAGCCGGACTCCGGACCGTCGTGTTGGAACGGCGGCCCGTGGTGGGTGGAGCGGCGGTAACCGAAGAAATACACCCGGGATATCGGGTATCAACGGTTTCCTACGTCGTCAGCCTGTTGCGGTCGGAAGTCATTCGAGATCTTGAACTCAAGCATCACGGGTTTGAGATGATCCGTATGGATGGCACCCTGTCCGTCTGCGAAGATGACTACCTGTATCTGAGCGGTGACGAGAAACACGATCGCCGGGAAGTGGAGCGCTTTTCAAGGGTCGACTATGATGCCATGCGGCAATTCGATGCCATGGTTCAGACGGTCGGTGCCGTGATTCGCAATCAAATGCTGCGGGAACCGCCCAAGCTGGATGCCGGGTTGCGGGATTTGGCGGCCTTTGCCCGCATGGGTCTGGACATCCGCCGGCTGTCTCCCGATCTCCGTTACCGCCTGCTCCAAATGCTGACCAGCAGCGCTTATGATCTCATCGAACGCTGGTTTGACAGTCCCATGATCAAGAGCATGTATGCGTCGGCCTGCTTTTCCGGCAATTTTGCCAGTCTCCGGCAGCCGGGTTCGGCAATTCCCTTCTTTCACATGGCCATCGGCGAACTGGACGGCGATCAGGGTGCCTGGCGTTTGGTAAAGGGCGGCATGGGCGCTATCACCCAGGCCATGGCAAATTTTGCCCGCTCCAAAGGGGTCGCCATTCGAACCGCAGCATCCGTCGAAAAAATAGTGGTTGAAAACGGTCGGGCGGTCGGGGTGCAGCTGGCAAGCGGTGAAACCATTCACAGCCGCTGCGTTTTGGCCAATACCGACCCGAAACGCACATTTTTAAAACTGGTGGACCCGAATCAATTGGATCCGGAATTTGTCAAGGACATCCGGCAATTTCGGATGGGGCACAGTTCATGGCGCATTAACCTGGCGCTCAAAGGCCTGCCGGACATCCGGTTTTTTACCCCGGGTGAAGCAGGGCCCTGGCATCGCTCGGATATCAGCATTTTTCCGGATATAGCCGGCATGGAAGCCAATTTTTTTGCGGCCGCCGACGGCCGTTTGCCCCAGGCGCCGCGCCTGGAGATCACGATTCCATCCACCGTCGATGGCAGCCTGGCCCCATCCGGTCATCATGTCATGAGCGTCCTGGCCAAATATTATCCCTATCAACTGGCCGATGGGTTAAGTTGGGACGACGTCAAGGAGGATGCGGCGGACGACGGTCATCAATTATATGGCTCGGACCATGCCCAATCTGGCGGATCTCATCGTCGGCCGCCAGTTGATCAGCCCGTTGGATCTGGAAACGATTTACGGTCTGACCGAATCTGACATTTTCCACGGACGCCACGACCTGGACCAGATTTTCAGCCTGCGGCCGCACCCCAAAGCAGCCCAGTATCGCACCCCCGTTAAAAACCTTTACCTCTGCGGTTCCGGTGCCCATCCCGGCGGCGGGGTGTCCGGCGCCCCGGGACACAATGCCGCCCGCCGGGTGATTGCCGATCTCAAGCGGCGCTGAAATTGCGCCATTCTACCACCTAAGTACATTCATAATTACAATCACGTATAATCTATTGATTGTCTGACAATTATTTGACTCAACGACAGTTCAATGATTTTAAATTTCACCGCAGCGAGTAATTATTTACTTAAGATTTCCAACAATAATCCGATAATGACCCTGTAGTTCCAGTATAAACGGTGTTGCCGTCAAATCCGTTTTCAATCTTCAATTCCTGCTTGACCGGGTTAGGGTCCTACCCCCTGAGTCGCTCATTTTCAGAATCGTAATACGGGCTCCGGACCACTTCAGCCGGATACCGATTATCAAGAATAGCTATTTCCAGCTTAATCCCCGGCTTTGCCAGCTCTGTTTTGATGTAAGCCAGGGCCAGACTCTTGCCGACCGTATGACCATATCCGCCGGATGTGACGCGGCCCACAATTTCATCACCCTGATAAACCGGTTCATCGCCGATAGCGTCTGCGTCATCGGCTGCCACCGTCATCAGGGCAAGCTGTTCAGCAAGCCCCTTTTCTTTTTGCTGAATTAAAGCTTGCCGACCCAAAAAATTCCCTTTATTGAAATTGACGAATCTTTCCAAGCCAGCCTCCAAGGGGGTGCGTTCGGAAGATAATTCTCGGCCCAGCACGCAGTATCCTTTTTCCAGGCGCAGAGACATCATGGCCCTGAGCCCGTAGTCAGTAATGCCATATTCCTCGCCGGCGTTCATCAAGGCGTTATAAATATCCCGCTGGTGCTCGATGGGATGATGCAGTTCCCAGCCAAGCTCGCCCGAAAACCCGATTCGAAGTGCCATCACCGGAGACAGGTTCACAAACATGTTCTGCATCGTTGCAAATGGAAAGGCCGTGTTGCTTAAATCTGTCTCGGTTAGTTTGGACAGCAGATCTCTTGATTTTGGACCCGCCAGGACCAATGTCCCATATCGGTAGGTCATATTGTCTATCGTGACACTTCCATCCATGGGCATCAGCCGCTTCATCCAATCTAAATCATGCCGCTCGGTTGCAGCAGCGGCAATGACGAAAAATGCGTCTGGCCCTATTTTTGTGACCGTAACATCACATTTTATCGTCCCTTTTTGAGTCAGCATCGTGGCCACAGAAATTTTTCCGACCGCTTTTGGCACCTTGCTTGTTATGATATAGTTCAGAAATGATTCAGCACCCGGGCCGGCTACCTTAAATTTTGAAAACCCGCTCAGGTCAAGGATACCGACTCGTTGCCGGACAGCGCGGCACTCTTGTCCCACGGGATCGTGCCAGTTGGTGCGTTTGAAACTGTTTTTATCTTTGGGTTCCATTCCTTGGGGTGCAAACCAGCTGGCCCGTTCCCAGCCATAGGTTTGACTGTAACAGGCGCCTTTGGCTTTCAGAATATCATAAACGGGTGTTGTTTTGGCTTGCCGGGCAGCAAACCGGATTTCATCAGGATATTCGATGGCATACATCATGCGGTATGATTCCAATATTTTTTCATGAGCCCAGTGTCGGTTGGCATAATCACCGTAGCGCCGTGCATCTGCGGCCGATAAGTCGATGCTCGGCTCCCCCTCAATAATCCATTCCGCGGTATGCAGTCCATAGGCCGCACATTGCGTTATGCCAAAGCAATGCCCGCCATTCAGATAAAAGTTGCGCAATCCGAAAGCCGGCCCGAGCAGCGGCCCCCCATCCGGTGTATAGGTTATGGGTCCGTTCACCTCCTCTTTGACACCGCAATCATCCATGGCCGGGACCCGCTGGATGGCAGCCATCAGAATATCCTGAATCCGCTCAAGATTCGGCTTAAGCGCCTGGGACGCGTACTCCATGGGGACACCATCCGGATGCCAGGCTGCCGGTTGACTTTCATAGGGTCCGATCAAAAGGCCTTTAAATTCCTGGCGCATATAGAAGGAAGTATCCGGATCGCGCAGCAGCGGCAGTTGCATGCCCGACTCGACCAGTTCCGGCACATCTTCAAAGAGAATATGATGATGTTCCATGGCGATTACGGGTAAATACAGACCCACCATCGCACCAATCGCGGATGTCCACAAACCGGCCGCATTCACGACAATTTCGCAGGTAATGTCTCCATTTTGGGTATGAACGACCCACTCTCCGGCGGGTGTTTGTGAAATATCGGTTACCGGGTTAAATGTATATATTTCAGCCCCGCGCCGACGGGCCCCCTTAGCCATGGCCTGGGTGACGCTGGCAGGATCCACGTGACCGTCATTCGGATGAAATAGCCCCCCCACAATACCCTCCGTGTTAATCAGCGGAAAGATTTTTTTCATCGCTTGCGGCCCGACAAGTTCCGACTGAATCCCCACCAGCCTATCTTTACCGGCGACATGTTTGTACTCATCCATCCGGTCGGATGTCAGGGCGATCCGAAGGCTGCCGGTGGTGTGCCAGTCAACGGATTGGCCGGTTTCCGCTTCCAGCGTCGGGTATAGTTGAACGGCATAGTTGTTTATTTTGGTTGAATTAAAGGAACGATGATAATGCGGCACATTACCGGCGGCCAACCAGGTCGAGCCTGAGGTTAATTCATTTTTTTCCACTAAAACGACGTCCGACCAGCCCAGTCTGGTTAAATGATATAAAGTGCTGCAACCGGCAATACCGCCACCGATAACGACCACGCGGGCATAGTTTTTCATCTGGCTTCCTCCATCTGGCATGATTAAATAGTGAATTCCTGAATTAGACCGGCCCCTGTTCCTTTTCGAATTCCATGACAATTTCTCGCATTGTCTCGGCGGCGCCATCCGGCAGCGGGTGCGGTTGATGGTCTTCAATGATTTTTACCGCAGCCTCATAGGCCCGGTCCGTCATGGCCTCACCCCGGGTATTTTTTTTCATCCAGTTGCCGCGGCTCCTGCGGTCAAAGAATTCGGAGCGGGACTGACTCCGCATGGATTTGAAGGTATGATCGTGGGAGATGTAAGCACCGCCGGAACCAACCTCATGGATGACATCGAAGGCCAGGGTTTCATCGGATATTGTCACGCCCCGGGTGGCTGTCTGAATATTTCGGATCATTTCGGCGTCCATGATCAGCTTGGCGTAATCAATCGTCAGGCCCTGCTCCAGAACCCCTGATCCGAATACGATGTTGGCGCCGGCCAAGGCACTCAACGTGGCGCTCAGGGTAAACTCATACCCGGCTTGAGGGTCCGGCACCTTGCTGTCGGAAGCACCGCCGCCGACATAGCTGGGCAGCCGGTAGTATTGGGCTAATTTTGCGATGGATGCATTGATCATACCGTATTCCGGCGCACCGACGGCGGTAATGCCGAATCGTAAATCCAAAATGGTGCTGGTACTGCCATAAGTGCATGCCAGGCCTTTTTTCACCAATTGGGCCAACACAATACTGCTCAGGACTTCGGCGTTGTGGACCGCCAGGGTACCGGCCAGGGTGGCCGTTGTGGTTCCGCCGGAAAGAGCCATGGGAATGACCATAATCCCCACTCCGATATTGGCGGACTCCATGATCACTTCACAGGTATCTGGAGGAAGCGTTAAAGGGCTTAGCGGGCAGACGCTGGCCGAGAAAATCGGCCGCTGTTCAAATGCTTCCTTCCCGCCCACACAGGCGGCGGCCAATTCGGCCATGACCTGTAAGGCCCTGGCAGAATCAGCACCCAGAAATATATGCTTGCCGGTATTGCTCAGTATCGCCTCCAGGTTATGAACGGATTGGGTCGCCCCTGGCACATCGGTAGAATTGACAGCTCTGGTTGCCACGCAAATTTCATCCAGATAGTCACATAGCCGGGCGATATCGCCACAGTCTTTCTTGGTTGCCCGCCGCAGCTGACGGGTTGCCGGATCAATGACATTGATACAGCCGCCAAAAGTGGTAAATCCAACCCGATTGGGCTCGGCCACGTAATCGTCATTCGGATTGCGGGCATCGTAAACAATTGAACGCGGCGCCCAGTGGATACAGTCTTCAACCAGATACGACGGAAGCTTGACGATGCCGTATTTCCCGAATCGCTCGACGGAGGCGCCGCCGCCATGAAATACTTCCAGGGCCTTTTCACTCATTACTTTTATCCCGGTATCCTGGAGTATTTGCATGGTCGTGTAATGGATGGAATCCAGCTCGTCCCGGGAATGGGCGCTCAAGCCAAAACCCGACGTTGTTCCGATACCGCTTCTAGACATTCTTCTCATGGCAACGACCTCGCTTTAAAATTTAGTTATCTTTTCAACCGGTTCGCAAAAGACCTACACCATGGTTGCAACGATTCCCTCAATCATAGGCAGGGATCAATTCGCGGTTGATCTTACCCAAAGCGCCGATAATCCGAATATTACCACCTTCGTCAAAAAAAGTAATCAAAAATTACTTCATTATTTAATCGTTTTTTATGATATCATAAAGGTTATCTGATATTTTATGTCGGCTTTGCGATGATACTCGCACTTAAGCTGCAAAACAAGATGGTAGGTATCAGCCAGCAATTTGAACATACCATGCGTGATGAGAGTCTTCACCGGGATGAGTCGGTCTACCGATCTAAACTACGGAGAATAACTTTTTTGAAATGCCGGTCACCGAATACCGGCATGGCGGCTCCCCGGATTGGAGCCAGGGCCCTTTCGGAACCGGCCGCTTTTAAGGAGAAAAATAAATATGGCCAAGTTGAGAACTAAAGATATCCAGAAAGTCATTCAGATTTTTGACAACGAAATGCTTTTAATTCAGCGGGTCAGCAAAATTGAAAAGATGAAAATGCGCAAAAAAGTGGTCAATATCGTGCAGCCCGCATTGACCTCGGCGACCATGACACCGGAAACCTTTATGCTCGAGGTGGAAACCAAACTGTCCCATAGTTATAAACAAATTTATCGACAGCTATGGTTTTCACAACAAGGTGCTCGAGACCGTTCGCAAACTGCATGAAAAAGCGGAGGCATCAGCGGAATTGCCGCACCCAGGGGATTAAGCGCTCATCAATTAAAACCCCGAATCCAATGATGGGACACGGATCTTCACAGATTTTCACTGATCCATTTTCAATATTCATTTCCCCGACAAACGGGATTTACGCTTCGCTCCAACCGGCTTGCCCGGGTTGGTATGTGACTCTTTTCTATCCCCTCCTGTCAATTGATGTTCCTGGCCAGAAAATCCAGGGTCCGCTGCCAGGCGAGTTTCGTCGCCTCAGGGTCATGACGCTCACCGGTTTCATTGCCGAATCCATGCTGGGCCGGATAGCGATAAAGCTCGTAATTCACCTTCCCCTCTAACTCGAAAGCGATTGAAGCTATCCGGTAAATCCCCCATTTTCGATCTGGTTCTCAGAAAATAAAACCAAAAGATAAAATTTGGTGCAAAATCGGCATGCTACTTGCAAAGAATTCTGGCCATAATACGTTTTGAGAGATGTTCGTTCGCACAAGATTTAGAACCGGTGTTTATGGTTCTATGAACTCATGGAGGGGCCATGTCGCTCATATTTTTGATACTGTTTGGAATAATCATTGTTCTTTTTGTCAAGGTCAGTCGCCTGGGAAAAAATCTTTCATTGCGAATTGATAGTCTCTATCAGGCACAGTCCAATCTAATGCAGAGGATCGGCACAATTGAGACGCTGGTCGATGCGGCTTCCGGGGAAGCAGCGGCCGGAGCGCAAAGTGATGAACGGGAGGTAGCCCAAGCGGATGCGCTTCGGGAACCACGACGCAGGTGGATGTGATGGACGAAGGACGGTAGAGACTCATTGAAAGTTGGTTTCGCCCCAACCCGCCTCCTGCGATTTCGACGGAATAAAATGGTTGAACAGGCTGAGGAAAAACCAGTGAAAGAGTCTCCTAAAACCGAATCCCGGCGGCCCAGCGAATGGTCGCAGCAGTGGCGAAAATTTCAGGAAAACGTTGACTGGGAACAGTTTACAGGGATTAAACTGTTTGCCTGGCTTGGTGGAATCGCACTGCTTATCGGGGCAGGTTTTTTTGTTAAATATACCATCGACCAAACGATCCCCTGAAATGCGTCTCGCCATAGGCGCATTGGCGGGTCTGGCGCTTATTAGCGTATCTTCCGGACGTTTTCAGCGTGTCCGCTATGATATCACCCGGCAGACCTTGGCTGCGGGCGGCATCGGCGTACTTTACACAGTCGTGTTTGCAGCCACTCTCTATTATCATTTTTTACCGGAATTGGTCGGTTTCATTTTACTGACCGTCGTTTCAGCGGCGGCCTTTGTGCTGGCACTGTATCACCGGCGGATCGCCGTATCGATAATGGGGGCTCTGGGCGCCTATGCCACGCCGATTCTCGTCGATCCCGGCCAGAGCAGCCTGGTCATGCTGTTTGTCTACTTGTTGATTGTCAACGCCAGGAATCTATCAGGTGATAAGACGCCTGGATTCATCCATCCTTCTGTTGATCGCAACCGTCGGTACCTTGGTGTCCCTGACGTTTGCATCGTTTTTCGGCGAGAGCACGGTCGCGCCGTTCACCATCGCCTGGGTGTCGGTCGCCAACCTGCGTTTTTTACCGTAATCATTGATCTGACAAAACTCCCGCCCGACCAGTCTGTGGCGGTATCCTCAGCCGGGAATATTCTTTATCTTTCAGTGACGCTCCTATCCTTTATTCTGCTTCGCCACCCCAACGAAACCAGCTATTGCTCTGCACGGCAGCGGCCGTAGGTTCCATCATCCTGGCCCTTCGAAACATGGGATGGCATCAACGTGTGATCCCGTATTCTGTGATGACGTTGCACCGCCTAATCTGGGCCTTTGTGAGTTTTCAGCCCGGAATTGTCTCCTGGGGCCTTCTGCTTTTCCTGATCTACGGCGTTTTTGCCGGGTTCGGACCGGTTCTTTTAATTAAAAAATACGGCATGCAAAAATCATTTTTACACTGGTTCAGAATTTTCCCGTGGCCATTGCTGGTTTAAGCCTGGCGGCTGTATTCAAAGAGCCCAATGTCTTTTTCTGGTTCTGGCCCATGACCCTGGGCCTGCAAGTATTGGGAATCACGGTCAGCCTGCTGTTTGGTGCCGTCGTTCAGGTCGCCGTACTGGTGCTGATTCTTGTTGTCAGCGGGCTGACCTGGATTCTACGGGTACCGTCAGAAGTCATTGGACTGGGATTTTCCGGATTTTTATTATTTGCCGGTGCCGTGCTGTGTGTGGCGGTATTCTATGTCCTCCGAAAACTGCCCGGCTGGATCGGCTCTTTGAGCCTGGATAAAGAACTCGCCGACCCCAAGAAGAGCAAACCCGGACTCATCGAGTGGATGTCCGCCTCACCCGCCGTGAGTGGGTTTTTGCTGCTGGCCGCTGCCTTTATGATTCAAAAAGATCTCAATCCTCACCCGGGCATGGCCACGATGGTCTGTTTCTGGGCCTGACGCTCTTTTTGTGCAAACGCCTGTCTTTTCAGCCCTTGGGGATTGTCGCCCTACTAGCGGCCGCATTTTCGGAAGGGATCTGGATGCTCGCTCCGATTGACAGTGTATTGCATCCGGCAACCCTGCAATGGGCCGGGCCGTTGTTTGCCGCGGCCCTGATCGTACCGTTTGCATATTTCCGCCCTCCTGAAACATGGAACCGGATATGGATGGCATGGGCGCTGTTTGAAGCAATACAGGGGTTCTTTATCATCTGGGCTGCAGACAGTCTGTATCCTCGGGCATATTCAGGATGGCTGCCGATGATCCTCTTTGTTCTCAAGCTTCCGTGTGTGGCTTCCATGCTCAAGGCGCTGAAGGGCAAACCAGAGAAAAATGCCATTATCGCTTTCCATGGCGGTGTGCTGTTGTTTTACATATCGGCCATCCCGGTGCTGCTCCTGGACTATCGATGCATCGGACTGACCCTGGTATACGAAGCCACGGCCCTGCTGTGGCTAAACCGCAGAGTGGCGCATCCCGGGCTGCGCTGGGTGGCGGCATTTATGGCACCAACCGGACTTATTCTCCTGTTCGCATTTCTCCCGGCAATGAAAAATCCCCAAAGCCTCGCTCTACTCAACAATGCGGTGCTGTCTGTGGCTGCAGCCATCGTTCCGCTGGCCGCGGCAGCTAACTCAGTGGGTTTCCGGATCGTCTGCTTCGGAAAATAGATCTACCGAATTTCTTTTTGTGGCTGGCTCTGGGCACCGGATTTGGGTTGCTGAATCTCATTATCGCCGATGTATTTGCAGGACCTGGAGCAATCTTCAAGTTCCGGCCGGGCAATGACCACCTGCAGACCGTCTGTTACATCCTGGTCTGGGCCGGATTGGCTCGGTTCTATGGAAATTGCGTACCTTGACAGCCTCCATGCGCCAAGTTGGCCTGATCCTTCTGTGCTTGGCGACCACCGGGATGATCCTGTTTCCCTTTATCTATCCAGACGCGGTCCCCGCAATGCGACCGCTGTTCAACCTGGGCCTGCTGGCCTACCTGCCCCTCATGGCCATTTTGCTAATTCTATTATTAAAAGAGCCCTACGGTGAAACCGTGGTCAGTGTCAAAAATCTCCTCCTGTTGATGCTGCTAGTCGTGAGTTTCCTGTTTTTGAAATTGGAAAAGGGCACTTTTCTGCAGCCGGGTCAAACATTTACCCTGTTTAAAAGCCACACCATGTCCATGGCTGCGGCATCTGCCGCGGGATGGTTCGCATACGGACTGGGTCTGCTAATGTGGCCGCGCCGACTCGATCGGTATTTTAGGTTGGCGGGACTCGTCCTGATTCTGTTCGGTCTGGTCAAGGCAGTGATGCTGCCTTTTCGCTTCAAAGTCGAGTTTGCGGACGTCACACCGTTTTTGAATATGCCCACGCTGATTTACATGATCATGCTGGCGATAATGACCGTACTGGCATTGAAAAAGAAATACATAAATTGGCCCGCCCGGGTTTGAACCGGCAAGCCTTCTGGAGCATCCTGCTGGCAGTGACGACCTTTTGTGTCATGAATATACAAATCGCCAGTGTATTCGGCACCCAGGGCCGTCATTTCAGTCTGCTGACCCATGGCAGTCTGGCGCACCAACTGGGCTACAGCCTGAGCTGGCTGATCTATGCCAGGGGGATGCTGCTGGTGGGGATAAAACTTGCTCAGGTGCGGGTGCGTTGGGCAGCCTTGATTCTTTTGGTATTTACTTCTTTGAAAATATTTCTAATGGACCTGTGGAAACTCGGGCAACTGTACCGTGTGGCTTCCTTATTCGGATTGGCGGTCGTATTGATACTGGTGTCCTTTCTTTATCAGCGTTTTCTAACCGATGAGGATGATGATGCAAAACAGAAATCAAAAAGGTTTGATACTCCTTCTCCTAGTTTTCGGATTTTTTAGCTCGGCGGGCGCAGAAGTTAACTGGAGGAAGCAGGGCGAATTGGGAGTTGCTAATCCCGATATTGTGGAGGCGGTTCTGCCGCCCGGGCTGCATATAATGCCCGGCACTGAGGGAACCTCTGAGACCAAAGGGCAGAAAATGGATCTTGTCCTGAAAGGGCCGGATAACCAACCGCGCTCATTCGAGTTGTACTGGAAGGAGGAAAGCGGACCGGTATCCGTCATGCTCAAACCTGAAACCGTTGAATTGAGCAATGACAACGGTCTGCTCTGGGAGGGCACGATACCGGACATGATCCGGGCAGATCATCTCCGGGTAATCGTTTCCGACGCCCAAGGCATGGGAAAGGTCAATGTTGACGCCCTTAGCCGGGAGACCTGGCAGATCGTCGCAACCAACGCTGCGACTACAATCCGGGCAAACAGATCATGGCTGACATCAATATCAAACCGGAAAATTACCGGAGATTCAAATTCCGTTTTTTCGGATATGACAAACGCTGGCGGCAGACACCTTTGCCCATTGAAAAAATTGTGGTTTCCGGAACAAAATTGGGCCGTGGATATGCGTATGACTATTTTAAGCCTGAATTTAAACGTGCTGACCGCAATAGCGTGATCGAAATAAAGGCGGAACTTCCCGGCTCCGGCATCTGGCTGGAGCAGATGAGTTAACCACCCAGGCTCAATTCCAGGGGACATGGACGATTGGAAAGGAGGCCATTGTTTCCGGACGGAAAAAGTTTCAAGAAATAGACACAGGCAATGTATTGACGGTCAATCGCGATGAAAAAAAATTGACCATCAAGATCAAACGCCGATGGTCGAGTCAATCTCTGATCATCCGTTTAAATGCCGGAGGCCGACTTATCGGCAGCATTGATTCTTTTCGGGTCAAGGCCCGACTCCCTCGTCTTGTTTTCCTGGCTGATCAACCGGGCGTTTACACGGCCAGGACCGGGTTGAATAATTCAGTCGGAATTTTTGAATACGCCGGAGACCGAAAACGCCGTGTCGGACAGGTACTGAATTTCCGGTCCATTCAAACAAACATGGACTGGCGCCCAGCAGATTACGTACAGGAATTCGCTGTCATGGGCGGCCCATTCAATATGGACGGGTATACATGGAAAGCTCCGGTAAAGATCTCCGGACCGGGACTGTTTCGCCTCGTTTTTAACCGGCAGATCAGCAAAGAACCTAACCAGACCGGTATCAGGCTGATTAAAGGCGGCCGACAGGTTCCTTTTTTCGATACCGAACGTGAAATCCAAAAAATAGACCTTGAGGCCGAACGGACCTACGACAGGGAAAACAACCGCACGACCTGGCTCCTGAAACTTCCGCCGCTATCCTCACCTTGGGTTGCCATCGAACTCAAGGCCGACGGAATATTTGATCGGCAGGTTGTCATTGAAACCCACAAACATGGCAACAGAGGCTGGCCACCATGGAAGATCATGCGTTGGGCCAGCCGTGAAAAAGATGAATCAAATCTTAAAATCGATATGCGATCCTTCCCGCAGGATCGGTCTGAACTTCGCATATCCATGGCGCATGGTGACAATCAACCCATTGAAATCAAAAATATACAAGCGCTTTACCGGGCCAGAAGTCTCATTTTTCTTGCGGCGGAATCCGGGGAGTATGAGCTTGTGGGCGGAAATCCGGAGGAATCCGTGCCGGTCTACGATTTGTCTCTGGTTCAAGATGTTCTGCTGAGCATTGAACCTAAACAGGCGCTGATCGGGGAGGTAAGCGTATTTAAAAGCGCAGGTTTCATTGCCCGGATTACCCGCGCTTTCAGTAACCAGGCTTGGGGGCTGTATATCGTTCTGGCCCTGGTAACTCTGGTCCTCTTGGTTATCATCGCGAAATTGTTTCCAAAGGATAATGTTGATGTCACATCTTGACGTTTTGTTGCCCAATCCAATGCCGCAAAAGGGAGCGTTGGTTTCAAACACAAGTGACAAGTATTCTTCCGACCCTGGTCAAGTTTTTGTTCAAACACGGCAACCGTCTGCCGGCTGAGCATTTCAATCAGATCTGGATCGTCAGATACCAGCCAATCCACCGGCTGCGCCTTGTCGGCCCTGGGTGCAGCTCTGGCAATGTCTATCAATTATTTTACGATATGACCCATTTCTTTCCCCGCCTGTCACGTGATGTGCCTGGCCAGAAAATCCAGGGTCCGCTGCCAGGCGAGTTTCGTCGCCTCAGGGTCATGACGCTCACCGGTTTCATTGCCGAATCCATGCTGGGCCGGATAGCGATAAAACTCGTAATTTACCTTCCCTTCCTTAAGTCTTGACTCGAGGGCATCGACCTGGACGGGCGTGAAGTGCTCGTCTTCAAGGGCAAAGTGACCCTGGATAGGGATCTTGATGGTCCTGGTATCTGCCGCCTCTTCCGGCGGAACGCCATACCAGCTAACGGCGGCATCGGTCTCTTTTGCATAGACAGCAGCAAGTATCGCAAGAACCCCGCCCATGCAAAAACCGATGACGGCGACCCTCGGGCTGGTCCCTTTGAGGTATTTTACGGCGCCCCGGATGTCCTGGGTTGCGGCATCGCCAAAATCCAGATTACTCATCAAATGCTCCGCCTCTGCAGCCTCCAGGGTGACTTTACCCCTGTAAAGATCGGGGACAAGGGCGCGGTAGCCGACCTCTGCGAGACGGTCGGCGACGCCCTTGATCTGGTCGTTGAGGCCCCACCACTCTTGGAGAACTACAACGCCGGGGGCGGTTTCACCGGCAGCCGGGCCGGCGTAGTAAGCATTGCATTCTTTTCCATCAGGTCGTCTGTATGTGATTTTTTCCTCCATGGATTTCCCCTTTTGATATTTCCTTAATTGATTTAGATGCTCGAGTCAATTTTAAAAGTTATTTTATGGGATTTCCCATCCTGTGAAGCTGGAAAAATAGTGAAATTGGAAACTATTTTCGACTTTTTGAACTCAACGGGATCACATTGTAAACGAGAAATTGATGATGATATATAATGGATTAGACGGGAGTTCCATTGCGTCTTTTTACTCTAAATTGCTTAGCATACCGGCCATTATGGTCAATAAGGTAGGAAGTTTTTATTCACCGCCATTAAGGTTTCATTCACCAACATTAATAGCAGGAGTTTTACGTCCCATGATTAGTAAATTTCCTGGTAAGTCGGCCATAGCTGACTCTGATGGAAAAATTAAAGCAAAAATGGGCAGTGATGAAGGAATATTGGTTAAGGATGTTCGTTTGGACTCATCTCTCAAGACCAAACTTGAGCTAAAATGTGACAATCGGTGGATCAAAACACCACCAAATAAAAAGCAGCAATATTATGACTACATGGAAAATCTTGGGCCCTCCTGGTACTCAGAATGCTCCGAGAGAAAGCAACGTGCGTTATCAATTTCATCCAAAGAGTAATTTATAAAAAGCTATCTGCCATTAGGAATTAATATCATTTATGTGGCTGTTTACCTTATTGATGCACCGGAATTTGATACCTCCAACAAAGCTTGAATAATCAAAGACCATAAAAATTTAAGATATTTTCGATCTCGATAATCAGGCTGCCGTTGAGGCTATCTTAATACAATTCTCTTGCCACCATATGCACCAAAATAGCAACAAAGGGCCTGATTGTTATTTCAGCTCATCACTCCCTGCTCTAATTCCCTATGCGCCCTGCGCTTTGCCCTATGCCCCTTCTTCCCACTGTCACATGCTTGCCGCGGCATAGTCCTACCCTTTTGGGACGACGACGGGTTCGGCCTCCGAATTCGCCCTACCCTCTCATCTTCCCACCTTCTCAACTTCTGTCCTTCCCGCCATGCGCCGCCCCCTGCCCAAAGCCATTCATCGAAATAAAAAATCCGAACTCACTCAAATCACCCTAACCATCCCAACCTCATCACATTTGAAATATTTCGGACAGCGGCTGCACTCCCCCCACATTTTAGGCGGAAGCTCCTCGCGTTTTTGTCGCTTGAATCCAATGGTTCGGAAAAATTCCTCGGTCAAGGTAAAGGTATACAGTCGTTTGATGCCCAGCTGCTTGGCATCTTCAATCAAGTATTCGACGAGTTTCCTGCCCAATCCCAGATGCTGATAATCCGGGTGAATCGCCAACGCCCTGATTTCGGCGATATCATCCCAGAGCATGTGCAGGCTGCCGCAGGCCACAATCAGATGCAATTCTTCCCGGGTTTCCATCATGCTGTAAACCGGCACATTCCGGTCGCTGGCGATCACAAAATCCCTTATATTTTCGTACAGGTACTGGGGACCCCGCGGCAGCATCACATCGGCTGCGGCATACCCGTTGACAAGATCGAGAATTTCCTGCACATCCCGGACTTGAGCTTTCTGAAGGGAAATCTGCCGGTCCTCATCCGGTTTTATCAGGACTTTGCGGAATTTTTCTTCGGGCGCCTCTTCCTCCGGCTTGGGAGCAGGCGGCGGTTCAACATATTCCATGGTGGATCACCTTTTGCGTTTATTGGCATACTGGATACTCGATGGTCGATGGTCGTGGTCTGGTTACTGGTTACTGGTTACTGGTTACTGGTTACTGGTTACTGGTTTCTGGTTACTGGTTACTGGTTACTGGTTACTGGTTACTCGATAACTTACAAAAATATGGCTTGCAATCATCTGGCTGTCAAGACTTTAATTGATTCAGCCTGATATTGAAAACCTTGTGCCTTTAGCCTTTAGCCTTTCATTCTATGCCTTACACCCGATACCAATGAACTCAATTAACTTATTCAACCCAATCAACTTTTTTCAGTATCCAGTCACCAGCAGCAGCTACCAGCCACCAGTGCCCGATGCCCAATACCCAATACCTAATACCAAGTACCCAATACCAAGTACCCAATACCCAATACCTAAATTCCAGCATCCCATTCTCCAACAAGCCCCGGCAGGTCGGCAATCGAATCGATGGTCCAGTCGGGTTGCGCCGGCCAGGGATTTTGCGCATCAAAAACATATTGGCCCGTTCGAACCAAGATAGTCGGCATCCCAACGGCCTGGGCTCCGATGATATCCGCGTCGATACTATCGCCAATCATGGCCACCCGGCAAGGATCGAGTCCGAGGTCCGCCAAGGCCGTATCAAAGTAGGCCCGATTCGGTTTGCCGATGAGTTCGGCCTCGGTCTGCGTCGCATATTCCAGCGCGACCACAAAGGCTCCGGCATCCATTGCAAGACCATTCTTTTTCTGCCAGTAGCGGCCTTTCTGCAAAGCAACCAGCTGCGCACCGGCTTTAACCGATAAAAAGGCGCTGTTTAAGATATCGAATGTAAATTGTGCTCCCAGATCACCCACCACGACAACTTCAGGCTGACGGTCCGTTATCTCAAATCCAGTGAAGTCTTTTTGCGCGTCCGCGGTCAGCAGGAGCTGCACACGCGAAACGCCCTTATCGGCAAGCCATTTGGCCGCCACCACGGTGGTGCTGAACATCTCCCCGGATTCGGCTTGAATTCCGAACCGTGAAAGCTTGGCGACCAGCGCGTCTCTGGAATGCATGGTGGTATTGGTCAAAAATCGAAGCGGAAAACCCTGCTGCCGCAGCCAATTTACGCTGTCTGCACCCCCGGAAATCGGCTGGTCTTCTATGTAGAAAACACCATCTAAATCGATTAGAAAACCCTTAACATTTTTCATCGGAATATAAACCCTACCCAGCAAAGCCGGAATTGAAGATTGAAAATTGAATATTGAATATTTATGGTCCGGCGGGTCTATTATATTTTTCACCCCTTGTCACGAACCCTGTGCGAACATGATTTGATTTCAATATAAGGAAGCGGCACAAGTTGCATTTCAAACGGATAAGCCTATCGCTTTCATATCCCGCCATAGATTCCGACGGCGGTTATGTTTCTTGCGCCATTGCGTCAGCAGGGCGGAGTAGGCCTCTTGGTTCAATTCATACAATGCTTTGGCCCAGCGGGCATGATTAATATAATCTGATTTGTAAGCATTCGAAGGATCGGGCATTATTCGGCGCAGATGGGTTTGCCAGACATCTATTGCAGTCTTTAAACAATATCCGGTTTTCATTTTTTTCAAAGCATTACAACGAAAATTACCCAGCATGTCATCTGCCTCTGTTTTTTCAGGAATAGCGGTCTCCCAAAACACCGGAAATTTTTGCTTGAGCGTTTGGCTGTCCGGCAGATCCGCAGTCAAGCAGGCAAGCCATGGCCACTGCTTTCTAAACTTTTTTCGATCTGCTTTCAAATCACTCAACCATCCGAGGAGTTTGCCCATAAACCGCTCTCTTTTGGCCTTTGGATCAAGTTGCGCATCAATAATCCAGTGAATCCACGTATCGGACGCCTTGGGAGATTCCATATTATGAGGGAAGCTGCGCTCAGCCATTTCGGTTTTCCAACAGTCGAACAGCGCATCTAAGGTCTTTTTCACTTTGGAATTGACCAAGCGCTTGTATGCATTGATAACCGCGTCACAGTCCTGCGGCGATCGGATTATTACACTCTGCAATTCGGCGGCGGCACTGCGCTTTGAATTGCCCAATTTCACGGCCACCTCATTCCATGTATGCAACAACGTCGAGATCTCTTCCCGATCCTGTTTCTTGATAAAATATCCCTGATCGATGAGCAACGTAGTTTCCGGGTGCCATTTCGACTTTTTTTGTTTCCCTAACAGACTGGCAAAGGTTTTTTCCAGCAGTATCTCCGATTCCATTATTTTATTCCGGTTTAAAGCATCATCGATCAATGGACGGCCATAGTGCCAGTTGTCAGCTAAATGCCTGCGGCAGGATTCAAGATACTTAGACAAATCAAATCGCGATTCATAATTATGATTTATTTGATGCCATATCGAATGAACATTGCTCAGATCTAGTTCATGCTCTTCTTCCTTTAAGTAGGTATGGATCATACGGCAAATATCATCAGGAAGTTTCACAAAAAATTCAACACTGGCATTCCGATTCAAATATAACATTTGGTCCGAATTTTCGATATCAGAAACTTTTTCGAGTAAGAAAACGCCGGAATGAGGCTCATCTTGCACTCCCAGCCACAGCCACTTCAGTGCACAAAGAGTCGCGTTTCTTTCGAGTTCGAACGCTTCACCGTATTCGACTCCCATCCATTCAGGATAGAGAGAAATATTGTCCTCGACTTCCTCCAGCGCTTCTAAAAAAAGGTCTGGAGAATCCACTGAATCATAGACGTCATCAATTAAACCGAGCATATCCTCGGCAATCGGCTCGAGGTCAAGGGATAGATAAGAGCCGTCAAAATACGGCGCCTCCCAGTGGTGATTCTGGATCGCATACTTTCCTTCTTCATCACCCACCTCGGCGACGATATCATCCCAGAGACGCCATAATGAATTCCAGAACTCGATTGTTCGCTGTTCCGAAGCCAGCCGGATTTCTTCCCGGCCATCGGCCTTGACCTCGCGAGCTTTGAGAACTTTGTCAACGGTGGCAGCCATATCAGGATCGGCCTTTTTCAAGTCGCCCATATATCTGCTCAAATCACCTCCTGAAGCGACAACATCCAGCAGCAGGGCAATCTGATCTGTTGTCAACGATTTTATCATAAGTTGCCCCACATTGAATTGTTTCTTTGTCATTGTAGTATTCCGATAATTATCGTGAAAATTCATGCGACGGCAGGGAAGAAGTTTATACCCGATCGTGATTTTGCATGTTGCTATGAGCAGTTTGGATGTTATCCAGCTTTGAACCGTGAACTCTTGAGCCCTGCGTGTGGGGGCGAAGCCGAGGGCGAAGACTCAAACCTTGAACCCTGAACCCTGAACCTCAGAACCTGTTCCATTACGACAACTCATTCATTATTTCCCCATCCACCCCGAAGATGTAGGAAATTAGCGCCGCCCTGACCCACATGCCGCAACGCTCCTGGCGCCAGTAGGCCGCCCGTGGATCCTTGTCGATTCGGATATCAATTTCATAGCGCCGCGGCAGCGGGTGCAGGATGGCGCAGTGGGTTTGAATCATGGACAAATGGCTCGTTTTAAGATGAAACTGGGGATAAGTTTCGGCTTCGCTGGTCGGGTCCGAGGCATACTCATTTTGAATCCGGGTCATGTAGATGGCGTCAACTTCGGGCATGATGCTCTCGAAGTTTTCGGTTTCTTTAAAGGGGATGTTGTGTTTGCTTAAAAACTCTTTAATGTCGTCTTTCATCCTGAAAACTTCCGGGGCGACATAGACCAGCTCAACATCTTGATAATTTTTCATCAGATAGCTCAAAGAGCGCACCGTGCGGCCGCGCTTTAAATCGCCGACCATGGCAATCTTCTTGCCGTCCAATCCGCCGATGGTTCTAAATTCTCTTTCCAGCGTGTAAATATCCAGCAGGGCCTGGGTGGGGTGCTGATCGGGCCCGGAGCCACCGTTTAACACCGGCACGGGGTGGTCGGTTTGATTCAGGACCCAGGCCGTTTTTTCGGCAAAGCCGGCTTCCGGATGCCTCGAAATAATCAGGTCAACGTAACTGGCAAAGGTGCGAATGGTATCCTCCGGCGACTCTCCTTTCACCTCGGAACTGGTGGAGGTACCCCGGATTTCGGATGTGGTCATCCCCAGAATGTGACAGGCATTTTGAAATGACAGAAACGTCCGGGTTGACGGCTGAACAAAGTAAAGCATGGCCCGTTTGTGGGGCAACAAGTGGCGCAGTTTGCTCTGGCCGACTTTGGTTTTGGCCAGCAATCTGATCGAATCGGCCAGGCTGCAGAGATAATCCAAAAACGACCGGTCGAACTGCTGGGCATAAATGACATCGTATATGCGATTTTGGCGGATGAAATTCTGCACTTTTTCATCGACGGGTTTGTTGATAAATTCTTCCCATCCTTCAAATTCCTGTAGGGTTTGCTCGGCGTACTTTTCCATTGCTTTTTCTCCTGCTATTTTTCAGGGCGGATTAATGGGGGTAAAATATGAATGCCAATTTCAACCGGTAACTATGACAAAATATTTATAGTGTGTCAAGAACCGAATAACCACATCATGTTGTGGTATTGAAGTAAATTTGCCGAGTATCAAAAATATTATTCAGCTAAAAAAAGTTCTATAAATCAATAAAATTCCAAATCTCAAGCACCAAATTTGTTTGTTGGTGCTTGGAATTTTTCATTCAACACGTGAATTTTGTCAAATCGGTTAATTAGGTTTCCAATTAGCATCGCTCTCTGGATATGAGGTTTCTCCTTGAATGTCCGAAATTTTTCTGTCATAGTTTTTAATTTTTAAATATCAATGAGGAAAATTAAATGCTGGTCGATAAACTTAAAGAAACCATTATTAAAAAAATCGGTGCCGCCGCTGAAAAAGCATATGGTCAGCCTCCGGAACCACTGGAAATCGGATTTCCGCCGAATACCGCCATGGGTCACTTTGCCGTCGGGTGTTTTCCCCTGGCCAAACAGTTCCGCAAGTCTCCGGCTGAAATAGCCAAAAATATTGTCGAAAACGTCCAGCCCGACAAGGTCATTACTGAAGTCAGTGCCGCCGGCCCGTATATCAACCTGAAAATTGCCGGCCATATATTGTTTGGCGATGTGTGCAATCATATCATCAGCCGGGATGCTGGCCTATGGCTCCTGCGACCTGGGCCGAGGCCGCCGCGCAATGGTGGAGTATCTGGCGCCCAACACCAACAAACCCCTGCACCTCGGGCATCTGCGCAACGGCGCCCTGGGCATGGCTGTTGCCAACATGTACCAGGCCACCGGGCACTGGGTGGTCAAAGCCAACCTGGTCAATGACCGGGGGGTTCATATTTGCAAAAGCATGCTGGCCTGGCAGCGGTGGGGCAACGGTACGACCCCGGATTCGGAGGGCATAAAGGGCGACCATTTTGTCGGGCAAATATTACGTGCGCTACGCCCAGGAAGCCGATAAAGATCAAAATCTTGAAAATGAAATCCAGCAAATGCTTCAAAAATGGGAAGCCGGCGACCCGAGACGATAGATCTCTGGAAGAAAATGAACGGTTGGGTATATGATGGTTTTGCAGAAACCTATCGCCGCTTCGGCCTTAAATTTGATGTTTTTTATTATGAATCGGATACTTATAAACTCGGCAAGGACATTATCCAGCAGGGTCTCGAAAAAAAAGCCCTAGCCCTTGACCCGAATGGCAACACCGTCTTTTTCCTACCCGAAGAAGACTTTGGCCGCGACAAAAACGGCGAATTAAAAAGAGTCACCGTGCTGCGCGCCGATGAAACCGCCCTTTATATTACCCAGGACATCGGCACCGCCATTCTAAAAATTACCGATCACAACCTGGACTATTCAATTTATGTCGTCGGCAGCGAACAGGAATATCATTTTAAATGCCTGTTCGCGATGCTGGATGCCCTGGGGTATGAGTGGGCCAAAAACTGTTTTCATTTGTCCTACGGCATGGTCTATTTGCCGGAAGGCAAAATGAAGTCCCGCGAAGGCAAAATCGTCGATGCCGACGATCTCATCAGCGAGATGATCAAACTGGCACGCGACGAAATCCGCCAGCGCGATCCCGACCGCCGGCTATCGGAAGAAGAAGTAGAAAACCGGGCGCAAAAAATCGGTGTCGGTGCGATAAAATTCTATCTGCTGCGAGTGCGCCCCAACCAGAGCATCAATTTCGATCCCGCCGAATCCATATCATTTGACGGATTTACCGGTCCTTACTGTCAGTATGCTTACGCCAGGATCAGCGGCATTCAGGAAAAAGCCAAACGCACTGCAACAGCGCTACAGAACCCGGATTTTTCGTTGCTGGGCAATGCGGAAGAAGTGCAGCTGCTCCAGAAGTTGATCGAATTTCCGGCAGAAGTTCAAAGCGCCGTCCAGGATCTAAATCCGTCAAAAGTCGCCGGACATATATTTAATACCGCCAAGGCTTTTAACCAGTTTTACAATAAACATCCGGTGTTGCAGGCGGACAGTGCGCAGCTGATCAGTGCCAGGCTGGCGCTCATAAAAGCAGCCGCCGGGGTGTTGAAAAACGGATTGAGTCTGTTAGGGGTGGAGGTTTTGGAAAACATGTAGGCGTTGATTTAAAAACTCAACGTGTGAGTTGTTCGTTGTGAGTGGTATGTTGGAGTTTACAGAGCAAAGCATAGCTAAGTAGACAATAAATCTGCCAATCTAAAGACCACGCTGTTGCCAATTGGCATTCAACGAAGGCTATAGTCGCAGGAGGCAAACCATAATTTCTAACATGGGCAGTAGCCTGTCGTCAACGGACAAGTGACAACTGACAACAAACAACTTACAACACACAGTTTGACTAAATAATGTTGACTGTTGAAAATCATAATTATTGGCTATTAAATAATGAACGCACGAATCCTGATTAAAATCGGCGGCCGGGCATTTGAAGGCGAACAGGGGTTTAAAGAGTTGGCGGCGGCAATCAAATCCAGTCCCGAGTTGGAACTTATCATTGTTCATGGCGGCGGCGCTGAAATCTCCCGGGCCCTTGAAAACGCCAGGCGCGAGACTAAATTTATAGACGGCATCCGGGTAACCCGGGCCGAAGACATCAAAATTGTCGAAGATGTTCTTTCCGGAGTCGTCAATCTGCGGATTGCCTCCTGGTTAAGCGGCAACGGAGTTGAATGCAGGCGCATGTCGGGAAAAACCGAAAACCTGTTTCAGGTTGAGCCCTTGACCCGCGGCGGCCTGAATTGGGGATATGTCGGTAAAATCAAGCAGGTTAATGCCGCCGTCGTACTGGAAAATTTAAAGGCCAATAAAGTTCCGGTTATATCCCCTATTTCCGGCGATCAAATGGGTGAAAGCTACAACGTAAATGCCGACAGCGCCGCCGCGGCGCTGGCTGCCGCGGCTAATTGCACTGATCTGGTTTTCATAACCGATGTCCCCGGTGTCATGGTCCATGAAAAGATCAAACCATCACTCGCAGTTGATGAAGCCCAATCACTGATCGCCGGCGGCATCATCAAGGGCGGCATGGTGGCTAAAATGGAATCAGCTTTTGAAGCCCTGAATCAAAAGGTGCCCCGGGTTCATATCATCCAGTGGCAGGGACCAGATACGATCCACAACATCGTCAACGGGCAGTCAACCGCTGGGACTATTATTAAGCCGTAGGACTTTAGCTGCAAATTAATTGTATTTTGTAAGAAAAATCTTCATCACGAAATTACGGAATTCTGAAAGCACGAAATGAATCTTGTTTTTTTCGTGTTTTCGTTCTTTCATGCTTTCGTGATTCATCCGTCAACTTTGGTTCTGCGTATCAGACGGATCCTGATTGGGTATAAGCGATATAATGGTGTCTTCAGCAAAATAGGAGGCGGATCGATGAAATTCAACAATAAAACAGTTATCGTAACCGGCGGCGCTACCGGTATCGGCCGGGCGATGGGTTTGCGGTTTGCCCGTGAAGGTGCGGCGGTGGTCATTAATTACAATCAATCAAAAACGAAGGCCGACGAAGCGGTCGGTGAAATCGAGCGCGCCGGCGGCCGGGCCCTGGCAGTTCAAGCTGATGTTTGCATTGATCGGGAAGCCCGCCAATTAATCTCCCAGTCCGTCGACCATTTTGGTCGCCTTGATCTGCTGATCAATAATGCCGGCTGGACCCGTTTCGTTCCGCATCATGATTTGGAAAGTTTGAGTGATGAAATACTTGATAAGACCTGGGCCGTCATTGTCAAAGGTTCGATCTACTGCATCCGGGCCGCCGTTCCGCATTTAAAAGCAGCCGGTGATGCTTCGATAATAAACACCACCTCCATTGCCGCATATACGGCCCGCGGCAGCTCCCTGATTTATGTCGCCGCTAAATCAGCTCTGGCGGGCATTACCAAAGCCCTGGCGCGGGCACTGGCACCGGAAATCAGGGTCAATGCCATCGCTCCGGGATTTGTTGACACCGGTTTTGTCAACTGGACGCCGCAAGTCCTGGCTGAGCTGCAAAAACCCACCCGGCTTGGCAACCAAATAAGCCCCGAGGATGTCGCCGATGCGGCCCTTTATCTGGCGGCCCATGCTAAGTCGACGACCGGTCAAACGATTCTGGTGGATGCCGGCGATGCGGCCTTGGGTTAACACTTGAGTCTTGCATGGAAATTGGATATGGGTCTAATTCAAGAATCAATAGTAAGCCTAATTAAAAAATCTCAGGAATCTGCGAATCCTGCAGCTGCCCGAATGCTATATTTAATTTTAATCGTCTCTGTTTTGCTGACTATAATTCCGGGTTCGCTGCGGGCGGATACGGTTGCTGCCGAAGCGGAAAAAATCGCCGAAGCCGCGAAAGCGGCAGGGTTTTTTGCCCAAATGGCCGAGGAACAGAAGGCGGCCGGCGACTTCTGGCGATGCTTTCGCTTCGCAGCAGCGGCCGGCGCCGGCGCGGAAGCAGCCGCCCATCTTACCCGGCAGATGACCGACCGAATTGACGCGCTGCCAGCCGTTCAACAATCGCAATATTCATCTGCCCGAATACAGGCGGACATCGACAGTAAAGCAGCGCGGCAGGCTGCCGAAAATGTCAAGGCTTACGTCATGCAGGGCCTCGGTCTGATTACGGTCGTCCTGTTAATTTTTATGGCCATGTTGATCTGGTTAATCAGACGCGGGGCGGTTGGGCCGTTTATAAAAAAGCCGGCGGAACACCGATGATGGTAATTAAATTATATCCAGGTAGAAGATCAGCCGGCAGCTTGAGCGGCCTGATTTTTCACCTGGCGCGCTTCGATAAATTTTAATGCTTTCTGGGCTTCAGCGGCGACAGGGGATTTGCCTTTGGTAAAATTCGCGATAAATTCACTGGATTTAGCGGATCCAATTTTGCCAAGCGCGGCGAAGGCCGCGATAAGAATGGGGGTTTGATCGTTTTCGGGACTGTTCAATTTTAGCCGGGCCATGAGTTTTTTGCCGGAATCACTCGATTTTTGGGCAGCGTTGAGAATGGCCTCCTCAAGTTGGTCCAAAGCCGGAAAATTATTGACGCTCCCCAGCGTTTGGATAAGTTGGGCTGTCTTGCGGATATGTGCCGGTATCCGCTTTTCATCATCCGGTGGATCGGCGGTAATGGTCTGCAGAATATCGTCGATTGAGCCCTTGGATATTTGGCGTAAATTTCCAAGTGCCAGAGCTGCGCGCCACCGCAGCTTATCATCTGAATCGGTCAAAGCCTGGATGATAAATGGTTCCAGATCCGGTGCATCGAAGCTAATCAGGGTATGCAATAATTCCTCCCGCACCCGTGTACTGGCATGGCCGATAAACTTTTTGACGATGTCGGTATCTTTCTTGGCTTTGCCGACCTCACGCAGAATAGCCAACGCATTTTTTAGCGCGGCCGTGTCTGGGTCCTTATCTTTGAGTACCTTCAGACTCCAGCGCCGGGCGACTTCTCCCATACTGACAATGGTCTCCATGGCATCCGTCCGAACATCTGAATTCTCACTTTTAGTTAGAGTCAAGTTTAATATGTCTATGCCCTTGGCGCCTAACCTGCGCACGATCTGATCAATTTTCAGGCGTGAGGCTGTCGGCTCGGTTAAATAGGCTGAACATAGCATGTCGGAAGCATCTTTGAATACGAAATAGAACGGATTTGATGGAAGATTATTTTTGGGTGAATACAAATCGGTTTCTTTTTTCACTTTATTGACCGCCAGAGTAATCTTGAAACAAATATCCCAGTCCATATCTTCGACAATAATTGTTATCACCCGGCGAAAACATTTCAGCATAACGATGGCATCTTCGGGATTTAGCCGTTTGAACACCCAACCGATGTATACACTGGTGCGCGACTGCATATCACGTACCATTTTCATGGTGTTAACCAGGTATTGTACGTCCGGCGGAAGTTCTGCGAATGTCAGCACATTGGTATGATGCAATTCCTCGAGGAATCTTTGAACGCCTTTAATTTTCAAATGAATCATCCTGCGCGACAGGGATTTGATAATGCGTTTGACCCCTGCATGCCGCCGCTGAAGCGGACCCGAAGCCGGCTCTTTGGCCTTCAATTCAGTGAGCCCCTTGAGCTCCTCGAATACATGCACTGCCGTAGCCAGCAGTAAATGGGGCGGGATTCCGGCCATGACGATTTCTTCGATGTCTTCGGCCTCGATATTGTCTACGTATTTGGCTATAATGTAACAATTTACCAGAAGCTCTTTGAGATATTCACCATATTTTAGAGGCCGGATGATGTCATGGATGATTTTAACCTTGAGCTTGAGAATGTCTTCATCCGATTTTGATTTGAACATGGGCATGACTTTCAGGTCTTTGGTCAGACGCTGAATGGCCATCTCAACCCGCCAGGGCAGATTTTTCTCCAAAACGATGATATCATCCAGAAAAACGGTCGATATTTCCTTAATACCATTTCGCGCCAGGGCCTTGGTAAGCAGTTCTCCCATTTTATTATTATTGCCGCGATCAGCCCTGGGATCGCTCATTATGTCGATGTAACATTCGAAATGGGACGGCGTAATTTGCTTCTTTATGGCAAAACTAAGCAGCCCCTTACGGTTGAAAACTTCCGTCAGTTTGGGAACAAACAGCTCCGCCATGCCGGTTCCAACCAGGGTGCGCACGCTGACCGGCTCATCCAAAATGCCCGTAATCAAAATGTCTTTCTTTTTGGGGGTCTCCACATTGGTAATCATAATTTCCGGGGAGTCGTCCAGGCATTTCAGAAAATTGGCATAAAGGCCTTTTTTGGCCTCCTGGGTTCCCGGATGCTCTGGAGAATAATATCCGGAGCGCAGCATGGCCTTGGTAAGGTCCATGATGAATTCGGCCGCCGGTTTTACCCGATCCCGCTCCGCCGCGGTCAGGTTCTTTTTATCCTGTGTCGGCGGGGCTTCGATCTCCGGAGCTGGTCCATCATCGAGAACCTGCACTTCCTGAGCAATCGCTTCACGCAGCCACTCAAAGCTTAAATTGGCTTTTTCTTCGCTGGAAGAGTAGCCGGAGTCGGCATCATCGTTTTTCTGCGATGCTTTGGAAACACTTTTCTCAGCCGGGGCATCGGCAGCGGCCTCCCCTTGGATGGCAGCAGGATCTTCCGGCTTCAGTTGTGGTTTCGCAGCTGAATCTTCGCCTGCTTCAACGCTGACTTTTTGATCACCGAGCTCCGTTGAAGTATCGGACGCGGTTGCGCCAGTCTCTTCCGGCACCTCATCGATGCTTTCCCCGATAATGCATTCTTCATCATTAATCGTTTCGACAAGCGCCAGGAGAAACTGGTATTTTTCATCAACCAGCAGTTTTTTGTCCAAATTTTTAAAAAATGCCGCCATATCTTCCTGGAATTGGATTAGCATACCCGCAGGCTTTTCCAATTTCTCGGCGGTTTTTCGATCACGGAATTTCAATACAGTTCCGTTTAGTTGAAAGGTATAGTCAATCCTGGGCACGGAGAAATTGACGGCCAATTGCGTTTTTGGCGAATAAGGATCTTCAGCTGCTACAAAAAGTGTGCCCTCTTTTAGTTGAATATAGTCCTGAAAAAATTTTTCTGCTGAACGATAGTTGATATCAAAGGGTTTCATGAGCTTAATTACCGAATTGCCTTTTTTAAAAAAGTATTTGCACTAAGTTACTGATATTACTTTTAAAAAATCATTTCATATCTGCCTTTCATGTTCAATGTATATTATCGGTAATTATCAGCAAAACTTAATAAATGTTTTTAATTAATCCGCCCCCAAAAAATTCAATATTGAAAATTGCAATATGTTGTCTGAAAACGGGTAAAAGCAGGTGGATCATAACTCCGGCGGATTAATTGCGGCTAAATTTAGGGTAGTGCAGCGACAGCCTCGATCTCAACCAACCACTCTTCCCGGGCCAGCTGATCAATCACAACCAGGGTGTTAGGCGGATAGTGACCAGCACGGTAGATGTCAGCAAATATTTCAATTTTCTGTCTTCCAACTTCCGACTTCCGAATTCCCACTTCAAAGGTCTGTTCTCAATGATTGACATCGTCCCAATCTCTATATAATATCCTCCCCCAAAAAGTAAGCTCAAAAAAATTACACTTCCCGGAGAAATCATCAATTGCAAAAACAATTTGTTTCGCTTTTAAGCCGTCTGGTTGGGATAAATTCAATCAATTCTACTCTTTCAAATGGCCCCGGAGAGGGTAAACTTGCGGAATTTGTCCTGAACTATTTGCAGAAATTGAATTTGGGGGCGGAAATTCAGGCCATCGCACCCGGCAGGGCTAATGTGGTCGCCACCCTACCGGGCAGCAACCGCCATAGCTCGCTGTTGCTGAACAGCCATCTTGATACCGTCGGTGTGGCAGGTATGGATCAAGCCTTCACCTTAAGACAGGCAGACGATAAACTCTACGGCCGTGGCGCTTACGATATGAAAGGCAGTATTGCGATCATGCTCCTGCTGGCCGATTATTTTGTCAAACATCCGCCCCCGCTGGACCTACTGCTCACCTTTGTCGCCGATGAGGAAGATTTAAGTGCGGGCATGGAGTATCTGGTAAACCACTGGCTCGCTGACATCTCGCCCCGCCCTTTCGGAGCGATATTTTTGGAACCTACCGAAGAACAAATCGGGGTCAGTCATAAAGGATTTAACTGGTATACGCTTGAAGTGCTGGGCCAGGCTGCCCACGGCAGCCGACCCGAACAGGGCATCGATGCCATCCTGCCATTGCGGGCCGTTCTGAATGAACTGAGTAAAATCCAGGCCGAACTGCTCGAGCGCGAACCCGACCCGCTGCTGGGCCATGGCAGTCTGCACACCAGCCTTATTGGGGGCGGCACCGAATTAAGTGTCATTCCCAGCCATTCACGCCTGCGCTGGGAACGGCGCACCCTGCCGGGAGAATCTCAACAGGAATTAGATCTGGAGTTTAAGCGCATGGTCCGGGCCGCCGAAAATCACCCCGGCAACCATGAAGTCAAAGCCCGCGAGCTTTTTGTGAGAGCGCCGCACAAAGTACCGGATGACGCCGAAATATTAAAGCGTATGCAAAAGGCTGCGCCCCAATCCAGCACGGTCGGGCTTTCGTTCTGGGCCGATTCCGCCTTAGGCGCCCAGGCCGGCCTACCGTCGGTGCTCTTTGGCCCCATCGGCCACGGCGCCCACGCCATCGATGAATGGGTAAGTTTGAGCAGTTTGGTCAGGGTATATGAGGTTTTGAAAAAGCTTATTGAGACGTATTGAAGCAGAGGTCAGAGGACAGAAGACATAGAACAGAAGACATAGAACCGAGGACAGATGCTGGAAGTGGGAAGTCGGAATTCGGAAGTGGGAAAAGAAAGAAGGTGAGAGGGTGAGAAGATGAGAAGGTGGGATAAAGAAGTTTGAATTGGCCCAAATCCGAATTCACTCGCCCTGTCACCTCCTATCGTCTCCCCTCCAAATGGATCATATCTTACCTTTGAGCTATCAGCTTTGAGCTATGAGCTTCTAACCAGCTTTGAGCTATGAAGTATTTTGTTTTTCCCCTTGCGCCGTGATCCTTTACCCTTTTCCTTTCACCTTTGACCTTTTCCCTTTCACCTTTTACCTTTTCACCTTTTCATATTCTCTGATCACATTCACCAACCGCCTGGCGCCTTCCTCCAGTTCCGGCACATCAAAGTAAGCGAAACTCAACCGGGCATAGTTTTTCAACCCGTGTTGACCGGAACATTTTAATCCCGGTAGATAGCCGACATTGTGCTGTCGGGCGACGGCCAGCATTTTCACCGTATCGAAGGTGTCGGCGAATTCCAGCCAGATAAAAAATCCGCCGTCCGGTTCAACAAAACGCACCGAATCCGGCAGCAGTTCCCGCAATGCGTTCGACAGCGCAATTTTACGCTTGCTGTAAACGGAATTAAGATTGGTCAGCTGCTTTTCCAGCAGCCCAAGCTCGATGGCGCTGCGCATCACACCCGAGATAAGGTGGTTCAAACTGCCGCCGCTGTCCACCAGACCGCAGCCGACAAAGCGATTTATCAGCTTCGCTCCTGCTTGAATCCATCCCAAACGCAAGCCCGGTGCCATAATTTTAGAAAATGAGCCCAGGGAAATAATCGGGCTGTGATCGCTATGGCTTGCCAGAGGCGGCGGCGGTGCAGCGGCATAACTCAGCAAATGATAAACTTCATCGGCCACAATTACCAGGTCATGCTGCCGGCTCAATTGCACCAGCCGATTGCGCCGTTCGGCCGCTAGCGTAACACTGGTGGGATTGTGAAAGGTCGGTATGGTATATAAAAAAGCGGGAGTATGCTGTGACAGCTCATGTTCAACCGCTTCGACAATCAGCCCCTGATCATCCATCGGCAGGCTGACAATGTTCAATCCATGGTCGGCGAATATCCGCAGCGCCAGAAAATAGCTCGGTTCCTCAACAAAAATGGTATCCCCGGGCCGGCTGAAAAGGGTGCAGATCAGATCCAGCCCCTGGGATGCACCCCCGGTAACAAAAAGACTGTCGTAATCGACTTGCATCTGATAGTGCTCAGCGAGATAATCAGCCAGCACTTGGCGAAAATGGCCATCCCCCTGAATGGCGCCATACGCCAGATAAGCCGCATCATTGTCTGCCAATCTGCTCGCGGCGGCTTCGCGCAGCAACGCCAAGGGCAGCAAATGCATACTGGGCTGGCCGGCACCAAAATCAATGACATCCGGCGGAATATCTAATTGGGGTGTTAGAGTTTTATTCACGATGGTCTCCCAATGTGTTTGTTGAGTTTATTGAGTTCATTGTGTTTATTGTGTTCATTGTGTTTGTTGAGTTCGTTGTGTTTGTTGAGCTTGTTGTGTTTGTTGAGCTTATTGTGTTACGGTTGATTGTAGAGGTTATAGAAAATTGGTGACAGTGTGTAAAGCTCACGGCAAAAAGAAAATAGATAGTAGCTCAAAGCCGAAAGCGTGTAGATCATAGATCAAAGGTAAGCCGTTCTTTATCCCACCTTCTCACCCTCTCACCTTCTCACCCTCTCACCCTCTCACCCTCTCACCTTCTCACCTTCTTTCTTTTTCTAATTCCGCCTTCCCGCTTCAATAGTCCGTCCTCTGACCTCTGTCCTCTGTCTTCTGTCCTCTGTCATCTGAACCCAGGACCCAGAACCTTTAACCTTTAACCTTTAGACCTTTGACCTTTAACCTTTGACCTTTGACCATTAACCTTTAACCTTGATCCTCACTAAAGTACCATCCAAAATATTTTCAGACAACAAAAATTTCTTGCTTGACAGCCAGTTTATTTTTTGTAATATTTACCGAAAATATCATATTAAAAAGTTTGGAATTATGACCAACGCCGCTAACAACACCCGTATCCGTTACCGTCGCCGTCCCGGGCGATCGAGGGCCGGGTGTAATTTGTGTTGGACATGAATCTGATTTTAACTCAATCGACAACATAAAAAGCCCCGGCATTTGCCGGGGCTTTTTTTTTGGAAAGGAGCAAAAAAATGACGGATGGTAAAGTTCAAAAAGTAGTGCTGGCCTACAGCGGGGGGCTGGATACCTCCGTGATCGTCCCATGGCTCAAGAACAATTACGGTAACTGTGAAGTAATCTGTTTTACGGCCGACGTCGGCCAGCAGGAAGAACTCGATGGTTTGGAGGACAAGGCGATTGCATCGGGAGCCAGCAAATTAATCATCGCCGATCTGCGGGAGGAATTTTTGAAAGACTATGTATTTCCGACGATGCAGGCCGGAGCCGTTTATGAACGCGATTACCTTTTGGGTACTTCCATCGCCCGTCCCCTGATGGCGAAAAAAATGGTTGAAATCGCTGAAGATGAAGGGGCGGATGCCATCGCCCATGGCTGCACCGGCAAAGGCAACGACCAGGTCCGGTTCGAGCTCACCGTCATGGCCCTCAATCCAAAGCTCAAGGTCATTGCGCCGTGGCGCGAGTGGGAAATCCGCGGCCGGGAAGATGCCATCCAATATGCCAAAAAGTTCAACATTCCCCTGACCCAGACTGAAAAAGATATTTACAGCCGCGACCGCAACATCATGCACATGTCCCACGAGGGCGGAAGGCTGGAAGATCCCTGGAACGAACCGGAAGATTCGATGTTTCAGCTGTCGGTCAGCCCCGAAGCGGCGCCGGATAAAGCCGAGTATGTTGAAATCGGCTTCGAGCAGGGCAATCCCATCAGCTTGAATGGTGAAAAACTGTCCGCCGTGGATCTGTTCACCCGCTTGAACGAAATTGCCGGCGCGCATGGCATCGGACGGGTCGATATCGTTGAAAACCGGCTGGTGGGCATGAAAAGCCGGGGCGTATACGAAACGCCGGCCGGTACGGTAATATTCCGTGCGCACCAGGCCCTTGAAAGTATCTGCCTCGACAAATATACCATGCACTACAAGGATTCTGTCGCGGTCAAATATGCCGAACTGGTTTATAACGGCATGTGGTTCATGCAATTGCGCAAAGCCATGGACGCTTTCGTCAAAGTCACCCAGCAGACCGTCAGCGGCTCCGTGCGCCTGAAGCTTTATAAAGGCAACATTATTATTGCCGGCCGCAAGAGCCCCTTCAGTCTGTACCGGGAAGACTATGCTTCATTCGGCGCAGAAGATGTCTACAACCAGCAGGATGCCCATGGTTTCATCCAGCTTTTCGGCCTGCCGCTGAAGGTGGAATCTTTATTGGCTATTGACGGCGGCGAAGAAAGCCGCTATCGCAAACCGGATTACAGCAAGTTTAAGCGGGACTAATATCTGTTTATTGAGTTTGTTGGGTTTGTTGAGTTTGTTGAGTTTGTTGAGGGTATAAGGTATAGGGTACAAGGAAAAGCGAACCGCAGAAATAGCGAATGTCGAATTTCGAAGGAAGGATTTCTGTCTTCTGTTATTAAATAGACAGGATACCTTAAATCTTCAATCTTCATTCTTCAATCTTCAATTCAAACAGTTTTAGGTACTTACACCATGAAAGCACGACTCATTTTATCAGATGGAACCCGATATCGAAGGACTTTCCCTGGGCGCCATGGGCACCAGCACCGGCGAGGTGGTGTTTAATACCGCCATGATGGGCTACCAGGAAATATTAACGGATCCATCCTATCATTTCCAGCTGGTGACCATGACCTATCCCCAGATCGGCAACTACGGGGTTAACCCACAGGACTTCGAATCCAGGCGCATCTATGCCGCCGGCTTTATCGTTCGTGAATACAGCCCCGTCGTCAGCCACTGGCAGGCGACCAAATCCCTGGATGAATATTTGAAATATTACGATGTGGTCGGAATCAGCGACATCGACACCCGGCAGCTGACGCGTCACCTGCGCGACCAGGGGGCTCAGATGGGGATGATTACGACCTCCGAGGAACCACTCGCTGCGCTTTTGCAACGGCTCAAAGCCGGCAAACAACTGGTTGGACGGGATATTGCCTGCGAAGTCACCACCGCCGAAAACTATGAATGGCCCATGGACGCGGAAAGCAGACACGACCGGCCGCTGGATTTCAAGGTCGCGGTCTATGATTTCGGTGTTAAATTTTCTATTTTAAGGGCCCTGTACGAGCACGGCTGTGAGTTGCGGGTATTTCCCGCCAGCACCTCCGCCGAGGAGGTTCTCGCCTGGAGTCCGGACGGTATTTTTCTCTCCAACGGCCCCGGTGACCCGGAGCCGGTGGAATATGCCGTCAGCACGGTCAAGCATCTGTTGGGGAAAAAACCCATATTCGGCATCTGCCTGGGCCATCAAATCCTGGGATTGGCCCTGGGTGCCAAAACAACCAAATTAAAATTCGGCCACCACGGCGCCAATCATCCGGTCAAGCATCTGCCCACCGGCGCGGTGGAAATCACCTCCCAAAATCATGGCTTTATCGTCGATGCCGAAAGCCTGCCCCAAAGCGACGTGGAGGTCACCCATGTCAACTTAAACGACGGAACCCTCGAGGGCTTTAAGCACAAAAACCTGCCGGCTTATTCAGTTCAGTACCATCCGGAATCCGCCCCCGGTCCCCGCGACAGCCGGTATCTTTTTGAAAACTTTATCAAGGAAATGAAAGACTTCAATGCCTAGACGAAAAGACATCAAAAGAATTCTGGTAATTGGTTCCGGACCGATTGTTATCGGTCAGGCCTGTGAATTTGACTATTCGGGCACCCAGGCGTGCAAAGCGCTGAAGGAAGAAGGGTTTATCGTTATCCTGATTAACAGCAATCCGGCAACCATTATGACGGACCCCGAATTTTCCGACCGCACGTATATCGAACCGCTGAATGCCGAGGCGGTGACCCGCATCATTGAAGCCGAGCGCCCGGATGCCCTGCTGCCGACCCTGGGCGGCCAGACCAGTTTGAATCTGGCGGTAGAACTGGCGGAAAACGGCACCCTGGAAGAATACGGGGTCGAGTTGATCGGCGCCGGGCTGGAAACGATCAAGCTGGCTGAAGATCGTGAGCTGTTCCGCAACGCCATGCGGGAAATCGGCCTGAATGTCCCCGCCGGCGGTTGCGTCCGCAGCGTTGAAGAAGCCCAGGAACTGGCCCGCGATATCGGTTTTCCCCTGATCATTCGACCGGCGTTTACCCTGGGCGGTATCGGCGGCAGCGTGGTCTACAACAAGGAGGAATTCAGCCAGGCCGCCCAATGGGGCCTGAGTGCCAGCCCGGCCACCGAGATATTAATTGAACAGTCGGTGCTGGGCTGGAAAGAATATGAACTTGAAGTCATGCGCGACGGATCCGATAATTTTGTGATTGTCTGCTCCATTGAAAATTTTGACGCCATGGGCATTCACACCGGCGACAGCATTACGGTGGCGCCGGCCCAGACCCTAACCGATGTGGAGTACCAGAACATGCGCGATGCCGCCAAAAAGATCGTCGCCAAAATCGGCGTCGAAACCGGCGGCGCCAACATTCAGTTCGGCCTGAATCCGCAGTCCGGTGAGATGGTGGTCATTGAAATGAATCCGCGCGTTTCCCGCAGTTCGGCCCTGGCCTCCAAAGCCACCGGGTTTCCCATCGCCAAGATTGCCGCCAAGCTGGCCGTTGGCTATCGTCTGCATGAAATTCCCAATGACATCACCCGCAAAACACCGGCCTCTTTTGAGCCGGCCATCGATTATGTGGTGGTTAAAATTCCGCGCTGGGATTTTGAAAAATTTCCGGATGAAGACCGGCGCCTGACCTCCCAGATGAAATCCATCGGCGAAGCCATGGGCATCGGGCGCACCTTTAAAGAGGCTTTGAACAAAACCCTGCGATCGCTGGAAAACGGCTGGTCGGGGTTTCACGCCAACGATACGGATGCCTATGCCCACATGTCCCGGGAAACCTTGCTGGATGATCTGCGCCATGGCACGCCGGATCGAATTTTAAAAATCTGGCAGGCGTTGAAAAACGGAATTTCGCGCAATGAAATATCGCAGGTTTCGGGAGTCGATATCTGGTTTCTTGAAAATTTATTTCAACTCACTGAATTTGAAGCTGAAGTTGCCACCGACTACAAAAGCCGCCATACCATTACCCCGCAAAAGCTTCTCCAGGCAAAACGCATGGGATTTTCCGACAAGCACCTGGCGCTGCTGACCGGCCGCAGCGAAGCGGAAATCAGAAGCTTCCGAAAATCAAGCGGGGTGCAGCCTTCATTTAAGATCGTCGATACCTGTGCCGCCGAATTTGAATCATTTACCCCGTATTATTATTCCACCTATGATCGGGAAAATGAATCCAGCGCTTCGGAGAAAAAGAAAGTGATCATCCTGGGCGGTGGTCCCAACCGGATCGGCCAGGGCATTGAATTTGACTACTGCTGTGTGCACGGCATTCTGGCTTTGAAATCACTGGGGATTGAAGCCATCATGATCAACTGTAACCCGGAAACCGTCAGCACCGATTATGATGTGGCGGACAAGCTGTATTTTGAACCCCTGACCTACGAAGATGTCCTAAACGTAACCGAGTTGGAAAAACCCGATGGGGTCATCATTCAGTTTGGCGGCCAGACCCCCCTGAAACTGGCCCTGGCCCTTGAAAAGGCCGGCGTACCGATCTGGGGCACCGCACCGGATTCCATTGACCTGGCCGAAGATCGGGACCGTTTCGGCGCCCTGCTGGATTCGCTCGACATTCCCCATCCCCAGTATGGCACGGCCACATCCATTGATGAAGCCCTGGAAGTCGGCAAACGCATCGGCTTTCCGCTGGTGGTCAGGCCCTCCTATGTTCTCGGCGGACGGGCCATGGAAATTGTCTATGATATCGAAACGCTGAAACACTACATGCAGCACGCGGTGTCGGCATCCGAAGAACACCCGGTGCTGCTGGACCGCTTTTTGGAAGATGCCTATGAGTTTGACGTGGACGCAATTTCCGACGGGCAGGATACTAAAATCTGCGGGATTATGCAGCATATCGAAGAGGCCGGTGTGCATTCGGGTGACAGCATGGCCGTGCTGCCGCCTTTTTTGCTGAGCCGTGATCAGCACGAAGACATTGAGGAATACACCGGCATGCTGGCCAGGGCCCTCAAAGTCAAGGGCCTGCTCAACATTCAATTTGCCATTATGTTTGACACGCTGTACGTGATCGAGGTCAACCCGCGCGCTTCGCGCACCGTGCCGTTTGTCAGCAAAGCCACGGGAATTCCGATCGCTAAAATGGCAACTGAAGTGATGGCCGGCAAAAAACTCGATCAAATCGGTTACCGTTTTAAAAATCAATTGCCCTATGTTGCCGTCAAAGAATCCGTTTTTCCCTTTGACCGGTTCAGCAAAACAGATATTTTCCTGCGCCCTGAAATGCGGTCGACCGGTGAGGTCATGGGCATTGCGCCCAAATTCGGCGAAGCGGTTTTTAAAGCGTTTCAAGCCGCCGGGATCACCATCCCGCGTTCGGGCACTGTGTTTATCAGCGTCAACGACAACGATAAGGCCCGCGCCCTTCCCATTGCTGAAGGATTGAAAAAATTCGGTTATAAGCTGGTCGCCACCCAGGGCACGGCCGATTTTATGGCCGGCCGCGGCATGGCCGTCGAAACCGTATTAAAGATTAGAGAAGGTCGGCCGAATGTGGTCGATGACATTAAAAACGGTCAAATCGATCTGATTATCAATACGCCCCTGGGACAGCGCTCGCGGGCCGATGAGTATACCATCGGCTGGACCGCCATCATCAACAAAGTCCCTTTTATCACCACCCTGTCGGCGGCCGAAGCCATTGTCCGCGGCCTCAAAGCGAAGAACAGCGAGCCGATCCATTACAAATGCTTGCAGGATTATTATTTGAGTTAGCTGCAGAAGGTTTCAGGTGTCAGGTGTCAGGAAACAAAGATCAGAAGCCGGAAGGTGCGCTGCGGGTTGCTGGATACTGGATGCAACATGTGTTGCGAGTTGCGGGGTGCGGGTTGTGCGCTGCAGGGGCATAGGGCGGAGCGCATAGGGCATGGCGCGTTGAGCAGGACGATTTGAAATCTGGTTATCTGTCTTCTGATTTCTGTTCTCTGACTTCTGATATTTGGTTGTGTGTTGCGAGTTGCGGGTTGCGGGTTGCGAAATACGGGTTGCGGGAGGGGTGCGGGTGGGGGAGGCTGGAGGATTCTGGATATTGGATAATAAGCGCTGGAAACAAATTGTATAAGCCAGTATTCCATCACTCCATGGCATATTTTCACAGCACAGCCGATTTTCTCTGACCTGGCCTAAAGAACCAGGTTTTCAATGTTTAAATCAATGGAGGGTGCCATGCTCGCTGTTGTAAAAAATCCGGCCGAAGTTGGGATTTCTCTGCAAGATGCACCCATGCCGGAGTTCAGTCCCTGGGAAGTTCTTCTTAAGGTCAAAGCCGTTGGAATTTGCGGCAGCGATTTGCGTATGTTCAAATACGCGGACGCCAACCGCCGGGGAAACTACATTTTAGGCCATGAGCTGGCGGGCGACATCGTTGAGATGGGCGAAAAAGTTCATGGGTTTAAAAGAGCAGATCGAGTTGCCGCCGAGATTTGTATTGGTTGCGCGATCTGCCGCTACTGCCGTATGGGGCTGGTCAACCTTTGCGAAAATCTCAATGAGATCGGCGTAACCATGAATGGCGGCATGGCAGAATTTGTGGCGGTTCCGGCCCGGAATATCCATCGCATACCCGATGGACTCTCTTATGAAGTGGCCACGTTTGCCGACCCGCTGGCCTGCAGCATTCGGGGCTTAGAGCTTGCCGGCATTGAACCCGGAAGTTGGGTGGCGGTATTAGGACCGGGGACCATCGGTCTGCTGGCGACCAAAGTGGCCAAAGATATCTGCCGGGCTAAAGTTATCGTGACCGGCACCAATGACAATCGACTGCAATTGGCTAAAAAACTCGGTGCCTTGCATACCTTTAATATTCACAATTCGAACCCGATCGACGAAATTCTCCAGATCACCGATGGCGGCGTTGATTATACATTCGAAGCCACCGGAGATCCGGATGCACTGCAGCAGGCCATTTATATTACCCGAAAAAACGGGGCGGTCGTGATCATGACCGTTCATAAGCAGATCCAAATTGATATGGAGCCGGTCATACGCCACGAGCTTAAGTTATTCGGATCCATTTGCTACAACTACAAAGAATTTGACCAGGCAATTGATTTACTCGCCAAGAATAAGATCGATGTCAAGCCATTGATCGGCCAAACCTTTCCCTTAAATGAAGCCGCAAAAGCATTTGAATTCTGTTTCTCCAGGAAAGGCGTCAAGACGTTGCTGACACCATAAGGGAGGGTGCTATAATCAAGTAGAAAAGCCGAGCCCAGAGGGCCCGGCTTTGGTTTCGCCCATAGAGGGGCATGGCTCTGAGCCATAGGCGCAATGGAGTAGTGGAGTATTGGAGTATTGGAGTATTGCAAAAGCATTGCCGGGCATCTGTTGATCATCAAAATGATTTGCTCGCACCACCCTTAGTTTGTTCTAGCCCAATCTCTTTAACCGCGCAAATGATTATATCGCGATTGGCACTAAAACACGACTTATGCTCCTCAGCCCAATGTTCATCCGACACTCCAATGCTCCAGTACTCCATCACTCCGACGCTTTATTGTCGGCAGAGCCAACAACCGTGACCCAGCACTGAGCACTGGGATTACAATATTGGATTAAAGGAGGCTCCTATGGTTGCCGGTGTGTTGATCAATACTGATCCTTCAAAAACGAGGGATGTTTATGAAAATCTGAAGTCCCAGGAGGGGGTTGCCAATATTACCGCCGTCTTTGGCCGCTTTGACCTGGTAGTGATGATTCGAGCGCTGGACCTGGATGCAGGCTCCAAAATGATTTCCAAAATCAGAAATATTGCCGGTGTCACGGCAACTGAAACCCTGATCGCCATGTCAATTGACTAGCCTTTACGGCGTAATTCCACGCAGCCTTTCACTGCGGCGTCGAAGCAGTTCTACGGTTACCAGCAGTAAAACAGAAACCACGATCATCATTGTCGCCACGGCCGCAATGGTGGGATTGTATTTTTCGCGGATACCGGCGAACATCTGGCGCGGGAGGGTGTACTGCTCGGAACCCGCGATGAACAGGGCCACGACGACTTCATCGAAAGAGGTCACGAATGCAAACAGCGCACCTGAGATGACCCCCGGCAGGATCTGCGGCAACGTGATTTTAAAAAAAACCGCGGGGGGTGACGCCCCCAGGCTTGAACCGGCGCGGATCTGGTTACGGTTAAACCCCTGCAGGGTTGCCGTCACGGTGATGACGACGAACGGAGTTGCCAGGGCCGTATGGGCCAGGATCATACCGGTGTAAGTGCCGGTAAGCCCGATCCAGGCATAGAAAAAGTAAATGCCGACCGCACTGATCACGATGGGCACTACCATGGGCATGATCATAATGCCGGTGATGACCCCTTTGAATCGGAAATTCGCCATCGTGAGTCCCAGGGCCGCCAGGGTGCCCAGCGCCGTTGCCAAGAAGGTCGTTGCAAAGGCGATGATGAAACTGTTTTTCATGGACAGGGTCCACATGACCGAATTGAAAAATTCTGTGAACCAACGCAGGCTGAAGCCGGGCATTGGATAGCTGAGCATCGTATCCGAGGTAAATGATATCGGTATGATAGCAAATATGGGCAGCACCAGGCAGACCAGAACCAATACACAGAAGACGCGTATGGCATAATACCATATTCTTTCCAATGGCGAATTGTAGGGTTGCAGCGCCATAGCCTCATCCCATCCGTAACCGCTCGATCCCGATGAATCGATTAAATACTGTGTACAGCACAACCGTTGCCGACAGCAGCAACACCGCCAGCCCGGCAGCCATCCCCCAGTTGATGGTGTTATTGGTAAAAAACGCAATAAAGTAGCTGAGCATTTGATCCCTGGGGCCGCCCACCAGAGCCGGCGTGATGTAATAGCCGATGGCCAGAATAAACACCAGCAGGCAGCCGGCGCTGATGCCTGGCTTCGATTGGGGCAGATAGACTTTGAAAAAGGCGACGATCGGATTGGCGCCCAGACTGGAAGCAGCGCGCATGTAGGACGGCGGTATGTTTTTCATCACACTGTAAAGCGGCAAAATCATAAATGGCAGCAGAATATGGACCATGGCGACATAGACGCCGAATCGATTGTACACGAGTTGATAGGGCTTTGAGGTCAGGTGGGCCCACATCAGAATATGGTTAATGATGCCCTCTTTTTGCAGGACGATGATCCAGGAAGCGGTGCGAACCAACAGCGACGTCCAAAACGGCAACAGCACCATAATCATTAACAAATTGCTGTAACGCAGCGGCAGGCTTGCCAGCATCCAGGCCACCGGATATCCCAGCAGCAGACACCAGAACGTGACCATCAGACTCATCCAAAAGGTGCGGATAAATACCCTGATGTAAAGCGCCCGGGAGGCCGGAACGCGCACGATGTTCCCGTTGCGGTCGCGTGTGAGATCGACTGCGGCCAACAGGTAAAAATCAGTATAGGGTCTGGCCGCCTGTTTCACGGCGGACCAGTAACGCTGGTCCTGCCAGCGTTTATCAATGGCGAGGATGGTATCCCGATAGGAAGCCGTTGGCGTTTTTAACCTGGAAATCTTGCGGGCGGTCTTATTAACAAGAGATCGGAACCCGGTGATATCGTAGTTCAGGCGTTTGCCGGCCTTGCCCACGGTGCGGTCTTTGTGGGCCTGACGCAGGTCGGCGGCCAGGGCGGCAAAAACCGCCTCGCCGGGCAGATCCGACCCATCCCAGTGACCGATGGCCTCTGCGGTGCGCGGCATTACCTCGATGATTTCGGGATTGTCGACAGCCCGGTAGAGCAGCAGCAGGATGGGGGTGATAAAGGTCACCAGCAGGAAAAGGAAAAGCGGCATCACCAATCCCGCAGCCTTGATCTTGCGCCGGCGTTCGGCTCGCCGCAAACTTTCCTTCAGCGGCACGCCGTTGGCCGTGGTTAGTTTTTGGGGGATTTCAATCGTCTGAGCCATAAAAGTACTGGAGTATTGGAGTATTGCAAAAGCATTACCGGGAATCTATGGGTCATCAATTTCGGATTAAAGGAGGGAAGATTATTTCTCCCCTCCGATGCATTGCGCAAGCTTATTGAGCCGCCCAAACGTTAAAGCGTTCGCTCAATTCTTCAATGTGATCCACCCACCATTCGGCATCGGTGGCAACCGACCCGACTAAGTTCGCCGGATAAGTCGGCAGATCCGGCGCGATTTTGGGGTCCACCGCGGCGACGGCCTTGACATTGGTCGGCCCATAGGGAATCGGCAGCGGCTGAAACCGCCTGATTTTCAGGTTGACTGGCGAATTTAATAAACTCGTAGGCCAGATCAAGATTGGGGCTGCCTTTGGGGATCACCCAGGAATCAACCGCGTAGTTCTGGCCTGTCCAGACGATTTTAAAATTGCGGCCTTCTTTGATCGCGGCGCTGATGCGTCCGTTGTAGGCCGAGGTCATGATAACGTCACCGGAGGCCAGCCATTGCGGTGGCTGCGCGCCCGCTTCCCACCACTGCAAATACGGCTTGAGTTCATCGAGTTTCTTAAACGCCCGTTGAATACCGGCCTCGCTTGAAAGCACCTTGTAGACATCGGCTGCCGGAACACCGTCGGCGAGCAAGGCGATCTCCAGGGAGGGTTTGGCGTTCTTGCGCAGCGCACGCTTGCCCGGCCATTTTTTAACGTTCCAGAAATCAGCCCAGTTTTTGGGACCCTCGCCTTTGATCCGGTCGGCATCATACGCGATGACGTGGGCCCACACAATGGTCCCCACACCGCATTCGCCCATGATGGCGGACGGGATAAAACTTTGCTTTACCGCCGACCCTGATCCCAATCGATGATTTCCAACAGACCCTGTTCGCAGGCGTTAATGAGCTCCGGCGATTCCACCTGGACCACATCCCAGGTAACATTATTCGACTCAACCATCGCTCTGATCTTGGCCATTTCACCGTTGTAAGATTCGTCGAGCACCTTCACGCCGGTCATTTTCATAAAAGGATCGAAGTAAGCTTTGCGCTGGGCTTCCTGATACGCGCCGCCCCAGCTGACGACCGTTAAATCCCGCGCAGCGCTGATTTTAGGTGTGCCGATCCCGACCATAAGGGCGGCGGCGAAAATGATCATTGCGAATTTAAAAAAAGAAATTTGATACAGTTTCATACGTTTCTCCTTTCAAAATTAGTGTCAAATAAGACACTCGTTGTCCCTTGGACCAGTTTACTATCCTGACGATTAAAGCGCCCCCTATTCAAGTCTGGCACTATATGAAAAATACATTCAGGTGTCAAGCTGTGTAAAATGGACGAAAAAAAATAGTAAATGCGTTGACAGGGTTCTGTTTTTTCAATATGTTTTGCGGAATGATTTCCAATTGTCCATTTTTTTTGAAACCTTTTGCGGAATTACGGTCTGAATGTCTTTGCCTGAAATCCAAAATAGCGAGTCGCTGGTTCGGTTTGACCATATTGATAAGAGCTTTGATGGCAAGACCCTTGTCATCAAGAACCTTAACCTTGATATCGTCCAGGGCGAATTTCTGACCATGCTGGGACCATCCGGTTCGGGCAAGACCACGACCTTAATGATGCTGGCCGGTTTCGAAACGCCCACCAACGGAACAATATTTTTCAACGGTCAATCCATCAGCGATATTCCCCCATATAAACGCAACATCGGCATGGTTTTTCAGGATTATTCCCTGTTTCCCCATATGACGGTCAAAGAAAACCTGACGTTTCCCCTTAAAGTCAGAAAACTCGCCAAAGATGAGATCGGCCGTAAAGTCGCCAGAGCCCTGGAGATGGTCGAATTGCGGGGCTTTGAGGGACGCATGCCGGCCCAGCTTTCCGGTGGCCAGCAGCAGCGGGTGGCCCTGGCGCGGGCCCTTGTTTTCGAACCGAAACTGGTACTTATGGATGAACCGCTGGGTGCACTCGATAAAAACCTCAGAGAGCAGATGCAATACGAAATCAAACACATCCATGATAGTATCGATGTTACCGTGGTTTATGTGACCCACGATCAAAGTGAGGCCATGACCATGTCCGACCGCATTGCCGTGTTTGATGACGGGATCATTCGGCAGCTTTCGACGCCCAATATTCTCTATGAGCAGCCCGAAAATGCTTTTGTGGCCCAGTTTATCGGCGAGAACAACCGCCTGGCGGGCAAAGTGACGGAGATACACGGCGACAAATGTGTGGTCGAAGTCGATGGCGCTGGGGTTCTAAGCGCGCTTAAAGTCAATGTTGACAAGGTTGGAGACCGAACGTCCGTGTCACTGCGCCCGGAAAGGGTGCTGGTCGATCCCGCCGCCGGAAGTGTCGACAATATTTTTGAAGGCCAAGTAGAAGAACTGATTTATCTGGGTGATCATGTCCGCACGCGCGTGAATGTCTGCGGCAATGACGAGTTTATTGTGAAAATTCCCAATGCCCAAGGTCATCGGCTGGTAGAAAAAGGCCGGAATATTCAGCTGGGCTGGATGTCAGATGACTGTCGGGCCCTGGATCCCTTTTAGCTCAATTAGGGTTCAGGTGTCAGGTTTCGGGTGTCAGGGAACCGCGGAGCTACATTCTTATATAAAAATAGGCCTTCTGGAACAGAATACATTATTCGATGTTGGATTTTCAGTGCTAACTTGTTTTTTTTATCGAACAGTCGAATGCTCGACGGCCAACGGCTGTGCTGACACCTGAACACTGACACCTGACACCTTTTAAACATCAAATGAAACATCAAAGCATGCGGTAACATCGACAATGAATAGCCGATGTGATGTCGCTAAACGCCTAAAAAAAAGGAGGCACCATGGATTCATCGTCCCACTTAATTATGCACCTCACCCCCAATGCTGCAATTGAAAAAGGCATCACCGAGATTGCCCGGGGTGAAGGTGTCCATGTCTTCGATACGGCGGGCAACAAATACATCGATCTGGTTGCCGGCGTGACCCGTCCGGTGCACCTGGGATACGGCAATCAGGAACTGGCCCAGGCCATCTATGATCAAATGATGGAGCTGGCCTATTTTACGCCGATGATGTTTGCCAATAAGCCGGCTCGTCAACTTGCCCAAGCGCTTTCTAAAATCGCGCCCGGTGCGATCAATCGCTTCACCTTTGAGTGTGACGGCTCGGAGGCGGTGGAAACCGCCATGAAGCTTGCCAAACATTATCATTATTTTAAAGGGGACAAAGGACGCTACAAAGTTTTTTCCCGCAGGGGCGCTTACCACGGCGTCAATGGTGTCGGTGTCAGGGCCTTGGGTTCGGTAGTCTCCATGCGGCACATGATGGAACCCCTGGCGCCGGGCAGTGTCTTTGCCGAATCTCCGTACTGTTATCGCTGCCCCTACAATTTAACCTACCCGGACTGCGATGTGGTCTGTGCGCGCAATATCGAGCAGATCATCGAATTCGAAGGCCCGGAACTGTTTTCAGCCTTTATCGGCGAGCCCATTCAGCAGGGTTTCGGCGCGCTCGCCCCTCCCAAAGAATACTGGCCCATTGTTCGGGAAATTTGTGACAAATTCGGCATCCTGTTGATTATCGATGAGGTGATCTGTGGATTTGGTCGCACCGGCAAGATGTTTGCGACCGAACACTTTGAGGTTCAACCCGATATCATCACCATGGCCAAGGGGATTACCAGCGGTTATGTGCCCCTGGGTGCTGTCGGATGCACCGATTCCGTCATGGCGCCCATTGAAGTGTTCAACCATCTGCACACCTATGGCAATCATCCGGTTCCCTGTGCCGCAGGATTAAAGACCATTGAAATTTTGCAAAGAGAATCACTGGTGCAGGCGGCAGAGACCCTTGGCAAATATTTTCTGGATGGCCTGAAAGAATTGGAACATCATCCGATTGTCGGTGAGGTCAGGGGGACCGGAATGTGGACAGCGATCGACTTTACGATTGACAAGCAAACCCGGGCACCGCTGCCGGTAGAGCATCTGGTCAATATGGCCGACCGCGCCAAGCAAAAAGGACTCCTGATCAAACTGGCCCCGGTGCGACAGGCCTTTGAATTCGCGCCCCCGCTGACCATTGGCAAAGAAGAGATTGACACGGCGGTAAGGATAATCGAGGAATGCATCTCCGAGCAGGAAAAGGAGATTGGTTAAACGTGCTGGCCGCCGTTGACATGAATCTCGGCCCCGGAGACATAATTCGATTGATCCGAGCAAAGAAAATATATCATGTCGGCCACCTCTTCCGGTTTTCCTAAGCGCCGCAACGGAATCAGCTTGACCAACTCTTCCGTGCCGGGTGACAGAATCGCCGTATCGATCTCGCCGGGAGCGATCGCATTGACCCGAATCCCATAGGGCCCAAAATCGGCGGCCATTTCGCGTGTCAATGAGGCCAGGGCGGCTTTCGAGGTTGCATAGGCCGACCCGGCGAATGGATGAACGCGGCTGCCGGCAATCGAGGTGATATTCACGATGCTGGCCTGCCCGGCCTCCAACTCTTTTATCAGTCCGCGCGCCAGCATGAGCGGCGAAAAAAAATTGATCTGAAATACCGTATCCCACGTATCGAGATCTGTCTCGATGGAGCCCAAACGGTTGCCGGCTTCTGATTTGGGTGAGACCGCGGCATTATTGACCAGGGCGTTGAGGGGGCTTTCCCCCAGGCTCTCGCGAATTTTTTCGATTCCGGCCAGCAGGCCCTTGCGGTCGCTCAGATCGATCTGAATGTGGTTTTCAGGCGGGGCCGCTCCTGGATGGCCCTTGGGGAAGGCTTGACGCGCACAGGTGATGACTCGCCAGCCCTCGTTGTAGAAGCGAATGGCAGTCGCATGCCCGATGCCGCGACTGGCGCCCGTAAGAATGACGGTTTTTTGTATTTCGCTCATCTGCCGTATCCTCCGATTTTTTTCATTGAACGGTTCCGGAAATTCATCAAAGCTTGCGGCCGCAAAATTTGCAGGGAAACCTTGATGCTGCAGTCCTGTAGACGTCAAATCAGATATGTTGTATTCGATTTTTCCAATTTTTTCAAGTCATCTATGACCCCAATTTCGGTTGTTTGATTTAGGTGCCTTAATGAACTACCCCATATTAAGCCTCGGGGGAATTAAACCAGGCAGATTTCGAAATCTCCACCTCATATTCATTATAATCTGTGTAATCTGCGAAATCCGTGGATTAATTTTCAGCAGATTTTGTCTTGGTCATTTGATTATCGACAGGATGTCAACGCCCAGGTTCTCATCCCCCGATCTGGTTGACAACTGGTCTGACATATTCTATTTTCCAAGATAAACGATTTATAAAATAACCCTGAGTCGTCTGCTATCTTTATGTCATCGACCGATTCGATAACCGTGATCGATACGCATCACCACCTGTGGGATCTTAAGGCCAATTACTATCCATGGCTTACGGATCACATTACAACGCGCGTGTGCGGTGATTATGCTGCAATCCGCAAGAATTATCTGCTGAAAGATTTTTTCGCAGATGCGGCCGATATCAATCTGGTTAAGTCCATCCATGTTCAGGCAGAGCACGATCACGCCGATCCGGTGCGAGAGACTCGCTGGCTCCAGGGGGTTGCGGATTCACCGGGTTCGAGAGGTTTTCCCCACGGCATCATCGCTTATGCGGATCTTGGCCGCTCGGATGCGGCGGCCATCATCGAAGCCCATAGCCGATATCCGAATGTTCGCGGCATCCGCCAGATGCTTCACGAGAGTATGGTGGACCCTGCTAATCCAAGACCGTCACTGTTCGAAAATTCGACCTGGCGCAGTAATATCACTTTGTTGAAGAAATTCGATTTTTCATTTGATCTGCAAATTTACCCGCAACAAATGCACCAGGCCTGCGGGTTGGTGCAGGAACACCCGCATCAGCAGTTTATCCTCTGTCACACGGGCCAGCCTTCCAGGCTTGATGGCGAGAGCCTCCAAGCCTGGCGCGCAGAAATTCAGGCCTTGGCTGAATTTGAGAACGTCAGCGTCAAGATTTCCGGGCTGGGCATGTTCGACCGCAACTGGACAGTCGATTCCATCCAACCATTGGTACTGCAGTCCATTGAAGCATTCGGTGCAGCGCGTTGCATGTTCGGCAGCAATTTTCCGGTGGACGGCATGATGAGCAGCTATTCCCGGCTCTGGTCGGCTTACAGCGAGATCACCGGAACTTTTTCGGAAAATGAACGCAAGGCACTTTTTTGCACCAACGCCGAAAGGATTTATCGCGTCTAATTAGAAAGGATTCAAACGTGCAAACCTATCGAATAGTCGTTTTGCCGGGTGATGGCATCGGACCGGAAGTCATGCGCGAGGCGCTCAAGGTTCTCAACGGCGCCCTGTCCGGCCCCAATGGTCCCGGAATTGAGTGCCGTGAACATCCGCTTGGCGCGGCCCATTACAGGCAGACCGGCGAGATCCTGCCGGAAGCATTGGTCGAGGAATGCCGGCAATCGGACGCGGTTCTGCTGTCCGCCATCGGCCTGCCGGATGTTCGACTGCCGGACGGAACCGAGGTGCAGCCGCATCAGGTTGTCGGCCTGCGCAAGGCCTTGGATCTTTATGCAGCGGTCCGCCCGATCAAGCTTTACCCCGGCGTACGATCGGTTTTGGCGGACGTCGGCCCCGGGATCGATTTCATTGTGCTGCGGGAAAACAGCGAGGGGCTTTTCGCTTCCTTCGGCGGGGGCAGCGCAGCCCATGACCAGGCCGTCGCCGACACCATGCTGATCACTCGCAAGGGAACCGAGCGGGTGGTTGAATTCGCCTTTGGCCTGGCAAAACGCCGCAACGGCCGGCCGCTGGATGGCAGGCGGATGGTAACCTGTGTTGACAAAGCCAATGTGTTTCGCAGCCTCGCCTTTTTCCGCAAAATTTTCTACGAAGTGGCGGCCCGCCATACCGACATCGCGGCCGAGGCCTGCTACGTAGATGCCATGTCGCTTTACATGGTGCAAGCCCCGTGGAACTACGATGTGCTCGTGATGGAGAACATGTTCGGTGACATTTTATCCGATCTGGGCGCCGGCTTGGTCGGTGGCCTGGGATTGGGACCTTCCGCAGAAATCGGGGACGGCACAGCCTTGTTCCAGCCCTCCCACGGCAGCGCGCCGCAGATCGCCGGTCTGAATGCGGCCAATCCACTGGCAACGATTTTGTCGGCGGCAATGATGCTGGACTGGCTGGGCGAACGCAATGCAGATGCCGCTGCAATCATGGCCGCCCGCCGGATCGAATCGGCTGTGGCCGAAATTCTGCAGACCGGAAAAGTGCTGACGCCCGACCTGGGAGGCAAAAATACCACCGCGCAGATGGGTGATGCCATCTTAAAGATTATCGAATCCGGCAGTTTAACAATCTCCACAGCACCTTGATTATAATCTGCGTAATCCGCGAAATCTGTGGCGTAATACCAAATTTTTTTATTGACAATAAAATTGCCGTCGATTATGAAACCTTATTATTGGATGTAAAATTTTACATACTACATTTTATATCCTTCATTTTGGATAATTATAAATTCGTCAGTAGTTGTTCTTTCTTCGCCCGGACCGCCACTGATCTGAGCGCTTGTCAGACCCGGATACGGTCTGCAATAATTGCGTGTTTCACAAAGTACATCATCGAGAAGGTTTGAATAGATGAAAAAACTAGGTCTTAGACGCAATTTGGAACTGGAGGTCTATGACCTGCATCAAATCATCCATCCTGGACCGCAAGTATATGCCCGGCGACAAAATCTCCATCGATCAACTGATTGCAGACCTGGGTGTCAGTCGTACCCCCATTGTAATTGCCCTCAAGATGCTCGAAAAAGAAATGCTCATCCAAACCAGACCCAGGCGCGGTCATTATGTCCGGACCTTCACCAAAAGAGAAATCATCGACGTTTTGGAACTGCGAGAGGCGCTGGAAGCTTTGGGTGCCAGAAAGGCCGCCCGCAGTATCACCGAATCCCAAATAAAAAAACTGCGGAATTTTTTCAAGGAGATCGATGTGGAAGGTGATCCACAAGCGCTGGCGGCCTATGCCAGGGAAGATCAGGGATTCCACGAGTTTATTATGGAGGTCGCCGGCGGTGACGTTTTATCGAGTGTATTCAAGGCCTATGCGATCGTCATTTTTACCTACCATGCCGATCTGCCCGACGGATTCGTCAGGCACCCGCGGGAGACGATCCAGGAACATTTGGAGTTGGTTGAAGCCATCTGCAGCCGGGATGAAGACCAAGCGGAAAAGCTCATGCGTCATCACATGCGATTGGGGAGAGAAAAATTTATCAAAGAACTGGAAAGAGAGGAGAAAAAAATCGCGTTGGGTTAGTGTCTTGGGGTGGCAATGATCTGCCTCAGGAAATCATGCTCTTGTAAACTTGATGTCAGCCGGAGCGATCGTATTTAATGTTGCCGGAAACAAAAAAAGGAGGACTTATGCAGAAATCAAGACAATTTTCAACCGGGGTTTCACTCTTACTGGCCGCGCTGCTGCTCGTATCGCTTGCCGCCGCGCCGAGTTTTGCCGCCGAATACAAGCTGCGGATTGCCTGCAGCCATAAACCGGTCAGTCCATGGGTTCAGGCCGCCCAGTATTTCGAGAAGGAACTCGAAGCGCTTTCCGGTGGCCGCATCGATGTAACCGTGCATCACAGTGCCACTCTGGGCAATACGCGGGAAGTATGTGAAATGGTCAGAAACAACACCCTGGAGGCCGCTATTCCGGGGGCGGCCCAGCTGTCGACCTATACACCCGAGATTGGCGTGACCGTGCTGGCCTACATCTTTAAAACTGATGCCAGCATGTTCGGGGTCCTTGACGGTCCCATCGGTGATTATATTGACGCTAAACTGGCCCAGGCCAATTTTCACAATCTGGGCTGGTACAAGAATGGTTTCCGGAGCGTCACCAACGACAAGCGCCCCATCCAAAAGCTGGAAGATTTGGAGGGATTAAAACTTCGCGTATTGCCGAGCCCCAGCGTTATCGCATTTTTTAAAGAGGTTGGTGTTAATCCCATGCACATCGACTGGGCCGAATTGTTCGAGGCGATGAAAAAAGGAGTGGTTGAAGGTCAGGAGAATCCGCCCTTTTTTGTCTGGCTTGGCAAAGTATACGAAATGAATAAATACTATTCGTTTACCAAGCACATGAATGAGCCGGGCATTATGGTACTGAGCAAAAAGTGGTATGATAAGCTGCCGGAGGATCTTCGCCTGATGGTCGATGTGGCTGCCAAAAAGGCCGAGATGTGGGAACGGGCCAAAATGACCGAATCGAATGCCGAAAGCCTTGAAAAATTAAAAAAGGCCGGGATGCAGATCAATGAGATCCCCGAGTCCGAACTCGATCGGTTCCGGAAACTGACCTATGAAAAGGTCTATCCGACGGTTATCAAAAATAAGGACTTAGGTCCCGATACCAAAGAACTGATTGATTTGGTAATTTGGGCCCAGCAGTAGCCGGAAAAGCAGCTAAGCTGAAACCCGGCTATATAGATAGAACAAGTGGATTGAGCTTGTGGGAGCGGCTTGCAGCCGCTCCCACAGGTGTCTTTTTGGCTACTTGAACTTGCCGGATAAGCGCATTCCGATAAAGCCGACAGCCCATCCCGTTTTGCGCCGGATGGGCTGCCGATTGATGCCCCGGGTCTGTCAATAATTTTCAAACAAACCTAATAATTCCCAATCAATTTTTACTTGATTGGGGTCAACGTGCGTGCAGGCGGGTAAACATGGTACTTGAAAATCTGCGCAAAGGCATACGATTCGTGGCCGTCACCTGCTGTGGGATGCTGATCCTGGCGGTCTTTATCAATGTGATCCTGCGTTATGTGTTCAACTCCGGATTGCAGTTTGGCGAAGATCTGACCCGCTACCTCATGGTGGTCGTGGTCTTTTTTGCATCCAGCCTGGCATTGGATTCAAAAAGGCATATCAGCATCAACTTATTCGTTGGCAGACTCAGCCGGTACAATCAGTTGCGCCTGGAGTTGCTGTTCCAGATTTGTATACTGGCGTTTTTAGTCCTGCTCATGGTTTATGGATCCATCCTGCTTCCCAACCAGTGGACGGCCTATATCCCCACCATGCGACAGGTATCGATGTTCTGGTTTTATCTCAGCATCCCGGTTGGATGTATATTAATGGGAATCTTTGTGGTCAGAAACTTCATTCATACGATCAGGCAATGGAACCGGGAGCGTACAGCCAGAGTGAAATCGAGTGAAAAAAATTCGATATTGAGCGTCGGGTTCATCGGCGGTTCATTGGCTGTCCTGATTGGCGCCATTATTTCCTATTATACAGGCACTGAAAAGGCAGTTTTTATTGTTCTGCTGGCATGTTTTGCATTCACGGTTTCCATCGGGATGCCGGTTGCCTTTAGTTTGGGAATTACCGGGGTCACCTTTTTTCTGATATCCGCAGACTTGTCAATGCTGGCCGTTCCGACCTTGATTTTTGGCGGCATCAGTCCCTTTGCCCTGATGGCCATCACCGCGTTCATCCTGACCGGGCTTCTGGTTGAAAAAAGTGGTGTCGTCCAGGATCTGGTCAATTTTTCCGACTCGCTGGTCGGGCAGTTTCCCGGCGGGCTGGCCCACACGAATATCGTGGCCAGCATGTTTTTTGCCGGTGTCTCCGGAGCAGCTCTGGCGGACACGGCCGCCATCGGATCGATGATCATTCCGGCCATGAAAAAAAACGGCTACGACAGTAAATTCAGTGCAGTCATCACGGCGTCATCGTCGGTTGTCGGGCCGATAATTCCGCCCAGCGTCGGCATGATTATTTATGCCTATGCGGCTCCCGGTAACGTCTCAATCGGGGGCCTTTTCATGTGCGGGGCCATACCGGGGGTCCTTCTGGGATTGGCCATGATGGTCCTCACCCATTTCTATGCCGTTCGCCGCAACTACCCGGTCAGCCAGGCGGGATTCGATATTAAACAGGTGTTTGTTCAAGGATTCAGAGCCTTCTGGGGGCTTCTGATCCCCATCATTATTCTGTTGGGAATTATGGTGGGCGTCTTCACTCCGACCGAGGCCGGCGCCATCGCGGCTTTCGTCGCTTTGTTTGTCGGTTTCGTGATCAAAAAACGACTGACCTGGCAACTGCTTAAACAGTGTCTGCTCGAGTGCTCGATCGTGAGTGCGGTTATTTTTCTGGTCCTTGGCTGCGCCAAGATCATCACCTATACCCTTTCGATTTATCAGGCGCCGGAGGCCATCACCGCCTTCCTGCAGGAGTTCACTTCGAATCGCTATCTTTTTCTTTTTCTGGTTTTAACGGCCCTGCTGATCATCGGATTTGTGCTGGAAGCGGTCGCGACCATGATTATGCTGGTCCCTGTTTTTGCACCGGCGGCCGCGGCCTACGGCATCGATCCGCACCATTTCGGCCTGCTGGTCGTCATGGTCGTGCAGCTCGCATTGCTGACACCGCCCGTCGCACTGGGGTTGTTCATTGCCTGCAATTTAGCCCAGACCACCATCGAGGAAGTCATGCCTGATGTCTGGCCTTTCCTGGCCTTAATTTTTGGCATGATTTTAATTATAGCCGTTTTCCCGGAATTTACCTTATGGCTGCCTAAGCTTATGGGATATATCAATTAAGTTATCACTAGGAACACTGGGAAATTCGGCAGTCGAATAAAGCAAGGAATCCAGGCCCAAGGGACCTGGCTTTGGGTTGGTCCCTGGAAGGGGACTCGCCATGACTCTGATCTATATCCTTATGGCGTGTTGGAGCAATGGAGTAATGGAGTATTGGAAAATGAAAACCAAACATCGATCTTCTGAGACTTTAAACAGAGGCCATCGAAATTCTCTAATACAAAAGATCGCGAACGATAAACCAGCACTCCAATACTCCATCACTCCTTGAAACGGTTACCGGCGCGCTCGATTATCTTTGACCAGGCACGCAGAATCAGGAAATATAAATTCGATTATAAAACCAAGGAGACTTTTGATGATCAAAAAAATAGGGTTCGTACATACCGGGGTAGCGATCGCAGACATGTTTAAACCGATGATCGCCGAGCGTTTGCCCGGAATCGCAACATTTCACATCGTGGATGACAGCCTGATTCAGGATTTACTGCGCGAAGAGCAATTCACGCCTTCAATCCTGAAACGCTTATGCAACCAGGTTGAACTGGCCGAAGAAGCCGGTGCCGAAATGATCATGGTCACCTGCTCCAGTATCGCACCGGGTGTCGATGTGGCCCGGAAGATGGTGGGCGTTCCGGTGATGAAAGTGGATGAGCCGATGGCTGAAAAGGCGATTTCTTTATCCGATAACATCGGGGTCATGGCAACCGCTAAAACAACCATGACGCCCAGTGTCAACCTGATCCAGGAAAAAGCAGCCCAAGCCAAAAAGCAGGTAACAATCCATCCGACACTCAGCCCGGAAGCATTTGACTGCTTCTTACGGGGCGATATGCAAACCCACGACCGTATTGTCAAGGATGCCGCCCAGCAATTAAAAGGCAAGGTCGGGGTTATCGTTCTGGCACAGGCATCGATGGGCCATCTGGCAGAAGCCATTCAGGAAATTGCCGGTGTGCCGGTCCTCAAAAGCCCGCCGCTGGCGATGGATGCCCTGGTGGAAAAGGTTAAGGGATAAAGGAAAAAGGACAAAAATCGTGAACCCTGCTGTATCTATTAACACCCTGGCCTATGAGGGATATGATCTGACCACCGCCCTGCGGGAAATAGCAAATATCGGTGTCAGTCATGTCGAGTTAGGCTATACCCGGGGCTGGACTGAAGGATTGACGGAAGAACATTTCAGCCAGGCCGCGGCCGTGGATATCAACCGTCTGCTGTCTGATTTGGGTTTATCCAGCATCGCGCTGTCGGCCCATATCGACCTGACAACTGAAGATGCCGTCGATGAGCTTAAAAAAAGAATTGATTTCGCCAAAAGACTGGGGGTGAAGATCGTCAACACCAAAGTCGGTGCGAAATCAGGCCGCCGCCAATTTGAGAAAAATATTGAACCTATTGCAAATTATGCCGCGTCGATGAAGATGATTATCGGATTGGAAAATCCGTCCGAAGGAATCGACCAGATCATAACATCCGGCCAAACCGGCGCCGAAGTAGTTAGGAAAATTGACAGTGATTATGTAAAACTGAACTATGACTTCGGCAATGCATTTACCTATTCGAAAGGCGCGGTCGATCCGGCATCCGACTATAAAAACGCCCTGCCCCATGCATGTTATCTGCATTTGAAAGATATCAGTCAGATCAATGGCGGCTGGGTTTTTGCTCAAATAGGCCAGGGGATTGTCAACTATGACATCATATTGAAAGAACTCGCCGCCGCAAAAAAATTACTCCCATTGAGCATCGAACACCTCTTTATCTATCGCGCAACCAAAGACCTGGTCGTCCAGAGAAAAGCCAAAGCACCGGAACTTTCTCAAATCAGCATGAGCCTCAAAGCGTCATACGATTATGTAAAAAAATTTTACTAACTGCTTATATTTACATTGAATTTCATGTACCAGGTTCCCCTTAATCAGCAAAGATCCGGCTTCCTGGCGCCCGGGTTTAAGATTCGTTGAAATCCCGCGGCTGAGAAAACCGTTCGACGACCTTCATCAATTCAGAAGACTCCTCATTTTCGAGCCCCAATGACTCAGCGGCCAAAAAATACTGGTTGGCCGCACCGGCTACCAAAAGCGGCAGCTGCATGGACCGGCTGGAATCCACAACGATATTGCTGTCCTTGCACATCAGCGCCATCGCGCAGGGTGCGGCGGTTTTATCGATAATGCTCGATGAGAGCAGTTTGAAATAATCACTGCCCCCTACCCCGGATCCGATCACCTCACATACCTGCCGTTCATCGAGACCCGCCCGTCTGGCCATGAGAATCACCTCAACCACCGCGGCATGGGTCACCGATACCAGAAGTTGATTGCAATGCTTCACAGCCTGTCCCATCCCCGGGACCTCACCGACCGGCACGATGGTGCCCAGGTTTTCAAGTATTGGGCGGCAGCGATCCATCGCATCTTGCTTGCCGGCGGCGATCAGGGTGAGGGTGCCATTTTCGGCTCTTGGCGGACCGCCGGTACAGGGGCAATCCACAAAGGCCACATTCTTTTTCAAACACTGCGCGGCGATCCACTCGAGCTGGGCCTGGCGAATGGTCGACATACAGATGATACAGGCGCCCTCCCTGACCCCGGCGAGCAAACCGCTTTTGCCATCGATCACCGCTTGGACTTGTTCGTCGTTTAACACGAAAACAATGATTGTGTCTGCTTTTTCAGCAACGGCTTTCGCATCCGCTGCCGCCGCTCCGCCGGACGCCACAAATTCGTCCAGCGGCACCGTATCCCGATCACATCCGACGACGGTGTATCCCTTGCGGATAAGCAGTTTTGCCAGCCGGCAGACCCATGCGCCCCAACCCTACGATGCCGATGGTGTTGCCCATTTTTTGATGCTCCTTTTTATTGCCCTATAATTATGGGCCTTTAATTTCAGATTCGCATTCATGATAAGCCGGAATTTTTCGCATCAGTTCGGTTATCATAAATAACTAATAATTCATATGTGAAATCATCTTGGCGCAATACATAGTGCAATCCAACAATTTTTGCAACCGGCCATATTTCATCTCATGTACCACTAAGTACATGGTTTTACAATAAATGAAAAGAAAAGCCATCTTTGCGATCTCCGCGCCTTGTATGCGGTGAAAAATATTACTGATAATACGTTACCGTATATATGAATTAGGAGCACTTAGCATAATTTCTAATTTCGCCAACCCAATTATAGATCACCGCAAACGGAAATACTCGAATTTCAACTTTGTCATTTGATTTTTGCGGGGATGATCCTATATTTGTACAGGTTACAAGGTTCAAGGTGCAACGTTCAGGATTTGAAATCCCATAAAAGCATATATCAATCCGAATTCCAAAATCCAGAATCCGAAATCGATGGCAGCATTGGGGCCGATATAATTTATTGTTAGGACGTATTTATTGCAATCACATCATGTTTGCACATAATTTATGCATAAGCAGATTGAATATTTTAGTAATTCTATCGATTTAAATAGAAAAGACAGAGCAAAACGATACCACAAATCTTCAATATTCAATCTTCAATATTCAGTTCCGGCTTGTCCGGGTTGGGAGCTTACTATGGAGCCGTTGAAAAAAAATAAAAACTTCACCGGGCCTGAAGGGCCGGTGGTTCTGGTCATCATGGATGGGGTCGGCATCGGCCAGCATGAAGAAGGTGACATGGTGCGGCAGGCGAATACGCCGACCTTGGACTGGCTTGCAGGCAATAGCCTTGCCACCAGCCTGAAAGCCCACGGAACCGCGGTCGGCATGCCCTCTGATGATGATATGGGCAACAGCGAGATCGGCCATAATGCCATCGGCTGCGGCCGGGTTTTTGCCCAGGGTGCCAGTCTGGTGAATCATGCCATCGAAAGAACGAACCCTTTTTGATGGATCGGTTTGGCAGGAATTAATCGATAACGTCAACATTCATAATTCCAAGCTTCATTTTATCGGTCTTTTTTCAGATGGCAACGTCCACAGCCATATCGATCATCTCGAAGCGATGTTGGCCGAAGCCAAAAAGCAGGGGATCAAAAAGGCCTACGTCCATATCCTTTTGGATGGCCGGGATGTACCGCCGACCTCGGCCCTGGAATATGTCAACCGCCTAGAAAATTTTCTGGCCGCGTTAAAAGAAGGCAGCGACATTGATTTCGCCATTGCATCCGGCGGCGGACGCATGAAAATTACCATGGACCGCTATCAGGCCAACTGGAAAATGGTGGAACTGGGTTGGCAGACCCATGTCCTGGGAGAAGGTCGAACATTTGAAAGCGCCAACGAAGCGATCGGCACTTTGCGCCGCGAAAATCCCAAAGTAATCGATCAGGATTTGCCCCCGTTTGTCATATCCCGCAACAGCCAGCCGCTGGGTCCCATTACTGAAAACGACAGTGTTATATTTTTTAATTTCCGGGGGGACCGGGCTATTGAGATGAGTATGGCATTTGAAGATGAGAATTTCGACAAGTTTTCCCGCGGACCCCGGCTGAATGTGCAATATGCCGGTATGATGCAATATGACGGAGATGCCCTGATACCCAAAAAATATTTGGTCGCTCCGCCGGGCATAGATCGTACGATGGGGGAGTACCTTGTCAAATCAGGCATTAAACAACTGGCTATCAGTGAAACCCAAAAATTCGGCCATGTGACTTATTTTTTCAATGGGAACCGCTCCGGCAAATTTGATGACTCACTGGAAGATTACATTGAGGTACCGTCTGATATCGTCCCCTACGAAGAACGCCCCTGGATGAAAGCCGCCGAGATCACCGATGGGGTGCTTGACGCCATTCAAGGGGGGGATTACAAATTCATCCGGCTTAATTATGCCAACGGCGATATGGTCGGCCATACCGGGGTCCCCGAAGCAGTCGAAATTGCGGTTGAGACGGTCGATTTGTGCCTGGCCCGTTTGCTGGATGCCGTAAAAACCGCCAAGGGCATCCTGATCGTTACGGCCGACCATGGCAATGCCGACGACATGTTTCAGCGCAATAAAAAAACCGGCGCAGTCGCCTTCGATGAGCAAACCGGCAAACCCAAGCCCAAAACCGCCCATTCGTTGAATCCGGTACCGGTTTATATATTTGATCCGGCCGGTACGGTGAAGATGAGCCTATCGGACCACAAGGATCTTGGCATCAGCAGTATCGCCGCCACCTGCCTGAAGCTGCTTGGATTCGAGCCGCCCGAAGACTATACGCCGAGTATTGTTGAAATAAAATAATTAATCCGCCCAGTAGAATACTGCTTCCAGGTTTATTGAGGGTTTTTATGAAATCTAAAGAAAATAGTCAGGCCGGTGCGGCGGCGGATTAATTATTTTATGCTTTGCATTTTTTCGAAATACTGCAACCGTTTTCCTTTAAATCCAATATCCGAAATCAAATCCTTCCCACTCTCGATTTCTTCCTCCCGCCATTCAACTTTTTGGCGATTAGGCCGATACACTATGAGTAAGTCAGAAAATGCAGGGCACTTTTGTATTGCCGTAAAGAAAAAAAAGGACCAGCGAACCATGACAAATCCAGATACCGCTTCAGGAATTGAGAAGAAGCCATGCATTCTCGTGGCCGACGACACGGAAGTCAATCAGAAGATCGCCCAACTAATCCTTCAAAAAGCCGGATACCAGGTCGACGTTGTCGAAAACGGGCAACAGGCGGTTGAGGAATTGCCGGCAAAACCGCTACGATCTGATCCTGATGGATATTCAAATGCCGATCATGGACGGGCACGAAGCCACAGGCGCTATTCGACGCGAATGGGAAAGAATGAAGCTGAAGGCTCAAAGCTCAAAGGAACCGAGTCAGAACCTTCAGCTCAGCTCAGTTTCAGCACCCAGCATCCAGCATCCGTATCGAATCCCAGCATCCAGTACTATCATCGCCCTGACCGGCAGTGCGGGTTCGGGAGGCTTTGACGAGTCACTTTACCCGGGCATGAACGATTGCATCGGCAAGCCGCTGCAGCGGGAATTTCTGCTGTCCGTGGTACAAAAATGGATTAGCACAGAATCCAAAACCCATCTGAACGAAAATCCGGCCGATGCCCCCCCGGTAATGGACAAAAGACCTGACAATAATCAATTTCCGCTGGACCTGGAGCGGGCCGTACAGGAATTCATGGGACGAAAAGAAATATTGTTGGGTGTTCTGCAAAAATTTCTGGAAACGGCCGCATTTCGATTCGACACCATCCGCCAGGCCGTCAAGGGCGCCGATTACCGTGTCATTGGGTCTGAAGCCCATGCCATCAAAGGCGCGGCTGCCAACCTTACGGCTGATAAGCTGGCACGCCTGGCATCCGGTCTGGAACAAGCCGCCGGCAAGCAGCAGCCGGATCTGACCGGCGAACTGGCGGGTAAACTTGAGCGGGAATTTGATATTCTAAAGAAATATATTCAACAACTCCCTGAAGTTTAACAGGTATTAATTCCGACTTCCGCATTCCGAATTCCCACTTCCGAATTCTGTCTACATATCCACTATCGCCTTAATCACGTCGGTTTCCGGATGAATCCATTTCGGAAACTCAGCCTTCAGGTTGGTAAAATCGGCTCGGTGGGTGATAAAAGGCCTGGCTTTTACCGTGCCCTTATTCATCAGATCGATCACGTGCAGAAAATCGGACCGGGTGGCATTGCGGGTGGACAGAAGCGTTGCTTCCCGTTTGTGAAATTCAGGGTCGTTTAGCTGAAAATCTCCGATAAATAAACCGATATAAACCAGCTTTCCACCATGGGACAGGAAGTTTAAGGCATTGCTCATGGATTTGGGATTGCCGGTGGCATCCATAACGACGGTCGGAAAGTCTCCGCCGGTCATCTCCGCTAACGCGGTTTTGGCATCACCGGCCGCGTTAATGGTAAAATCAACGCCCAATTCCTGCTTACAAAAAGAAAGCCGGTCATCAACCAGGTCCATCGCGATGACTTTGGCCCCCTGGGCTTTGGCAAACTGCATGGTCCCAAGGCCAATGGGTCCCGCACCGATGACCAGCACCCATTCATCAGGTTGAATCGCGGCCCGTTTTACGGCATGGGCGCCGATGGCAAGGCACTCCACCAGCGCGGTTTCGTCCAGGTCCAGGCCATCGGCTTTGACCAAGTGATCGGACGGTAAGCTGATCCATTCCTGCATGCCGCCGTCGGAGTGAACGCCGATCACGTTCAGATCCGCACAGCAGTTGGTTTTCCCCATTCGGCAGGCAATACATTCACCGCACTCCAAATACGGCAGAATCGCCACCGGATCGCCGGGTTTAAGGCCAGCGGGGTTTTCCCCGATTGACTCGATTATGCCGGACAACTCGTGACCCAGGATCCGGGGATAGGTGAAAAAGGGTTGATTCCCCTCGTAGGCATGCAAATCGGTACCGCAGACCCCAATTCGCTTCACGCGCACCACTGCCTGTCCGATGTCCATCGCAGGTTTATCAACCTCGATCACATCGAATTCAAACGGTTTTTGGCAGATAATACTTTTCACGTTTACTTCCCGTCGGTTGAATTAAAAATTATTTTGATCCAGGGCGAGCAAATTGGCGATTAATCCATCGAGGGCTTTAATCCCGAAATATATAGAAAAGATATCCCTGTCAAGAATAAAATGGATCCGGGTGATGCTCCTCCCGCAGAGCGGGAGGCCTCAGGAAGCCCCCTGGAAGGGGGCTGGATTAAGCTCTCATCAATTAAAATTCGAAATCCAAAGATGGGACACGGATCTTCACAGATTTTCACAGATAAATTATTTTAGGTCCGCCTGACGGCGGAAGGTGCAGTGCAGCATAGTCTGCAGGAAGAAATTAGCCTGTTTTTTTCTCGCCGAAGGCGATGGGGTTCATTGGTTTTTGAATCTGTGTGCATCTGTGAAAATCTGTGTCCAAGATTTCGTATTTGTTTCGAATTTCCTATTTCGATTTTTGAATTGCCGTCTGTTTCTCACCGGATCGGTATAACCTATCTGGGTCCTCCACCAGAGGTTGAGGGCTTATATCAGACTAAAATCGATTTGTCTGAATATAAAGGCCGGGAAGCCGAGGGTATCCTTTTTGTGGACCACGCCGGTGAGATATTGCACCGCTTAGAGCGTTTGGAGGCGTAACGTTTCAGTATTGGTTTTTTCTTTTGTTGACACCTTTTGCGGAAAGTGATTGATTGTGTTTTTCTGACAGGATAAACGGGAGGGACAGAATATAGCCATACTCAGCACGAAAATCCTGTTAATCCTGTTATCCTGTCTAAAACAATATCTTTTCATATAAGCGCTGCTGCCGGCCTGAAAAGCGGCCGGTTTAATCGATAAAGAAACTAATGAACACCCGCCTGCCATGCATCGTGAATTGGGTGAGCGTAATCATTGATCAATAAAGCAATTGGTTAAATTTACCCCAAAACGATTCCAAGGCATTGCGGGCAGGTCGAACATCGAATAATGTGTTCTGTCTATTTTATAAAAGACTGAGCGAAGCGAACCCACCCTTCGACATTCGATATTCGATATTCTGCGGTTCTGCGGTTCGCTTTTATTGTAGTTTCATATGAGAATAGTGTGATCTACGACACCGGCCCAAAAATTTGGAGGATTTATGCGCATTGCGGATATTCAGACAGCGGTTATTGCCGCCAACTATGACTGGACGCTGATTAAAATAAGAACAGAAGACGGCGCCGTCGGCTACGGGGAGAGCCTGTTTGCACCGGGTCTGACGACAATGATCCGCGATTTTAAACCGCTGCTGATCGGGCGGGAAATTGACGAAATACATCCGATTAACCGCACCCTGCAGACGGCCGGTGTGGCGGCCGGTCTGCTGGGCGGCATCGTCACCAATGCCATGGCCGGGATCGAAACCGCGCTTTGGGATTTGCTGGGCCAGTCTTTGGGGGTCCCGATGTACAAGCTGTTCGGCGGCGCCTACCGCACCGCGATCCGCCTGTACGCCGACTGCCATGCCGGGGAAGGACTGTCAAGCCTGTCATCGGTCATCGTGCCGCGGATTCCCTGGTGGATGAGTGACAGCGGCGAAGATGAATACGCCTGGGATGTTCACACCAAATTCCACGGGGGTCTGGATACTGAAGCCGGCCAAGCTGATCCGCAAGCCTATGGCAGACGCGCCGCCCAGGTAGCCGATTTGGGCTACACGGCGGTTAAATTCGATGTCGATATTCCCAACCCGTATTCCCGGGACCGATATAACCGCTGCCTGGATCGCCGGGAGATCGAGTTGATGCGTTCTCTGGTGGCGGCCGTCAGGGAATCAGTGCCGGATGGGGTGGACATTGCCATCGATTGCCACTGGAATTTTGCCGTTGAAGACAGCCTGCGTCTGGCCGAAGCCTGCCAGCCCTATAATCTGCTGTGGCTCGAAGATCCCACGCCGCCGGACAGTATTGCAGCCCTGAAGCAGGTAATTTCCCACGCGCGCGTGCCGATCGCCACGGGAGAAAACCATTTCCTCAGGTCCCAGTTTCATGATTTGTTCAATCGCGCCGGTCTGCGGCTGGCAGCCCCTGATTTTCAAAAAACCGGACTGGCAGAGGGCCGCCGGATTGCGGAATTGGCGGAAATCTTTACGGCCGTGATGGTGCCGCACAACATTTCAAGCCCGATCGGAACGATGGCCTCGGCCCATCTGTGCGCGGCCTTGCCGAATTTTCTGGTACTGGAACATCACGGGATTGAAGTTCCTTTCTGGGAAGATCTGGCACTTGGCTGGGAAGGCCCCGTCATCAAAGAAGGCCATATCCATCTCGATCCGGCCCGGCCCGGCCTGGGGATCGCCTTCAATGAAGAAGAGGCCTACAAATACCGTAATCGCGGGGAGCCATTCTTTGGCGAGGAGTAATACCCGAATTGAGCGAAAAACGCTCAATTCGGCGTTATTTGTTATCTGTTATCCGTTATTAGAATCTGGACATTGCACACTATAAAAATTTTTGGAGAGTGAAAAAATAATACGTTCAGAATTTTCCTAAGGTTTAAAAGATAGCCCTAAAGCGCTAACCAATAACTAATAATAAATAACCAATAACTCCCAATTCATTGGGACTGCAAGGAATTCAAAAATGCTAAAATTCAAGCGCTCGCTTTGCACGGAATGCCAGATTTGCATGGCCATCTGCTCATGGACCCACTTTGGCGAAAATACCACCAAACGTGCGCGCATTCATGTGGAGGCGGACTGGCCCAAAACGCCGATAATTAGAGCGTGTCTGGCCTGCAAGGACCACGAGTGTGTCAGCGCCTGCCCGCACGACGCCTTGGCCTGGGAAAATTGGATTCAACTGGATAAAAACAAATGTGACGGATGCGCGGTGTGCGTCGATGCCTGCCCGGTCAAGGGTATCCGGATCGACAAAAAAACCGGGTTTCCCCTGATCTGCGACACATGCGGCGGCCGGTATCAATGTGTACAGTGGTGTCCCACCAAAGCCGTACAAAAAAAGGAATAAGGATCTATGACTACCTGGCACGGTTATACTGGAAAAATATTGGATGTCGACCTGACTACAGCTGTCGTATCGGAAGTCGAATTGGATCGCTCCCTGGCCCAAAATTACATGGGAGGCAAAGGTTTCGGCGCCAAAATTCTTTATGATCAACTGCCGCCGAAGTGCGATCCGCTTTCAACGGACAACATTATGGTATTTGCCACCGGACCGCTCACCGGCACCTTTGCGCCCTCCAGCGGACGCTTTGAGGTGTGCACCAAAAGCCCGGCAACCGGTTTGTGGCTGGATTCCAATTGCGGTGGTTACTTTGGACCGGAATTAAAATTTGCCGGCTATGATATGGTCATTATCCGGGGCAAGGCCGCCCAGCCGATGCTTTTGGTCATCGATGACAATAAATTCGAACTGAAACCGGCCGACGACCTCTGGGGGGCAGACGCCCTAACCACCCACCGCCAGATAAAGGACGCTTTCGGCAAGGAGTTTAAAGTCGCCTGTATCGGACCGGCCGGCGAAAAAGGCGTGCTTTTTGCGGCAATCATATCCGAGTATCGCGCCCTGGGCCGGGGGGGGGCCGGTGCGGTGATGGGATCAAAAAATCTGAAAGCCATCGCCGTCCGGGGCAGCGGCGGCATCCCCCTGTTCGATTCGGATACGTTCATGAAGACCTGCCGCGAATCCTTCAACGAACTCGCCAACAGCCCGGATACCGGCGGCGGCCGTCAAAAATACGGAACCAATGTCATTTTGTCGTTGATGGATGAGGTCGGGCTCCACCCGGTGCGAAATTTTCAAAAAGGCAAGTTTGACGGAGCCGCCAGTGTCAATGAAGATGCGGTTGCAGCGTATTACGTCCGCAACAAAGCCTGTTTCGGGTGTCCGATTTACTGCAGCAAAATTGCCGAAGTAAAGGAGGGCAAATACAAGGGCAGTTTTACCGAAGGCCCTGAATATGAAAACGTGTGGTCCTTTGGCGCCAACTGCGAAAATGTTGATGTGGGCGCCATCATCCAGGCTGAATATCTTTGCGATTACTACGGGCTGGATGCGATCACGGCCGGCAACCTCATCGGCTTTCTAATGGAGTGTGTTGAAAAAGGATTGTTAAAGGAAAGCGACATCGGTTTCCCCATGGCTTTCGGCAATGACGAGTCCATTATCAACGCCATCCATCTGATCGGCAAGGGTGAAGGCGCCGGCAAGTTTTGGGGCCAGGGCGTAAAAAAACTGGCCGAACAGATCGAGGGTGCCCAGGATTTGGCGATGCATGTCAAAGGGCTTGAGCTGCCCGCCTATGATCCCCGGGGATCTTCCGGCATGGCCCTGGCCTATGCCACCAGTGATCGGGGCGGCTGTCACCTGCGCTCCTGGCCCATCGGGGACGAACTGTTGGCGACCGAGGGGCGCATGGATCTGGTGTCCCTGGAATTCAAAGCGGAGCTGGTCAAAACCCAGCAGGATCTATTCTGCATGGTAAACTGCAGCGGGATGTGCCTGTTTGCGACATTTGCGGTCAATCTAAAGCAGATCACGCCGTTTTTGCATGCCGCCACCGGGCTTGAAGTCTATTCATCCTCCGAGGAGGTCATGAAAATCGGGGAACGGGTCAACAACCTGGTCAGGCTTTTCAATATTCGCGAAGGTCTGACCAAAGACCTGGACACGCTGCCCAAGCGCTTTTTCAGCGAACCACTCAAAGAAGGGCCCAGCCGCGGCCGGCTAGTTGAACTGGATCAATTGTTGGCGGAATATTATATGGTGCGCGGATGGGATGAGGATGGGGTGCCGGGGGAAGAGAAGTTAAAAAAGATAGGAATCGATACCAAATGAGAACAGATGTTGCAGTTAACGAATAACCAATAACTATTTTTATAATGGGGAGGCAAATAATGTTTAAACCCGAAGGCGTCTATGTCGCCATGCTGACACCATTTGATGAGGATGGCGCTCTAAATGAGGGAGAATTAAGGCGAATTGTTGATTTCCAGATCAAAGGCGGCGTGCACGGCCTGTTTCCTATAAGCTCTGTGGGAGAGTCGGTCCACATGAGCCGGGAAGAAAAGGTGCGGATGATGGAAATCATGGTCGATCAAAATAAAGGCCGGGTTAAGGTCACGCCGGGTGTCGGCACCAGCCTGCCGGCCGAATCCATTTTCCTGGCTCAAAAGGCCAAGGAACTTGGCTGTGATGGGGTTGTCGTGGCACCGCCCTATTTTTATCCGTTATCCCAGGAAAATATTGAAGCGTATTTTGAAACCATTGCAGATGCGGTGGATATACCGAACATCCTCTATAATATTCCGCTGTTTACGCAGCCCATTTCCTATGATGTCGTCAAGCGTCTAGCGCGGCACGAAAACATCGTCGGGATGAAAGACAGCAGCGGCAGCATGGTCGATTTCATGCATTTTATGGACAAAATTAAAATTGCCGGCGAAGATATCAATGTGCTGACCGGCAGGGAAGAGACCCTTTTTCCCTGCCTGATGGTCGGCGGAAAAGGTTGTATGACAGCCACGGCCGGCATTCTGCCGGAAATCATGGTAGACCTGTATGATGCCTGGCAAAACCAAAACTATGCGGAAGCCAAGCAATTGCAGGAATCGATCCTGCTCATCTTACGGACCATGTTTTCGCTGCCCTTTCCCCTGGGATTTAAATATGCCATGGAGTTGAGAGGATTTAAAATGGGGCCGCCCAAACAGCCGCTGTCGGATGCCGAACGGTTCAATTACCGCAACACCAAAGTCAGAATCGAAAAGATAATGACCCCGATTCTGGAGCGGCTCAGCAGGGACCAACGGGCCAGCGCTTAAGTTTATTTCAAATGAGCCCCCCTTAGGGACGGACGAGGGGACGTCCATGAGTCCTGAAGTGATCATTATCAATGACGTGAATTGGAATCATTGACGGAAGGCTTTTCGACCAGATGATCCGGTTGGCAAACTCTGATCTTACCGGCATCTTGATTCTTGAGGGCACCGGCCGGGATTTAACAAACTCCGGAATGCGAAGAGAGTCGATACAGGGGGCACTGATCAGCAAATTATTGATCCTGAGTATTTGCGTTTATTAATAACCTCTGAACCCTGAACTTCTGAACCTTTGAACCTCAATTTTTCACGGCACCTTGTAGACCATGGAATTGCTGTTCATGCCCGCTCCCACCGATGCAAAGACAACGATGTCTCCCGAATGCAGTCTGTGATGGTCAAGATTTCCCCGTTGCATGAGATCCAGCATGGTCGGCAGGGTGGCCACCGAACTGTTGCCCAGCCAGGAAATGGTCATCGGCATAATGTCATCCGGTATGTCTTTAATGTTATACAGTTTAAACAACCTGGCCAAAATGGCTTCATCCATCTTCTGGTTGGCCTGGTGGATCAAAACTTTTTTGACATCTGACAAGGTCAACCCGGCCTTGTCAAGGCTCTGTTTGACAACTTCCGGGACATTACGGACTGCATACTTATAGATATCGTGGCCACGCATTTTTATGTACAGTTCATCGCCCACACGGCCGGGGTTATATGATTTGCCGAGCCCCATCAGAAAGGCATCGTTGTACGTATCGGATCGCGTGACATGCGACAAAATACCGGCATCGCCTGCGGTGGCTTCGATCACGGTCGCGCCGGCACCGTCGGCATAAATCATGCCGTCAACATCATGGGGATCCGAGACTCTGGATAATGTTTCAGCACCAATAACCATGACTTTTTTCGCATCGCCGGATTTTATATAATAATCGGCGGTAATCGTCCCATGCAGCCATCCCGGACAGCCAAAGGGAATGTCATAAGCCACGGTATAAGGGTTTTTTATTTTCAGCCGGTGCTTTACCCGGGCCGCAATGGTTGGCACCATATCCGTTTTAATGTTGTCGGCCCTGACATCCCCCAGGTTTTGAGCAACGATAATGTAGTCCAGGCTTTCACGATCGGTGCCATCCAGGGCCTGCTCCGCCGCCATAAAGGCAATATCCGAAGTATTCAGATCATCCTCAACATAGCGCCGTTCCCGAATACAGGTAATTTCCTGCAGCTTGTTGACGATGTCCACATTTGACTTGGTCAGTTTCGTTCCATCGGCAGCAAAGAACTCATGGGCCAGAAACTGCTCATTTTCAACTTTGACTGATGGAATATAGCTTCCGGTCCTGGTGATAATTGAATTGGCCATAACAGGTTAAATATAATCAACAAGCTTGATATTGCAATGACCGGACTAATATTTTTTAAGCAGGATTATCCGCAAAAATTAAGAATGCAACCGATTATGCCGATACAAAAAAGATATGATGAAAAAAAATATCAAATGGCTTCTGGCTGAAGTCGATCTGTGGCTGAGTGAGGAGCTTATTGCCCCTGATCAAGCCGAGAACATAAAGCGCCGATATCAGGTGTCGGAACCGGGACCGGCCTGGGGGCGAATTATCTTTTTCAGCATCGGTGCGGTCCTCTTCGGCCTGGGGGTGGTTCTGCTTTTTGCCTACAACTGGGAAAAAATGCACAAGTTTGCCAAACTGGCCGTCATTGTTCTGGCCTTGCTGACGGCCCACGGCACGGGCTTCTGGCTGCGCCAGCCGGCCGGCCGCTACCGCAGCGCCGGTGAAGGTTTGCATTTAGCCGGGACGATGCTTTTCGGGGCCGGTATCTGGCTGGTGGCCCAGATTTATCACATTGACGAACACTATCCCAACGCCTTTTTTATTTGGGGCTTTGGCGCCGTGACCATGGCCTGGGCCCTGCCCTCCATTTCGCATGCCATCCTGGCGACGGTTCTTCTGGTGCTGTGGAACGGTTTTGAAGCGTTCGATTTTAAAAACCCGCATCTGTTGTCCCCGTTTATCATTCTGGCAGGTCTCTTGCCTCTGGCCTGGGTTTACCGCTCGCGGGTGCTGCTGGCCGCCACCACCGGCGCATTCATGCTGATGCTGGCTATTTCCGTCGCCACAGTGGGCGGCGATCTGGCGTTTTTATTGGTATTTTTCAGCGCCTGTATCCTGATTGCCGCCGGCTTGCTCGTCCGCCGCAAGGGTGGTTTCCCCGACAGCGGACCGGTATTTTCATTTATCGGATATTCAGTCTACCTGGTCACATTATTCGTGTTGAGCTTTTTTCATCACGGCCAGGGCCTGTTCACGATTCACTTTGATAAATTCCCGGCCGGAATTTATTTTTTCAGTTTTGCCACGGCCGCCCTTGGGTTGATGATCTGGGCGTTCTGGGCGGTTTTTCAGCGCCCCAAAAATGAACCGGCCATTTTTCGCATCGATTACTGCGGCGTGCTGATCACCCTGCTGCTGGTTGTGCTCAATACGCTGGGTGTGCTGGGTTTGAAAGGTTGGGCGGGTGCGGCAGTTTTTAATATGGTTTTTCTGTTTCACAGCATCATGCTGATCGTAACCGGCTGCAAAAACCTCGACCTAAAATCCACCACCGCCGGTTGTCTGCTGGTGGCCTTCATTTCGCTGGCCCGCTACACGGATCTTTTTGTCAGCCTGCTGGCAAGATCAGCGGTGTTTTTATTAATGGGGGCCGCGCTGTTTGCGGTGGGATTATATTATTCGCGCACCAAAAAGCAGCTGCAGGAAGGTGCAGCATGAGAAAGACATTTATCGTTCTAGCAGTTTTGCTGCAGATCCTGGTCCTGGGCTATATGGCCGGCGAGCGCGAGCATATTTTACGCAGCGGTGAAATCATTTATCTGCGAACCGCCCCGATCGATCCGCGCGATCTATTCAGGGGCGATTATGTGCGCCTGAACTACGAAATATCAAATATTCCAGCCCACAATCTGCCCCGGGGCGACACCTCCGGAGTAGCCAAAGGTGAAAAAGTCTATGTAACCCTCAAAGAAAATTCAAATGGCCTGTATGAGCTCGATCATGTCAGTATAAAACAACCGCCAAGCGGCATTTATCTGATCGGTCGCAGTCCCTACGATTATCGCCGCCTGCTGACCGGCCATTCACTGAGACTGGATTACGGCATCGAAGCCTACTTTGTCCAGCAGGGCAAAGGCCGCCAAATCGAACAGCGCCTGGGCCGCCGGAATCAACTCCAGGTTCCCCTGGAAATGCAGATTGCCGTGGGCCGCAACGGTAAGGCCGTCATCAAAGGTCACCGCTGGAGCCCCATCGGAATGGGCCTTCAAGTATTGCGAACGCCGCCGGCAAATCCTCAAGTGCCGGCCGAACCGTTAAGTGCCAAAGTCGCCTTGACGTTGGCCAATGCCTCAGAGGCGCCGCTGGCACTGATCGTCCTGCCCGATGATTGCTCATTTGCCCTGGAGCCGAACCAGTCAGCTAAAAAAGAGTGGGTGCTGGTCAACAATCCCTGCGAACCGGCGCAGCCTGCCGCAGATGATGTACTCGTTTTGCAGCCCGGTGAGGAAAAAATCTTTGAATTTGATTTTTCTGCTGCGAGGTGGCTTGTCCAGGCAGAGACCAGCGCACCGGCAGAAATCGGCACCCTGGACTGGTCCGAGCGGTTCAGATTAATTTACCGCCCGCCAGGTGAAGACGCCTGCCGCCATTTGGAAAACCGCGACCTCATCTGGCATGGATATTTGCCCTCCAGAGCATTTCACGGTAGGGGTAGAATTGACTGATAATCAGATCGTAACGGGATGCATCGGTTAAGCCCAAAAAGCAAAGGACGGCCTTTTCCCGTATAGACGCCTGTAGCAGATACTATAGGAGTATATTAATGCCTCTGACAGGATTCTGGATGTATATAAATAGCAGATATCTGCAGGTGGCGTAAGATGTATGTTACAGAATGGTATACCAACACTGGTGTAATTAAGTTAGCTCATTAATACTTTAATCGATTTACCTGAACCATGTGATGGTTAAAGTTCAAGTCGCACACGCAAACCAAAAATCCATATTTGATCTTCATCAGGATTCAATGCCGGATCTTTTAGCCATTGCAAATCTGGTGTAGTGGCAAATTGGGGAGCCAATTGCCAACGATAAAAGAGTTGCACTGCGTATTGATCCCGTAACCCTGGACCGTAAGTATCGTCATTGTGTTCTCCTGATAAGTGTTATAGGTACCTTAATTTTGACCGGATTCTCCTACCCTCGATGAATTATAACTGAATATAGGATTGTGGTGCTCCTCCATGGCCCTGTATCGGGTGAGATTTTCTTCGAGTTGCCTGCGTTCATGGCCCAATACCAATGCCAGAAAGCATCGGCCGGATTGTTTATCACCGAAGCCACCTTGATCTTACCCCAGGACAACGATCCGATGGGTTAACCGGGGATTTAACCAACTTAGTGCTGAAGTCTGGCAAGCTGATGAAATTACTGATTTGGCAGACTAAGGAAAACCTTTCATCACCAATCCGGACCTGTTTGAAAGATTAAACAACGATTGACCCTTGCGCCCTCATCGATGGTCTAACAATGCATGACACCCATCCTGCCGCCACCTTGACAGGTACCACATTGTGTCATAATAATATTTAATGCAGTTTTTTACTGCAGGGCCGGATTTAAGGAAGTTAGTCATCACAAGGTGCATGCCATGGAATCAGTACAGAATTTTAAAAACAGGGATTGTGACAACCTCATTGCCCAAGGGGATGTGGTTACGGAAAGACGGTACGTTCGGACGACCATAATAGAGGAAAAGCTGGATCAACAACTTCTGCAGTGGAAGAAAGATGATGATGGGACCCTGGTATTACTTCCCGGCAAGGTGGTTGTAGGCATTCCCATTTGGAAAATTGCACCATTGGAAGCCTACCCGAGCCTCGCCCCCAGGCCGGTGCCGGGGGCGGATACAGAGCGGGAACTGCGGATCGGTACGGATGGCGTGGTCCTACCCGGAGCCTCCGACCCGGGCCCCCAAAGGGAAATCAGAAAAATTCCGCGCAATGTCCTCATGGGGCCTCAAGAGAAAATGCCCGACGATTTGAAAGCCCTCACGCCGGCACAGAAACAAGCGCTGATCCACGGTGGCGAAATTACCATTGCCAGGAAGGGGGATATACCGCTTACGCTACGCAGCCCAATGATAAAATTAGCCCGGCGAACCCCATCGCCGGCCGCACCCGAGCAATTCCTGGCATTCAACACGGCAACTTATTCGAGTCATCCCGGTTACATTTTCCGGCACCTGGTGGAAACCGCTTTTAACGGCGATATCACCGCCGCCGCGGAGGCCTTTCTCGCCGACCCGCGGGCTGGCGAGTATCATGACCCCGGGCTGCGCGAGGAGGCAGTTTTCAAAAACCTGGAAGACAACACCTATGCCGTGCTCTTCGGCATCCTCCAGAACCTGCCCCAATGGACCGACATCTATCAAAAGGCCAAGACGCCGGCACTGCCGCAGTTTGAAATCGGCCTGGTGCAGGTGTTCAGGCAAACCCAGACCCTAAAGGGGTTCAGTCGCGGCAGGTTGCTGGAATCCGTGACCTTGGGCCCTGAAGAGACCGTTCAGGTGGAGATTTTTACCTACGACCGGACCATTGAACAGAAGGAGGAGCTTTTTTCAACGGAGGTGACCAGCGAAGTGGAGCGGACGCGCAACCAGAGCCAGACCGTTGAACTGACCAATGAAATCGACAGTACCGTCGGCGCCAGTGTCGGCGGGGAACTGGGGGTCAGTCTGCCCATCGAGGCGGTCAGTGTGGAAGCCAGCGTCAATAACGACGTCAGTGCCGAAATCGCCAACCGCAATCAAACCACGGTGAACCTCCTCACCGAGGCCAGCAGCCGCGCCACCGAAAAATTCAAGGCCACCCATCAGGTGAAAACACTGACCCGCCGTGAGACCGGGACCGAGACGCGTACATCACGGACATTTAAGAATCCCAATCTCGGCCGAACATTGAACCTGCACCACTTCGAGGTGCTGGGCAACTACCTGACCAGAACCGAGCTGAACGGCGATCCGCAATTCTGCCTGCTGGTTGAAACCCCCCTTATCGGACCCTTCGACCGGGACTGGATCCGCGCGCACCATGATTTCCTGGACAAGGTCCTGCGGCACGATGTCTACCGTGAAGGCCTAGCCGCCGCCAACCTGATTGCGGCCCAGGAGTGGCTCGATGAGCTGGCCGCCGCGGAGAAAAGAGCCCGGGAAGAGGAGCGCCAGCGGCTTGCCGCGGAAGCGGCGGAAAATACGGAGGCCCAGAATTTTCTCCCCAACAAAGGCATCTTCGCCGCCGCACGACGCCTGCGGGAGAAACTTGCCCTGTTCGAAAACCTGGGAACCATGGACGATGCCATTGAGACGCTGAGCGCGCATCTCAATCCCTTTGCAGACATCTCGGTGGCCCGTCTGCAGGAGGCCGAAGAGTTGCTGGCCAAATGGGCCTGGTGGAACCAGTTCGAAGCCGCCTATCCCGGGGTTCAGGCATCCTCGCTGGCCTTCACCCAGGCCTACGATGAGATCAGCGGCCAAGCCGCTGATCCGGCCGCGGCAGATGATATGATTGCGGCCGTCGGTGACTTTGTCGAGCAATTTGATGATGATTGGCTGATGGGGCTGAAGCTCTTCGGGGCGGCCTACATCATCTCCTCCTTGATGTACATCCCCGCCATGGCCAATCCCGCGGTCTATCTGTATGTGATGAAACTGCTCTATTTCCCCAATGACAAGGGGATTCCCAAGGCGATTTCGTCCGCGCGTGCGGATTACGCCCAGCATAAGGCCAAGCAGTCCGCGGAAACCCTGGCGCCGCCGGCCCCCCCGGCGGAGTCGCTGAAACCCGAAAACCTGCCCCCCAAGCCGCCCCGCGCCTACAGCGAGCAAGAGCTGGCGGAGGCCCATGCCCAGATGGGGCGCCTGATCCTGCATCTCGAAGCCCACGCGGATCATTACAACAACGAGTACTACAAACGTGAAGATCCGGCCCTGCGGATCAACCGCTTGACCCAGATCGGCGTGGCCAAGTTCGTGGGCAACCGGCTCTTGGGTTTTGCCGGCACCAAGTCCATCTACCCCTTGAACGTGCATGCCCTCGAGGCGGAAACGCATGAATACCTCAAAACCCTCCTCCCTGACCACAGCGAGTTTTCCGTTGATGTCGCCACCACCGAGGAGACCATACCTACCGGCGGGTTTGTTTCCGAAGGCGTCGTCGGCGAGTGCAATATGCTCGAACCCCATCTGGAGAGTCTGCGCGCCATCGATCTGAGAAACGCGGAAGCGCAAGCCGCCTTGTTGGAACTGACGGTTGTTGAAAGGAGACGGGATCTGAATTTGCCGGAACCGGACACCGATGGTCAGGATAGTTGATTATGAACGATTTCAGCCGCGCAAAGCAGTTGCTGGCCAGGGACCGTGCCCTGGCCCAGACCCGGCCCCATGATCTTCCCGGGTCCATTCAGTTGACGGGTCAGAATATCACGATTTCCCTTACCGCCGAGCCGCAAAAACGCGGTCTGTATCGGATCATCGCCATTGAAGCCCACGGCCAGCAGCTAAACTCGGTCACGCGGCAATCCCTGGCCCGGCCCTTCCGGGCTCCGGGAGACGATGCCGACTGGTTCATTGTTACCGCCGAAAGTCACACCGATGGAGCCGTTCCGGTGGGTGACCTGGTGGTGTTATCGCAATCCCCCAAAAAGGCGGCCCAAGCCGCTTCCGCTTCCGATGCAAGGCAAAATATCGAAAACCTGGTCAAGCAGCTGGAAGCCGAGCAGAAAAAGGGGGCGATATCCGCGGCCGCGGACATCGTCATTGATCTGGTGATTGCCGATATTGAAAAGGAGCTCGCCTCCTATGACGCCCTCCTCCACAAGTTATCCCGCACGGTCCAGGTTCATAAGGAGGCTCTCCAGGATGCTGTGGACATCGTCCAAACCAAGCGCCATGATTTCAAAGACATACCGGCTTCAACCGAATCCCGGGGATTGCTGGCCGCGGTGTTTTATTCCGCCCTGCTGGAATTTGGTGCCGGTACTTTAGGAAGCATGTTGACGATCGGAGCCTCCAAACTCCTGCGCCGAATTCTGCTGGGCCGTTCCGGCAGGGGCGTAATCAGGGAGCGAGCCCGCAGCCAGGCACGGGCCAAGGTTATCGCGGAATTCAAGGGACGCACCCGTTCCCTTGACAAGCAGATTAAAACCCTCGAGGCGGCCGAGCAGAAGCGCTTTTTCGAGGTAAGCGAGGCTTTGCGGTTGAAGGCCCAGCGGCGGCATATTCCGCTTGACCAGTTACAGGCCGCGGTAAAAAACGACAAGCTTTGGAAAATACGCCGCGCCCGGAGCGAGGGATTGAGAAAGGAACGCCTGACCCTCCGGCGGGTGGGCCCCAAACTTGAAGAGGAAAAACAGGCGATATCTTTCTTTGTCGACATCGACGGAACCGCCGGCACGATCGGCGCCAAGCTGGGGCAAACCCTGGCCAAACAGAAAAACAGGCCCTCCCCCAATCCGGATCCGGCGCAGCAGGGCCCCCAAAATAAAATTTCCCGCCCCGCGGATAAAATCGTTCTCAACAGGGCCAACCTGCCTTTGGATGTGGTACTGAAATCCAGCGTGGGCAGCGCCTATGACGACGCGCTGGTACAACTCGAATCGGGTATCCGGGCGGCTAAGCGGGCCCTCCAGGCCATCCGGCAGAATGCGGCCGCCGGTCCGGATCCCCTGGCCATCGCCCGACTCTACCTGCAAACCCTGGAGATTGTCCCAACCTTCATTCCCATGGATACCCTCGTCGCGGAGTTCAACCAGGAGATTTCGGATTGGGCGGAGTTTAAGTACCGGCTCACCGGCGAATACGAACTGGTCATCTGGTCCCTGCTGTTTGCCGGGAAAGTCAGGGTCGTATACCAGCGGCTGGATGGTAACGTGCTGGGTGGCCTATGGGTCAAAATCGACAAGGAAAAATACCGGGAGATTGAGCAGAATATCATCAAACACCGCGGCAAGTATGCCCCCAAGTACGTCGAATTTGCCCTGCGCCGAATCATTCCCAATGCCGAGATTTTCAGGCCCATGTTTAAATACCTGAACAATCGCTTTTATGGCGGCCGGCTCAATGAGGAGGATGTGGCCGAAACTTTCTCCGCGTTTCCGGGTAAAGTTGATGAAATCATCACCCGGTTGAACAAAACCACCAAAGTTGATACAGCGCTGGAAAATGCCGTGATGATCGACGATAATCTGCATATGCCCAAACTTGATAACGAAGCAAGCGAAGAAGATCAGGAAAGTGAAGCAGATAATCCGGACCCACCCCCAGGCAGCTCGTGACAACAGATGGTTTGCAAGCCTTCTCCCGTCCGTTAACCCAATATCGCTTAAAAATTGATTACGATATTACATTGTAGTATTTTTTGTTAAGGGCTGGTTTCCAGATATACTGAGGTACCTACACGAATAGCCAAACCTGAGATACGTAAATGGATGGTCGAACCATAGGTATGAAAATATTATTATAGACGAAGATTTAGAAATGGTAAAAAAGAGGGTGCTCGCGCTAATTTTAATGGTTTCAGAGAGCGATTTTTGGCTGCTTTTGTCTACTTTGCCCGATTACTGGTGAATAGCCTAAGTCATACAAACATATGCTTAAAAACAATATTTGAGTGAAAATTATTTTTTAAACGACCGTCTATGATTGACTTACAGAAATGGAGCAATTAGCATGACAAGTAATAGTAATGATACAAAAATTCGCCTCTACATGAAATTCCAGCAAATCGCCTGTGACCGCGACTTTCACATGATTGAGTTATGGCTGCCTCATAAATAATAAGGGGTTCCCTTTAGCAGCAAAACTGTCTGTTCTCCGATGTTCTTGATTTGAAACATGGCCGAATCCTTTTCTATAATATTGCTCTCCTTTTATTGTTTTGGAAATGTTCAGTTTGTATTTAGCCATTATCAGTTAGTTTTTGGTTAAAGCTCTTCAACAACTTCCTTGCCTTTTTTCATGGCCAGTCAAGTACGGTATGGCTATCTCACAAAAACGGCTTCCACCGCAACTTGGAATAGCTTGCCATCGAATTTAACTATCAAGGATCACAACTAATTTGCATTTAGCAACTGGATATCATTGGCTTACCTTGGGTGCCACCAAAAAAATAATCCTTCAGCGTGACTTTTATACAATATTTTTTTGAATCATGATCCTGTATTTGGAAAAAGTGAAATTCGCTTTTCTGTAGGCCCTTATGGCCGATTGGTTATTCTCATGTACATATAGCCGTAATTCCAAGCCATTTTGTTCCTTCATTTCTGATTTTATCGCATCCAACAGTAATTCCATATACCCTTTTCCGCGATAGTCCGGTCTAATGTACATGCTTTGAATCCACCAATAATATCCAGCGTTCCAATCACTCCACTCTTTCAACGCAGATGCGCTGCCTACCTGTTCATTGTGCTGATTCATCAGCACCCAATACATGGCAATTGAATGTTCCTCAAGTGCCGTTTTGATGCCATTCATTAACGTTTTAGTTTCCTTTGTATGTCCCTCAGCTTCTCGTGCTTCTGCTGCGGTGAATTCGACAAGTTGGTCCAGATCATTTAGTTCAGCTCTTCTAACCTTCAAATTCACCTCCGATAACAACTAAATCTCAATTTTTTTATAAAAATGGCACAGACATCCCATGATTGGAATGTCTTTTGATTGTTTTGTGAATACTCCAGCATGCTCCACGAAAGAAAAAGACAAAAAGGAGATTGGATGCACCGGCAAATAAAAAACCAGAAACAAGAACGTATCGTGGTTATCTACTATCCGGCCTGCTTAAGGAAAAGTTCGTAAAATCTAAGATTTAGATGCTAAACTAATTTTCTGGCAACATAGACACCATAGCTGTAATGAGTTTTGTATTTCTCATATAGGGCGATTTCTTTTTTTTCGGCATTCACGATTGCCTGTGCTTTTTCACTGTCACCGTTCCGCTTTAGAAGCGCTTCAAAACCGTCCTGCATAGGTCGATAATAATTATCCAACCAGCAATGCTCTGGTAAAACAAAGTAAGCAATCGGTGAATAGCCGTTATTTTCCATAATTTCTATCTTTGAAGATGCCGTATCTATTTCCGGATATTCGTTTTGCCAATATTCCTGAAGTTCAGGCGGGCGGTCAGTCGTTAGCCAGGTGATCTCCGAAACGACCATCATTCCGCCCGTTTTGAGAAAACGCTTCCAGTTTTTTACGCCCTTTTCAAAACCGATATTGTATATCGCTCCCTCGGACCAAATGACGTCATATTCCTCATCCTCAAACGGCAGATTGTCCATCGAACAGCAAAGGGTTGTTACTTTATCGGAAAGCCCCATACGTTCTGCCCTGCCTTCAAGCACGTCAAGAAAATCTTGAAGGAAGTCGACTGCCGTTATCCGGGCATTCAGAAAGCCGGCAAGGCACATGGCAGAAGATCCCGTACCGCAGCCAATATCGGCAATGCGTAATGATGCTGACGGGTCTAACATCGCCAGGTCGATAGCCTTTTCCGTCTCTGCATCCCCGCCGGGTCCCTGGCGTTTTGATCTTTTGTGCAGGTCAATTAAAAATTGATATTCTTCCATTTATTTATCGATTAACCCCTTTCAAGCTATAACTTTAAATCACAATATCCTGCATTTTCGGCTCACTGGACGAATATTTTTTGTAGCACTTCGACAATACGCTCTTTTTCAAAAGGAGATTCATGAATATAGTTGTTAGCGTCATTTAAAATAAGTTCCAAATTTCCCCAAAGCATATACCGTTTAAACTTATCATCGCGATGGATGCCCATGGCATTGGCAACCATATTGACATAGTTGGTAACGCTGAAATCAAATCGTTTTTCTTTGGATGCAAAGGTTTGCCCGCAATAGTGACATACGGTGACCAAATACTCTGCACCGGTTTTTTCAGCCTCTTTCAGACGATCTTCGCGGAATTGGGCACAACTTTCTGGGAACCAGCTGATCGCGCCACTGCCGCAGCAACTTGTTTGTTTACCGTGATGTTCCATCTCATTGAGCGTAACACCGGGTAATTGCCCTAAGACATCGCGTGGTCCGTTGAGGTCCACTTCCGTGTAGGCCGACTTGCAGGGCTCATGTAGGGTAACGGTTCCGGCTGAAGCATCGGAAAGCGCAAGCCGGTCCATATTTTCAGCTAAATATTGTGGGAAAGACAACACTTCGAAGGGTACATCCAATGAGGGAACGATGTTTTTATGAAAACGACACTGACAAGTGGGACACCATAATATGACGGCCTCAGGCTCAAAGCCGGAAATCGCAGCCACAAGCATTTCCGAGCGCCTGCTTCCTTCAGCTATATCACCCGTAAAGAACGAATTGTCCCCGCAGCAGTAATCTAATCCAGGAAGGAACGCGTAATCATCACCAATCGCATCCATAATATCCAATGCGTTGAGAATTTTTTCTGGCTGGAAATATACGTTGCAGCCGGGGAATAAAACATATCGGGCCTTATGCGTTTCGCTTGGGTTGGTGATCTTTTTGTAATCCGACGTTGAGACCTGAACGCTTGCAAGAACCCGATGAATACTGTCGGATGCCTCGGTATCTACATAAGCTTTCTTTGCCAGTCCCTTTTCAATATATTCACCCTTAATGAATTCGTTGACCAGCATTGGATTGAGATCTTCGGGGCACATTTCAGCTGTACATTTGAAACATTCCATACAGGCAAACGCTTTGGTGTATGCCCGTTGATTGGGAATGCCGCCTTCCATGAAATCAAATACATCTTCCTGGATTTCCTGAGCAGAGATTCCACCGATTTCAGTGTAGGGTAAAATGGGGCATTCCTCTGCACAAAGGCCACACTGTGTACAGCTCTCGAGAAAGCGTTGTTTTTCTGTTTCGTAGTGATCAGTAATCTTCATTTAGATATAGCCCCTTTGGCCGTCGGTATGCTTGAAGCCAAGACCGTCCGGGCAGAATGATCTGGGCTCAGCGTTTAACGTCAGCTTTTGAAAATAGCTTTTGCAGACAATTTATGTCAAACACGAAAAATTGGATTATTGTACCCGAAAAAAGGGTGTTGACTGGATTGGAAGGTACAGTTGGCTATCCCAAGAAAATCAAACATGTCCTTTTGTGTGCTTTCTTGCCAGAACATCTGATACACAATGATTACAATTGTTTGCGATAGATTATGGTAATTCCAAGGTGGTCAATCACACGCGCAAAGCCTTCACCCCCCAAAGGAGGAGGGAGAATTCGCTTTAGAAACTTTGTCCCTTTTTTGTCCCCTTTTGTTTCAACGAAAAATGAAACGTCCTGATATTATGCACCATATGCACTATATGCACATTTAGCTTTGAAATCAAGGTGAGCTTGAGAGTTGTAATGTATTCAATAGGTTATGCTTGATTTGTCTTGGACGCCTCACTAATTTGGGAGCAGGAAGTCGGAGGTTCAAATCCTCTCGCCCCGACCAGTCTTCGTTCGAAGCGCAGCGTAAAACGAAGGTTGCCGCGACGCCGTGTCTCAGCGTAGCTCGGGGAGCGAAGTCGGAACTGTCACGGTGTGACTTCAGCGAAGTCGGAAGCTGAAGCCGACCCACTTCTGACCGTTTTCGATTTATCTCCTTTGCAAAAGCAACGTCTTATCTTTTTTAATCGGAAGATCTGCAGGTCTAGAGGGTGTGCCGAGCAATCGGCATTTCTTCCGCGACCAACCATCCCAAAGCGGTAAAGATCAAGGCGCTTCAGCCTTTTCAGTGACCCATTGCTGGATTAGCTCAGTATATTCAATACCTCTCGATTTTGCGATTTCTTTGATGCCTTCTAATTTGTTTTGCGGTAGACGGATCCTGATGAGTGCTTCCCGCCGAAAGATGGGTTCAGTCACCTCTTGCAGATCGTCCTCAAAATCTGTTAGGTCATGCGTATCCCAAAAGCGAGCTAGCTCCTGGATCGAATCGATTTTTGGAATTTTTTTTGATTTCATCACTTTTTCCATTTTCTAAATCGTCTCTTCTCTTTTTCTGTCATCGGGCGGGCGGTAACGGGATATCCGTGTCCGTCAAGGCAGGCTGAAACGTGGTATTCGATCTTTTTTCAAATCAATTCAGTTAAACGCTTTAGCGAATACATCCCATCCAAGCCTTTGATCGGTTTGGGCTTTTTCTCGTGCTTTGAGTAAAAAAGATGTTTAAACCGCTGGCAGTTTGCAGACACAAACTCTTTCGAGCCGATAATGCCGGAATCGGTAAAATAACGCGTACGATATCTGAAGCGATCGCTTTTGCTGAGTTCAAAATCTTTGCTGCGCTCTTTTTCGAGAACCTTATCCCCGATGACCCTGACGCTGCCTTTTTCGGGCTGATCTAAAGATCCGGCTTCATAGACATGGCGGCGATACCTTCGGATGCGCTCTTTTTTGCCTATAGGACACTTGTCCGCCGGAGGCGGATCGAATTCTTTTAAACCGAAATCAGTGGAAAGAAAGTTGTCCCGGTTGTTGGTCTGCATATGATATTCTAGTGAATTCCAGCGATATTGCTCCGGTCGTTCAACCAAACCAGCACGCAAGGGATTCAGATCGATATAGGCTAAGCAGAGGCACTCTGCTGATGATGACACCCGCCATAAAAAATGTTCAAACTCAGGCCTTGGGATTTGCACCCATCCTGCGTTACTAGGATCTCAAGCAATTCGTCTGGTCAATGTCGGTCAGTTCCGACCATGCGTTACCTTTATTCCAACAGGCCTACAGCGGCAATACGGCCGATGTCACCACCTATGTCGAACAATGGCAAAGGCTCATCGATCTGCTTGGCCGACGGGATTTTTTATACGTGGCGAACTCAAAGCTGATCACCCATCAGAGCATGGCCCCCAATCCACGATATCTGTGCTGGAAATGCCAATACCTACGACTACCAATCCCTTTTTGATTCAGGTTGAAATATACTATTAACCCATTGATTAACCTGGCTTATTATGGATAAAGAAAATCAAAAAATGCTCTTTCTCAAAAAACGAAATCAAAGATATATTGTGATAATGCAGGAATTAGGTAAAGAATGGATTAAATCATAGCATCACAACTCAAGGCATCTTCCCGAAATTGTACAAATCTTCAATCTTTCCTTTTATCAGACCATCTCAATAAATGATGCTGTTTTTTATTTAATTATTGGACCAATCATTATGCTTTTCCAAACTTTAGAAAAGAATCAGGGCGATTTTGATATACAAATTAGTGTGTATTTTTAATTAGATAGTACTTAGTAGTGAAAAGCAAGACCTTAAACAAATTTTTACTTGACAATGGCTCTTTCATTAAATAAGGGTCAATTATAATGATATTAAATCCAGCCAAACAAAGTCGCATTACCGAGAATATGGTCCATCAGATCGAACAAGCCATCATCCATCATCGACTCAAGCCCTGTGAAAGGATCCAGACCGAGCGGGAGCTGCAGAATACCTTTCAGGTTAGCCGAGGGGCCGTTCGGGAGGCCCTGAGCATTTTGCGGCAGAAGGGGCTGATCGAGACCAGACGCGGCGGCAAAGGCGGCACCTTTGTCAAGAAGGTCGGGGTCGACCATGCTAGCGAGGGACTGGCTTTTCTAATAAAATACCGCCAAATAGCCTTCCAGGAGTTGGCCGAATTTAGGGAGGCTGTGGAAGGTTTAGCGGCCATGTTGGCCGTGGAGCGGGCCGCGCCGGAAGACATTGATGAGCTCAAAGAGGTGCTTAAAGAAATGGGTGCCTACCTAAAGGAGGGTGGAGCCAATGGGGGCGGGTTCTACAAATGCGAACGTAAGATGCACGAGATCCTGGCCAAGATGTCGGGCAACACGGTTATCGAATGGATCTTGAAAACTATTCATATGAATCTTGACGCTTACGCTGAGCTCATCTTTTGGGATGAGAATGGACCGCGGGAGTTTTACAACGACTGGAGCGAGATAGTGAAAGCGATCGAAAACGGCCAAGGAGTGATGATCAACTCACTCATCAGAAGCCACATCATCAGAAGCAATCAAAGCCTCAAAGAAGGAGCCAGGCGTCTCGGCTTGAAAACTCAGGACATAAGTAAATACATATTCAGGTAGGTGTTTCCCCCTGCCCCGGTGTCAATGGAGCGGCGGGTATTGAGATGGGCAGTTTGAACCGTAACGATTCTGGCCGTTGGACATATATTGCAGAGCAGACGCTATTGGCTGGTGCGGATTGTTCTTGGTAGCGCTCAAAGGGAGCAGAATGGGATGGATATCCTGGTAACTTCACACCGCGACGAGTTAAAGCGCTGCAAACCTTATAAAGAATCGAAACTGGGCTTCGGATGTTATTTTTCCAATCACATATTCTTGATGGATTACCGTGAGGGGTTGAGGTTACTAAACCCCCGGATCGTACCCTGCAGTATCCTGCCGATGGAGGCGTTTGTAGCCGTCTCTCATTAGCGATAGGATATCTTCGAAAACGAGAGGAGAATTCCCATTGTCTATTTGGATGCAGCTCCTGCTGAATTCTATCATCGCAGGGGGGATCTATTCACTCGTGGCCATAGGCTATACCATGGTGTACGGGATCCTCAAGTTCATCAATTTTGCCCATGGAGATCTGGCCATGGTGGGAGCCTATTTTGTCTTTCTTCTCTTCCGTTACTTACATTTCCCTATTTACATATCCATCACACTGAGTATCGGGGGCGTGACTCTTTTGGGGATCCTCATGGAGAAACTTGCATATAAACCTCTCCGTTATGCTTCACGCCTCTCCTGTCTTATTACAGCCATCGCCATTTCTCTCTTCCTCCAGAGTGCGATCGCTTTATCTTTCGGAGCAAAGACCCAGACGATAACAGAAAAGGCTAGCCGTGGCCTGGTCTTTCTGGGGGCTTATATCAGCCCCATGCAGATCACCATCATCATTGTGTCCATTTTCCTGATGATTTCGCTCCACTTTTTCATCCAACGTGCCAAGCTGGGAAAGGCGATGCGGGCAGTCTCCGACGATATGATGGTTGCTTCGGTGGTCGGCATTGACGTGGACAATGTCATCTCTGGCGTCTTTGCGATAGGCTCCGGTCTTGCCGCCGTAGCGGGCATCCTCATTGCCATGGAGACGAACCTAAATCCGACCATGGGCTTTGGCATTGGGATCAAGGCTTTCACTGCAAGCGTTCTCGGCGGTATCGGAAGCATAAGAGGGGCGGTGATAGGCAGCTTCATTATCGCCCTTTCGGAAAACTTCGGCATCTGGTTCATTCCCACGGGGTACAAGGACTCTATTGCCTTTGTCGTCCTGGTGCTGATCCTTCTCCTCCGCCCCTCAGGCATTTTCGGTATAAAAAGGGAGACGGAACTCAAGGCATGACCTACCTTTGTCACATAGTCATTTTCTTTTCCATCTATTCCATCCTCGCTCTCAGCATGAATCTGGAGGTGGGTGTGACAGGGCTCTTTAATTTGGGCCATATCGCGTTCTTCGGCATTGGAGCCTATACATCCGCCCTCCTGAGCCTAAAAGGTCTGCCCTTCTTGCCGAGCCTTTTCGCCGGTGCTCTTCTTGCGAGTGTGATCGGCTGCCTGATCGGCATCCCTACCTTAAAGCTGAAGGGTGATTATCTGGCCATCGCCACGCTGGGTCTGGGTGAGACGATCAGGGCGGTGCTGAAGAACTGGATGAGCCTCACAAGGGGTCCCTTGGGTCTCCCGGGCATCCCAAAGCCCACAATTTTCTCCATTGAATTCATCAACGTCTCTAGCTATATGGTTCTCGCCCTAATTTTCCTGGCATTAACCTTTGTTTTCATGGAAGTGCTGCTTCGGTCCCCTTACGGTCGGGTTCTCAGAGGAATCCGCGAAGATGAGGTGGCAGCTCAGGCCATGGGAAAGAATACTTTCCGTTCCAAGTTGAGCGCCTTTTGGGTCGGGTGCTTTTTCGCTGGCGTGGCCGGGGCTCTTTATGCTCACTATGTGACCTTTATCGACCCCACACCAATTTCCATCTATCAGACGATCCTCATTCTCCTTATGGTGGTTCTAGGAGGCATGGGGAGTAATGTCGGAGCCCTGCTCGGGACACTTATCGTCATTGGCCTGCCCGAACTGCTCCGTTTCTGGAATCTCCCCGGTGATGTGGCCGGTGCCCTGAAACAGCTCGTATTCAGTACCGTGCTCATCCTCCTCGTCCTCTTCAGACGGGAAGGTATCCTGGGCGGCATGAAAGCGGACGTCAAACGATTCGAAAGTGCTGACGATGATGCTTAAGGTTGAGAACATAACCAAGCGTTTTGGAGGGCTTGTCGCTCTTAATAACTGCTCTTTCCAGGTGAAAGTTAATTCAATCACGGGGCTTATCGGTCCTAATGGTTCCGGCAAGAGCACGCTGTTCAATATCATTTCGGGGTTCTACCGGCCTGACGGAGGCAGAGTGCTCTTCAGAAACCTGGATATCTCGACGGAGGAGCCGTACAGGATCATACAGCAGGGCTTAGTGAGGACCTTTCAGATCAGTCGGGTGTTCTCAGGCATGACCTTGGCGGAGAACATGCTGTATGCCCCCAAGAAACAAGAGGGTGAGAGGCTATTCAGGGTCTTTTTGACGCCCAGGAAGGTGAGAGAACAGGAACGGAGAAACTGGGAGAAGGCCGAAGAACTTTTACAATTAGTAGGTCTTACCGAGCTAGCCAACGAACATGCGGACCGCCTCTCTTATGGACAGCAAAAGCTCCTAGAGTTGACCAGGTGCCTGATGACCTCCCCACAGATGATCTTGCTCGACGAACCCGCGGCAGGCATCAACCCAACTATGTTAAGGAGACTGTTGAAGGTCATTCGGGACCTCCACGAGAAGGGGGCTACGTTTCTGATCATTGAACATGATATGAAGTTCATCATGGAACTATGCCAGAGGGTTATTGTTCTGGATCATGGGGAGAAGATCGCAGATGGCCTTCCGGAACAAGTTCAAAAAGATGAAAGGGTAATTAGGGCGTATCTGGGGACAACCTATGATTTTGGAAGTTAAGAATCTCCATGCCGGCTACGGTAAGATCAAGGTATTGAGAGATGTTTCCTTTCAGGTGGGACACTCGGAGATAGTCGCAATCATCGGTCCCAATGGAGCAGGCAAATCCACGGTTCTCAAATGCATTGCAGGGGTCATCAGGCCCGAGGCCGGCTCGATCTTCTATGAGGGAGAGGAGATCAAAAAATTGAAAATAACTGAAATAGTCAAACGGGGGATTTCCTTTGTGCCCCAGGGAAGAACTGTCTTCCCCTCCCTCTCAGTTCAAGAAAACCTGGAAATGGGGGCCTATGTGAGAAAAGACAAAACAAAAATCAAGGAGGATCTTCAGATCATCTATGAGAGGTTTCCCATCCTTAGGGAAAGAAAGGGGCAACTCGCTGTCACCTTGAGCGGGGGTGAGCAGCAAATGCTCTCAATGGGAAGGGCACTTATTCTGAATCCCGAGATCCTCCTTCTTGACGAGCCCACGCTGGGGCTAGCCCCTCTTGTCTGCAAGGAGATTTTTTCAAAGCTTGTAGAAATCAACCGGGACGGAAAAACCATTATTATCGTAGAGCAGAATGCCTACGCAGCACTCCAGATTTGCCACCGGGGATACGTGTTGGAGCTGGGGCGCAATAAGATGATGGATACGGGCACCAATCTGCTAAACAACGATGAAGTGAAACGCCTCTACCTAGGGGCCCAATAAAGGACCTTCGGAAAATCTATTTTTGGAGGAATGACATGGTAAAAAAAGAGTTCCTAAGGGAGAAATTCCCCCCGATGGGTGAGAAAATCTCGTATCTTCGAGATCTCTACATTTTTGTTGATGGAGAGTTTGTGAAAAGCAATGCACAGGCCGTTTCCGTGTGGGACCATGGGTTCCTCTACGGTGACGGTGTCTTTGAAGGGCTGAGGGCCTATAAAGGCAAACCCTTTCGCATGGAAGAACACATAGACCGGCTTTTCGAGTCGGCCAAGAGTATACAGCTCACGATTCCTGTAACTCACGATGATCTGTGCTCCATCGTTTTGAAAACCCTTGCCGTCAACGACTTGAAGAACGCCCACATCCGAGTGATCGTCACGAGAGGGGTCGGTACGCCGGGGCTCAGCCCGAATGAGTGTATCAGGCCAAGCGTGATTATCATGGCCTATCCCATGCCTCCGATGCTGGGCGAGAGGCCGATTCGGATGATGGTCTCCTCTGTGAGGCGGAGACCATCGGTTACCATTGACTCAAAGGTCAAGTGCCTCAATTATCTGAACTGCATTCTGGCCAAAATCCAAGCCCTTGCCTTAGGGGCGGACGATGCCTTTATGCTGGATATGGAGGGCTATCTTGCAGAGGCTACAGGGGAAAACGCTTTTATTGTAAAAAAAGGCAAGTTGTTTACCCCTTTTCTCTCCAACGCACTTGGCGGCATCACTCGGCAGACGGTCATGGAGGTGGCCGAAAAACTCGGCAACGAGGTAACGGAAAAAAATATAACCATTCATGAGCTTTATACAGCCGACGAGGTGTTCATCTGCGGCTCTGCGGCTGAGATCGTCCCTGTATCCGAAATTGACGGAAGGACCATCGGAACCGGGGACATGGGTTCTGTGACGCAAAGGCTGCGCGAGGCATTCCATGAGCTTACTACAAATGGGCATTGACTGGGGTCACCGCGACCCATGATATCTGCGGGGTTCACCCATAATTTAAGAAAAGAGGAGGATAAAGGAAATGAAGAGAAACGTTCTTGTGTTTATTATTTTTTTAGTTGTCTGTTTGTTTGATTTTACGATGGCAGCTGCCGCCGATGTATACAAAATTGGGGCCATCATGCCTCTGAGTGGTGACATTGCCGTCTATGGGTTAAACATGCAAAAAGGCATTGACCTTGCCTTTGATCAGATCAACAGCAAGGGGGGAATCAAGGGCAAGACAGTCAAGGTGATTTATGAGGACAACCAAGGAGACCCGGGTATGGCCGTTTCGGCCATGCAGAAGCTGATCACGGTGAATAGGGTGCCTGTTGTTATCGGCGTCACCCGAAGCACCTCAACCATGGCCGTCTGCCCCATCGCGGAGCAGAACAAGGTCGTGCTGATTGCTCCTCCCTCCACAGCGACCGAACTCTCAACAAAGTGCGGGAGTTTCTTCTTCCGTGTCATAGCCTCCGATGCCTACCAAGGCGTAGCCATGGCAGACCTTATCTGGCAACTGAATTACAAGAAAGCTGGGGTCATGTTCGTGAACAGTGATTACGGGCGCGGACTTCGAGATGCCTTCGTGAAAAGTTTCGAGGGAAAGGGCGGCAAAATCCTAGCTTCGGTTCCCATTGAAGTGGTGGGCAAGGACTTCCGGACGGAAATCCTCAAGATCAAGAGGAGCGGAGCCAAGGCCGTGATGATCGTTGGTCACCCCGCCGAGGCCTCCATCATCTTCAAGCAATCCAAAGAGCTTGGTGTCCAAGTGCAGTGGATTGCTTCCGAAGGTATTAAAGCTCCGGAAACCATTCAATTGGCGGGCGATGCGGCCGAAGGTGTTATGGTCATGGCTCCCTCTGTGGATACCGATGCTCCCATATACCAGAAGTTCAAGAATGCATTTGTGGCCAAATACAGCATTGAGCCCCCCCTCTTTTCGGATTTTGCATATGATGCTGCAAAGATGGTGGCCGCGGCCATTGAAGCCACGGACTACTCCGGTCCCGGGATCCGTGATGGACTCAGGCAAGTTGGCGTGGACTATCCCGGAGTTACAGGGATCAAAACTTTTGATGAGCACGGAGATGTGGCCGGAACCTTCACCACTTTCAAAATTCAGGGGGACAAGTTCGTCCCGTACAAGGAGAAGTAGCCGGACCGAGTGGCCTTTTGAGGGTCAATCGGAGAATATGAGCCACTTCGATCTGACAATCCTGGATGGGCTGCCACTGGTCTTGGCCACGAAGGTGGCCAAGACCATCTTCGAGACCCTGATAGAGATCAGCCGGGAAGGAGTGAGCCTCTTCCTAATTTATTCGTGTATTGTTGACACCTCGAGAAGGAAGGATTTCCCGGTTTCCGTGGCGAAATTCGAAGGAAGCGATTAGGAGGCAAGGGCATAAGTGATAAGAAGGTGACCGTACTGGATGTTCAGCGCGCCAAGGACCAAGGACGCAAGCTGACAATGCTGACCGCATACGATTACCCTTTTGCACAGTTGGTCGATCTGACCGGTGTGGATATGATTCTCGCAGGTGACTCCTTGGGTATGGTGGTTATAGGGCTGGAAGGAACCGTTCCAGTGACCATGGATGACATGATCCATCATATCAAGGCAGTAATGCGCGGCTGCCGCAATGCCCTCGTGGTAGGCGACATGCCCTTTATGAGCTACAACACATCGATGAGAGAAGCCATCGCCAACTCTGGCCGCCTGATGAAGGAGGGCGGTTGATAGGCGGTCAAACTGGAAGGCGGGGTCAATTTCGCTCCCACGGTGGAACGTATCGTAAAAGCCGGAATCCCGGTTCAAGGGCACATCGGACTGACCCCCCAGACGGCTTCCTCTCTGGGCGGTTTCAAAACTCAGGGCAGGGACCTTGCCGGAGCCAAGCAGGTGATCAAGGATGCCAGAGTACCTGAAGCGGCCGGTGCATTCTCAATAATTATAGCGGCCGTACCAGCTCCTTTGGGCCGACTTGTTGCCAAAGCGGTAAAAATCCCGGCTATCGGCATCGGCGCCGGTGTAGATGTGGACTGACAGGTTTTGGTGACCCGCGACCTACTCGGTCTGTTCGATCGTTTTTTAGCCAAGTTTGTCAGGCAGTACGCCCAGATAAGGCAGGTTACTGAGCCGAGCATAAATCATTAGACGTGGTGGACTAACATTGAAATAACCTGTTCACCGCAGAGCTCGCAGAGAGCGCAGAGAAAAGCATTATTTTTGCTTGTACCTTTGCGATTTTTCCTCTGCGTGCTCGGCGATCTCGAGCGTAGCGGGCGGTGAACCCGTGTCTAAACAATAGTGACCTCATTAGTATATCCGAAGCCCTGACGGCCTCAAATTTTTGAAACTCTCTTTTATGCGCGACCAGCATCAGGATCTGGCCGCGCAGGCTTCCCAAAAAACACTGGTCACATCTGGACTACCTGGAAAAGCTGGTCGAGGGAGAGGCTGCCCTGCGCCAGGATCGCTCCATACAGCGGCGTGCCCTATGCCCCACCATCAGCGTGTAGATCTAAGTAAATCTATGAAAAAAATATGATTAATAATTTGTGGGGTCGGGCCGAGGTAGAATGCCGCCAACTAAGGCATGAGCTTAAAAACAAGGCCGTTATTTGGTCTTAGAATGCCTTTTTTACCGTCGAAAAGATGCATTTAAGGGAAAAGGCAGCTTGGTGCAAGTCCGGTGGATGGCTTTATCTTAAACCGCCCTTTTTGGTGCCAAAAATATCACTTTAAGCCTAAAAAACGGGGTTATTTTTGACATAGATCCTTAATTGCCAGGCGTTCACCGTGGACCCCAGTTCTGTATCTGTGGGGCAGATTACAAGAAACACACCGGCTGAGGGTTTTGAAATAACCAGAGCAGCTGCAATTTAAACGAAAGCACCAAATTAAAAAACGTCAAGTTGACCTTTTGCACTGAATAAAAATTTCACCCTCATCGTTTCTATCCATTTTTATCTCTCCACTGCCTGTATTTCGTCAGATCCTTCCTCAAAAAATTCAAAGCCAAGCCCAATATAACCACGTCATCAATCTGGCCAAATCCAAGAATGTAATCTGGTATCAGGTCAATGGGACTGATTATGTATGCCAAGGTTAATAAGAAGACGATAATTGATTTCGCTGATACGTCCCGGTAGTTTCCTCTCCAGTAATCTTTAATCAGGGGGATCAGCAACTTGAGATCCTGCCAAAACCTGCTTAACAAACCTAATCTTAAAATATTTTTTTGCATAAAAATCGGGACGCCCATTAAATTATAAGTTTTTATTCTTTGATAAGCTCTAATTGCATGGCTTTAGCGATCTTCTCACCACGTTTTACTGAAATGCTCACCGAAGGATTTTTAAAATTTCATATTCCCTTTGCCAGGCAAATTAAACGTTCAAGGAGAGGAAAGCCGAATTAAGAATAGTAAAGATATTGTTGAGGTTTTCATTGAATTCGACACTCAAGGATGGGATAATCATTGTTAAGTTACAAATTATCGAAATAGTCATCTAAAATCTTTGCTCGGCATCTCCATATAGATCCATATCGGGATACAGTTTTTTTGCGCATTCAGGGCAAATACCATGACTGAATTCAGCTTCAGAGCGATCTCTAATGTATGATTCAATCTGATTCCAATAGCCTTTATCATCACGGATTTTTTTGCAATTTGAGCAAATGGGTAGAAAACCCTGCAACGTTTTAACCTCTGATAGTGTCTTTTGAAGGTCCGCAATTAACTTATCCCGTTGTTCCTCCGCCCGCTCGCGCTCCATGATTTCTTTCCTTAATCCTATATTAGCCTTTTCCAGGTCCAATGTCGTATTAGCCAGAGCTATGGCTTGGCTACTAGACTTGGTTAAAGACAATACCATGCCAAATAACAGCAGACTGATGGTGATGCCAAGCAATAAGCTGAAGTTCGTTAAGCCGGTCTCGATGCCTTCTTCGAAATATTTTGAGGAAGCGAAAGATAACAGCCAACGACGGCCGGCATATTCCAGGATGGATTGGTTAGTGGCAAAATGGCGACCTTCAGGGTAGTTGTGATATTCTTCCGCGGTATCGCTGCGATATAGCAGGGTTTCTTTAAGCGGCTTATCGCCATCAAAAATCTGAAGTTTAACGTATCCCTTCTTTTCGACCAGAATACCCTTCATGAAATCATTCATACGAAAAGGGCTGTAAACATATCCCATTAACGCCTTACGCCTCTGTTCCGGGGTTTCCAGCGGTTCTCCTTTGCGGTAAATCGCCAGGTAAATGAGAAAGCCCGCCTGTATGTCCTCGTCCGTTTCCTGGACCAGGGTGACCTTGCCGCTCAAGGCTGCTATCCCGGTGTCACGAGCTCTGATCATGGCTTCTTTACGGGTGGGTTCGGAAAACATGTCATAGCCAAAAGCCCGCTGATTTCGCCAATCGAAGGGCTCCAGGAAGATGATCGAGGTGTACTCCGGCCGCTCCCCATCAGGGTTGATAGTGTATTTAGGGAAACCCTCGCCGTGAATCTGACGGAGGTGAGCCGCCTTTTCAGAAGGAAGAATTCGTTTAGAAAAGCCGACCCCTTGAATTCCCGGATAATATTGATTAACCTGCAACTTTGTTACATAGGTCCGCCAATCCTCCCGAGTGACTTCGTCGGAAGCCGCAAAAAGACCGCTCCCCCCTCGGAGCAGAAATTCATAAGCCTGGAGGCGCTCGTAGATCCCTGCTTTTATTGTCTTGACCCGAAAATCAAAACGCGCTTGAGCCCTTTTGGTTGCTTCGCCCTTGGCGGAATACCAGGCGTTGAAAGTGATCAGTAGAGACGCCAACAGAACAATCCAGGCGCCCCATCTGCCCATAAAATCAAGAAGGTGAAAAGTCGAAAATATACCAGACGTCCGAGTGGAAATGTGACCAGGCAGTTCCGGTGTATTCTTTTCTTGCATCATCAGTCCTCATTTTTTTCAATCCACAATTCGTAATCAATTGATTTCCTTTACTCTGGCCATGATGGCTTTCCCGCTACTCTCCTTCCCGTAGCATTTACTCTTTACCTAATAAGGCGGATTCTCATTGGAAGCCTAACAATGATTAGATTGATCCGACCCCCGCGACGGGACCGCGAGCGTTAACCGGTCCACGGTTGAAAACATGGTTGTCAATCAACATCCGAGCGCTCAAACATACTTGCCATCCTATTGGTATTCTTGAATTTGCAGACCAAACCAGATTTCAATTATGTTACAATATACGCCCAGGGCAGGATCAGATCAGGCATAGAATGTAATTGACAATTGCCGCCGTGTAAATTTAACATTAATTCTGGTAAAATATCAAATAATTTGTGGGATTTGGATATAGGGTAAGGATTTATGATAATAGGATGCCTTTCTTGAGCTGTTACGCAGTGATTTTCAGCATTTTTTTTAATCTGATCAATTTGAAACCGGCGCTTGCCACTGATTTTTTTGTCTCCGAATAATGGCTTTGTCGCAATCGATGTCGGAAGGTAATCTAGGTTGTGATCAGAATATTTTATAGGAATCTGCGCGAGAGATTTGTTGCCTTCCCCAATATTTTATAGATCCCGTCATCTCGCCCATGTCAATATTTTTGTTGCAACCCTGCGATGCTTGACTAAAAAAGCACATCTGAATTAAAAGTCAAGCTGGCACTTTTAGTTAATTTCAGCGCTAAAAATTGTGTTGGAAGGCTATACAGTCTTAGGTGAAAAGGCAAAACGCGATGTTTATGTCTGCGGACCTGGTGCATTTGTGGTGCTTAAAGTCCTTGCTTTCATGAAAAGGGGCGAAAATAAAGATGCTTATGATCTATATTACCACATCCGAAATTACGGAAGCAGTGTTGAGGATATTGCAAAAGTGCTGAAACCATTGTTACATGAAAAGGAAGCCAAAGAGGCTATAAAAATCTTAAATGACGATTTTACGAGCAATGATAGTCTCGGAGCGGTCAGAGTTGCTCGCTTTATTACAGGCGGTGCAGACGAAGCGATTCAAGCAGAGGTGGCTGGGTTTGTTCGCAACCTTCTCGATTTATGCAAATTAGACGAAATGTGGGCCATAAACTTTTTACAATTCCACTGGTAATTTTTTTTTATTTCTGTGCACCAAAAATGTACCAATTCAAAAAAACAGCATGCACGGCATGCAATGAATACAGGGGGTTACGACAGCATGCACGGATAAGGAATGAAAGCCAGGATTAAAGGAATATGCTTTGAAATTAATAGGTTAGAGTTGTTTTTATGGGAAGGGTGCTACTTCTTTAGGAGCAGGAAGCCGGAGCCCACCAAAGGCGGATACTCGCCATAGTCGAGTAAAAAGCAAACCCTCCTGGAGGTTTACGAACCTCCGGCGGTCTTGCGCGCCTTCGGCGCATTCAAATCCCCCACCACACATCCGGCGGGTAAATCTCGCCCCGGCCAGTCTTTTTAATTATTTTACTATGAATATTCGGTAGATATCTACCAAATATCTTCTTTTTAATTCGCCCGCATAGTATCTCGCGAACCTCAACTGCATGTATGCAGATCAATTAGTAGGCTGACATATGGGTGACGGATATAACAGTTGCTCAAGCTCGACGTCGTCCATGTCCTCGGGCAACGGCCAGCCCAAGGCCGCCTGCTTGAAACGGAAAAGATATTCGCCGACCGTACTTCGGCCAATCTGGCAGCTTTGGCCGATTTTACGGTTGCTAAGGTCACAATCAAATTTTAACCGGAAAACTTCTCGAATTTTGCGCATGGTTAGTCTCTCTGCTGGCATATGTACCTCCTGATTCACAAATTTAGCACAGAGGTACATTGTACCGGTTCAATGAGTTGTTAACCAGCGCCGCTGTCGGCTATCAGATTATGATGCTGAGGGGTGGCCGGATTGCTCCGGAATCGGTGGCCGCCTTCCTCCGGAATCAGTGGCCGGAATCAATCGGAACCGGTGGCCGGCTTCGTCCGGAATCGGTGGCCGGAATCGAGCGGAATATGCATGGGATTTTCATTTCACGGAAAAGAGTCAAGAACAGCCCCTCCCTTTTTCAAAGATAATTCCTATTGCGCAAGCGAATACGGGTTTAAAAACTGCCGTCTCCAAAGAAGTTTTTTATCCACTTCATTCAACTCAGCTTCTTCACAGACGGTTTCCCAATGTTGTTCGATAGTGGCAATCAGGTTACCGAATATTACACGGGCCTCTTCTTCAGAAAAAAGGAAGTTGTGCGCGGTCTCAAGGCACGTTTTGAGTTGGCTCAGATTGTTGTCGCCAGATATGAGCATAGCCTGTGAGGCTTCATTACCTGTGCGACCTTGCGGACAAATGTCATAAGCAGGCGTCAGGGTCAGTGCTTTGCCGTCCCAGAACGCCGCATGGTTTCGCGCATGATCATCGGTATTGCCGCATAGTATATTGAAGACGAGCCGAGAGAAAAGCTCTTTCAGCGTATGCTTCGGATCGGTAAAACGGTGGCGGATAATTTCTGATAAATCTTCATAGCTGGCGTACCGTGCCATCATGTCATCTAACTGAAGCAGAGTTAGCGCAGAAACCATGGCTTTTCGCGCCCACTTTTTACCTTTTGGTACGCGGTCAAAGCGCTTGATCAAGAGTACATCTTTATTTGCCGCTTTAACCATCTTTACCGGCGCAGCATTCAGCCCGGCCAATTCAGCCAACCGCATTGCGATGAATTCAGCTTTAACGACACTGTATAGATCTGTGGTGGATGAGAATTTGGCCACGTATTTCATGTCTTGCTCTTGAATTAAGGCTTTAGGACGAGCACCGCCGATAGAGCTGCCATGGAACAACGCCTGATCCAATTCCGGCGTGAGGGCCACTCCTTTTTCAACCCTTTCTGCAGATTCAATCAATTCCTTAATATGGACATTGGCAGCTGTACGCGGTACGTACTCTGCAGGGGAACGCTGAAAATCAAGCGCACCGATCCGGTCTGAGCCCGTCTCCAGCAAGTAGGTCAGCTCATCCAACTCGGCCGTATCTAGGTTTGAGCCCTTAAGCCCAAACTTTTTGTTGATAATCACACGCCGGCCCCATGCATCGGGCGCGGCGTCTCTGATACAGCCGGGCATGGCTAAGCCTGCGGGTAAAGGAAGCACCCCTGCCCTAAGCGGTAATTCAGGTTCATAAATCGCAATTGCAGGTTTGCTATCAATAGTACGATCCAGGTAGCTTCTACCGTAGTTGAACAAAACATTGCCGTTATCAGCTTCAAGCCGTCCAGCCACGATAGGCTCGGTTTCGTCCGGCAGCCATATCCAGACAAAGGCTTCTTTCTCCGCAGCTTGTCAAGAAAATTTTGGTCTGTATATAGATCCTTAAAATATTTTATGGGCTATAAAGGGACCATTTTGAGTGAGTTTCGACTGGATGAAAATTATATTATAGATCTAAAATCCAAATTCCCCATAAATTTTATAATATCACTCAAAAAAATGACCGATTTATGAATTCTCGGAACCTTTAATTTGAATACCATACGAAATTAATTCTGTATGGTATTGGTCTTGATTAATTTTTCTGGTTCAGTTACCATACAAACATGAAATCGCATGATAACAACCAGGCGCGTCTTTTCCCTCTGCAAATTCGGACCACTTATGCAGACCTTCTCGACAGGCTTCAGGATTTTGAGGCAAACCACGTCACGGCGTCGTTGAGTTCTTGCAGCCTGATAGTAAAACGCGTGGGGACAGGCGAGTACGTTTATGCCCAGGGTCGTGTGGCGGACGGTACCAACCGGCAAGTTTATATCGCTCCCTACGATGATGCCGGAAAAGCGCTTGTGGAGCGTTTCAGCAGGGCGAGGGCGGAAGCGGCCGGCGAGAAAAGCGCCATCGAAATGACAGCTAAGACGTTGCTTGCGGCCGGGCTGCTGAGGTTGGACCCCATCGAGTGGAGGGTGGTAAACGCCCTCGCTCAGGATGGGATCTTTCGCGTGGGGGGTGTCTTGGTTGGCACGATTGCATACAGGTGCATCGTCAATTTTCTGGGCATTAAGCTTCCTTCCGCAAGTGCAGTAACTGCGGACGTCGATATTGCAGTGAAAACGGTTCCGGTCGCCATCATCCCGGAAGTGGTTTGCCCGCAAACAGCTCTTGAGCGTTTAGAGATGGGGTTTTCGCCTATGATGGAAACCGATCCGGCCCTTTATGGATCGCGCTTCAAAGCCCGCGAAGGAGAATTCAAGGTGGAATTCCTCACCCCCCTGACGGGCCGCAATCCGTCTGCGGGCAAACGATCAGAAATCCGGCAGTTAGGTATCCCTGCAATCCCGTTACGGTTTCTGGATTATCTGATCGAGGAAGCGATCCCAGCGTTAGCTTTAGGCCGCCGCCCGGTACTGGTGCGGGTTCCTCAGCCGGCACGGTATGCCGTACACAAGTTGATTGTTTCCCAGGAGCGGGACCGGCGATTCGCTTTGAAGACCCAAAAGGATCTCGAGCAATCGTTTGACCTTCAAAAGATGCTTGAAAAAATTGACCCGGAGAGTTTAACAGATGCTTTTGAAAAGGCCCGCAACAAGGGCCCCGGTTGGCGGAAAAGAGTAGATGCAGGTCAAAAGGCTATGCGGCGGCTGTTAGGGTGAAGGGTCGGTTCGCATCAAGTTTCTGATCGGAAACCGCAGAAACATGTTTTTATCCACTTCATTCAACTCAGCTTCTTCACAGACGGTTTCCCAATGTTGTTCGATAGTGCAATCAGGTTACCGAATATTTCACAGGCCTCTTCTTCAGAAAGAAGGAAGTTGTGGGCAGTCTTAGGGCACGTTTTGAGTTGACTCAGATTGTTGTCGCCAGATATGAGCATGGCCTGTGAGGCTTCATTGCCGGTGCGACCTTGCGGACAAATGTCATAAGCAGGCGTCAGGGTCAGTGCTTTGCCGTCCCAAACCGCATTGCGATGAATTCAGCTTTAACGACACTGTATGGATCTGTGGTGGCTGAGAATTTGGCCACGTATTTTATGTCTTGCTCTTGAATTAAGGCTTTAGGGCGAGCACCGCCGACAGAGCTACCATGGAACAACGCCTGATCCAATTCCGGCGTGAGGGCCACTCCTTTTTCAACCCTTTCTGCAGACTCTATCAATTCCTTAAAACATTGCCGTTTTCCGCTGTCTCCTGCGGCGAAATTGCATTGAGAAGCCGCCGAATCAAATTTTTTGTTCCACCCTGTCGAAACAAGGCTGGCATAGCGTCTTGCCCGCGAAGCGGCGCGTTCGGGATTCCATCGTTGACTCGCCGCAGGCTTCACAAACAAGGCTGGCGAGAATGCGCGCTGATCTGGGCATCCGCTCTTTTGGTTCCATGATCTCGAAAAGCTCGTCCAGATCAGAAACCATTAGCTGCTCCTCCATTTGGCGCCTGAGTTCATTGCAACGCTTCTGCTCTGCGTCGTTAGCTTCGCCGGAGGCGATTTTGAGCTGCAGCGTTGACATTTCTTCGTGCCTATCATCTTTTGTCCTGGATTTAAGCAGGCATCGGAAACCTCGCCCTTCTTTGCGCTCAAAGAAGGTGAACGCCATCTTGCCGTGGTCTCTGTGAATCAGATTGCCTTTGCCGAAAGTGCAGCCGGTCAGGTACTGAATGGCATCTACCCCGCACATGTCTGTTTCGGCGATGCAGACGATTTGCGAATCCGTTAGATCGCCGAGTTCACGATGCGCGAGCTCTGAAGCCCTGATTCCGATGGCCAGACCCGGGCATGAATGCCCGTGGAAGTTGATGACCCGTTCAATAGTTTCTTCTGGTATTTGGCATGTCATGAATTTACCTCCGATTCTTCACTGTGTGGGGCCACCAAAAGGTGGCTGCCTTGCCGGTAGATGTCTACCGGCAATCCGTATACAGCTTCTATGATGTCCGCGTCAACTTCTGCCGGGGAACCGATGAAGAAGATTTTATGGTTTTTTAAAAAAATGCATTGGTCGGCATAGCGGAAAGCCGTGTTCAAATCGTGCATGGTCATTACTGCAGCCAGATTGTGCTCGGATACCACCCGGCGAATAAGACCCAAAATTTCTACCTGGTTCTTGAGGTCCAGGCTGGACGTGGGCTCGTCAAGGAGCAACAGCCTGGGTTCCTGCACGAGTGCGCGGGCGATGGCCACTTTCTGCAATTCACCGCCGCTCATCTGGTCGACGTAACGCATGGACAAATCTTTGAGGCCGAGCTGTCTCAACGCCGCGTCTACCTTTTGCAGGTCATGCTTGGAAACGCCCCATCGCACATGCGGCCGCCGTCCCATGAGCACGGCATCAAATGCGGTGACCCGCGAGGGCTCGTTGCGCTGGGCCACGTATCCAACGGTGCGGGCGACTTCCATCGGTGAAAGCGCGAGCACGTCTTTGTCGTCAACGAGGACAGTGCCTCCTTTTGGGCGATGGATGGCGTTGATGCACTTGAGCAGGGTTGTCTTGCCAACCCCGTTGGGGCCGAGCACAGCTAAAAGCTCCCCAGGGGCGGCGGAGAATTCAATGCCGCTGAGCACGTCCCGGCTGTTATAGCTAAAGATGAGTCCGGCGACATCAAGAATCATTTTCGTCCTCCACGTACGATCAAATAGATGAACGCCGGCGCCCCCATAAAAGCCGTGAGCACGGAAACGGGCAATACGTGCGGCGCCAGCATCATCCGAGCGACCGTGTCTGATACCAACAGCAGCAGGGCGCCGCATATCACCGTTGCCGGCATCAAAAAACGATTGTCTCCGCCGATGATCCGCCGAACCATGTGCGGGACCACTAGCCCCACGAAGCCAATGATACCGAGAAATGATACGATCACCGCCGTAACCATCGAAGCCGCCAGCATTCCGGTCAGGCGCACCCTTTCCACCCGCACACCTAATCCTTTGGCGGTTTCATCGCCGGCGTCAATCGCGTTGTAATCCCAGCTTCGAAAAAGAAAGTACACAGAAAGGATCCCTGTGACCGCCGCCAGCAGGCCCAGCTCGGTCCAACTGGCTCGCGCCACGTCGCCAAAGGTCCAGAAGACCATGGCCGCGAGCTGGACATCGTCCGCGAAGTACTGCAGAAACATGGTCCCGGCTGTGAACAGAGCACCCAGGGCGACACCTGTAAGGACCATTACCTCGGGGGAGGCGCCGCGTGCCCTTGAAACCAATATGATCGCGCCCGCAGCGATCATGCTGAAAAAAAAGGCCAGGATCGTGGTGACGTAGGGATTCGATATCGTGATTGATCCGATGTTGGTACTTTGCATGACGCCCGATTCCAGGATCATAACCGAAAAAGCCGCTCCGAAAGCAGCCGCTTGGGATATGCCCAGGGTGAACGGCGACCCTAATGGATTACGAAGAATGGACTGCATGGCGGCCCCTGCCGCCGCAAGGCCCGCACCGGCCACGATCGCTGCCAGCGCTTGGGGCATGCGAATGTGCCAGACGATCATGTCGAAGCGTTCGGACACACTGATGCCCAGCAATGTCTTGGCTACCACGGAAAGCGGCACGCCGGCCGCACCCAGGGACAAAGAAACGGCCAGGCCCAGGATCAGGCCCGAAAAGGCCAGAGCCATAAAGCCAATCTTGAAACTGACGTAACGGCTATAATCACGAGATATCTGCCCATTTTCCAAATGCACTGGCTACTCCAAAACCGCTTTGTAGGCCATATTGCTAAAAAGCGCGTTCATTTTATTGAAGACAGGCTTGCCGACCAGAAATTCGTAGATCTCGTCGGCTTTGGCGGCCGGTTCTACATCCTTGAAACGGTCGGGATAAAGAACCTTGCCGATAAAATAGGCGTTGGCAAGTACCGAACCGTAATTTTTAGTGTACCAGTTGTAGGGTAATAAACCATAGACTTTCCGCGTTTGCACGGCACCCAGGGTTTTGAGTGCAGGATCATTCTTGATTTCCCAGAAGCCGGATGCCTGACCCTCGAGTTGCAGGGTGGAGAGGTCCAGAAAAAGCACCTCCGGGTCCCATTGAAGCAGTTTTTCCTTGGCCACGGTGACCTGGCGCGAGGCATTGCCCAGCAAAGATTTGTCGTAAGCCATGTTGGCGGCGTGTACAAACATAAAGGGCGGGTAGCCCGGTTCGGTGGACCGGAAGCCGTGCGGCCCCTTGTAGGCAATACCGCCCACAAAGCAGGTGGGTTTCTTGGTGTCGGAAATACCCTCTGTACGCGACTTTAAATCATTGATGGACGCCTCCAAGAATGCGATGACCGCCTCGGCGCGCTCGTCCTTGCCGCAAATCCGTCCCATGATCCGCAGGCTGTTTACAAGCCAATCGCGATGGGTGCCGAGATTGCCGTATTCGAGGACCACCGTGGGGATACCCGTTTTCGCCTGCAGCTCCACGGGATCATGGCCCATGATCGCATAAGTCTTGAATATGACCTGGGGTTGTTTTGAAAGTGCCAGAATCAGCTCGGGATTGTCAAAACCGCGGAACTCTCCGAAGATTGGCAGTTTTTTGAATTGGGGATTTGCCAGGGCGTAAGGCCTGGCGTCAAACCGGTTTCTCCTGACCTCGATGTCGTCCACGGCAACAATCAGGTCTTGGGATTCCAGGTAGGTTAACAGCCGCAGAGCGCCCGGACCGGAGCATATCACCCGGCTGACCTCGCCCGGAACCGTCACCTCCCGGCCTGCAGTATCGTTAATCGTTTGAGTTTGTTTCGCACTGAGATCCATAACTGCAACGGCCAACAACAGCACCATCACCATCATTGAAGCTTTGATTTTCATTCGTCTTATTCCTCCTTAAAGCACGCGAAACGAACAGCCCGCAGATCATATACCCGGCGCGGTCCCTGAAAATAAAAAAGCCACGGACGTTTTCCCGTTTCACGGAAATCTGCCTTCGTGGCTTTATTCAGATAGCTATGTTAATGTCGAATCAGATCCGGCGATTAGTCCAGCTTTTAACCTGCCTCACCGGTAGTTAGTTGAGCCGGAGCTTCCTGCTCCGTTTCAGGTATTTTTATCAATAGAAAAATGATCTTGTCAAGCGAAAGAATGTCCTAAACCCTTTTTACCTGATGAATTTTCAAATTAACGGGATAATAAAAATTTAAAAACAGTTCCAAATTAGTGTCTAATCTTCGAAAATAATTTTATGCTCGACCAATTTCATTTGTTTGAGCTTACCCTTGATGAACTTTTGGGTTCCGAAAATGTCGACCAACAAGAACTCCCCATCCGCATGTGGTTCCATCAGGTCTACGGATTTTAGAATAAGTTCCTCCTGTTCACCTCGCAAAATATACGCATTAGCTTCACACATCGACTAACACCTCCTTGATTTTTTCATCAACAGCGCGTTGGACCAGATGCGGCAGCGGCTCATCCAATACCCCAACCAGCGCCACCGATTCTTGGGTCAGCGGCAGTAAGATCTTCGGTGCAGCACACGACATGACCGCCTCCGCCATTTTTGGGGTCACCTCTCCAAGCATGGCGTTCGCCCACGTAATCGAGATAGAGCCCAGGATCAGATCGGCTGTGCCGACTGTATGGGCAATGGCGTTTTCACCGGACGCGCCGCGGTTGGCACCGGCTTTCAGCATTTGGGCAGTGGCAATGGCATTGGTCCCCAGACCAATTAACTCAACCGACTCCCCATAGGCTTGCTTCAGATATTTGATCAGAGTCGCACCAATGCCGCCACCTTGGCCGTCAATGATACATATTCTTTTCATTGTCGATATTAAACCATTTGAATACAAAGGCCACAAAGAGCCGTCCATGGCATGCCTTCATGGCCTTATTATGACTAAAGGAAGCATATTGAATAGAGCCTTTCGAGACCCTGTGTTATTTTTTATCTAACCTATTGAAAAACAGATGTCAACAAAAACAGTATGCTACTATCCCCGTTTAAAACCAATAGCGAATTGAATAAATTTAAAATTACGCAATCATATATTTATTACCTTGAAGCGACCCCATCCGATTTGGGAAAAATTTATCAAAAAAAATATTTTTGCCTCAAAGACACTGAGGCACGAAGTTTAATCATAATTTTACTTTCGATATGTTTTTCCAGAACATATGCTGGCCCGGTCCACAGGTCTCGACATACGCGCCGTCCTTAAAATAGACACCCGCAAATCCCTGTTCGACAAGGGCATTTCCGACTGCCGCATGCTGTTCAATTACGCGATCCCCAGCAAGGACGGGCGCCTTGTCATCGGCGGTTCTGATTTTCTGTACTATCCCGGTGATGGTTTAAGCTCCAGCAATGATAAATCCGTGACCAGAAAAATCATCAACGATCTGACGACAACCTTCCCGCAACTAGACGGCATCGGCATCGACCACGCCTGGGGCGGCTCCACCGCCAGGTCCCTGGGATATAGGCCTTCGGTCGGGGGAATGGGGGACCATGACAACATCTACTATGGGTTGGCCTACAGAGAAGGCGTGCCTGGCGCACAAACAGGGGGGCGCATAATTGCCGACCTGATTGCCGGCGTGGACAATGCGTTTACACGGCATTACATCGTCGACCGCAACATTCCCTACGCAGGTCCGAAATTTCTAAGGTCGACATTCGGATCAACGGCAAAATGGTTCATGGTGAAGATAGTACGCAACTGGGGACATTGACCGCCTTTTGATATGGAGGGTATACAAAAATTAGCGGGTGCTTTGGATACCTGATGAGAATTTTATCTTTTCGAATTCTACTCGAATGACTATCAGCTAGCCTCTCAGAGTTGTTAGATTTCGTTATTTATAGTTACTGCAATATCCTGAATACCGATCTTTTCGGAGTTTATCCAAAAAAGCTTATATCAATATTGACACAAAAGAACGGATCGGATATGCGAGTTGAAACTCCCCTACCCAACAGGAGTTGAGTCCACGGGGAATATCCGTTGAAGTTATTGCTAAAATAGATTGTTTAAATTTTCAAGGAGGAAATTATGAAATTCTATCGCAACTTAGTGATCTTTTTGGCTCTTTTTGCCCTTGCGATGCCGGTCTCCGTGTCAGCCGATTCACTAACACTTTACGCTGCCGGAAGTTTGAAGGCAGCCCTCGGCGATGTGGCGGCTTCCTATGAAAAAATCTATAGGACGGAAGTGACCACAAAATTCGGCCCAAGCGGCCTTTTGAGAAAGGCCATTGAAGGCGGTGAGAATCCCGATGTTTTCGCTTCCGCGAATATGGCTCATCCGGAAAAACTCGCATCCGGCGGATGGGGTAGTCCGGTGGTGTTGTTTGCCCGTAATCAGCTTTGCGCGGTGGCTCAGCCCGATGTTGAGGTAACAACAGATAATCTATTGAATACCCTTATGGATAAAAACGTCAGGCTGGGGACTTCCACTCCCAAAGCAGATCCAAGCGGAGACTATGCCTGGGAACTCTTTCGAAAGGCGGACAAGGTAAAAGCGGGAAGCTTCGCAACGCTTTCCGGTAAGGCGCTTCAACTTACTGGCGGACCAGACAGTGAGAAGGCTCCCGCAGGACGAAACCAATACGGATGGGTAATGGGCGCGAAAAGGGCTGACGTCTTTCTGACCTACTGCACCAATGCGGTATTGGCTCAAAAAGAAGTGCAAACGCTCAAGATCGTCAGTATACCGGAAGCGCTTTCTGTCGGGGCCGATTACGGTCTTTTAGTAAGGGCTGGCGCGCCAAATGAGGCCTGGCGGCTGGCGATGTATATTTTGTCGCCCGCGGGCCAAAAGATCCTTAAAGAATACGGTTTTGTAGCGACCGCAATTCCGAAATAAAAAACCGGCGACAAAATGGGGCCAACCCGACCGCGAGAATATCGGCGGCACTGATTCCGCAGGGTTGGGCGGCGCAGCGGGTTGCCCAAAACCATGTTACTTGCTTCGGCTAAATTACTTGACAGCCTGCCTTTTGCCTCAATTTAAAAAATCATGAATCCCCATATCTCAATGAGATTTGGGGGATTTGTTTGAGATATTCGTTTGAAACCTGAAAGATGGATGGATTTTTCCACTGCTTTTTGATGGGTGAACTGGAAAAAGTCAGCCAAGGAGGTCAAGATGAAATGTGATCGTTGCAATCAAGAAATCTCTCCTGGAGAGGAAAGGGAACACTTTGGACAAACTCTTTGCGAGGATTGCTGCATTGATGTGCTTTCACCCATGAAAACCTGTGATCCATGGGCGATCCACAGTGCTAAAACATATGAAAAACATGCCGGGAAAGATCGTATACTAACGCCGCTTCAGACACAGATGCTTGGGATTTTAGAGAAAAAAGGCGCCATGCAGCCCAAACAATTGCTGGCGGAAATGGATCAAAACCTTCAGCTAAAGGATTTGGAACGTGAATTCGCCACACTTAGGCATATGGAAAAAGTCAGAGGTGAAAAACAAGGCGGCAAGGTTCTTTGGAGATTGTGGTAAAGGCAAGGCGCCGTGGAAATCTATAATCAATATATTACCGATTTATCAGCTATGTGAGGAATCCGGGGACGCCCATTAAATTATAAGTTTCTATTCTTTGATAAGCTCTAATTGCATGGCTTTAGCGATCTTCTCGCCACGTTTTACTGAAATGCTCACCGATGGCTGCGAGACGCCAAGCTTTTTGCTCAGGGTCTATTCCCAGCTCTGATGGTACTCGAATCGTTACTTTTTCCAAGTCGTACCCCTGCGCTTGCAGTCGGCAGCGCTCTTCTAACCGTTCCTTCGCTTCATCTAATACAGACTGAGTAAAATCACCGCCACCTAAAATACGTTCATCACTTATCATATGAAAAATGTCCATGCCTCCGGTGTCGGCGATTATACGAAACCGCATAGCCGGTTAATTCGCCTCCGGCGGATCACATAACCGTGGCAAGAGGAGTTTGGCCAGTTCGCAATAAAATATGAGCATGATTGGCGGATGAGCGCCCAAGCGAAACAACAGGTTTGCGTCTCGGTGACAATATCACCAAGCGCGTTCAACGAAATTATCCCGGTCCTGATCATCTGAGAATATCCGCCGACGTTCAATTCCACGAACAATAATATGATGCAAGGCTCCGGGAGCATCGATGCGAGCTTTGCGTGGCATACATCCCTTATATCAAAGCACACTCGATTATAAAAGTTATATTTTTATGGACGTCCCCGAAATCCCGGCATGTTTTAAAGCTTCTTCACACCATCTCATTACAAAAAATGTATTGCCATCTTCCCCGACTAATTTCACGGTATGGTTTGGTTAGGGGTCCTTTCATTTCGTGCACCTCCTTTTTGATTTTAATATTTAAAAAGGGTCTGGATTGACTGGAAAGTCAGATCATTGAAAATTAAATGAAGATTGGATACGCATCTCGTTAATTAATTTATATGGCCGGGCAGGTATAAAATGAATTCGCCCGGAGACTTTATATAAATGGAGAATGTTAAGGCTCCTTACAAGCCCGTATGAGTAGATACCGATTTGGTGTTAATAATTTTCTTGACAACCAGGAACGATTTTGCAAATTATCAACATACCGGCAACAACACAGCTAAATTTCTTCATCCAGACTATTTTGTAACTATCACTAAAGACTCCATCTACTTCACTTATGCCGGTAGACTAAATATATAGGCATAATTTTTCATAACACCCAATTTGGTTCTTAAAAGGAGGTCGTGATGAAGCTAAAACAGTATCCCAAAATTATTGTCTTGGTTTTTTGCATAATCTGGATAGCGGTGTTACCTGCAAAGGGCGAATTTACGTGTATAAATGGCGATCAAGGGGAGGATGGCTTCTACCGAATATGCATGCCTGAGGATGTCGAGTACAATCATAAACTTGTAATATGGGCACATGGCTTTCAAGATGCTACTGAGGAGGTATCAATACCAGAAGACCAGCTCAGTTTCGGTGATTTTTCGATACCTGATGTGATTACGAGGCTGGGGTACGCTTTTGCTACAAACAGTTACAGCAAGACGGGATTAGCGGTTAGGCAAGGTTATGCCGATATCTTAGATCTGGTGCCTATCTTCACAGGTGTTTACGGAGAACCTGAAAAAGTGTTCCTAACCGGCGCTTCTGAGGGTGGTTTGATAACTGCGCTGCTAATTGAATCTCGACCCGACGTATTTGACGCTGGTCTAGCCGCTTGCGGTCCTGTTGGTGATTTCCCCTACCAGTTAAAATATTTCGGTGACGCTCGAGCCACCTTTCAATACTTTTTCCGAGGTCTGATACCGGGAGACCCTTTTAACCCATCAAGCGATCTAATTGAAAGTTGGGAAAGTGATTATCAGGACGAGGTCTTGGATGAGATCTTCCATTGGTCAAACCGCAGAAAGCTCGATCAATGGGTTGAGGTCGCCAACCTTCCTTTCGACCCGAGCGATAAATACGGTTCACTCGAAATCACCGTAAGAGACGTTCTACGATATGCAGTTGTTAATATGAAAGATGCCGAAGAAACCTTGGGCGGTTTCCCGTTTGATAACCGCTGGACCTGGTATCGGGGTTCTAAAAATGATTTTCTATTGAATCTTTTCGTGCCGCGTATTGGTGCCGACCCCACCGCAGTCAATGAAATGAAAACAAAGTATAATACCACCGGTCAACTATCTGTATCATTGGTAACCATCCACACGACACTCGATCAGCAGGTACCCTACATGCATGAGTTTTTCTACAATCTGAAAACATTATCACAAGGTTCACTGTTGACCGAGCACGTCAATATACCATTCAATCAATTTGGTCATTGCGAGTTTACACCGGAACAAGCGCTGCTTGGCTTTGGGTTGATGCTGCTTTATGCGGGGGAGATGGATACACTCGCTGGGGTTGGATCGATGTTGCGGGGGGATCATTTAAGTTCTTTTGAATCATTAGCAGATCGATTCGGATTGCCGTATAGTGCGGAGGGTGATGTGCTTAGGATGAAATAATCGAAAAAGAATCGATTGATTGGCGATACCGCTTTGCAACAGGATAATCGGCATCGATTATGACATATGGCAAAAAGTTTTAGGTGAATGTAACGCTTCATATAACTGCTATTTACCCAAAGCTAAAGTAACCTCGTTTTTGAAGGTAACCATAACATATATGAATAATTGCGATTTTTAAGGCAATGTATTTCAAAGCAACGACGATGGAAACTGCTAATCGCTTGACCCATCCCACCAATTAATGTGTCAATTTTAACACGCTTAATTTTTGCTTGATCTGACACTGAATTTCAATATTTACACCTGACCTGAAAAGATATTCAAATTGATCACACAATTACATTCCCATGAAAAATAAAGCCGAAATGACACTTTATCTGATGACAGGAAAATTGAAGTTGCCGATGTGATGCCTCTAGAGATGATTATGCTTTCTTTTGGAGGCCAAATAAATGATTAGATGGATAAGAAGCGCATGATCTGCCTTGAATCGCTTTATTTGACATTGCCGGAATCATAAAACCTATAAAGGAGATTAAAAGTGATTACGATAGGAATAACTAAATGGACTACGGAATCCGCTAATGAAATGGGTAAACGTTTTCTTAAAATTGAACCACTTCCTGATTTTGTTCAGATGATTGGCCCTTATATGTATCCTGATGAAAATGAAGGGATAACATCTATTGCGATTTTTAAATACGACAAAAATAAAGCTGGTGAGGCAAATGAAGCGATTGCAAATCTCCATTTGATCTACTACGGTGTGCCGGGATACCGATATTCACTGAAACTTGCATCAGGGGCTGCTGCTACAATGAAAATGATGGGAATTGAATAGGGTTATGCTGCAGGGTCAGCAATGGCCCTGTCTTATTAACATGTACTGCTAGGTTTTTGAACATTTGACATCAACCGAATTTTTGATAACCATTTGAAATCTAACATTTTCAGTAAGTTATGATAATGGCAAGAAACTTGTAATCGGAACACAGTCAAATATGTGGCTGATTTTTGAGGATATCACAACCCTTCCGACCGCTGAGGTAATCTCAATATACGTAATACGTCACAATTCGTATTTTATAACCGTGTAATCGCTCTTTGAATCGATGATTTTAAACCTGGGGTAACAATTAAACAAAAGGAGGAATAACTTATGAAAAAAATTGCAATGATTCGGGTCGTAACATTTTTGGCCATGATGCTGTTGATTTTTTCTTCTCCGGCACATTCAGAAGAATTCAAAGCTTGGGTGTTTTCCACACTTCCATCTGTTCCAGAAGGTATATGCGTTGATTCAAAAGGGACTTTATATGTAAGTTTGTTTCATGAATGCCAAATTGGTCGATTGAATAATGATGGGAAATATGAACCAATCGCCTATGTGCCTTCTGAAAAGTACAAAAATAAAGGAATGCTGATGGGTATGGTGACTGATAAAGACGATAATATCTATGCCTGTTTCGTTGAAAAAAGTAAATATGAGGAACTTGAAGGAAAAAGCCATCCGGCGAGATTTGATGTGAATGTAACTAAAACAGGCATATATAAGATCAATCCGAAGACGGCAAAGGTTTCCGCAGTGGCTACTAGAGGAGATGGCTATCCTTTCTGTTTTCCGGACGATATTGATATGGACAGCGCTGGCAATATATACTTTACCGATTTTACTTTTCCGGCAATTTTTAAAATAAGCAACGATGGCAAAGTGAGTGTTTGGGCGGAGCCGGATGAGTTCCGATGGACAAAATCATCCGACCATGCCAACAGGATGGCCTCATCGCGTACCCCGCCAAGCTCCCACAGCGTTTCCAGAACTTCAATCGGGTGATTGATATACGGCGAATGCGGGATGTCTCTACGCCGCTGGTTGCGATGTTTCTCTGCAGAAAAGCCGATCGCCTTGAGCAACAGACCGATGTCATCGTCAAATTTCATATTAGTCAAACTCGCATTTGTAGACACGGTGCCGCTTGTAGAATTCGATGCCGAAGTTTTCCATCTCACGCAGCATAATTTCGTTGTCCGTACCGATTTGCACCACATCCGCATGGCGGAACTGACCGGTCTCGACTACTGATTTATACATCTCACTAAACAGGATCGCCGTTCCGCCCAGCCCGCGGTATTCTTCGGTCAGCCCGGCACCATTGATGTTGAGCCAATCGGTGCGCTTCAGTTCCCGCAGCAAGCTGATCCAACCGAATGGCCAGAGTTTGCCTCTGTTTTTTTGTAATGCAGCCGAAACATCAGGATAGGCCAGCAGGAAACCAACTGGTTGGTCATCTTTCATGACGATCTTGACCAGGCGCGGGTCCGCAAACCACAGCAACTGGTTGGCCAACACCTTAAACTCCTCGTCGGTCAGCGGTAGCAATACAT
>CAVQBT010000014.1:0-158291 GCA_963710795.1 uncultured delta proteobacterium
CCTTGATTAATTGAAGGGCCGGGGTAAGGCATATCAGAACGCGTAATATCTGAACAGGCAGGTAAAAACGAACCGGCTCCGGTCAACAGCGATCCGGCTGCCAGGCAGTTTTTTAAAAAACTTCTACGACCTAATCTCATTTTAAACCTCCTCTAATATCGTTTATAACTTACAATTCGCCAGTTCGTTTTCAAATGTTGCGAATTAGAAATTACGAGTTATTCGTCGAAAATGTCTAATTTTTAATGTTTTTTAATAATAATAGCTCTTATTGCCGCGAGAAGTTGCGTAACTGCTTGAAATCAAACTAGATTTTTACTTGAAAAAAGTAGAGTATTTTCAAAAGCTTATGGAGGTACTCTACTGATGGCGACACCTGTCATAAAAAATGTTCAAACACAGGCCGTGGGCTTTGGCCCCATTCTGCGTTACTACTTTGACCAGTGCGGCATAGCCAATATCATCGATGATCACGTTGAGTTGGACCCAAGGCGAAAAATTCTCACCCATGGCCAGGCGGCTGTGGCCATGATTACGGCAATCCTATTTCAAGTCATGCAATTGTACCGGATCTGTAAATTTGCCTCCGAAAAAACCGTACTCAAGGTATTATTGCCCCAGATCAAGGCTGACCAATACTTTGACGATCGTCTGGCAGACACATTGGATGCCCTATTTGACTATGGCATTGGCGATCTGGACATGTTGATCACCGGCAATATGATCGATGTGTTTCAGATCGAAAGCCAGGCATGCCACAACGACACCACTTCGGTATCCATGTATGGCGATGCCGATAACAACAAAACCGAGCAAAGTATTCAGGTCACTTTCGGCCACAGCAAAAAACACCGGAAGGATCTCAAGCAATTCGTCTGGTCGATGTCGGTCAGTTCCGACCATGCCTTTCCTTTGTTCCAACAGGCCTACAGCGGCAATACAGCCGATGTAACCACCTATGTCGAGCAATGGCAACGGCTCATTGATCTGCTTGGCCGCCGGGATTTTTTGTACGTGGCCGACTCAAAGCTGATCACCCATCAGAGCATGGCCCACATCCACGATAACGACGGTTTTTTCGTGGCTCCAGCACCCATGTACGAATCCTACAAAAAAGTGTTCGATGATGCTCTGGACAACCACGATCGTCAGTGGCTGATCCCCTACAAAGAGCGATTTAACCGTGGTTTTGAAGTGCCCATGGACTTCAAATATGAAGACAAAGACTACCGGTTGCGGATGATCATTTTGTTTGATCACGGCCTTTTTACCCGTTGTTGATCCCCGGATAATAATAACGGCATTTTCCTGATTATATTGAGTTAGTAATAGAATTTTCAGATTAAATCAACCGGGCCTTCCTCTTAAAGGACCCGGTTGATTTTTACACGCTTTAAAAGTCGATGTCATCGGTTTCGAGATTTGGTTTTAGCACCGCATTTTCATAATCTTGTTTCAGTTGATTAATAGAAGCCAGAACAATATCCATGAGCAGGATTTCGAGCTGTTGGGTAATCTGATCGAGTTTATGCTGGTGGTATTCTGCATATTCCAGGTTCATTTGGCGATCTCCTTTAGGTAATTTAGGGGTTAAAAAATTTCAGTTGCCGCCAGGCGCACATGCTCGGCGGTGGCGGTTTGTGATTTAGCACTGGCGGCGGCGATCAGTGCACCGCGGGCCAGATGATTGGCTTTTCGGAACAGTCCGCCCGAGCCTTGGTGGATCGCAGTTATCGCGTTTTGATCAAAAAGGTTTTGACTGATGCCTGCGATAGCCAGGTGATGTTTGAGGTAATCTTGCATACCGGCAAGGTTGGTTCCCTGCAGGTGGCTGCGGGTTACAATTCTGGAAGCCAGCGGCTGTGAAGAGCGATAGGATAATTTGTCAATCAGGTTATTTTGACCGGCTAAAATCATGGGCAAGTAGGGTTTAGAGTCTTTTTCAAATTGGCAGATGGTATGCAGTTCGGCAAACACTTCCAGGCGCAACAGCGAGGCCTCATCGACAAGCAGCACGACTTTGATTTTTTTCTCACAGACCAGCTGTAGTGATTTCTTTTTTGATCAGCCGCAGCATCAGGGTTTTGGAGTTGGATTTGATGTGAATGTTTAGTTCATTGATCAGTTGGCGGTAAAATTCCATGATAGCGCCTGAGGATGCGGTCATATACAGGCTTTTGTACTCGGAGGGATGCAACAGCTCAGCCGCATATCGAATGGCGGTGGATTTGCCGCTGCCGACTTCTCCGGTGACAAGCCCGATTGCCCCCAGCCCGATGATATAGTCAAAGCGATCTTTGACATCGATAAGTTCGGTGGTTTTTAAAATGTCATTTAGGCTGATGTCAGAGCTGAAGGGCTCTTTTTGCAGCCCAAAGAAACTTCGGTAATTATTGTTGTTCATGGTTTTTCCTTTTTGAAGACCACAGTTTTCCGCCCCCATATTCATTGAGTTGGGTATCGGAGTGGATTTGAGGGTTATTGTTTTTATCTCGTTTGATACGGCAATTAACATTAAGGTTGACCGGCACCAGCATACCGAAGGACTTATTTTGGTATCTGACTTCAACTTGTTGGGGTTGACTCTGATGGTAAAGCAGTTCCACCCGTTTTCCGATTAGAGCTACCGGAGCCTCAAACAGCCGTCCGTTGAGGGTGATACTGCGGTCTTTATTGACCTTTCTGCGGGCTACTATGCGAAAGTTGTCATGTAAGTTATCCGGAGCCGCTCTGAGACACTGTAGGTTGGCCGCAAAGCGTTCAATGGGAGTTTGCTTGGTGCTGGAGTGTTTTCTTTGATGGTAGATGTTTGTCAGCCAAGCATCAAAAGCTTCATTGAGTTCATTTAAACTTTGGCCTTTAAAGCCGGGTAAAAACTGTCCGCGCACAGTGCGAAAGAAGCGCTCGATTTTGCCACGCCCCTGGGGCTGGTAGGGTTTGGAATGAATCAGCGCGATGGCTAATGAGGCGCAGATATATTCCAGGTGCCGGCTTCGGAAGGCGGCGCCATTGTCCACATAAAGTTTTCTGGGTAACCCCCTTTTGGCCAAGGCATTCTCAAAGGCATTCAGGTAAGAACGCAGGGCTTCTGACAGGTAAAATTCGCCATGGGCAATCAGGCGGCTGTGGTCATCAATGACGGCAATCAGATAGCTTTTTTGCATCTTGCCGTTAACAACGACCTTAGGTCCGTGCATCACGTCGCTTTGCCACAGGTCGTTGGGTAACTCAGCTTCAAACTTGCGCCGATCCACAGGCCTCTTTACCGGCAGATGTACCAGGTTTTGCTGATGTAAAAATCGATAAACCGTGGAGTTGTTCAATACAATATCTGGGCTAACCCGGTTTTGGCGGTTCATCTGGTCGATAAGCTGGGGCACAGTAAGTGCCGGTGTCTCTAATTTTAACTCGATCAGTGACAGGCAGGTATCTTCATCCATGGCCCGGCTTTTGCCCTGATCGCATCGATCCTGGGGCTGCAGCGACTTTAAGTCACCGTTGCTGTCTTTATAAAGACGACACCATCGGTTGATCGTGCCTATGCTAAGGCTGGATTTTTCTGAAAAGGGGATTTGCCACTTGCGGGCGCACTTATCGCGCATCAGACGTCTTTTTTCGGCTCGACTCATCTGAGATCCGGTGACAAAGTCGCTGATCACGCCGAATCGAAACACTGCGACCTGCATTTTTTCATCTTCAGTCATAATTTACCTCCTTTTTGTGGATTTTTCTCTGCCATATCCCAAAAAGGAGGTCATAAAAATGATACTGTTCAGTGGGGTGTATCCCGAATGAAGGTGTGTGCAGATTAAATGGCGCGGCTGACCGGTATCTGACCCAGTTGCAAAAGATAATCAAAGCCGGCTATGATACCCTGATCCCAGGTGTCGGTCAGATAAACTTTGATCCTTTTGCACAAAAATCTGAACCAGTGGCCCTGACGGGTTCGATCCACACCGGCTATCCATCGATTTGTGGTTGCTTTGCAGACGATGCTTGATCGTATCGTCTCAATGGAAGCTTGAAAGCCCTTAAAATATCCTTTGGGTCTCAACCGGATTACACAACCACAATCCGGACAGCGGTAAAGCTTAAGCAACAGCGGCCGTATGAACCCATCAAAAATTGCCGGTGCATAGCCATGGCCCCATAGTCGACAGCTGTTACAGCGAAGGCAACTGTTGGGCTTTTGCCATGGGTAATCACGTTCTTTTTTGAAAAGTTCCTTGAGTTTGACAGCAGAAAAGATTATCATTTTCCCGTTCCTTGTGGGCTACACAGGCCCACAGCTTCGCAAGGGCGGCACTATGCCTATTTCAATGCGCCGCCCTTGCTCTTTAAAATAAAAAAAGGCCTCAAAATTGAGACCTATTTATTCCGATAATCACTTACTGCTTGTCAATTGATTCTAAAAAATACACCTTCGTTTAAAAACATTTAACCTGCTTACTTACACTGGTTCTACGTGCCATTTATTATTATCTGCATTTCAATGAAAAGGGAATCCTCGATTTTGACAGGTTTATGAAGGACGGTGGCATAGTGGCAAATGCCGGCATTCCCGACATCTTTGGGAAAAAAGTTCACAGCAACCTAATAAATGCACAGCTAAAATTCGCCAAAAGACAACGTGATCATACCGTCTGGTGGAAGCCGAGTATGCAGCTTGAGCGTAATATCTTAGATGCTTCTATCGAAGAGTTTAAGTGCAAACGGCTGTAATGACGTGAACAAGCCAGTGGAGCAGACGGCGTGAATATAGCGGTTTTACGTGAAAGCCGTACAAGCTTGCAATTTATTTGGGCCGCTGCTCACCAGCGGATATTCGGCAAAAGTTGACATTGTATGCATTAAATGTTAATTTTATGCATAACTTGTCGGTAAGGAGGCCAATGATGAGAACAACACTTGATTTACCTGAAGATTTAATTAATGAGGCTATGAAAGCTACTAAAATTAATACAAAAACTAAAGTTATTATTACCGCCTTAGAAGATTTAATAAGGAAATCAAAGATCTCCGGATTGAAAGAATTTAAGGGCAAAGTAGATTTGGATATTGACATGAACTCCATTAGAGGGCGTCAATGTCGGTATTAGTCGATACATCCATATGGATAGAGTATTTCAGGACTGGGAATAATTCTGAAAAACTTGATTTCTTAATTGATGAAAATCTCATTGTTATTAATGATCTTATTCTTGCAGAATTGGTCCCATCTTTAAGGGTTCGCAACCAGCGAAAGATTGTCAAACTATTAAATGATATTAATAAGTTAGAACTATCCATAAATTGGGATCAGCTTATTGATTTCCAATTTAAATGTTTGAAAAGCGGTTTAAATGGAATTGGCATTCCCGATCTAATAGTTGCCCAAAACGCGAAACAAAATCACTGTGAAATCTATTCGCTTGATAGCCATTTTAAACTCATGAAAGACATCCTTAAACTCCAACTGACGGGTTAAAATGGCCTATGCCGAACAACCCACTGGAGAGGGACTGGCGATATCCTGTGAATTTTTTAATTCGCTTTGCTCTCGATATTTGAGAAAAGACCGGCCCTCGGGATAGGGAGGAGCATCGCAGCTCCCCCTCCTACACCACGCAGCATACGGGTCCGTACTGCGCGGTTCGGTTAGGCAAAACCAAATTGGTGTGAGGACAAAGTGAAGGATAGTCGATTTAGCGATACGGCACTTGGTGCATCTGTCATACGAACGGTCCACCGGCTGATAGATAGCCCGCCGTTGATACTCGAGGACCCTATATCTCCTTTGTTACTGTCGAAACAAGCAATCGAAAAAATCAAACGGAACTCTGCGCGTCACCAGACACCCCAAGCGAGAGGACTGCGATCTCATGTCATTCTGAGAAGTCGCTACGCCGAGGATCAACTGCAACAGGCTGTGGTATCGGGTGTATCGCAATACATAAGCTTGGGCGCAGGATTTGATACCTACTGAAGGAATGCGGCTTTTTGGAGGTTGAGTTTCTCTCTTTCAGGGAAGCTGCTGAAAGGTACTATAAAGGAAGACCTGATCTGCCGCCACCACGGAAGACTCGTCTGTGCTTGGCTAAGGTCTATATTCTGGTTTCCTAACAAGGCTACTGCAGCTGACACAAAAATTCGCACGGCTGATTAGCAATGTTCGGCAAAACTAAATTTTTGGGCAGGGTGATAGAATTGAGACTGAAAGAAAATTTAAAATTGAAGAGTAAAACTTTACGCACATTAGCCATTTATCAATTTGTTGTTATTCTTCTTTTGTTTAGTCTAACCTTGGGAAATGAAATTTTAGACATTCCGCATTATTTTTTCAATAGTGCGCCAACGTCTTTTTCACAGAGATATCACGAGGTTATTATTGAGCTTTTGATTTTTTCTGTTGTAATGGCAATTCAATTTTTTTTGTTAAAGAAACTATACCGGAGAATTCAATTGCTGGAAGGATTTATACCTATTTGTGCCATTTGTAAAAAAATACGAAATAAGGAAGAGCAATGGGATCAAATGGAGAAATACATTACAGAGCATTCTCTAGCTCAGTTTTCTCACAGCATATGTCCAGAATGTATGGAAAGAGATTATCCAGATGTATATGAATCACTTGTATTGGAAGGAAAAATTAGAAAATAATGGATGCGTTGGCTGGTCGGGCCATCCATGCTACAGTTGATTTTATAATAGGTCTTTTCCCAGAGTCTCCAAAAATCGGAAAGCGCAATATTTAAACGTCTCATAGATAATACTGGATATCGCCGAACCAGGCGGTTCACTTGACGCCGAGAACGTCTGCGGCCTGACGGGCCTATTGGGTGGCGGCGCAAACGACCTTGATCGTTAGCCACAAAGAGTCAAGGCTGGATCGATTGCTTTGCGAACAGGCAAGTTCAGCTCCAGGGGAATGAAAGCTCAAGTGAATTAAGGGTTTGCATAGTGGGGGACATTAAAAGATAAGATATTTCTTTAGAAGTACAGCTAGTTCATTTGGTCTGAAAAGCATTCAGGCATTCATTTTGGAAGCGGACGTTTTCCGGGCGATATATACCACATGTCTGCGCCCGCCCCGGCCCGGGCGTTGCCGGTTAACAGAGAATCCGGCAGCTTTCAAACGGTTTTCAAAGGCCTTGTCCGGATCTTCGGACCAAACCGCAAACACCCCGCCCGCCTTTAAGGCGGATCTGCCTGACGCCACGGCCTGATTGCCGTACAAATAACCGCCTCTGCCCGGAGCCCCCGCATGAGGACCATCGTAGAGGTCTAGAATTATGGCATCAAACCGATGGCCCTTGCCCTTTGTGGCCGCATAATGAATAAGCGCGGCCACATCATCGATCACAATTTTGACCCGCGGGTCGTCAACTGCCCGATCGCTAAAATGGGCAAGCGGCCCCCGGCACCATTTGACGATGATCGGGTTCAGTTCCGCCACCACGATCTCGGCGTCAGCCGGAAGATTATCAATGGCCGCTTTCAGAGTAAAACCCATGCCCAGGCCACCCACCAGCACGCTGACATTTTTTTTATTCTTCAGGGGCTCACAAGCCAGTTGAGCCAGAACTATCTCGGACATGGTGGCCGAGGAGTTCATCAGCACCCGACCATCAATGGTTATGAGAAAATCCGTTGCGCCCCTTTGCCGAAGATCGAGAAGCCCTTCAGCGGTATCGGCACGGTCAACTATTCGCCATGGTTTGGCCATTAAAAATCCTCTACTTGATAAATCGGCCATTTCCGCATCAGCAGGTGCCCTGTGAAATTTTTCAGCGCGATAAGTTTCACCATACCGGCTCACTTGCGACGCGCTTTCGGATCGGGATGAAACAATAAATAGACAACCGGGATCAGTACCAACGTAATCAGCGTCGATCCGGTCAGGCCGCCGACAACCGCCCGTGCCAGCGGGGCCTGGGCGTCGGACCCTTCGCCGATGCCCAGCGCCAGCGGCAACAGACCGAGGATGGTGGTCAGCGTCGTCATCAAAATCGGCCGTAATCTGCGACGACCGGCTTCGATCAGGGCATCGCGGGTGCGCATCCCGTCCTGAACCAAACGACCGGCCTGGTCCACCAGTAGGATGGCATTGTTGACCACGATGCCCCCGAGCATAATGCAGCCGATGTAGGACTGCACATTCAGTGTCGTTTTGGTAAGAAACAATGTCAACAGCACCCCGATCGCTGCCAACGGCACGGAAAACATGACGACCAGCGGATCCCGCAACGATTCATATTGACAGGCCAGCACCATATATACCAGAACCAAGGCCAGCACGAGTGAGATGACCAGCTCCCTGGATGCCTTTTGCTGTTCTTCGAAGTTGCCGGCAACCATCATGTCATAACCGACGGGGCGCGGAATTTGATCCAGCAATGCCTGCACCTCAGCGGCCACAGAACCCAGATCGCGTCCCGCGACGTTGGCGCTGACCGTCACCCGGCGCTGCTGGTCTTTGCGGTCGATCAAAATCGGACCGCGGCTTGCTTCGGTAGCAACGAGATTGCGCAGCGCCACCTTTTCACCGGAAGCCGTTGTCAGCGTGAGGTTGAGAATCTCGTTTAAGGAGCGTTTTTCGGCATCCTTGAGCTGCACTAAAATGCGATAGGAATTGCCCCCTGTGCGGTACTCGCCGGCTTTGGAACCGGCCACCGCGGTTTGCAGAAGCTCGGTAACGTCGCGAACGCTCAGACCGAGATCGGCTACTTTGTCGCGGTTCACGCGGATTTCCTGCTGAGGGATGCCGGCTTCGAGGCTCGTCTGCACGTCCGTGATGCCCGGCACATCCACAATCAACTTCGCCGCGCTTGCGGCCAGAGCGTCGAGCGTGGCAAGGTCGTAGCCGCGAATCTCGATGGTCAACCCCTCGTCACCGCCCAGAAGTCGTTCCAGCAAAAACTGACCCTGGGGGGCCCGGGTTCGAATCTCCATGCCGGGCACCCTGCCGGCCAGACGGCGCCGCAGGTCTTGGGCAATTGCCACATTGGAGCGTTGGCGTTGGGCGGCCGGCAGCAGGGACATGCGGATTTCACCCTCTGCGCCCGCGGCGGCCCGCCAGCCGGTGGAGCCGACACTAACCACCGAGGCCACGGCCTCGGGCACGGCCGGTTGAACGATCTGCTCCATGAGGCGGGTCTGCCGGTCCACCAGCTCGAGCCGGGTACCGATTTCCATCTTACCGCTGACACGAACCTCGCCCTCATCACTGGGGGGCAGAAATTCACTGCCGATCAGGGGCAAGAGCAGCAGACTGGCACCGAGCATGGCGGCGGCCGTCAAGACGGTGATCAGACGATGACCCAGGGCCCAGCGCAACAAATCCAGGTAAGTGTTTTCGAGACCCGCAAAGGCGGAATTGGCGGCGGCGGCCCAGCGGTTCGTTGGAGACGCCGCCGCCTTATGCCGTTGCAGGTCTGAGGTCAGGAGCCTGGACGCCAGCATGGGTACCAGACTCAGCGCCACGATCAGGGAACAGATCAGCGCAAAGATGATCACGTAGGCCAGCTCCTTAAAGAGGATGCCCGAAACGCCGCGCACGAAAATCAACGGCAGAAAAATGACCAGGGTCGTGATCGTGCTGGCGACGATGGCCGTTCCGACCTCCCGGGCGCCTTCCACCGCTGCTTGGGCCGGCGCTTCGCCGGTTTCACTGCGGCGGCGGAAGATGTTTTCGAGCACGACGATGGAACTGTCCACCATCATACCCACCCCCAGAGCCAGCCCGCCCAGGGTCATCAGATTGAGCGTGAGCCCCCCGAAGAAAATTAGCGCAAACGTGGTCATAATCGAGATCGGGATCGACAGGGAAATCACCAGCGTGCTGCGGATGTTGCGCAGAAAAAACAGCAAGACCACGATCGCCAATCCGCCCCCGTAAAGTACCGAGCGGGCGACGTTGGCGATAGACCGCTCAATGAAATTGCCCTGGTTGATAACCGGAACGATTTTGATTTGAGGAAAGGCCTGGTTGACCGCTTCAATTTCAGCCAGAATGCGTTTGGACACTTCGACCGTATTGGCATTGGCCTGTTTACGAATCGCCACGCGCAGTCCACGCCCGCCGTTAACGCGGACGATGCGCGTCAGCTTCTCATAGGTGTCTTTGATTTCGGCGATTTGACCCAGCGTGATGGCGGCACCGTCACGCTGGGCGATGACCGTCTCTCGAATCTGATCGAGGTTGGTAAACTCGGCCGGTGCGCGCAGCGTGACCTCATAACGTCCCTGTTCGATCTTGCCCGTCGGAAGATCGAGGTTGGCGTCGCGAATCGCATCGAGCACCCTGTCCAGCGGTAGACCCACGGCCTTGATCCGATCAGGATCGAGTTCGATCCGGACCTCACGGTTAAAGCCGCCCCAAACGTCAACCTGGGCCACTCCCGGAATGCGGGCAAAGCGGTAACGGATCTGGACTTCGATCAGTTCCGTGAGTTCCACGGGGTCGAGGTTGCTGGAGATGCCCAAAAGCACCACCGGAAAACTGGCAATGTCGAACTTTCGGATGCGAGGCCTGACGATATCATCGGGCAGCTCGTTGATCTCGTCTTCGAGTTTGCCCTGCACGTCGATCGCCGCCGTGTCGATTTCCGTGCCCCACACGAAGCTGACCCGCACCGCGCTGCGGCCCTCTGAGGATGATGACGTGATTTCCTCAACCCCGGGTACCGTGGCCACGATCTCTTCAATAATCTGCGTCACCAGCCGCTCCATGACCTCGGGACTGGCACCCTCGTAATCCGTTCGGATGGTCAGCGTCGGCAGTTCGATATTGGGCAGCATGTCGATCTGCAGCCGGCTCAGAGATACGGCCCCCAGGATGACCAGGATCAGGGTCACCATGGTGGTGAAAATTGGGCGCTTGACACTAAAGCTCGGCAGATTCATTGGGTGTTCACCTTTTCGCGGCCGTCAACGGCCGGACTTTGCATGTCGGGAATCGTGATCGCTGAACCGTCCTTTACCAGCTGCTGTCCCAGGATCACAACCTGGCCGGACAGCCCCTCGCCTTCCACCTGCACCCGGTCGCCTTCGCGGATGCCCGTTTTTACCTCGTGCCAGGCGACCGATCGTCCATCCTCACTGACGATGAAAACACCGCTGCGGTCATCCCGGATGGTCAACGCTTGCTCCGGAACGATGGTCGCCTCCGGCACCCGGGCCAGCACCACGATGGCGCTGATGAACATGCCGGGTTTGAGTCGATGCTGCGGGTTGTCGATGGTCATTTCGATTCGCGCCTGCCGGGTGGACTTGCGGAAGATGGGGGCAATGCGGGCGATGCGGCCCGGATACTGTTCGCCCGGATAGGCGTCCGTTGTCAGCAAAACGAGCTGTCCGGGTTTCAGGTGAGCATAGTCTCTCTCGGTGACGAAAATCACCCCGACGATGGGGTCTAGATCGACGATTAAGAGCAGCGGTGCGTTGGCGGCGACGGTCTGGCCTTCGTCCACATAGCGCTCGGCGACCACGCGCTGCTCGGCACCGCCGGTCCAGCCCGCCGTGATCTTGGTATAGCCGAGCCGGATTTTGGCGCTTTCCAGCGATGATTCGGCCTTGGTTACCTGGGCCGCGGCGACTTTAAGTTGCGCCTGCTTGGCCAGTCGATCCTGCCGGGCGGCATCGAATTCGGAATCGGATGCGATCCCGCGCTTTAAAAGTAACTCGGTGCGTTTAAACTCGCGATTGGCATTTTCCAGGGCGCTCTTGGCCTGGGACCGGTTGGCCCGGGCGACTTCCAGATCGGCCTGGGCTTGGGCGACAGCCTGGACATATTCGCCATTGTCCAGCTCGGCCACAACCTGCCCCCGCGTTACCGTATCGGCGATATTAACGAACAAACGCTCCACGCGTCCGCTGATTTTCGGGGCCACAACAAACTCAGCCAGGGCCTGCAATTCCCCGCTGAATATCCGCTGCAGCGCAATCGGCCCGCGCTGAATCTGAGCCACTTCTACCGGCACCGGTCGCAAAGTTTTACCGCGTTGGCCCGAGGCGGCCCGATCCTGTAGCTCACTGAAAATTACCCAGCCCAATCCCGCCGCCGCGCCAACCAGAAGAATTGTCAGAATAAAAATTTTGGGGCCGCTTGACTTCATGGTTAAATAACCCCCTTAGTTGCATAAACAACATGGCAAAGATTAGATAATAGTCCGCAATTATTACCAAAATCATAGTAATTTGACAAATTCTTGGATACCTCAATCGGTGAGTTCGAAGGATGGGGTCGATTTTGCCATGTTGTTTCCCCTGCGGGAAAGCCGGAGGACTTCAGATTCTGCGTTGCTGAGGGTTCGAAGTAAAGAACTACGACTTCACCCTCAGACGCCTTGACTCTGAAGCCCTCCGACTTTTGCAACGTTGGGGTAACCATCCCGTCGTCACTTACCAAAAGTCGAATCTCAGTTTCTATAATCAATTGTAATAACATTATTTTCTTAGCTTTCTGCCTGATGTGCCGCCTGCAATTATAGAGTATCTCGACAAAATTGTCACCGTTAAGTTTACCGAATGATCAATCGGACGAAGCGTTGAATTTGTATCCGACGCCGTAAACCGTGCTGATAATTTCCTGGCCCGGAAGCTTCTGATCAATCTTTTTGCGCAAATTTTTTATGTGGCTGTCGATGGTGCGGTCATAGCCTTCAAATTCGTATCCCTGAACCCGGTTGATGAGTTCACTTCTGGAAAATACACGATTGGGCTGGCGCATCATGATCTTTAACAGCCCAAATTCATTGGGCGTCAGGTTTAACACCTGATTATCGATCATCACCTGATGGGTTCGATCATCCAGTGATATCGACCCGCTAACCAGATTGTGCGTTAACGGTTCGGCCTGCAATCTTCTGAAAATCGCTTTGACCCGGGCAACCACTTCCCGGGGGCTGAAAGGCTTGCAGATATAATCGTCCGCGCCGAGTTCCAGTCCCAGCAGCCGGTCGATTTCTTCCACCCGGGCGGTGATCATGATGATGGGGACATTGGAAAACTGCCGGATCTCGCGACATAATTCCAAACCATCTTTTCCCGGCAGCATGATATCCAGTAAAATCAAATCCGACGGATCTTTTTTGATCTGAGCGATGACGCGGTCACCGTTGTTCTGGATCGATGTCCGAAAGCCGGCCTCTTTCAGATAGTCGCAAAGCAAGCCGGCGATTTTTTCCTCGTCTTCGACAATAAGAATGTGTCTGCTGGTCATGGGTCTTTTATTCTATCCAGTATGTGGCAGTTCAACCTCGATTCGAAGCCCGCCCAAATTACCGTTGCTGGCCCGGATTTCTCCGTCGAGGACGTTGACGATGCTCTTGCAGATACTCAGGCCCAGACCGCTGCCGCCCAAGGCGCGGCTTCTGGAGCGGTCCACCCGATACAGCCGGTCAAATAGGTGGCCCAACGCGTCTTCCGGGACACCGGGTCCGGAGTCCTCAAAGGACAAAATCAAACGGTTGGCAGTGCACTCCTGCCCGATCTTCAATCGGCCGGGAGCATCCGCATAGCGCAGGGTATTTTCCAACAGGTTTGAAAAAAGCTGCTGCAGGCGGCCGGCATCGCCGATGATGGTGATGGGGGGCTGCTTTGCCAGGTTGTTTTCAACCGTAATTTGTTTTTCAGCGAATCCTTGTCTGAAATAGCCAAGGGTTTTCTCTAAAATCGCCGCCGGCTGGACCGGCTCCTTTTTAATTGAAAGCGTTCCGGTATCGGCCAGCGAAAGTTCGTGAAGATCGTTTACGATTTTGCTCAGGTGCCGGGCTTCCGCCAACAGTGAATTAAGGGCATCGCGGGTAACCGCCCTGACGCCGTCTTTCAGGGCCTCGATCTCGCCCTGCAGAATCGACAGGGGCGTTCTGAGTTCATGGGCAATGTCAGATATCCATTGCCGGCGCATGTGCTCATAGCTTTCCAGCGTTTGCGCCATGGTATTAAAATCGGCGGCCAGCTGTCCCAGTTCATCCTTGGACTCTACCTCGATGCGGGTATCAAAGCGCCGCGACATTAAGGCCTGGGTTCCAGCCATGAGCCGATCGACCGGCGCCAAAAGGTGTCTGGACAGAAGCAACGCCACCACTGCGGCCAGCAGCACAATACCGCCGCCGATAATATACAGCATCTGGGATTGCTGGCTTAGAAATCCAACCGCCAGGGGGTTGGTCAGGTGCTCTCTTTTGTAAAGGCCTAACCAGCCGACTGTTTTCCCATCGACGGCAATCGCCTGCAGGGTATAACCGTCATATGCAACCCGGGTGCGCCCGCCGCTAATGTGTTGTTTATCGGCCCCAAAAAGCGCCAGATTGCGGGCCAAACGCTGAACATGTCGGGAAGGCTTCGGAGACGGTCTGTCTTGCCTCCGATCGCTGAACCCCTTATTTTCAAATTCGGGCGGTCGCGCGGGGCGATTGCCGGGATCAAAATCTTTTCGCGGCAGGCTGGCTTGCAATATTTCATACCAGCGATCCGGATTCTCTTTGAGTCCCTGCCAGCCCTGGTGGGTATGATATTCAGCGGCCAGGGCGTCCGCCACCGGACTGTATCTCTCCAGCAGCGACCGATTGACGTAATCCGCAAAATTGCGGGCAACATAAAACCTGATAAGTCCGACCAGAAGGGCTACGACCAGAAGCGATGTTAAGGTCAGGGTTGCAAAAATTTTATAAGAAAGTTTGAATCTCATCGGTTTTTCAAATTACGCTGTTTAAATTGCCTACCACCTTATTAATATAATTTACCACGAATTTCAATTTTATACCGCTTGCTTCACAACCTTCACATCAGATCTTCACATTTTCTCCACAATTGATTCCGATCATGCGTCAAAAATAGTTTCCTTTTTGAATGGCGACTTAAGCGGCCGGTTAATATATCTGCTTGTTTTATAATCTCTATAAACTCTACATTTTTTCTTCATATTTTCTCCACAATGAACTGTTATCTTAGACACAGAGGTCAGGGAACGTTCTGCTGAATTGTATCATTAATTAATAACAAACTTTAAGGAGGTTATCATGCAAAAGAAACACATCATCATCAGTTGCATTCTGGTAGTCAGCATCATTTTTTCCGGACTGGCATTTGCCGACAGCCAACGGACCGGCCACCGCAAAGGATTCGGATCTAAACAACACCATCAAGGCAGCGGCCTGCAACTGCTGGCCGCATACCAGCAAAAAAACCTGAGGCTTCAAGTCCTTTCAGAGATGACGGGGCAACCGGTAGCAGCCCTTCAGCTCAAACTCCAAGATCAGCGCATGCGCAGCGTGATGCAGGAGTTTAATATCGATCGGCAGGCATTTCGCGACGCGCTTAAGGCTAAAGAGCGTGCGCTGATTAAACAGGCGGTTGCCGACGAGAACATTACGCCGGAGCAGGAAAAAGAAATTCTCTCAAAAATGGAAAATCGCACCAAACGGCGCGAACTGATGAGCAGGCTGATTGAAAAAGGAATTGAAGATGGGACCATCACCCGGGACGAAGCCCGGATGCTCATGCACAAAAAGCGCTAATACTGCAATAAACTTCCCCGCGGCCAAGCTGCGGGGAATTAAACCCGGCAGATTTGCCAATCTCCACCCCACATTCATTATAATCTGTGTAATCAGCGAAATCTGTGGATAAAAATCCGCCTGAGGCCCAGCTGGGATCCCAGGCGGATGGCGCCATCAGTTCAATGCAGTTTTTGGTTGCCAGCATGGTGCTAAAGGCTATATAGTCTCTAAATCTAATTATAGACCAGCCGTTTTTTTTGCTGACGGCTGAGTTGAACCCTGATCCCGCCGAGGGAAATAAACCTTCAGTTTCTTAAAACATATTGTCAAAAAAAACGCTTTAGGGGCCTACGCTTTTTTCTATACTGCATTTGGAAAAAGTGGCCCGGGCAGGGCAGCCATAGCGCAGTTTGTGGGTTTTAGGTTTCAGGTGCCAGGTTTCGCGCCAGGGGCCTCCGGCTCGCAGCCTACGCCTCGGAGAGTGCAATATAACGGATAATTGCGGTTCACTGTAAGAGAGCCCAATAATGTCTTATTTTCCAGATTCATTAGGTCTGGGCCAGGGGTGTCAGAAAAACGAGGAGCTAAATCCTGACACCTGAACACTGACACCTGAAACCTAAAAACTATCAACGCATGCGGTAACATCGACAATAAGTTGTCGATATATTGTCGCTAAGCGCCTGGATCGGGATTCGTGAGGATCGAATATAATGTTTGCAAGAACTTGGCATCGTCTGCCGGAAATTCTTACCGTATGCGGGCTATTGCTGGTGGCGACCTCCTGCACCCTGGTCGAGGAACGGATTGACCGTACGGCGGGAGGTCCGAATGTGCCGGCCGACACAGCGGTGTACCTGGACACGCAACCGGCCGAAAAACCCGATCAGCAGGCCGCGCGAACGGTGCCGCCGGGGCCGTTGAAAGTCACCATCACCGAAGCCATTTTGCTTTGCCTTGAAAACAACCGCTCGCTGGTGGTTCAAAGATTGGAACCCGCGATTCGGCAAACCCTCGAGGACCAGGAAAGAGCTGTTTTTGATCCGGCAATCAACGCAGACGTCTCCGCCGGCCGGGTGAAAGGTGAAAACCTCGCAAGATCCGGATCTGAAACTGAGGATTTTACCACCGATGCGGCCGAAGGAATCATTTCTTTGGAACAATATTTCCCGACCGGCACAACGGTTGCCCTGGATGCCGGAACCCTGATGAATGACTCCTCGCTTTACGAGGACAGCTTTTATACGACCCGCCTGGGCATGACGGTAGCTCAGGCATTGCTGCGAGGATTTGGCACGGACGTGAATCTGGCCCGACTGCAGCAGGCCCGCCTGGATACGCGCATGTCGGAATATGAGCTGCGCGGGTTCACCGAGTTTCTGGTGGCACAGGTGGAAAGCACTTACTGGGACTATGCGCTGGCCCGCCGCCAGATCGAAATTGTTGAGGAGTCGCTTAAGGTCGCCCGTCAGCAGCTCGACGAAACCAAAGAACTGATCCGCGTCGGCCGTTTGGCCAGAGCTGAACTTGCAGCCGTTCAGGCCGAGGTTGCGGCCCAGGAACAGGCGCTGATCGAAGCTCGGGCCAACAAAGAATCCATTCACCTGCAGCTGCTGCGGCTGCTAAATCCAGCGGGGCCCGGAATCTGGCAGCGGGAAATTGATTTAATCCATCAACCGACCTTGCCCGAAATCAAACTGGAAGACGTTCAGCTGCATGTGGATGTAGCCATGCACATGCGTCCAATTTTAAACGAGGCCCGCCTGGAAATTCTGCGCGGCGATCTGGAGCTTGTCAAAACCCAAAACGGTTTGCTGCCGTTAATGGATCTTTTCGTTACGCTGGGCAAAAGCGGCTATGCCAATTCCTTTGGCGAATCCGTTCGCAATATCGACAAAGACAGTTATGACGCCCAGGCGGGGGTCAGTTTCGACTATCCTTTTTTTAACCGGGATGCGAAAGCGCTTCACCGACGAGCGCTGCTGGCGCGGGAACAGGCGCAAAAAGCGCTGGCCAACCTATCACAGCTGGTGGAAGTCGACATCCGCACCGCCTACATCGAGGTCAACCGGACCAAACAGCAGATTGCCGCCTCATCGGTCACCCGCATGTTCGACGAGCAAACCCTGCGGACCGAAACCGAAAAACTGCGGGTGGGAAAATCAACCAGTTTTCTGGTGGCGCAAGCTCAGCGGGATTTGTTGGCCAGCCGGATCGCCGAAGTGCGGGCCCTGGCCAACTATCTCAAGGCGTTGGTCGATTTATACCGCCAGGATGGATCGCTGCTCGAGCGCCGCGGAATTTCCGCCCCCGGACGCAAACCGGTCAAACTTTCAAAAAAATAAACAAGGTTGATTTCAGCGCCGCATCGCAGCTGGAACGGAAGGGTTTCGAACAGCTGCTGTCACGTGATTTTTTAGCTGCACGACAGTCCTTCGAAGCGGCTTAACGGGCCTATCCTGAATTTCATCAGGTTTATGAGATCGTCCAGCTATTGCGGCGTGAACCGTCCCGGCTGGATGAACCCGCGGTCCCAAAACGGGTATTGACCCAAATTATCTCCGATTACGGCTGGAAAGCCCCGGCCGATTTGCTGGCAGCCATCAAACGTAGTCTCGCGAATTAATCCGCTCTGAAATATGGCATTTCAAATTACCTATCCCTATATTTTAATTCCAAAATCCTGGACCCGGACCGAATTTGGGACATCCAAATTTAACCGGTGCATCACGATGATAACTCTCGATGTAAATTGCATTCGCCGATAAAGTCGCACCAGGGCGGGCCACAATCCAAGACGGTCTTGTCACGTTCCTAATCAAATGCTTAGTATATAACTTTTATTGTAAAAATATATGTCCGGAGGAAAACAACCGTGACCCCTGAAATCGCCCTGGTTTTTACCATATTGGCCGTGGCCGTTTTCTTTTTGATCACTGAATGGATCCCGATGGAAGTTACCGCCCTGCTTTCACTGGGGGCGTTGGCATTGACCGGGTTGGTCACGCCGGTCGAAGCCCTGGCCGGCTTCAGCAACCCGGCGGTGGTGACGGTCTGGGCGGTATTCATTCTTAGCGGTGGATTGACCCGCACCGGCGTGGCGAATGTAATCGGTCATTTTGTGCTGCGAATGGCCGGGACCCGTGAAACGACGATGATCATTGTCATCATGACCACCGCCGGCGTGATGTCGGCCATCATGAACAATGTCGCCGTGGCCGCCCTGATGCTGCCGGTGGTTATGGATATTGCCCGCCACACCGGGCGGCCGCCGTCGCGGCTGCTGATGCCGCTGGCCTACGGCTCCCTGCTGGGCGGTTTAACGACCCAGATCGGCACCCCCCCGAATATCCTGGTCAGCGACGCCCTGCGGGATGCAGGACTCAAATCGTTTACATTTTTCGATTTTACCCCGGTCGGGCTGGTGGTCATGGTCTGCGGTATCGCGTTTATGGCCTTCATTGGACGCCATCTGCTGCCCCAGCGTGACGTGGCCAAGGAATCATCGGCTGACAAGAAGGTCGACTGGCAAAGCCAGTATGATCTGCAGGAGCGTCTGTTTCAGATCCGGATACCCCGGGGCTCGACTTTGGCCAACAAGACCCTGGCCCAGATCAGAATGGGATCGGTCCTGGGCTGGAATGTGATCGGCATCACTCGCGGAGACCGGACCACGCTGGCGCCGGGTCCGACCGACACCCTGCTGGCCGGCGACCGCTTAGCGGTCGAAGGCCGGATCGAGGCGCTAAACGAGTTGAAAAACTGGCGCCGGCTGGTGGTCGAAGAAGATGGCATAGACCTGCAGGAACCTTACTCGGATGAAATCAAAATCGGCGAAGTCATGTTGCCGGGCAACTCCCGTTTTGTCGGCAGCACGCTCAATTCCCTTGGCTTTCGAGGCCGTTTCAATCTCAACGTGCTGGCGATTCGCCGAAAGGATCAAATCCAGCGCACCAACCTGCCGGATGAACCGCTGCAGCGCGCCGACATACTGCTCGTGGCCGGCACTGCCGAACATCTCGCCGAATTGGAAAAGACGGCCGGATTTGAACAGCTCCGCTACGTTGAACGTTCAGAACTCACCGATGTCTATCATCTGCATGAACGGCTGATGGTCATGCAGGTGCCGCCCGGCTCAGCCCTGATCGGAAAATCGTTGAAAGAAAGCCGCCTGGGAGATGCCCTGGGAAGCCGCGTCCTCGGAATTTTGCGTGGCGAAAACCCCATGGTTATGCCGGAGCCAACCGAGGTATTGCAGGCCGGGGATCGTCTGGTGGTCGAGGGACGCCAACGGGATCTTGATAATTTGCGTGGACTTGAGCAACTTGAGATCGAGCGCCGGACTGACACCGATGTGGCAAAGCTGGTTTCCGGCGATACCGGCCTGGTGGAAGCCATTCTTTCACCGCATACAACCCTGGAAGGCAAAACGCTGCGCCAGATTAATTTTAGGGAAAAATTCGGGCTGAATGTGCTGGCCCTGTGGCGCAAGGGACGGGCCTACCGATCGAATCTGAGGGATATGGAATTGCGCTTCGGTGACGCCCTGCTGCTGCTTGGCCCCCGGGCCAAACTCCAGCTGCTGGGCCGTGAGCCGGATATCATCGTCCTGACGGAGACCGCCCAGGAGGATCTGCGCACAGAAAAGATGAAATTATCGATCCTGATTATGGTTGTGGTGCTGCTGCCGGTAATATTAGGGTGGGTTCAGATATACATCGCGGCCGTGATCGGCGCGGCGCTGATGGTTCTGGTCGGTTGTCTGAGTATGAAAGAGGCCTATCGCCAGATTGAATGGAAAGCCGTGTTTTTAATTGCCGGCATGCTGCCGCTGGGCACCGCGTTGGATCAGTCCGGGGCGGCCAAACTGATTGCCGAAGGGGTGGTCGCTGCAGTCGGGCCCTTGGGGCCCAGAGGCGTCATGCTGGGCCTGGTGGCGTTGACCTTTCTGGCAACTTGTTTTGTGCCCACCGCCGCCCTGGTGGTGCTCATGGGGCCGATTGCGCTGAACACCGCAGTCAACATGGGATTATCCCCTTACGGTTTGATGATGGCCATTGCCATGGCGGCCTCAGCCAGTTTTATGACCCCCGTATCCCACCCGGCCAACATCCTGGTAATGGGGCCGGGAGGCTATCGCTTTACGGATTATTTAAAAATCGGCGGCTTGTTGACCCTGGTAATTTTGGTGGTGCTGATGGTGGTGCTGCCGTTTTTCTGGCCGCTGGCACCATGATAACAATTTGAATTCACCGCAAAGGCGCTAAGAACGCAGAGAAAGATTATTTCTCAGTTGCCCTTGCTTGCACCCCGCTTCAGCGGGGCCTCTCAGAGGCAATTGAGAATAAAAAATATTCTTTGCGTCCTCTGCGCCTTTGCGGTGAATAAAATTACTCCTTTAAAACCTGTTCGATAGCGCTGGATTTCAGCCAGCCTCTTTTGTTTTCCGACAAGCGGATTAGTGACCAGCCGTCTTCAGTTCTCTCCCGTTGGACAGTTGTCCCCTCGTGGAGTTTGAAAAGCACAGTATCATTGGAATCCGGACCGGCCAGAACATCGACCTCCCCGACTAAAATGACGGCCCGCAGATCTGTTTTTAACTGGCGCCATTTTACCCCCAGGGACACCCCGCCCACCAGCCAGAAAATCAGCAGCACGATAAAGACATAATAGGTCCACTCCGGGCGCAGGAACAATCGCAGCACCAGGATGCCCCAAAATAAAATATTCAGCACCACGAAGGCCCACATCAGTTCAGGCAACGTAATTTCATCCAGCCAGAAAAACGCCTGTTTGAGAAAATTCTGGTCGGCGGAAATTGCGTCCGGGGTCTGGTCAAGGGCATAGCGCAGGTTAAAATTTAAATCCGCATCACGCGGTATCAGCAGCTGGGCTCTTTTATAGTTTAGAATTGCCCGCCCCAGTTGGCCCGCCCGAAAGTAGGCATTGCCCAGGTTGTAATAAAGATGTCCGTTGACGTATCCGTTGCCGATCAGTTCAATATAGCCATCGATGGCTTCCTGATAACGATCTTCTTTGTAAGCCCGATTCGCTTCAAAATAAATCTCTTCGGCCGAGGGCGTGTCAGCCGCACGACAGCTTACACCAACAAAAAAGAACGGCAGTATAAAAAGCAGCAATTTCAGGTTATAGGTCAGTCGCATAATCTCGTTCTTTAGGCCAATCTTTCATTGCAGAAGTCGAAATAGTTAGAGTTGTTAAGCCTTTAAGGCATTTTCAAGAAAAATCTCACCGCAGAGCACGCGGAGATCGCAGAGATTATTTCAGATTTTCTTTCTCGGCGTTCTCGGCGATCTCTGCGGTGAACTATTATTTTTCCTGTCCCATCAGACCGCAGTTTTTTTGGCTGGCGGCTGGGCTGAAACCTGACACCTGAAACCTAATATCCACAAACTGCGCCATGGCTGCCAGGCTCGGGCCACTTATTCCAAATGCAGTATAGGAAAAAGCGTCGGTTCCAATAACAAATAACGATTAACAATTAACGCCCGCTACCGGCTCTCCTTTTCAATCCGCTTGACGAGCGGTACAAGATCACTATCAATCGCGGCCGCCTGCATGCCTTGGCCGGTATATTCAGCATTTTCAAGCTGCAGCATGATGTTTTGCAGGGCTTCGGCCGTGTCGGCGCCAACGCCCTGTGAAATCAGTATCTGGACTGACTCCTGGGGCGTGAGAGAACCGTATGACAAACCGAATCGACGGTTTAAATAGTCCCTGATCAGCTGCAGCAGGTTGCCGGCGGTAAACTCGCGCTGGCGATATTGTTTATAAAATTCCCGCGCCGCCTTTTTAGCCATGATATCAGGCTGACCTGCCCGGGACTGCCGGCGCAGTTTCAACCCTACAAGGGTGCCCAGATACAGTGCCAACGGCAGGCCCAACATGGCCCAAAATAACCAGCTTTCCGACTGAAGGCGGTTGACGGTGGTAAAATTTTGCATGGCGCTGTGGACCGGAAAAATGTCACGGCCGATTTCCCGGATTGTTTGCTTGCCGGCACCGTCGTCTATATTTGCGGCGGCGTTCGGTTCTGAAACCTTGATGGTTTCTTTTTTGCCGGGCAAAACCGACAGCGTGTATTTAGAGGATGTCAAGGTTTTGTAGCGCTGGTTTTCAGTGTCAAAAAAACTGACAGCAACCGGCGGAACCTCAAGCCGACCGTCTTTTTCAGGCACCAGGGCCCATTTCATGGTCTTGGAACCCTTGATTCCTTCGCTGTCCTGAGTCGATTCCAGCACCGGTTTATCGGCATAGATTTTGATATGAGTCAGTTCGGGTACTTTTAGATCGGGGATTCGATTGACATTGCCCTGCCCGCTGACTGAAACTGTTAAGGTGGCCGACTCGCCGGTTTTTAGTGAGAGCGGATCCAGCTTCGACCACATCTTGAATTTTCCGACCAGACCGCTGAAATCAGGCGGCTTTCCCTCCTGCGGCAGCGGACGCACCGTCAACTGCAGAGATTTGCTGGACACGCTCAGCGGGCGGCCACTTGCAAAAGACGAAAACGGGTCATCGAAAAAACCGCGGCTTGAACTTCGGCGCGATTGCAGCACCGTCATGCTCATTTTAGCCGGATCGACCGCATAGCTGCCGGCTTTGGACGGCACCACGGCATATTGGACTTCAATCACCTGGTAGTTCTGACCGTCGCGGGTGCTGCGATATTCAGCGGGCTTTGAGATTTGCTTAAATATGAGATTCTCCGTCTCAGGCAGATTGAGGTTGATATTTCTCACATTACGGCGCACATATAATTTCAGGGTGTAAATCGTCTGCTCTTCCACATACACCGTGTCATTTGAAAATTCGGCCGTTAAAAATATGGGGCTGTTCTCGGCGCTTTGCCCCCCGGCAGGCTTGACCACCCGCAATTTTGCGGTATTGCTGGTATAAGTTTTACCGTCTATTAGAACCCGGGCCGGACCGATCTGAAAAGTTCCGATTTTTTGGGGCTGAATAAAGTAGGTGTAGTCGACCCCGGAACTTATTTTGCCGTTGATGAATTCAACCCGGCTTGAAGTCCCGCCCGATCTGACATCAAAATTCTCCAACCCCTGAATACCGGGCATCGAGTCGCTGTCCCGGCTACCGCCCACACTGACGGTCAGTACAACCGAATCGACCAGCTGGACCTGCGACCGATCCAACTTCAGGCTCACCGAGACCTCGGCCCATGAAAAAGCCGGTATCAGGACGATGGTTATCAATATGGCGATCGAAAGCGATAATCTTTTCATTAATTAATCCGCCTTGAAACAAAGCCCAGTGACGATTGTAATTTATTCCTTGAAAACCGAAGTAAGGTGATAGATCGAAGCTGCGCGGATTAATTCATTTAATGCTGCGCATTGTATTTTTCATACTTTCACGTTCTGCGATTTTGTCAAATATACGAAGGGAAATAGCGTCGAAGTTGCCAGGAGATAAATTTTTACTGGAGGCGGCTTTCAGCCGTGTAATTTGATTTCGCGGTTGAAAACCACTCCCACAGGTGTCTTTATTGTTAAATTGAACATACCGGATCAACGCAATAAAATTAAATCAAAAAGTTTTTGCCAAAAAAATAATATTAAAATTTTTGGTTTAGCGCATTGAACTTGGAAACACCCATCGTTAGGTTTATCAGCTCGATTTAGTTGTTTTTGACAAAATCAAAAATTTTACCAGTCTTTGCCAGAGGCGACTCCCCGCCGCCGGCCTTTGGTTTGCAGCCGCATCATTTGCGAGCGGTCTTCTTGAATATTGTCCAGCAAGGCTTCCGCCTTTTGCTGGTTCATCCGGGCCATGCTCGCTTTGGCGGTCTGTTCGCCGGCCTGGGCCGGGGGCATGTCCCGGCGTGGTTTCAAATCTCCCGCCAGTTGCGGTTGCGATTGCTGCTCGGCTGGGCGGTTCTCACCGGATTTTTTTTCAGCTGACTGCCCGGCCGATTGCTCCTGGCTGCCTTCCGATTGCTCGGACGCGTCCTGGTTTTGCTGCTTTTGCGCAGTATCCTGCCCGGAAGATTTATCTTCAGATTGCCGGCCCTGATCGGCCTGGTCGTTTTTCCCGTCCGATGCGCCCGGCTGCTGTTCGCTATCCTGCGGTGATTGATCCTGCGATTGCCCTGGTTGCTGCTGCTGTTGTTTTTGCAGGGCCCGCACGGCAAGCTCCAGATTGTGGCGGGCGTCCTCGCTGGAAGGGTCCTGGGCGATTGCCTGTTTGTAATGCTGGGCCGCCGCTTGAAAGTCCCCCTGCTTATACGCCGCATTGCCCAGATTATAGGCTGCTTTGAAACGAATATCATCGTCCTGGCTGCGGCGCAGGACGCTGGCAAAAGCGGCCGCCGCGGCCTGATAGTCACCGCTCTGATAGGCCGCACATCCCCGATTGTAGCGATAGCGAAGATCTTTGGGATTGTCCATATCCGACTGGGCATACGCTTTTTCAGCTTCGGCAAACCGCCCCTTGCGGTATAGTTCATCCGGCGACTCCACCGCCTGAGCGCGGGCCGCCGTCAACATCCAAATTGCCGTCACGGCCAACAGCAATAATCCAGCCCGGGCCAGGATCGCCTTTTGCCCGGCCCGCGCTTTGAAGCGGACTTTTTCATCGATAAACCCCTCGATCAGCAAAAGCATAAAGGCTGCCAGGACAAACAGGGCGAAGCGCTCCTCATAGACTTTGATTTTGCCGCTTTTAAGCTCCTGGGCCTGGGTACGCGATTTGATGCCGTCAAAATACAAAACGTCCAAATCCAGGTCCCCGGCCACCGACCGGACATAGGTTCCGCCGGTCAGCGCTGCAATGTCCTGCAGCCCCTTTTCTTCCAGCTTGGATAATATCAGCTTTCCCTGACGGTCTTTCTTAAAGCCGCCGCTGCCGTCGAGTTCGGGAATCGGGCCGCCGGCGACATCGCCGATGCCGAAAACAAAAATTTTAACGCCCTTGGCCGCCGCCTGCCGAGCCGCTTCGAGACCCCGATTTTCGTTGTCTTCCCCGTCGGTGATTAACAAAATGACTTTATCGGTGGCGGATTCCTCATCGAATGCGGCAATGCCCAGGTTGATGGCAGCCCCCAGGTCCGTGCCCGGAACCGGAATCAAATCGGGCTGCAAGGCACTTAAAAACATCTCGAGGGCGGCATAATCCAGCGTCAAGGGACACTGGATAAAGGCCGCGCCCGCAAAGGCGATCAAGCCCACCCGGTCGCCCTGGACGACTTTGATAAAATCCAGGATTTCACGCCGCGCCCGTTCCAGCCGGTTGGGTGCAATATCTTCCACCAGCATGCTGGGTGAAACATCGATCAGGAGCATGATATCCACGCCTTTTTGGCTGACCTCTTCGTAATGGCTGCCCCAGCGGGGACCGGCCAGGGCAAACAGCATCAATCCCAGCGACAGCAGCAAAAGCAGGGCTTTTATAAATCGCCGACCGCGATGATCGAGCGCCGCCAGCCGGTTTAGCAGATGCGGGTCGGCAAACCCCTGCAGGGCTCTTTTCTTTTTGCGGCTCTGAACAATCAGCGCCACGGCCGCCAGGGGCAGCAGCCAGAGCAGGTTCAGCATCCATAGATGGGACAGGTTCATGGAACGGTCCTTAAAATGGTTGATTTCAGCAAAATTTCCAATCCGAGCAGGATCAGCGCCGGGATCAGAAAATATGAGTAGAGTTCCCGAAAATGGAAAAATTCTTTGACTTTAACCTCGGTTTTTTCGGCCCGGTCGATGATGTCGTAAATTTCCGCCAGTCCCTTGGTATCGGTGGCCCGGAAGTATTTACCGCCGCCGATGGCGGCAATCTTTTTTAGCGTGCCTTCATCCAGGTCAACCTGACGGTGCACAATGCGGGTCCCGATCAGGGATTTGACGCGAAACGGGGCCGGCCCCGTGCCGCCGACACCGATCGTATATATTTTGATCCCCAGCGCCTGCACCGCTTCGGCCGCCTGCTGCGGCGTCAGGTCCCCGGCATTGTGGCGGCCGTCGGTCAGCAGGATTAAAATTTTGGATGCGGCCTTTAAATCTTTCAGCCGCTTGCCGCCGATGGCCAGGGCCGAGCCGATGGCGGTTCGATCACCGGCCATGCCGATGGTCATTTTATCCACCAGGCCCAGCAACAACCCCTTGTCCAGGGTCAGGGGCGCCTGGGTGAAAGCCTCTTCACCGAAGACCACCAGTCCAATGCGATCGACTTCTCTTTTTTTTATAAACTCACTGACCACCTTTTTAACCGCCGTCAGGCGGTCGACCGGTTCGCCATTCAGTTCAAAATCCAGGGCCTGCATCGAACCGGACGTGTCGATGCACATGACAATATCCACCCCCGGCGATTTGATTTCACGCGAGACATTATAAAACTGCGGGCGCGCTGCGGTCAGCACCAGCAATATCAGGCATAAGGCCCGCAGGACCAACGGAATGCGCTGCCAGATGCCGCTGCCCTTATGGGCCAGTTCCATCAGCCTGGCGGTCATGGAATGGGTGATCGCGGCCGGTTTTTTCAATATTTCAAAAACCAGGTAGCCGACCACCCCAATTAGCAGCACCAGGAGCACCGGGTAGGCGAATCGGAACATCATGGCGGCCCCTCCGGCGGCGGCGCTTTTTCCGGATCGATTTCCAGCGCGCACTGGATTGCCGAATATATGCCAGCGCGGCTTTGATATCTTCTTCTTTGCGGGCCGGGGTGGGCACGCTGTCGGCAAACTTGACCAGATCCGCCTGCTGCAGCAGGACAATCAGCTTACGATCCTGATCGTCCCGGATGTGCCTGGCAATTTCTTCGGTCGTAAACTCGGCCGCCGGAAAATCACGGATGGCCTCCAGGTAACGCCTTAAAATTTCAGAAAGAGCAAAATAATATTTTTTTACCCGCCCTTTTTCAAAATATCGTTTGGTTTCCAACCCGCGCAGTTCTCGGCGGGCACGGATATGGGGCGGCTCCGTGTATTGCGCCAGGGCCGCCGGCGTATGTTTTTTTTTGTACCACCACAACAGTCCCACCCCGATCAGAACCAGAACAGCGATTGCAGCCAGCCACAACCGGGTGCTTTGCCAGATCGATTTTACGGGAACAATATCGCGAATCGGACGCAGCTGCGCCGCTTCAGCCTTCTCGCCAAGGTTTGATACCACTTGGATCGAAACCGGCTGCGTGGTCAGCAGTTGCGCTTGACCGTCGGCATCCAGATACGTCAAACTGATCGGCTCAGACTGCCACGCTCCCACCTGATCGACCAGCAATTGGATCCGAATCTGGCCGGGCTTGACAATTTGCTTTATCTTGCTGAGATCATCGAGGCCTTGCACTTCGACCTTTTCCGGCAGCCGGCCGCCCTGCGGCAAGCGGTAATCCAACGTGAGCCAGACCACCCCGCCCACCGGCAGCGATGTTTGATCCAGGGAAGCGGTAAGCGATCCTGAATCAGCATCCGTCGCATAAACAGCCACGGGAACCCAAAGAATATAAATCAAGACTATTAGAAAAAAAGTGGGAAGCCGGAGACTGGATGTCGGAAGTCGGAATGTTTTGAAGTGAGAAGTCGGAATGCGGAAGTCGGAAGAGGGAAGTTGGAATGTGGAAGTCGGAAAATGGAGCGCGTGCTGTGGCGAGATCGGTCGTGTCGAAGTCGACAAAAAAGACTTCTTCATCCAGTTCTTCAGAAGAGTAATTCTTATAAATTTAATATTTTGCATTCTCATAAGAAATTGCATTAGTAAGTATTTTCCGACCGAGTCAATCGCGGTTGAAAACCGCTCCCACAATATATAAGAACGCTATGAATCTGATTCGATTCATTTTCGATCTTACTGGCTGCCTTTGTGCCAACGGCTCGACTGACTGCCAACTTCACAGCCGCCTCCTGGCCTTCCAGCTTCCCGGCATTCCAGCCTTCCATCATTAGTATTCTTTTTCACTATGAGCTATGAGCTACAAGCTTCTATATTCCGACTTCCACTTCAATTTTTTCCCACTTCCGCATTCCGACTTCCCACTTCACCTTTTTTTTTGCCTCCGGCGGTTAAACAGACGCGTCAATGGATCCACGGCGGAGCGATTGGTATAGACCTCCTCCATATCCACGCCGGCCTTCTTGAAAAGCTCGGATAATCGGGCGGTATGCTGCTGTTGATCGTGGCGCCATTTTTCCCGCAGCGATTTGCTGCGCGTATTGATCAGGGCCACCTGCCCGGTTTCCGGATCCTGCAGCGACATCAACCCTAAATTCGGCAGTTCATCTTCAGCCGGATCGCAGATTCGAATCACGGTGAGATCATGTTTTTTAGCCGTCAGCTTGACGGACCGCTCAAATCCCGTGTCCATGCAGTCGGAGATTAAAAAAACAATCGCCCGACGTTTGACGACCCGATTCAGATAGTTGAGGACCCCGTCGATGTTGGTCGTCAATTGCTGCGGTTCATAGGTAAATATTTCTTTGATCAGCCGCCAGACGTGAGCCGCACCTTTTTGGGGGGGAATGTACTTTTCGACCTGGGAACTGAATAAAATAGCGCCCACTTTATCGTTGGTCCGGATCGCCAGAAATGCCAGCATGCCGGCGACCTCAGCCAGCAGCTCTCTTTTGAATTTGCTTTTGGTGCCGAATAGGTGGGAACCGGACAAATCCAGCAGCAGCACGACGGTCAGCTCGCGCTCCTCATGAAAAACCTTGACAAAGGGATGCCCGAAGCGGGCTGACACGTTCCAGTCGATGGTGCGGATATCATCCCCGGGCTGGTATTCACGGACTTCAGCAAATTCAATTCCCTGTCCTTTGAACGCGCTTTCATACTGGCCGGCAAACAGATCATTGGCCAGGTAGCGGGTCCTGAAATGAAATCCCTGAATTTTTTTCAATAGTTCTTCGGAGAGCATGTTTTGTGCTCAAATTTCGAGTTGGTCTGAAATTCTGTGATTCATGAAGCGAAATTCTCGATAGTTTTTTTATTAGGTTTCAGGTGTCTGGTGTCAGGTGTCAGAATACAGAGGATAGAGGACAGACATCGGAAGTGTGGATTCGGAATGTGGAGGTCGGAATCACTCGGTCGCGAAACCTGTTGATCCCTATGAATCTTCATGCACCCACACCTATATCATCTTGTCTTTTTCCTTGAACCTTCCACCTTTTACCCTATACCTTGAACCGTATACCTTAAACCTTATAGGAAGCGCCAAAGGCCGAACGTCGTGCACCGAGTGCCAAATGCCGATCCGTCATACCTCGCACCCACGCCATATCCGCAAATTTTATCCGTCTTTCCTGACACCCGAAACCTGACACCTGAAACCTTTTTATGGTACTTCAATCCGCTCCAAAAGCACCTCGATCAGATCATCGGTGGTCTTGCCTTCCGCCTCGGCTTCGTAACTTAATATAATCCGGTGCCTGAGCACATCCGGCGCCATGGATTTAACATCCTGCGGGGTGACATACCCCCGGCCGTTTAAAAAGGCATGGGCGCGGGCCGCCATTCCCAGCCAGATGGATGCCCGCGGCGAGGCGCCGTAACTGATCATGGAACCGATGTCGAGTCCAAATTTTGCGGGATTGCGGGTGGCGCCGGACAATTGCACAATGTAGTCCGTGATTTTTTCTTCCATGTGAATCGAACGCATGGCCGCCCGGGCGGAATCAATATCGGAGACCTCCACCACCCCGGAAATAGTTTCGACCGCCTCGGCGTAGACCCGGTTCATAATTTCTTTTTCCTCCTCGCTGGAAGGATAATCGACTGTAATTTTTAACATAAACCGATCGATCTGGGCTTCGGGCAACGGATAGGTGCCTTCCTGTTCGATCGGGTTTTGGGTGGCCAGCACCAGGAAGGGATTTTCAAGAATAAAGGTTTGCTGGCCGATGGTTACCTGACGCTCCTGCATGGCTTCCAACAGGGCACTCTGAACTTTGGCCGGGGCCCGGTTGATTTCGTCGGCCAAAATGATATTGTTAAAAATAGGACCTTTCTTGATCTCGAAGGTGCCGTTGTCCGGCCGATAGATCTGGGTGCCGAGGATATCCGCCGGCAAAAGATCCGGCGTAAACTGGATTCTTTGAAACGATGTGTTAATGGCGGTGGCCAGGGTTTTGACCGCGGTGGTTTTTGCCAATCCGGGCAGTCCCTCCAGCAGCAAATGCCCGTCACACAGGAGCCCGATGAGCATTCGATCCAAAAGCCCTCTCTGGCCGACAATGATCTTTTCGACTTCCGCCATAATTTGGCGCACAACGACGCTTTCTTTTTCAACCTGTTGGGTGATTTGCTGGATATCCATCACTTTTTTTCTCCTAATTAAACCACCCTGAGTATCAGCACATTCAGGGTTTTAACTTGATACTTGATAACCCAAAGAATTCATTATACCGAAGCGCCGGTGGTTTAATTACTTTATGCTGCGCATTTATTTCTTTTTTTTGTATTCATTTAAACTGCTTACGCAATAAAATAGTAAAAATCAGACAGCTTCAATCTTTCATTTATTTCAAATTTCCTAACAACAATTCAGTATTTACGAATTTATAGAAATAATCCTAAATTCTTTAATTGTAAAAAATATCAATAGGATGTCAAGGCCTGTTTTCATTTTATTTTCCTTGTATTTTCCGGGCTCCGTATTATCGTGTTTTTATGCGAAGGTTATTTTTAAATATAAGTTTGGCGTTCGGACTGATCGTTATCGGCAGCGCATGGCCGTCCTTGGCGGCTGGATATTCGATGGAGTATTCAATCGGGTTCAACGGTTATTTTCAACTCAATAAATGGACCCCTTTGAGCGTCGTACTGGATAACCGGGGCCGGGCGGCCAGGGGCAAATTAGAGGTGGTCGTCACCGCCGGCAGTGAGTACCTCGATGATGTCAACCGGACCATCTATACGGCGGCAGTCGATCTGCCGCAAAATTCCAAGAAACGCTATGCATTTACAATCCTGATTAAATCCTTTACGCATGACCTGATCATTCGGCTCAGGCAAGCAGACAATTTGATTTTTTCCAGATCCATCGATCTGCGAACTTATTCCACCGAAAAATATTTTGCCGTCGTTGCCGATAATTTTGTGGCCCCGGATATTCTGTCGGTGTTGCCCGATCATCTTTACCCGGTCAACGTCCGTCCGAATGCCCTGCCGGAAACCTGGTACGGCTATGACAGCGTGAAACTGCTCATTTTACAGGCCGACACCATCAGACAGCTGCGCGACCGGCAGTTTCAGGCTTTAACCCAATGGTTAGCACAGGGCGGATACCTCATTGTCGGGACCGGGCTGAACTACGGCTCACTGAGTGACCGGCGCCTGCAGGATATTTTGCCGCTTCGCATCGCCGGTCATCGACAACTTTCCGAACTGAAATCGTTGGGAGCGTTTTGCGGTCGAGAGCTTAGCGGCACTGAGCCGTTTCTCGTGTTAAATGCCCGGATTGACAATTCCAAAATCCTGGTAAAAGAAAATGACATCCCGATTATTACACGCAAAGACCTTGAATTCGGCCAAATTATTTTTCTTTCCTTTGATTTTAATACCCCGCCGTTCAGTCGTTGGGAAGGCCGGCGGATGGTGTGGCATAAAATCCTTTCCCTGCAGCCGATAAACGACAGGCCAATAATTGGACTCGATGATCAGCAGGTCGTCAATTCCATGCTAGCCGGCATCCCGCTGAAATTTCCGGACTATCGCTCGGTTGTCATTTTTGTGGCTGCCTATCTCTTTTGTCTGTGGTTTTTATTGAGAAAGATTAAAAAGCCGGGCAATGGCCGCTGGCAAACCAGCCTTTATTTAATCGTGATGATCACGGTTTTCACGACTATCGGCTACCGGGGCTTTTATCTTCCCAACCTGAAACAAAAATTTGCCTACAACAGCTTTTATCAAATCGACGCAGCCGATCCCAATGCCCCGCCAGTCGCAAAATATTTCATCGGTCTGTATTCGTTAAAAAAATTAGATTATGAGTTGAATTTCGGGTCATATAGCGCCGCGGTCAGCCACATTGTATCTGAAAGGTCGGACACTAAAATACCCAATCCCTATGAATTGCAAAAAAAGGATAGCGGGCAACAGATAATCGGCTCTATCCAACGCTGGTCGCATAGCTTCTACAAATTGAATCTGCCGGTGGCTTCGCCCCTTTCGGGCTATGCCCGGCGCGATAAATCCTTTATGACGCTGAGGATTGAAAACAAGCTGCCGTACAATCTCGTCGATTGCCTGATCTATTACCGCAAACGATTTTTGTTTGTTGAGGATATTTTGGCGGGCAAGCATCAAACAATAAAAGTTGATCTGGCAAAATTAAAGCAAAAAGAAATTTTCGGTGAGCACCAGGTCGATTCCATTGTCAGGCGTTTTCGCGGCAATGGGTCAGATGCCTACCTTCGAACAGCACAGCGCAATCTCACGCCGGCCTTGCTGCTTGAAATTCATCATAAATACCAGACGAAATCCGACAGCATGATCCTGATCGGGTGGATGCCGGCCGGCCTGATACAACCGCAATTTAACCAGGCCCATCCACCGGGTGTCGACATTACCATGATCAACTGGGGACTTCCCGTGGAGATAACCTTATGAGTTTTTATTATTTGACGGACGAGTCCGAAAAGTCCCTGGCACCTTTTTTTTCGAAGCGTGTTCTGGAAGCCGTCATGGCCGGTGTTGCAATTGTGGGGGTCTTGTTGATGGTATTCTGGTCCCGGCGGCCGCTGGCCGAACTCATTGCAGCCGGGGATACGCCGACGATATTTTTTCTTATTTTTGCGGCAACCCTGATTGTCTATTCCTATGTCAATTTAAGCTGTGGCGGCGGTGAACTGGTCCGAAGGGGCTACTACATGATGAATTACCGGACTGATAAACCCACCCACGAGAAGGAAATTGCCTTTTACCGCTACGGCCTGATCGAGTTTATATTGCATACGATCGTATTGCTGTTGCCTTTTTTGCCCTTGTTGTCCCTGGCGGCTTTTAGTTCAGCGGTTTCCATGACCACATTTATAATGGCTGTTTCGGTCTTGTTCGCCACGTCTTTGTTTTGTCGACTGGCCGGTTTTCTGGTTTACTTATTCTGGGGCAGGTCGAGTACCCTCGGCTACTTTGCCGCCCGGGTGTTAATGGTTTTTTTTGTCTTGGCCACCCTCTTTTTTGCCCCGGCTGTCAATCCGCTGCGGCTGCTTTACCTGTTAAATCAGACCCCGGACAGCAGCAGCCATCTCTTTGCAATTTATATCGCGGCCGTGTCATTTGCCATCCTGGTCCTCATCGTGGTAAATAATGCTCTGGTCAGCCGGTATATAAACAAGGGTGAGGGTTCAAAGGTTCAGGGCTGAGAGGTTCAGGGTATAGAGGTTCAAGGTTCAAAGGTTCAGGGTTCGGTAGCCAAGAAAGTTGCGAAATTTTGTTCAGCCGGCGTCTGCAAAGCGGCCAGTTAAATCGAAAAAGAAACTTTGCCCAGAGCTATCGGGGTAACGTAGGTTCGGCCACCGTGCCGACCAGTATCGGCGGACACGGTGGCCCGCCCGTCTTCTTTATTTCAATGAAGCTTTATATAAGGTATGAGTTAACCTTGAACGGAGAACACTGAATCCAATTCCGTAAACCTCTGAACCTTGAACCCTGAACCTACAAACCCATACGGAGTATGCCACGTGCGTGTCGAAACCTCGTTTACCAGTCAAATCTCGCAAATCAAGCGACGGGTGGCCTTCCAGGCCATGCAGCGGGTATTGCTCAATGCGTCATTGATCTTTCTTGCCATCGGTATAGCATATTTCATCCTCACCCTGGCAGGGGTTAACAGCTTCCGAATCAATGGCGCCTGGTATGCCCTGCCCCTGGGACTGTCTTTTTCAGCTGCTTTAATCATCGGCCTGGCAACGAGAAGTAAGTTTTTGAATACTTTAATCGACATCGATCGCCGGTTGGAACTCCAGGACCGGGTCAGCACCGCCTATGAATATCTTAAGTTCAAAAAGAAAACGGATTTCGCAGAATTACTGATCAATGACGCAGCAATCAAATTGCGTCAAATCAGCCAGCAGCAACTCCTGCCGGCCAGATTTTCATTGCTGCATCTGCTGGCAATAATTTTGCTCTTAATCAACATTTTCTTGTATTCCGGCATTTTTTTTACGCCGAATTTCCAACCAACCCGCCGGGAATTAGAAAAGATAGACGCCGCCGGTCAATTGCTGAAAGACTACATGATCAAACGAATCGACAACCAGACTGCCCGGCAATCTGAAACCCCGGCCCGGCCATGCCAAAAAACTGGCGCAAATCAGCAATAAACTCAATGACCGTTCAATACCCTTCGAACAGCGCCTTGGGGCCCTGAACAGTTTCCTGGAAGAAGTGGAAGGCGAGCAGACCCGCTTGGCGCAGGAACTGGGCACCATAGACTGGATTCGGCCGCTATCGAGCAATTGCCCATTCCCAAAACCCCTGATCTGGCCAATTTGTCGTCGAGCCAATTGGAAAAACTCAAAGGACTTCTGGGCAGAACGCTCAACAGCCGCTTACCCGATTCCATTAACCAAAATATTGAATCCCTGCAGGAATTGGACAGCATCGAGAACCTGCTTTCCCGGATTATCGACGATCTCGAAGCCGATCGCGCGCAAGCCGATGATGCGGTCCTGTCCGCCGGGGATGAAAGGGAGCGGACGCCCCAATCCGCTGAAAGGCCTGAGAATCAACCCGCTTCGCCGGACAGCCAATATCCGACCGGCAAATTTTCCGCCCGCAACCCAAACGCCGGGGATCGGGTCGATCACCGGAATTTCGGGAAATGGTCAGCGGACCGAAGATGGCCTGCCGGATGGAATGGAGCCGCCGGAAGGATATTCAGACGCCGCCGGAAACGCCAAATCAAATCAAAGCAGCCAGTCCAGCCGTGATCTCGAAAAAACACAACGCCCCGCCAGCCAGGATAAACCGGCGTCCTCGCCGGCGAAAACGTATCTCATTCATGTTCGCGCGTTAACCGACAGAGGCGAAGCCCGCGTCAAAGAGGAAGATATTTTACGAACCTATCGCCAAGAGGTTGAAAGCATTCTTCAAAAAGAGGATATTCCTGTCAATTATCGCGCGTATATAAAAAATTACTTTATTTCGATCGGAATCAATACGGAAGAAAATGCTCATGAATCTAAATGAAGACGTCGAATCCATCCGGAAAAATTTTGAGCTGATCGACCACGAGTTGGCAAAAATCATTGTCGGTCAGAAAATTTTGATTAAACATCTTTTTATTTGCCTGCTTTGTGGCGGTCATGCCTTAATCGAAGGCGTCCCGGGGCTCGGCAAAACACTGATTGTCCGATCGTTGAGCAAAATTCTGGATCTTAATTATTCCCGCATCCAGTTTACGCCGGATCTGATGCCGGCCGACATACTCGGCACGAACATGGTCAAGGAGGATGGCAACGGAAATCGCTTTTTTGAATTTTACAAAGGACCGATTTTCGGCCAGCTCATCCTGGCCGATGAAATTAATCGGGCCAGTCCCAAAACCCAATCGGCCCTGCTGGAGGCCATGCAGGAAGGAAAAGTGACGGTCTTCGGGTCACAATACAATTTGGAACCGCCTTTCATGGTGCTGGCCACCCAGAATCCGATCGAGATGGAAGGCACCTATCCGCTGCCCGAAGCCCAGATCGATCGGTTTTTTTTCAAACTCAAGATTAATTATCCCAATCAGGATGAACTGAGGAACATTTTGGAAAAAACCACCGAAGATTATCACTATGAATTAAGCCGGGTTATCGGGGCGGATGCAATTCTCAAAATGAAATCCCTGGTCAAAAAAGTGCCGGTTGCATCCCATGTCAAGGATTTTGCCACCCGCCTGGTGCTGGCCAGCCACCCCGCTAATGAACACGCCTCCGATCGCATCAAGGAATACGTCCTGTTTGGCGCCAGCCCCCGAGGCGTGCAAAGCTTGATTCTGGCCGGCAAAGTATCCGCTTTGATTGACGGCCGCTACAATGTTTCACTGGAAGACATCAAAAATGTCGCCAAACCCGCCTTGAGGCATCGCATGGCGCTGAACATCCGCGGGGAAACCGAAGGTCTGGATGCGGATGAACTGGTGGAGGAGATGTTGAGTAGCCTGGAACCGCACAAATAGGCGGTACTAAACCAGTTGGATAAGAATAGTCTGGTTGGTGTATAATTGGAGCGATGGAGTATTGGAGCGTTGGAGTATTGGCATTGTCTCAGTACTCCAGTAGTCCAGTACTCCATTACTCCGCTACGCCACCACTGCAAATTCACATATAATTACACAACACATTGATTTGTTTATATTTACATGGTGAGTTGCTGTGCCCAATCAACTCGACTCCTTCATCGACGATGAGTTTTTAAAGCAGCTGGAAAAGCTTAAGATCGTCTCCCGCAAAAGCACGCGCAATCCGCGCCGGGGCGAATATCGTTCCTGGCAAAGCGGCGAAGGATTTGAGTTTCTGGATTTCAGAAAATACCATCTGGGGGATGATCTGCGCTACGTGGATTGGAGCGTCTACGGCCGGCTGGATAAGCTGTTTATCAAGCTGTTTCACGCTGAAAAAGGACAGACCGCCCACATCCTGTTGGACACCAGCCGCTCAATGAACAGCGGTACACCGTCCAAGGATATCACGGCCAAAAAAATTGCGGCCGCTTTAAGTTACATCTGCTTAGTCCAATCTGGATAAAACCGCTTTGATGGCGTTTAACCATCAAATTGTCAAAACCAAACCACCGGCCCGGGGCAAAAAACAATTCCTTGAGGTGCTTAAATTTTTTCAGTCACTCAACCCGTCCGAACCAACCAATATTAACAACAGCCTGAAGGCGTATGCCGCCATCTGCAAAAACCCCGGGATTGCCATTGTTATCAGCGATTTTTTTGACCCCCGGGGCTATGAGGACGGGCTGAAAGCATTGGCTTATCGAGATTTCGATATCAACTTGATTCAGGTGATGAATCATGAAGAACTGCACTGGTCCCAGACCGGCAATCTTCTGCTCAACGAATGTGAAACCGGGGAGAAAAAAGTAACCTTTGTCGATCAGGATTTATTGGACCTTTATCACAAAAAAATCAGCAAATTCATTGCCGGCATCAAAACCTATTGCAGTCACTACGGCATGAATTACTTCCTGTGCGACACGAGAATTCCGTTTGAGAATCTTTTAACGGATTATCTGTCTAAGGGCGCGCTGTTTCGATGACAATAATAGAAGCTGGAGCAATGGAGTATTGGAGTATTGGATTTTTTCCATCACTCCATTACTCCATTACTCCACTGCCAGGCGGCTGAATAAATCAGACACAACGTATTTTAATATGATTGTATTGATAGCAAGCCCATGCAATTTCTAAATCCATACATGCTGCTGACTTTGGGATTCATCCCCATCCTCATCATCATCCACACCTTAAAGCCGAAACCCAGGCCGATTGATGTCACCAACCTGTTTTTGTGGCATGAGGTCTTAAAGAGAAAGAAACTCCAACCTGAGCTTTGAACGCTTAAAGAAGAATCTGCCGCTTATTTTGCAGATCCTGATCGTAATCCTGGCGGCATTGGCGCTGGCCAAGCCCACCTGGACCTATTGGACAGCCAAAAAGGGCAATCTGGTTCTCGTCATCGATACGAGCGCCAGCATGAAAACCAGATCCGGACCCGGCACACGCTTTGACCTGGCCCGGCAAAAGGCCCTGCAATTAGTTCAAGCGCGGGATCGAGATCAACAGGTTCTGCTGGTGGAAGCCGGCAAAAAACCCCTGGTTAAAACCGGCTTTCTCAGCCATACGGGTCAAGCACGGGATCTGATAAACAAACTCCAGCCGTCGGACGCTCCGGCCGATTTGGAATCTGCCATTTACCTGGCGCTTTCCTTTGTTGATCCGGCTGGAGAAGACTTACTTTACCTGATCACCGACGGCGCCGGCCAAGACCTCGCCGACCTGGTAAATAATCACCCGAAAATCAGACCGATCCTCATTGCCGGTGGTGGACAAAATGTCGGCATAACGAAATTTGAGTTCCGGCAGCAGGTCGATCGCAGTGATCATTATGAATTCATGCTTGAAATAAAAAATTTCGACCAGGCTCCGGTTGAATCTTCCATCCGCTTGTCGATTGATGGGACCGCTTTATTTGAACGCGTCATTGCATTCGAAGCTCGAGAAAAACAAGTCCTGATAATTCCCTATGCGGGTCTCATTAACGGAATTGCCAGGGCCACGCTTGCAATCGATGATGACTTTACCGTCGATAACCAGGCCTACCTGTCTTTAAATGCCGCCAAAGAGATTTGGGTGTTGCTGGTTTCGCAGGGCAATCCCTTTTTAGAAAAACTGCTGGCGGCTTACCCGAATTTTAGAGTCAATTCAGTTAAAGAAATCATCCCATCCTCCTGGTCCGAACAAGCTGCCCGCCACGATATCGTCATTGTCGACCACATGGATTTCCCGGCAACCGAGCGGGGAAACTTGCTTCTAATTGACGCTTACTCGCCATCCATCCCGGTCCTGAATACCGGCCGGGTGCGCTTGCCTGAAATTCTGGCCTGGAACCGCCAAAGCCCGTTGCTGGCCGATGTCAACCTAAGCGGGTTGATCGTCGAAGAAAGTGCAAAACTGCAGCCGGACAAGCAATTGCCGCCGCTAATTGAATCCGCCCGGACGGGGCTGATGTATGTTTTTGAAGAAAACGGGTTGCGGGCCGTTCTGTTGGGCTTTGATATTACCAGATCCGATCTTCCTTTAAAGGTCGCATTTCCGGTGATGATGAGCAATATTTTCAATTGGCTCAATCCATATCGGCTCGAATTTTCAATCCTACAAACCCGGGCAGGAGAGGCTTTCGATATTTATTTCAATCCCCAAACGGAAGTTATATACACCCGGGCGCCGCATGAAAAATGGGATAAACACCCGGTTACGGCCAATCCCTTCAGATACCGCAACACCGACAGCGTCGGCATCTATACCGTAGCTGAAAACGGCAAAGAGCGCTATTTTACCGTAAATCTGGCCGATGAATCCGAGTCCGACATCAACTCAATATCCCTCGAAAATCGGTCCGAGCAAACTGAAGGGCCCCGGGTTTCAGAAGAAATTGCCGCCCGGCAGCCTTTATGGATGTTTTTTATCATCATGGGTTGTGCGTTGCTGATGATCGAGTGGTATGCATGGTTGAAGATAGACCCTAATTGAGTGAAATACGCTCAATTAGGTGTTATTTGTTATTCGTTAATCGTTATTCCGCCCCGGCGGATTCGCAAATAGGAATGGCTGAGAATCTGATTTTATATTTATATCATCAGTGAAATATGAAAATCGATTTGACTCCATCCAAACCAATAACCAATAACTTACAACATGCATCAAGCATTTAGGCTCATCTAAAGCAATATGTTATTTACACTGGACAAACCAATTTACCTAAGTATTTGCCTCCTGATACCCTTCATCTGGCTGATGCTGAAACGGTCGGCGGCCGGGGGGCAATTATCCAAACAACAAATAGCTATCGGCGTTCTCAGATCGTTGCTGATAATTGTTTTGGGTCTGGCCCTATCGGACCCAAAATATATGCGTCACTCCGATCGGGTTAATGTGTTTTTCTGCCTGGATGTTTCGGAAAGTATTCCGGGCGATCAGAGGCTAAAAGCCGAGGCATTTATTGAACAGGCGGCGGCCGCAATGCAAGGTGACGATCGCGCCGGTTTGATCGTGTTCGGCAAGCATCCTTCCATCGAAGTGTCGCTGAATGCCGGGCTGGATGCCTTGAACATAAAATCGATCGTTAATCCCCACAACACCAATATTCATGATGCACTTCAGCTTGCCATCGGAAGGCTTCCGCGGCAGGGAAAAAATCGAATCGTGCTGTTTAGCGACGGCAATGAAAATATGCGGCATTCACGCAACATGGCATCCCTGGCGGGATCTCTCGGCATTGAAATTAACCCGGTGCCGCTGGCCACCTGGTTTGGTAAAAATGAAGCCTTTATAAAATCTTTGGACACCCCTTCGGATGTCGCTTTGGAAACGCCTTTTGAAATCCGATTGACCGTCGTCAGCTCGGTAAAAAACAGTGGTGAACTGGTGATGGTTAAAAATGGAAACCTGCTGGTCCGGCGGCCGATCGCACTCAACGCCGGGACCAATGTCCTAACCTTTGCGGAAACACTTTCCGAGCCCGGCCTTAATCTATACAAGGCCGTGGTTAATTTTTCCGATGACACATTTTTTCAGAACAATGAAGGGCTTTCTTTCACCACAGGCACCCGCCAGGCACGCGTGCTATATCTGACCGATAAAGAGCCGAAGTCAAACAACCTGACCAACGCGCTGCAGGTGCAGGGATTGGATGTCGACCTGAAGCATATCAAAAATATCCCGGGCGCTCTGCATGGTTTCGTAGACTACAACGCCGTTATTCTTGACAACGTATCGGGCCGCTCGATCTCGTTTTCAACCATGGAACAAATTGAACGGTATGTGAAAGATACCGGCGGCGGCCTGGTAATGGTCGGCGGCGATACGAGTTTCGGGGCCGGCCATTATAAAAATACACCGGTGGAAAAGGCCTTGCCGGTATATATGGACACCCCCACCGATATCAAACTGTCCGAGTTGTATCTTATTTTCGTAATCGATAAATCGTCCAGTATGACATCCAGCTATAAAGATCAGAGCAAACTGGAAATGGCTAAAATCGCTGCATTTTCATCGATCGAAATGTTGAGCCCGCTGGACAGCGTCGGCATTGTGACATTTGACACGGAATTTAGCTGGACGGTTCCGATAACCACCGCCAATGAACGCCAAAAAATAGCCCAAGACCTGTCCCGGGTAGTGGAAGGCGGCGGGACGGATCTGTATCCGGCTTTAAAAGAGGTCCAAAGAGTCCTCGACCGGATTACTTCGGGCCGAAAGCATGTGATTGTTCTGTCCGACGGTGAGACGGAAGAAGCCGATTTCCAGTCACTGGTTCAGTCCATGCACGCATCCGACATTTCGCTGTCAACCGTGTCGATCGGACAGGGTGCCAATGTCACCTTAATGCGCTCGATTGCCGAATGGGGCCAGGGCCGGGCTTATTACACCGATGACCCCAACAATATACCAAAAATATTTACCAGTGAAACAAAAATTATCAGCAAAAAAACAATCACGGAAAAGACCATGCAGCCGGCTGTAAAAATACGCGGTGAAATACTGCATGGCCTGGTCAATGACAATCTGCCGGCGATCTATGGCCAGGTCATCACCTACCCCAAACCGGGCGCCAGGCTGTTGATCGAAACCGAGCAGGGCCCACTGCTGGCTGCCTGGCAGTACGGTTTGGGGCGCAGTGTTGCATTTACATCGGACCTGTCCAACCGCTGGGGCAAAGACTGGGTCAACTGGCGACATTACGGCCGGTTCATATCCCAGATGGTCAAGTGGGTCCAACGCAAAGAAACCGGCCGGCAGTTTACGGCTGCCATCGACAGCCAGGGGGGAAATAGAAATTTCATAGTTGATGTCACCACCGATCAAAACCGATTTGTAAACTATCTGGAGTTGAGCACCACGGTCCTGCTGCCATCGGGCAATGATGAAACTTTGGCCATGGAGCAAATCGCGCCCGGCAGATATCGCGGCACTTTTCCGGCTGAAGAAATCGGTGCTTACTATTTCAGCGTTTACAGTAATTCAGGGGAGGATGCCGCAAGGCCCCGAACCTTCGGCTTTGGCATCCCCTATACTGAGGAGTTCAATCGCACGGCGGTGGATGAAGACTTGCTGCATGATCTGGCTGCCGCCACCAAAGGCCGGCTGCTGGCCATCGACAATATTCCCGCCGATCTTTTTAAAAATAATTCCGATTCAAAACATTCTAAAACCCCGATCTGGCCCTACCTGGTTATCGTCTTTTTACTGCTGCTGATTGCCGATGTCGCTGCCAGAAAGCTTCTTGCTTGAATCCAAAAAATAAAATTCCAAATCACAAGCATGATGAACTCGTAAAAAGTCATTCTAAGGAATACATAAGATTTCCCGTTATTTTGACAGCGATTCTGAAAGTTATAGGGCCGGCTGGTTTGCTCACCGTCAGCCTCTTCCAGCCAACTCAAGAATTTTCCATTGACCTTTTATTTCTTGGAACCTATAATAGGCCTGTAATTTAGGTACCAATATGAGTTACAGAAAGGGGGGCATATGCTACAGGCAAAATTTAGCGTTGAAGAATCACAATCTCATTTTTTGAAGAACTTTAAATCTTACGGATTTAAGGATAAGAGTTCTATGCTTCGGGCGGCCATAGACCATTTTAAGAAAGAAATGGAACTTGAAAGCCTAAGAAAATCTGCTGATTTATATTCTGAAATTTATTCTGAAGATGATGATTTAAAAGAGTTAACCGATATAGCAATAACTGGATGGCCAGAATGAAAATATTGAAAAGGGGTATAATTATTGATGTCAATCTTGATCCGACATTAGGTTCAGAAACTGGAAAAATCAGGCCATGTGTGATTGTGACCAATGATGTGTATAATGAAAGAGTCCCGGTTATCCAAGTTGTTCCAATTACTGAATGGAGTGTAAAAAAAGCCCGAATAAAAACCAATGTTGAAATTCATCCTTCACCAGATAATGGCCTAGCTAAGAAATCTATAGCAGACTGTCTGCAAACACGTCCCGTCGATCATCGTCATAGGTTGGTAAAAATGCGCGGGAGATTGTCATCTTCCAAAGTACAGGAAATCGACCAGTCATTAAGAATCGTTTTTGAACTTGATTGATAGCCTAACCCGGACAAGCCGGTCGTCGCGTAGCGATGATCCCGCTATACCGGGGAAATGAAGATTGAAGATTGGTGGTATCGCTTCAGGCTTGGGACTTCGCTCTTCGAGCTACGACCCCACAGGTCGCCTTCGGCTGAGACACTTCTCTTCTTTCAGACAGGGTCTTCTTATCTAATATGTTGGAATTGACCTAAGGAACACGGTGGGATTGAGACATATTTTATGAGGATATGGTCAAAGCGACAGTTGTTGTTTGAATCGAATCACGGTGGGATTGAAACCGTAGAGATAGAAGTTAAGAAGATGGGAAGGTGAGAAGGTTGGAAAAAGAATGATTGGGCGAACGATTTGGGGAGAAGGCGACGGGCGAGCAGATCAGAGAAAGCTGAAAAAAGTAATGCGAATTTGGAAAAAGGGACGCGGATCTACGCAGATTTTTACAGATCTTTAAAACAAAATAAATTTAAGCGAATAGAATAGGATGGCTATGGCCCGGGTGGGGATAATCCCCACCCCTGCCCAACCTTTAAAATCGGCAGAATAAATTGCTTCGATCCTCTCCTGCGGCGGATCCGCCGGTGGATTCATTATAATCTGTGTAATCTGCGAAATCTGTGGATTAAAAGCTTGTTTGGTTGCAACTCTGCCGCGCTGTGAAATCTGTGGATTAAAAAGAGGAGAAAGGCAAAACTTTGACGGCATTGCGATTAATTTCAGGCGGGGTAATCTGGGTGTTGCTGGCACCGCTGCTTTATGCCGGCATGAGTGTATCGGCTAAATTGGCCGGGGCTTATCTGAACGTCTGGCAGATCGGGGTGGGTCGATTTATCTTTGGGCTTATCTTGGTTCCAATAATCGTCAGGGCTTTGGGTCTGACCATCTGGGGAAGGCAGCGTTTTCTCCTGACGCTACGCGGCCTTTGCGGATCGGTGGCTTTTCTGCTGCTGGTGGCATCCTTTCAGCGGATCCCGCTCTCGCTGGCAATGGTGCTGTTCTACCTCTATCCGGCCTTTACAACACTGCTGTCGCCCTGGATCACCGGCGAGCCGCCGGCCAAATTAAGCTGGTTTCTCATTGGCGGCGCGTTCATCGGCACCAGCCTGATCCTCTGGCCCCATGAGGCCTCGCCGGCTTTGAATTCGGGCCACCTGTTTGCCCTATTTGCATCGCTGCTGTGCGCGGTGACGCTGCTGCTGGTGCGGCGCCTGGGCAAAGACAACAATATCTATACCTTGTTTTTCTATCTGTGCATTACCGGCACCCTGGCCGGTTTAGGGCCCTTGCTCATGCAGGCGACGCCCATCCTGCCCCAGTCTTCAGCTGCCTGGATCAGCGTCGCGGCCGTGGCTGTTTTTTCAATAGCCGCCCAGCTGACCATTAATCAGGCCTTGATCCGCATGCCGGCGGCCACGGTCAGCATTATGATGACCGCCGAAGTTCCCTTAATCGCCGCATTTGGCGTCCTTTTCCTGGGGGAGCCGCTCAGCTGGCGCCTGATCACCGGCGCCTGCCTGATCTTCGGCAGCGGTGTCTGCCTCAATCTGCTGCCGGCGAAATCAAATTAGCGGATACCGACGGATTATTAAATATTGGCCCCTTGCGGAATAAAAATATTTAATAAGTTTGAACTTCAGGCGGATGATTTTCCAGGTACATTAATTCACGGCTGGCATCCCTGAATTTGATATCGAGATTTCTCAACTCCGAACGAATTTTATGCCGCTGCTCGTCAGTCAGATTATCCGCGTACAACGCTTTTTCTTTTTTCTGAATTTTTCTTTCAATATTTCCCAGCTGATTTTGAAGCGATGCAACCTTTGATTCATATTCGTATACCGCTCTTCCATTTTCCCAGCCGGCGCGAAATTCCGGTTCGAACTCGGGTGGACAAACATAGCGGTAAGCCTGACCTTGACTTCCCAGGTCAAAGCCTTTGGGCTCGGAGCAAAAGGACTGCAAGCCTTTATCGTAGCCGGCACGAAAATTCCCCTCGAGCTGCAGCGGACAAACCGATCTGTAGGTGAATCCCTGTTGACCCAGTTCGAAGCCTTTTTGCTCGGTGCAGTAATACTGCAGGCCCAGGTCATGCCCCTTGTAGTATGCCTGGCGATCCGCATTGATGCCGTGCTCCAGGCAGGCTTTGGCGCGCCCCTGAAATGCGGTCCGCGCTTTGCCCTGCCGGCCGTCCAAACGCCCGATTTCATACCAGTCGGTCAGCAGACAGTCCTCCTTGGAAACGGAGGCGCAGCCGGCAACCATAATCAACATTGCCATAATCGCGATAATACCCGTCGAATTTTTCATTATTTTTTCCTCATCTTGAATTTTGTAACCGTTGTATCCGGATTATGGTAATAATCGGTCAAAATGGGGAAAACTTTAGCAGAGCAGCTATTTGGAATAATTGGCTGTATATGGTTGATTATATTTCGTTTTGGTAAAACTCCGCCGCCAGGCGGCGGGCACTGCCGGCATTGTCTGCCGCAAGTATCTTTTTAACCAGTTCAACGGCCATGGTATGCGACAGCTTGCAGATGACGGCTTTTACGCCGGGGATGGCTGGCGGTGCCAGGCTGAGTTCATCGACCCCGAGCCCGACGAGCACCGGTACGGCCACCGGATCCGCCGCAAGTTCACCACATACCGCCACCGGTTTGCCCTGACGATGGGTTTCATCGACCACCTGCCGGATCAGCCGCAAAATCACCGGGTGCAGCGCATCGGCATAGTCTGCCAGTTCCGCATTGCCGCGCTCGGCTGCCAGCGTGTACTGGGTCAAGTCGTTGGTGCCGATGCTGAAAAAATCCAGCCGTTTAACCAATGAGGCGATCAGCAGCGCTGCGGCAGGGGTTTCAATCATGATGCCGGTTGGAATCGGCCAGCGGTGATCCACGTTTTCATCGGTCAACTCCCGATGCGCCGCATTGCGCATCGCCAGCAGCCGGTCGAGTTCTTCGGTCCGGGCGATCATCGGGAACATGAGCCGCAGATCCGAGTCGGCCCCGGCCTGCAGGATGGCGCGCAGCTGGGTGCGAAAGATCTCGGGATACCGCAATGACAGGCGGGCGGCGCGCAACCCCAGGTAAGGATTCGATTCCGCCGGAACGCGAAGATAGGCCAGGGGTTTGTCGCCGCCGACATCCAGGGTGCGCACACAAATCGGTTTAGCGCCGATTGTGCGGGCAATCCGGCCTATAGTTTCCACCTGCTCGGCTTCGGAAGGCGGCTGGTTGCGCTTCAGGTAAAGAAATTCCGTGCGCAGCAGCCCGACGCCGTCGGCGCCGTTTTCAAGCGCCTTGCCGGCCTCGATGACGTTGCCGAGGTTGGCGGCCACCGTTACCCGGCGGCCGTCCCGGGTGACGGCCGGCCGGCGCCCGGACGTGCGCAGCTGGTCGCGCTGCTCCAGCCAGCGCCGGCGACGTTTCATTAGATCCTCGGCAACCTTCGGCGAAGGACGAATCCACAGGGTGCCGCTGAAGCCGTCCAGCGCCAGCACGGTGTTCTCCGCCAACTCGAGGACCGCCGGGTCGACCCCCGCAATCGCCGGCAAGCCCAGCGCTCTGGCCAATATCGCCCCGTGGGAGGTCGGACCGCCGGCAACGGTCGCGATGCCCAGCACCCGCTGCGTATCGAGCATGACGGTATCCGTCGGGGTCAGTTCCCCGGCAACCAGAATTGCCGGTTGCGGCAACTCCAGGATTGTGGCAGCGCCTTGACCGAGCAGTTCCGACAAAACCTGGCGACCGACGTCCACCACATCGGCCGCCCGCTGCCGCAGATAATCATCGGCAAGTTCACGATAGGTTTTCGCAATCTCCTGCACGCTTTGCTGCCAGGCCCAGGCCGCATTCTCGCCCTTGTTGAAAACCCGCTGCCGGGTTCGATCCAACAGGGCCGGATCCTGGAGGATCAGAAGATGGGCATCAAATATCGCCGCGCGTGCTTTTCCCAGACCGGATTCCAAGGCCGGCCGTCGCTGCCGGATCGTCTCACAGGCTTTGTCCCTGGCGCGCAGCAAATCCTCCCATTCCCGGTCGGGATTTTCGGGCCGGTGCCGCGGAACTCGGGGTGCGGGCGCCCGGTAATGAAAAACCGGCCCCAGGGCAATGCCCTCCGACAGGGCCACCGCGGCGAAGCCTTCCCCATCATCGGTTCCGGCGACAGCCGGTTCGCGATCGGCTGTCGTGTCTTCGTCATAGAGCTGAAGCTGTTCATTCACCAGCCTGGCCAGGGCCTCCAGGGCTTCTTGGGCATCCGCTCCGGCGGCGGAAACCACGATCCGATCACCGCGGTTGACACCCAGGGTCGCAAGGCTGTTAAGGCTGGTGGCTGAAACCGGATTCCGGGGCGATCCCTGCTTTTTGACCCGGATCTGCGCGTCGAATGCGGCCGCCGTCTGGACAAATCGGGCGGCCGGACGGGCGTGCAGACCGTGCAGGGTGTTGACGGTCAGGATGATTTCCGGCCCATCCTCCGGCTGCAGCCGCACCGGCTCCGGGGCAAGGGCTTCGGTCGGGTTTTCATCCGCTCCGCTCAGATGCCGAATCTTGGGAATCAGCGCCCGGGTTGCCTCGCGCCGGACGGTTTCCAGGTCACCCCCCAAACTGATTTGCACACCGGCTGCAACCGCGCCCTCGACAAGGGGTGCCGCACATATCCTGACACCGGGCTGCCGGGTTGCGGGCAGCAATTCCAATGCGGTCTCGGCACTTAGAATTGCACTGCCAAGATCCATCAGCACCAGGACACCGTCGGCACTGTATACCGACTCAATGGCCTCGACAATATCCACCGCGTTGGTGCCGAAGGCCGTTCGATCCGCACCGACCCCGCCCACGGCGGATATGGGGAGATCCCGGGTGGTGACCTGGCGAACCAGGTCAGCCACGGCGCGGGCTAAAGCGCTGCTGTGGGAAACAAGGACAAGACCAACCATAAAATCCGACTCCTGCAAAATTCAGGTCTTAACCTTTTGCATCAGAAGATTTAATGAGAAAATGAAATCTCAAATCCCAAGCACCAAATTACAAATAAATTCCAAATTTCAATATTCAATGACCCCAATATGCACTGTCTGATGCATCATTTATCTAACAAAATATTTTCGCCACCAAGACACGAAGTTTAATTATCATAAAAATTTTTTCTTTGTGTCTTCGTGGCTTTGTGGCTATTCTTAGCGGTTTATCCGGGTTGGATAATTCTCTCAAAACAAATCAGGATTCCGATTGCCCCAGGATATCTGAAGCTGCCTGAACCAGCAAAAACGAAGAGGTGGCACCGGGATCCTGATGGCCGATGCTGCGTTCGGCCAGGTAACTGGCGCGGCCTTTGCGGGCCTGCAGGCTGACGGTGTTCTGCATGCCGGATTCGGCCGCCGCCGCTGCCTCAGCCAAAATCTCAGCCAGACCGGCACCCGCCGCAGCAGTCTTGCGCATCGCGGCCACGGCCGGGTTCAAGGCATCCACCATGGTCTTGTCATTCAATTCGGCTTTGCCTCTTTGCACGACCCCCGCCAGGCCCGCGTCGAAAAATGCGATAACGTCCGCCGCAGCAAGATTTTCTTTGCCCTGGCAGACAGCGGCCGCGCGCAAAAAAAACGTGCCGTACAATGGACCGGAAGCCCCGCCCACGGTTTTGATCAACGTCATGGCCACCGTCTTTAGCAGCGAACCAATGTCGGTGGGCGGGTTGTCATCCAGTGCGGCCGCGACGGCACTAAACCCGCGGTTCATATTGATGCCGTGGTCGGCATCGCCGATGGCGGCATCCAGGTCGGTCAGATAGTCCTTGTTTGCCGCATAAACTTGGGCCAATTTGCGGATCCAGGCCAGCAGATCGTCTAGTTGTATCATCGGGATAAGTGCTCCCATTCGTTATTCATTATTCGATATTCGCTTTTTAATACTAGACCCCCAGCGCAGTGCCGGTGTGAGAACCGGGGCATCCCAAAGGCCAGCAATTCATCGTCGGCTCGCACCAAAGTGATTGAGCAGCCGGCCATTTCCAGTGAAGTGATGTAATTTCCCACCAGTCTGCGGGCAATTGCAATTTCTTGGGCGGCGCAGATGTCCGCCAGCGCCTTGTAGGCGATATAAAGCTCGATTAATGGGGTTGCGCCCATTCCATTGACCATGGCGATGACCTGATCGCCGGCTTTAAAGGGAAGATCGTCAATCACAGCCTGCGGCCATGCTCGGCCATGATTTCACGGGCCCCGGCCAGGGGCCTTCTTTCCCGGCCCGGTTCGCCATGGATGCCGATGCCGATTTCCATCTGATCTGCTTCGATATCGAAAGTGGGCCTGCCGGCTAACGGCACGGTGCAGGAGGTCAGGGCCATGCCCATGGAGCGGCCGTTTTCATTGACTTTGCGGCACAGCGCCGGCAACGGTTTTCAAATCAAGCCCTTTTTCGGCCGCCGCACCGCAGATTTTTTCGGCCAGCACCGTTGTACCGACACCCCGTCGGCCGGCGGTATAAAGGCTGTCCTGCACGGCAACATCATCGTTGATAATGACACTTTCAACCTCGATGCCTTCGGCCTGGCACAATTCAGCGGCCATCTCGAAATTCATGACATCACCGGTGTAGTTTTTGACGATATGCAGCACACCGGCTCCGCCGTCAACGGCTTTGGTGGCCGCCTGCATTTGATCCGGCGTCGGGGAGGTAAAAATTTCACCCGGACAGGCGGCATCCAGCATGCCTTGGCCCACAAACCCGCCGTGCATCGGCTCGTGGCCGCTGCCGCCGCCGGAAACAATGCCGACTTTGCCCCTGACCGGCGCATCCGCTCGAACAATAAAATCAGGCTCAAAATGAACCTTGACCAGTTCACCATGGGCCGCCGCAAAGCCGGCCAGGGATTCCTTCACCACGTCTTCCGGCTTGTTGATCAGTTTTTTCATTTTTCAATTCCTCAAAACCTTTAATCTGAACTGTAGATGTTGCCGGATAATGGATGTTTCTGAGTTTCATTCCCGGTGCCTTCCTGAATATCCAGCATCAAGTATCGAGCATCCAGCATCGACCTCATAAAAGCGATGGTCTTGCGCCTACCCCCTTTAAATGGCTATACAGATTTATGCAACTTTAAGATTACGTGTGCCCCAGTACCGGGTGGGGTTTGTAAGGCTCGCCGAGCAGTTTAATCTCTTCGGCGCTGAGTTTGACCTCGATGGCCGCCGCCGCCTCCTCGATATGGGCGATCTTGCTGGCGCCGACGATCGGCGCTGCCAACCCCGGCTGATGCAGCAGCCAGGCGTAGCCGAGCCGGGCATTGCTTTCAGCGCGCCGGGAGGCGAGCTCGCTGAGACGATCCACCACGGCGAAATCTTCATCCCGATAGTAGAGTAGGCGGGCAAAATCGTCGTTTTTGGCACGCGCCGTTTGGCCGGCCGTGCTATCGTCGGCTGCACGGTTGCCGACCAAAAAGCCCCGGGCCAGGGGACTCCATGGAATTAAGGCGACGCCCTGATCGCGGCAAAGCGGAATCATTTCGCGCTCCTCTTCCCGATAGATCAAATTGTAGTGGTTCTGCATCGATACGAACCGCGCCCAGCCGTTTGATTCGGCCGTGTACTGGGCCTTGGCAAACTGCCAGGCCCACATGCTGGAGGCGCCGATATATCGTACTTTGCCGGATTTGACCAGATCGTGCAAAGCTTCCATGGTCTCCTCGATGGGCGTCTGGTAATCCCAGCGATGGATTTGATACAAATCGATATAGTCGACTCCCAGGCGCTTGAGTGAAGCCTCCACCGCCGCCAAGATGTGCTTGCGCGACAATCCGGCGGTGTTCGGCCGCGGGGGCGCCGAATCAGCGAAGCCGCCCTGGAAGGCGAGATCCACCGGAAAAAACACTTTGGTGGCAATCACCACTTCGTCCCGGCGGGTAAACTCCCGCAGGAATTTGCCGGTCAGCTCCTCCGATGCACCGGCTGAATACATGTCGGCGGTATCGAAGAAGTTAATGCCCAGCTCGACGGCGCGCTGCACGATGGGGCGCGCATCGGCTTCATCGAGTATCCACGGCCGCCATTGGGAAGTTCCGTAAGTCATCATGCCGAGGCAGATGCGTGACACCTTGAGACCGGTACGGCCTAAATTGACGTAATCCATGTTATCCTCCTTTACATACAGGCAGCATTAAAAGAAAGTAGGGAACGTCTAAGAATTAACCCTAACGTTGTGAAAATTCATTATTGTAGAGTGGGCTGTGCCCACCAAATATCGCTGATTTCATTCATGGCTATTTCAGAAAATCAAGGCTGTCCTTCAGCCCCGCCCACGATCGCCACGCCGGCGCCGGCGCCGATCCGGGTGGCACCGGCAGCAATCATGGCAGCGGCGGTTTCATAATCTTTAATGCCGCCGCTGGCTTTAACCCCCATCGCGGGGCCGACGGTCTGACGCATCAGGGCCACATCTTCCAGCGTGGCGCCGCCGGCGGCAAACCCCGTGCTGGTTTTGACAAAATCGGCACCGGCATTGCTGGCAATTTCACAGGCTTTCACTTTTTCTTGGGTGGTCAACAGGCAAGTTTCGATGATCACTTTTAACCGGACCGGATGCTCAGCCGCATGGCGCACGGCCAGGATATCATCTTCCACCGCCCTGAAATTGCCGGCCTTCAGGGCGCCAATACGAATTACCATATCCAATTCCCGGGCGCCGTCTTCAACCGCCTGGCGGGCTTCTGAAGCCTTGCCCCGGCTGTGCATGGCACCCAACGGGAAACCGACCACGGAACAGACCGCAATCGCAGTTCCTTTAAGATTTTGCGCCGTATATGCCACCCAGCCGGAATTCACGCACACGGCCTTAAACCCATACCGGATGGCTTCCTCACAAAGTTTGTCGAATGCCGAGGGGGTTGCCTCCGGCTTCAGCAGGGTGTGATCAATATATTGTGCTATTTCCGAGGCGGTCATTTTAAACGTGGATACCGCAGCCATATCAGCTCCTCCGAATGATTATTTAGGCTGGGAAGCTTGGAAGCCAGGAAGCGGGAAAGCGTATAGGAGTCAATCAATATTAGTCCTCTATCCTCCTGGTTTGCTGGCTTTCCTGAAGCTAACAAAAAATTGTGTGTCGATCGGTCATACTGCCCGCAAGGGCGGTGCATTCCAGCCTTATAGCCTCCAAGCTTCCCAGCTTGCTGGTTACTGCTTTCTTCTGGCAAATTGCAGTTATCGTGTCAAGGTAATCTTAATCGCCGGACATCGAAACTTTCAATATCGAACGTCCTATAATGCCAAAAATTACTGGAACCTGTAAACGTAGCTAAAATTATGTTTTCTAAGGTCTATGGTTAATTACAAATTTAAGCCCTAAAATTATTTTTAAATATATAGCTGAATTTTTTGGCGACAATTAAAGATCCCAGTCGATAGCGGCTAAATGTGCTCAAATTGCCTGGTTGTTTATTACGCACAAAATTCAGGTATTAACAAATCGTTTTCCAATCAGTTTAAAATCAGATAATATACCCGCCCATGAAAAGAATTATTTTAATCGTGCTGGACAGCGTCGGGATCGGCGGCTTACCGGATGCGCTGGCGCATAACGATGAAGGCGCCAATACCCTCGGCAATCTTTACCTGGCAAGGGGCCATCTAAATATTCCGAACCTGGTGCACCTGGGTCTTGGCAAACTGGTCGATATTGGTGCCAAAAGCACGGAGACGATCGGTAGTTACGGTAAGATGGCGGAACGCTCCGCCAGCAAGGACACAACCACCGGACATTGGGAAATAGCCGGAATCATTGATCGATCGGCCCTTTCCCACCTACCCGGCCGGCTTTCCGCAATCCCTCATCACCGAATTTGAGACGCTTATCGGAACCCGGACTCTCGGAAACTGCCCGGCCTCCGGAACGGAAATTATTAATAAACTGGGTCGTGAACATCTTGCAAGCGGCTACCCGATAGTTTACACATCGGCCGATTCCGTGTTCCAGATTGCCGCCCATGAGCGGATCGTGCCCCTTGAAAAACTTTATGAATACAGCCGCATTGCCAGAAAACTGCTGAGCGGCGAGCATGCGGTCGGCAGGGTCATTGCCAGGCCGTTTAAAGGCACGGATCAACCCTTTGAACGCAACAATGCCGGTCGCAAGGACTATTCCCTACCCCCGCCCGAACCGACGTTGCTGGATCACCTGAAGGACCGCGGCCGCTTTGTGGCCGGCGTGGGAAAAATCGGTGACATATTCAGCCACCGTGGTTTGACCGAAGAAATTCACACCCGCGACAATACGGATGGAGTTGACAAAACCATCGCAACCATGCACAAATATCACCATCAAAGCGGGCTGATATTCACCAATCTGGTTGATTTCGATATGGTTTACGGCCATCGGCGCAATGTCGAGGGCTATGCGGCCGCCCTCGAGGCATTTGATCGTCGTCTGCCGCAGCTGCGCAATGCCATGACAGATGACGACATCCTCATCATTACAGCTGACCACGGCTGCGACCCAACCCATAAACGCCATACCGACCATACCCGCGAATATGTCCCGCTGCTCGTTTGCGGCAATCTAGTAAAGAATAATATCGATCTCGGCACCCGGGAAACGTTTGCCGACTGCGGCCAGACGATTAGCGATTTGCTCGAAGCAAGCCCCCTGAGACACGGCCAAAGTTTCAAAAAGGATATCATCGATGAACGTCTATGAGTTAATCAAGCGCAAAAGGGATGGGTTGGAACTGTCGCAACAGCAGATCGAGTTTCTCATCGATGGGTTCGTAAACGGCCGGATTCCGGATTATCAGATCACGGCCTTTCTAATGGCGGTCTACTTTAAGGGCATGGGTGCCCGCGAATGTATCGATTTGACCATGGCCATGGCCAATTCCGGTGATCAGGTCGATTTATCCGCCATCCGGGGCCGCAAGGTGGACAAGCATTCCACGGGCGGTGTCGGTGATAAAACGACCCTGGTACTGGCGCCGCTGGTAGCCGCCAGCGGCGGTATTGTCGCCAAAATGACCGGCCGTGAACTGGGCCATACCGGTGGTACGGTTGATAAACTGGAATCCATTCCCGGCTTTCGAGTCGAGCTTTCGCAGGAAAAATTTGTTGGGATCGTCAATGACATTCACGTCAGCCTGATCGCCCAGACCGCCAGTCTGGCGCCGGCCGACAAGCTGATTTATGCCCTGCGCAACATGACGGCCACGGTGGATTCCATCCCGCTGATTGCGTCTTCAATTATGAGCAAGAAACTGGCGGCCGGCTCTGACGCTATCGTGCTGGACGTTAAAACCGGCCGCGGTGCGTTTACACCGGCCTACGAAGATGCCCTCGAACTGGCCAAAACCATGGTTGACATTGGGCAAGGTGCCGGACGGACGGTGGTGGCGCTGATTACCGGCATGGAACAGCCGCTGGGATATGCCATCGGAAATGCCGTCGAAGTCAAGGAGGCCATCGATACATTGCGCGGCAAAGGTCCGGCCGATCTGGTCGAGTTGGTCACGGAATTGGGCAGCGACATGCTGCTGGTCTCCGGGATTGTCTCTGCCCGCGAACAGGCCAGATCCATAATACAAAAATCTCGCCAATGATAAAGCCCTGAATCGGCTGGCAGATTTGATATCGGCCCAGGGGGGCGATCGGGCGGTAGCTGGACCAAACGGATCTGCTGCCGCAGCCCGCCCAAAAGATCGAAATCAAATCCCGGGCGTCAGGATATGTAGCGGCCATCGACGCCCTGGAGGTCGGGCTGGCGGCCAAGGTTTTAGGGGCCGGGCGCCAGACGAAAGATGAGGCCATCGATCATTCGATTGGTATATATCTGAATAAAAAAATCGGTGATAGCGTAGCAGCTGGAGAACCGCTGGCTGTTTTCTATTCGGATGGAGATGATGAGAAGATCAGGCCGGCTCAGAATAAATTTTTAAAAGCATACTCATTTGATTCAAATCAGGTCGATCCGCCCAAGCTCATTCATGCCCGAATCACCAGAGGACGGCGTTGAGGAATTGTGAATAAATTAAACATTTTCATCGCAGAGCTCGCGGAGAGCGCAGAGGATAGTTTCTTTATGAAAGAAAAATATGCTTCAAAGGCCGATAAGTCTCCATTGTGAGTCTATAACTCAACATCCTGATATTTCTAACTTTATGACTTTTTTTAAATCTCGCTGCACTTTAGTAAGACTGAGCAGATTGCCAAAAAATAATTAAGCTCTGCGCTCTCCGCGAGCTCTGCGGTGAATACTATTTATAAACGAGATTATCGGAGGCCAAATACAAGGGAGTGAACTTGGCGTGCAGTTTCAGCAAATTCTAAAAACTTTCCCGTCGTCGGTGCACGAACGCCTGCAAACCATCCCGCAAGCCGGCGGTATGCTTTCAGCTGAGCATTGCCTGGCTGTTTTGGAATCCTTAGATATATCAGCCGATGATCTGATGCTGCGGCTGCTCCCGGTAGCTAAGTTGTATAGCAGGACGCCCATTTCAGGCTTTCAGGTCGGCGCGGTAGCAAAAGCGCCGATCTCGGATGATGCCGGTGATACAGCCCTTTTTTTAGGGGCAAATATCGAATTTCCGGTCCAGGCGTTGACACAAACCATCCACGCCGAGCAGTCGGCCGTCATCAATGCCTGGCTGCAGGGGGCAAGGCGGATCGAAACGATTGCGGTTACCGCAGCTCCCTGTGGGTACTGCCGGCAGTTTCTTTACGAACTGGACGGCGGCCAAAACCTGAAAGTCATTATTGATGAACAAACCGGCACGAAAATAACACCGCCCAACTTAGCGGAATTTTTACCGCAGGCCTTCGGTCCCCGGCAACTCGGACATTCAACCGGCTTGATGGCATCTCCCGCTCAGCCGGCCGGCCTTGCGCTGCGGTTCGCTTCAAATGACGCATTGGTGCAAAAAGCCTTGTCTGCTGCGAATAGATCTTATGCACCCTATTCCCAGAATTACGCCGGCTGTGCCGTTCAGACAGACAATGGCTCCGCTTATACCGGCCGATACGCTGAAAACGCGGCCTTCAACCCCAGTCTCTCCCCACTGCATCGGCAATCATTCGCACGAACATGGACAATTTTGTTTCGGATCATAAAATCACCCGAGCGGTGCTGGTAGAAAGGCCGACATCCGTCAGCCAGCGTGCGGTTTGCGAGCTGCTTCTCCAGACAGTCGCCCCGGGTGTCCATTTGGAGTACATTAAAGCGGTGTGATGTGTTTATTTAATATGGCCTGTTTAGGATTTATATTTTTTTACCGCCCGCTACGCTCGAGTCGCAGAGAGCGCAGAGTTAATTCATCTTTTCACTTTCTGCTGAGAGGCCAGAAAGTGAAAAATAACAGCCCCTTGGGCAAATATATTTCATCGCATTTTTTGCCGCCATTCATTCAGAAATTTTGAAAAATTCTATACAGAAATCAAGGTAATTTTTATTTGTCAGCCTCTCACCGGCAAATGAAAAAGACTATCAGCTCCGCGATCTCTGCGGCTCTGCGGTGAATAAAAAAATTAAATCGAAACTAACCATATCTATAAATTTGCGGAAGGATGCCGGCAAAAATGAAGGATGAATTCACAGTCTACTTTGGCGGAAGCTTGTTTAACCACAAAGATTTGATCGGCAACGCGCTTCTGGCGGAGTATATCGAAAAATGCTCCGACAACAAATATCGTTGCTGCCTGCCGCAGAACGTGGAACAGCACACGACCACCGCCCGTGAAATCCGCAACGAGGATATCGCTAAAATCATTGAATGCGATCTGGGATTGTTTAATTTTGACGGCACCGAACTGGATGCCGGCACCGTGGTCGAATTCATGTTGGCCAAATTTCTGGACATTCCGGCCGTGATTCTGAGGTCTGATTTTCGAACCTGCGGCGAAAAGGAGGTTGGCGGCGAAGATTGGAACTTCATGTGCTCATTTTACCCGCGAACGCGTGTCGTTAAGTTCAACGCCATCATATCCTATCAGGAAGCAATGGCGGAGAGTCAAACGCTAAATGATACAGTTGACATTTATTATACACGAATCGCGATTCAAATCGTTGAAAGCCTGGATTCGGTCAGAACGGAACAGCCGATTTTAAAGAGCGATCAAAAAAAGCTGGAAACCCTGTACCAATGGGCACTGACGTTTCCCGGCGGTGGGATTGATAAGTTGCTTTCCGATACCACTTTAGTGGATAAAATTATAGCCGCTAAAATCCAAAAAAAGATAGCCTAACAAGTAAGAGTCAAAAGCAGACTTGACCCCTCACACTCACGACCCTCCACCCTCAAGTGGTCTGACTCGTTCCCGTCATATTGCCTGTTCCAGCAACTGCCCGTTCTCCTTCAACCATGCTTTTGCCTTTTCCATGGTTGGAGCCTGGGCGCGTATGATGTTCCAGAATCTGGGGGTGTGGTTGGCCTCGATGAGGTGGGCGAGTTCATGAACAATAGCATAGTCAATGACAAACATGGGCGCTTTGATCAGGCGCCAGTTTAAATTGATATTGTTGTTCACGGTGCAGGAACCCCAGCGGTAAAGATTGTCGACTATTTTGGCTTTTGAATAGGTCACACCGAGTTCGTGGGCATGATGCTTTACATCACTTGTTCCACCGGTGCGTCGAAACCGGTGAGCAGCATGTCCCGGACGATGACGATGCCCATGTCGCCGGTGACGCCCTCATCTTCGCTGTCAAAAGGAAGCTTGAAGCTCTTGATGCTTGTTTCGTGCTTGGACTTGTCTGCATAGGCCTTGAGGCGTGGCAAATCGTTGTGTCCACCGGAGATGATCACATCGGTTTGCATCTTTTTAAGCCGTTCCAGATCGACGCTGTTCGGATTGTCTTTTTCAAGAGCCGCGATGGCTTTGGCCAGAGCCTTATCAATATAGGTTTTGTACCGCACGGCCGCTTCCCGTGAGACAGCCACCACCTGGGCCTTGTAGCCATTGGGAAATACATGGGCCAGGTAGTGTTTCACCATACCTCAGCTACCTCGGCCAAGGTCATCCTTGGGTTCTCGCTCAACACGTGCAGAATCATGTCCGGCGTTTTCACCGGCGTTTCCACCGGCGTTTTCACTACCACCGTATCCTCATGCACGGGCAGGCGGATGAGGAAATAGCTGCGATCGTTGTCTGTATCAAACTCCGGTGCCGGAGAACCGTTCTCTTTAATCACCTTCAGAATCTTTGATATCCCTGTCGAACGGCCCTCGGTGAGATCCAGCTCTTTGAGGAAATCGCCGATTCGTCGATTGCGGTAACGGCGGCTGACCGCTTTACCGGCCCGCAGGTCCGCCATCCGGATGGAACGGTCCGGGCCGGGAAAACTCAAAACCACCAGATCGTTCGGGGTGATTCGCACTTCAATCGGCTCGCGAATCTCGTAGGATCGATGGTAAACGGCATTAATCACCGCCTCTTCAATGGCGGCATAGGGAAAGTTCCAGAACCGCTCGGCCTCGGCCCGGTCGGGGTGTTTGACGACGGTCTGTTTGAGATAATTTGCCTGGATATAGTTCAGCGCATCCCGTGCGATACGGGCAAGAGGGCCTTCGAAAATTTTCTCATCAAAGCGATCTCCCCCCGCGCCTTCCGGAAACCAGACCACATCGATCTGTGTCGCCGGAAAGAATCGCCTCGGGTGCTCATTGAAAAAGAGGAGGCCGACGTTTTTCGGCATAGGCGTTTCCGTTGGCCCACCCATCACATTCATTTGCCGGCCAAGGGCTTCGATCGAGAGTTTTTGCGCCTCATCGGCAAGACCACTGCCTACCTCGCTCAGGAACTCTTCCATCAACCGTGATGAAAGATCCTCGATGCCGGCGGTCTGATTATAGCGGTCATCAAAAGGAACCTTGGCCGTGAGGCCGATCAACTCGTGCTCATCGTCTCCCTTCGCTTCAACCGTGCTCGAGTAACGGCGGATGTAATGGCAGTAATCCTTCTTTTTAGCCGTGACGGTTCTGGGTGCCTTGTAAGGCCGGTTCTGTCCTCCCGGTGCCCACAGGACCACCAGGTTGCGGCCTGCAAAGCGCTCGACACTCAGCAGGGGAAAATAGGGCGGCCGGATCTGGTTGCAGCATTTCAGAAGTTCCCGCTGGATACCGTCCAATTGATTGTCAGGCACTCCGGCCGGCGGAAAGACGGGCATCCCGTCTTCGTCACAGTCCTGCCCGATTATGACATATCCGCCGCCCAGATTTTCAAAGTCATTGGCAAAGGCGCAGAGGGTGCGCGTGATCGGGTCCGGATTATCACGGTCAAACTGTGCTAATTGCTCATCCGTCACGCCTTTAATGGGGCGCGGGGCATCGTGATCCATTCCATCAGTGGGCGCTTGGCCACCGTAGCCTGTTGGGGATGGCCTAACCAGATTTGCTGCTACCATTCGAGCATAGGTGATTGCTTTATATACAATGTTATTCTGGGATGTGGCCTCCTGCTCAGTCTTTCCGATGACAAGCGTCCTGAATTCATCTGCTGACATCAACCAATATGGCAGATTGATAGGGGTTCCGTCGGTCTCCTCAGTGCCAAGAGGGTTATAGGCTCGAAAAACTTCCGCGCGTTCTCCGAAAGCGTGACCGTATTCGCCATGAGGATCAATAATCACAATTCTTGGATGACATGCTTGCTCAGGTTCAACTTTATGCTCAAGTACGCTGTGAAGCAATGCTGCCAGAGCACCTGATTTTCCTGACCCAGTTGAACCAAGAATAGCACAGTGCATTCCGAACATTTTGTCGATATTTGCACGGCATAGTACGTTATCCGCACCGACGTAATGCGCAAATGAGACGAGCGGGTTATATTCCTCTGTACGTTGCTGTCCCTCGGCCGCGCTATAGAGACTCACCGTCTCTTGCTTTGTAAGCAGGAAAACGCCCTGGCGGGGTAGCGGGTAGGTAGTGACGCCGCGAACGAACCGCAGTCTTCCTTCTGCTGCATTCCAAATGCCTTCAGCAAAAAGCTCGACCTCCATAACCCGCTGATCCGCGTCCGGTGGTATTGGCTTCAAAGGCAAGAAGATACGCATTTACGATGATATTGACTGCGATTGCGGAGTGCGTCGGAAAAAGCGAGACAAGTCTGTTTATGTTATCGGCTACAGAATGCACACGCTTACCGCAATCAACCCCAAAAGCGGCCATAGTATTCCGTTGATTTCTCTGTTAGCTCCAGCCAATCATCATGACAGCCATTTTCTTTCGCCCTTGGTGCGATTAGGCAAAGCGATCGGTCTGGATTTAAAGCTGATCACGGCCGATGAAGCCTATCATGATAATGATGGTTCGGTGTTTGAGCAAAACGGCGTTCATTTGGTTAAACCGCCGGATTCAAAAGTTTGTTTTCCCGATAATGTTGATCGTGACACTTTACAGGTAATGTTTGACGAGCTTTGTGATGTTCCGATGAACTACATCGGGATCGAAGAACAAGGTCATGAATTTAAATGTGCTGCTCAACCCGGCCAATGCCCTCGTTCTGGGTTCTGTGCCAAGTATCGACACATCGATTTTGAAAACGGTTATTTCCAACGCATTCTTTATGGCAGTGATGCCGTGTCAAAGGCATTAGATATTCGCAAAAATGGTGAACGGCCTTTCAACCTTCTCAAAAAACGCGAAGGACTTGAGCAGGTTCGCGTAAGAAGTCATCATGGGGTAGTCGTTCGAACCACTTTTACTACATTAGCTGCCCTGCTATTGGAATTAGCCGGGACACGAAGAACAAAAAAAATAAAACAGAAGCAGAGAAAGCTGCCATTAGCGTTAGAAGCATAAACTTATTAGCGATAGAAAATAAATACATTAAGAAGCAAATAGTATTGGTCTTGCTTCGTAGTAAGTGAAGTAATTCATGATTGAAGCCGTCTCATCTTATTTGCGCCGAACTAAACGCTCAGTCATAAAATGAACCGCCTTCACAGCGAATGGAAACGGTTAAAAAAAGTAGCTGAGCACAAAAAAGTTTAAGCGAAAACGGATGGACACAAAAAATAGGGCTGATTTTCAGCTAAAATCAACCTTTTGCACCGATACAATTCGGTTACAAATGAAGCTTTTTAACAGGCTTATATAGTGCCAAATGTCAAAATAAACTTTGCGATTAATGCAATGATTATCGTAAACGTACTAATTCCCCTTTATTATTAATTTTATAAAGCTGATCGAATTTTGCCTGTAATTCCCGATTCTACTATAAAAATTTGTTGTTTAATGTCAATTTAACGCTATCATTCTAAATTGTTATTTAAATAATAGTGTGATATCTATAGGACATGCTGGTTTAAAATTAGAACTTATCGTAACTTTTTGATTTTGTTTAATTATTTAACCATTGGTAATAAATAACAAATTTCATGTCTTAATTGATAATGAATATATCTAAAAAACATACCGACCCGATTAAGCCCAATATGTAACCGCTGCATTTGACACGGTTTTTTCTTGACTCCAAACAGAAGCATCATAAATCAGAAATAGAACCCGTCGAAATTGACAATAAAAAGGGGGCGTCATGGCATCAGGCAAACTGCTCAGACAGCTTATAAAAACAGGTGCTGAGGGGCATCATGAAGCTTTCCGGCAAGTATCCGAGGAAGTCATTCGACAGGAGCGGTCGAAAAACCACCATCTATTAGCCAATGATCTTGAGAAGATTCTATATGGTCGTGCTAATTCGGTAAAAAAACTTCCCTTTACGTTGAATGAAAATTTACCGAAAGATCGAGAGCACGGAGTTCCCCTACTTCAGATAAAAGAACCGACAAGAAGATTGGAAGATGTTGTTTTGTCGGACGAAAACAGCTCGCTTTTAGAAGAAATTCTTCAAGAACTTCATAGATCTGAAGTTTTAAAAAGTTACGGTTTATATCCGGTTGACCGACTGCTTTTCTGTGGTCCTCCGGGATGTGGAAAAACTTTAACCGCCGAGGTAGTCGCCAGCGAACTTGGTCTCCCCTTATCCATAGTTCGCATAGATAGTGTTGTTTCATCATATCTTGGTGAAACAGCCTCAAATCTGCGACAAGTCTTTGATTTTATATCAACCGTTCCTATGGTGGTCCTTTTTGACGAATTCGATGCCTTAGGAAAGGAGCGTGATGACACCGCTGAGCATGGTGAATTAAAACGAGTTGTAAATGCATTTCTCCAGATGTTGGATAGTTATGAGGGAAAAAGTCTTCTAATCGCAGCAACTAATCATGATCAAATATTGGACTCCGCGGTTTGGCGCCGTTTCGACGAAGTATTGGTTTTTGATATGCCAAACATTGAGCAGTTGCGTCGCCTGCTATCAGTCAAATTGCGAGGCATTAGACGCGAATTCGAAATTGAGGACGCCGAATTTGTCAGCCAACTGAAAGGTATGAGTCACGCCGACGTTGAAAGGGTTTTGCGTCGCGCGGTAAAAGATATGATCTTTTCAGGTAAGGAGTTCTTGAACGAACGTAATGTTCAATCAGCAATTCGCAGGGAAGACGCTAGGAAAGCACGATTGAAAAGGAGCTAAAGCCATACCCGAGCTGGGGCAAATGTATTGGTTCCCAATAGCGGCTTAGGTGAGCTATCGACCAGCCGAGAATTTGCAGGTGGCAGACTGTTGGCGGATGAAAGTGGTACAAGCATGGCCTCACCCCATGTGGCGCACCTTGCAGCCTTGATTTTGTCCGAAAATACTGATGCCAATAGAGATATGATCAGAGCTTTGCTTGTCGCCCATGCTGCGATATCTGAAATGAGCGAAGCTCTTTTTGAAGACAAAGAAAAACTTCGTAGGGTTTGTGGTTACGGCCAAGTAGACTCGCGTGCTTTATTCCGATCTTTGGAAAACGAAGTCACAATGGTGGCTACTGGGGAAATTCCAAATAAAAGTCACCACTTCTATGAAATTCCTATTCCTGAGGATTTTTTAAGCGATGGTAGACGCCTGCGCGAAATTTCTATTGGGATGAGCTACACGCCATATGTGCGATCCACCCGGGTTTCTTATAAAGCCAGTCGAATCGATTTTAAACTGGTTACCGCGTCAAACCTTGACCACGTTACTACAATGTTCAGCAGGGCGACCGAAAGAGACGATTACGAGAATATACCCGAAATGAGCAATCGTAATGTCAGCAGTACTATGCGTGGAAAGGGAACGGTTCAAGCCGCAACTTGGAGCTTCTCCCAGTTCAATCGTCGATCTAAGCTGCGAAACAATCGTCCTTATGTTGTCGTTACCCGAAATGATTTTCCCTGGGGAGAACCACATAGTGCAACTTTTGAACCATATGCCTTGGTAGTTTGCTTTCGTGATCGAACCAACCAGGAAGCACGGCTATATTCCCAGATACAAGCCAAGCTTCGAGCGCGAGAAAGAGCGAGGGCTCGTGTATAAATTATATTTGTTTTGGAACCTGCTTTTTCTTAATTGTTCACTTGATTCTTCATCTGTAATTTGAGACCACACGAATCCCGATATTTTCACTTCAACATCAGCGTTTAGTTTTGAAGGGTCGCTTTCTCGCAAGCCTAACATAGCCATCGATTCTTCGACAGAATCGATAAACCGGATCTTGGAGCGACCGTAGTGTTGTCTCAGGCTGTTGTAAAGTTTGACCTCAAAGGCGCTCCCAGTGATAAATATCTCAACAGAACTAATTACACCCTGCCATAGCCACTTTTCAGGCTGCGGGCCATTTTCGGGTACCAGCCAACGTGGCAATATACTTGCCTTTCATTCCCCTCCTGTTATACCTGAAAATAGTATCAACGAGGTTTTTATGTAAACGCCCGAAGGTTTCGGCGTAGCGTTTACTGACCCAACGGTAATATTTTTCCATGCTTTTCATATTTTGCGGGAATAAGATACCGACAAGCTCATCAATCAGGTCATCTGCGTTTTCATCAAAAAAAGGTGTCGCGGCCATTGGGGGTCCCCCTGGAATAGGTTGATATTGCTGCACGAAAACATAGGCGCCCGGCAACGAACGCAAAAAACGGAAGCGCTCCACATCTTCGGCAAGGGTCGTATTAAACCCATACATACAGATGAATTCCACGTTGTCTTGGGGGGTAAACCCGAACATTTTGTATTTACCGGCGAGTTGCTTAATATGCTTAGTGCTGTTTAGGCTGAAATGATAGACGCGGCGCGTAAATCGGAGGTTCGAACATCTGATCTGACGCAAAAGAGCTGCTTTCCCCCTGTCCAACATTCGAAAATCAAGGGTTTGCGTGAAATTGACCTGGATATTGCGCGATGCCATATCCGCTAATAAATCATCTGCATTTGGATGTGACAGAATATTATCATCCAAAAGAATCAGTTTGCGTCTGCCGGCGAGCAGAGCATCCAAATCACTTACCTGACGAGGTTGGCCTTCCTTGGCCGGTACAATACAAAAGGCGCAGCGGAATGGGCAGCCCCGCGTCAAAAAGCCGATCGCCCGGTCGCCGAGTTCCGGATAGAGATCGTAATCGGGTGAGGTATTTTCGATAGTATCCGGAAGACGCCGATGAAGATCCACCCCTGAGCCGCCCAGCATGAGGGATTCACCGTAATATCGACGCAGCTTTGAGATACGCCCATCCGTAATATGGTTATGGAAAACGGCGCTGGCGTACACAGCTTCGGGGCCTTTGAAGCAGCAATCCTTATGTCCCAGAATCACCTTGCGCCTCTGCTCCTTACAATATCGGCTAAGCTTCATCAATGCAACATTCGGCAGGCGGCCATCAACATCAATGAGGAGAATCGTTCCCGGTTGGATGCGAATAGATTTACGCTTGGATGGCTGAGGGATTTTGTTTTTATGGATGTTAAGATGCTTGTTGCGTAATTCGTGGGGGAATTGGGATGCAGCCCGGTCGGTTAAGGTTACTATAAATTGCATGCGCGGCAGCAACTCATCCATTAATTTAATCCAATCCGCGAAGCGTTTGGCTGTGCAAAAACGGTTGGGACGATCCAGTAGAATTAAACCCGGCGTTTTCAGGGGATCGAAGCTTCTAGGAAAGGCATCTATGAGGTGCCGGCATGTATCCAGAATCGGTATCATCATTCGTCTTTGCCACTGAGATAAACCGATCCATTCAAGTCGCATGTCACAAGTCTTTTGGTTCCATGCGGCGGTCTCGATGTGAAGATATTCAGGCAGCAGACGCTGCAGGATTGCCAATATTTTTTTCGGCAGAATTCGTCCGTATCGCAAGGCTTTTTTATGCAGACGTTCCAGGAAAGCAACCGGATCTGTCAGGGGAGCGTTTGCATCGAATAAGGAATGAAACCGATTAATCCGCAGGAAAGGATTGTTGAATTCGAAATCATCGCTGCCCTTGTGTACCTTAAGATCAGGGCCGTAAGCCAACATAAAATGTTTTGCCAGGTTGCTGTGATCCCGAATTTTCTGTATCTCCAAAATGGGAGAGAGATAACGGCATTCCTGTTTTGTGATTCTTTGAAATCGGCCATCCGCATAGAGTTGCAACCCGTGACCGATTAAATCATATTTGATATTAGGGCCTTCAGTTTCAGGATGTTGGGCCAGATAAAATTCCAGCTGCAATGGCTGTTGCGGGACGTTGAGCAGACGTTTTGCCTGATAGGGAATCTGCGGTAAATAGCGCGTACCGGCCATGCACAGCGCCATCAGCTGCAATTTTTCCCTATCCCTTGGATGAGAGGATAAAATAGTCCATTTCGGAATTGTTCCTTTGCGACAGGGAAAAATAAATTTATCGGTTTGATTCAGACGGGCGTTAGCATAGTAAAGTTCTAAAAGGTGCATGTAAATGGCTAACTATATTTTACTTTAGGTTATAGAGACACCTCTGGGCGTAGAGGAAAATTATCCACTGGACGTGGGTGGGCTTGCGATGACCCAATATGGCCCAAAAGGGACTGCGCATAGCGGTTAAGAAACACCGTAAACAAACTGCCCGAACTCCAGTCCGAGACTGACACACTGCTTGCCATCCATGCAGGCAACCGCATCCGCATCTTCCAAATAATGCTTTATCCGGTGAACGCCTTTTTTAAAATCCACCGCCCAGGCGTTTCTTTCCTCGTCCCAGTTGACATTTAAATCAATATCACACTCGCCGATCTGTGGATATAGGTCATGTATTTTTTCGCACAACGATTCTTTTGAAACCATCATGAACCTCCAGATATTTATTGTGATTCATTTATATTCTGCCCATTAAATTAATGACGATTTTACCTTAATCAAGATGACTGCCAACAGCGTCAAATTTTGCGGCATCAAAGTTACTAAGGAGTTCATTAGTTTTTATACATGGATTCACCGCCCGCTCCGCTCGAGACGCAAAGAACGCAGAGGGTATTTTTCTTATTTCTTTTCGGTGAGAGGCCGAAAAGAAATAAACCCAAGCCCTTCGGGAAACTGTTATCGCGTTTTGTTTTCTGCCTGCTAAGCACAGCCAATTAAATATTTTCAGACGGATGATACTTTAGGTTTGCCGTCCTCTCAACGGCAAACATAAAAAATGAATTCTTTGCGTACTCTGCGGCTCTGCGGTGAATATAAATCCTAAAAAAGAATGTCTATGTAATTATTGCCGCATTAGTAAGTCATAGCTTGAATTTTCGTATCCGGTACTAATGTTATAACCGTGTGTCCTGCGCCTGCAGGAATACAGAATTCACCGCTTAACGGGTATGCGAAGGAGGAAACCGGTGATCATCAAACAGCTCGAAGTCGGATACATGGACAATTTCTGCTACATCGTCGGCTGCGAGGATACCCGCCAGGCAATGGTGATCGATCCCGGCGCCGATGTCGAACGGATTTTGTCCACAGCTGATAAAGCAGACCTTAACATTGTCAACATCATCAACACCCACGGTCACGGCGACCATACCGCCGGCAACGCAAAGTTGAAAGACCTTACCGGGGCGGAAATTATCATCCATATGCTTGACGCCGATGGATACCCTGAAGCGGATATTCTCATCATCGATGAAGATATCTGGCCACTGGGCAAGATTACTTTTGATATCATACACACGCCCGGCCATACGCCCGGCGGCATCTGCCTGTATGTCCAAGGAAATCTTTTTACGGGCGACACCCTGTTTGTCGGCGACAGCGGCCGCACCGACCTCGCCGGCGGAAACCGCCCGACTTTGGGTAAATCCATCCGGCGCCTGATGAAGCTGCCGGACGATACCATCATCTGGCCGGGCCATGACTACGGCCCCACCCCGTCATCGACCATCCACTGGGAAAAGCGCAACAATGTCAATGCCAGGGAATACGGGTACTATGTAGAAGACTAATTTTGCTTTGTCAGATTTATCTTAGCATCTTGGTATAACAGATTAATTTGGTGTAATAATCAAATGCCTAAAGTGAACTAAATTGCCTAAAGTGCCTAAAATTAAGGTATTCTATCATTTAACATCCTGAGGGTTAATTATGAATCATGCAAAGATTATCGCGCATTTACGTGTAAATGTTGATGTATTCAAATATCTCTTTCAAAATGTGTCTGCTGACCAGGCCCGCTGGAAACCTGACAAGGACAGGTGGTCCATCCTGGAAGTCGTCAATCATCTCTACGATGAAGAAAAGGAGGACTTCAGGCAACGCCTCGAGCTTGTCCTCAGCGATCCTAAAAAGCCGTGGCCCCCGATTGACCCCGAAGGGTGGGTGGTTCAACGCGGCTACAACGAAAAGGATTTTAAGCAGTCTTTGCATAAATTCTTTGACGAGCGCGAAATGTCGCTGCTTTGGTTGAACGGACTGGATTCACCGAACTGGCAGGCAACTCACCAGCATCCGCGAATGGGCTCCATGTCGGCCGAGCTGATTCTTGCCAACTGGCTGGCTCACGACCTGTTTCATATCCGCCAGGTCACCGATCTGCATTTTGCCTATCTCGCCAAAGTGGTGAAGCCGGTGTCATTGAATTATTCAGGTTGGGAGTAGAATCAGAATTAGTAAAGGTTTCAAGATGAAAAAATCCATCACACATCAGAGCGGCTTCGCCGTTTGGATCGTGGTTGTGCTTTTGAGCGGATTCGCCCTGTTTAGTGTTGCCGCGGCTCAACCGGCGGCCGAATTCGAGGGAAAGGCGCTTGTGGCAGCCTTGCGCGAAGGCGGATATAATATTTACTTTCGCCATGCGGCGACCGACTGGTCGCAAAACGATCAGGTCACCCAAGCGGGCGACTGGGATAGTTGTGATCCGGGCCGGATGCGCCAGCTTTCAGAAGCCGGACGAAAGACCGCCGGCGCCATCGGTGACGCTTTTCGGGCGCTGCGAATCCCGGTCGGTCAGGTTATTGCAAGCCCCTACTGCCGCACGATAGAGACGGCCCGCTATATGCGGCTGGGGCCCGTGGAGACGACGACGGACATTATGAATATGCGGGTAGCCGAATACTTCGGCGGCAGGTCCGCCATCGCCGAGCGCACTCGCCGGCGTCTGTCCATGCGTCCGCCGGCCGGCACGAACACCGTGCTGGCAGCTCACGGCAACGTTCTGGTGACCGCTACCGGTGTGTACCCACAGGAGGCCGAAGCGATTGTGTTTCGTCCGGAAGGCAATGGCAGCTACTCGTTCGTAGCACGCATTTCGCCCCAGCAATGGGTGCGTCTGGTCGCCGAGTACAGCGATCGCTGAAACAATTGAGGAGTAACATAATGGCAGCAACAACCCTGCGCCAGCGCGATGATGTGGCGGCATGGTAAGGCAGCCGATGCGTTAAGAAGCTGTGTTGATGATGCTCAACGGGATCGGGGAAGGCCGCGGTTGGGTATTTATCATGGAACAGATAAAATTCAGATCTTATCAAAGGGCCTGCCTTTTATAAATTTTGCCGCGTTTTGCCCCAAAATTCGATACGTTTTAGGATCGCCTGCATTAATGGGAATAATAAACAGCGGGTTGTCTTTTGATAACCTGCTGTAATGCAAGACGACCATGTCCGGCGAAATACAGATCCCGACACCGAAAATTGATTTTAGACTTGCCTGATGGGCCGTCGATAGCGCGTCATCCGATTTATATTCTACCGGCTGCACCTGATACGGCACCTGCTCTTCTTCAAGCCCAAGCAGGATTTCTCTGGCGATATTTTGATTGCAAGATTTTTGCATTACATGGATCACAATCCCGACGAAACCTGGCGAATGAGGGTATTCAGGCTGCATTATCCGGCTCCACCGTTTTATTGCAGAAAGCAAGAATCAATCCGGTTGCCACGGCATTGCGGGGCCCTAAAGTTGCTATGTGTTCCCTCTGCCGGTGACGATACCATAATCTTTCAGTAAAACTTCAGAGATCATGGCCGGAATTTCATAGTCCAGGGCACATCCCCCCAGCAATACGATTCTGTCAAGGGTACGAATATTGCCCCCGGGTAAAATACGCTTTAAAGCTCGCAAAACGTTTGGAATGAAAACATTTTTCTTGGCGTTTTTGCGCACGGCAACCAGATTTTTGAGTGAGACTTCTTTGGGAACAGAGATCATCTCAGCATTTTGCTTTAATAGAACTACCCTTCCAAACAAGTCGCTTTTTAGCGGATCTTTAAAAAATTGCAGGGCGTCATCTTCCAACCTGATGTGAAATGGACTTTCAACCTTGGCTGCGGGATAGATTTTGATATTTTCAGCCAATATCGGATTGTTGATTCCAAGTTCTGCATCAATTAACATCGTAACCATATCTCCGGCCCCCGCCAGATGAACCGCTTTTACATTTCCTTGGGCATCTGACCGGGCTGCATCTATGGAGCCTGCGCCCATATCCAATACCACCAAGGGTTCTTCAACCCCGGGGGTGTCAACGCGCCTAACAGCGCCATATTGGCTTCTATTCCCCCGATGTGCAAAGCGATATTCAAGTCATCCTGCAATTTTTCAAATAAACCGCTCATCAATGACTTGTCGGTCCAAACCATGGCTGATAAAGCAATGGCTTTATTTAAACCATATTCGCCGGCAATCCCTCCCGTTACCTTCTGCGGCACAACCGTGTCTATTGCATACAGATCGCGAACAGTTATTTTTCAAACGGTTGGTTGGAGATGCGGCCTAATGTCTGTTTAATTCCAGCTAACATGCCTCCCACGGCCGTGCCCGGTTCCCCGCTGACATCCATCAATGGCGCGATCTTTTCAATTTCCGGCATAATCGATTCGGCGCCTAAATTTAAATCGATTTCACGTGTATATTCTTTGCCCAGCGCCCGTAATTTTCCGATGGGGATCGTTTTTGTTCAATACTTCCGGAGGGAGTTTTAATGACAACAGCCGATTTGTTGCCAATCAGCGCAATTGCGATCGGTGCAATTTTTTGGTATCTTCAGCACTTAAATTTAAAAAAGTTGCAATACTGTACGGATTGCATAGCTCTGTAATGTCTCTGCCGATTTCCGCAACCTCCACCAGCGCCGGCCTGCCGATGGGAACATCTTCAATCTGAATGACTTCATCGACGATTGGAATAATCCGATTGAGTCTATTTGAAATCAGTACCCCGTCATTGTTCTGTACGATCGCACCCTGAACGTCTATTTTTAGTTTGGCCGCCGCATTTATTTTTGAGCGGCCTGGTCAAACAAGATGCCCTGCGGGATAACCGCAATTACCTTGGCCCCTTCGGAACAGTCTAACAAGGCATCGATTGAAACTGTCTTGCCACAGCCGAGCCCGACGCCGCCGGGGGTCGTGGGGTTGTGCCCGATCATGGCCGAATCGGTGATGAGTGTTTCCGTGACCGTGGACATGGAAAGATCGCCGATTACCGGGGTTGCATCATTTAGACAGAGCGTATCGATATCTTGCAGGGTGAAATCAAGCGTGTCGACGGCGGCCGATAGCGCATTTTTGATGCCCGCATAATTTTGCGGTGTGCCTTTGATGCCGGTGGTTTCGACACAGGCACTGCCGATAAATTTTAAGGTGTGGCGGTCGTACTGCGCCAGGGCAACTTCAGTGGTAAAGTTTCCAATGTCAACTCCGGCAATTAACGCCATAAAGACCTCATGGAAATGGATGCAATGAGCTGAATTTCAGCGCCGCCATCAGGGCGTCAGTTCAATGCGGTAACGTGTCTGTTAACTTCAAGACGGATTGCTGGCGTGCAAAATTCAGGTATTAAGATGCACGATGATGCTATTATGGGTCAGTTTTCAGTAAATCCCTTTCCTGGTAGGCGCAAGAGGCCTCCCTCAACAGCTTGGCATTCAATACGGCCTGGTAGTGGTCTTCCATTTCAACGGCCAGCGCTTCAAGTTCTTTTTTGGTGCATCGCAAGGGCCGCAACGCGTTGTATATTTCAAGGACCTTGTCATCGGGCAAGCAACAAAGCTCGGCCGCCCTTCTGAAATTTTCGGCCAGACAGGTTCGGCCGGTGTGTTCGGCAATCTGGGCCTGCAAAAGCAGCGTATCGCTCGAAATCCTGATATCCGCATCGGTTACTTCGCCATTCATAATTGCGGTCAGGGTAATATCCGCTAATTTTTTGCCTGTAAACGTTGTCAGAAGATCCTGTCTCTTTGAACCCCAGGGGATAGTCCTGGATGCCGTTTAATTTTTCCTTCATTACGCAGTCTCCTTTGCACAAAACGACAGAAATCATGACACCGACATACACAGCGTTCTGCTCTTTTGACCCGCGGCGGCAGTTTTAAAATCAACGATTCAACGGGCAAAATTGCAATTTATTCCGGCGCAGGATAGAGATTGATAAACGCGGGTTCCAATTCTGTTGATTCTCTGCCTTTAATGACGCATTGTTCTTCAATATGCTGTAATATTACAACCAACGGTTCAGCACGCGCTCTGAGTTTCAGTGATGGTTTGATCCCAGATGGTCAGAATAGTAGGCGGCTGAATCCTCTTCGCATAGAGGGCAGCGTTTTTTCCAATTTTGCGGTAGGTGGCCAGGTTCAACAGCAGCCCCATGGGGAATAATTCTAAATTGTCCAAAGGGGCGAGATCCTTCTGGTGGATAACGGTTGTGCCTTTAGCCTGAATTCCGATCCCGATGCCGGAACCGCTGAAGGCGGCAGCCGTTAATCCAATCATTCCAAGATCAGTCGAATCATTGACCCTGATGACACGTGAGCCGCATCCCTCCTCTTCAATACCGGCCATGATTTCGTACAGAACATCACCGATATATAGATCAGATAGGGTTTTGTGAAGCTTCTTACCGAAAGCAGGGGCTGATGCCGATGACGACCTCTTCCATTTTTATTCCTTTAAAAGCGCTGCCCCGGTCGTATAGCTCTAATTTTAAGTTATGAAAAGATTGCCCGTCCCACGCTTGAGATGCTTTGGTATCCTCAGGATTAATGGTTTGCCGAACAGCCTTTATTTCCTCCCAGCGCTTGCCGCCGACGCGATATCCGGTTCCGGGCCCGCCATAGTCATTCGGCTGGTTAACGGCGCTGATACATTCAAGTTTGCTGTTAAAAATACCGGCAGTTTGAAGATAGTCACCGGCGATTCTTTGTTTGACCATATTTAAAAGGGCTTTCGCAATATCATCCTCTACGCCATTGACCAGGGCTTTAATAACATCGAGTATCGTCAGATTTTGATTTAATATTTTTTCCGACATCCCAGGATGTTATCATTTAGTTGCCGGTCGATATCATCACTTGAGTAGACATAGATAACCTTTTCGATTTGCTCATCTGAATATGGCGGAAAACCCAGCTGCTCACAAATCAGTTGCATCGCTCTGGCCGCTTTGGACCGCACCTCGATGACGTCTTCTTCTGAGACCGATTTTAATCCACAGTCTACCCTAAAGTCTCTTTGGATGCTGATTTCTTCATCAAGATTTTCGATGTTAAAACAGGAGCCGGCAAACATATTATCCGAAACGGTTGTGGCACCGAAACCTGAATGGATAAAATCGGTCCCGGTCAGCACCCATGGCAGCGCATGGGCGACATCTCGCGTGGCTGAGCCGGACCGGGGGTATCATTGCCGCTGGCGCATTCTAAATCCCATAGCATCGCAATGAGATTCTCGGACATTACGGACAATTGCCCGCCAGGCAGGGCGGCATTAATTGGCGTACAATCGATGCCGCCGTTTTGTACGCCCTGGGTCCCGCAGCCACGAACCAGGGCAATGCATCGGGCCTCAAGATACAGCATCGATTTCCCCTCGGCTTCCCCCATGAGAACTTCCGAGCCGGCGCCGGAGGTAAAACGGCTTTTCAAACCGCGCGAAAGGTACGCGGATCCCAAAAACATTTTCGACCATGGCGTGTCGTCACCGTACTGGAAAACCTTTTCAGTTCCATAAACCGAAAGCGTTTCAGCGTAAGTCGTAAACCCTCTCATCCCGATAGTAAGCTCGAGGGCTTCTTCGCAGGCACATTGCGTCAGGGTGCCCGGTCTTCCTATTTGGGACCCGATTCCAATGCCAAGCGCGTTGGAAGGGGCATGCCGGGTTACCCCAACTGTCGTTTCAAGCTCGGCAAAACCAAAAAGCGCGGCTGTGGCAGCTTCGGCAGCCAAAAGCGCCGGGTCATCTTTCCGGTTGCATACATGGGCTTGATTGGCAGGCTGTTTTCGGGTCCTCATCTTTTGGACGGCCATCATGACTTCTACCGGATTCAGAAAGGAGACGACTTCAACAATTTTGGCGGGCGTCATGCCTTTTGCGATTCTGACAATTTCAGATCTGGGGACATTAATGTCGATGATCCTTCTGGCAAACTCAAGCGAGTCGAGCGCCATGGATTCTTCAGCGATTTCGATATCAATTGCATATTGTGCGATGAATTTGTCGATCAGGTCAAATTCTTCAATCGTTTTGCCATCCATCTGGACGACGCGCCCCGCGTCGATTTTGATGCCGGGCAGCGGATCATGGGGCCCGTTTACCGTATTCAGAAGGCCAATTTCAGGCAATTCTTCTAAATAAGTATCTTTATTTACCTCAAGTGTTTCAAAGAATTCGTAGCGCTTCGATCTTTTTGCCATAGGTCTTTCCTTTGTGTTGCACCCCAAATGAGCGTTGCACTATTTAGTGGCCGGCGGTGGTGCCGCCGTCAATCTGCAAGGCCGCACCCGTGATAAACCCGGCGTCGCGCGAAGATAAATATAAAATCGCCTGCGCGATTTCGGCGGGGGTGGCAATTCGTTTCATGGGTGCAAAATCTTTCAGGTGCTGCTCGGTGGCCGCCGGATCTTCTGACTGGTCAATATGATCACGGCGAACCATATCGGTATCGACATAGCCCGGGCAGACGCAGTTGACGCGTACTTGCGGGGCCAGTTCGAGGGCCATGGCGCGCGTCAGATTGACCACGCCGCCTTTTGATGCACAATAAATTGAAAGGTTTTTTTCGCCTAAAAGGCCGGCATCTGATGCAACATTGATAATAACGCCGCTGTTTTTTCGAAGCGTTGTCAGTGCCAGTTTAGAACAGAAAAAGGTGCCTTTCAAATTGATGTTAATCGTCTGATCCCAGAGCAGTTCATGGCTTTGCTCAATGCTGACGCTTTCACATATACCGGCAGCATTGACCAAAATATCAAGACCGTCAAGACCTTTTATGGCTTTGGTTACGGCCGACTGGCACCCCGCAAGCGTACTTATGTCTCCGGCAGCTTCTATCAAAGATCCCTGTTTAGCCAACTCCTTTATGGCACGATTTGCCGATTGGATCGTTTTGCCATTTACGGCAACCCGGGCACCTGAGTTTAAAAAAGCCTGGGCTGTTGCTTTTCCAATTCCTCTTGAGGATCCGGTGATGAGAACCGCCTTGCCTTCGAAGTTCATTTTGGTGTCTCCTTTAAATAGCATATTATTGGGGGGTGTTGTCAGCAAAATATTGGTTGATACGGTTTATGCTGAGCGCTTTATCGGAAACCATTAAATCTTTTTATAAATTTAATCAAGCCGTCAGAAATCCAGCGCGAGGAAAAAAACGCCTGATCGATAACGATCTAGTAACCTGAATCGATCGAAACCGGGTCAGGGTAAGACCGGAAATATTCCGAAAACATTAGGGTTGACATCCGGATTTGGCTCATTTATAGTTTTTTGCCGCATTCGCCTATCATGATTGTCTTTACCAAGAGTCTACAATTATATATAGGTTGAAAGGTTCAGGGTTCAACGTTCCGGGCAGAAAAACTCCAGGCAGCACGTATCAAAGAGATCGTGTCTTCATCGTGCCTATAGAGCCTTCTCACTCCATGGGGTATGCCGGAATTCTGGATCTTGATCAGGATGGTGGGCCGTGCCCATCGGCTTTACCCTTTGAACCCTGCAGCCTTGAACCAATACCCCTTCAGGCAAGAGATAGCTGCCTTTAAGGTTTTCGGCCCATGCGGCAGACTCTTTTAGCTCCGCTATAAGTTTACTCTTTTTCGGCAACCCTAAAATTAAAAACGTTCGTCGCCCTGCTGCACCTAACGCCAACGCAATAGAACAAAAAGGAGGTTGAGGAAAATGAAAAAATTACTGCTGACATTGTCTATTTTAGGTTTATCCCTCATCTTGACCGCGCCCGTCATCGCCGATCAGAAACCCATTAAGTTTGGTATAATGGGCCCCATGGGCGATGCGACGGGGCTAAACGTGCTGCGGCCGGCTGAATTAATGATTAAAAAAATCAATGCAGCCGGCGGAATTTTGGGCCGCAAGATTGAAATTGTCGGGCCGTACGACACAAAATGGCAGCCGGCGGAAGGTATTCGGGCATTTGAAAGATTAAGAGCCGCTCGGGTTGATGTAATTCTTTCAGGAATTATTGATGATTCTGAGGCGGGACTTTTGAGCCGAATTGCAGCCACCGATGACATATTATATTTTTCTGAATTTGCTTCGACAATGACATTTATGGAAAATGTCCGCAAGAATTATAAAAAATACAAGAATTACTTCATGTTTACACCGATCGATCCCGGATTGTATTGGTGTGTTGAAGGACCAGGGTTAATGCTCAACAAGCAATTTGGATGGAAAAATGTATATATGATCAGGGAAGACTCAGTGTGGACCGAAGGCATCGGCGAGATGGTTCTGAAAGAAACGCCGACCCACGGGTTAAATGTGGTGGGATATGACGTCGTTCCGATTGATGTTAAGGATGTCACCCCCTATTTCAGAAAAGCGGAGAAAGCCGGAGCTGATATGATTTATACCTTTTTTTCTGCTTTTGGCGAGGCCGCGGCCAGTCAAATGTGGGAAAACAAAGTTGCCATACCCATGTTGGGGCATAATGGCGTTTTAAATGATTACGGCTACTGGAGTCGGAGCAAGGGCGCCTGGGGCCCCATGGCGACAACATCAAAATGGGGAAGTTTAGAGAAATATGCACCGGAATGGCGCAACTTCGTTGTTGAATGGTACACCAGTTATCAGAACGATCCAAGAACCCCGATGTGGTTGGGTGAATGCACCTGGAAATCCATAAAAGCATATAAAGAAGCCGTGGAGCGTGCGGGCTCCTTTGAAATCGATGCGGTAATCAAAGAGCTTGAAAATACGTATTACCCGGATGCACCGACTATGGGCGGATTTTACGGGCCGGACGCCGGGGAGTGGCCTCACTCCTGGTCAATACCCATCGATGAAACGGAACGATTCAAGAAAAATCCAAAACGCGGCGCCGGTTTATGGCGTCCGTCGCACATGATTCCGATGACGCAATGGCAGCCGCCGGATAAAGCTCCCAAGGAGACGTTTATACTGCCCGGAATGCCGGCGGACTATGGCAGACTGGTCACGATTTGGCCGCCCCATGTCGCCGGGGGTAAATTCCAGTATCCACCCTACTATACTGAAGAAGATATTAAAAGGCTAGAGCATAGGAATTAACCATTTAGGCCGATTCAGTCAGAATAAAACGGTGGCTGAATCGGCCTATCCAGGAAATTAGATAGGACAATTATATATGCTCGAAGACATCGTATATGTTCTCATTTATGGATTTGTTTTTGCCTCTCTTTACGGCATCATGACGGTTGGATTTTCTTTTATCTGCGGGCTGGGTGGATTTTATGACATTGCGTTGCCGGCCTATCTGATGATGGGTGGATTTTTTTACGTAATTTTAAGTGAATATATTGCCGGCTGGGCGCTGCCGGTGGTGGTTTTAGCCACCGGCCTGATATGTTTGCTTCATTATCTGGTTATTATAAAGAGAATCAGGGATGACGCGTTTGTGGTATTTTTTGCCACGATATTTATTGCCTTGATTATACAAAGCATATTTGAGTACTTTTTTACCTTAAGTTATATTTTTAATTATCCGCCGATAATTGAAGGGCAAACTACCGTATTGGGGGTTAAACTTAGCAAAGATCTTATTGTCGGCGGCATTATCGGCTGGCTGGCGCTTTTCGGCCTCAGATATCTGACCAAACATACGAATATTGGCCGGGCCATTATTGCGATCCCTCAAAGTACCCGCGGCAGTCAAATCATTGGAATAGACATTACTAGAGTGCAGTGTTTTGTTTATTTTTTGGGGGGGCTGTTGCTGGGTCTCGGGGCCTATTTCTATGGTGGATATCTTGGTGTCAATGCACACATGTGGGCGCATCCGCTGATCATCATGTTCACGATAACGGTGGCCGGTGGTCTGGGAAGCATTGACGGCGTGATGCTGGCAACTCTTTTGATCGGTTTTTTAGAAGTCGCGGTGGTCACCCTGGTGGATCCAAGGCTAAAAAGCGTGGTGATTTTGACGGTTGGACTTCTGATATTGATTTTCCGGCCGCTCGGTTTCGCGGGCAAACGTATCGGATAACGCCGCCCGGCAAGCATGTTTTTGGGGGACCATGCGGTTGACCCCGGCAAACCCGTGCTTGATGAACGTTCACCTATAGTTGCCGGGACCTTCGCCGGCAGCATGATGCAGAACGAATTTAAGGGGAGCGCATAGAAAAGATGGTTAAAGAAAGCTACAAATGGATCGCGGTATTCATAATTTTGTCAGCCAGTACACTTTTTTTTAAGTACCATTTATACATTATTATTTATGCCAGCTTCTTTGCTATTTTTGCAATGAGTTGGAGTTTTTTCACCAGTTTTAGCGGGTACTTAAATTTAGGACATGTCATTTTCATCGGCCTTGCCGGTTATACAACCGCCATTTTGAACTACCATTTAAATTTTCCGATGATCGCGTCCATGCCCATCGGAATCGTGGTTGGCGCCGGCGGGGGCTGGCTGCTGTTAAACCCGCTGCACCGCAAAATTTCCGGCCTGAGTTTTGAAATGGTAACCTTTCTCGGTATTCTCGTGCTGAGCGACCTGGTGTTAACTTCCTACCTGCGGCCGATCACCGGTGCGGATTTAGGCATTTCTCCGATCGATTCTCTGATGTCCTCTTACCCGTTGTCCATCGGTTTAATTGCCATACTATGCTTATCCGGTTACCTGTTTGTTTGGTTTCTCAATTCCGCTTATGGCAAGGTGTTGGATTTTGCCAGAGAAAATACAGACCTGGTTAAAACCGCCGGGTTGGATCCTCATAAGTATTCCGGTTTGTGTCTGCTGTACAGTGGTATTGTCGGCGCTATCGGAGGGGTGCTGTACATCCATTTCAGCGGATCTGCGGGCGTCAGCAATACGTTTGCACTGGATTTTCAGATTCATATGATTGTGATGGCCATAATTGGAGGCCGATTCAGTATGTTCGGATCACTTTTTGGCGCTTTTTTCGTGATTCTGCTCGAAGAATTCTTGCGTGGCATGGTGACCGGCTCGATTGAAAATTTAATTATATACAGCATCGGTTTTTGCGTATATTTCTTCTCCCCGGAAGGATTATTTCCGAAAATTGCAGGTCTTAAAAAGAGGCTTACCGGGTAAAATTATGGTGATACTGGAAGTTAAAAATATCGACAAAAGGTTTCCGGGTGTGATGGCACTCAATGACGTCAGCGTGTCCATCGAAAAAGGCGAAATCAGAGGTCTTATCGGCCCGAACGGCTCAGGCAAAACCACCCTCATCAAGACAATTATGGGTTTTTATAAGCAGGACAAAGGCAAGATTGTCTATGATGGCCAGCAAATGTTCGATGAAGAAATTTGGGACCGGGTCAACAAAGGGTTGAGCCTGACTTACCAGAACCCGCTTTATGTCTCAGGCCTGTCGATCTACAGACATATCGAACTCGGCACCATCGCCAAGGGTCTGTCAAGGCGGAAGAATCATTGAGATTGCCGAAGAAGTCGGCCTGGCAGATGTAGTAAACGATGATCCCAGTGAATTGCCCGTATTAAGTGTCAAGCGATTGGAAATCGCCAAGGCGCTCTCAACGAATCCGGAAGATTCTCATGTTGGGACGAAATTTTTGCAGGTCTTTCTATTTGAAGAGGGCGAACAAATGATTGGTGTACTCAAGGACTTGAAGTTAATGAAAAAAGTTAACGATCCTGTTAAGCTATCATTATCAAAGAATGGTTAAATTGATGGTAAAAAAAACAACCGTGATAAACATGGGTCAGATAATTGCGGAAGGGTCCTTCGAAGAGATCATCGAAGATGAAAAAGTCAGAACGGCTTATGTGGGATAATAAATATGGCATTTTTGGAAATTCAGCATTTAAAAGTCAGTTACGATAGAATTGAAGCTGTCAAAGGCATTGACCTTGAGGTCAAAGAAAATGACCATTGTATTGCCCTGGTTGGCAGCAACGGTGGTGGCAAGTACACCCTGGTCAATGCAATAACCGGTCTGCTGGGTACCTACCAGGGAGATATTCGATTCAAAGGCGAAAGTCTGCGTGGCCTTTCAACGCGCAAGATCGTAAAAAAAAGGAATTGTTCAATGTCCGGAAAAGAAGGCACCTTTTTGATTATATGTCGGTCAGGGAAAACTTGTTGCTCGGCACCTATAATCTGGGCAAAAAACAGCTATATCGATCTCGACACGGTATACAACCTGTTTCCACGGCTAAAAGAGTGCGAGAAACAGCAGGCCTATACGCTTAGCGGGGGAGAGGCTGAAATGGTGGCAGTCGGCAGAGCGCTTCTGGCAAACCCCCAACTGCTGGTATTGGATGAACTGACGCTCGAATTGCCCCGATTATCCGAAATCATTTGGCAAGCATTAGAAAAAATCAAGGACCACAACGTGAAAATTCTCCTGGCAGAACAAAACGTGACATGGAGCTTTAAAATATCCGAATATGTTTATGTTATCAGAGAAGGAATAATATCTAAATCCGGCTCACGCCAGGAACTGAGCGGCGACGAGGAAATCAGGCAACACTTCCTTGGCGTTTGAAGATCCTGGCACGCTAAATCCGACCCATTCCCGGGGCGAACATTAAGTTATTTTTTTGAGGAGGTCAGTGATGTTGAACTTTGAGTTTTTACTTCCAACAATAATCGTTTCTGGCAACGATGTAATCGATCAGGTTGGTGATGAGGCCAAAATTTCGGCCAACGGGCTTTAATCGTTACCGATAAAGGCGTTTTAAAGACAGGAATTGTTGAAAAAATTCAGCAATTATTGGCCGCCGCCCAAATTGAGGTGGCGGTATTTTCGGATGTGGACCCAAATCCGCGGGATAAATCGGTCGATAAAGGCGCAAAAAAGGCCAAGCAACTTAAAATGGATATGCTTATCGGTATCGGCGGCGGCAGTGCCATCGATACCGCTAAAGCCATCGGCGTGATCATGCAGGAAGGCGGAAAAATACAGGATTACGAAGGGCTTAATGTTGTTAAAAAACCGATAACCCCGTTAATCGTTGTACCGACAACTGCCGGAACTGGAACTGAAGTTACATTTTGGTCCGTTATCACAGATACGAAAGAAAATTTAAGATGAGCATCGGAAGTCCTTTGATGGCGGCCAAAGTGGCATTCGTCGACCCGATGCTGACGCTATCTTTACCCAAATACATTACGGCCTATACCGGAATCGATGCCCTGGTGCACTCCATCGAGGGCTATACGGCGACCTTATCCCAACCGATTTCAGATTCACTGGCCCTTTCCGCCATCGAACTGATTCATGACAATATTCGCAAGGCCTATGCCAATGGCAACAACGTGACTGCCAGATATAATATGATGCTGGGCAGCATGCTGGCCGGGATCGCATTTGGAAATTCCGATGTTGCTTCAGTTCATTGTATGGGTGAAGCAATGGGCGGGTCGGGACGATACACCGCATGGCCTATCAATGGCGGTATGCTTGCCGTATTGTATCGAATACAATATCCTACCAATCCGGAAAAATTTGCTGAAATTGCGCAAGCCCTTGGGGAAACCACAGCGGGCTGTCAACCCTGGAGGCCGCCCAAAAATGCGTTAGTGCGGTGAAAAAATTGCTTGCAGACCTCAACATTTCAGGCGCCAGGATGATCGGGCTAAAAAACAGGATTTAAACCGATTGGCCGAGGCCGCTGCGGCAAACGTCGCAGTGGAAAGCAATCCAGAACCTTAGACAAACAGGATTTTTCGAGTTTATTTCAAAGAGCTATGACAATGAGTAGCGTATTTTGACAATAACTAGCGATGACTTATTTTCATAATCCGGGCGGATATGGGCAATCGCTTGAGGGGTAAAGTCGCCATTGTCACCGGCGGCAGCAAAGGCATCGGCAAAGGAATCGCGAAAGTCTTCTCCAGGGAAGGGGCGCGGCTCGTCATTGCCAGCCGGGATGAAAAAACCGGCACGGCACGCAGATGAATGAACCAATTCCGGCGCGGAAGCGATATTTATCAAGACCGATATCAGTGATGAAACAGCCGTAGAACGCATGGCTCGCCTGACACTTGAAAAGTTTCAGGCAATCGATATCCTTTGCCAAAATGCCGGAATTTATCCTACCGTCCTCTGGAACATATGAAAACCGCGCAGTGGGAGGAAGAAAATGCGGTGAACTTGAAAGGCACTTTTCTTTCAATCAAAGCCGTGCTGCCGCAGATGATAAAGAAAAAATACGGACGGATTGTGTTAACAACCTCAATTACCGGGCCAAGGACCGGATCCCTGGCCAATCACACTATGCAGCCACCAAGGCCGGAATGAACGGTCTAATTGATTCGGCTGCGTTGGAATTCGCCAAATACAATATTACCATCAACGGGGTCGAGCCGGGAATATTCTTACCGAAGGACTGCAGGCGTTGGGTGAAGAACACATTAGCACCATGGCCTCGTCCATTCCGCTGGGGCGGCTCGGAACCCCGGAGGACGTGGCCTACGCCATGCTGTTTTTGGTTTCGGATGAAGCGGCCTGGGTTACGGGAACGACGATTATTGTGGATGGTGGACAAATACTTCCGGAAGCGAAAATTTGATCGAAAGCGCCACCCAAAAAAACGCAGCGGAGTTTCCGGCGCTACATATCGATTATTTAATTTTTTATTCAGCTTCACTCGCCTGGGAGGCGGCGATGGCGGCAGCTGCGCCGGCTTCAATTATCTTTTTATCCAGGCTGCGGCCCGAATCAGGATATCCGGCCGGGTTTTCGCCGTTCCCGCCACCGGTGACTTCCGCGGCAGATAAACGGTAACATTACGATGGGCAAATTCAATGCCCTCTTCTTTAAGCGCTCCTGAATCCGGCGGTAGACCTCGCGGCGCACCAGTAACTGATCCCCCGGCTTGGTCTTATACTTCACCCGCAGGATCATGGCAGAATCATCCATCTCCCGCACACCCTGGGATTTTATCTTGCTGAGCAGCAGGGGTCCGGTTTCCTCATCTTTTTCCAGTTCCTTGCTTATTTTTTTGACAATTTTTCTGATTTTTTCAATATCCACATCATAGCGGACCCGAACATTTCTAGTTGGTGATGATGGAATCCCGACTGAAATTTTGGACCCATCCCATATCACCGAAGGGTATGGTATATACCATACCCCGCGGATGCCGCAGCCGCAATGAACGCATGGAAATATGTTCGACCATGCCCTTGGTGCCGGCGGTTTCAATATAGTCGCCAACCCGGAAAGCGTCATCCATCAGGAAAAAAACCCCTGAAAGAATGTTCTGACCAGGGTCTGGGACCCGAAGCCGACAGCGATACCCAGGACGCCCGCCCCGGCCAGCAAAGGCCCGATGTTGACACCCACGGCATTCAGGGTGATCAAAATAACAATCACACCGATCAAAGTAAGAATAACTTTGCGCAGAAGGGTCAAAAGCGTTCCTTTGCGTGATCCTTCAGTCCCTTCTTCCATATCTTCGATATCTTCGGTATTTTGTCCGCCGGATTGATGGCGGTCTTCCTCTAGCTTGCGGTCAATGATCGTGCGGCAAATTTCCCAAACCACATAAGCCAGCAGCAGCGTTGCAAATATGCTCGCCGCCGACTGGGCGACGGAACGTCCCAGCGGCAGATCCAGGCCCCACAGATTCATCACCCAGAAAAACAGGGCGCAGGCGATAAGAATGCCCATCAAATTTCGAATTAGCGGCAAATTGCGCATGAAAAGCGGTTCATTCCGATCAGCGGCACCATCTGCGCGCCTGGCCGATACCGGCTCCGGCGGCAGAGCAACTTTGGCGATGGCGGATAATGCGGATAAATCCATATCCTTTGGCAGGATATCTTGATTGACAATCCGGGGGTCCAATAGTTCGGTGTGCCCTGAGGCAATCAGCAGCAGACGGTTGCCGATGGAAAAGAGCAGCAAGCCAAAAGGGATGCTCAAAATCGTCAGGAGCAGCGGCAGCACCAGATCCTTTTGATACAAAATTAGATTGACTTGCCAGAGCAGCTCGAACCCTAAAAGTCCCGCACAGGCCAGGGGAAACCACAGGCGTTTGATTTTGCTGCCGGAAGACGAGGATGGTGACCCCGCATCCGTGGGCCTTTTCATAACTAAGCGAGTAATCCGGGTGCGATCCATCCAAAGTATGGCCAGCAGAATAAAAAATTGGAACAGGCCCAGATGAGCATATAAAAGCAGAAAAACACCTTCGCTCATCCCGTGGCTTCTTAACAGCAAAAGGGTTTTTGAAACGAAAAGACTGACAATGATGAAAGTCATAAATCCCATGAAATAGGTTGCGGCAGACATACAGTTCTGCGGCGCGACCCGCATATGCGGCGCCGCCGGCGAGTATAAGGCGCTCAATAAAATAAAAGCCAGGCGCATGATTAAAATCTGCGGCAAATAAATCATGGCCAATTCGTGCAGCGGGTTTGGCGCCGGGTAAAACAGGAGGTAGATCCCGACGATTGTCAGTGCAAATACCGTCAGGGAGATCAACTCCAGGACGGTGCGCGCTGAAAGTCTGGCAATTAGTTGTAAAAAAGAGTCGGGAATGGTACTTTGAAGCTGCTGTTTGTGCTTTTTTATAAATATGTTAAAGAGCCGTTCCGCGCCGAACCCAATGGCAATCAGCAGCATAAACAAAAGAATAATTTTTACCAAATGCCCCGGTCCTTTTCCGTCGCTGAGGTTTTTTAGTGCGCTGGCCAACTCCGAAGGAATTTCCGAGTATTGCGAAATCACAGCGGTTAATTGTTGACCGGTAGTGGACAGGTTATTTTTGGCGCCTTCCATGAACCGATGAAAATAAGAATCCTCGAAAAGCGTTTTCGCTTCCGCCGCGGAAATTTTTTTCAAATCCTGCACCAGTGCTGTCGAAGGCTTATTGGCGGCGTCATCGTTTAAGCCCGCCTCATTTGTCTGGGCCCCAAAAGCAGTGTTCAATAGGGCGGCGAAAAGAAGAAGGATAACCGTTGGAATTATCCATTGATTGGTTTTTTTCATGATAACACGCTTTTATTCCTTTAGAAATTGGGGATATATCTCAGTTGATTTTTTAGAAAGGGCATCTTATAAAAAAAAAGTTAAGCACCATAAAGTAACAAATCAATTAATCCACCGGTATTTCTATCAAATAACGCTTTTCAGTTTTCAAAGATCAAATTGCTGTCCCGGATGCTTTAATTTTCCGAAACGTTTAATTGGCTGCCAGGCTATAGCAAATTCCGGCCAGCACCGCTCCCACCATCGCAAAGGCAACATACAATCCAAATACGCGGCGCGACACCAGCGGCCAGACAGCCGCCATGGCCGGCAGGGTCGTGACGGGTCCGGCAATTAGAAAGGCCAGGGCCGCGGCCGGGTTCATGCCCTGGTTCAGCAGGCCGCTGATCATTGGCAGCGCCGTCAAACTCGTGGTATATGCCGGCACGCCCAGCAACGCTGCTGAGAAAATTGCCAGCGAAGATCGAGAGCCCAATGTACCGGATATCCAAGTTGCCGGTACATAAAAGGTTATCAGCGCCTCCAGTATAAAAGCCAGGGCCATAAATTTGCCGACCATCCAGGTCGCGCTGAGCGTTTCCTTGAACAAGCGGTTTCTAAACGAAGCCGCATTGTCACCACAGGCACTTTTAGCAGGCTGGCTATTGCAGCAGGCTGCGCTCGAAGTGTTTGAAATATTTCCGGCATCCTGTATTTGCTGCAGCGGGAGCAAGGTCGCGTTATTTGAGCACGATTCGCAGCCGGCTGAACCGACCGCAGCAGGTGGCAGGTAGGATGCCTGCAACACCGGTGCTAATTGCAACAACGTATTCGAAGGCGACCCTTGCAGCCCAGCCGGTTGCCGAGCCGGCCGCGATTTGCTGACCCGGTTTTTAAGATGACCCCAGCTCTTTTTGATCAGGTCAAATGTGCTCTGCACCGGTGTTGACTTCCGGGAGCGCAATACCGGCTGCCCCAGCCAGCCGTTTACCATTAAGAAGTGTGTGATAAGGCCGGCTCCGAAACTTAGAAGCAGCGTCGCAGCCAGGCGCCAGGCTGCCAGTTCCCAGCCGATCATTCCGACACTTAAAAAAAAGATCTCCGGATCCATCGACGGCGACGCAATCCAAAAAGACATCACGGGCGCCAGGGGCACCCCGCTGATCAGCAGGGATGCAATCACGGGAATGACCCCGCAGGAGCAAAACGGGCTGAATGCCCCCACCACCGTTGCCAGGATAATGGCCGTAAACGGCTTGGCGGCAAAGGCTCGCTTAATGTATTTCGAAGCCCCGGACATTTTAATGGCCACCGCCAGGGGAATCGTTACCAGCAGATAGGGCCAAATGTGCAGGAATGATTCGAAAATAAATTCGCCGATTTTTAAAATTTCGTTTAAAAACATGTTTCGTACCTCCTTTGATTAATCGTATTTTTACGATATTTTAAGCCAAAAAAAACAGTTGCTTTACCTTTTAAATTTCAGGACACGGATTTCCACGGATCTTCACGGATTTTGATTGTTCATCGTAATCTTACGATGAACAATGGTAAAAAATTTTGACAAACAATATTGATGTGTCAAGAGATCCATCCCGTTTTGAGTTAGCGAAGTGACTGAATCCATTCTGTCACTATTTAATAGATCCGTATCTGTGTAATCCGCGTTCATCCGTGTCCTACTAAAAAATATCGTTTATAACTGACCTGAACCATACAATACTCTTCTCATCCAACTGATAACAGGTCGAGGTGCCTTCGATATTCCCCGTAATCCAGCCGGCTTCCTTTAAAACCTTCAAATGCTGGGACACGGTGGCCTGGGCGACCGGCAAATGCTTCACGATGTCTCCGGTGATGCACCCGGGATGCATCACCAGAAACTTGATAATTTCAAAGCGAATGGGGTTGCCGATGGCCTTGAACATGCCAATCAGCCGGCCCTGTGCCTTTCCGGAAATATTCAGTGTGCAGCATCGGGCCGGGATTCCGGCCATGAGTTGGTTCATGATTCCTGTTCCTTTTAATCGTATTTTTACGATAAATGATGCTCACCCAAAATCCCTTTGTCAATAATTAATTTGCCCGCTATATCATGTCTATTCTTATCAGCATCAACCGATCATTTCCCCAGAGGACTGCGTTACAGCAACATCTCAGGGCAAATTAATTATTTGTGATAAAAATGTTATTTTTTCGTGATGACTCTGCGATATCGTGTGGCTAACCTTCTTGATACGCAACTTTTGACAGTTGCAGATCCTATCCTTGTCATAAGGATATCACTGAAACCCATTCATCCAAGGAGGTAAATTATGAAACGCTTGACTGCGGGAATTGCAATTATGCTGATCGTGGTATTCGGGATGCTGTCCGTTGGGACGGCCCATGCCAAAAAAGACAAAAAAGCCAAGAAAGACAAGGTATCCACTTATGAGGTCACAATCACCAATATCACCCGGGGGCAGATCATCAGTCCCCCGATTGTAATCAGCCATAATAAGGATTTCCAACTTTTCAGTTTGGGGAAATCCGCATCCCCTGGACTTGCCTTACTCGCGGAGGAAGGTATGCCAACGGATTTGGAGACGGAACTTAGTGGGATGGATTCTGTTTTCCAATTTTATACGGCGGAGCCGCCGGATAATTTCATCCTGCCAGGAAAATCGGTGACGGTTGAAATCGAGACCCAAAAAGATTTCCGGTTTCTATCAGCGGCGGGCATGCTGGTCAGCACCAACGACGCTTTTTTTGCCGTCCGGGGCGTGGAGGTCCACAAAAAAGATGGCATGATCATGGAAGCCCGGGCCTACGATGCCGGCAGCGAGTTCAACAGTGAAATGTGCGCCTATATCCCCGGCCCCCCCTGCGGGAAACACGTTCACGACGATAAAGGGCTCCCTGAAGGATATGTCTATATTCATTCCGGCATTCATGGTATAGCTGATCTGGAGCCTGCCGATTTCGATTGGCGTAATCCCGTTGCAACCGTCACAGTTCAAAAGGTAAAATGATTTTTGTTTTCGAGTAAATTTAAATTGGGACACGGATGGACACAGATTTTCACGGACCTCGGGATACGGTTTTCACCTTCTGTCATCCTAAGACTATAAAAAATAAAGCTCCGGGCAGAATCCGTGTTTATCCGTGTACCACTTAAGCAAAGAAACCATCATGAATTTTAAATTAACCCAAAATATCAAATCGATATCGCTGAGTATTGTCTTTCTGCTTGTGCTGGGTTTCGGATCCATGGATTCCCATGCCCAGCAGACCGCCAAGGGCAAAGCAACATTTTACGTCTACTGATATGATGTCGGTAAAGCAGCCCTGGAAGGGCTGAACGGTGTCAAAAGGATTAAAAACGGTTGGCAAAATTTCAAAGAGATCAACACGGTCTATTATGACCCGGCGGCCGTTACAGTTGGTGAAATGGAAGCTGCCTTAAAAAAGGCAAAAACCTATCAGGGCACGGCCTCTAAATCGGATCGATAGCATACCAATCCTGGTAATTGCGAGCCAAACCGCAATCGAGCCGGTGGAAAAATCACCCGGTCAACAATGACCACTTTGGCAGTATAGCTCCCGCCGGCTCCATTTCAGCCAGTCTGGTATTGGGCCGAATTTCATCCGTTTGTTTAGACGGAATCACTTTTTTTAAACAATCCCTCCATTCACTGCTGCCAGCCTAAAACACGCAGTATCGCTCCAACGCAAGTGCGAAATTTGCCGTAAAGCTTTTTCTGCCTCTACTTGGGCACAAATACAATATGGTGTTTACAATCCCATCTGACATGCGATAAATTCGACCAATCATGCATAGGTAATTCCTCCTGTCGGCCCATTGGGGCTTTTGCGAGGAATTGCCTATATTATTTCTCACCGGATCGGTAGAACCTATCCAGGTCCTCCACCGGAGGTGGTGGGTTTATATCAAACTAAACGAAATCGTAAGACTCAGTTATCACAATATTTTTGAGCTTATAGGAGGATTAAAATAGCTTGGCGCTTATAAGAATAGACCCCGCCGCTACAGATATGCAAACCGGAAGGGAATCCGCGTTGTCCAATGACAAATCTTTAGAAAACTCAGCCCTGTTTGTGGCCACCCTGACGTCGTTTATGGGGCCGTTTACGATCTCTTCGGTCAATGTGGCCCTGCCGACTATTCAAGCGGAATTTTCCGCTGATGCGGTGGTTTTAAGCTGGGTGGCGACATCGTACCTGCTGGCCATCGCGGTTTTTCTGGTGCCCTTCGGCAAAGTGGCCGATATTTATGGCCGCAAGAAAATATTTAGCCTGGGGCTTTTGGTTTATACGTCTTCATCCTTGCTGGCGATCTTTTCTTTTTCGATGAAGGCGCTCATTGTCATGCGGGTTTTGCAGGGGATCGGGGCGGCGATGTTTGTCACCACCGGCATGGCGATTCTGACGTCGATATTCCCGCCGTCACGACGGGGCAGAGCCATTGGTATTTATGTCGCTGCGGTTTATATCGGGCTGTCGGTCGGTCCGTTTGCCGGTGGGTTCATCACCCGCTATCTGGGCTGGCGCAGTATTTTTGCAGTGGTCGTGCCGTTCGGAGCCGCGTCGGTCTTTACGACCCTCAAATATTTAAAGGGCGAATGGGCGGATGCCAGGGGGGAAACATTGGACATCCGCGGCAGCGTGCTCTATGGCCTTCAATTTTAATATTGATTTATGGGGCATCGCTGTTGCCCCGAATGGTTGGCCGTTTACCTGATGATGGCCGGCCTTGGCGGGCTGGGCCTATTTATCAGACACGAGTTGCGTGTCCCCTACCCGGTGTTTGAGGTTAAGCTGTTCAGCCAAAACCGGCTGTTTACTTTTTCAGGTCTGGCAGCGCTGATAAATTACTCGGCGACATATGCCTTAACCTTTCTGCTCAGCCTTTATCTGCAGTATATCAAAGGCATCCCGCCCCAGTATGCCGGCTCGATTCTGATTGCCCAGCCCATTGTGATGGCGGTTTTTTCGCCTCTGGCCGGCCGGCTTTCGGATCGGATAGAACCGCGCCTGATTGCATCGGCCGGCATGTCGATCACGGCCATCGGACTTATATTTTTCGTGTTTATCGGGCCGCACACATCGAAAGCCATGATCGTTTTGGCCCTGGCCTTTCTCGGCTTTGGTTTTGCCCTGTTCTCATCACCGAATATGAACGCGATTATGAGCTCTGTCGAAAAAAGATATCTGGGTATCGCTTCCGGAACCGTGGCCACCATGCGCCTGCTGGGGCAAATGGTCAGCATGGCGGTTGCCATGGTGGTATTTGCAGTTTTCATCGGCCGGGAACCGATCACACCCGCCAATTATGACCAATTTTTAAAAAGTGTTCGGGTATGTTTTTTGATTTTCTCTTTGTTGTGCGCGCTGGGAATCCTGTTTTCTTTCATGCGAGGTGAGTTAAGAAGGGCGGATCAATAGATTTGGGATTTAAAATAGTCGGTAGGCTGGCCCGGACTTGCAATCACAAAAAAATGGGGTTAGCAGATGGACGTATCATCGATCGAATTCCGGATGAATAATACGATCACTAAGAGCGAAAATTATAATCTGGCACTTTTCACCATGACAATGGCCGGCTCTAGTTTATGGCAGACGGCGATAAGTTTCAACGCGAAATCGGTGTTTTCAGGACTAGTCCCTCTAAAACTGACCCCGATTTCGTATTTGCCGTCCTCAGCCCTGTGGGCGTGTACAACTTGACCGATGATATCAATTAAATTATCATCAACATCAACGGAGGTGAGCTGAATATTTTCGGACAGAACTTCCTGGTAGGTTTCGATCTTGGCGCCGAGCGGATTTATGTCCAACACCCGTGCCAGGCATTGAGCCAACTCGTGGCCGGTTTCGTCCAAGCAGCTATAGGAGATTAGGTTGTTGGTTTCGACTCTCGGGTATTTTCTGCGCTCCTTTCTCTCATTTAGCGGGCCTTTAACCATGACAACCTCCGGCTCGCCTCGATTGCAGACACCGATAAGTTTCAACGTGAATCGGGTGTTCTCAAGCTCGGTACCCGCCAAACAGGTCCCGATTACGTATTTGCCGTCTTCGGTTTCGCGGCTATGGACAATCCGACACTTGATATCTATCACGGGGCCACCCGGGTCGACGGTGATCAACTTGATCATTTCTGAATCAATTGCCTGGAATGTTTCTATTTTTACACCACTCGGACTAACCTCTATCGCTCGCGCCATACAATGATCCAGCGCATTATCATTTTCGTCCAGGCAACAATAGGCAATCAAATTGCTGGTGTCGACGCGCGGATATTTTCTGCGATCCATTTCATTCATACCGAGATTATCGGCATATAATCGATTTTCCTTTAGTATTTTAATGCAATTAACACCTCATTTTTAAGTTTTAAAATAGATCCTCAAATTGAAATCCCTCATAATTATGCTATAATGAAATCTTTATTCAAGCACGCGTTGCTGTCGTAAGACTTCGATTTTTCCCAATCTCTTGAAATTAAAAACTATCTGACAAAACGGAGTTCAGATCTCGTAATTGACGTTTAAAATGTGCAAAACCAACGCCCGTATCCCGGGTGGATAATTATGCGTTGGGTGCTGATAGGAATAAATTGATATGGCCGCTTCAGGAGACCAAAAAAAGATAAATAAAAATATACCCGATAAAATTATTCAGAAAGTGTCAATATTTCCGAGCATGCCTCAAGCCGGCCTGAAACTCAGGGCGCTTCTCAAGGAAGAGGAAGTATCGACCGAGGAAATAGAAAAAATTTTGCGTCACGATCCGGGACTTGCCGCCAATGTTCTCAGATTGGCTAACTCTGCCTATTTCGGCATGCCCACTAAAGTAAGCACGCTGAAGCATGCCGTTATGTTATTGGGAGTCAAGCGGTTTGCCCAGATAGCAGTTACGGCCAGTATGAACAACATAATGGATGCAGCGGTTGAAGGTTACGGATTATCCCCTGGAGAACTCTGGCTCCATTCGATCGCGGTCTCAACTATTGCGGAGGCGTTGGTAAAAAATCGAAAATTAGCTGGAAAAAGTGATTTTTTTACGCCGGCGTTGCTGCATGATCTGGGAAAACTGGTCCTGGGAGAATTTGTAAAAAAAGAACTGCCAAAAATCGAGAGCCTGGTTGCCGATGGTGTGCCTTTTGTTATCGCCGAAAAAGAGTGTCTTGGTACGGATCATGCTGAAATTGGCGCCCTAATTTTAAGCAAATGGCGATTTCCAGCTGATCTAATTAATGCGGTTCGGTGGCACCACTATCCAGATGGTCTAAAAAATTCGAATTTGCACCCGGATATGGTCTATTTAGCCAACTTACTGTGTCAATCAAAATGTGACCCAAAATCAGACGAAGAGGAGCATATTCTGCCCTATACTTCGGTTCTCAACCGATTGAGTATTAAGCCTGAGCAATATAAAGTATTTGCTGAAAATGCTCACAGCTGGATGAAAAAATTATCTGATACCCTAACCTTTGATTGATAGAAATTTTTCGGGCATTTGAACGTAGTATCCACAAGGAATTCCAGCGGTATCTGAATCGGCGGCACACCGCTGCGAATAACATCCACCCGGCAATAAACATGGGCAAAATTCAGCTAATTTTTTTCTTCATCAGCGGTTTCCTGGTCTCGCGCCTGATGATCAAAGTCAGGCTGCCCCAAAGAATCGTTTTCTGGTTTCTCGGCAAAAAAAATCTCTCCCTGACCAAAATTCTTTTCTACCTGATTGCCATCTCCGCGTTTTTATCGTTTTTTATTCCCAATGCCATCACGGTGCTAACCCTGCTGCCGCTGCTGGAATTGCTGCGGCGTTCTTATGAAAAGGCCAACGGCCCCTCCCGCAGTGTGGCGACCATGCTGGCTCTGGCGGCGATTTACGGCGCCAACATCGGCGGGATGGGCTCGATCACCGCCACACCGGCCAATGGCATTTTGGTCACCTATGCCGTATTAAATGACGTTCCCGGGACCCAGCATCTGACATTTGCATCCTGGCTGATCTGGGGCATTCCGCTGGTTTGCATTTTTGTATGTGTTGCCGCCGTGATTTTATGCCTGGTGCTGCGCCCCTGGAAATATCAAAAAAACCGGATCGATCTTCCGTTTGATGATGAAGAAGCGCACCATCCTTGCCAGAAAATTGCCATCTGGATCACGGTGCTGTATTTTTTGACTTCATTTATTCTATCGCTGGTTCTGATGCAATTTCCGGATAGAATATTTTTCATATTAACGGTAAGCGGAATGCTGACCCTCGGATTTATCTTTTTTCTCTTTTTTGTACCGCTAAAAGGAGAAGATAAAAGTCGTTCCGGACAGGTGCTGCTAAAAATTCCCGATTGTTATAGCGAACTGCCCACCAAGGGATTTTTCTTTGTCGGCATCGCCGTCGTGCTGGCGGCACTATTGTATGCCTTCAACTTCCAAGAATATTTTTCCGCCTGGGCCGAACCGATCATGAAAATCGGGGTGCCGATATTTGTATTATTTTTTTTTATTGCGCTGGCCACATCTTTTTCAACCGAAGTACTCAGCAATACCGCCGTTCAGATCAGCTTTTTTGTAATGGCCCTTCCGCTGGCGCAGCCGCTGGGCATTTCTGCTTTGGAGGTGCTGATAATCATCACCCTTTCCTGCACATGTGCCTTTATGAGTCCCATTGCAACCGGAGTAAACGGGTTGGCCTTTGGCGGCGTTAAGGGGGTTTCCTTTACCCGTATGCTGCTGGTCGGATTCATTATGAATGTCGCCGGTGCCCTGTTAATATCCAGTTGGGTGCTCAATGTTATCAGTCGACTGTATGGGCATCCGTGATGGGTATTCACCGTCGGCTCTGGTCTTTGCTCTGCGCACTTTGCGACTTCGCGGTGAATAAAAATAAGGTTTTGGTCGTTAAATCGGCACTGGCAAATAGGGCGGCTGAAATCGCAAAGAGCGCGGCCACAAAAAAGAGGGCGGCTTTCATGCCGAAGTTTTGATACAGGTAGCCGGCAATCAGCGGAGCTATCGCTGACATGATAAATCGCAGAAAGGACAACACCCCCAGGACGGTGGTGGCCACCTTCCGGCCGACGATATCCAGAATCGCGGCCGTCAGCAGGGCATAGTCACTGCGCAAGAAAATACCCAGCAACCCGATAATTACCGTAAACATGATGCCTTGACCGAAAAGGGCCAAGGCGATGGTCAGGGTCCCCGAGCATAGCAGGACTGGAACCAGCACCGGTTTGCGGCCGAGACGATCCGATAGAGACCCCATCAGCGGGCTGGCCACGATCCCGACGGCCCACAGCAACCCAAAATGAAATCCCATGGATTGGGAACTGAGCCCAAGACTCTCTTTCATGTAAAGGGGCAGAAATGTAACATAAATCGTGAAGCACATACCGCGCAGGCCGGCCACCAGGTTGACCTTCCAGATGGCGGTGGTTTTGAAATATCTAATGGTGGTATGGATTTGGGTTTTAAGATCAGGATCTTTCTCGTCGGCGGTTTCATCGGATGGATTGGTCCGGCCAAAACTTCTGAATCCCCAAATGAACCAGAATGTCATCAGCAGCGGAACGATCGCATAAATGGAGATGACCTGCCGCCAGGCCAGAACACTTAATAGAATTCCAGTGATGGCCGGTCCGAAAATGTCGCCGAAGCTGCCGCCGATGCCGAACACAGCCAGCGATGCCCCTTTTTTATCGGCAAAGCGGCGGGAAATTTCAGCCATGGACGGCAGATGCCAGACAGACGTGGCAACGGAGACGAGCACCATGCCGCAGATGAGCAACGGGTATACGGAAGCGACACCGATCAGCAGCCAGCTCAGGCCGAACAGGGCCATACAGGCGGCCATGATTATTGAACGGTGCCGTCGCAGGCGATCGGACAGAACGCCGCCGGGCAGTGAAGAGACGCCCATGGCAATTTCCTTGGCCGTCATCAAGGCGCCGATTTGAATTGCTGATATACCGAAGGCCTCTTTGACGGCCGGCAGCATCACGGCAAAGCTCTGCTGCATGAAATGAAAAATCCCGTGGGCAATGGTAAAAGCGGTTAATATCCGAGCCCCCTCGCGGGATTTTTCAACAGGGTCGCTGGCAGTCGACATTACAGTGGTCATGCCGCCTCATATAACACAGATTGGCGGCGTGTAAAACCATTAGGAATGGCCTATGAAGATTGTCAAATGTCGAATTAATGAATGCTAACTATTTTAATGCTGATAAGAAAATTGATGGCGCAAAGCGACTACCCCAACTCGTCATTCTTCAGTCGCCATAGGTCATTCCATCAATCGGTATCAGCACCTCGTTGCGGCGCAAAAACCAGGGCATAAACGGTGGATCATAACGCGCCCAGACCGGTTTACCGACAGGGTTGAGACCGCGCCTGGCAATAAAATCCTCTAAGACAGCCTTTTTCTCTTCATAGCGGCTTTTGCTCCAGCTACCCGAATATTTTAATGCAGCGACGAGCCGTCCCGGCTCCTGCTTTAGGGTAACCCTGGTATCCAGGGGTTGCGGCAGATCGTCTAATGAATAGTCCGACGGCATCATGAAAGTGATCCGCCATTTATTGTCCGCTAACTCCTGGGTTACCGGAGCCGTCATGGCAATTTTTTCAGATTTTCCTTCCTGGGTGACCGGGGCAGTCATCGCAATGGATTGTTTTTTGCGATTATTGCCTGAAATATAGTCATACAGGCGACGAAAGCCCTCCTTGCCGACTTTTTCGAAATCACCCTCAACCATTGTCTCTGCCACGATCTGTGGGGCATATTGTCTGATCTCGAAGTCAAGATCGCTTTCCAAGATATTGAATTTAGCTTTTTCGATAGCCATAGCAATATTTCCAAAGCAAAGTCCAAAGGCTAAAGAGAGTACAATGGCAATTGGATTCAGCTGAGAATTGTTTTTCATAATCTACCTCCTGAAAGGTTATAGCCCAAGCATGAATAGACTGGCATACACGAAAAATTAAAAAAGGCAGCGCCGTTCGGCGCTGCCTTTGTCATCTAGTTATTGACAGGTTATCCGGCCACATCAATTCCCAGATTGCATCCCAAGCGAGATTTGTTCTCGCACTCAAAGTTTTTATATCTGGTGTCTTCGTGGCCGGATTCTCTTTCCTCATCACTTTCGATGTAGTTGTGTTCTTTATCTGTAAATTTCATTTTATCACCTCGTTTTATTTTTTTAAATATTTGGTTGATTTTACCTATTGCCTGTTACAAGTTAATATGATCATGCAATTGAGTTTGGCAATATGAAAGAATTAATAGCCTATTAATAGTTAAAACCTACCATAAAAAGCCTATTAAAAAATTGCAGATCACTCATTTGACCTTAATTTTAATAGCGTTTGTCATTAGAATGACTCGAAAAATTCAAAGACCATACTATGCTCGATACAGATGAAATAACCCGCCAGGTTCTGTACAATTGTGACATCTCCGATGCCAATAATGCCGGCCTGTATTCGATATGCGGTCTGGCGTTGCGATTGCGGGACCTGTATAAATGGGAACAGGGATTGCCCCCCTGGGAAGAAAGAGACTCGTCTGAGGTCCTGGAATGGATTGAAGCCAAAGAAAACCAGTGGGACCAGTGCATTGATAACGAATTTGCTGACATATCCATTGATGGAAAAACATTTGATCCGTTCGATACGCGCGGCATCAATGCGGTTTTGGAACCGCACAATGTTTTTTATGGCGCCGGCTTCGCCCGCAGCCTGAAGCCAACTTTTTTTCTGGCAGCTATCGAAGAAAAGTCAAAACTAAATGGGACCACGGTTTACACGCTGGACCGTGAGCTGGCGCGTGATCTTCTGACCATCCCGGCCCTTTCCCAGGATGACTTCGTCGTTTTGCGGCAGGATTCGGCCAGACTTTACCTTTGGGACAGTATCTTCTACATTAAAAAATCATCCCGCCCGGCGCTACGCTTTGCACTGGAAAGCTGCGGCATAAAAGATCATCAGCCCGAGGCGTTGAGAGGTCGCTTGGCCGGTATTCTGGCAGCCCAAAAAGAAACTTACATATACCATGAAATCGGCGAAATCCATGACACCGTCTTCGAGCGGGAGCTCTGGCGCGAAATCGTCGCCGCCTTCCCATATTCGCCGGTGGAATACCTGGCCCGGGCCGTTAAAGATCTTTTGGCCGATACGAACGAGTACGGTACCCTGCAGCATATCGTCAGGCAGCGCCATACCGCCGCGCTGGCCTTTTATGTTGCTTTTCTGGATGGCCTGCCCAAAGAATTTTTCCCGGAACTGCCGGCTTCTTTTCAGCAATTTACTCAAACCGAAGATTGGAATACCATCGATCAAGCCGTGTCCAGCGGCTACCGGACGGCTACAGAACACGCCGGGTTAATCATGGACCTTTACCGCAAAGGGGTCCGCAAAAACGATTTAAAATGGGCTGAAAATCAGATCCAAAAACAATTACTTGGCAAATATGTGAATAAAAAATAATTTCGCATCCTTAACAAAATTTTTCCGTTTTGCGCCTTTGGAATAAGAGGCATCTCAGGAGACCAAATCAGGCGGGTGGGCAAGATGCCACTCGGTGCGACTCTGGTAGGCGCGTGCCACGGCAATAATAATGTTTTCATCGTCGACCCGGCCCATAAACTGCATGCCGGTTGGAAGACCCTTTTCGGAAAACCCATTGGGTACCGATATGGCAGGAAGCCCGGCCCCGTTGCCGATTGCACCCATTAAGTCTCTCGCGGCGCCGCTAACAGCGCTGGGAACCTCCTCGTCGAGCGGAGTCGACGGGACAGCGCGGGTCGGTCCGACGAGAGCATCGAACCGGGACATGCAGCGGTCGATCTGCTTGGCCATGATTCCACGCAGCCGCAACGCCCTGATATAATCTTTGGCCAAAATGGTTACTCTGGCATAAGCACTGTAACGATCTGCCGGATCCACCAGTTCAGAGGTCTTGCCGCTTTCAACGAAATCCTCAAACGCGCTGGAGGCTTCTGCAAAAAGGATGGTGCGGGTTATCTCTTCATAAGGCAGATCAGGCAGATCCACCTCTTCGATCGTTGCGATTTCTTCTAAAATGGTAAGCGCTTTTTCAAAGTTCAGGCGGACGGCATCATCCATGCCATGGGCCACATCCTTGATTATCCCCAGTTTAAAGGGTCGGGACATGGATTTGGAATCATACCGGTAGCTCCGATCTGAGGTGGTGGGATCCCGCGGATCGGCTCCGGCGATGGCTTCAAGCACCAGGCCGCAGTCTTGGGCATTCAGGCCAAGCGGTCCGATTTTGTCCAGCGTCCAGCATAGCGCCATGGCGCCGTGGCGGCTGACGCGACCGTAGGTTGGACGCAGGCCGGTAACACCGCAATTGTTGGCAGGGCATAAAATAGAGCCCCAAGTCTCAGATCCGATCGCAAACGGCACCAACCCGGCACAAACAGCGGAGCCCGGTCCGCTGGAAGATCCTCCGCTCCAGGTATTGATGTCCCAGGGATTAACGCCGGGCCCGGTGAAGGCCGCATTGGGTCGACGGTAGCCCATGCCGCCGGCAAGCTCCACCATGGCCAGCTTGGCGGCCAGGACTGCGCCCGCATCCCGCAGCCTTTGGATGACGGTGGCATCGAAATCAAACGTCTGGTTGCGAAATGGTGCCGCGCCCCATGAAGTCGGGATGCCGCCTGAGGTGGCCAGAAGGTCCTTGGCGCCATAGGGCAGACCATGCAGCGGTCCTCGATAGTTGCCAGCCGCGATCTCCTGTTCAGCTCGACGGGCCTGCTCCAAGGCAAGCTCGCGGGTCACCGTGACGACGGCATTGTACCTGGATCCCAAGGTTTCCAATCGTTCCAAGAATATTTCTGTAAGCTCAACCGGCGACACTTGGCGGGTACGAACCATCTCGCTCAACTCGCCGACAGACATAAAAATCGGTGTGTTGGTCGTCATATTAACCCCTCTCCCGATACGGAATAAACAGCGCCAAGGGCTCATCGCTGTTTTCCAGTTTCACTGCACGCAATTTATCAGCGGCCTGCTGGATGGCTTCCACCCCCTTTTTAACTTCCGCGAGTTCCTCCGGGTTCAGTCGCTCATCATAGCGCCGTTTCAGCATGTCGAACAGGCATTGGCCGTCGCTTTCAGTTCGGTTGGTATCGCTCACGCTAAACCTCCTTTTTCAGGGATTTGGAGTCAGGCCGGCTATTATCTCGATTCAAAAACTTCAACTGCGATATCCGCCGATCGTCGTTCCGCATCCGTTGTTTGAAAGGATGAAATCCATTTTAGTCGCTTTTCGACCTAACGCCGGTCAATCCGCTCTTGAGCGGAAAGTGGCAGGTCGCCCAATGTCTATTTTCCAGTTCTTGTTGCCCCGGGACCACCTCGCTGCATATTTTCCCACGATACCGGCAGCGCGGATGAAACGTGCAGCCGGATGGCGGGTTGATCGGACTGGGAACATCTCCCTCGAGGATGATCTTTTGCTTTTTCTTTAATGGGTTGGGTACCGGAGCCGCCGACATCAGTGCTTCCGTGTAGGGATGAAAGGGATGATCATAAATCATCTTGCTTTCCCCGAATTCAACGATGCGTCCCAAATACATGACCGCTATGTGGTCGCAAAGATGTCTGACAACACTCAAATCATGCGAAATGAACAAATAGGTCAAATTGAATTCCATTTGCAGTTGCACCAGCAAGTTCAGTATCTGGGCCTGAATCGAAACATCCAATGCCGAAACCGGTTCATCGGCAATAACCAGCTTCGGACGAAGGGCCAACGCCCGGGCAATGCAGATACGCTGCCGCTGGCCCCCACTGAACTCATGGGGATACCGCTGCAGGTGGTCCCCGCGCAGGCCGACGAGTTCCAAAAGCCGTCGAATTTGTGTCTCCCGTTCTTTTTTGGGAACGATTCCATGGACTTCAAAAGCTTCGCCCACAATCTGCCGCACGTTCTTACGCGGATTTAAGGAAGAATAGGGATCTTGAAATATGATCTGCAAATTTCGGCGAATGCCCTGCAGGGTTTTGCGATCGTAAGACAGAATGTTTTCATTCTCAAAGAAGATTCGACCTTCAGTGGGTTCTTCGAGCCTGAGTATGCAGCGTCCAAGTGTGCTCTTGCCGCAACCGGACTCTCCCACCAATCCCCAGGTTGCACCGGTCTCAATCGACAGGTTGACCCCGTCCACTGCTTTCACGTAAACGGTCGAGCGCTTCAAAAAACCACTGGTGGAAGCAAAATATTTTTTGAGATTTTCAACCCGCAAAAGCGTTTTATTCATATTTCCAACACCTCACACGATGCCCGGAATTGGATTCGAACAGCGGCGGATTATCAGTGAAACACGGATCAAAGACATATGAGCAACGGTCCTGAAATGAGCACCCTTTGGGCAGATTGAGAAGGCTTGGAACAATCCCCGGAATGGCCTTTAGCATTCTGTCGGGCGGAACATCATCCATTTTGGGAATCGAATCCATCAATCCCAGCGTATACGGATGCTTGGGGTTCGCGAAAAATTCAACCACCTCGGCATATTCAATGATCTGTCCTGCATACATGACCGCGACCGACTGGGCCATTTCAGCAATCACCGCCAAGTCATGGGTAATCAACAGAATAGATGCGCCCAGGTCCTTTTTGAGTTTGTTCATCAGATCCAGGATCTGGGCTTGAATGGTGACATCCAGCGCTGTGGTCGGCTCATCGGCAATCAGCAGCTTGGGGTTGCATGAAAGTGCCATCGCGATCATGGCCCGCTGGCGCATGCCGCCGCTCAACTGGTGGGGGTATTCCTTCAAGCGCTTGTCCGGGTTGGAAATTCCCACCTTTTGCAGCATTTCGATTGCCAGTTGCGTTGCTCGATTTCTGGATACTTTTTGGTGCCGGCGAATGGCTTCGCAGATTTGGTTGCCGACGGTAAAGACCGGATTCAACGACGTCATGGGTTCCTGGTAGATCATTGAAACGAGGTTGCCCCGCACGTCTCGCATCTGTTTTTCGCTTAGCTCCAGCAGATTGTTGCCTTCAAAAAATATTTTCCCGTTAACAATGCGGCCCTGGGGTTTTTGGGTCAACTGCATGATCGAAAGGGAGGTAACACTCTTGCCGCAGCCGCTTTCTCCCACCAGGCCCAGAGTTTCTCCCTTGCGGATGGAAAGATCGATCCCATTGACGGCTTTGACCACGCCTTCGTAGGTAAAAAAATAGGTATGCAGATCTTCGATTCGAAGCAGAATTTCATTGGTCGTCATGATTTAATCCGGCTCATGTTTCACTCGCCTCTCATCTTGGGATCCGTAATGTCGCGAATCCAGTCGCCCAGCATGTTCAATGATATGACCGTTAAGAATAAGACCATGCCGGGCATCGTCGACATCCACCAGGCCACGGAAATATAATCCCGGCCGACGGCAATATCCCACCCCCACGAAAGTGTTGTTCCGGTCAGGCCGAAAAAGCTCAGGGCGGACTCCAGCAAAATCATGTAACCGATCTGAGTCGTGCAGATGACGATGATAACGGGGACGATGTTGGGAAATACCTGCTTGGCAATAATTCTCGCATTGGAAGTGCCGATGGCCCTTGACGCTTCAATGTAGTCCATTTCCCTTATTTTCAGGACGGCGCTGCGGACCGGTCTGGCATGCCACACCCAGGTGACCAGGGCCAAAACGATGATGACCGTCGTCATACTGGGCTTCATCAGGGCGATGATGCAAATTGCCAGAACAATCGGGGGAAACGCCAGCATCACGTCGGCTGCGCGCATAATGACATCATCCACCAGGCCGCCGTAAAATCCACTGATCAGGCCGGTCAAGATGCCAAAGGCCGCTGCCAGAACCACGGACAAGATGCCCATCGCCAGAGAGATCCGGGCACCGTAAATAGTCCGACTGAATATATCCCGGCCGTGCAAATCGGTACCCATGAAATGTGCCATGGACCCCCCCGCAAAGGCCGGTGGGACCAGCTGGTTTCTCAGGTTTTGGCTGGTCGGATCGTAAGGTGCGATGAGGGGCGCAAAAATCGCCATCATCGTGATAACAACGATTACGGTCAGTGAAATCCAGGCCTTCGGGCTCCTTAAGAATTTGGCAGACAGCCAGGCGATACTATCTTTTTTCATCGGTTGGAATCTCTCAGTATTTTATTCTCGGATCCAGCAGCGTGTACAGGAAATCGACGATAAGATTGACGACTGCGAAAAGAAAAGCGCATATAATCACCCCGGCCTGCACCACCGGATAATCCCGATTGTAGACCGAATCCACCATCAGCCGGCCCATGCCCGGCCAGGAAAAAACCGTCTCGGTGATGACGGCGCCGCTGAGAACGCTGCCGAATTGAATGGCAATGACGGTAATGACCGGTATCATGGCGTTTTTCAAGGCGTGTTTGTAAATCACCCAGAATTCCCGCAATCCTTTGCCGCGCGCGGTTCGAACGTAATCTTCATTTAGCACCTCCAGCATGCTGGTGCGCGTCAGCCGCGTCACCAGCCCGACCATCCACAAAGCATTGGTGAGCGCCGGCAAAAAGAGATGATGCAAGAATACGACCAACGGCCGCCATTCCCCATGCAGGCATCTTCCGAGGGCTTCCCACAGAGACCATTCCGGTCGACCCATCACGGGAAACCATTCAAAAATACGCCCAGCAAAAGTATGAGCATGATGCCGATCCAAAAGCTTGGGATCGACAGGCCGAAAAGAGAAAATAGCGATGCAAAATAATCCCACCAGCTGTTCTGGCGCATCGCGGCGATCACCCCGGTAAAAATAGACAGCGGAACCGCGATGATCAATGATGCCACAACCAGCTCCAGCGTGATGGGAAGCCTTTCAAAAATAAGACTGCCGGCCGATACGCCATGGCGGATGGAAAGGCCGAAATTGCCCTCCAGGGTGTTCTTCATGAAAATAAGGTATTGGACATAAAGCGGCTTGTCCAATCCATACGCCTGGCGCATATTTTCGATCTGCTCGGTGGTGGCCCTTTCGCCGAGCAGCACAACCAACGGGTCCCCCGGGGCCAAATGAATCATCGCAAAGATCACCACCGATACGACGATCAATACGAATATCAGGTGAAGCATCCGTTTAAGTAGGTAACGCCTCATTGCCAATCAGCTCCTCGGGAACTGCAAGAACCGGGTAAATGTACCTTCCGCCTAAACCAGTTAAAAGGGGGAGCTTTGATCTCCCCCTTGTCACCATTCATCAGGCAGGTGCTCAGACTTTTTTAACATCATAAACCGGAATCATTTCGTCCGCGCGGGCCTCCCAGTTATAGGCTCGGTTGACGCCATAGGCATTGGGCTGAAGGTGAAGATAAAGCATTGGGCATTGATCATGGAGGATGCCCATGGCCTGCTCGAACAATTGCCTTCTCCTAGCCATGTCGGTTTCGGACGTCGCTGCATCCACCAGCCTATCAATAGCCGGGTTACTGTAAAAAGACCATTTTTCGCCGGTGTAAAAAAGCGGTTTCACATACGTGCTCGCATCGAAGCTGCTATAGCCACCCCAACTGAGCAGATGCATGGGATTGGTTTTGCGCTGCAGCAGGCGGCTGATAAAATCCGTCCATTCGTTGACGACTAAATTGGCTTTTACCCCGACGTCCTTGAGCTGCGAGACAATGGCTTCACAAATTTGAATATCATTCAAAGCCATCCCCTTGGCAACGTCAAATTTCACCTCGAAACCATCGGCATAGCCGGCTTCCTTTAAAAGCGAACGGGCTTTTTCGGGATTGTAGGGATAGGGTTGAATGGATGGGTCGTGGCCAAATACGGCCGGGCCGACGGGTTGGCCTAATACTTCCGCTCTGCCGGCCAGCAGGCTGTCGACAATCAATTGTTTGTCGACGGCGTAATTGAGCGCCTGGCGCACCCGCACATCCTTGAACGGCGCGATGACATCTTTGTCCAGATGAAAAACGACGACAACAATTCGGCCCCCGATGGAGGTCGATAACCTGGCTTTTTTGCTTTGATCCACTGATTTCCATAAATGCGGCGGCACATAGGTAATCAAATCGAGTTGGCCGGCCATCAAACCCGCCACCCGGGTGGATGCCTCCGGAACCGGTTTAAAAACCAGTTTCTTGATTTCCGGTTTGCCGGCCCAGTAATTTTCATTGCCTGCCAGCACCAGGCGATCGTCTTGCACCCATTCCACAAACCGGAAGGGGCCGGTTCCCATCGGATTTTTGGCCAGGTAAGCGTCATCATGGGATTCGCAGTACTTTTCATCCACCATCGGTGCAAAATAAAGAACATTGGGCAACGTGATATAGGGCTTGTCACAGACGAAGACAACGGTATGGTCATCGATAATTTTCACTTCGGTGACCGGTTTATAGTCGCCCGCCCGCGGGGACTTGTCTGATTTCAACCGTTTTTCAATGGTGTATTTCACCGAACCGGCGTTGAATGGATTCCCATTGTGAAACGTGACGCCTTTTCTCAAAGTGAATTTCCAGTCCTTGCCGTTAACGATTTCATATCTTTCGGCCAGCCAGGGTATCAATTTGTTTGTTGCATCCCGCCGAACCAGGGGGTCATGAATATTGTCATCCACTATATGATTGACTCTTTCACTGTGCATGTGGGGGTCCAGGGTTCGCAGCCCGGATGCCTGGGCCACCGTAAACTGGGGGATTTGTGCATAGGCGCGGCGGTTGCCGAGCGGTATGCCTAAGAGGGTCACGGCGGAGCCGATTAAGCCGACTTTCAAAAAGCTTCTGCGGTCCATGCCGCCATCCGATTGTCCGTTTGCATCGTAACTTATTTTTTCCATTATCAGGCCTCCTCTCTTTACTGGTTGTTGGATAAACTAACAAGCCTCCGTCTGAAACATCAGGCCCCTATCGGCCTTTAGGCAGATTTAAAAAAGACATCAGGTCCGAACCAAATTAAGAATATAAAAGAAGCTGTTTCTCAAGTGTGGATTAGAAGAAAATGGACTGTTGGAATTCTGGGTCCGTTCGACTACAATAGACAACCGATAGGTTCCCCCCAAAATGCAGCCACCATAGCGAAGACCGGTATGTTTGTCAATAAGGTAAAAAGTAAACGAACAAATCACGGTGGTAAAAAAATCTTGCATGTGCTATCAACTCTAGGCAATCTGAAAATAAGACGAAAATGATTAGATACCTGATAGGAGAATTCCCATGAAGCGTATGGCAGCCGGTCGCAAACTGCTCGAAGCGGGTCCCTGGGGCGAATGGCTCAAGCAAGATACAGATCAACGCAAAAAGATTCCGCCGCCGCCGCTTCAAAAATCGTATCCGGCAGATGCAAAACTGATCGATTTGGTAGCGGCCAAAGACTTGACGGTGGGCCATATGCCGCTGATTGAAGCCATCAACCGCCGCAAAAGCCGCCGCAGATATACGGCCGAAGCGTTGACGCTGGAAGAACTTTCATTTTTGCTGTGGGCCGTCCAAGGGGTGCAGGAAATCGCTAAAAAAGGCGACGCCACCCGTCGGACCGTGCCATCGGGCGGTTCACGCCATCCCTTTGAGCTCTACTTGGTGGTAAATCGGATCAACGGTCTTGCGCCGGGACTTTACCGGTATCTGCCCCTGGATCACAAATTGTGCTTTCTGTGGGCCGACCCGGAGTTGAGTACAAAGGCAGCCAGGGCCTGCCGCAAACAGGCGTTTGTGGGCAAAGGGGCGGCCGTCTTCATCTGGACGGCCCTTCCCTATCGGGCGGAATGGCGCTACACCATCGTGGCCCATAAAATAATCGCGTTGGATGCCGGTCATTCCTGCCAGAATCTCTATCTTGCCGGTGAGGCCATCGACACCGGAATATGCGCTATCGGCGCCTATAACCAGGAGGAGTTGGATGCCCTCCTGAAGGTGGACGGAACGGAAGAACTCGCCATTTATGCGGCGGTGGCCGGGAAAACTAAATCCTGAAAATATGGAGTCGCCTAAAAATGAAAACTTTAAGAACTCCTGATGAGCATTTCTCGAATTTAACGGACTATCCGTTTGAACCAAACTATGTGGAAATTCCTGACGGTGAAGGCGGATCCCTTAGAATGCATTACGTTGATGAGGGACCCCGTAATGCGGATCCGGTGCTGCTCCTGCATGGCGAACCTTCGTGGTCATATCTTTATCGCAAGATAATTCCGATCATCACAGCAGCCGGGTACCGGGCGCTAGCACCGGATCTGGTGGGTTTCGGACGCTCGGACAAACCGGCGGACCGCAGCAATTACACCTACCAGCGCCATGTGGACTGGGCCCAAGCCTGGCTTGACCGGGTAGATGTACAGCGAATTACGCTGGTCTGCCAGGACTGGGGCGGTCTGATCGGGCTGCGCCTGGTGGTGAATAATCCGGATCGTTTTGCCCGGGTGGTGGCCGCCAATACGGGTCTGCCCACCGGGGACACGCCCATTAGCGACGCTTTTTTGAAGTGGCGTAAATTTTCAATCGAGGTACCGGATTTCGAGGTGGCCGCAATTATCGCCATGGGATGTCAGAACCCCTTGCCTGAAAAGGTTGCGGCCGCCTACAATGCACCATTTCCGGACGACACCTACAAAGCCGGCGCGCGAATCTTTCCATCGCTGGTGCCGATATCACCGGATGATCCGGCAGCACCCGCCAACCGCAAGGCCTGGGAAGTGTTGTCAAATTATGACAAACCGTTTCTGACGGCCTTCAGCGACGGCGATCCCATCACCCGCGGGGGCGAGCGTATATTGCAGCAACAAGTGCCGGGAGCCAAGGGTCAGCCGCACACCACCATCAACGGCGGCGGGCACTTTCTCCAGGAAGACTGCGGTGAAGAATTGGCCCGGGTGGTCGTCGATTTTATGCAAGCGACGGACTCAGATACGTAAGAACCGGAACGAACTTGTTTCGGCACATCTGATCAAATAAAAAACTATAGAATTTGAAAGATAAAGAGGAATGGATTCTTATTTTAAAGAAAATAACTGGACAGGATTAACAGGATCGTCAGGATAATGCGGCCTTCAGCCGAAAGGCCCCTTGCCGCAGGCGAAAAAATTCCTGATGATCCTGCGTGCCCGGGACGCAGCGGAGCGAAGACTGGTAAATCCCGTCTAAGTTAGAATAATAGAAATCGAATCCATTCCACATCCTTTTAACTATCTGAAGTTCCATACGAAACTATTGGGTTCAGGCGAATGAAAACGCTTTCGCCTGGACACGTAACTAATTATTTGTAGAGGTAACCTTGAACGGTGAACCTTAAACCTGTGAACCCTTTCCTTCAAGGAGGTATTCATGATCCCCTGCCAGCGTGATATGTTTGATATTCCTGAAAATATCACTTACCTGAACTGTGCCTATACATCACCGCTGCTCAAAGCTGCCCAGGAAGCCGGCCGGGCGGCGATACAGGCCAAAGCAAACCCCTGGACCATAACGTCCGGTGATTTTTTCAGCAGTGCCGAAACCGCGCGCGATTTGTTTGCGCGGCTGGTCAACTGCAAATCCGATGATGTGGCTCTGGTGCCCGCCGTATCCTACGGCATTGCCCTGGCAGCCCGCAATTTGCCGGTCGCACGGGACCAGTCAATTGTCATTCTGCAGGATCAGTTCCCGTCGAATGTTTATGCCTGGATGCGGGTGGCTCAAGAAAATAATGCCGTGGTCAAGACCGTCCAGCGCCCGGCAGATAGTAATTGGACGCCGGCGGTGCTCGAGGCCATCGATTCCGACACGGCCATCGTGGCCGTGCAAAATTGCCATTGGACCGACGGCACCCTGCTGGATCTGGTTAAAATCGGCGAAAAATGCCGGGTGGTGAGCGCCGCCCTGGTGATAGACGGCATCCAGTCCATCGGAGCCATGCCGTTTTCAATTGACCGGGTCCAGCCGGATTTTCTGGTGGCCGCATCGCACAAATGGCTGCTGGGCGCTTACAGCTTCGGGTTTTGTTATGTCGCACCGAAATGGCAGGCCGGAACCCCCCTGGAAGAAAACTGGTTTAACCGCGCCGGCGCCGAAGATTTTGCCCGCCTGGTTGACTATCGCGAGTCATACCAGACCGGAGCAAGACGCTATGATCAGGGTGAAGCCAGCAGTTTTATTCTGGCGCCGATCGCCTCAGCCGGGATCAGACAGATTTTGGAATGGGGGGTGGAAAATATTTCAGAAACGCTGCAAAGCAAAACCGATGCGATCGCCGAGCGGGCACAGCAAATGGGCCTGGGTGTTGCACCGGTCCATACGCGGGCACCGCACCTGATCGGGGTATCCAAGCCGGGCGGTTTCCCAAAGGATCTGCCGCTGCTTTTGGCGCAGGATAATATATTCGTCAGTGTCCGGGGAGAATCCGTTCGTATATCACCGCATTTGTTCAGCACCGATGAGGATATCGACCGCCTTTTTGCCGTACTTGAGCAAGTGGCATAGTGTTAAACATTAACGATTAACAGAATTATATTTTCACCGCAAAGGCGCGAAGGACGCAGAGAGGAATGATTTTTTATTTGCCTGTGGGAAAGTTCGGTATTGATTATGAGTCAATCAATCCGGGCCGCTAATCAAATCAGCAGAAACTCATAAGCGCGAAGCTTTTTATCTATTTTTTTGGCGTCACCCAACAGCAGATCCATCTGATCCCAGAACCGTTGGCTGTGATTTTTGACCCGGGTATGCACCAGTTCATGCAAAATGGTGTAGTCGACTAGCTCATCCGGCAATCGGACCAGGCTGACATTTAGATTAATATTGTTTTTAGTCGAGCAGCTGCCCCATCTGGTTTTCTGATTTCTGATAAAAACCCGGCTATAGGTAAAGCCATACTTTCTTGCCAAAAAATTGAGCCGGTCGACTAAAATTTTACGGGCTGCGGCCCGATCGATGGGGTTGGCGTTTGACAGCGCCTTGGCCCTGAGCTCCATCTGTTCCATTTTCCCGAGATGTTTATGAATCCAATCGGCTTTGGATTGGGCAAACATTTGGGCCTTGTCAAAGGATACACCGATAGGCACGGCCACCCGCACCCCCTTAAATGGTCTGATGGATATACTGATGCGTTTCGCCCTGCGGCTGCGCTCCAATAATATGGTTCCAACACTACTGAGTTCAATTGTTTTCGATTTCTGCTTCAATTTGCTCATATAGTATATTTCCAGGCTTCCTCTTCGCGTATATCGCGCACAAATACAAAAGCGGCAAGTGATCTGCCATAGGGTATTACGCAAACATTCAGTTCAACATCGATGGCGGTTCCGTCGGAATGGATCACCTGGGATTTATAAATGCGGGGCAAGTTGATGCCCGCGATCCGGTTGGAATAGCGTTGGGTATTTTTAATAAATTCTTCTTTGGAAATGAATTTCTTGAGGTGCGCGCCGATCAGTTCTTTTTCGGAAAAGCCGATCATCTTGCAAAACGCGGGATTGGCAAACCTGACTTTAAAGTCGTGGATGATGGCAATTCCGTCTTTGGCGTACTCGACCAGCGAGCGATAGGTGTCTTCGACATCCCGGCGCTGCTGAATTTCCGCGTGCAGCTCGCTGACCTGGCTTTTTACCCGATTTTCCAGATTGTCCCGATAGCGCTTTAGCTCCAGGTACGTCCGAATTCTGGCCCTGACAACGGATCGCTTAAACGGCTTGGTGATATAATCTGCGGCCCCCAGTTCATATCCTGCTGCTTCCCGGTCTTCGGCGGTCGGCTCAGCCAGGAGGATAACCGGGACACCTGCAGTGGTTCGGTCGCCTTTTAGGGTTTTTAACACCTCGCAGGCATCTGCCGTCGCAAGGTCGGTATTTAGCAGGATCAATCCTGGGGGATCCGGTGATGAGGCCACACGGATGACCTCCATACCGTCAGAAGCGACTTTGATGTCGTAATCTGGGGCCAGTATCGCCTCCAGGAGGCTGATGTTTTGCGGATCATGGTCGGCAATTAGCACCGTTTGTTTTGAATGCGGGCGATCCATAATTCAAAGTGGGTGAGTTGGTTTACCTTCCAGCGGGCTGATGGATATATGCATGTTGAGAAAATTAAAGCCAGGCGATTCAGCCGGCATATACTCGCCGGATCAGGGTCTGAACCGAGAAGGCAAATACTCACAAACTGTTCACCGCCTTCTCAATTCGCTGCAGCCCCTGATTCAAGACTGAACGGGGGCAGGCGACATTGATCCTTTCAAATCCCTTCCCTTCCCGGCCGAAAATATAACCTTCATCCAGCCAGACCTTGGCCTTTTTCAACATTAAGTCTTCCAGCGTATCCGGGTCAATTCCCAATTTCCGGAAATCCATCCATACCAGGTAGGTACCTTCGGGTTTAATGACTTCAACCTTCGGCAGTCTTTCTTCGACAAACCGGATAAGAAAATCGACATTGCGGCTTAAATAATCCATCAACTGCTCAAGCCACGGTTCGCCATGATTATAGGCGGCTTCCAGGGCGGTTATGCCGAACGCGTTAGGCATCTTCAAGCCGTCACTAACCAAAACATTGGTGTAGCGAGCACGTATTTTAGCATCGGGAATGATAACGGCGGAGGTCTGTAATCCTGCCAGATTAAATGTTTTACTCGGTGCGATGCAGGTAATCGAGTTTTGTATAAAACGCCTATCAAGCGCGGCAAAGGGGAGATGTTTATGTCCTTTAAATACCAAGTCGCAGTGGATCTCATCGGAAATTACGATGACATCGTTTTCCACACACAGTTTTCCCAGTCGGACCAACTCCTGCCTCGTCCAGACTCTGCCGACCGGGTTATGCGGACTGCACAGGATCAATAATTTGGCCCGGGGGTCTTTTACCTTCCGTTCCAGATCTTCAAAATCCATGATGTATTTTTTGTTTTGAAGCTTCAGAGAGTTTTTTTCTATCCGGCACCCATTGTTGATGATGGCATTGAAAAAAGGATAGTAAACCGGCGTCTGGACAATGACCTTGTCACCCGGCTGAGCCAAGGCTCTTACCAGCATGTGCACCGCCGGGACGATTCCGGGACTGAAGGTAATCCAGTCTTTTTCAATGGCCCATCCGTGCCGTCTTTTTTCCCAGCTGATGATGGCCTCATAATAGCTTTTGGGGGGCATGGAGTAGCCGAATATGCCATGCTCGGCTCGTTTTAAAATGGCTTCTTTTATGGGTTGCGGCACTTCAAAATCCATATCGGCGACCCACATGGGCAAAAGATCCGCCTTCCCCCCATCCCATTTTGAAGAATTCGTATTGCGACGATTGATCACGTTATCAAAATTGTATTTCATTTAGAAAAATCCTCTTGGTTGCCCAATTGGTGAAACCGGTTCATGCCCAACGACAACCTGCCTCAGAAATTTTTAGGATTGAAAAATAGCGACAAATCAGTTGATACTATTTTTTCTAAACGGATGCAAGGATTGCGACGGTAGGGAAGTCAAACGGGGAAAAAATGAATTTGCGACCATTGAACCGGATCACGTTAATGTCCAGATCGAGATTAAAAAAGGCTTGCCAGCGCTTTTTATTGATTTTTTTGAATTATTCAGGCATGTTCGTAGCTTGGTTTTTTGCAACTATATCGATGGATGCAAGAAGCCACAAATTAGCACGAATTTTCACGAAATTGCTTTTTCTGACAGGATCAACCAGTCTTCGCAAATTAGCTTCGCCCCGGCAGGCTGGATGACCAGGATAGAGATGTGCCATCCCAAAAATATCCTGTTAATCCTGTAAAGATAAATGCTTCATACGAGCGTCGCCTCTGGCCGCGACAGTCCAGTCAAATCAAATGAAAAACTAATGAACGTCGAACATCGAACGCCCAAAATCGAATAATGCATTTTGTCTATTTAAATAAAGACTGAGCGAAGCGAATCCATACTTCGACATTCTGCGGTTCGATATTCGATATTCTGCGGTTCGCTTTTCACGTTTCATAAGAGGACCCATGTCCGATTTCAAAAAATCTCCGCTGCTTGATTCCCCGCAAGATCCTGTGCTTGTATCAGCTGAAAAAAATTTTTACGGCTGGTGGATTGTCCTGGCCGGGACAGTCATTTTATTTGTTTCCTCCGGGATCGGATTTTACGGCCATGGGGTGATCCTGGATCCGCTGCGGACGCTGCATGGATGGTCGAAAACCACCATCTCTTCCGCTGTCACACTCTTTTTTTTTACAGCCGGCGTCATGGGATTGATTATTGGCCGACAAATCGACCGCTATGGACCGAAGTGGCTTCTGATCATGGGCTCGGTAATCATCGGAGCGGGTTTTGTATTACTAGTATATATCAAGACTGTATGGCAGCTTTATGCCGTTTATTTTATCATGGCGTTGGGCTTCAGCTGCACCTCACTGGTTCCGATCAACACCGTAATTACCAATTGGTTTATTCGCAAACGCGGTTTTGCAATGAGCCTGACCAACACCGGTCTGAGCGCCGGGGGAATTATTCTGGTGCCCATGGCCAGCTACCTGATCACCCGCTGGGGATTGGCGATCGCGCTGCCGATTCTGGGCGCAATCTATGGTGTCGTTGTTATTATCAGCACCTTTTTCATCAAACAGCGCCCGTCGGATGTCAATCAATTTCCCGATGGCACGCCACCGCAAGCAGGGGCTTCGAGCAGCCATGCTTCAGTCATCGGCTACGCCTCCCAAATGCGGGTCTGGACCCGGCGCCAGGCCATTCGCACCGGCACGTTCTGGTCGATCGTGATTGCGTTTTGGCTGGCCCTGACCGGTCAAATTGCTTTTCTGGTGCACCAGATATCATTTCTGAGCCGGTATCTGGGGGTTTCCGGCGCAGCAACCGCCGTCAGCATTACCGCCGGTGCCAGTATTATCGGCCGTTTATGGCTGGGCACCTTTGTGGACCGCTGCGATAATAGATATGTCATCATGGTGTGTTTTCTGATTCAGGCCATCGCCGTGTTCGCGCTGGCCCACTTCCAGCATGTCGTCATATTGTATCTGGGAACCCTGGCCTTTGGCCTGACCATGGGCAGCATTATCATGATGCTGTCGTTGATCACCGGTGAGTGCTTCGGCTTGGTTTCCTTTGCAACAGTATCGGGTCTGGCCGGCCTATTTACCATGTCGGGTGCCGCGTTTGGACCCAGCATCGCCGGCTTCATCTTCGATGCGACCGGCAGTTACCAGACGGCATTCACCATCTTTGCTGTCATGAGCATGGTTGCGATCCTGGTGATTTATTTTGCGAAACCACCGGAGCCGGACAAGCCGAAACTGAAGATTGAAGATTGAAGATTGAAGATTTGTTGATGTCGCTTCGCTCCGTCCTTTTTAAGAGTGCAAATATGCTTAGCCAATTTTATCTGCAACCGGTCGTATCTTTATCACCATTCACCCGCTGTCCAGACCAATAAACAAGGTGGTTGAACTGAATTTGCAACCATTTATCCAATTAACCAATCAGCCAGTCAACTAATCAACCATTCAACCAATCAACGATACCTGATGAGTATTTAACAATATTAGAGCCTAAAACCCAATTTACAGGAATTTTAAGATGACCAGCGTAATATCATCCTCCTGGGGCTCGGCTCCCCGAAACTCGGTGACCGCTTGGAATACGGCCTTGCGCAGGCCTTCGGCTTCCAGGCCGGCGTTTTGGCGCACAACCGCTTTGAAACGGGCTTTGCCGAACATTTCGCCGGCCGGATTATGGGCTTCAAAGATACCGTCGGTGGTCAACAGCACAATCTGGCCCGGCTCGACGGTGCGGCTAAAGTCCTCGAATTGCCAATCTTCGTCTACCCCCAGGGCCATTCCGGCGCCGGTAAGCTCCTCGAACCGGTCGGTATCCGGACAGTAAAGCAAACCCGGATCATGACCGGCTCGGACCCAGGTAATGTGACGGGTTTGATGGTCAAGCACCAGATAAAACAGGGTCATGAACTGTCCGGTTTCAGCCGTATCCACGGAAGTCAGGCGATTGACACCGGTAATGATCTCGGCGGCGGACTCGGATACGAGCCGCCCGGGCCCGCAGAAATCCCCTGACACTGGCCATCAGCAAGGCGGCCGCAACGCCGTGGCCGGTGACATCTCCGACCACAACCCCCAGCCGGTTTTCGGAAAGCTCTAAAAAGTCAAAATAATCGCCGCCGGTTTCATCACAGTAAAGACTGCGGCCGGCCACATCGATCGATTCCAACCGCGGAAGACGCTGGGGCAGCAGATTCTGCTGAACCTCCTGGGCCAGATTTAAGGCGGCGATGATCTCTTCCAGCGAGTGGGAATAATCCGCTAATTTATCGTACAAACGGGCATTTTCAAGGGAAATGGCAGCCTGGCTGCTGAGCACTTGCAGCACCTCCAGATGCCTTGATGTAAAAGCACCCGTGGCCAGGTTGTTTTCCAGGTATAAAACGCCGACCAGTTTGTCTTTCGTGGTTAAGGGCATGCACAAAATCGATTTTGGCTGCGCTTTAAGAATATAGGGCGTATGGGTGAACTTGCCTTGCTTGGCCGCATGGTCCAGCACAACCGGCTTTGCGGTGCGGGCAACATAATTCACAATGGACTTTGAAAATGCCGTGCTGCTGTCCAAAGGAGTGGACTGACGAACCGTCGTCTCCTGACGGTCCAGCGTCATTTCGGCTTCCACGAAAAGCTGTCCATCGGACGCTAACACGAGAACTCCCCTTTGGGCACCGGCATTTTCCATCGTGAGATTTAAAAGCTTTTCCAGCAACTTGGCCAGAACAATTTCACTGGACATGGCCTGGGTGGATTTGAGCACCGATGCCAGGTCGAGGGCTTGGGCGGCATCACTCGAGGTCGTCGTCACCTCGGTCAGGCCGGCCAGGATTCCCGGTTGCGTTGCGGCCATGACATCCAGCAATAATTCAGGGTAGTTCTCCTCCAGATCCCGCACCTTGGCCGCGGCGCCCCAGCTTAAATATGCGTAGCGTGCTTCGGTCATATAGGAACGGGCAATGGACATCCGATTCTTTTGCAGATAAAAACGGGCCGTCATTTCATTGGCCAGAGCGAGGTCAAACAAATATTCGCTTTGCCGCGCCCCCTCGATGACGCGATCAAAAAGGGCCATGGCTTCCGAATCCCGTCCCAGAACCCGATGCCGCTCGGCGTTGACCAGATCATACTTGTGCCGGAAATTGACGGGAGATTGTTGAGCCAATCGTCGCAGCTTCTTCTGGGATGCCGCCACCTGCTTTAAAATCCGCTTCTTTGCATCAGGTGCCGCCTCAGGATAGCCGCCCAGCCGCGCCAGCGCACTCCAGCAATAGAAGGGCGGCACACTTGACCCTAAAGCGGCGGCGCCTTCCAGCACCTGCAGCACCCGGTCGGCATTTTTGACGGCCCGGTCATATTGCCGGTACAGGAGGCACAGCAGCAATTTGCAATTGTAAAGGCCGAAATCCCGCCCTTTGTTGTCAGCCTCCGTGTCAATGGCCAGCATCGATTCTTCATCATAAAACTCACCGGCCAGACGACAGGGATCGGCCGCCGAATGGGTCAGATTCGACACCGCCTGCCGGTACAATTGCATGAAATTATAGGCCGCCTCGACGCCGGTGGCCTTAATAGCCGGCGCGTGCTTGGACGCGGCCTGCTCAATGCCGGGCAGTTCCAGACCACAGTAAAACATATGCACGATATAATATGCACCGGAATAGGCGATATAAAACGGATCGCCGACTTCCCGCGCTGCCTGATTGATTTCCAGAATTGGCGCCAGGGTTTCCCGCAGGTGCTCTTTCCACTGACGCATGATCCAGTTAAACGCAAATCGGGAAGGCAGCCGGGACAGATCGCCCTGGGGCTGTTCCAATAGCCGCATGGCCAGCAGACCGAATTGATAGCCGGATTCCATGCCGCCCCTGGATCCCAGGAGCATCCCGTAATTGAGATAGGCGGTCGCCGAAACCGGTCCGCTGCCGTGCCGCACGGTCAGCCGGATCATCTCGTTGGCCAGAATCGGATGAAGATCCGGATAGATGGTCGCCAGCGCGGCATTGGCCGTCATGGTGATCCGCATAATCGCCATTGTACGGGGATCTGTCATGGGCGAGAGCCGGGCCAGGTCGTCAAATGATTTGCCGATCAGCCTAAATTTAGTTTTCAGCAGGCTCATCGCAACCTGAAGTTTGCCGGGCGTGGTCGGCAAATCCACCCCCAGTTTTCTCAGGATTTCCAGGGCCTCATCAGCCGCTTCGGCCCATCGGTTGCGGGCGGTCAGGGCATGAATTTTGACTTCATGCGCCGGGGCTTTATCCAGCGGGCTACGAGCATGTCCCAGAACAACCTGTACCAGGGTTTGCATTTCATTATCATTGGAACACAGATAAGACATTTCGGCGGCTTGCGTGTGCAGCCCGAGCGCCAGATCATAGTTTTCGTCCCAGCAATTTTCACCCAGCAGATCCAGGCCGGTTTTAAAATATTGCAAGGCCGTCGTGAAGAGGGCGGCGGTTTTGGCTTTTTTTCCGGCCATCAGATTGAGTTCAGCCAGTTTCACACGTTCCGGATCGCTGGTTAACAGACTGCGTCCCGCATTGAGCTGATCGATCACCACAAAAATCCGGTCCGATTTATCATCCGGCGCGGTGCTTTCCTGCAGCCGTTTACCGATCTGATGGTGCACCATCGGCCGCTCATTGACCGGTATCAATTCATAAGCGGCCTGATGAATTCTATCGTGGGCAAATTTAAACTGGCAGTTTAACAGCAGATCAGCGGGGGCATCCAGCAGATTTTGAATACCGGCGTCCCGGAATTGATCGCTGCAGGCATCCCCGATCGGCAGAATCAACCCTTCGGTCCGGGCTGCCTGCAAGGCACCCGCGGTGTGCGCCCGTGATTGTTGGCAGGCCGTCGCCAGGGTCTGCAGATCAAACAAATTGCCAATCGCGGCGGCCTCGGAAATTACTTCCCGGCTCGCTTCATTCAAGCGCTGCAATTTGTCAGTGAGCAGGTCAACCACATTGTCGGTGATCATCCGGCTTTGGATGCCGCTGAGGTCCCATTGCCAGGCGCGCTGGTTGACATCAAAATAAAGCAGTTTGTCTGAATACAGCAGATTTAAAAATTCGTTCAAAAAAAATGGGTTGCCGCGGGTTTTATCCGCCAGAATCCGCGCCAGCGGTTCGACCGTCTGCGGGTCGCAGTTCAGCGTCTCGGCGGTTATCAGCGCAACGTGTTCGGCGCTAAGACTGGCCAGATCCAGTTGGGCAATATCCGCGTTGAGTTGCTGAAGATCCTGCCGGAACCGAAACAGGGGGTGGCTGGCTTCGACGTCATCATCCCGCAAGGCGCCGATCAGAAAAAGGAAATCAATTTGTTCATCTGTCCTTAAAGATTTCATCAGGTCCAGCGAATCGCCATCCGCCTGGTTTAAAAAATCCAGGAACAAAACCAGCGGATGCTGCGGTCTGCAAAATATTCTGATAAAATTTAACAGAACCGTCTTAATTCGTCTTTGCGCCGCCGCCGGTTCCAGCTCCACCACGGCCGGCTGGTTGCCGATAATGGCAACCGCATCCGGGATCAGGTCCAGCAGGATTTGTCCATTGCCCCCCAAAGCCGCCAGAATCCGATCCCGCCAGCGATTGAGGCGCGCCTGGCTTTCGGTTAAAAGTTGACGAACCAGGCCCTGAAAGGCTGTTACCAAAGCAGCATACGGCACGCTGTGCTGCGACGCATCAAACTGGCCTTGCAAAAATAATGCCCCACGGCGGGCAAAATCTTGCGCCGCTTCTATCACAAGCGCCGTTTTCCCGATCCCGTCCGGCCCGGCAATCAGCATCAATTCCTTGCCGCCCCGACTGACACGATCATAGGCCGTCATCAAGACTTCGAGTTCTTTTTGGCGGCCGACCAGCTTGCGGGATACCTGGAATTTATCAGATAAATCCTTGCGGCCCAACGGGAACGGTTTTATTCCGCCGGTGTTCGCCAGACGCTGCAGACACTCAGCCAAATCCACTTCAAGGCCCGCCGCACTCTGGTACCGATCCTCGGGGTCTTTGGCCAGAAGTTTGAGGATGACGTCAGACAGACCCTCCGGAACTTCATGATTCAATTCACCCGGTTTCGCGGGCTGTTTGGCAATGTGCGCGTGAACCAGTTCCAAGGCATCGGTAATTTCAAAGGGCAGCCGGCCGGTAAACATTTCATAAAGCACCACGCCTAAAGAGTAAAAATCGGTGCGCCAGTCAACCGGCCGGTTCATGCGGCCGGTCTGCTCGGGTGACATATACGACAGCGTTCCGGCCAGGCCCCGCAATTCTCCAATGGACCCCGCACCCGTCAGGGCCTGTGATGAACCAAAGTCAATCACCTGGAGCTGATGGGTTGCCGGATTGAAAATTATATTGGACGTTTTGATGTCGGCGTGGACAAGATTTGCGGTGTGAATTTTCCCCAGAATGCGAACCGCGTTCGCGGCAATTGTCAATAGCTGCTGAAGGGTGAAGGTGTGGGTGTTCAGCAGTGATTTCAGATCCCGGCCGCCGATGTCTTCGGAAATCAGTACCAGCCGATTGCTTATTTTTTCAAGCCCTGTGGGCCGCGGAACCCCGTCAATATTTAAGCTGCGGGTGATTTCATATTCACGCCGGTAGCGCAAAATTTCTTCCGGCAGCGGGTACTCCTCTTGCGGTGTTTTTAATATAACCGATCGCCCGTCTTCCAACCGTTGGGCCCGGTAAACTAGTGACCGCAGGCTTTGATAGATTTTTTCAGTGACTTGATATCCGGGTATTTTGAGCATCGCGTCCCCCGTGTTTTCCGTTTTAGGCGCTTAGAAGATATAGCACCTCGACCCCTGGCAATAAAGAAGAGCTACGAGCAAGTTAATACAGCCTATGGCAGGTTGGCAATATTGAATACGAATTATATGATCCGTCCCGACCGCTAAAATGCGAACCGTCGCATCAGCCTGAGCATCGGACGGGTCTTGATTTTGACCGGGCAAGGGTTATATTAATTCACATAATTTATGTTTGAATCCTGAACTTCAACCACGACGGCCGGCAAAATTGGGTGGATACGACCACCAAACCCTGCTCCGAGGGCGTGTAACAGCAGAAAGTTCCTGGATGAAAGGACCTCTTAGATGCAAAAAATACACCTAACGCTTATCCTTTGCCTAACCCTGATCCTGGCCTGCGCCACCAGTCCCACCGGAAGACGGCAGCTCATGATTGTATCCGAGGACAGTGCCATTGCGGCCTCCAAACAGGCCTATGTCGAGATGCTGAAACCCTATGAGCAAAAGGGCAAGGTAGACAACGATCCGGCTTTGAAAGAACGTGTTGACCGGATTACCGGCCGCTTGATCGCCCAGGCCATAAAAATGCGGCCCGAGACAAAAAATTGGGATTGGAGCATTAAAATCATCGATGAGCCGGAAACGGTCAACGCCTGGGCCATGGCCGGCGGTAAGATGGCCCTATATACCGGTCTGGTGAACAAGATTAAACCAACCGATGACGAGCTGGCCCAGGTCCTGGGCCACGAAATTGCCCATGCGCTGGCCAAGCATTCGGCCGAGCAAATGTCGGTCGCCATGGCCAGCTCCATCGGGGTGGCTGCGGTGGGTATCGCCGCGGATAGCAAAGGATTGGCGTTGACCGGCGCCGCACTGGCCGCGGCCCTGGCCGTCCAAAAACCCAACAGCCGGGCGGCGGAGTCTGAAGCGGATCGGATCGGTATCGAGCTGGCGGCCAAGGCCGGATATGACCCGCGGGCTGCGATCACCCTGTGGCAAAAGATGGCCCAGGTCGGCGGCAAGGGTCCCCCTGAATTTCTCAGCACGCACCCGTCTCCGGCTAATCGCGAGAAAAAACTGGCTGAATACGTCCCCGAAATGATGCCTTATTACGAGCAAAAGGGGACGCGTCCGTCTTATAAGCTCTAACCCCAATTGTGTTAAAACCAGGTGGAAGTTATTGATTAATGGTTATTGGTTAATCGTTCGAGAGGAATAATATCTTTTATTATGTTGCAAGGGTTATAAAACGAAGCGATTATAATTTTTAAATAACAAATAATAAATAGCTATTAACGTCCAATGCTGAAGGAGAAGGTCAATGGGAATTCCAGATCCGCTATCCAAAGAGCAGGCCCCGGCTGAGCTGCACAAAATCTACGATGCAATCCTGGCCGACATCGGTATGATACCCAACATTTTTGGGGTTGTCGCCAGGTTTCCGGCAGCCCTGAAAACCCTCATTCCCTTTTATGACGCGGTCATGAGCAAAGGCAAAATAGAAGCCAAATACAAAGAGCTGGCCTATCTGAAAACATCCAGCATCAATGGCTGCCGCTACTGAACCAACCATCACACTGCTTCGGCGAAGCAGATTGGTGTAACGGACGAACAAATTAAGGCGCTGAGGCATTACCAGCGCAGTGAGGCCTTCGACGAGAAAGAAAGAGCCACCATTCGTTTTGCAGATATTGTTACCCGCGGGGCAGCCGCTGTCGACGCCGATGTATTGGAATACGTCGGGAAATATTATTCTCAAGACGAAATCGTTGAGCTGACAATGGTAATTGCCCTGGCCAATCTGGCCAACCGGATTAATGACACCCTGCAGATAGAACCGGACATGGGTGAACTATAATCCAATATTGAAATCCTGATCTTCAAAGCCAGGTTACAGTTATTACGCTTGGCCGATAATTTAGATTCGGAGTGATGGAGTACTGGAGTTTTGGAGTGATGGGCTGCAAATCGGACTAATGAGTATAAGCCGCGTTATAGAGCACATCGCGATATGATCCTGTGCTCGGTGAAAGTGATCCACCATAAATAATATCTGGGTGGTGTGAACAAATCATTTCGCTTGTTACACCTCAAACTCTGGCGCGCGCTTCTCTTTAAAGGCCAGCATCCCCTCGCGCGCCTCGTCGGTTCCCCAGAAAAAGGTCAACAGTTCCACTCCGGCTTCCACACTCGGGGAGAGCATATCGTAGTAGACATTGTGCATCTTTTTGGCCAGGGTAATGGCGGTGGGGCTTTTGCTCAAGATTTCCTGGGCCCAGCGCTCGACTTCCGGCTCTAATTCAGCGGGAGCAACCACTTTGTTGATCCAGCCCATGGATTCGGCTTCCCGGGCTGAATACAACCGGCAAAGATAGGTGATTTCCCGGGAGCGCTTTTCTCCCACGAGAAAAGGCAGATTTTGAGGCACACCGTACATCGGCACCGAGCCGACCCGGGGACCGGCTTGAGCGAATCGGGCTTTTTCGGAAGCAATGGTCATGTCACAGGCAATATTGATTTCATTGCCGCCCCCCACGCAAACCCCATGGACAGCTGCAATGACCGGCTTGGAGATTCTTCTGACTGCATCGATCATGGCTTTAAAATCTGTGAGATAGGCCCGCCGCTCGGCAGCTCCGGCCTGAGTCAGCTGCAGCAATTCTTCCAGATCGCCACCGGCACACCAGGCTTTGCCAGCACCCTTCAAAATGACGACCCGCACCTCAGTCTCCGATTCGGCCTGTTTTAAAGCAGCTGTTAAATCCAGGACGAGCTGCCGGTTCAGGGCATTAAACACATCCGGCCGGTTAAGGGTCAGGTAACAAAGGCCGTTTTTCGATTGATAGATAACGGTTGAATTCATGGCAGCTCCTTTCAGTTGCAGTAAAATTTATCATTTGACCTTATTACCGGGTTCGGGCAGTTTACGTATCAGCAAAAGTGCTGCCATGGGAATGAAGGCGACGAAGTTTAATACCATGCGGATACCGACGGCATCAGCGATTTTGCCGGTCAGGGGCATCAAAAGTCCGGCAATCCCGAGGGCTAATCCAATGACGATGCTGGACACCAGTGACCGGCCTTCGGGGGCAACCTTCTGGGCCAGGGCCACGGCCGGAAACAGGGTGGCCAAAAGCAGGAATCCGGACATGAAAGCCAGCGGGTACAATTGCCAGCCGGTAGTTTGAATGAACAGCAACAGGCTGGGAGATGAAAGGGCAAAAGAAAAATAATAGATGGGCTGAATCAAAAACGCCATAAATGTTGCGATGCCGGTTATCAGACCCACCTGGGCCAGGCTCAGGTCAAATTTGTTCGCCATTACCGGCAGCAGTGGCCGGATAAAAGACTGGAAAAAATCGCCGATAAAATGAATCAGAAATAGGGCAAAAATCACTTTTTTATCGATCTGATTGGTGTCGGTCACAGGCTTTCTTTCATCCGGATTTTTTGACTGCGCTCATTTAGCATTTAATGGTGCTGCGGTAAAGATGAATCGGAAAAGAAAATGCCTAAATTGCCTAAAATATAAAGTGCCTAAAATTAAGGAATTTTGGCCATTTAATAAAAGAAGGACGGGATTTCGTTCGGTACGGCGGAAAGAGTGCAAAGGCGGGTACCGGTTTCATTGGTGCGGGAACTGTGGCTGACTGAAGGTTTTCGGCCGCAGATCAGGGTTCAACCAAGCCGCAGCTAAAAAAACGGCCGGTCAAATCGAAAAAGAAACTAACGTCGAAATTGATCAGGTCCTCAGGTAGGAGGCGCCGTTGACATCGATGATGCCGCCGGTGAGATAATCGGTGCCTTCAGCCGCCAGAAACAATACCACCCGGGCCACTTCAGCAGGACGCGCCACCCGATTCAGGGGACTCTGGGACCGCACGGCATCCCCGGCCGGACCGGCGAGCACGGCGGCGGCCATATCGGTTTCCACAAAGCCGGGAGCAACCGCATACATGAAAACATTGTGGGGGGCCAGGGCCTGGGCCATCGATTGGCTGAAGGCATTCAATCCGGCCTTGCTGGCGCCGTAGGCCGGAGCATCCGGCTCTCCGCGAAAGGCGCCGCGCGAGGTGATGTTGATGATTTTACCGCCGCCGTTTTTTATCATGCGGCGGGCCACATGAAACGACAGGTGGGCCGGCCCCATCAGGTTGGTAGAGATGGTTTTTTCCCAGCTGCGCTGCCAATCCTCAAAAGATGTTTCAGCAACGGGATGAAATTCATAAATCCCGGCATTGTTAACCAGCACATCGATTTTGCCCATTTCGCTGACCGCTGTTTGGGCCATTTGACCGACCGCCGCTGCATCGGCTAAATCCGCCTGAACCACCATATGCGAAGCGCCGGCAAGACTCGCCAGGGTTTGTTCGGCAGCTTCGCGGTTTTTATGAAAATGAACGACAACACCGGCACCGCGTTTAGCAAACTGCCGGACGATCTCGCGGCCGATACCGCGGGAGGCCCCGGTGACCATCACCACTTTGTTCGAAAAATCTGTTCCCATCGTTAAAATTTTCCCCTTATAGCCGCTATAACCATACTGGTGGAGGTGCAACCGACGTGCACCTCCTGTTTACCTAAACGAATCGCGATATATTTTCAGTTTCGCCCGGGGCGAAACTGAAAATATAATTAGTGCGACTTGACCCGGGTCCAGGCTTCATCCATAATACGGTTGTCTTTGCCCAGGTCCTTGGTGAAATACAATGTTTTCATAACTTCCGGCGGCGGCCACACGCCGGGATTTGCCAGGTCTTCTTTGTTCAGGTAAGGCCGGGCGGCTTCATTGGGGGTTGCAAAATGGTTGTAATTGGTCAGCGAAGCATTGACTTTAGGATCCAGGATCCAGTTGATCCATTTGTGCGCTGCATCCGGATTGGGCGCTTTGGCCGGTATGCACATGGAGTCAAGCCAGATTTCGCTGCCTTCTTTGGGTACCACAAACCCTAAATTCTTCGGATCTTCGGCAATGGCCTGGATCGCATCGCCGTTGTAAACAATTGCTGCGGCAGCGGCATTGGCGACAACATCGTTCTTGCCGCCGACACCCCCTTTGAAACCCAAACAACTTTGACGTTTTTTGGTTTGAATCAGCAAATCCGCTGCAGCCATAAGTTCTTTGGGAATTATACTGTTAAAATCATTGCCCTGGTAGAGCAGGGCGATGCCCATCATCTCCCGCACCGAATCGATGAGGGCAAAGGGTCCCGGATCCTTTGCGGGATCAAAAACAATGGACCAGCTTTGGGCGTCGGCGTCTTTGATGCGATCCCTGCGGTACATTAGACCCACGGTGCCCCATTGCCAGCCGGCGGAGTATTTATTGCCCGGGTCGAACGTGGTCTGTTTGAATTTAGCGCCCAGGTTCTTCAGGTTGGGCAGCTTGGCATGATCCAGCGGCTGGATCAGTTTCAGGGCGATCAGGCTGGGCATGATATAATCGGAAGGCACAATGATGTCATACTGTGATACCCCGCCGGCCTGCAATTTGGCCATCATTTCTTCATTCGATTCGTAAAGATCCAGCCGGACTTTGATGCCCGTTGCCTTTTCAAAATCTTTGGGCATGTTTTCTTCATCCATGTACTCAGACCAGATGAAGATCTTCAGTTCTTCAGCTGCGGCGAAAGCCGTCGCGCCGCAAACAATCGACAATACCACCAGCAGTAAAAATATTTTTTTCATCCCCGTCTCCTTTCAGTTGCTTCAATTGATCAAGATGATATTCCAACGCTATCATTAACCCAACCCGGATAAACCGCAAAAAAATAGCTACAAAGGCACTAAGACACAAAGAAAAAATTTTTATTATAAATTCAGCTTCGGGTCTTGGCGGCAAAAATATTTTGTTCAATAAATCCTTCGCAAACATGATGTGGTTTCAATAATCAAGTATTAATTATAATGTCTAAACTATTTGTCAATAAAAAAAATTAAAAGTATTTTATATTTTCATTTTTGCCAAAAAAATATGGAAAATTCAATTAATAAATATAATTTACATAGAGCCCTGTTGGCCGTTTTCCCGATGGCGGGGACCCGGCAAATTTCCCCTGGGCCGATCTCCCGAACCACTGAAAAGAAACTAAAGAATCCCCATGATTTGCCGATAACTCATTTGTGTCAGCCGCCGGCTGCTATTAAGATGAAGATCGTAAATATCTGGGCTTTTTGGATCGCAGGGTAATTAAACGTCTAAAAATTTCTACAACTTACTGATAACATGTAGATTTTATGAACTTTCAAATTTGCCCCGCAAATGGAATAATGGAATGCTGGAACGCTGGAATATTGGTTTTCAAAAGGATATATGCCATTTTAATATTATCGTCAATCCCGTCGGTGGCGGGACCATTAACCCGACATTGCATTACGCCAGAACCCATTGTTCCACTATTCCAGTATTCCATCATTCCAATTGTGAGCGAAGCGAACTAACCTGGGCATACCCGGTGTTGGGCCGCACAAATTCGGGATTCTTTGTACTCCATTTCACAATTGCGAACTACCGCTGGCGTTTGATGTCAGATTGGATATCAACGCTGCGATCTGCCTTGATAATATAGGGTATCCGGGAAATTTTTATGCCAGAACAAGCTCCTAAATCCGAAATGTCCACGGTAAGATTAAATCACGAAGCCGGCCACTTTCAAAACGCCAAAATGCCCTTTGGAAATGGTCAAAAAGAGATCAATCAGCTGGTCTCATCGCTGCCGACAATTTTAATCGGCCTGTCAAAAGACTATAAGATTGTCTTCTGGAATTCAAAAGCGGAAGAAGTATTCGGCAAAAATCAAGCGGATGTGATGGGCTTGCCCTTGCAGCAATGCGGCGTTGATTGGGAATGGAATAAGATTGCCGATGGAATTTCTGAAAGCCGGACCGCCGGCCGTCCAACCCTGAGGGATAATATCCGATTCAAACGCCTGGACGGTCAAGAACGATATCTGGGTCTGACCATCAATCATTTAGATGACGATCATGATTGTATTCTGGGATCGACCATGATCGGAGCGGATATTACCGATCGCAAAAAGCTGGAAATTCAGCTGCAGCAGTCGCAAAAAATGGAGGCCATCGGTCAACTGGCGGCCGGAATCGCCCATGAAATTAATACACCGACTCAATTTGTGGGAGACAATACCCGTTTTTTCCAGGATGCATATGAGGATTTGATTCAAATTATCAGAGAATATGAAAATTTGATAGATCAAGCAAAATCGAACGCCTTAACCGGAGATCTGATTGCCGGAGCTGAAAAGCGCATCCAGGATATGGATCTGGCATACCTGGAGGATGAAATACCGGTCGCCCTGGAGCATACCCTCAAAGGGGTGGAGCGCATTACTAAAATCGTGCAGGCCATGAAAATCTTCTCCCATCCGGGCATGATCACCAAAGAACCCACCGATGTTAATCAAGAAATTGAAAAAACGATTACCATCAGCCGCAATGAATGGAAATATGTCGCTCAGATGGAAACCGATTTTGACGCAAACTTGCCCGCCGTTCCCTGCTTCAGGGCTGAATTGAACCAGGTGATTTTAAATATGATTGTCAATGCCGCCCATGCCATTGCCGAGGCTAACACAAAGGCTTCCTCAGAGCGTGGCATCATTCGTATCCACACTTATCAGGAAGATAATTGGGTTAAAATTCGGATCAGCGATACCGGTGCCGGTATCCCGCAGGAAATCCGCCATAAAATATTTGACCTGTTTTTTACCACCAAAGGGCCCGGCAAGGGTACGGGCCAGGGCTTGGCTATTTCGCATTCCGTTATTGTTGAAAAACACAAGGGAACCCTGGACTTGGAAAGCCAGGAAGGCAAAGGAACCACGTTTATTATCGGTCTGCCGTTAGAAACTGAACCGGTCGAAAATGAGTGAAACCCTAAAAAAACGGATACTATTCGTCGATGATGAGCCGCTGATATTAAAGGGCTTACAGCGGACCCTGCGGAAAATGCGCAATGTGTGGGAGATGACCTTTGCAACCAGCGCTGCCCAGGCATTGACAATTCTTGACGACCATGCCATGGATGTCATCATTTCCGACATGAAAATGCCTGAAATGGACGGCTCTCAATTGCTGGCTGAAGTCAAGCAGCGCCATCCCCATACCGTCCGGCTCATTCTTTCCGGGCACGTTGAGCAGGAAACTACCATTCAATCCATCCAGTTTGCCCACCAATGCCTTTCCAAACCGTGTGATGTTGAACTATTAAAACAAACCCTGGCCAAACTGTTTTCCCTGCGTGATATCCTGTCCGACGATTCCATCAAAAAAATAGTCTCGCAAATCGAATCCCTTCCCAGCCTCCCCACCATCTACACGGAGATTATGGCTGAAATGCAATCAGATGATCCTTCGATCAAAAATATAGGGGCGATCATTGGAAGAGATGTCAGCATGACCGCTAAAATTTTGCAGGTGGTCAATTCTGTTTTTTTCGGACTGCCGCAAAGAATAAGCAACGCCCGGCAGGCCGTCATGCTGCTTGGACTGGAAGCCATTAAATCCCTGGTTCTTTCAGTAAAAATTTTTTCCGAATTCAGCCAGAAAAAATATTCCTGGTTCGATATCGATGCCATTTTTATTCATAGTATCTCGGTCAGCACGCATGCCAAAACAATCGTTAAGAGTGAACAGATGCATCAGGATTTGATAAATTATTCTCTGATGGCCGGATTATTACACGATTTGGGGAAGCTCATTCTGGCCACGAACTTTAAAGACACTTACCAGCAAGTGCTGACCGAATCGCGCAATTCAGACCACAAATTGTGGGAATTGGAATATGCGACATTCGGCACCAGTCATGCGGAGATCGGCGCCTATCTGATGGGGTTGTGGAATTTGGAAAATCCGATAATAGAAGCCATTGCCTTTCATCATTGCCCGTCAAAAAGCGTGTCATCCAAATTGGGACTGCTGACCGCCGTGCATGTTGCCAATGCACTCGATCACGAAGAAGACTGCCCGGAAGATCAGGAAATGGAGCTGCCGTGTGACAATGAATATCTTAACCGGCTGGGAGTATCAGCGCGCATCACCGAATGGCGCCGGGCTTGCAGAGAAAATGCCGAAAGGAATGTATAATGAGGACGAAGATCCTATTGGTGGATGACGATGAACTGTTGCTGGCCGGTCTTAAACGTCAGCTTAGAAATAAATTCCGGGTGGAGACGGCCGTCAGCGGTGAAGAGGCGGTCAGGATGGTCGAAGAAAACGGTCCCTATGCCGTGGTGGTTTCCGATTACATGATGCCGGGGATGAATGGTATTGAATTCCTGCGGCAGGTCAAGCAGACAAATCCGGATACGATCCGGATGATGCTGACCGGCTCGGCCGATATGACCACCGCCATTAGTGCCGTAAACGAAGGCAGTATTTATAAGTTTCATCCCAAACCGTGTCCGGCTGAAACCCTGGGCGAGGCGATTCAAAGCGGAATTGAGAACTACCATAAAGTTACGACCGATCAATCCCAGTTAAAAAAGGTTCAAACCTCCCTGGCCAGGGCCAGAATCATCCAGCGCACCCTGATGCCAAAATCCGAACCGCAGGTCGATGGATATGACATCGCCGGCAAAAGCATCTCCTGTGATGAGACCGGCGGCGATTATTATGATTTTATCAATCCTGATGAATGGGGTCAGGAAAAAATCGGAATCGTGGTTGCCGATGTGATCGGGCACGGTATATCTGCCGCAATTTTGATGACTTCCGTGCGCGCATGTTTCCGCGAGCGCATCCTCAGCCCGGGCGACGGCGTATCGATCGTTGCCGATGTCAACAAACGTCTGGTCCAGGACATCGAGGAACTCAACCTGTTCATCACCATGTTTTACAGCGAAATCGATCTAAAAGAAAAATGCTTCCGCTGGGTGCATGCCGGGCATGAATCGGCACTTTCCTATAACCCCGCCACAGAAAATTTTGACATCCTTGGCGGTGATGGATTGCCATTGGGTGTTATGCAGGATTGGGTTTATGAAGAAGCGAAAATCCAAATCCAGCCGGGACAAATAATTTTAATTGGAACCGACGGCATCAAAGAAGCCTGCAATCCGCAAAATGAGCATTTCGGCAATGAACGTCTGCAAATGGTCATCAAAGACAATTATCAAAAATCGGCCAACGATATATTGAATGAAGTTTACAATGCGTTGGAACGTTTTCGCGGCTCAGCAGAAAGAAAAGACGATGAAACCATGGTCGTCATTAAAGCCCTGGTTAACTCTACTTTGTCAAATTAATTTTTAGATCATTTTTTCGGTATATCAAATCGAAAGTGACCACCGGGCTGGCCCCTATTTTATTAAAAAACCCACCAAGCGGTATCCCCGAGAACGCTCTAGAATTCAGCAGTGGATTTTTGCCTTTTCATAAACTTGACATTCCGACCTGAAAACAATATAAGTTTACACTTTGGTCGCTGAATCGATCCGGCAAAAATATATTATCAAAGGGAACGTAATACATGGAAGCCTTGAATTTACAACGTCAGGAAGCTCCTTTACGCAGGTTGATGGGACCGGGACCATTGGATGTACACCCCCGGGTTTACAAAGCATTGTCCTCACCGGTCATCGGGTATATGGATCCGGTGTATCTCAAGGTCTTGGACCGCATCGGTGAATTGCTGCCGCCGGTTTTCGGCACCCAAAACCGTCTGGCCAATGCCATGCCGGGCACCGGTTCCTCCGGGATGGAGGCATGTGTCGCCAACTTGATCGAACCCGGTGATCGGATTCTGATCTGTGTAGCCGGATTTTTCGGTGACCGTATCCGCCAGATGGCGGAACGCCAGGGTGCTGAGATTACGGTCATTGAAGAAGATTGGGGCAAACCGGTCGATCCGGCACGGGTGGAGGCCGAGCTAAAACAGGGTTCTTACAAATTGGTCGCTCTGGTCCATGCCGAAACATCCACCGGGGTTCTGCAACCCATAGACGACATCGCGCAGCTGGCCAAAAAATATGAAACGATGATTATGCTGGATACGGTCTCATCGCTGGGCGGAATTGAAATCAAGGTCGATGAATGGGGCATAGATGGCTGTTTCAGCTGTTCCCAGAAGTGTATCGGTTGTGCGGCCGGGCTTGCCCCCATAACGTTCAGCGACCGGGCCGTTGAAATGGTAAAAAAGCGCAAGATCCCTGTCAGCAGCTGGTATCTGGATATATCGCTGATTGAAAAATACTGGGGCAGTGAAAGGGTTTACCATCATACGAGTTCGAGTACTTTAAATTACGGATTGCTGGAAGCACTGCTGCTAATCCACGAAGAAGGATTGGAAAAACGGTTTGCCCGCCACCTAAAAAATCATAAAGCGCTGGTGGCCGGCGTTGAAGCACTGGGCCTCAAGATGCTGGTGGATCCGGCATACCGCCTGCCGACGCTGAATACCGTTTTGATCCCGGAAAGCGTGGACGATATTAAATTACGGCGTTACCTGCTGGAAAAATTCAAGCTGGACATCGGCGGTGGTTTTGGTCGCCTGCAGGGGAAAGTCTGGCGCATCGGCCTGATGGGGTATTCATCTTCAGCCGACAACGTTCTTTTTTTCATCCCTGCGATTAGCCGTGCCCTGGCACTGCAGGGTTTTAAGACGGACCTGGCTGCCGGACTGAACGCCGTGCTGGCGGAGCTTGACGGCAATGGTAGTCAGATTGAGGTGTTGCAGGAAAAAGCGGCTGCCGCAGCTTCTTAACTCTAACTTTCTATTGCCGGTAATAAAAACAAAAACAGCAAGGCCGCACAGGCCTTGCTGAATGCCCCCGATCATTAGATATTTGATTTGGGGGGTATTGTCGGTTCGATTGAGCCACTTGCGATGGGTCTTTCGAACCGTTTACTGATGGGCGTATGTATTAGCTATCCCTGTAACACATGCCTGCGGGTGCACCCCCTCAACCGGTAGACGCCTGCATTGCAATATCACCTGCAATTGCCGGTTGTCAGGCATAATTTAACGTATTTTTTTTCTGCTTTTTTTAAATCTTCTTTGCTGTAATAATTCATATTTTCCGGTATTCTGAATTTTTTACGGTACCTCTTTCTCAACAATTTAACACCGCTTCCCTTTTTGCCTTTTATGTCCATGAGAACCTCGGCCTAATATTCGGTTGAACATGCGAGAAACATTAAGGTTTAATTAGTTACAATGTAGCAAAAGCAAAAAAAATGCCAGCCCTCTGTTTAGTAGATAAAAATATAGATATCAAATGATTAAGGAATTTATTGTTTTTTAGATAAGATAATTTATAAGAAATATAATACATAAAATTGAGGAAAACAATTCACATGTGGAAAAAAGGTTCAGAGGTTCGGGGTTCAGGGGTTTTGGAATAGCGAATGATGAATGTCGAATCATGGAATTCTGTCATTATATTACTCCGGCGACCAACCATGAAAGGGTTCGGCTGCACGCAGGCTTTCATACAATGCAATTCCGGCGGCGGTCGACAGGTTTAGCGACCGAATTTCAGATGTAACGGGTATATGATAGGTAACATCGGAGAATTGGCGCAGGATACTGTCGGGAAGCCCACGGGTTTCGGATCCGAATATCAGAAACAGGCGCCTTGGGCAGATCATGGACCAGAAAGATTTTGATCCTCTTTTTGAAAACACTGCCACCTCATCATGTTGCGGCGCCGTATTTTCCAGGAAATCGTTAAAATTATCCCAGACTATCAGCTTAACATTTTTCCAGTAGTCCAGTCCGGCTCTTTTCACCTCACGACTTTCAAGCGAAAACCCCAGGGGCCTGATGAGATGCAGACCGGCACCCGCGGCCAGGCAGGTACGGCCGATGTTGCCGGTATTCCAGTGGATTTCCGGCGCCACCAGGACAACGTGGCGCTCTGGTTGGTGGATGTTGCTATGAATCGAGCTATTACTCAATTTTGCGCAAACTGAAAGTTTTGAGATTTTAACGTAAACGTATAGATTGAATAGTTGACAATTTCCAATTACCTATTCAACTAATCAACCAGTCAACGAAGCTACAGCTTCTTGCCACAATATGGACAATAGAAAAATCCCTTGTGGATCGGATTCCCGCAGAATTTGCACAGCAGCCCGGTTTCTTCCTGATAGGGCGCTGGGTTCCGTTTGAATTCATTTTTCGTTCTGTGACAACGCTCGCAAATAGTGAATGGTTCACCTTTTTTGACTCTCAGAACCGGAATAAAAAATATGTTCAAATAATGGTCGATCCGCTTTTGATAGGCCTGTTGCAAACCACAGACAGTACATCGCTGAGGGTAATCCTCAATTATTTTGGTTTTGGGGGATATGCCGGCAATGAAAAAAAACATGGCTAAAAGCTTCTTGGTTTGCAAACGATCTCGCGAATTCTCATATCGAAAAAATTATTCTGGTGAGCGGGCTTTAAAATCAGAGCGGCGTCGGCACCGCTGCCGGAGCCGCCGATGGAAACGATGTCGCTGCCGGAAAGCGCACCGGCATCGGCCGCCATAATGGCCACTTCTACCGCCACCTTGGTGCCCTGGCCGAAAAGGCGCAGGGTGTCGGCGATCAGCAGCACCGGGTAAATGCCGGCGTGCTTTTTGGCCACCGAGCGTTCTACACCGGACAGCGCATGGCTGGAGGCAATCACTCGAATTCCCTTGCTCTCGATATCTTGCCGGACTTCATCTTCCATCCGGTTTTTGAAGGGTTCCTTAAAACCGCAATGGTAGGTGACGACCGTCAACTGAAAACCATCAAACACTTCCATGGCCTTGTAGGCGGTTTTTCCGGTCGATGTTGCCACCACTGCTTCGGTTATCCCCAATTCTCGACCTCTGTCGGCGGCAAATTTCAGGGTTTGGTCCGTGTTGTCTTTTCCGGGTTTGTCGAAATACATAGTTACCTCCTGATTAATTTTTTAAGGATTGCAACCGGGGCGGCAGCAATTTATAGGAAATTATCGAGATCGGGTCAAATACTATATTGATTTAAGGCAATAAATGAATTATTAGTATGAATTTAAGCTTGGAAAAAATAAGGAACCATTATTAATTCGTACATCAAGAGGATCTGGAAATGGAAATTACGCAGCAAGAGGAAAACGGAATTGTTTCGATTGCCATAAAGGGGCGATTGGATGCAGATTCTTCTCCGGAAGCCGAAAAAGTCGTCAAGGAGGCCCTTGAGGGGCAAACAACCCGCGTTCTATTCAATTTAGGCGGCCTGGAATATCTCAGCAGTGCCGGACTCAGGGTGTTGTTGAGTGCCGCCAAAGAATTGCGGCGCCGGGAAGGCAAAATTGTCCTTTGCTGTCTGAATGAGTTTGTGAAGGAAATATTTGAAGTCAGCGGTTTTCAATCATTAATCCCGATTACCGATTCCGTCGAATCAGGAATTGAAGTTCTTTCTTAGTGAATTTAGATGTTGCGTCTTGCCGGGCTGCTTAATCAACCGGTATCGGCTATTTTGCACCGGAAATCTATTTGATGGAAAACAATAAATCAGCTACCGAATCTATCTTACTGGTTGACGACAATCCAACCAATTTGCAGGTCCTTTTTCAGACCTTGGAGGGGGTCGGGTGCAAGTTGCTGATTGCCAAAAATGGGAACGGGGCCCTGGCCATCGCCGGCAAGGCGCGGCCGGATTTAATCCTGCTGGATATCATGATGCCCGATATTGACGGCTATGAGGTTTGTCGCCAATTAAAGGCCAATCCCGCCACCGCGGATACCCCGGTGATTTTTCTCTCCGCCCTGGGGGAAACCGAAGACAAAGTCAAAGGGCTGCATCTGGGAGCTGTCGACTATATTACCAAGCCCTTTCAACCTGACGAGGTAATTGCCCGGGTAAACACCCACCTGACTATCCATCGCCTCAAATGTGAAGTCGAAAGCCAAAAAGATCAACTCGCGCATGAGTTGGAAGTGGTTTCTGAAGTTCAGCGCAAGCTGCTGCCCAAAAATCTACCGGAAATTGACGGATTTAAGCTGGCCGTGCACTATGAAACCAGCCGATATGCCGGTGGGGATTATTATGACATCCTGGAAGTACCGGAGAATCGCTGGGGGTTTCTGATTGCCGATGCCGAGGGGCACAGTGCTCCGGCAGCGGTATTGATGGCCATGACCTGCGCCCTTTTCCGGGCTTACCCGGATTCTGCCGATGACCCGGCGGCCGTTTTGCAATACCTCAACCGGCATCTTTGCAAAGTTGCCGAGCCCAGTTTTATGACCGCGCTGTATGCGGTTTATGATGCCGGGCAGCAGACCATGCGAATTGCCCGGGCCGGCCAACCGCTGCCGATGATTTACCGGGCATCTGAAAAGAAGGCCTTCGAACTCGACAGTCCCGGTGTTTATCCGCTGGGGATAGAGCCCTATGAAATCGAAATCCCCGTAACCGAAATCAAATTATTGCCGGGGGATCGTTTTCTCGTTTATACAGACGGCCTTTCCGAGCGCTTCAATGCCGCGGGCGAAAGCTACGGCGAAGAGCGCCTCCTCCGGCCGCTCGCGACCGACAACGCCAGCGCCCCGCAGGATGTTATTGCTGCGATCATGGCTGATGTTGAGCAGTTTGCCGGAGATCACCCGGCCGATGACGACCAGGCGCTTTTGTTGGGCATCGTTGATTAATTATATTATGCTGCGCATATTTTTGGCTTTTTTTTAATGTCATTTCAGCGGAATAATTAGTTAAACAGGTGCGGTACGCCTTCCTATGCCGGACCCAATTGGGTTCTTGCCAAAAATACAAATGCCTAAAGTGTCTAAAATGTGCTAAAATGCCTAAAATTAAGGTATTCTGTCGATTTAATAAAATGATAGAATTCCATAATTTTAGATCATTTCGAACGATACAATAACTCAATAAACCATGGCGTTTGATAGTGGAAATGAGGCCGCCAAGGGTTCAATAATTGATTTATTTATCCTTGACAGAGATTGTTAAGTCGTTTATACGTATCCACTTCGGCCTGATCATCAAGCTCCAATCGTATTTTGCAGCGGTATCATATAAACGATTGGGCCGGCAGGAGTTTTCATGCGTAACGGTTTGGAAAAAATTTTAGCACTAAAAAAATCTGCCATCACAAAAAAATGGTTTGATTTAGCCGCCCAAACCTATGCATCGGATACCGCTGATTTTCTGAAAAACAAAAAAGATCAGTTTGCCAACCCGGTTGGCAGCACCATGTTAACCGGTCTTAAGGGTTTGCTGGACCAACTCATACAGGGCATGGACCCGCAGACGCTTGCCTCCCATCTGGATCCTATCATCAGGATTCGGGCCGCTCAAAATTTTACCCCCGCTCAAGCCACCGCTTTCATCTTATCTTTAAAAAAGGTTCTGCGCGAGAATCTGACCAAAGAGCTCCGCGATGGCAGCATTGCCGCAGAATTAATCGCGTTCGAGTCTAAAATCGACCAACTATGTTTGATGGCGTTCGATATATATATGCAGTGCAGGGAAAAGATTTATCAAATCAGTGCAAATGAGACGAGAAACCGGACATTTAGGGCATTTGAACGAGCCGGCCTGATTTCGAATACACTCGAGGGACCCTGACAATTGAATATTTAAAGATCCCCTTAATTTTTTTGTGGCCAAATCGGAGGCCACCGAAACCAGCTAAGTTTACGGGGGCAAATTCGAGATGTTAATTTACAGCCTGAGGCTTCTGACCGAGTCTAAATCGCGTCAAGCCTTCCAGTGAGGTTCTGGCCAATGAATGCAAGGTACATGTTATCACTCATCGCTGTTATTGTGCTGTTTTTAATTGCCTGGGCGGGTACGGCGATAGGACTGCAAGTTGTTTTCGGAATTATTATTCCTTACCTGGCATTGCTCACGTTTATCGTGGGCTTTGCCTACAAAGTCATGGGTTGGTCGCGCTCGGCGGTACCCTTTCGTATTCCCACGACCGGCGGCCAGCAAAAATCGCTGCCCTGGGTCAAGCATTCCATGCTGGATTGTCCCGCAACCAAGTGGCAGGTGGTTGCCCGCATGGCGCTGGAAATATTGACCTTCCGGTCGCTGTTTCGCAATACCCGCATGCGGTTAAAAGAAGGCTCGAAAATTTCCTATCAGCTGGAGATATTTTTGTGGGTCGGGGCCCTGGCTTTCCATTACGCGTTTTTAACTGTCCTGGTGCGGCACCTGCGGTTTTTTACCGATCCGGTGCCGTTTTTGGTTACCCTGGTGGAAAACGTCGACAGTTTTTTCCGGATCGAAATTTTATACCCGAGCGTTCATTTCGGCTTGCCGGGTGTCTTTTTATCCGGCATTGTCCTGTTCGCTGCCGCCGCCTACCTGTTGTCGAGGCGCCTGTTTATCCGCCAGGTCCGCTATATCTCACTGGCGAGTGACTATTTCCCGCTGTTTTTGATATTCGGCATCGCCTTGACCGGTATTCTAATGCGCTACTTTGCTAAAATCGATGTCACCGCCGCCAAAGAGCTCACCATGGGCCTGGTGACATTGCGACCCGCCATTCCCGCAAGTGTCGGAGCGGTTTTTTATATCCATCTATTTTTTGTCAGCGTTTTATTGGCCTATTTCCCATTCAGTAAATTGATGCACCTGGGGGGGATTTTTCTAAGCCCAACCCGCAATCTGACCACGGATACCCGGGCCAAGCGGCATGTCAATCCCTGGAATTACCCGGTTCCGGTTCACACTTACGAAGAATATGAAGATGAATTCCGAGATAAAATGATCGAGGCTGGATTGCCTGTTGATAAGATGCCGCAAGAAATTCCTGCCGCAGTGGAAGTCCCGGCGGAAGTGGTAGCAAAAGAAGATAAGCCAGCGGAAGAATAAGGAGCAAAATATGGCAGACGAAATACCCAAACCAGAAGAACTCATCCAGATCGACCACCGACCGCCCAATGCGGACTGGATGAAAACCCCGATTGATATCCGCAAAGGGATGTACTGTTACGCATCAAATCCGAAAAGCGTTGAATATGTCGGGTTGCCCAATGCCAGGTCCTGGAATCCGGTCGAAGATGATTGGAAACTGCCTGAAAACTGGCAGGAAATCATCCACAATGGGTTCAAAGAGCGTCTGGAGAAATTTAGGTCATTTAAAATTTTCATGGACATCTGTGTGCGTTGCGGCGCCTGTGCCGACAAATGCCACTATTTTATCGGCACCGGTGATCCCAAGAACATGCCGGTGGTCAGAGCCGAGCTGTTGCGTTCCGTGTACCGCAATGATTTTACCCGGGCCGGCAAAATTCTGGGCAAACTCAACGGTGCCCGGCCCATGGGGTTGGACGTGCTAAAAGAGTGGTGGTACTACCTGTTTCAATGTTCCGAGTGCCGGCGCTGCTCGGTGTTTTGTCCATACGGGATCGACACGGCCGAAATTACCATCATGGGCCGGGAGTTGTTGAATCTGATCGGTCTGAACATCGACTGGATTGCAACCCCGGTGGCCAATTGCTATCGCACCGGCAACCATCTGGGTATCCAGCCCCATGCCTTTGTCGATATGCTCGATTTTTTTGTCGATGACGTCGAGGACATTACCGGTGTCCGGATGGAGCCGCAGTTCAATAAAAAGGGCGCCGATATATTATTCATTACGCCGTCCGGGGATGTCTTTGCCGACCCCGGCACCTACACCTGTGCGGGCTACATGATGCTCTTTCATTACTTAAAGGAAAAATACGGCTTTGACATCACCTGGAGCACCTATGCCTCCGAGGGGGGCAATTTCGGCTTTTTCACTTCCCACGAAACCATGAAGCGGCTCAATTCCAAAATGTATGCCGAGGCCAAACGCCTGGGTGTCAAATGGATTCTGGGCGGCGAGTGCGGTCATATGTGGCGGGTCATCAATCAGTACATGGATACCATGAACGGTCCGGCCGATTTCATGGAAGTGCCGGTCAATCCCATCACCGGGACGGTATTTGAAAATGCCAAATCAACCAAAATGGTGCACATCACCGAATTTACCGCGGATTTGATCAAGCACGGCAAGCTCGACCTGGACCCCAGCCGCAACGATCATTTGAAGGTCACCTTCCATGACTCCTGCAACCCTGCCCGGGGCATGGGGCTATTGGATGAGCCGCGTTATGTTATCGAAAATGTCTGCAACCATTTTTATGAAATGCCGGAAAACACCATTCGGGAAAAAACGTTTTGCTGCGGCAGCGGCGCGGGATTAAACGCCGGCGAAGACATGGAGTTGCGGTTGACCGGCGGACTGCCCCGGGCCAATGCCGTCAAATATGTCCACGAAAAACACGGGGTGAACATGCTTTCCTGTGTTTGTGCCATTGACCGGGCGGCCCTGCCGGCCCTGATGGAGTACTGGGTGCCCGAAGTCGATGTTTGCGGGGTGCATGAACTGGTGGCCAATGCCCTGAACCTGCCCGGACAAAATGATCGAACCGTGGATTTACGTGGTGAAGATATACCGGGATTAGCGGGTGATTCGGAGGAAGAAACTGATGAAGGATAAAAAATTTATCGTTACCGGTGTGGTCATATTCATCGTTATCGCGACGTTCCCCTTCTGGTTCAACCGGGGAAAAGCGGCTCCCGCACCGGAGCCCCAACTGACGGAAAAAGCCAAAGCGGCCAAAGTATGTGTGCGCTCCACCGAATACATGAAGGCTGAACATATGCAGCTGTTGGATGTCTGGCGCGAGGCGGTGGTGCGTGAGGGCAATAGGATTTATGTGAATCCCGCCGGCCAAGAATACAACATGAGCCTGTCAAATACCTGTCTGGATTGCCATTCCAACAAAACGGAGTTTTGCGACAGATGTCATAACTATGCCTCGGTGCAGCCATACTGTTGGGATTGTCATATCGATGATACGTTGAAGGAGAAATCGTGATGGATAGCAGCAGACGACGCATTTTACAGTTACTCGGACTTTCGTCGCTGGCTCTTGACGGCCAAACCCGTTTTCAATGCCTTTGCCGTCGAGGAGCATGCCGCAGAAGCCGGCCCGATCTTGAAAGAAAACGGTAACGCCTTAAAGGCCAAACAGTGGGCCATGGTCATCGATACCCGGGAGTTTGAATCCGAGGAAGATCTGGCGCCATTGATCGAAGCTTGTCATAAAATCCACAATGTGCCGCATTTGACTAACAAGCGTCATGAGATCAAATGGATCTGGGGAGCCCCCTACCACAACGCCTTTCCGGGCAAAGCCGGCCGGTTTTTGAGTGAAGAAGTCGAACACAAGCCGTTTCTGGTGCTGTGCAACCATTGCGAAAATCCGCCCTGTGTGCGGGCCTGCCCGACCAAGGCTACCTTTAAACGGGAATCGGACGGCATTGTGATGATGGATTTTCACCGCTGCATCGGATGCCGGTTTTGCATGGCGGCCTGCCCGTTCGGCGCCCGCAGTTTCAATTACCGGGATCCGCGCCCGTTTATTAGCATTAAAGATCTCAATGCCAAATTTCCGACCCGGGCCAAGGGCGTGGTTGAAAAGTGTAATTTTTGTGCGGAGCTGCTGGCGGTCGGCAAAATGCCCGCATGTGTCGAAGCCGCCGCAGGCAAGCTTGTCTTTGGCGACCTGTATGATCCGGAATCAACTGTGCGGGAACTGATCAAAACCAATTACACCATTCGTCGTAAACAGCAATTGGGAACAGAACCGTCTGTTTATTACATCGTGTGAGGTCATTATGCTTGAATTAGCAATTAAAGGAAGTAAAAAATACTATGGGTGGATGGCCTTTTTACTGGTCATTGTCGGCATCGGCTTTGCCTTCTATTTAAAGCAGCTCGGTTTCGGTCTGGGTATCACCGGTTTGAGCCGGGATACCTCCTGGGGATTTTATATCGCCAATTTCACCTTTCTGGTCGGGGTGGCCGCGGGAGGCGTCATGGTGGTATTGCCCTATTATCTGCATGACTACAAAGCCTATGGCAAGGTAACCATATTGGGTGAATTTCTGGCCATAGCCGCGGTGCTCATGTGTGTCACATTCATTCTGGTTGACCTGGGGCAGCCCATGCGGATTTTAAACGTATTTATTTACCCCTCGCCCAATTCCGTTCTTTTTTGGGATACGATCGTTTTAAACGGCTATTTGTTCCTCAATCTCGTTATCGGCTGGAATGTACTGGAGGCCGAACGCAACGGTGTTCATTACCAGAAATGGCTCAAGCCTCTGATCTATATTTCAATTCCCTGGGCTGTCAGCATCCATACTGTGACGGCCTATCTTTATTCCGGCTTGCCGGGACGGGGCTTCTGGATGACCGCTATTTTGGCGCCCCGCTTTCTGGCTTCGGCGTTTGCCGCCGGACCGTCGCTGCTGATCTTGCTGTGCCTGATTATCCGCCGGGTATCCACTTTTGATCCGGGTCGGCAGCAGATACAGGCTCTGGGCAAAACAGTGGCCTACGCCATTTGCATTAATGTATTTTTCTTTTTGTGTGAAGTGTTTACCACCTTTTACAGCAATATTCCGGAACACATGGATCACATCAAATACCTGTTCGTCGGATTGCAGGGTCACGGGGCCTACGTGCCCTGGATGTGGGCATCCTTTGCCCTGATGATCGTCGGCATCATTTTAACGGTCAATCCCTTAACCCGCAAAAATGAGGGAGTTCTGGCGGTAGCCTGTGTGGCGATTTTCGCCGGAACCTGGATCGACAAGGGGCTGGGAATGATTGCCGGCGGGTTTACCCCCTCTCCGCTGCATGAAGTCAATGAGTACATTCCCTCGATACCTGAAATCCTGATTGCCCTGGGTGTGTGGGCCCTCGGATTTCTGGTGCTGACGGCCCTGTATAAAATTGCCGTGGGGGTCAAAGAGGAAGTGCAAGGATAAATAATGCTACGCATTATTTATATTTGTTTATTTTAATTTTCTTATAGGAACATTGCGTGTCAGTAAGGGAGTTTTCCACTTCAGCAGGAAAGCTCCCTTTTTGATTGAATATAACCATTGACCTCCTTCCAAGCCCTGATTTCTGGCAGCTTGATGCAGGTGAATCCACTGCGGAAAGGCTTTTATAATATGGCGGAGCGAAGCGACTTCCATAAATCTTCAATCTACAGTCTTCAATCTTCAATTCCGGCTTGTCCGGATAAGGGATATCATTGATTACCAAAGACACCTGGAAGCGAGGATTGGCCGACGGCTTAAAAACCGCCATGACCCTTTTAAAGGTCGCCCTGCCTGTTTTCGCGCTGATCAAAGTGCTGGAGCACACACCGGTTATCGGATGGATATCGCAGGTATTCGATCCATTGATGCGCTTTGTGGGCCTGCCCGGAGAGGCGGCCCTGGCGGTGGTCACGGGTATGCTGTTTAATTTTTATGCCGCCCTTGGAATCATCCTCGCGCTGGGGCTATCCGCCTGGCAGATAACCATTATGGCCGTGATTCTTTCCTGCTGTCACGAGTTGGTGCTGGAGACGGCGATTATAAAAAAGACCGGCATTCCGGCCTGGCCCATCCTATCGATTCGGCTGTTCACGGCTGTTGCGGCCGGCGCGGTGCTGAATCTGGTTGGGGATATCGTCTTGTAGTTAATTTTGGTATTAATTAATACAACATCTTACCCACAAAGCAGATAAACGACCCGAATGTTCGACTAACAAAAAGGCAGCTGGGCATAATGGACTGGCCCCTCATCATTCGCGAAATACTTACCAACAGTATCCGTATCACACTGCTGGTGACGGCAATTATTATACCGTTGATGCTCGGATTGGCACTGCTGAAAGACTCTCGCCTGCTGGACCGGGCCGCCGGGTTCCTCCAGCCGGTCATGCAGCGGCTGAAGTTGTCGAATAATGCTGCCTATCCATTGCTGGCAGGCCTTTTTCTGGGGATCATTTTCGGTTCCGGTGTCATCCTTTCCTTTGCCAGGGATGGCAGTCTAACCAAAAGAGATTTGATGCTGGTGCTGGTTTTTCTCGGCATCTGCCACAGTATTATTGAAGACACCGTGGTATTTATCGCCCTGGGTGCCAACTGGTGGGTTCTGATTTCTGCTCGTTTTCTCCTGGCGGCACTGGCCGCTTTCATGGTTTCTCTCCTGTTGCGGCCCAAGCTTGCTGCCGTCTCAGTGGATCAAAAATAAGATTAAAGATAAATAATTTTCAACTGTGTTAGTACCACTCGATACTCTAAAGAAACTAGAAGAGAATTATGGGAGTTTCCATTCATTATCGCGGTAAAATAGCAGATCTTGGTTCGATCGATATCCTTTGCGATGAATTGGCTTTGGTTGCCGATAAAATGGGCTGGACCTGCACCCGTCTGGATAATGACTGGTCAAAACCGTCGGATGCGACCCTTGAAGTTACTGAAAAAGGCTCACAGATCACCGGACATCTCGCCTTAAAGGGCATTGCATTTTCGATACACCCCAGGTGCGAATCATTACGGTTTTTCTTTGATGCCGCCGGAAACCTGTGTGACCCCGTGAGTATGACCTTGATCCGTGAAGGTGCCTTGACATCCGAAGACGTCTGGATTGCCGTGAAGACCCAGTTTGCCGGGCCGGAGACGCATATCTGGATAGTCAGTCTGTTAAAATATATCCAAGAGCATTATCTACCAGGATTAGAAGTTCGGGATGAAGGTGAGTTCTGGAGAACCGGGAATCACGAGACGCTCAAAGAAAAAATGAATTTGATAAACCATAAACTTGATGTAATTTCCAGTGAACTATCTCGTGTAACCGGGAACAATTTAACGAAATTATCTGGTGATGAATTGGCCTCGATGATCGAAGCCTTAATTCACAGTAAGTTTAATGATAAATAGACATCAGACTGCCAGAGAAATGATTCATAAATGTGCGTTAAAATCAATCAGCTTATTTATGATAGCCTTTTTAGTTGGATGCACCAATTCATCGACGCAATTGCCGGCTCCTCAAAAGATAGGCCAAAATGAGAGAACCCGGACAATATCCGGCAACCAGGCAGCGAATATAATCAATAAAATGCACGGTCAATCAGTCGCTGCGGATGCCAATGCGATTGTTGAATACGGCAAGGAAAAACAGGATATCCTGTATATTTCGTATTACGAAGATCAGTATCAGGCCGGCAAAGCGTTTGAATTGATGATAGACAAAATGGCTTCGGCCAAACAGGGACCGTTTTTTCATTTAATGCCGCTTTCCAAGTATAAAAACAAAGCTTATTTTACCCTCGGCATGGGTGCCGGCCATTACATATTTATTTCCGGAAAATTTTTGCTGTGGCTTCAAACCCATCAATCCTTTGGAGGTGAGCTGCCATCCCAGCTATTAAATCTTTATCCGTTAACCGCAGAACCTGCCGGCGGCCAATCCGTATAGATCTTATCGGGCGACATCTATTCTACTTATAAGGGCACCCTGTTCTCGCAAATTTTGGTGCCGGTCCGTTCCTGTACCTGGTGCCAGTCGCCAGGTAAAATTCACCGCTCAAATTTGTATCGGACTAATTCTGTCTTATATTCACGGTATTTTAGAAATAAGTTGAAGGTTTTGCATGTCGAAGTTTATCTACTCTTTTGCGATTGTTTTTACAGGATTGTTGCTGGGGTATGTGATTCAAATACTCAACCGCCGCAAACTTGTCGCATTCGGAATTGCCCATGACGATCTCAGGAAGCTGCTGCAAAAAGCGGCACTTCTTTTCGTCAATCCGGTCGCCATCCTCGGTGCGGTTTGGAGTGTAAATTTAAAAAATGCCAACCTGATCGCCCTGCCATTTATCGGGCTTTTGACTTATTTAATCGGCGGGGCACTGGCTGTCGGAGCCGCCAGGCTGCTGGATTTGGAGGGTAAAAAGACCGGGGCCCTGTTCGGCTGCGGCTTTTTCACCAATATCGGCGCCATCGGCACGCTGATCTGTTATATTTTTCTAGGGGAGGCCGGTTTTGCTCTAGTAGCTATATTTAAATTATTTCAAGAGGTTGCCTATTACGGCATTGGATTTCCCATTGCAAAATATTTCGGCAGCAGCCGGCACGACGTTCCCGCGCGGGGGCTCTTAAAGCACCTGGCGCGTGACCCCTACCTTATCACGGCCTTGTCCGCCATAGCCGTCGGCGGACTGCTCAACCTCAGCGATGTGCAACGGCCGGAGTTTTACCAAACCATCATTGCTGTTTTTGTACCGTTGTTGACCCTGCTGTTGCTGACATCCATCGGAATGGCCATGAAATTTCGCAAAATAGGTTCCTATCTTCGCGAGTGCCTGTCGATTTCTTTGATCAAATTTGTTCTGGTTCCGGTGCTGGTGTTCCTGCCGGCATATTTTTTGGGATACGGCCACATCCAAAACGGGCTGCCGCTGAAGGTTGTGCTGATTCTTTCTTCCATGCCGGTTGCCTTCAACGCCCTGATACCGCCATCCATTTACAACCTGGATCTGGATCTGGCCAACTCCTGCTGGTTTTTTACCACCGCCATGCTGGTGGTAGTGTTACCGGTGCTGCTGCTGATCATCAACCGGATTTAAAAAGGATTGTCTCAAACGGCGCATGCCATTCAGCCAGCGGTCGTAGTCGGATATTTTACGCTGCATATAAAGACGCACCTTTTCGTGGGGCAAAATCAGAAAGGACTCCGCAGCCAGACCGGCAACCACACTGTCAGCCACCTCTTCCGGTGATATAATCCCGTCCACGCCTTGAGGCCCGCCGTCGTCAAAATCCCCCAGCATGGGGGTAGCAACGGCCTGAGGGCATATTACCGACACCTTGATGCCGTCATCGCCGTGGGTAATTGCCAGGGATTCGGCAAATCCGATGGCCGCGTGCTTGGTGGTCGAATAAGTCGCCGAACCGATTTGATTCAATAAGCCGGCGGCCGAAACCGTATTGAGCAGATAGCCGGTTCCCCGGGCGATCATGCCCGGCAACACCGCCCGGGCCGCATAAACGTGGGCCATGACATTAATTTCCCAGGCTTTCTGCCAGTTTTCATTGGAACAGCTGGCGGCCGTCCCATCCGGTTCATCCCCATAGGCCACGCCGGCATTGGAGCAAAACAGGTCGATTGGCCCGCACTGTTTTTCTGTTTCTTTCACCAGCCGGATGATATCGGATTCCGCGGCGACATCGGTCTGCAGCCCCAAACCGCCAATTTCCTGCGCCACCTGCCCCGCGCCGTCACCATTTAAATCCGCGGCTGCGACCGCGCGGGCCCCTTCCTGGTGAAATCGGCGGCACAAGGCCGCACCGATACCGCTGGCAGCACCGGTAACAACTACCACTTTGTCTTTTATTTGCACCGTTATTGCCCTCCCGATTGGTTCATCAGTTCCTGATAGATTGCCATAAAGCCGTATTCACCACGTGGGCTTCGGTATCCTGATCCAGCATGATGGGCATGAAAGTATTGATGCCATGGACGACGCCCATCAGATTGACATTAAGAATCCATTTCCAACCCTCCAAGGGTATTTCCCAGCTGCGGCGGCCTCCGTAACCGACCCCGGCATTGTTGCACAAGACATGGACCGCGCCGAACGTCTCAAGCGTCTTGCGGGCCAGGTCCTCAACCTGATCTGCCTTGGACACATCCGTTGGTACCCCGAGCAGATTGGCGCCGAAGTCTTTTAACGAAATCAGGGTATGCTCTAACCGTTCGGCATCGATGTCGGCCAGAACAACCTTCATTCCGGCTTCCAGGAAACACTTTGACATGGCGCGGCCGATGCCGCTGGCGGCACCGGTGACGACAGCCACACGATTGGTGAAGTTTTTCATTTTGCCCCCTTTTTGGGTTGAATGATGAATAAAGCGTTGGCAAGGGATTTAAATTCTATTAGGTATAGGAAGAAAGGCAATTACGTGTCAAATACAAACCTAAATCAACCGCTTTTAATTTATTTTGACCGTCATACCTTCAGCGAACGATTTCAATATCGCCCCTGGCCAGCACCCGGTGCATTTTGCCGGAAAACTGTTTGGCAAAATATTCTTCCAGCCCCCGGCTGACGGCGGCGATTTTGTCGATATCGATGCCGCTTTCAATTTTCATTTGGCCGAGCATAAACACCAGGTCTTCGGTTGAAATATTGCCCGAAGCGCCTTTGATAAACGGACAACCTCCCATGCCGCCGAACGCCGTATCAAAATGATTGACGCCGACCTGAAGGGCAGCCAGCGCATTGGCCAGACCTTTTCCCTCCGTATCATGCAGGTGCAAAAAAACAGGGATGCCTTGGGCTAAGTCCATCACTTTGACGGAAATTTCCTGGATTGAATTCGGGTTGGCCATCCCGGTGGAATCGGCCAAGGCAATTTCATCGATTCCCAGATCCAGCTGTTCTTTGACAAGGTCCAAAACCACCGCGGGATCTACCGGGCCTTCAAAGCGACAGCCGAAAACGCACTGCAGCCCCCCGCGGATAGTTAGCGCGTGTCGTTTGCCAATCTTAACCATTTCAGCGAATTCTTCTCTGGCCTCCGCCAGAGAGGCATTGGCATTTTTGCGACTGTGCGTGTCGCTGACGGAAATGGATATTTCCACCTGCTTCAGACCGGCAGCGGCAGCCCGTTCAATACCCTTTGTGTTCAAGACCAGTCCAGTGAAAATGACATCCGGCACCGGCTTCAACCCGCGGCACACCGCTTCGGCATCCGCCATCTGGGGAACCCGTTGGGGGTGGACGAAAGAGGTTACCTGCACCCGTTTCAGGCCGGCATCAACGACCGCCTTGATTAACGCCAGCTTTTTTTCTTTCGGAACCAGAGTTTTTTCGCTCTGCAGACCGTCACGCAGGCCCTGTTCTTCAATCATGACTTCCTTCGGATAGCTAATCATATTCCAACGATCCTGTGGTTCAGTTTCTACCTGGATTTTGCCCGCATCCTCCCGGGGCGGATAAATCGGCGGCTATCATATTGTCCGCCAGGCAACTATAAAGAAGTAACGCGATCGTGTCAAACCCAGCGGCATTATAATAATCGCGATATCTATTGGTGTCTATTTATTGAAATCAAATCATGTTTGCACAAGGTATGTGACAATGGGTGACAAATATAATAGATCCGCCGAAGGCGGACCATAAATATTCAATTTTCAATCTTCAATCTTCAATTCCGGCTTTGCCGGGTTGGGTTTTTATTGTTTATTTGTTTGACACGGTAGCTTTTTGTCAATTATATTCGGGGCGGTTGATAAGTGACTCGATCTGATGAATTCGCTCTTATGATTTCGCTCCAACCATCGCTTTAAAACAGCCTTTTAGCAAACAGGATTGTTCCGTTTAGCAATCAAGGAGGTCGCATGGAGATTATAAAAGGGTTTCCGTCCACTTCCCAGGATACCTATCAGCTGAATGTAACCAATATCATCAAGCACGGGGCCAGAATCTTCGGTCGCCAGGAAATTGTGAGCCGCAGGCATGACGGCAGCATGTTCCGCTACACCTACAAAGATGCCTACACCCGCATGCAGCGCCTTGCCAATGCGGTAGACCGTCTTGGCATCAAGGTGGGGGACCGGGTGGGGATCATGGCCTGGAATACCCATGAGAACTACGAGATGTATTTTGGCATCCCGGGCACGGGGGCCGTCATGCTGCTTCTGAACATTCGACTCTCCCCGCAAGACCTGAGCTATGTCACCAATCACGCTGAAGCACGGTTTATCTTCGTGGATGAGACCCTGATTCCGCTGGCGGAGGCCATCGCCCCTTTGTGCCCGTCGGTAGAGGGATATGTGGTTATAACCGATAAGCAGCTGAGCGATGTGAAGACCACGCTGGATCCGATATACAGCTACGAAGCGCTTTTAGGCCAGGCCGCGAATGAGTACGATTGGCCGAATCTGGCCGAAACTTCGGCCTATGCGGCCTGCTACACCACCGGGACCACCGGCAGGCCCAAGGGCGTGTATTACTCTCATCGCGATGTTTATCTGCACACCATGAGCGTGGTCGCCAATGCCGAAGTTTCCATGCGCGACTGTTTCTTCCAGATCGTCCCCATGTTTCACGTTCTCGGTTGGGGATCGGCCCATGCCGCCACGATGGTGGGCGCCAAGTACGTGCTTTCGGGGATGTACAGCCTCGACCGGCTGGGAGAACTCGGCGAAATACTGGTTCAGGAAAAGGTCACCGTATCCAACGGGGCCCCGGCCCTGTTGATGCCGATGCTGGAGTTTATTCGCAATATGGACCAAAAACCCGATCTAACCGGTGCCCGGTTGGCCTGCGGCGCCACCGAACCGCCGGTGACCATGATGAAAGACTACTGGGACATGACCGGGGCGGAAATTGTTCATTCTTACGGGGCCACCGAAACGACACCCATGGTCACCATCAACCGGATCAAGCCCTGGCTTGAAAAAGAACTTCCCGAGGATGAAAAATGGGATCTGCGGCGCAAACAGGGCTATGCGGTGGTCGGGCTGGATATGAAGGTGGTGGATGCCGACGGCACCGAACTGCCCCACGACGGCCGATCGGCTGGTGAGATTCTTATTCGAGGGCCGTGGGTCACCGCCAGCTATTACAATGCCCCGGGTTCCGAAGCCCAGTTCACCGAGGACGGGTACTGGAAAAGCGGCGATGCCGGAACCATCGATGCCGAAGGCTACCTGAAAATCACCGATCGCGTTAAAGACGTGATCAAAAGCGGCGGGGAATGGATATCATCGGTTGATATGGAAAATGATATTGTCGCTCATCCGGCCGTACTGGAAGCGGCGGTGATCGGGCTGGCCCATCCCAAGTGGGAAGAGCGGCCGCTGGCCCTGGTCATTTTACGGCCGGAATTCAAGGGCAATGTCAGCCCGGGAGATATTCGCAGTCATCTCGGCCGGACATTTGCCAAGTGGCAGCTGCCGGATGAAGTGCTGTTCGTTGAAGCCCTGCCCAAAACGAGTGTGGGCAAAATGGACAAAAAGGTCCTGCGCACCGAGTACCAGGATCTATATCTGACCAAAGAACAGTGATAAGTATTCGGGATTAAAAGGAATCAGTATTTGGCCGATACACCGGCCATTATGCCACTAAATAGATCTCCTTTATGAAGTAGCGGCGGGGTTTTTATCCCCGCCTGTAAACCCGCTGCCTATGAAGCTTGGGTGGCGATAAACCCCGCCGTTGCTGTTAGCGCCTTTAACATAAGTTGGAAAATTTATTGCCGCTCCCGCTCTTCTGTTTTAAAAATGGAAACCAAGCCGTCCGGCCAGCGCACCAGCACGCAGATGACCACCAGGTATGAAATCGCCAGCTGAAACGGCAGCAATGAATCCGGCAGATAGGTTCGCAAAGCAACCTGCAAAAGCCCCAGGCAGAGTCCGCCGAGGACCGGACCGACCAGGCCGGACGTGCCCCCGAAGACAATTGAAATAAAAGCCATAATTCCCGGTTCCAGTCCCATATGGGGATCAGCGGAACCCCGCTGGACAATCCACAAAAAGCCCGATAGCCCGGCCAGGAAGCCGGAAATACCGAAGGCGGTTGCGATGACGGCATTGGCCCGAATTCCCATCAGTTGGGTTACCGGGAAGTTCTCGGCCGCTGCGCGCATGGCCAGACCCACGGTGGATTTTTTGAGGAAAAGGGTTAATGACACCACCGTCAAAACGGTCAGCGATATGGCGATCCCCTGGTAGGTGGAAAAACCGGTATCACCAATATCCCAGAATCTTATCAGCCACATGGGAATATCTATCGATAGCCGCGTGGGCGAAATAAAATTCTGCCAGCCGGACTGCAAAATGATTTCGAGCCCAAAGCTGGTAATCAGTCCGGTAGCCACCCCGGCATTACGAATGGGCCGGAATGCAATACGCTCCATTAACACCCCCCCGATCGCGGCCATGAGAATGGCGAAAATGACAATGACCACAAACGGCATGCCGGTCAGAGTCAGAAAAAACATGGTATAAGCGGTCACTGCGATCAGTTCGCCGTGGGCCAGGTTGAGCAGCCCTAAAATAGAAAATACCATGGCCAGACCGAGCGCCAACAGGGCATACATGCCCCCGACACTGAGACCGATAATGATGACGGAAAGAAGATCGTACATAATTTATTCCAGCACTGAAAACCTGGTCCTTGGGGCCAGGTCAGAGAAAAATGGCTGTCCCGTGAACCTGCATAGTGGAATGATGGGGTATTGGAATATTGGAATAATGGGTTTAGCGGAATGGGATCTGAATTTATTGGGATCGCACGGGCCGGATTTTAACATCAGGCCACCATCCCTTTTTGATAACCAACATTCCATTATTCCACCCTTCCATCATTCTATCATGCAGTTCGAAATCTAAAGTAAAAGTCCCCTCTTTGGAGTGAATTCAAATCCGGGGCCTGCCGCGGTGTAGTCACGCCATTGGTGTTACGGAGACGGGCACTCTGGGCTCGAATCTTTTCTCATGTCCCCAGGTAAGCGGCCATAATTTTGGAAGTGGACCGCAATTCTTGGCTGGTGCCCGACATTTCAATTTCACCGCTGGCAAAGACATATCCGCGATCGGCAATCTGCAGCGACTGCTCCGCGTTTTGCTCCACCAGCAGGATCGTCAGCCCGCTGTTCCGCAGGCGGGCGATCAAATCGAATATTTGATCCACAATAACAGGGGCCAGGCCCAGTGACGGTTCGTCCAGCATAAGCAGCCTGGGCTTCGACATTAATGAACGCGCTATGGCGAGTTGCTGCTGCTCGCCGCCCGACAGTGTGCCGGCCTGCTGGTTGCGGCGATCGGCGAGGATTGGGAAAAGATCGAATACCATGGTGTACGACTCTTTTACCTCCTGACGGTCCGTCCGCGATGCCGCGCCCAGCCTCAGGTTTTCATACACCGTCAACCCGGCAAAAACCTGGCGTCCTTCCGGTGTCAGAGTCAATCCGCAGCGCACAATTTTTTCCGTGGCCATCCCGTTAAGGGTTTGCCCATTCAAGATAATCTCGCCGGAACTGATCGGGTGCATTCCCATGATCGCCCTGAGCAGGGAGCTTTTCCCGGCTCCGTTGGGTCCGAGCAACGTCACCACTTCGCCCGCGGTAATCTCGATATTGACATTGCGTACGGCTTGAATCGGGCCGTAGCTCACGGATACATTTTTAAGACGTAAGCATGATGGCATGCCTGAAATAGGTTAAAAATTTATTGTTAATTGCGATCGGCAGAAAACCAAGCGGCGGCCCGGCCGGATTCTGGCATTGAAATTGAATCGAAGATCTGCAAGCTCGTATGAAACTTCAAAAAATCTGATGCCATTCCAAGAGGTATCTCACCGCAGAGACCGCTGAGCTGCGCAGAGATTAATTTAAATTTTCTTTCTCAGCGATCTCTGCGGTGAACTATTAGTTTCTTTCTCGATTCGACCGTCCGTTTTTTTGGCCGGCGGCGGCGCTCATATCTGAAATCCTTAGCCGGGAGGCCCCAGGTTCTCTGCGCTTTGCGGGAGTTTATCAGGGCTCCGGAATTTCTTCCGGTTTCAGTTTCATGTATTTTACCAGTGTCTTTTTACCGCCCTTCATTTCGCAGATCGCGATATCACGGATCGGGACATTATACTTGGTTCCGGCATACGTAATCTTGGAGGTGGCGCCCTGGACATTTACCAGGCCGGCCATGGCGTCACGGATTGCCTCGCCGTTTGTCGAACCGGCCTTGAGAACCGCCGCCTCGATAACCTTGATGGCGTCATATCCCAGGGCCGGGTACTGGGAAACGCTTTCCTTACCGTATTTCTTTTTATATTTTTCATTGAAAACATACATCGAATTTCCCGGCGCAGCAAATGAAGGCGACGGGAATACAACCCCTTCGGTTACAGCCCCCAGGCCCAATGCACTGGGCTCATCCAGGGCATCGACTCCGAAATATTTGGCTTTTACACCGGACATCCGCAGACTTTTCAGCAAACCGGCATAAAAGGGTCCGAAGGCCGGGCTCATAATCATATCGGGTTGGGGTTTATGCTTTTTAATTTTACGGGCTTCAACCGTAAATTCGGTCTGGGAAAACGACCAGGAGGTCGAACCGACAATCCGGCCGCCCAGCTTGGTAAATTCCTGGGTAAAAAATTTGGGTATAAATTCGGTATAGGGGTCATCGGGGCTGGGCAGGAGATAGGCGGCTTTATACCCGGTTTCCCTGGCATACTTGGCAATGACCGCCGCCTGCAGGTTGTCGCCAAAGGTGACCAAAAAACCATACGGCCCGACTTCCTTGGTAATAAACGGCGGTGATGCCAGCGGGTACACGGTCGGGATTTTACGCTCGCGGGCCTGCTTACCCACGGTAATGGCGAGCATGGTTGAGGTCGGACCAATAATGACATGGGCACCGTCGTCCAGCAGGGCTGTGGTTCCGGAAACGGCTTCCGTGGCGTCGTTGCGAAAATCCTTGGCGGCCAGTTTTATTTTGTATTTGCCCCCGATACCGCCGGCGGCATTCAATTCTTCCACGGCCAGTTTGATACCTTCATAATTGGGGACATCGAAAAAAGCAGTATCGGCCGAGAAATCCAAAACACAGCCGATATAAAGCTCTTCAGCTGCGGCAGGGCCAAGTGTACCCAATGCAACAATACTTGCCAGTACCAAAACCAAAATGTTTTTAAAACGCATAACTACCTCCTTTTTCATTGCTTAATTGCCGGAGATGCATCGCGGGTTCACCCACTCCGTTCGGCATCTTTTCCGTCCGTTTGTCGTTTGCCGATATAGGCTTCGATTACAGCCGGATTAAGCTGAACCGCCTCGGGCAATCCGGTTGCAATCACCTTACCTTCATTGAGAACCACAACCCGGTCACACAATCCCATGATCATCGGCAGGTCATGATCCACCACCAGGAGCCCGATGCCATACTCGGTCCGCAATTTTTTGAGAACTCGCACCAGTTCAGCGGTTTCCTGTTGGATCATGCCGGCCGCCGGTTCATCCAGCATCAGAAACAGCGGGTCCAGGGCTACCGCGCGTGCGATCTCAAGCGTACGCTGCGGCCCGTATGGCAATTCACTCGCGGCCTGGTAGGCATAATCTTCGAGACCAAAGTCGTACAGGAGCTTAAATGACCGTTCCTCCGGATCCTGGATATCAATTGTTGACGGGCAGACCGCACCGGCCATGATATTTTGCAAGACCGTCATATTCGCAAAAATTTTTATGGCCTGGAACGTGCGACCGACCCCCAGGCAGGCAATTTTGTGCGGCGGCCACAGCGATATGTCCGTGTCGCCCACCGCGATTGCACCCCCCGAAAGATACAGTGCGCCGGTAATGACGTTGATCAGCGTCGTCTTGCCGGAACCGTTGGGTCCGATCAACCCCAGGATTTCACCACCGGCAAGTTCCAGGTTGACATGATCCAGGGCCTTGAGCCCGCCAAAATTCTTGCTGACGTCCTGGACTTTAAGGGTAGTTTGATAGTTGCGGTCGCTCTTCAGAACCAGTTCCGCCGGCTGAAATTTGGCGGGCAAAACCGATTGCGGGCCTTCATTTTTAATCTTGCGCAGCCGCCGCCATCTGATGAAATGCTCATCGATTTCGCTGTAACCGACAATGCCCTCCCGCCGCCAGAACATGACAATAATCAGGGCAACACCCAGGCCGAACATCGTCAGCCCGATAACTTCAGGCATATCAACGGGTCCGATCTGCGGGCCTTCCCCCAGCCAGCGCAGTATCTCAATGACAATTGTCATGAAAGATGCGCCAACCACCGCACCGGATACAGTCGCGGCGCCGCCGACAATCAGCATCGCCAGCATGGTAAAGGCGTACGGCAGGTAAAACTGGGAGTGGATGACCAGGGTCAGATGATGGGCCAGCAGCACACCGGCGACAGCCATAAACATTGCACTGAGCGTCCAGGCCACCAGCCGCAGGTTGGGTACATTCACGCCCAGCGACTGGGCGGCCAGTTTTTCCTGGAATGACGCGCCCAGGCGCAGACCGATGACGGAGTCCTTGAAAAAACGCGCGACCATGATGGCGGCAATCGCAAAAAACAATGCCGTCCACAGTCCCACATAATGGGGAATTTCGTCAATCGGCTGGACGCCGCGCGTAATATCCGTCCACACCACGGAAACGGTGTAAATCATCACCAGAAAGCAGAGCGTCAAAATGCCCACCGGCGCCTCTTTCATGCGGCAAATAGGAATACCGATCAGAAACGCAAAAAGGCCCACCGCCGCAACTGTGATCAGCAGGCTGGGCCAGAAGCCGAGATGCACCTGGCCCAGCCAGACGGGGAGATTGGGTAATATTTTGGCCTTAATTGCAGGATCCAGGGTCAACAACGCCGCCAGGTGCGCAGCAATTCCCGTAAAAGCAACATGGCCAAATACGCCGACACCGGTGGTGCCGATAAATGTAAAATAGCCAAGGACGGCGATCAGATTAATCAGGAAGGAAGTCGTTAATATACGAGCAGATTCGGAGAGGAAAAAGTGAGCGACGATACCCAGCAGCAGAAGTGGAATTGCCAGAATAGCTGCACCCATCCAGGATTCTAAAGATATCGCACCGGTGAAAATTTCCTCCAGCCAGCTTACCGCACTCCGCTTTGAAGAACTGCCCTGTCGTGATTGCATGGGTACCCTGTACGTTTATTTTCAGCCTAAGCTGTATACCGGTTTTATTCGAATTAAATCAAACTTTTTCTGAAATTTGAATGAAAAATTGCAAATTTCAGAGCATTTCCTGCGTCGGGTTGTACCCCAACGTTGCAAAAGTCGGAGGGCTTCAGAGTCAAGGCGTCTGAGGGTGAAGTCGTAGTTCTTTACTTCGAACCCTCAGCAACGCAGAATCTGAAGTCCTCCGGCTTTCCCGCAGGGGAAAAAACGTGGCAAAATCGACCCCATCCTTCGAATTCACCAATGGAGGTATCTCAGAATTTGTCAATCTACTATAATTTGGGTAATAATTGCGGACCATTATCTAATCTTTGCCATGTTGTTTATGCAACTAAGGGGTTTAGACGGCGTATAGATAGTCAAACAGGCCAAAAATCCTCTCCGTGACCTGTTGGTCGCCTTCCAGCGTACCGGCTAGGCCGTATAAGGCCGATGTCGCGGCCGGCGTGCCGGCTTTGGATCGGGCATAGTCAACGGCTTCTTTCAAATCGGCGATCATTCGCTGCGCAACGCCGGGCACAAATGTTTGCGGCATGGTCACACAAAAGTGCAGGGCCGGCGGCAGCTGCAGGCAATTATAGCGCCATCCGCGCGTTTTCATGAAATCATTAATGTGATATATGTCCACCTCATCCGAACGGAAACTGATCACAAAGGTCGGGTCGCCGATCAGCGTCAGCTCCGGTATCGCTGCCACGCCTTTTTTGATTTCATCTGCGACCGTCATTATTGCCCGGGCGGCATCCAGATAACCTTCCTGGCCGAGGTACACCATTGAGGCCCAGGTCGCGGCCGTCAACCCGCCGGAGCGGCTGCCGGCCGAAGTGGGTGAGGCATACATCCCGCCCGGCCAGGCCGGCGTGTTGAAGTACTGGTAACGCCGCAGGCTGTTGTTGCGGTAAAGCACGACCGAGGTGCCTTTCAACCCGTAACCGTATTTGTGGGTATCGGCCGAGATGGAGGTCAGGCCCGGCAAACGGAAATCAAACAACGGAATATCGTAGCCCAGCTTTTCGATCCATGGCAGCAGAAACCCGCCCAGACAGCCATCCACATGAAAGCCGACACCATGCTGCAAGGCAATTTCGGAGAGATCTTCCAGCGGGTCGATCAACCCATAGGGATAATTGCCGGCGCTGCCGACGATCGCCGCCGTATTTGCATTGATCGCGGCCGCCACGGCCTGGGGGTCGACGCGAAAATCCGGCTCCGAAACGGGGAGGTGCACCACCTTGATTCCGAAGTACTCACTGGCTTTGTCAAAGGCCGGGTGGGCCGTATGCGGCATGATGACTTCCGGCACGGCAATGTTTTTTTCAGTACGGGCCCAGTCACGATAAACTTTCATGGCCATCAGGAGGCTCTCGCTGCCGCCCGAGGTAACCGTGCCGCAGACGGCATCCTGCGGGTTGACATCCTTCACCGCGTCCGCGTGCAGCATGTCGGCGGTCATGGCGATAATTTCACTTTCCATCTTGAACATGCTCGGACACAGATCCAACTGCAGGGTGTTCACATGCGAAAAAAAGGCAAACACCTTGTTGAGGAATTCGCGATGCTCCTTGCCGGCATGATATAGCGTTCCGGATACCTGCCCGGTTTCCCATCTGGCATTTTCCTGAGCGGCAATGGTTGCCAGCTCGTTTAAAATGGAATCTTTAGCGCGGCCTTTGGCCGGAATCGAGGAATAACTTTCAAAGATTCCTTTGTAAGGTTTATATGGATCTGCCGGCTGGTTTTCTGCGGATTTATCTGGCATGTTGTTCTCCAAATCGGTCTAGTCTGTTAATTTCTGCAATATCAACTAAAAACAAAGCAATATTTTTTTTCCCTGTCAACCATAAATTTTATTTGTGCCTTAATTCCTGAACTATCTCCAGAAATCTATGATTCGGCGGCGGCGGCAGCGGATTTCGGCCGGCTAAAATGTTCTGCATGCGGGTCTCGATGGCCGCGTTGTAATCATGGGTGATGATGTAAAAGCATTCGGCGCCGATTGCCGCCAGCACCTGCCGGGCAACTTCAGCGGGGTCAAGGCCGCGCTCCAGGTATATTTTATACGCCTGCTTTAAAAGCGCTTCTTCCGGCGTTGATTCCGGCATTGGAACTGCAGTTGGACGGTTGCGCTGTGATGAACCCAGAATATCCGTGTTGACCGTCCCGGGGCAGAGCACACTGACCTTTACTTTGGATTTGCAATCCAGCAGCTCCAGGTACAGCGATTCGGACAACGCCACCACCGCGTGCTTGCTGGCACCGTAAGGCACGGCATAGGCATTCATCACCAGACCGGAAGTAGAGGCCGTGTTGACAATGTGACCCTCCATATCCTGGGCCAGCATGATCGGTAAAAATTCATGAATGCAGTGGATCACGCCCATGACATTGACACCAAACACCCAGCGCCACTCTTCCGGTGGAATCTCCCAGCTGCTGCGGCCGCTGTCCCCGACACCGGCATTATTGCACAACACGTGAACCGCACCAAATTTCTGGAGGGTTTCGCGGGCCAGTGTTTGGACCTGATCCGGCTTTGACACATCCGTGGGCACCACCAGGACATGGGCATCATCTGCCGGCATGTGCTGCCTGGCAGTCATCAGCCGCTCGCGATTGATACCGGCCATAGCCACTTTCATGCCGGCTTCCAAAAAAGATTCGGTCAGGGCACGCCCGATGCCGCTGGCGGCCCCGGTAACCACAGCCACCCGGCCCTTTAAATCTTCCATAATACCTCCAACTATTAGAAGCGGTTTCACCCCCCTCCCATCCCATCCTCCGGCGGACTGCGCGTTTTCTCGTGTTGCGCCGTGGCTAGCAAGCGACCGTGGATCGATCAGCGCCTTGCTCCCGGACATGATCTGAGAATCGGAAATTACTTCCGCCGCCTCATTTTGAGTTTGGCCTGAAGCACAATCAAACTATATACGATATTAAGGTCCGAAAACAAATAAATATTCCACTTTCAGTTCTCAGTCGATGTAATCGGCCGGCCAGCTTCCCTTTTAATCTTTGTCGCAGTATTCATTGCCCGGCCCCCTTTCGCAAATCCTCTTGACACCAAATCGGATTTCAATATAGGAATGGCTTGTTTTTTAATGCTGGGATGGCGCATTCAGACCAAAAAGAAATAACATTGGCCCAAGTTTTGAAGCTCTGGTATGGTTGCTGGAGTCCATAAAGCAGCCTGCATCACTGGACGGGCTAATCCAACATAATTTCAGACCTGAGGATAAAACGCTATGTCGGACAAGGATGAAAAGTATGTTTTAGCGATTGACCTGGGAACGTCGGGCAGCAAAACCGCCATCGTATCCATTTACGGGGAGGTGGTCGATTTTGACTTTGCCGAGGTGCCGCTGATCCTTCTGCCCAATGGCGGTGCCGAACAGAACCCCGCTGACTGGTGGCATGCGATCATGGCCACCTCCAAACGACTGCTGGCCCGGCGCGCGGTCAATCCCGATAATATAGTGGCAGTGGCGGCGTCGACCCAATGGGCCGGAACGGTCGCGGTCGACCGCGCCGGCCGGCCCCTGATGAACGCCGTCATCTGGCTGGATATGCGGGGTGCCAAATATGTAGCCAACCTGGTCGGCGGCCCCGTAAAAATTGAAGGATACGATCCGGTTAAGCTGATCAAATGGATTCGCATGACCGGCGGGGCACCGGCGTTGACCGGCAAAGACCCCATCGGCCACATTCTGCTGATTCGCAATGAATATCCCGACATCTACCGTAAAACATATAAATTCCTCGAGCCAAAAGACTACATTAACTTCTGCCTGACCGGCAAATACGCAGCATCAGTCGATTCGATTACCCTGCACTGGTCGACGGACAACCGCGATATCAACAACATCAAGTATAACGCCAAACTGCTGAAGCTGGCCACCTTGGAACGGGAGATGCTGCCCGATTTAAAACAAGCGATCGACATCCTCGGGCCGCTCAAAAAAGAGATCGCCGGCGAACTGGGATTGCGCGAAGATGTCCAGGTCGTCATGGGTACACCGGACCTCCAGGCGGCGGCAATCGGTTCGGGCGCGG
>CAVQBT010000015.1:0-99439 GCA_963710795.1 uncultured delta proteobacterium
GGACTTCACTTCAGGCTAATTTGAATATAAAATTCGGGTCTGAAATTGATTAAGCGGCAATATGGTCCCGGCGGAGCGGAATTTTTTTCCGCTTCGGGCGAGAGGCTCCAGGCCAATAATTTTTAACTATTAGAAAATATTGTTAATATTTTTAATCAAATTTTGGAACGAATATTGCTGTGTTATATGGGAGGAAATAAACTGAAAGGAAAAAATGCTTACATGACAACCGGAAATCATCTGACTGTCAGGGATTATTTTGATCAGGCGCTTGTCGGCCGGACCTTAAACAAAAGAGCTTATTCATCGCAGCGCGCGGATACATCCGGCAGCAGGAAGTTTCACCAGTTGCTGACATCCCAGGGAAATCAGCCTTTAAACCAAATCGACACTAAACCCAGCGGTTTAACGGTCGTGGACTATCTTAAAAATCCTGTCCGGGTGACCTGTCGCTATTCTTTTCGGACGGCAGCACCGAATTCTGATCCGAATGCAACAAAACCGGATGAAACCGCTGCCACATCAACGGCAATCAATGCAAAAAGTTCAGCGATAAATTCCAAAGCATTATCACGGACCACAAGAAAGCCCATGCAATTGATAAAGCCGGCCGCATCAAACTCAGCTCCGAATCAAACAGGATCGAATAAAGATCTCATGATCGAAAATAGCATCCACCAAGCGGCCCGCAAATATAATTTGCCGGCCTCTTTGATCAGGGGTGTCATCAGGGCAGAGTCAAATTTTGAGGTAAAAGCCGTTTCCCGGGCCGGAGCCCAGGGCTTGATGCAGCTCATGCCGGGAACGGCCAAGGAACTGGGTGTTGATAATCCATTGGATATCGAACAGAATATCGACGGCGGGGCGCGTTATTTAAGGAAAATGCTGGACAGCTTTGGCGGCGATATCAAGGTGGCCCTGGCGGCATATAATGCCGGACCGGGCACAGTCGAGAAATACGGCGGAAACGTACCACCCTATCAAGAGACGGAACAGTACATAAATAGGGTGCTTAAATTCTCTAAACAAATGGCCTAACCCGGATAAACCGGAATTGAATATTGAAGATTGTAAATTGAATGGATTTGTGGATGTCGCTTCACTCAGTCTTTTTTTAATCGAAAAAATACCTAAAATATTCAATCATTTTTCGTTGCTTTGACAACCACCAGTGTGAGGTCGTCGTCTGACTTCATTCCCTTCTGGAATTTTCTGATTTTTGTGATGACGGCTTCCAGGATTTCAGCGGCGCAGCGCGATGCATTCTCACGAACAATCTCGTTGATCACGTCTTTTCCCAGCATCTCACCGCTTGAATTGCGGCTCTCCCAGATGCCGTCGGTACCGAGCACAATAATGCTTCCCGGGCTAAAATTGCCTTTTTCGTTTACCGCATATCGGGCATGCGGATCAACCCCCAGCACCATACCGTCACCGGCCAACTCTTCAATTTGGGCGGTCGCCGGATCATAAAAAATTGCCGGATCGTGGCCGGCACGCACCCATTTTAGAGCCCGTCTGACAGGATCCAGCGCGATAAAAAACAGGGTGACGAACTGGCCCGAATCCCCGACATCGCCCGCCAGTTGATGATTCACATCGCCGATAATCTGAGAGATACTCCCGGGCAGGGACAATCGCTGGCGCAGCGAGGCGCGTACCGTCGCCATAATCAAGGCCGAAGAGATCCCATGGCCGGATACATCGCCGACAACAACGGCCAGCGTCTCCTTGCCATCTTGTTTGAGCGGTATAAAATCGTAATAATCACCGCCGGTTTCGTCACAGTAGATGCTGCGGCCGGCAATATCCAGTCCGGCAATTACCGGATTTTCCCGCGGTAAAAGCTTTTGCTGAACCTCCCGGGCCAATTCCAGCGAATGCCGCAGCCGATCGCGCTCATGTTCTCTTTTCCTTAATGCTTCTTCAGCTAACTTCAGGGCCGTGATATCTTCATGACTGACGACCACCCGTATGGGTTTACTTTCGGCCACCCGAATTGCTCGGACATAATAAAAGTGGAGGCCGTCGGGGCCATGGCATGGATAATCATATAAAAATTCACTGGTTTCGCCTCTGATTACCGATCGAATGCCTGCCGCGACAGCTCTGGCGTCTTTGGCTTCCTTGCCGGTGGTTGCATCACAGAGTTCCAGATAATTGATCCCGATGGAATCAAGGGGTCCTTCCAGCGCATTAACTTTGGCGTATTCCCGCCAAGCCTGGTTGGTTACTAAGATAACGCCGTTTTCATCCAGGATCGCGATATTCGCCGAAAGCGAATTTAATACGGTTTTGGCCAATTGATTGGAAAAATCAAACGGTTCGATAACCGGGTCAGCTTTATTTATATCGCCTATCATTCTCATCATTATAGTGCCTGAACTAGCAGTGTAGGGTTTACGGAAAACACTGCCTTAAGTCGGTAAGGTAATCACCTTCTTTCTAAATGCACATAAATTTATCCTATTCATTCAAAAAGCCAACAGCCCTAAAGGGTTTGATCACTTTCATGCAGCGACCGGCCCGAGCTGTGATTGGCCGGCAGAAAATAAATGATCAGATCGCCGAGCCTAGCCACTCTCCTGCTGATACCCGGCCCACAGGACGCCGATATAGGGATGGACCCCTTGAGGTTTGAGGTAGAACTTAGCCAGCAAATCCTGCATATCCTGTTGCCAGCCGGCTTTTTTAAAGGCTTCATAACAGGCATTGAACTGAGAAGATCACAGGACGCCCCCACTTCGATGGTGCCCTGGGTGGCAGCTTTAAGCGGTGCAAGACCCGGTGCTTATGATCCCCACTTCCGCATTCCGCCTTCCGAATTCATATTTACTCTGTCGTCTGACTTCCGGCTAAATTGTTGGACGTATGGATTTTTTTTTGCTACAAACCAGATTACCATGCCAAAAGTTGTTGACCTGCAAACATATCGCACAAAATCGGTCGAGCAAAGAGGATTTGGGCCCTGGCAAAAACGCTTTGGCGAAACCTTTGACTCGGCAACCCGCCTGGTAGATCTTTCAAATTCAACACTCTATTATTTAGCCCAGCCTGGCGAGTTAAGCTCGGTTGCGTATTACGAAGTCATCATGGGTGTTTTGGATCTTGGTCCGGCGACTAAATTTTACTATCTTGATAATAGCGATCAGATGCTGGTGGTCGATCTTCATCTTTTTTTAGCAGACCAGGTACGATTTGAAATGATGCGACGTCTGAAATGGATCAGCGGCTTTGAAGGGATAAAATACAGTATTTTAGAGATGGTTCAGGAGTTTAATCGCATAAAGGAAAAGTGCAGGGAAAATCCACCGGAGCTGGCAGGATCGAATGCTGATTATCACCAACTCACCACAGGCGACAAAGAAGTGTTCATCCGGCGTATGCTCCCGGAAGCGCTGGAAGCGTTTGAAAAAATACTGTGAGCCTGCAACTGATGATGCAAGCTCCCTGTAAATTTTTCCCAGTGGAACGCAAATACCATTCCACCGGGATAAAATTCATGCCATGGGCAGACTATCTACTCTTTATACCCATCCCCAATGCGACGGCTGCCATGCGGTTTGAGGGTTAACTCCTCAGGGCATTTTTTCAGAATCCTCATTTGACCGTTCGCGTATATCAAGGATTCATCAATCAGGTCGCCAGTCGGATTCAGCGGTTTAAGCAACTTGCCACGTCGGGGACGAATATGCCTGCGCATCACGGATAGAATTCATCCGGTCAGCTTAAAGAATAGCGCTGTTTCCCAACCCATCGCGATTACTCTGCAGGAATGTAGGGAATTTCTTTACCCCACCATCCTTGAGTCTCAGAATTCTGAAGATCTGCTTGCGTGGTATTTTTGTATCCACCCATGCTATACCACATGTGATCATTGGTCTTATAAACGGTATCGTGTTCATACCATGCAGCAGAACAACCAGCTAGAAAAACGACTACGATGAGTAAAAATAGAATTTTTTTCATGACCGAACCTCCTTTCTAAAGTTAAACAGAATGGGATCTGACCCTCCGACTGTTTTAACCTGGCGCTTATTATAAACACCTTAAAAAAAAAGTCCACAAAAAAAAATAAATGAACCGAATTTTCTGCAGAAATCCTCATCCCCCGTTGCAAGTCCAGCACACCTTCTTATAACCATCTGAAAATTATTATAATTTTACCGCAACGACCCAAAGAATTAAAGTCCTGCCCTGAAAAACCCGATAACAATTACGTTGCCCCGCAAGGCAAGCATCCCGGACCCGGTTGGAACTGTGTTTAATTCTTTTAATTTATTATTTATATTACAAATATTCATTGGACTATCAATGGGCACCCAACACCTTGGCAATGAAAAAACTCAAAATAAGTCGAATCGATGGTTTTTCTGCCTTCTATTAATCAGTCTCAGTTTCGCGGCATCAGGCTGCGCCCTGTCAGAGCAAAGATCGCATCCGGAGTTTGAGGCCAGAATCCATACGATTGCCCAACCGGTTCTGATTCCGCCGGATGTCGGCATGCTTGAATTATTGCCCAGCGGTTTGATCCGGCAGCGCGATGATTGGACAGCAACGGGTTGCCGCAACCTGCAAAACGCAATCTCAACTTATCTTAAAAACGCAAATATCACCCTCAAACCGCTCATCATCGCACCGCAGATCGCACCGGAAATCGCAGAAATTCAAGCCCTGTATAGACTGGTGCATAAATCCATGCAGCAGCAGACATTCAATACCCATCAGGACTCGCAGACCGGGCGTCCGTTTGAATACTCGGTGGGTTCCGTCAATGCGCTTTTGAACAAACTGGGTGCCGACTCCATGATATTTGTCAGCGGCTATGACCGGGTTTCCAACGCTGGACGCAAGGCCCTGATCGATATTGCCATTGCGGATGCTTCGGGCACCATTCTCTATTATTCTGTCAAAGGCTCTATCCAGGGCCGCGATCTGCGCGATCCTGCAAGCGCAAACATCATGGTGCAGAAATTGCTCACCGGTTTTACAAGGATACAAGAATGAAATATTTTATTATAATTATCGCCATTTGCACCCTGACGGCGGGCTGTATAACACCGCAGGCCGTGCCGCTAAATGAAGGGCTCAATTCAGCAGAGGACGAGCAGCAGCTCTGGCGCCGAGTTCAAAAAGAACAGGAAGCCATAGATGGCAGTGGATTTTTGTACCATGAACCGGAACTCGAAAACTATCTTAACCATATCGTCCAAAAGCTCCAGGCCCATTCCATCGCACCTGATTTCCAGATTCAAATTAAAGTGATCAAAGATCCGAATTTAAATGCGTTTGCCTATCCCAACGGGGTTATTTATATTCACAGCGGGATTCTGGCCCGGATGGATAATGAGGCCCAGCTGGCCGCTTTGTTATCCCATGAGATGACCCATTGCACCCACCGCCATGCCTTAAGAGTTATCCGGAGCATCAAAGATCGTCCGGCCTATATTGCAGCAGTCCAGAATACATTGGCCAAGATATCGGCTGTTCAGGAAGTCGCCCGACTTCTGGGCGCAGCCGGATCGATGGCGGCGGTCAGCGGCTACACCCGTGAGCTTGAAAGTGAAGCCGATCAGGTCGGACTTGACCTGATGGCCAAAGCCAACTATGATCCTACCCAAGCCTTGAGACTGTTCGAACACCTGAAACAGGAAATTGAAGCCGAAGGAATCGAGGAGCCCTTTTTTTTCGGCACCCATCCAAACGTTCAACAACGAATTGATAATGTCAGCGTCTGGCTCGCCGGAGTAAATCAGGAAAACCGCGCCGTTGTGAAAAACACGGCCGAATTCCAAACCAGGTTGCAAGGGGTTGTCCTGGCTAACGCCCGGCTGGATCTTCGACTGGGCCGCTTTGACATTGCCCAAAAAACGGTGGTAAAGTACCTGAAGATGAGGCCGAATGATGCCCGGGCCTACTACCTGTTCGGTGAGATATTAAGACAGCGCGATCGCCAGGCTGATGTCGCAACCGCCGTCAGCTATTATGAAAAAGCGATTGCACTGGATCCGTCTTATCCCGAGCCTCACAAAGCGCTGGGATTGGTGCACTACAAGGAAGGCCAAAAGCAGCTGGCAATAAAGTTTTTCGAATCATGCCTGCGGCTTTCACCGAATACCAGCGACAAAGCCTATATTCAGGGATATCTGAAAAATTGTAAGTTTAGTGGAGAAGAATCATGAAAAAGTTAATGCCGCTTTTAATTTGCCTTCTTTTTCTATTCAGCTGTGCTTCCGCAGCGCAAGAGCGCAGCTTGAAGGAATTGCCGGATGCCGATTTCTCCGTTGATATCCCGGACGGCTGGTGGAAACCGGAATACACCGGCAAATATCTGCTTACCAAGGACGGGCCCTATCTGCAATATGTGCTCATCCAAAAGCGGCCGTTAAATAAGGCTTTTCGATATACCAAGAAAAAAATAAGACGGGGGATGCTGCCCCAGGAAGCAGCCGGTATTATTATCGACGAACTTGCATCTGACCGCTATCTCATGAACTTGAGCGTCATCGAAAACGCACCGGCTAGCGTGGACGGGCAGGCCGGTTTCCGGATCCTGTTCACCTATACCGACAAAAAGAAATCACAATTCAAAACGCTGTATTACGGATTTATCAAGGCCGACTCCTTTTACAATTTACGCTACTGTGCCGCTGCGCGGCATTACTTTGAAAAAGACATCGCCGCTTTTGATCAAATCATCAACAGCTTCAAACTGGCCAGCAAATAGCTAGATTATCTAGTCGAATGACCGGCTACGGATCAGTATATTGATCGGTACTCGATGTGGCCGCCCCCGAATTCGGCCACCGCATCGGCTGCAATAGTTAATCCTTCTTTTAAATGCGCTCGATCAATGCCCGGTACGGCATAAGCGTAAAAGAGCACATTTTCGGTTGTCTGACTGACCCGGGTTTTCTCATCGGCTCCCTGGCACAGCACGCAAACAATTTCTTTATCATCGCGCAGCACGATCTCACCTTTTTGGGTGACAAACTCACGCCCGCCCATTCCGGCACAAACTTCATTTTCATCAGCCACATCCAAAGTCAGATTTCCCTCAAACTTATTATAATCGGTAACCGCCACCAGGATACCGGCACACATTTCAGCCATGAAATGGGCATCAACTAAAAGTGAATAGCGCGGAAAACCGCTGTTGACGGTTCGTTTGAGATGCTGGGTCAAGGGGCAATCGAATCCGAATTGCTGAAAAAAATCAGCATATGTCTCAATACGTTTGGAAATCTGCACCAGCGTCTGCCGCTTTCGCATCTTGCGCAACAGCTTCCTTTTATAAAGGTCAAAGCCTGACGGGTTTTCAGTATCGCGACAGCCGGAGATCAAGGTCAGGCCGAAACCCAAATCCGGATAGGCCGCCAGGTATTTCTGCGACATGGAAAATGCGTGATTCAAATCAATGTCCCCCTTGGTATTGATTGATTGGCTATACAATCGAATTTTGACTATAAATGTCAATTCTGTGACTTTTAAATAACAACTCTACTTGAAGGGCTAACTTTAAACATAATGCAACCATTTAACTATCCGTTATAAAATACTTTAAATGATTTGACCAAATTTATCAGAAATCTTGGTATGCTTATTGCTTAGCTAAATAGTCAAAATTGCAAACCACCAAAAATCTAAGCAGAAGGAGATTGAGTTATGTTCAAAAAGTTATTGGTTTTTGTCGCGTTGGGATCTTTCGTTGTTGGTTGTGCCGCAGTGCCGACTAACAGCACGCCGCCAGCACCGCAGGAAGTGGTTGTAACACTTAAGGCCGCAGATCCGACAAATGTAACTGTCAAAGAAGAGCCCCAATCTGATCGGGTGAACAGATCCATGGAAGTCGCCAATCCTGAAGGTCGCCTGTCGCAGCTGTCGTTTATTTCAAAGGACAAAGCCTTTGTCAAAATCTTTTCGGGACTGTCGGTGGCCGATGTTACCCGCTTGTGGAACGATCTGGTTGTTCTGGAGAACAATACCAAAATTCGCGATGTGAATCTTTTCATCAACTCGCCCGGCGGCGATGCGTTTTCAGGCCTGGCCCTGGCAGATCAAATCGAGCGTGCCCGCAGAAAAGGCTTTAAAATCACGGCGCATGCCTCCGGCATTATCGCCAGTGCCGCCGTACCGGTTTTTGCGGTTTGCAATGTCCGCCTGGCCGCGCCGGGGACCATTTTCATGGTGCACGAAGCTGCTTTGTGGAAATGGCCGGGGCGTGAAACCGCTTCTGATATCAGATCCCAGAATGAATTGATGTATCTGCTGCGCGATCGTTATATTGGAAAGCTGGTTGACAATTCCAAACTGAACAAAGGCAAGTGGGAAGAGTTAGAGAAAAAAACCACCTGGTTTAGCGCCAACAAAGCCCTGGATTGGGGACTGGTGGACAGTATAGAGTAAAAAACACAAGCAACAGGTAGAGCATCAGACAGACTTCGTGCCGAACCGACTCACATTGATCTCCTTCTGAATAATCTGATCTGAAACCTGGCGCCCCGGAGTTTAATACACCGCAATGGCCGTTAAAGTTTAAAAACTTTAACGGCCTATATTTGTTAGGATGGAAATATTTTTCCGGGGTTTAAAATGCCGTTGGGGTCAAACACCGATTTAATTTGCTGCATCCATTGCAGGCTGGCGCCATGCTCGGCGACCATATATTTTCTTTTCCCCAGCCCGATACCGTGCTCGCCGGTGGCCGTGCCCCCCAGCGCCAGCGATTTGGCGACCAGACGATCCACGATTTTTTCGATCAGGCCCCATAGTTTTTGGTCGCCTTTTTGGCAAAGAATGTTCAAATGCACATTCCCATTGCCGGCGTGGCTGATATAATAGGTGGCCAGATCGGTCCCGGCAATTTCTGCATTGATGGCATCGATCAATTCCGGATAGGCGGAAATGGGCACGGCCACGTCCATCACCTTAATTCGCTCCTCCGGGTGATTGCGCACGATCATCTCACCCAGATCATGACGGGCCTGAAAAATTCGATCCCTTTGCGATCGGCCCAACCCCGGTTTAAAGCCCTGGCATCCCTGCTCGCCGCAGATCTCTTCGGCCATTTGCAGTATTTCGGCCAGCTGGCGGGTAGTGGCGCCGTGAAACTCCATAAAAATTGTCGGCAGAACGTCTAGCCCCAGGCTTGCTTCGCGGTTCATCAATTCAACACATTCCGGTCCCAGCAGTTCCAGGGCGGCCGGATTCAGTCCACCGCGTATAATTTCAAAAACCGCCTTGCCGGCCTTGGCGATAGATGGGAAGTTGGCAATGGCAGCCGAATACTCGGCCGGCAACCCGGCCAGACGCACCGTCGCCCCAACCACAACCCCCAGGGTGCCTTCAGAACCGACAAACAATCGAATCAGGTCATAGCCCGACGACGTTTTGCTGGCCCGGGTGCCCATTTCGATTATTTCACCATTGGCCAGGGCAACGGACAATTTTAGCACGTAATCTTTGGTGGATCCGTAATAAATTGTGCGGGTCCCGCTGGCATTATTGGAAATCATGCCGCCCAGGGTCGCCCGTGCTCCGGGGTCCGGCGGGAAAAAAAGTCCGGTATGCTTAAGCTTTTCGTTTAAATCCTGAAACACCACCCCCGGCTCCACATCAGCCTGAAAATCTTCTTCCCGGATCGCCAGGATGCGATTCATCTGGCAAAAATCCAACACCAGGCCGCCTTTTAGCGGGATCGGATTGCCCTCCAGGCTGGATCCGGAGCCCCAGCCGGTTATCGGAATCAAATTCGCGTTGGCATAGCTGAGAATTTCGGCCACCTCGGCCGGGGAAATCGGCCAGATAACAGCCTCCGGCCGATGGGGCGGGTGACTGGACTGGTCCCGGGCGTGCAAATCAAGAACCGACTCCCCGGCTGAAAACCGATCCGAAGCCACCATAGCCTGCAAGTGTTCGATGTGGGTTTGATTGATCGAATTGAATTTCAAATTATCCTCCTTGGCAACCAGGTCTCCGTCATCTAAATAAAAAATTGATAGTTTTTATGAAATTTACCTGCATGATTATACCCATGAAAATTCCAAGCACCAAAAAACAAATTTCAAACAAATCCCAATGATCCAAATTCTAAACTGATTAGTCTAAAGCTGCTTCCATGGGCATCACCACCGACAGATCCGGGCTTGCACAGCAATGCGATACAATGGTCGTGAAGGTTTTGGTAATTGAATATTGAAATTTGGGATTTATTTGTAATTTGGTGCTTGATATTTGAGTTTTTACATTCTTTTAATAACTTCTAATGCTGATGTTTAGAATTTGCTTTGACATCAACCTGCCTTGCCTTGTTTTATGGGATAAATGTCCTGTTCCTTTACACCATAAATTCCGGTCAGAAAAGGACTTTTATTCTCAGAAATAATATAAAGATAATTCTGACATTGGATTAATTCTTGACTTCGTAAGATATCCTATATAGGAAATAAGCTTATCATAAAAAATGAATCGCCTTCAGCCACGATTCCCGCAGATGTCCGGAAGCCAACCCGATCGGTTCAAAGAACCTTTCGGTCACTGCCCGGCGGAAGAATAGCGTATTGAGTAACAGGCTCGCAAAAAACAGCTTACTATTTTTTTCGATATTTTTAAAATATATAATGATTACAAATGGTTATTCTATTTTGAACGAATCGTGTAAATTGGTTGTAAAAACTATGTAGCAAATGCGCAGCATTAATTAATTTATCCGCCGGTGCTTCGAAAAAAACCCGATTCATTCATCACAGACGGGTGAGTTCCACCCACAAATGACGTATTTTCCCGAGCGGATAAATTAGATAAATTACAACGAAGGGAGAAATAGCTATGAGCCAGAAAAAATTAACGAATAAAGACATCGATCGCAGGACCTTTTTGAAAGTTTCCGGGGTCGCCGGCATCGGCGTAGCGGCGGCAACCTTTGGCGTCCCCACCCTGCTGCGAGCGGCACCCCCCCCGATTAAAATCGGATCTGTCCAGCCGGCCACGGGGCCGCTGGCCGTCATCGGGGTGGGCCAACGCCGGGGCAATCAACTGGCCGTGGATCACATTAACGCCATAGGCGGCATTAAATCCATGGACGGTGCCAAGCTGGAACTGCTGTTAGGGGACAGCGAGAGCAAACCCGAAGTTGGACGGTCAGAGGCTGACCGCCTGATTAAAGGGGGGGCCGTGGTGCTGACCGGACCGTTTCAAAGCGGTGTCGCCCTGGCAATCTCGACCCTGTGTGAGCAACGCCAGGTGCCTTTTATCATGGATGTGGCGGCCCTGGACAAGGTTACCGACAAAGGTAAAAAATATACCTTTCGCGTTTTTATTACCGTCTCCGGCTTGCTCAACGGCGCGGTAAAATATCTCAAAATGGTCACCGCCATGAAAGGGGTCATGCCCAAGCGCGCGGTGGTAACCAACACGGCGGATGCCTTTGGCAAGGGAATGTCGGGCGGATTCGTCAAATTTATGGAAAAGTCCGGCTTGCCCATCGAAATTGTCGATCGCGTCCAGTATCCCCTGGGAATACACGATCTGTCGGCCGAAGTCGCCCGCATTAAAGCCGCCAAACCGGACATTCTCTTCCCGGTTTCACGCCCCGGTGACGGCATCATCCTAACCCGCGAGCTTTATAAGCAGCGCGTTGAACTGATGGGCATCTATGGCCCCGGCTCCCCGGGCTGGTATGAACCGGATGTCATCAAGGATCTGGATAAGCTGATTTATTACGTCATGGTCAACGTACCCTGGATTAATCCCGGCAGCGCAGTTTATCAACAGGCGAATGCAGCCTTTCAAAAAAGCTATAACCGCTATCTGGATACCAACAGCGCCTATGCCTATACCGGTGTCCTGGTCATCGCCGATATCCTGGAGCGGGCCGGCTCGACCGATCCGGAAAAGATTCTGACGTCAGCGCGCCAGACCAATTTCAAAAAGCACCCGATAGTCAGCGGCCCTATCCAGTTTAACGAAAAGGGGGACAACACGGGTGCCCTGACCGCTTTGATCCAGGTGCAGCCGGACGCTGATCTGCTCAAACGGGTTAAGATCGTGGCACCCAAAGAGTTTGCCCAGTCTGATAAGATTATTTTTCCGGCACCTCAGCTCTGGGAGCGGTAGCCGGGATGGATTCCAACCTAGCGCTTCAACTCGGTATCCAGGGAATTTTATTGGGAGGGATCTATGGCTTAATCGCTCTGGGTCTCTCCCTTATTTTCGGGGTGATGGGGGTCATCAATTTTGCCCATGGCCAGATGATGGTCATGGCCATGTACGTGTCCTACTGGATTTTCGTGCTGCTTGGCCTTGACCCCTACCTTTCCCTGGTGATCGTGGCCGCCGTTATTTTTGTGCTGGGATATCTGATTCAAGCCACGGTGGTCAATCGCATTCTGGATTACCCCGAGGCCATGCAGGTGCTCCCACTGGTGTCGATGGGGCTGATTTTAGAAAACCTGGCGCTCTTGCTCTGGGGACCGGATTATCGCAGCCCCCAAACCGCCTTGGGTCTTGAAACGTTATGGATCGGCCCGATCATGATCGACATCTCACGCCTGATCGCCTTTGTGCTGGCAATTTTAATTACCATTCTGATTTTTGTCTTTTTAAAAAAATCCAACATCGGCAAGTGCATCCGGGCCGCCGCCGACAATCGAACAGGCGCCATTGTTGTCGGGATCAATGTTGATCGAATTTACAATACCTCTTTTGCGCTGGGTGCCGCTACCACGGCGGCGGCCGGTGTTTTGCTTCTGCCGCTCATGCCGCTTTCACCGCATCTGGGACACGATTTCACGCTGACGGCGTTTATCGTGGTCATCCTGGGCGGTATGGGCAATCTCATCGGAGCGCTGGTGGGGGGCCTGATTCTGGGTATCGCTGAATCCTTGTCGACCCTGTTCCTGCCGGCCACCCTTAAGCATGCGGTCAGTTTCAGCATTTTAATCATTATCATGCTTTTCCGTCCTCAGGGACTTTTTGGGGGCAAAAAATGAAACGACTTTACCTGCTGCTGGCCGCTGTTTTCGTGCTCCTGGTCCTGCTTCCCCTTTTCCTGGACAACTATGTCCTCGGTATCTTTGTCATGATCTTCTTCTGGGCCTACGTCGGCCAGTCCTGGAATGTGCTGACCGGGTATACCGGACACATCTCTCTGGGCCATGCGCTCTATATCGGCATCGGGGCATACGCCACCACCTATCTGGCACTGACGTTCGGCCTGACTCCCTGGATCGGCATGCTCATCGGCGGAATCCTGGCCGCCGGAATCGCCCTTTTTCTCGGCTTTTTAGGATTTCGCTTTGGTCTCAGAGGGGTGTACTTTGTCATCCTGACCATCGCCTTTGCCGAGCTCATGCGCTTGGCCGTATCACATATCGAAGCGCTGGGTTCTTTTACAGGCATATTCCTGGATTTTAATCCGTCTTTCTATAATTTCCAGTTCAGGGGCAACGTCCCCTATTATTATATCGCTTTTGGATTTATGGCGGCATCTGTAATCGTGGTGCGGATCATCGAGGTTTCCAAAGTCGGCCGTTTTATGGTCGCTATCAGAGAAGACGAAGAAGCTGCCCAGGCCCTGGGTGTCAACACATTTAAATACAATATGATCGCAATTGCGATCAGTGCGTTTATGACCTCTCTGGCCGGCGCGTTTTATGCCAACTACATATTTTATTTACACCCGAACAGCCTCTTCGGCATGTCGCTGAGCATCGAACTGATTCTGCGGCCGATTGTGGGGGGGCTGGGAACCCTCTTTGGGCCGGCCATCGGATCCATTATTCTAACCCCGCTTTCGGAAATTTCCCGGGCCTATTTCGCCAAAGGGGGGCTGGAAGGATTGCACCTGATCCTCTACGGCATACTGACCATCCTGGTAGTTTTGTTTATGCCCAAGGGGATTATTGTTTATGTGAAGAGAATCTTAAGACCGATACTTCAGCCGGCGGGTGACAAATAGGCAGCAGTAATTTAGACTATTTTTTGGAGTAGTGCAGTGCTGGAGTAATGAAAAATGAAAATGATGGTTGAGCAATAAGGCAATTTAACCAGTACGCCAATACTCCATTACTCCAATCTTTTCGGGGTTGAACCGTGAGTATATTATCAGCAAATAAAATATCGAAAAGCTTCGGCGGGCTGATGGCCGTCGGCAACCTGTCTTTTGAACTGGAAAAAGAAGAGATTCTCGCCCTGATCGGCCCCAATGGCGCAGGAAAGACCACCGTATTTAACTGCCTGAGCGGGTTTATACCCCCGGATGAAGGTGAGATCTATTTAGAGAAAAGGAAACTGGGCGGGCTGCAGCCCTTTCAGATCTGCCAGATGGGCATGGTCCGGACTTTTCAAATAGTTAAGCCGTTTTTGACCATCTCGGTGCTGGATAATGTGATGGTGGGCGCCCTTTCCAAAGAAAAATCAACTGCCACGGCCAGAAAAAAATCTCTTGAAACAATTGATTTCGTTGGACTTTCTTCCTGGACCGCTAAAGAAGCCCAGGGACTGCCCCTGCCCCTGCGAAAGCGGCTGGAGCTGGCCAGAGCCCTGGCCACCCGACCGAAAGTACTGCTGCTGGATGAAGTTATGGCGGGATTAAACCCGACCGAGGTGGACGAACTGATATCTCTGCTCAAAGAAGTCAACCGCCAGGGAGTCAGCATTTTTTTAATCGAGCATGTCATGCGGGGTGTAATGGCCCTGTCAAAACGGGTTATCGTGATCAACTACGGGGTTAAAATTGCCGAGGGAAGCCCCGCAGATATCGTCAAAGACGAGCAAGTCATCGAAGCATATCTGGGTAAGGAGTTTTTAAGTGCTCAAGGTTAGTGGCATAGAGGTTTATTATGGCGACATGCAGGCTCTCCGAAACGTCAGCATTGGCGTCGATCAAAGAGAAGTTGTCTCAGTTATCGGCTCCAACGGTGCTGGAAAATCGACCCTGTTAAAAGCCATCTCTGGAATGCTGCGGGCCCGCACCGGTTCTATTTCCTTAAACGGCAATGAAATCTCCCAGGCACCGCCATCTAAGATTGTTGAAACCGGAATCAGCCATGTTCCTGAAGGCAGACAGATTTTCCCCACCATGACGGTGCTGGAAAACCTGGAGTTGGGAGCCCAGTTCCCCCGCACCAAAAAAGTACAGCATGAAACCATGCAGCAGGTGTTCGGCTATTTCCCGCGACTCAAGGAGCGGCTCAGCCAGAAAGCCGGCACGCTCAGCGGGGGTGAACAGCAGATGCTGGCTATGGGCCGCGGTTTGATGTCGCTGCCGGCCATCATGATGCTGGATGAACCGTCTTTAGGTCTGGCCCCGGTTCTGGTCAGCACTATTTTTGAAATCATTGAAAAAATCAATCAGCAAGGCACCTCGATCCTGCTGATCGAACAGAATGTCTTCCACTCGCTAAAAATCGCCAACCGGGGCTATGTCCTCGAAAACGGTCAGGTTGCGCTGAGCGGAGCCGGTCCGGAACTGCTGGAAAATCCGCATATTCGCAAGACGTATCTGGGGCTATGAGTTACGAGTTGCGGGGCAAACCAGGAAGATGGGAGGGTGAGAAGCTGGGAAGGTGAGAGCCTGTGGTAGCTAATTATAGACATAGGGCAGAGCGCATAGGGCATGGCGCGTTGAGTAGGACGGTTTGAACTCGGAATATCTGACTTCTGACTTCTGTTCTCTGACTTCTGGTATTTGGTTACGCGTTGCGGGTCTCACGATTGCGGATTTGGGATTAATTAGATCTGAATTCATGAGTTGATTATGTCGATTGGAACTCGACCCTAAAAACGCTATGCCCTTTGCCCTCTGTGCTAGGCACCACATTCCCCATTGCCGCATGCTTGCCGCGGCATAGTCCCGCCCTATCGGACGACGACGGGTCCCACTTCCGGATTCAATATCCTACTCTGGCTGAAACACTTCAGAATAAAGCGCCTCCCGGCAGTCCGGACAGATCCCGTGACTGAATTCGTGTTCCGTGTGGTTCATCAGGTAGCGATCGATCGACAGCCATGCCCCCTGGCCGTTGCGGATTTTTTTGCAGCTGGAACAGATGGGAATGTAGCCGCCGAGGGAATCAACCATGATATTTTCAAGGGCGACTAGACGTCGATAAAGCATTCGAAGCAGTTCGATACCAAGTGCCGGGTATTTTTCGATCGCTTCATGCAGGTTCCACTGATCAAGGCAAAGCGTCTGGACTTTTCCCCGGGCCACCACGGTTGCCGAACGAATCATATCATCGATGAGGGCCATTTCTCCAAAATAGCAAGGTGCAGCCAGAATGCGCAGACGCTTCGCCTTTTTGGTGCGATAGCTCTTGATGACGTCAACCTTGCCGTTGATAAGGATGAAAAGTCGCCCGTCACGCTCGCCTTCGCTGATAATCACATCGCCCATGTTATAAGAACAATATCGGCTCTTTTCAGCCAGGCGTTGCAGATCTTCTTTCTTAAAGTTTGAAAATATGGATATCTTGGCAAGATAGTCCGCCCCGTTTTTCATCATGCCCCCCAGGTATGTTGAATGCCAATCAAAACGGCTTCAGACGGGCTCAGCAGCGCCCCCGTCTTCTATGAACAATCTATCTCTTTTAATCTGCCTTAACACATTTGTCGTGAATATTGCAAGGACCGTGGGAAATCAACGACCATACCATTTATTTCTTCTCAATATCATAGCGCTTAATTTTGTTAAGCAATCCCTGCCGGGTTATTCCCAGCAGCTTTGATGCTTGTGTTCGATTGCCACCGGCTGTTTCAAGGGCCTCAAGTACCATTTGTTTTTCAATCCGTTCGGTCACCTCCTGCAACGTGCCGCTGCGATTTAATTCGGAACCGGTATTGTCCATTGGATCAAAGATTTTGCTGGATAGGTATTTTTCAGATATTTCTTGATCACTGCCGGCCAGGGTCAGGGCCCGTTCCATTTCATTCTGAAGCTCTCGAACGTTGCCCGGCCAGTCATAGGATGATATGAGTTCCAGGGCGTTGGATGTCAACCGGGGTGCGGCCCGCTTGAACTTTTGGGCAAATTGCTTTAAGAAGTGAGCTGCCAGAATGGGAATATCTTCTTTTCGCTCTCGCAAGGGAGGAATGGTGAGTGGAAAGACATTGATGCGATAATATAGATCCTCGCGGAAATTACCCCGGGCCATTTCATCTTCAAGATTGCGATTGGTACAGGCAATGACTCGCACATTCACCTTGACAAAATGAGACGCGCCAACGGGTCTGAACTGGCCCTCCTGCAACACTCTGAGCAGTTTCACCTGCATGGAAGGCGGCGTCTCCCCGATCTCATCTAACAGGACGGTCCCGCCGTCGGCCATTTCAAAAAGCCCCTTTTTATCTGACACGGCCCCGGTAAAGGCGCCTTTCACGTGGCCAAACAGCTCGCTTTCCAGCAGGTTTTCAGATAACGCACCACAATTCTCGGCCACAAAAGGCTCGTCTTTCAGAGGACCGTTGTAGTGGATCACTTTGGCAATCAGTTCTTTGCCGGTGCCGGTCTCCCCCTGGATTAAAATAGTGGTTGGGACATCGATCACCTTTTCCATCAATGAAAAAAGCTGGCGCATCGAAGAACTCGAGGCAATTAATCCCTGCACTTTGAAGCGCTGCTGAACTTCCGACATGAGCCTGCGATTTTGTTGCTCCAGGGAATTGGCATACTGTTTAAGTATCCCGTAATTTTTAGCATTTTCAATCGCCAATGCCAGGGTAACGGACATAATCTCCATCAGCCTTGAATCCTTGGGGGTAAAACTGCCTTCTTGTTTGTTGATCGCATAGAGAACCCCGGTGATTGCCGCGGGAGTCCGCAGGGGCACGCAGATCATCGACCGGGTGGGCAGCTTCTTGTCTAATGAAAATTCTTTAAATATACGCTCGTCCTTTGAAGCATCCGGGATTAAGACCGGCTGGTTATGTTGCAGCACCCAGCCGGCAACCCCGAGATGATCCGGGAAATGCATTTTTTCGATGTCCTTATGCCCGATATCCTGCTGCATTTCGACGGTTTGAATAAAGTAAAACATTTTTTGATCCGGCTCATGCAGGGCAAGAGATGCCCCATCGATCCGGAAAACTTCCTTTATTTTGTGCAACACCACCCGCAGCATCTCATCGAAATCTTTAATGGCATGAATGGAAGTCGATACCTCATAAAGCAGTTGGAGGTCCTGCCGCGAAAAGGATGTCTCCATATCGGAAGTGCTCATCGCTTTCTCCTGTTAATTTACAAAAAAGTTAATTGCTGAATTGAACGTTTCACATTAGGTCGAGGCGTAATTGTCAATTAAATTTACACAAACCTGGCGTCAGGGTAAAAAAAATTCAATAAAATGTAAACTTATTTGTCAGCCTCTTTGAAAAAAAGTGTTTATCCACAAACATCGTGTGCGCTTAGAAAAAAATTATTCTAATTATATCAAATAGATAAAATTTAATATAAAATCCACGAAAATTAGATGCAGTTCGGCACGACAATTGCTTTTGAGTAGAATACAGTGGAAAGAATATAAACATTTCAGTTTTCAAGGACCAAACGACAACCCTGACAGTGCTATTTTTCAGGGCGGATTCATTATATACAAAAAGAGGGGGGATGGCTAATGTTGATCAATTTGAATACTCTCAATCAAATGTTTAGAGACACTGCCGATAAGTCTTGTCTTACATATGATGGCTGTTGTCAGAGCTGTGGCCGTAATTTTAAAATTGAAATACACCATCACGCATCTGGCGGATACGGGTTAATAGGCGGTGTCTTATATGAAAAAGATGCCAATCAATTAACTGCCCGGTGTGAAGCATGCTATCATAACAACTCTGATTATCAGGTGTAAAATAAAAACCGGGTCTCTTTCTTAAAAGAAAGCTATCTGTCGGACTAACTTTTATACTGCCGGGCGTAAATCATACAATGGAATTTAAATCGATAATCGGTGTCAGAACGAAAAGCCCGGTTTTCGGTTGGTTGGGTTGGGCCCACGGGTGTTGTTGGGTTTCTCCGCCTGTGGCTGACCAACCTAAGAAATTCGGGCATTCACGAAGTTATAACCCAAAAGGGCGAAACCCGACTATTCATTGGCACTCGTATTCCCTCAACCATTAATTAGCCCTCATCCCCGCTATTGCGGGATGACGCATCTATCTAATAAAGCTTGGCCTTCTCTGTAACTTCAATTATTTTCGGCGTATTGAAGCAACCGGCTTGTATGGCGAAAATCTGTTCCTAACTTTCCGCCGCATCCAACCCTAAAAAACAACCTTCCCACCAAATACCGGTAATTCAAAACCAAATCAAACCTGGAAGACAAAACTGCAATTTGATAAATATTTTTTACATATTTGTAAGTAATATATTTAATTACAACAAATTTGTTATTTATTTTGAAATGAAACTCGTCCGATTAATTTAATTTTTATCTTTTATTACAAGTTGTTATATAATTTTTAGCCGTCCCAGACAAAATGGCACGGACGTTGCTCATATAGCTGTCTAATTTGCAAATCCCGGGGAACTAAAAATTTAGGAAATTGTATGAGGAGAATATCAGATGGAAAAAATTGAAGCGGTAATCAAAATGAAGAAATTAGGACTTTCAATTTTATTGGCTGTAATTTGTATTTCGCGTTCCTGGGCCGGAGATGAACCGCCGACCATCGAATCAAATAAACACCTGATCGACCTGGTGCAGACCCATGCCGATTATGTCTGGACCCTGGTGGCCGCAGCCCTGGTTTTTTTCATGCAGGCCGGGTTTGCCATGGTCGAAACCGGGTTTACCCGGGCCAAAAACGCCGTCAACATCATGATGAAAAACCTGATGGATTTTTCCATGGGGTCGCTGGCTTTCTGGGCGATCGGTTTCGGGATCATGTTCGGCGCAAGTTCAACCGGCTGGTTCGGCACCTCCGGTTTCTTCCTGTCCGACTTTGAAGTCGGCGGTGATCCCTGGGTTCTGGCTTTTTGGATGTTCCAGGTGGTGTTTTGCGCCACGGCTGCAACCATTGTTTCCGGCGCCATGGCGGAGAGGACCAAGTTTTCCGGCTACCTGATTTACAGTGCCGTGCTGAGCGCCATCATCTATCCGGTTTTCGGCAGCTGGGCCTGGGGCAGCCTCTTTAACGGCGCAGGTTGGCTGGAAGGACTGGGATTTATCGATTTTGCTGGTTCCACCGTGGTTCACTCGGTCGGCGGGTGGGCCGCCCTGGCCGGTGCCATGGTTCTGGGCCCCCGCCTGGGCAAATATACCAAAAGCGGCCAAATCAAACCGATATTAGGACACAATATGCCCCTGGCCGCCCTGGGTGTCTTCATCCTCTGGCTGGGATGGTTCGGTTTTAATCCCGGATCGACAACCGCGGCCAATAAAGACATCGCCATGATTTTTGTCAACACCAACCTGGCCGCCGCCGCCGGGACCATGCTGGCCATGATTACTTCATGGATCAAATTCGGCAAACCCGAAATCGGCATGAGCTTAAACGGTGCTCTGGCCGGCTTGGTGGCGATCACGGCCCCCTGCGCATCGGTCACCCCGCTGAGTGCCGTCATTATCGGTGCTGCGGCCGGCATCATCGTGGTGCTTGCGGTTCTTTTCTTTGACAAAATCAAAGTGGACGATCCGGTCGGCGCCATTTCCGTGCACGGCGTCTGCGGTGCCTGGGGTACTCTGGCAGCCGGCATATTCAACATCGGTGGAACCTCGGCCAAAATCATCGGCGTCCAGCTGCTCGGTATCAGCGCCTGCTTTTTATGGGTATTTCCGGCTGCATTTCTGATGTTTAAACTCATCGATAAAACGGTCGGCCTCAGGGTCTCTGCCGAAGAAGAATTGGAAGGCCTCGATCTGGCCGAACACGGCGGCAACGCCTATCCCGATTTTGAGGTTTCCTCCTATGGTGGTGTCAGCACCTCCATGGGACCGGGATCACCGTCTGCCACCGGCGAGCCGGTCGGTCAGTTCAAGCCAGTCGAGCAGACATAGGCGCTTGGCGAGGTCAATATCGACAAGTTGTTGTCGATCTTACCGCGTACGTTGATAATTCTTAGGTTTCTGTCGTCAGGATTTAGCCCCTCGGTTTGCTGACACCCGAAACCTGATCCGCCGGCGGGGTCGGCATGATCGGCCACCTGCAGGGTGAACAATCCCGCCGGATCATCGCCGAAGGACAATATCCAATGTTCAAGCTCCAATGACCCAAACAGGGTGACAACTGCCCCAGGCTTCGGGCCGGATACAGATCGCCGACCGCAGCCTGACGCCTGTTTCGAATTTGAATATTGAGATTTATGTGGAATTTTTGCTTAGCCGGAAAATCTAAATTAACCTAAAACAAGCAGTGGGAGCGGCTTGTAGCCGCGATTTAAAATGATCGCGACTGCCCCGCTTCAAAAACAGCGGGATACTGGCACAAGCCGCTCCCAGAACCAGGACAACTGAAGCTTTAGAGATAACCGCACTGGAATTTAAAGCGGGCGGTTATTATAACCCGTATCTTTTAGAAATAACGTGACAGTGCAACTAGATTTTTTCTGCAAAAAAAATATCCACCTTCAGGACCGCCTCGCCTTTTTCAAAATCAGCCGCCAGGTTATAGCGCAAATACTTCACTTTGATTTTGAGAATCTTGTCATCGGAGTCGCCAAAATCAATTTCGATGGTGGTCTCTTTATCGGCGGCATCATGGTTTCTGAGCTGATAATCGTAGATCTGCCTGTGATCATTGCTCGAATCTGGATTCGACGGACCCAGACTTGCGCTGATCTCCGATCTGTCAGGCAACAGGGTTCGGTCTAATGTTCTAATATCAATAGTGATCTGCTGTTTAACCAGGCTCTTTTCCGACTTGCAGACCGACCGCATTATCTGGGTCAACAATTCGTCGGTCAACACGTCCGCCAGGTTTTTGCTCAGGAACCCTTCCTTCAAGCGATATTTTCCAGCGAGACGCACAAAGCTCAGTTCGATCGGCAGATCATATTGCCGGTTCGATGGCATCCCGTTTCTTTCGGCAATGTATGTCATCACCAGCTGATCGCCGACAAGTTCTTGTTCGGACGGCTCGGCGCCCGCCAACCAGGTGATGTCTTCATCCAGCATGACCGGCTCCTGCAGGATGACGCGAAATCCTTGGGAAGTGTCAATTTGAAAATTTTTTTTAAACTCGCAAAGCTGGTTTTTGACTCTGAAAATTCTCTCCAGGATGCACCCGTGCAGAATCAGGGCGGTCGCCAAAAACACCAGCACTGTTCGATGCTTGAAAAACATGTCAGAATTCTAACATCGACAGAAGGCAGAATCAAATTAAATGAAAAAAATGAATGGGAATAATTAAAGCGCTTGGAGGCAAGAATATATCGGGGTGGCCTGCCGACACGGCGCCCGCCCCAGAAAATTCCATACCGTGGGGCCGGTGCGCGATCGGTTTTCATTCAGGATGAAGGGAACACCAAAACCAGTCTGTCTCAAAAATTAGGCGGTCGAATAAAACTTGATGGTGCTCCCCATCCGACTGTGTGGGATTTCATTTGAAATTTAACCGCAATCAAATATGATTTTGGAGATCTTCAGCTTGCTTTTAACAATTAATTACCACCGGGGCCGTTGGGACCGTGGGGCCGTGGGACCGGCACTTTTAACTAAAAGAATTATTTTTCAAAACAAATAGAACTTAAGGGGGCACCATCGGGTGCCCCCGGTTTAGTTCAATGTCCGGCTAAACAGCTTTAGTGCTGGCCGATACTGTTGCTGCTGTTGTCATCCTGGCTATTTGCATTCGTTTTTTGCGTCTTGGCCTGGATCTGGGTCTGGGACTGGGTTTTGGCCTGGGTTTCCAGCTGGGTTTGGATTTGAGATTGAGTCTCGGTTTTGGCCTGGGTTTGGGTCTGAGTCTGAGACTGAATCTGCGCCTGGGCTCCGGTACCGGAACCACTGCTGCCGCCGTTGCCGCCTTGGCCGCCGTCACTGTTGCCGCCCTGGCCGCCGCCACCGTTGCCGCCCTGGCCGCCGCCGCCGTTGCCGCCCTGACCGTCACTACCGTTGCCGTTGCCGCTGTCACCACCGGCTCCAGCGCCTGACCGCCGCCGCTACCGGCACCAGCCCCCGGCTCCAGCACCGCCACCGGCTCCAGCACCGCCACCAGCTCCAGCACCGCCACCACCGCCGCCACCGGGACCTTTGGCGAGGATCATGTCGCCCTCAATCAATTTCGAGGCGCTGTCGGCCGTCACCGACGATACACTCCAACTGCCGTCCGCCGGGAAAAGGTTCGACGGAACCGCACTCCAGGCCGGAAATGTGATGAATAAAAGCCCTGAAACACACACTAATTTTTTCAACATTTTTTTCTTCATTTTATCCTCCTTCACCATTTTTTTTAATGCCGCTGAGAATCGATGCGCAATCCTTAGTCCAGGTTCCGGCTGAACCGGATCATGGACTCCGTGCCGCTCATGCGGCTGTGCGCTGGTTTCCAAACGGTTTAAATGTTTAACGCAAAGGCCTCAGGAAGGTTACACTTTTTTTTACATTTTTCTGGATTTTTGATAAAAAGGGTGGGAAAAAGAGGAATAATTTATAAAATAGAACTCTAAAGTTTAAAATTATGAACCGTTGTATGAATTTTTATACATCTCAGAGAGGTGAAGCTTACCTTAGACTCCGAACGAAATAATGGAATATTGGGAATCGAAAGCGGATGAGGGTCTGATTTTATATTCTTATCGGTGCCATCTTTAAAAAATAGATCCCATTCCGCTTTCTATGGATTGCCGCCGCCACCTCCGCCGCCGGGTCCGGGACCACCGGAACCTCCGCTGCCGGAACCTGAGCCGCCGGAACCGGACCCCCCGGAACTTCCGCTACCGCCACTGCCGGCCCCTGATCCGCCGCTGCCGGCGCCTGAACCACCGCTGCCGCTGCCGCCGGACCCGGATCCACCGGATCCGCCGGATCCCGCACCGCCGCCAACGCCCGGGCCTCCCGAACCCGGGCTGCCCGATTGACCGCCGGCTGCCCCCGCACCGCCATGGAAGCCTTTGCCTTCCTGAATAGCGGCGGCATATCCGCGCGCCAGGTTTTGCGGTTCGGCGTGCTGGGCCTGCATCATAAACGAGCTGTGCATGGCGCGCATATCTTCAGGGTTATATCCTTTTTTTAAGCCCTGGGTGACCATGCCGGTGACGGCCGGTGACGAAACGCCTAAGCGCGAGACGTCCCGGGCGGTTTGATAACACTCGAGCGCCAGGCTGTAGGCCTGGTCGGAATTCATGGACCCGGCACGCTGCTGTGCCATTTCCGTGATCTTGTCGGCGTCCTCTTTGGACAGGCCGGCGGCAAGGCCGGCCGCCAGCGTACGCCCCAGGTTATCCGTGCGGGATTTGTTACTGGAGAGTTTCGCGGCCTGCTGGAAGGCAAAGGCATTGCGCGACTGGACCGTTTCCATTGCATTCACGATCAAAGGCGGAGGCACGCTCTTGGCCATCCCCTCGAAGGCCTTATTCATCAGCGGCTGCACGGGCAGACCGCTGTTTTTGGCCTCGATCATCAGCACATGGGCCAGCAGGATTTGCTGTTCATTAAAGTTGTTTTGCTGCATGGCCCGGGTCAGCTTGATCACGCTTTGCAGCTCCAGCCCGTTTTGGATCGCCTGCCGGGTGCTGGCCTTGACCGCTGCCGCTGAATTTTCCGGCAGGCTGTCGTCGATTGCATCACCCAGCGCGGCGGTTGCCAGAAAAAATATGAAAAGTGCGACCGCAAAACCGCACACAAATGCTCGATTCTTTGGTTTCAATTTTGGTATTGATAATTTCATAAGTATAAACAATTAAAATACTTATCGTATTTATAATTGGGACACGGATTTACACCGATCTCAACGGATTTGTAAAAAATCTTAGATTTTTCTGAAATATTGTCGCAGACAAAATAATATCTGTGTCATCCGTGTTTATCCGTGTCCCTTTTTCTTGCATGCGTAAATCCCTATTCAGGCACATACACACAATTGCGGGAGCCAAAATCATCCTGCTCGTAAAACCTGCACTCGGGTACGTGCACGGCCCCGTCCACGATGTAAAAATACCGGAATTCAGAACCGGCCGCCGTGCTGACCACCCAGCGCGAGCCGTCGACCTTGCTGGCCAGGTGCGGGCTGTAGGCGTCCAGCGACGAGGCAAACACCACCCCCCTGGCTCCGGGTGCCTTCAGGTAGAAGGTCACCCGGTCCGACTGCCGCTTGTAATAGTGGGTGGCCGCACACCCTGCCAGGCACAGGGCGGCAACCGTCAGATACAGAACCAGTCTTTTCACGTCTTCATATTCACAGCCAAAATCGAGTTCTCCCCGCCGAAATCATCCTTTTCGCGAATGGGGATCGTCGGATCGGGGATCCGTTTACGCCCCTCGATGATGTAGCACAGCCGGTGCTCGCCGGCCGGCACTTCGAGAACCGCCTCCCAGTAGCCGCTGGTGCCGCTGCGCTGCATGGGAACGGCCTTCCAGCCCAGGAAACTGCCGGTGATCTCCACTTGCTTTACATCCGGCTGATACAGCACAAAGCGGTGTGTCGCCGGCGCGGGCAGCTCCTGCCGCGGGGTCACGAAAAACATGACCAGCAAGGCGGCCGCCAGGCCGGCGGCAAACATGCCGGCCGGCCGCCAAAACGAGAAGAAAAACCCTCGTTTTTCAGGAAACACGACTGCCGGCAGGCGGTCGACCACCTCGCCGCGCACCCGCTTTTCCTGGTGCAGCAGATCGACGGTTTCGTCCTTGAAGGCCGCCTTTTCATGCACGGTTTCGACAAACTCGATCTTCTCGTCCAGGTCCAGTTCGTCGTCTATATAACTGCTTATCAGATATTCTTTCATTTTTCACCTGGTTTCATCATTTTCCTGAGTTTCACCCGGGCGCGGTGCACCCGGACCTTGACATTGCCCTCGCTGGTGCCGGTGATCCGGGCGATCTCCCGGTAAGACAGATCGCTGCTGACCACCAGCGACAGGACATCCTTCTCTTCCGGTGCCAGTTCCTGCATGGCCGCCAACACCCGGCGGTAGTCTTCACGAACTGTCATGTGTGTTTCCGGATTGTGCCTCGAATGCTCCTGCTCATCGAAGAGCTGCAAGTCCCGCCCCTTTTTGCGGTGGCCGTCGAGCAAGGCATTGCGGGCAATGGTGTACAACAAAGCGGCGTTTGGCCCCTCCTTACCGTACTTTTCCAGGTACCGCGTAAAGCTCTCCTGCAGGATGTCGCCGGAAAGGTAATAATCCCCCGTGCGCCTCATCAAGTAGGCAAAAAGCCGATCACGGTGCTTTCTATAAAATTCCCTGAAATTTTGCACTTTTCTAATTAAACGGATGAAGGCTCAAAAGGTTACATCCTGACCGAGTGTCCTTTACTCGATCAGGGTTCTACAAATTTCGATCCAGATTTGACGCTCTGCCCGTCCTCAGCCCTTCCATACCGAGTGCTCCGGCAAGTATCCCAAAATACTTGTTCGCGAATTATGCGCTTCCGCAAATCAGCCCTGCAAAGTTTGCCATGGCGCGCTGTGCGCCAGTTCTACATGCGCCATGACATACTTTTTTCATGCTGCCGGCAGTGCTCCCCTTGGCACCCGATTATATACAAACTTTCTGAAATTGTTAATCTTTTTTCAGCAACCGCTCTTGTCCGGCGAGCGGGATGGCGATGGCACACTTTTGGGTGCTATTGGCATCAGGCGCCTCTTCGCAACGCCCGATACCGTTTTTCATCGGACTATCGAAAGTCAACTTTATAATTTTGGAGAGATAGATCTGCACATGGCTTGTCTTATCAGATGGACAGGGGATGGTCATAGAAGAGAAGAGACTTGCAAACAGAAATTAAATTAAACGGAGGTAAGACCATACATGTAGCTGCGTATTGCGCCGGTTATTCAGCACCGCATTGGGGACAATGGTATCAAGGAATGCAAAGCTGCTGGCTGGGCTGCAAAGGTACTACAGATGAGCAGTAATATTTTTTGGCAGGGGGGTTTTTCAAAAATGCGTTTTGATTTGTAACCTTTGCCGGATGAGAGCGTTTTATTATTAAAACGCTAAACTTAAGACGGATAGAAACTTCCAGACCATACCGTTCATTGTCGAACATGGAGCTGTTTGGCGAGGTCGAGATCAAGACGGGCGTCTATGTGACAATCGTTTATTTTGAAGAGGAACAAAGGAAATGGTCATCAACATCGAAAAGGAATTAAATAGATAACCCGGGGATGTAAAAAAGCCACGAATCGTCACCGGCAAAGACGCCAGGATAGGCGTTTTCCTTACTCGGGGTCCGATCCACCGCTGGCACGCTGTTTGGTCTTAGCGTCAATGGGGTCTACCCGGCAAAAACCGGCGAGAGTGATTCAATCAAGCAGCAATTACGCTTTTTATCCAATATGGAGCATGACCTTTGAACATAGCCGGCCTCAACACTTGGACACCGGATGGGCATGACAGCAAGGAGACTTGCGCGGTTCTGGATGACCCCGAGCCCGACTGCTACTGCCTGAACCTGACCAGCCTCAACATCCCGAAAGCCGTTCAATATTGCCTGCGGGACTTCAGACAGTGCCCCATCTACAAACGCTGGCTGGGGATGCCGCAAACCTGAAAATCAGCCCCTATCGGATGTTTGCTCGAAGAGAGGGGCGAAGTGCGAAGCGAATGAAATAAAAACAAGTGCTTTGGATTTTGAAGGGGCGGCTTCCACAGGTGGCTTTTTCAAAAACTCGAACTTGCCGGATGATGAAAGCCGCCTCTCCCGCTTCTTCACGCCACTGCAGCTGAACAGAGGGGTTTGTGGCAGACCTGATTTTCGATAACGTTTTTGGGGGATACGGTCAATTTGAGGGCGTTGGAATTGGCCCGGCTGACCTTACCCAAAGCAATATTACCCGGTCATTTTGCGGACGCTCCTCCGCCTGCGATCACGTAGACATAGACTTCCCGCGGGCCATGGGCGCCATGAACCATGGTGGCCTCGACATCGGCGGTTTTACTGGGACCGGAAATATAGGTCATGCAGTTGGTCAAGCCCTCCGCCTGGGCGTTTTTATCCCACTGCAACAGGGCGTAGAGCTCTTTGAGATCCAAAATGACTTGGTCGAGGTAGATAACCGCGACATGGATCGACGGCACCAGCGATACCGAGCGCGCCTGCCCCGGCCGGGTCCGCAGCACCAGGCTGGCGGTATCGGCCATGCAAAAGTCGGCCGACGTTAGCCCGATATAGGCGTCGATGACCTGTTGGCGGATGGCGGCTCTTGCTTTTTCCCCGGATTTATCTCCGGTTGCGCAGTCCCCCAATTCGGTCACGTTTACCGGCACCTTTTGGGATGCCAGGGCTTGCCCGAGATTCAGACCGTCAATCAACGGATGTTTCCATGCTACGATGCTTTTCTGATCGCCCCATTCCGGATCTTTATTCTTGACGAGATCGGCGATGGCCGCCGTTACGGATTGCTCATCCTCGAGGACACTGACGTTCAGGTTTATCGGCTGAGCCATTTCAATGAGTCTGTCAAGCAATTGCTGTCTTTCGGCGGCAGTGCGATTTTTGATGCGATCGAGGATTTCGCGGGTATTCATCGGTGAGTTGACCCTTGCAAAGATCGTCGCTGCCAGGTCGACCTGCTAAATTATGTCCCAATGCGGAGCGGATTCGATTGATAAATGCCTGTTGTCCTGAACTGTCCATTACATGTTTAATTACCCTTTGATGATTTAGTAAAAATTCCGGGTCCAGCTTCAGGCTCGGAGAGAGGGAGGGCCCGGCTTTGGTTTGTCTCCATAGGAGTGCTGGAGTATTGGAGTAATGGGGTAATGGAAAAAGCATTTCGGGACCTATAAGGGTCATCAAAATGATTTGCACACACCACCCTGAACTTGTTTTGGCCCAATCACTTTCACCGAGCTAATGGTCATATCACAATATACTCTAAAACACGGCTTCTACTCCTCGCTCAGATTTTTTTTCACCACTCCAAAACTCCAGTACTCCATTACTCCGTCTCTATTTTAAAGCCCTTTCTTCCAACGACTGATAAAGCTCTCATCAGCAACCGGTCGGATATCCCGCTCCTTGGTCCATCCGCTCATGGGCGGCGGCAGGCGTCGAATCATGCCGTTGTTGTCCGGTAAAATTTTTTGGCCGATCGATGCCATCCGCAGCAAAAAATCATAGACCCTGCGGTTGCGAATCATCCAGGACCATATCTGGTAGATCATCTTTTCGCCGGCATTTGAGCGGCTGACATTCCATTTAGGATCGCCTTCGGCCAGCTTGGCCCGCAAGGCCAGCAGCATGCGCGGAATGTCGATATTGACCGGGCAGGCATCCTGGCAGGCCCCGCACAGGGTTTCGCCCTGGCACAGATCCTTGGCCTCGGTTGATGCCGGCCAGAAGCGGCATGACCACCGCCCCCACCGGTCCGGAATAGGGATGCCCGTATGAATGACCGCCGATTTTACCGTAAACCGGGCAAACATTCAGACAGGCGGCACAGCGGATGCAGCACAGCATCTCCCGGAACTCCTCATCGGCCAGAATGCGGCTGCGGCCGTTGTCCAGGATTACGAGATGAAATTCTTCCGGACCGTCGACCTGGTTTGCCTGCCGGGGCCCGCCGATGTAGCTGGCATAAGTGCCCATATTCTGGGCGGCGGCGCCGCGGCAGAGCAGCCTTAAAAGAATATCGTGATCGGCCAGCCGGGCGGCGACCCTTTCCATTCCCATAATGGCAACGTGAACTCTGGGCATGGTGGTGGACATGCGGATGTTGCCCTCATTGGACACGGTGACGATGTGGCCGGTTTCCGCGCAGGCGATATTGCAGCCCGAAAATCCGATATCCGCCGCCAGAAATTTTTCCCGCAACGCTTTTCTGGCGGCCCGGGTCAGACTGGGCGGATCATCGGTATAGGAAATGCCGATTTTTTCGGTAAAAAGCTTGCCGATATCAGTCCGGGTCTTATGGATGGCCGGCGCAATGATGTGCGAAGGCCGCTCTCCCGCCAATTGGATGATGTATTCCCCCAAATCGGTTTCAGCCACATCGATGCCGTTTTCCGCCAGCACCGTATTCAGCCCGATTTCTTCGCTCACCATGGATTTGCCCTTGACCGCCAGTTTAGCCCCGTGCCGGCACGCAGTTTCAAGGCAATAATTCGCGGCCGCTTTAGCGTCGCGGGCAAAAAACACGTGGCCGCCGTTTTTCCGGACGTTTTCGGCCAGGGTTTCCAGCAAAACATCCAGGTTGGCGATGGCATTCTGCCGGATATCATGGGCCTTGAGACGCAGGTCCGGCCCTTCCGGCAAGCTCTGATATGCCAGCGCCGTGCCCCGGCCAAAACGATTCTGAAGGTCAGCCAGGGCACGCTGCAGGACCTGATTATCTAATGCCCTTCGGGCTTCAGCCATATAATCTCCAATGAAAATTTCACTCATCGGTTCGAGTTCCAGGTTACGAGTTACGGGTTGCGCGACCGAGGTTCAGGGTTTTTGAAATGTCGAATGTCGATTGACGAATTAGGGTTATCTGTTGATTATAAAATTAATATTAGATGGAGCGAAGCGACTTCCACAAATATTCATTCTTCAATATTCATTGTCCGTCTTCAGCCGGCCAGAATTTGTGCGACATGCATGACTTTAATATCCGATCCCTTGCGGCTCAGCATTCCCTGGATATTCATCAGACAGCCCATGTCGCAGCCAACCACGGTATCGGCGCCGGAATCGATGAGGTTATTGACCTTGTCTTCGACCATGGCGGCCGATATCTCCGCATACTTCACCGCAAATGATCCGCCGAATCCGCAACATTTATCCGAATCGTACATTTCAACAAAATCAGCGCCGGATACGTTGCGCAGCAGCCGGCGGGGCTGGTCTTTGACCCGCAGGTTGCGCAGCAGGTGGCAGGAATCGTGATAGGTAATTTTGCCGTCATAATGGGCGCCAAGATCATCCACCCCCAGGACGTCGACCAGATATTGCGTCAGTTCATATGTTTTGGCAGCCACCTGCTCGGCACGCCGCCGCCATGAATCATCGTCATCGAACAATTGCGGATAGTGATGTCTGACCATTGTCACACATGACCCCGAGGGGCAAACGATTGTCTCGGCGGTTTCAAAAATCTCAATGAATCGTTTAGCGGCAACTCTTGCTTCCCGCCGATATCCGGCATTGAAAGCCGGCTGCCCGCAGCAGGTCTGCCGGGTCGGGCAGGCCAAGTCGAATCCAAGGTTACGAAAAATTTTAACCATGGCTTCACCCACTTCAGGGTAAATGCCATCGACCAGGCACTGAATGAACAGGGTTACGGTTTTCTTCTCGCTCATAGATACGAATCCTAATTAATCCGCCCCGAAATATACCATGTTCAGGGCTGAAATTGTTTATTAAATTGACGATAGTTGGTAAATCGAAGGGGCAGCGGATTAATTATTTTATGCTGCGCATATTTTTTTCATCTTTTTATAATTCATTTCAAATACTTATAAAAAAAGGCGGGAATCAGGCAGATGTAACCATTGCCCGAAGGATTAATTTTCACAAAACCAGATTTTCAGCAATTGAATCAAGCCTTATCCCTACAATGAACCCATCAAAAAATCCAGCGGAAAAAGGCTTGATTGAATTGTAGGCTTTCGATAGGTACCCAATTGTGCTAAAATACAATATATTTTCATTGCTCCGCCCGGATAAACAGCAATACCAAAATTTTATTTAGCCATCGATCATGAGTGAAAAACGGGTCGCCCTTTTAGAGCTTATCGAAAAAATTGAACGGCTGGGTCAATTCCAGGATCGGATAGATTTTCCTTCAAGTATCAAGGAAATCTGGGATGCGTTTTTAACCGATGTCCGGAATTTAATTGAAATTGAAGTCTGCGCGCTGTTTCTGGTCGATGAAAACACCAGTGAATTCATTTTGAAATACGCTGCACCGGAGGATAATGCAAAATTATGCCGCCAGGAAATCGATCTTCAAATCGAATGCGGAATCTTTTCATGGATCATTAATAGAAGACAGCCGGCACTCATTCCGGGCCTGGCATTTGACAAAGAAAAATCTATTGTCATGCTGCCTTTAGCCACGGTGAAAAGTACCCTGGGGGTGGTCATGATTCTGACACCGATCCAGGAAAGCTTCATTACCCAGGAAAACATGAAACTTTTGACGATTCTTACCAAAGAATGTTCCCTGGTTATGGAAAATACGCTGTTGTACGCGCGCTTGAAGCGCAAACATCTGTCGCTGGAAAAAGCCAACCGGGAAATCAAGCTCCTGTCCCGAACTGATGCTCTGACCGGATGTTACAACCGCGGCTATCTGGGTGAGGTGTTGCCGCGTGAAATCACAAGAGCGCTAAGATACAAGCGTCCACTGGCGGTGGCCATGTGCGATATCGACCACTTTAAAAAAGTAAATGACACCTACGGCCATCAGTGCGGCGATGAGGTACTGAAACAATTTGTGCTGAGTATTTCGGAATTGATTCGTCATGATACCGACTGGCTGGCAAGGTACGGCGGGGAGGAATTTTTACTGGTACTGCCCGAGACCAATCTGGACAATGCGTTTGGTCTGGCCGATAGGCTTCGCAAACACCTCGCCCATAAAGCCATCGAAATTGAAGCGGATAAGATATCTATCACAGCCAGCTTTGGCGTGACGGGGATTAGTGCCTCGCGTCCTGCCGGTCCCATTACCCCGCAAGCCATGATAAACGCGGTTGATAAATATCTTTACGAAGCCAAGACCCAGGGCCGAAACCGGGTCATTAGCGGTCCTTTTTCAGGATCGACTTAAAGGTCGTCATCCTAAATTTCAGTTCTTCTGTGAAACTCCTCAATCCCATCTTGAATGGCCTGCCGGATGACATCAATCTTGAATGGTTTGGTAAGATGATTGTCAAAGCCGACTTCTTTTAACCGATTAATATCGTACAATTCCGTATGTCCGCTTAAGGCGATTACAAAGGTTTTGTTATCGGTTTCTCGAATTTTCCGACAAAATTCTACGCCATCCATCTCAAGCATGATTAAATCCGTGATGATAACCGGAAAAGTTTCTCTTTCTAAAGAGGAAAAAGCATCTTCGGCAGATTCCACAGCTTCAACCTGGTAACCCAATTTAGAAAGCAGTTTCTGCATGAGTTCCCGGTGGTAATCTTCATCATCAACAACTAGTATTTTATTTTCCATCATATACTCTTCATCCAAATTGGTTAAATACCAACTGCTAACAATGGTTTCAAAATCGGAACCAATAGTTTGGCACTATAAAAAAAGGAACCCCTAATGTCAATTCAATAAATGAAGTTCTGCCAAAAACCACACAAATTTTATTTAAAAATTTGCTTTCATGGACTAATCGCAGTATAAACTAATTAAGCCGCCAGCGCTTCAGTTTAGCAGACTTTAGCGGCTTTCAAGGAACAATTTAAAATCTCGGATGTGCTGGGTCGCAGAGCGGATTGATTAAAAATCCAACCGTTGATGTAAAGGAGGTCATCTATGCAGCTGAAAAAAATCCTGGTGCCGGTAGATGGATCAGAATGTTCCGTGCGGGCTGCTAGCTATGCCACAGAACTGGCCAAGCTCACGAATTGTGAAATATTGCTAATTCATTGCCACAAGTCGTTTCCGGCGATTCTGGGAGAACCTTATTTCCAGAACGCCATCAACAAAATATTGAAGAAATCAAACGAGCTGTTAGATCCCTACAGAAAAATAGTAAAGGATGCCGGCGTGACGTTTATCGATCGGATCCTGGAAGGTCCTGCGGCCCAAGCCATATGCGAGGTAGCAGAGATAGAAAAAATAGACTTGATTGTAATGGGCTGCCGGGGACGCAACGACCTGGAGGGGTTGTTGCTGGGCAGTTGCACCCACCGGGTGCTGAAGACAGCACCGTGCCCGGTTTTGGTAATAAGGTAAGTTAATCGGTTGGGCCGGTTGGCCTGTTAGGCCCGTTTGCCGGTTGAGCCCGTAAACCCGTTGAGCTCGTCGATCATAGGAATTCATTTTTGCGTAACAGGCCAAACGGGCAAATCCGCCGCAGGCGGACTAAACCGCTTTATTCCAACAAATCCGCTTTCAACTGCTCAATAAGTTTTTCATCAACCCCGGCCTTGTTTATCAGGTAATCGGCTGCCGAGCCGTAGGTTCGACGGATGTGGCGGACGGCAGCGACAATGGCATTTTTCGGCGCCGTGAAATAAGCGGCAACTTGATTCGGGTCGACGCCATGGGATCGGATTTGTTCATATATTTTTTCCAGCACCGCAGCAATATACAGATTGGAAAGGCCGTGATCATCGATAACGGTTTGTTCCGGGACACCCAGTGACAACAAAACCAGGGCCGCACAGACGCCGGCCCGATCTTTGCCGCCGGTGCAATGAAAGACAAGCGGCCGTTTTGAGTCCGCGGCGAGCGTTTTAAAAACTGTCGACCACACCGGTGCAAAATTATCGATATTTTTAAGGTAGCCTTCAATCATAAACGCTTCGGTCATCCACTCTATGTCTCCGCTTTTAATCCTCTCAAAGGTGCCGGCCGGATCAAATTCGCCATGCTGAATTGGCAAATGCAGGTAGGCGCCCTGTTTGGGCGAGGGAAATCGATCCGGCAATTTAGCGGCCTCGGCCGGGGTGCGAAAATCACAGACCATCCGAATACCCATTCGCTGCAAAAACGATACATCGCGATCAGTCAGCCGACCCAGATTGTCGGATCGAAACACTTGACCCCACTTCACCCGGCGCCCGTCGGATGTCTCGTAGCCGCCGAGATCCCTGAAATTTACCGATCCCTGCAGGGGCACCCGCCGATCACTGATAACGAACTTTGAGCCCGAATTTAGTGCGACTTCAAAATAATAGCGTGCATCCGGATCAAGTCCTGAAATTTTGGCCGCGCAATCCGCCCGGCCGACAAATACTGGATTTTGGCGGTCGATATGATCCGGCGACTGACCCGCATAAACGGCAAACTCCCGTGGTTTGTCCTTGAAGTGCCATGAGATTTCAACTGAATCGTCACCGGTTCGGATGAGGGATATATTTTTCAGCCGGGTTTCATTTATGCTGGATGCCATGATTATCCCAAAGAGGTTCAACGTTTTGGGGCTAGACCTTTCAGGCTTCCGACTTCGCTCTTCGAACTTGGGGCTTCAGCCTTCGGGCAACGGCCCCACAAGCAGGGCTCACCGTTTAGGGTTATTTTTTCTCCAGTTTAACCGTTAACGCATAGCGACCGGGACCGATGAAAAACAGGCCCAAAAATACGGCCGCAATTCCAATCGACCACAGCATCAATGTCTGATAGCCGATACTGAAATAGTTAAAAGAATACAGGCCGAAAAGGATAAATAATACGATGCCGGCAATTCGAAAAAAATAGCCGAATAGTAAACTGACCGCTCCCAGCGCTTCGATCAATAATATGGTGAATCCTAAAATAGACGCTTGAACACCGACATTGATAAAGCCCAGCATGGTCCCGAGGCCTTGCCAGGCATGGCTTCCGCCTAAAAGTTTAGGTAGGCTATGAATCAAAAGCGCGGCCGCCAGCCCCAGGCGCATGATTAACAGGCCAAAATTAATTTTGCGTTCCTGCGAACCGAACATTAAACCTTCCTCCCGAAAAAAAAATTATCACCAGACTCCAGTATTTCACACCAGGCAAATATAGCAACCCCAAAATAAAATGGCCCAACTAAGCGTCTGAAATTTATATTCAAAAATGACGACAGACCATCCTACCCGATAATATTCCGGTGTGACTTGTATCGGATTTGACCTAAGTCAAGGAGTTACATTGTAGCTATGATAATGATTAATCTATCGCAGGAGAAGCATAGATCCTGTCGAAATTTTTTGGGAATTGCCATTCACCGTCAGCACCAGTTTTCAAAAAGAATTCTGGAAAAGAAAAGGAGGTTTAAAATGTCCCTTAACAAGCTCAAGTGGGCTGCTATTCTTTGTTTCCTAGTGGCCATGGCTGTTCTTCTCGGCGGCGGCATCGCCATGAAAAAGGATCTTCCGCCCTATCCGGCAAAAGTCGTTGGTCCCGACGGCAAGGTTCTTTTCGAAAAAGCGGACATCATGGCCGGCCAGGGTGTCTATCAACGCTATGGCCTAATGGATCAGGGGGCTGTCTGGGGTCATGGGTCCCAGCGGGGCCCGGAGTTTTCGGCCGCCAGCTTGAATCTCATCGCCGATGCCATCGGTGATTATTACGCCCGCCAAGACTATGGCAAATCCTATAAAGACCTTGATGCGCTTCAAAAAGGACTCGTCGATGTCAAAATCGCCCACGAGACCAAAACCAATCGCTATGACGCGGCCACCGACACCCTGATGTTAACGGCCGCCCAGGTCGAAGGCCTCAACCAGGTAAAGCAGTACTGGGGAAAAATCTTTACCGAGGGGATGCAGCGCTATGGATTCTTACCCAACACCATCAAAAATGAAAATCAGCGACTTGAAATCTCGCGCTTTTTCTTTTGGACCGCCTGGGTTGCCTCGACCCTGCGCCCCGGAACTGGTTACTCCTACACCAACAACTGGCCGGCCGACAAAAGAGTGGGCAATGTCCCCAGCACGGGCACCTATTTCTATTCCATTGCCGGCATCATGGCGTTGCTGCTGGTCCTGGGCCTGTTTGTCTACTGGATCCATCGCTACGGCTTTTGGTATGGAGAAGCTAAAGGGGTTGCCCTGGCCGAAAAGCTGATCGACATGCCCCTGACCCGCAGTCAGTTTCAGGCCGCCAAATTTTTTGTCGTGGTCATCATGCTGTTTCTGGTTCAGACAAGCTTCGGCGGTTTGCTGGCCCACTACACGATTCATCCGGGCACTTTTTTCTTTCAATTTGTGGCCGAAATTATTCCCTATAACTGGGCCAAAACCTGGCATCTGCAGCTGATGGTTTTCTGGATTGCCACTACCTGGCTGGCATCGGCCATTTACCTGGCGCCCATCATCGGGGGCAAAGAACCGGCCAAGCAGTCAATTCTGGTCCAAGTGCTTTTTGTGGCTGTCCTGCTGGTGGCGGTGGGAAGTCTTACCGGTGAAGTCCTGGGTATCAAGGGCCTGCTGGGCAATTGGTGGTTCTGGCTCGGCCATCAGGGATGGGAATTTCTTGAATTGGGCCGCCTCTGGCAAATTCTGCTGTTCGGTGGTCTGATTTTCTGGCTGGTGATCGTGTACCGCGCGGTCGGCAAACATCTAAAGGCCCACAAGGATGAATTCAGCGCCTTGATCTGGTTTTATGTGTTCAGCGCCGTCCTGGTGGTGGCCTTTTTCGGCTTCGGTCTTTTTTACGGCCGGGGCTCCCATCTGACCATGGCGGACTACTGGCGCTGGTTTGTGGTCCACCTCTGGGTGGAAAGCATATTTGAATTTTTCGGCATCGCCGTCATCGCCCTGCTGATGGTGGCCATGGGTCTGGCCACGCCCAAGGCGGTCTTGCGGGTGGCCTATTTTACCGCCGCCATCACCTTTATCAGCGGCATCATCGGCACCGCCCATCACTACTACTGGTACGGCGGGGCCGCCTTCTGGGTCGGATGGGGCTCCATATTCTCCTCCATGGAGCCTGTGCCGCTCCTGACACTGGTGGTTCGCGGGCTAATGGAGTACCGCGATATCCGCAAAAAAGGACAGGCATTCAGCTACAAATGGCCCATGTATTTTCTGGTGGCGGCCTCTTTCTGGAACTTTTTGGGGGCCGGTATCTTCGGTTTCCTGATCAACCTGCCCATCATTAACTTTTACGAACACGGGACCTACCTGACCATGCACCACGGGCACACCGCCATGTTCGGGACCTACGGCATGCTTTCTGTCGCCCTGCTGCTGTTCTCCTGGCGCGGTCTGGTCGAAAAAGCCCACTGGAAGGACGGCATCCTGAAACTGTCCTTCTGGGGACTCAACGGCGGACTGTTTCTGATGGCCTTTGTCACCCTGCTGCCGGTCGGGGCCATGCAGGCCTGGATTTCTTTTAAAGATGGTCTCTGGGCGGCCAGGAGTGCAGATTTTTTCGAGAGCACACCGGTTGTCTGGCTCGGAACCTTGCGCGCCCTGCCGGACACGATCATCATCGTGTTGGGCGTCCTGCCGCTGGCCTACTTTCTCATCACAACCTATCCGCACCTCAAAGCAGCCGAGATAAAGGATGGTGAATCCGTCTGGGAACGGCTTGGAATAGAGCTCTAATAAAATAAAGTCCCGCTTCCCGCGGAAGCGGGACTTTATTTTAAGCATTTTGGTTTTGGTTGACGGATTAGATTTTACGGATTATCCTAAAGTTAACTTATTTTCGCAATAATTGTATACTATCGAGGAGCAAAACCAAAATTATGGCTGAATTTTGGGACTGGTGGCAGCACCTGCCGCAACATATTAGCCCGGTTATTTTTCAAATCGGCTGGTTCAAGCTCCAGTATTACGGGCTGATGTATATTGTGGCATTTGCCTTCACTTATTTTCTGGTGATCTATCGTGTCAATCATGAAGAGCGCTTTGAAATAACCACCGACCAGATCAAAGATGCGACCACCTATTTGATCCTGGGATTGATTATCGGCGCCCGTCTGGGTTATGTGGTATTTTACAATTTTTCCTATTATTTAGCGCACCCGCTTGAAATCATTCTGCCATTTTCTTTTTCAAACGGCGTCACCTTTACCGGGATCTCCGGCATGTCATATCATGGCGGATTGATCGGTGCAATTTTGGGCGGATGGCTCTATGTGCGCAAAGCAAAGCTGAACTGGTGGGACGGGGTCGACTTATATGTGCCGGTAATACCGCTGGGATACACCTTTGGACGGCTGGGCAATTTTATCAACGGCGAGCTTTACGGCCGGGTGACGACCGCGCCTATCGGTATGTATTTTCCGCTGGCACCCACCAGAGAACTCCGGCATCCTTCTCAATTGTACGAAGCTTTTTTTGAAGGAATTTTCCTGTTTGTAATTTTGTGGAGCATACGCAAAATCAAGATGCCCAAAGGCGCCACCCTGGCCTTCTATCTGATCGGCTATGGTCTGGTCCGGTTTTGTATCGAATATTTCCGCCAACCCGATGATCATCTCGGGTTCGTTTTTCTCTCTTTCTCCATGGGTCAAATCCTGTGTTCGCTGATGATTGCGGCCGGCATTGGTTTGTATCTCTACCTAAGGACCCGGGATTCAGGCGCTTAGCGGCACCATATCGCCAATTTGTTAGCGAGGTTGATTAAGTCGTTGTAAGTTATTGTTATAAATGAACTAAAATTAAGGTATTCTTTCGATTTTAAAAACGACGGAGCGACCTGTCGGGTCGTAGCCGAAGGCGAAGCCTGAAGCGAAATCCACTCCGCCTCCGGCGGATCAATTTGAATTCTTCAATCTTCAATTCCAACATGTCCGGGTTAAGCTATCAACAGTTTAAACGCGATCGCGACGAGTATCAGTCCGCCAACAACTTCCATCCGCTTGGCAAATCTTTGGGATAATCGATTCCCGATTTTCATCGCCGACCAGGTCATGGCAGCGGCCGTAAGGCCGATCCACCCGGCCACCATAAACAGATTCTGATTCAAAACGCCCAGACTGAAACCGACCCCCAGGGCATCGATACTGGTTGCCACAGACAGCATCACCAGGCTGAAACCCTTCGTGGGATCCTGGCACTCGGTCTCTTCTTCCGGGGGCTGAAACCCTTCACGCACCATCCGGATGCCGATAAACATCAGCAGACCGAATGCGATCCAGGGCCCCCAGGTTTTGGCCCAGACCAGGATGTGGTGGCCCGCCAGCCATCCGACCAGCGGCATCATAAACTGAAATAATCCAAAGTGAAATGACAGCCGAAAAATCTGCCTGGGTCCACAGTACCGGCATCCAACCCCCAAACCCACGGCAAACGCATCGCAGCCAAGGGCCACGGCAATGAGAGCAATTTCATAGATATTAAAACTCAACAGTTAGCTTCCTGTATATTTTAATTCGGATTGTGAGGCACCAGTATTTTGCTGGTCATTTAACAGATTTTTGGTATTGCATGGGCTAAACGGTTCAGGGTTCAACGCTCAGGGTTAAAAAAAACCCACCAAGGGGTTCTGTCTTCATCGGGTTAATAAAGCCGTTTTACCCTCTGAGGAATTTCGAGTCTTTCGGATCTTGATCAATAAAGTGAGCAATGGTCACCAGTTGAAACCCTTCAACCTTGAACCCTGAACCTGGAACCGATCACTTGGGACTGAATATGGCGGACAAGTTAAACATCCAAGTATTAATTGGCAAGTTGGTTCCCAAAATAGCAATGGGTCCCTCACAACTCATGCGATTGGAACGGATTTTCTGTCGGGCGCTTGCATTCCGAGATCGATCATTCTGGCCGGCAGCTCGGGCTTCCGGGACAGGGCCCGTTTACGGAAGGGTGAGGAGAGAAAACTGAAGATGTCGGCGGCCTTCATGTAGCGGCCGAAGGTACGCACCAGCCGGTAAGTTTGGATGGGACGCCTGACAATCCGGTGTGCAAAAAGCAAGGCAAAGCCTTTCATGCGCGCCCGGTTGATAACCTCGCCCGGCAGGATGGTCGGATCGATGTCAGAGCACTTGAACCATTTGTGCCAGTCGCGTTCATCGTCGATGATGCCGCTGTCAATATATTCCTGCCACAGGGGCGTGCCCCGGTAAACACACATCCGGTTGAAACCGAACGTATCCAGTTTCAAGCGGGCGGCGAAACGAAAACTTTCCATGATATCGTCAACCGTCTCGCCGGGTGCGCCCACCAGAAAAAAGCCATGGGCTCTTGCAATCCCGTGTCGTTTGGCTGCGTTTACCGCCGATTCGATTTGCTCCAGGGTCTGGTTTTTCTTGAGCCGGTCGAGAACTTTTTGCGTTCCGGCTTCGATGCCGTAGGCTAAAAAGGTGCAGTTGGCCTGGCTCATGATCGGCAATTGGTCAACAGCCACCGAATCGACCCGCCCCTCGCAGCCCCAGGTAAACTCAAGCCCGCGTTCGATAATACCGTTGCAGATATCCGTGATGCGCCGGCGTTTGAGCAAAAAGTGGTCATCGGTGAAATATATCGAGCGGTAACCCGCATCGTTGAGCTGCTGCATTTCTCCCAGCACATGCTGCGCTGAGCGATGACGCCATTTGCCCCCGGACAGCGACGGGATATCGCAGTATATACAGCCGTAAGGACAGCCCCGTGAGGTCTGCATGGTGCAGAATTTGTCGAGGGAAAGCACCGCCGGGACATCGAGCGGCAGGGATTCGATATAATCGATGGGCAGACTGTCCCGATCCGGGTAGGGAAACCGGTCCAGCTCCCGGATAAGGGGACGCGGTTCATTGCTGATAACTTCGTCTCCGTTGCGCCACACCAGACCGGCGACTGCGCCCGGATGATCAATATTGTCCAGGTAATCCGGTAAAAGCTCCTCGCCTTCACCGACTCCGATGCAGTCGGCATGCGGGCAGTCCTTTAAAATATGCTCCGCGTTCATGGAAGCGAAAACGCCCCCCAGGATGATCGGGGTATGCGGTGCGACTTGTTTGAGCCGCGCGGCCATAATTTTGGTTGGCGGGTAGGTCGTGGTCGAAAGAAATGAGAGTGCAATCACATCCGGGCCTTCATTCTTGACTGCCTCGGCAATGTGCGCCGCTTTCATTTGCGGATGACAGGTGTCAAACAGTCTGACCCGATGGCCCCGCTGACGGACAACCGGTGCCAGGGCTTCGATGCCCAGCGGTGGAAAGGCCATCACTTTAACCCGTTTGTCATCAGGCCTTGAGCCGCCTAGCTCTTGGGGAAGCATTTGATAGTAGTCTTCATCTCTGACATATATTAAAAATATATTCATTAAGAGGCCCTTTTTACCTTATATTCTAGCCCGCCGATAACCCTTCCTGATATTCAGGGTCGATTTGCCGCATCTGATCCCTTAACTATCGCTTTGTGCTTGAAATATCAAAGCGCCTCTGCTCAAATCGAAGCCGTTGTATTTTCAATTAAGTAATTGCGCATCATGCCCATATCTTCATGCTCCAGGTTGTGGCAGTGATACAGGAACAGCCCCGGATAGTCCGCGAAACGCACCAGGATCTTAATCCTTTCTCCGGGCATGAGCAGCACGGTATCTTTCCAACCTTCATCGACATAGCCTGCATGCCGGACGCCCTGTCTTTCCAGAACCTGAAACTGCATGCCATGCAGGTGCATGGGATGGGGCATATTCATCCCACCCATCATGCCCATCCCGCCGCCTTCATTGATAAATTCCCATACCTCGAGGGTATTCAGGCGCACTTTTTCGTCAGGAGCCACTTCCTGCATTCGAAATGTTCGGCCGTTGATGGTCCAGGCCATGTGCCGCATAACCAGATGAAATCTTCGCGGGTTTTGGCGATTGACGGCGTCCGGATAGCGATATCTGGTTATAGTTGAAAGCCGTTGCGGCAACGCGAGCGTCTCTTGCTCCCGGCGGGTCACCTTTACCCTTAAAATAGAAAACCCGGTGCCGTTGGGCAAAACGGCAGCGGAGCCCATCATGCCGCCTCCCATAGGACCACCACCGATTGCTCCGGCATCAAAAGGCAGGCTGACCAGGGTGTAGTTCCGAGCCAAGCTGCGATATTTGCTGAAATCGGCCCACAGTTCCAACCGCTCCCCCGGCCCCAGCATCACATAGCGCCGCTGAAGCGGCCTTTCCAGCAGACCGCCGTCCGTGCCAATGATGGTTAATGGATGACCGTCCTGCCAAGCCAGCTTATAGATGCGTGAGTTGGAGCCGTTTAAAACCCGCAACCGGTATGTCCGGGTAGCCAGCGGCAGGCTGAAATCCGGCTGCCCGTTGACCAGAATCCAGTCTCCCAGAAATCCGGTCATCCGCTCCATGCGGTGACCGGAGAGATAAACCAGCTGATTGCGATTGTCAAAAGCCCGATCCTGGATGACCAGCGGAATATCATATTCCCCGGCCGGCAGACCGGCCGCTTTTTCTTCGTCGTCGGAAACCAGAAACAATCCGGCCAATCCGCCATAGACCTGGGGGCCGGTGATACCATGGGGATGGGGATGATACCAGTACGTTCCCGCCCGGTTGCGGACTTCGAATTCGTAAATATACGATTGGCCTTTGGGAATAACAAATCGCGGATGTCCGTCCATAGTCGCCGGTACGTGCAACCCGTGCCAGTGGACGATGGTCTCGTCGGCGACATCATTGGTAAAGCGGATGCGGACTTTCTGACCGGTGTGCGCCCGAATGACAGGCCCCAGATAAGATCTATCAAGATGAATCAGGCTGGCCGGATCTCCTTTTACCAGTTGGGCTCGATAGCTCCACACGCGGGTCGGATTGCCTGGCAGGACCGGAGCTTCAGTCGGGGTTGCTTTTAAGGCAATATCCAGATCGGGATTAAAATTTTTTGCCGGATTTGTTATGGCGCCTGATCCGGCAGCTTTAACAAGGGACGTTATTTCCCCCGTTGCCAGAGCCGCTGCTCCGGCACCGGTAATTTTTAAAAACTGGCGTCGGTTAATCATATGTATCCTTCAATTAGATATATCCCTTTTCATTGTTTCAAATTTAGCTTTATCGATCTCGCCGCGGGCGTAGCGCTCCTGAAGAATTTCAAGAGCCCGGTTGCGGCCTGCCGCGTCTGTTTGTCTGCGCCCGGTGGACTGGATCAGCCATTTGATGAAAAACCCCAGCGCCACCACAATAAGTATCCAAAAGATAATCATAAATATACCTCCAAACCACCCCATACCCCATCCGCCCATCATTCCGCGGCCCATGTGCCAGTTTCCATATCGACCGCTCTGGGCCAGGGCCTGATCACCGGAAAAAAGCGCCTAAATGTCGGTGCGGTGAGCAGCATTTTTGCCATAATCGATTTTGACAGATTTCATGATAGTTCTCCTCACTTGCCCCGGCCCTTTTTATAATTTGTAAATGATCATTATATTGATGATAATCATCATTCGCGGATAACGTAACTTTATAGTTCAAGCACTATGCCAGGGAAGCGGCTGAAATGCAGTCTATAATATAACCGTCTAAAAACAATACTAAATTTTCTTTGTTAATTCCTGCCCCAAAGAATAGATGTCTGTACATCCGGCGATCGGTTCTCAATAAAAAGTGCATAAAAAGTATGCACTCCGGCCCTGATTTATTCCCAAATTGGATAATAAGTAACCAACTTCCCGAATCTACCGTCTTGACTTCCCCGGTATCCGAGCTATTATTTTTCTATGGCTTTATTAGATCTTCAAACCACAGGAAGCCGGACAATCTGTCCGGATTAGCCGGGTAAATTCCGCAAAGGAGGATTTATCGTGAAAAGGACCCTGAACGCAATTAATGTGCTCTACCCCACCCCCACGGTACTGGTCGGTGCAATGGTGGACGGCAAGGCCAACTTTATCACCATCGCTCACATCGGAATCGTAAACCACGCTCGACCCTACCTGATTTCGCTAAGCTCGGCCAAAGCCCATTACACCAATGCCGGCATCAAAGAAAACAAGGCCTTCAGTGTGAATATTCCTTCGGAAAATCTGGTCGTCAAAACCGATTATGCCGGAATTGTCAGCGGCAAGAAAACGGACAAGTCCGAGTTGTTTGAGGTCTTCCATGGCCAGGTGGAAAATGCGCCCATGATCAAAGAATGCCCCGATTAATATGGAATGCCGGCTTTACGACATCTACGATACCCCCACCCATGACCTGTTAATCGGTGAAATCGTGGAAACCTATGCCGACGAATCCGTGCTGACCGAAGGCAAAATCGACCTGGCCAAACTGAAACCGCTGTTATTTGATATGAGCAGCATTAAATACTGGTCTGTGGGTGAAGTCGTGGCTGACTGCTGGAAGGTCGGCAAGCAGCTGAAAAGATAGATCCGGAGGTTTGGGGCTGCGTCTTTCAGGCTTCGACCCCACAAGCAGGGTTCAACGTTCAAGGTTAGGCTCTCGTTAACCTGGAATCAGTATTTGAAATGACCTGAAGGCTAGCACAAAAATCTGCGAAGCATACTGTCGGTTCAGGAGATATAACCAATCCGCATTATGATTCACACACGGTGACCATGTTCATTTGCGGTGACGATTCCGACGCCCGGCAGACCGTGGCCCAATTGGCACGAGATGTAGGGTTTGAGCCCTGCGTCACCGGACCGCTCTATCACGCCCGCTATTTTGAACCCATGGCCATGCTCTGGGTGGACATGGCCTATCTCCAGGGCCGGGGACCGAATTTTGCCTATAAAATCTTGAGCCGTTGATTTTAACCGGATTTACAGGGCGAATATCGACGGTCACGGAATCAGGTGATCGCCGATTATCACTGGTTCTTGAATATTTGCATATGTTCAATAATGAGGCTTAAATGCGCTCCATCAAATTTTCTGACACTCAAAACCTGACACCTCAAATCCTTTGTACCTTTCCAAAGGTTTATCAGGCATTTGTTCAGCAGATGCTTTGCCCGAATATCCATCGATTTGCCCGAATATCCATCGATTAGTTGACGGATTCCGGCAATTCGGATATACGCTTTTATAGAAGCATCCTTAACCCTTGCCTGCTTGGAATCTAATTGAATGTCTAAAAATATGCTGCTCGATTGCAGGGACGTAAGTTTTAAGTATCCCGGCTCAAACACAGAAGTATTTAAGAACATGAGCTACTGCATATCCGGTCCCGGTTTCCATGCTTTATTCGGACCATCCGGGGTGGGCAAAACCACTCTGGCAAAGATGATGACCGGAGACATAAAAAATTTTAGCGGTCAAATTTCCAAATCAGATATCAGCCGCGTCTTATACACCTATAACCTCGAAAGAATTCCGGGATGGTCCACCGTTCGCGAACACTTAGATACCACCACACCCGAATCAAATAAATCAAAAATTGAAGATCTGGTCACGACCTTTGGCATGGAGACATACATAAACTCCCGCTTTTCGCAGCTTTCCCTGGGACAGCAGAATCGTGCCAGCCTGGTTCGGTACATGTTGCAGGATTTCGACCTGTTGATCATGGATGAAAGCCTGGCCAATGTCGATGAAGTCACCAAAGAAAACATTATTTTGAAAATGAAGACCACATTCTCCGACCGCTGTTTTCTATATATTTCTCACAACGTGGCGGAGGTCGCCAAATTCTGCAAGCAGATTCTCGTCCTGCGGGGACGGCATAAAAACCCTCAAACCCTATCAATCCTCGGCCAGGACCATTCCAAGGGCCAAGAGCTTGATAAAGATAATCTTGAGCAAACCATGCTGGAGATCGTCAATGCTTTTTAGACGCATCTATCAATTTTTTATCATCTATTTTATCGGCATTACGATTCTGTTTCTGATCAAGTACGTCCTGAGCCTTTCCGATTATGTCATCCCCAGCCCCTTGGAAATATGGCAAACCAGCCAAAACGTTTTCATGCGATATCTATTTAACGTTTTTGATACCCTGTCGATCGCCATTCTCGGCCACATGCTGTCGATCTGTCTGGCAACCGTGGTCGGTATCATCGGGCGCTTGACCATCTGGGTTGGCTCTTTTATTCGGGTGGCGGCCTATAATATTCAGGCCTATCCCATTGTGGCCGTGGCTCCGATCATATTTATCCTGCTGGGCGATGGTCTAGCGTCACGGCTGTTGATCACCGCCATGATTTGTTATTTTCCCCTGCTGCTTTCCTTCATCGGCATTTTAAGCGAACCGGTGCCGGAGATCGAGCATTTTTATGAAGCCACACTGCGGATGAACTGGCGCCTGCAGGTAAAAATCAGGGCATTTGAGAACATCAGTAAAATCTCGACGGTCATCGTGGGAAGCGGCACCCTGGCAATCGTGGGAACCATTGTCTCCGAATTTATCGCCGCCAATGCCGGCATCGGACACAGTATCCGCATCGCCCTTTACCAGAGTGACCTGGCTAAAATTCTGATCGCCTTGTTTTTGATCGGAATCTGCACGTCGCTGTATCTGGTCTGCCTGGAATTGCTGGGGCAGATGGTGCACAAGCGTCTGCAAAGTACCTAGGCGCTGATAGCTGATAGTCTAGCGGATTTTTTAATCAGAAAAAAGGGATGGCCCATTATGAGACAACGACTCCGAAGAAATTTGGTCCTGATATCGGCAGCGCTTTTTTTTCTTTTCTTCACCGCTTGCAGCGAAAAAAAACAGCCTCTTGAGGAGGTCACCTATCGGCTCAAATGGCTGTTTAACATCAGCGTGGTCGGCGACCTGTGGGCCGAGGCCCATGGTAATTTTGCCCGGCATGGTCTGAAGGTTAATCTAAAACCGGGGGGACCTGAAAAGGATGCCATCAAGGAGTTGGAAATGGGCCATGCCCAGTTCGGGGTGGCGTCGGCCGATCAGGTTATCCGGGCGGTATCCAAAGGCTCTCCGATCGTGGTGCTGGCGCAACTGTTTCAGGTCAACCCGCTGCACTGGATCTACCGCCCGGATCGGACACCACTGAGAACACCACTGGATCTCAAAGGCAAAACCATCGGCATCACTTACGGCGGCAATGATGAAACCATTATGCGGGCCCTGTTGGCCAAATATGGTATCACAGAAGACCAGGTGACGCTCTACAGTGTCAGGTACGATTATACACCGTTTTACCAGGGAGAAGTTGATTTGTGGCCCCTTTACCGCAATGCCCAGGCCCCCATTATCGGTGAAAAGCTTCGCAAAGCCGGCGAGCGATTCGATCTGATGAGTCCCAGCGGATTAGGCATCCGGTTTGTCGCAAATTCCGTCATTACCACCCAGAAAATGCTGGATGAACGCCCCGCCCTGGTCAAACGTTTTATGAATGCCCTGATGGAGGCCTGGCGCGAGGCGTTGTCGGTCGATAATAAAGACAAAGCCATTGAAACGGTCTTGAAGTATAACCCGGAAACCCCGGCCGATATTGTAAAAAAACAGCTTCCGGCCACCCGCATCCTGATGCTGCCCGCAAAGGATTCAAAATTCGGCCAAATTGACGTGGCGGCCTGGCAGCAAACCGAACAAATCATGCTCGACCAGAAACTGATTCCGGCCCCCATTAATATAGAAAACAAATTAAAGCAGATGATCGACTAATTATGAAATTATAATCGATTTTCTTGGATTCACCGCCCGCTTCGCTCGAGTTTCTCCGCAGAGATAATTTTACTTTAACATTCTGCTGAGAGGACAGAATGAAAAAAACGCTATCCTTATTGAACTCTTTTCCTCAGTTAAATGGAGAAATATGATGACCGACTCTGGATTTCAAAAAGTAACTCAATCCGAAGAATTGCTCTATGGCCCTCGCAAATTGCTGCTTTGCGGCTTTACGGCCGATGTTCAGCCCCAATTTATCACCCTGTTGGAAATGATCGGTCTAGCGGCAATACCGCTGGTCTGGGTTATCGAAGACCAGGCCGATATCCAGGTCGGCGTCCTGGTGCAGCTTGAGAATGGCACCGGCAGCGGCGCTTCATCCGGGCTGCCGCGGGCCATAATTATGTCCGGCATCAGCCAGAATGAGTTGCATACCCTCATGGCCGGATGTCGAAAATCGGGCATGCAGCAACCGCTGTGGGCGACCTTAACCCCGACTTCTGAGAGCTGGCCGATTCAAAATTTGCTCAAGGAACTGGCAGCCGAACATGAAGCCATGCAAAAGCGCCGGCAGTAAAGATCCGGGCCCAGAGGACCCGACTTTGTTTTCACCCCGGGGATGGAATTTCACTTAGACTCCGAATGGAACAATGGAATGGTGGAATACTGGAATATTGGGAATCAAAGGCGGATGATGATCTGATTTTATATTCTAATCCGTGCCATCCTTATAATAAGATACTTGAGTTAAAATAGCTATCAGCCGCTAAGTTGGGCGGTAATCTATGATAGCTCCAGTAAATAAAATATACGAGGTAGCGTTCACAGGTTCAGAACGGTTACCAATGGAGGATTAACATGGGAGAAGATATCCTGTTTTCACCGTTTAAACTAAATGGTTTCAACTTGAAAAACCGCATTGGGGTGGCGCCGATGACCCGGATGTCCTCACCCGGCGACAGTATCCCGCGCCGGGATGTACTCGACTTTTTGGTGCGACGCGCCCAAAACGGCGCCGCAATCGTCTATACCGAGGCGATTGTCACCGATTATGAAAGCGCCCAGGGCTACCCGAAACAGGCCCGCCTGACCACCCAGCGCCAGATCGATGCCTGGAAACCGGTGGTCAAGGCAATCCAGCAGGAGGGCGCCGTCGCGGTGATGCAAATGTTTCACTGCGGTCGCATGTCATGGCCGGAGGTCAATCCGGCCCAACGGGTGATTGCGCCCAGCGCGATCACCCCCAAACAGGACAACCCCATGACCGGCTCCCCCTACCGGTGCCGGATGCCATGACGCAATTTGACATCGACCATGTGATCACGGTTTTGTCGAGACAGCCAAAGGGGCGGTGGAAGCTGGGTTTGACGGCATTGAAATCCATGGCGCCCACGGCTATCTGATCAACAGCTTTTTATCTTCCTATTCCAATCAGCGCACGGATGCCTATGGCGGTTCAGTCGAAAACCGGTACCGGTTCGCCCACGAAATCATCGAGGCCGTCCGCCAAGTGGTTCCCCGGGAGCGGTTGATTCCAATCAGCGCACGGATGCCTATGGCGGTTCAGTCGAAAACCGGTACCGGTTCGCCCACGAAATCATCGAGGCCGTCCGCCAAGTGGTTCCCCGGGAGCGGTTGCTGATATTTAGGATTTCCAACTGGGGTGGGGCTGATATGGGAGTGTCTTTGTTTGAAAATAAAGATGAGTGGCAACAGGTCATCAAACTTTTGTCGGCCGAACCCATCGATGCCATTTCAGTTTCAACTTACGGCTACAGTAAAAAGGCTTTCAAAACCGATCAGAATATGGCCCAGCTAACACGTGCGGTAACGGACCTTCCCATCCTGATCTGCGGCAGAATCTATGACCGCGCCAGTGCCGAAGACGCCCTGGAGCACGCCGATATCGTGCTGAGCGCCAAATCGATTTTGCTGAACCCCAACTGGGTGGAGGACATCCGGGCCGGCAAAGAACTGCCTCTTTATGAGTCGAAGGAGGCCGGCATTGCTTATACCGACACGCCCTTGCCGTAACAGAACCCGAATCGTTTCAGCGTCACCTGGGTTGTAAGTCCTTGCATGCCGGCTGCGACTTTAGGTTATATTATTACTGCACAAACCAACTCACCGGTCTTCGCAGGCTGACCGGCTCCGGATAACGATTTAAGTATCCCACCCGCAGCAAAAACTGGGGAATCATCCCCGCCTGGTGGTTGGCGGCGATCTGACTGACGCCGGCTTTTTCCTCCAGGTACTGGGTCATGGGGTGAATCGCGATGTTGCGCTCACGGGCCAGCAGGGCCATGCTTTCAAACCTTCTGCCGGTTTCGATCAAATCCGCCACCGTTTGTCCCCGGCTGGTAATGACCACCCACCCGCCTCCCTGACGAGCGAGGGTAGCGGTTTGGTCGATCCCCTGACGGCGAAAGCCCGGTTTCATGAAATCCTGGGGTTGCACAAAATTTCGGACAAACCAGCCCTTGAATCCCCGAATTTCCATACCTTCAACCGTCAGTCCATCTCGATAGCGCTCGGCATCCTGGTTGCTGAGCCGAACCCAGTGGACCAGTTCCCTTTGCGCGTCATCCCGCTCGGCCTGGGCACGGAAATTTTCAATGGCACCTTGCTGGATGCAGTTGGCGTGTTCGGTTCCCGCCGGGAAATAGAAAAGGTGTCCATTCAAGGGCTTTGACAGGGCATCGAGGTCGTTTTTTTTGATCTCAGTTGAAAGATAGCCGTTTTTGACCGTCATGCGCCGGGCAACACGTTGCAGCGGGTAATCGATGGGGGCTGCGGGTACTAGGGAAACCTTGAGTATGTCCCGTGCCAGGGAATCTTCGGCAATGACCTTTATCGCGGCTTTGAAGCCGAACGTGCCCGCGGCCAGCGCAAGATTTTCAGCAAAGGCACCCAGCGACAGCATGGCCTCCCGGTTTTGCGGATCTACCGCGGGCAATCGGCGACTTGGATCGGCGCCGATGATCCATTCGTTTTGGCTGATAACCTTCACGAACCAGGGCTGGGAATTGTGACCGCTGGGCGCCAGCGAGGCATGGTATAATATGGATGTTCGGATTTCATCCAGCCCGGCGGTTGAATTGCCGCCAGGATCCGCATTAACCATATCAGAGCGGGTAATCGGGGAACAGGCCGAAACAAGCGAACCGGCCCCGGCCAACACCGATCCGGCTGCCAGAAAGTGTTTTAAAAAACTTCGGCGGTTTAATTTCATTTTAGCACCTCCAAGTATATCGTTGATTAACCAAATAGTCACCAAAAAGTGACATAATAAACAAAAAATTTTGGGGTTATCGTGCGGTTCCGGCAAACAGACCCTTTATCATGGTGTCAACCGCGCTTTCCAGGCGCTGCCAACCGGCTTCAGATTGAAGGTCTACCCCGTTGTAAATGCTGATCTGACGTCCGCGGCAGACCAGATAGCTGACCCCGCCGCCGATAATCGCGCCGATGGCCGCGACATCGGCTCCTTGGTCGGCTGCCGGAAAAAACATGTCAAAAAAATTCATCATGGTGTTTTCGCGAATCGTTTCCAGTTCCGCCGTCAGCTCATTGCGTTCAATCATTTCCCATGCCAGAATCTCTTGGGTAATCGGTCGCGTCCGGATGGCGTTCATGAAATTTCGGCTTAATTGGGATAATTGTTCGATCACGGGCAAGCGACTGTAGGCTGCCACATCTCCACCGGCAAGTTCCTTGATCGAGGGCCAGAAATTGCCCTCCCGGCCGAAGGCTGTTATCAGTTCCGGCAGCCCGCCGAAATAGCGGTAAATCAGCACCTTATCCACGCCGGCTTCCCGGGCGACGGCATTCACGCCCAGACCTTTGAAACCTTCCCGGGCCAAAAGGCTGCCGACGGCCTTGATCAAGCGAGCGCGGGTTGCCTCACGGTCTCGAATGGGAGTCTCCTGAGCTGCTGCTTTTTTAGTGCGCGGTTTTGCCATAATATCGATCTACCTCAGTTACAGCCATTTTTATCACCGGTTGGTGACAATGTCAAGCGATTTAGTTTTGACAGCCAGGAAAAAGACTGTTAGACAACGAAAGAAAATATCGGAGCTGGCGTGGCAACGATTTCCCATGTAATTCGAAAGGAGAATTTATAAAATGATTAAAGGTATCGGTCATTTGGGTATAGTCGTCAAAGATATAGAAAAAAGCCTGAAGGCGCTGTCACAAATCGTTGAATTTGAACCCCCGTCGATAAGGGAGTTTCAAGATAAAAAAATGAAATGTGCCGTTGTTGAAATAAGCGGTGCGGCGCTGGAGTTTCTGCAAGATGACAGCGACGATGGATTTCTGGGAAAATATCAGCGGGAGCGCGGGGATGCCATTCATCATTTTTGCTTGCTGTCCGACAACATGGATAAAGATGTCGATAGGTTGCAGGAAAAAGGCGTTCAGATGATGGACCGTGAACCCAGAATCGGACTGCGGGGAAAAAAGATCGCGTTTACCGCACCGGATGCATTGGGCGGCATTTCAATCGAGCTGTCGGAACCGTGAGAAGGTTTCAGGTGTTCCGCCCAAGGCGGACCTCTGGCCTGAAAAGCGGCCAGTTTGATCAAATGAGAAACTTATAAACGTCGAACATCGAACGTCCAATCACGCCATGACCATGGCAATGGCGTGAAACATCGAATAATGTATTTTGCCTGTCGTGAGCTTTTGTGTCGAATGGTCTATTTTAAAAAAGGTCTGAGCGAAGCGATACCAACATGCGAAATTCGACACTCGTCATTCGACATTCAAAACAGGAGGCAACGTGAAAGATCCGCTATTTGAACCGATTAAAATCAATCAGCTCGAGCTGAAAAATCGAATTTATTTGCCGGCCATGCATATGAACATGGCCAGGGATTTTGAAGTTACCGATCAACTGATCGACTTTTATGCCGAACGGGCCCGTGGCGGGGTGGGTATCATCACCGTCGGCTATGCCACCGTCGATGAATTATCCGGCAATTCGACCAACATCGGGGCCCACCAGGATAAATTTATCCCCGGGTTGCAGCGCCTGGCGCAAGCGATTCAATCCAATGGGGCCCGGGCGGCGGTTCAGATCAATCATGCCGGCCGCTATAATTTTTCCTTCTTTCTAGACGGCAAACAGGCTGTGGCCCCTTCGGCCGTGCCGTCCCGGATGACCCGCGAAACACCCCGCGAACTGGCAATCGATGAAATTAAACAGGTAATCGACCATTTTGCCCAGGCTGCCGGGCGGGTGAAAAAGGCCGGGTATGATGCCGTGGAAGTGTTAAGCGGCACCGGGTATTTGATCAGTGAATTTCTTTCCCCGCTGACCAATCAGCGCCAGGATGAATATGGCGGATCATTCGATAACCGCATGCGATTCGGCCTGGAGGTCATGCAGGCCATCCGCCAAGAAGTTGGTGATGATTTTGCGCTGATTGTCCGCATGAACGGCAACGATTTCATGCCCGGCGGCAATGGACGCACCGATTTGCAGGCGTATGCCAAACGCCTGGTGGCGGTGGGCGTTGACGCCCTCAACATTAATGTGGGCTGGCACGAAGCCAGGGTGCCGCAAATTGTGACCTCAGTGCCGCGCGGCGTATTCGGCTATCTGGCAAAAGGAATTAAGGAACTGGTGAATGTTCCGGTAATTTCCGGCCATCGCATCAATGATCCGGCTCCGGCGCGTGAGATGATCGCCGACGGCCTCTGCGATATGGTGGCGATGGGTCGTCCGCTGATTGCCGATCCGTACCTGCCGGAAAAAGCCCGCAGCGGCCGGGAAGCTGATATTGTCCACTGTATTGCCTGCGCCCAGGGATGCTTTGACAACCTGTTTAAACTAAAACCCGTCGAATGCCTCTGCAATCCCAAAGCCGGCCGTGAGGTGGAAAGTGCTATTGAAAAAACGACCACCCCGCAAAAGGTCATGGTCGTCGGCGGCGGGGCGGCCGGGATGAGTGCCGCGCTTGCCGCCCGGGAAAAAGGCCATGACGTCACCCTTTATGAAAAGGGCGATCGCCTGGGCGGCCAGCTTTACCTGGCGGCCGCCCCGCCGGGCCGGGAAGAATTTGCCGAACTGGCCAGAGACTTGGCGCATCAGGTAGCGCTTAGCGCCATCAAGGTGGTGCTCAAAAAAGATGTGGATCAGAGCCTGATCGAAAAAGAGAAGCCGGACACCATCATTTTAGCCGCCGGCGCCGTGCCGATCAAACCACCGATCCCGGGCACCGACCTGCCCCATGTCGTGCAGGCCTGGGATGTACTGCAGGAAAAAGTAACGACCGGCAAGCGGGTGGTGGTCATCGGCGGCGGCGCAGTCGGGGTGGAAACCGCATTGTATCTGGCCGAAAAAGGCACCCTGTCCGCCGCAGCACTCAAATTTCTGCTGGTCAACCGGGCCGAAGACCCCGAAGTGCTTTATGAGCTTGCCACGCGCGGCACCAAAAACATCGTCGTGCTTGAAATGATCGCAAAAATGGGCAAAGACATCGGCAAAACCACGCGCTGGGGAATATTGCAGGACCTTGCCCGCAATGGCATCCAAACCCGAGCGGCCACCAAAGCCCTGGAGATCACGGCCACGGCCGTCAAGGTTGAAATCGACGGCAATATTGAAGAAATCCCGGCCGATACCGTGATCCTTGCCGCCGGGGCCGAACCCTATAATCCGCTGGCTGAAGTTATCGAACAAAAGGGCATTCCGTATGAGGTGGTCGGTGATGCCGGGCAGGTAGCCATGGCATTTGACGCGGTGCATCAGGGATATAACGCCGGCAGGAGAATATGACTCTAATCGAGATAGAAGCAACTATGTGTTATTAGTTACTGGTTATTGGTAAATCGTTTAAGATAAAAATTAGCTCATATAATGGCACATCCAGCTCGTGGATTATTAAGCGAAGCATTGATCTAATTCTAATAACGAATAACCAATAACAATTAACCTCCAATTGAGCGTTTATCGATCAATTAGAGAATAATATTAAGGAGCTAATCATGCCTACTTCGGACAAAAACCATGTTCTCGGATTCTTTTTGAATCAAAAACAGCCCGCCATCGTTAAGTCAGAGGGAATTTATCTCTATGATGATCAGGGGAATCGCTTTATCGATGCCAGCGGCGGGGCCATTGTCTGCAGCATCGGTCATGGGGTCAAAGAAATCGCTGAAATCGTCGCCGAACAAATGCAGCGGGTGGCATTTGTTTTTCGCAGAGCGTTTATCACGCCGGAACTCGAGCAGGCGGCCCGCAAAGTTTGCGAATTAACCGATGGGGATATGGACCGTGTCTTTTTTGTTTCCGGCGGATCCGAAGCCACCGAAACCACCGTCAAGCTGGCGCGCAAATACCATATTGACAACGGCAATCCTTCTAAATACCGGGTGATCTCCCGCTGGCAGAGCTACCACGGTGCCACCATGGGAGCCTTGTCCTGGTCCGGTTTCACCTCACGGCGGGCTGATTTCACCCCCTACCTGAAGGACTTCGTCCATTTGCCGGCAACCTACTGCTACCGCTGCTGGTATGGAGAATCTCCTGAATCCTGCGACCTGCAATGCGCCCAGGCCCTGGAAGACGAGATCTTGTGCCTGGGTCCGGAGACGGTTTCGGCCTATATCGCCGAGCCGGTCTCCGGGCACTCACTGGCCGCGGCCCATCCGCCGGATGAGCACTTCAGAAGAATCCGGCAAATCTGCGACAAGTACGATGTGCTGATGATTTTGGACGAGGTCATGAGCGGTGTCGGCCGCACCGGCAAATGGTTCGCCTATCAGCATCACGATGCGGTTCCCGACATCATCGCTCTGGCCAAGGGCTTGAGTGCCGGCTATTTCCCGGTGGGCGCCGCCGTCCTCCAGGAAAAAATATATAACGTTATCGCCAATAATTCCGGAATCTTCGGATCGGGACACACTTACGGCGGCAACCCGGTGGCAGCAGCCGTAACCTGCGGCGTGCTCGATTATCTGAAGCAAAACAAGCTGGTCGAGCGCTGTGCCGCAATGGGTGCCTATTTAGCCGCCAAACTGGAAACATTAAAATCGCACCCCACCGTTGGGGATATTCGGGGCCGGGGACTTCAACGGGGAATCGAATTCGTGAGGGATAAAGAAACAAAAGAGACTCTGGATCCTCAAATTCACTTTTCCCAGCAAATTCAGGACGAGGCGCTGCAACGCGGGGTGCATATCGAATCCTCATTCGGCTGCAACCGCGGGCAGTCGGGTGACACGCTTATTTTCGGCCCGCCGTACATCATCACCGAACAACAGATTGATGATCTGATCGGAATCATTGACGAAACGCTGGCAGTGGTTGAGAAACGCGTCGGTATTTAAACCATCGGTAAAAGTTCAGCCACGAAGTCACGAAAGCAGGAAGAAAAAATAAAAATTATTAACTTTGATTTAGAAAATGACGGAGCGAAGCGACTTTTACAAATATTCGATTTTTCAATATTCATTAATCATTTTATCGCCTCTGGCGGATCCTGGGTAGGTTATATCACCAGACAGATTTTTTAATCTTTTTTTGGGCTTATACCGTATGAGCCTGAAAATTCTTGATTCTCAGTATTTATAATTGAAGCAGGTATAACAAGACCACACCCAAAAAAAGGGGGAGACATGAGTAGACGCAGTGATTTAATGACCAAAGGTCCGGAACGGGCCCCCCATCGCTCGCTGCTGCGAGCCGAGGGCTTTACGGACTGGGAAATGGACCGGCCGATGATCGGTATTGCCAACTCCTTTAACGAAATCATCCCGGGACACATGCACCTGGACAAGCTGGTGGAGGCCGTCAAAGCCGGAATATATGCCGCCGGCGGAACCCCGGTGGTTTTTAACACCATTGGCGTCTGCGACGGCATTGCCATGAACCACGTCGGGATGAAATATTCGCTGCCCAGCCGGGAGCTGATTGCCGACTCGCTGGAAATCATGGCCACCGCCCACCCATTTGACGGCCTGGTATTGATGTCCTCCTGCGATAAGATCATCCCGGGGATGCTGATTGCGGCGGCCCGCTTGAACATTCCCTCCATTTTTTTATCCGGCGGACCCATGCTGCCTGGCAGAGTTCAGGGCCGGGACATCGGTCTGGACAAAGTCTTTGAGGCCGTCGGCCGCTTTAAAAGCGGCAAGATATCTGAAACGCAATTAACCGAAATTGAATGCAAGGCCTGTCCGGGGGCCGGTTCCTGTTCGGGGATGTTCACAGCCAACACCATGAGCAATCTGGCCGAAGCCCTGGGCATGGCGCTGCCGTTTAACGGCAGCGCACCGGCGGTGTTTGCCGAAAGGATCTGGCTGGCCAAACAAACCGGCTACAAAGCGGTCGAACTGGTTAAGGCGGGCATCAAACCGCGGGATATTATGACCCGGGAGGCCTTTTACAATACCATCGCCGCGGACATGGCCCTGGGCGGATCCACCAATACGGCCCTGCACATCCCGGCCATCGCTTACTATAGCGAAATCGATATGACCCTCAAAGATTTCGGAAAAGTGTCCAAAAAAATACCCCACTTGACCTCCATCGCCCCGGCCGGTCCGCACCATGTGGTGGATTTCTTTTATGCCGGCGGGATACCGGCCATCATGGCGGAACTTAAACGATCCAAGCTTATCAATCCGGAAACCATGACGGTTTACGGCAAACCGCTGGGGAAGATGCTGGACGAGATCCAGGCCGGCATTAAAGATCCGGCGGTCATTCGTTCGACGGAAAATCCGGTTCACGCCACCGGCGGTCTGGCGGTTTTGACCGGCAACCTGGCTCCGGACGGGGCCATTGTCAAACAGGCCGCCGTCGCCGATGAAATGCTCAAACATTCGGGGCCGGCTCGCATTTTCCACTCCGAGGAAGACGCTTATCAAGCCATTATGAACGCTAAAATCAAAAAAGGTGATGTGGTCGTCGTCCGCTACGAAGGCCCTAAAGGGGGACCGGGAATGCAGGAAATGCTCTCGCCGACCTCCGCGCTGGCCGGCATGGAAATGGACAAGGAAGTCGCGCTGATTACCGATGGCCGTTTTTCCGGGGCCAGCCGCGGATCCGCCATCGGGCACGTATCACCGGAAGCGGCGGCCAAAGGGCCGATCGCCGCCGTCCAAGAGGGCGATATCATTGAAATCGACATCCCCAATAATAAATTGGACGTTAAGCTTTCAGCGGAAGAAATCCGGCACAGATTGGCCGAGCTGCCGCAGTTTGAGCCGAAAATCAAAAGCGGCTACCTGGCAAGGTACGCGCAGATGGTATCCAGTGCGGATAAAGGGGCGGTGTTTGCGCGTTGATCTGGCGGGATAAAACTGACAGGCGATAGGCTCACGGCAAAAGGCGCAAAGCAAATGAATGGATTCGATTTAATTCGTTAATTTTTTGACAAAATCTACAGGGTTTACTGAATTTCATCAATTTCTTTCGGAAATTGATGAAGACAAAATTAATTATCCTAATAATCCGGTAAATCCTGTCTAATAAAGGAATATAATCGAATCCATTCCTTTAAAAACATTTGTTGGCTTTATATACGGGGGAAGCTTTGAAACAAATTTTTCTGTTCGGAATGATTATGCTGTCGATGCTGATCATCCCGGTGAGCTGTGGTGCGGATGAGAAGAAGAGCAGTCGCTCCCAAGGCTGCGGGCGGGCGGCGCCAGCTAACCCGCCGACTTCTCTCCGGGTCGGCGGCCACATGCGCAAATTTATCGCCGTTGTGCCGGAGTCTTACGACTCCAGGGTAGCTCATCGTCTGATCTTCGCCTTCCATGGCCGCACCACCCCCAACACCCGGGTACGAAAATACTACCGCATTGAGCAAAACTCCAAAGTTCCGACGATTTTCGTCTACCCCGCCGGCCTGATTGCGGCGGATGGCAAGTACAGCTGGTACGAAGGCACGGATCCAAGGGATCAATTGCGGGATTTTTCCTTTTTCGACGCCCTGCTCGAAACCTTCAATGCCGATTACTGCATTGACCTCGATCAAATTTTTGCGGTCGGCCATTCATTAGGGGCCAGCTTTGCCAACAGCCTCGGCTGCGCCCGTGGATCGGTCATCCGCGGGGTGGGCACGGTGGCCGGGCGCATCTGGGACATCACGTGCAGCGGCCCTTCGGCAGCAATGATCATGCACAACCCACACGACACCCTGGTCCCGGTGTCACGCGGGCTGAAAGCCCGGAACCGGGCCCTGGCCCAGAACGGTCTAAAACCGCCGGCCCGACCCTGCGAGCCCCGGGCACTGAACTGCGAGTGCTATGGCCCGCCCGGGACACCGAATCCGGTAGTCTGGTGTCCCCACACTGAAGACCAGAACCGGCAGGGAAAGTTCTATCCCCACCTCTGGCCCAAGGAGGCGGGCGCAGCAATCATGCAGTTTTTCGATTCCCTCCCGGCGCCTGCGCTGTAAAGGGTCAATCCCCGGTAAAGATCGGCTGAAACAGGTTGAAGGCGGGGACAGCCATGACCAAAAGAAACATGCTTTAACAACGGGGTGCAAAGGCTTTTAAAAATAAGAAAACCATCGAGAGAGCCGGCCATGAACCATAAGGCTTTTGCTGGATTCCGGCGCTCCGCGTCGCGGCGGCCGGAATGACAAAATAGACAAAATCAACTGCCAGGGTTAATACCCTGCTCCGGGCATGGACAGTAACTCGACCAGCTCCTGCTTGGTAAAGCTCTTCAGCAGCCCCGGATCATCTTCTTTGACCACGCTGTCCTGCAGCTTGCGCTTTTTGGCGATCAGAGCCGCAATTTTCTCCTCCAGGGTGCCCTCGGTCACCAGCTTGAAAACCTGCACCCCGCGCCGCTGGCCGATGCGGTGCACGCGGTCGGTGGCCTGATCTTCCTTGGCGGCGTTCCACCAGCGGTCGTAATGGATGACCACCGAAGCCGCCACCAGGTCGATACCGGTGCCGCCGGCCCGCAGGCTGCCGACATATACGCGGCAGTCGGGTTCCTCGTTGAACCGCTCAATGATCGCCCCCCGGTTGCGGCTTTTGCCGGTCAGGCTGACATAGCCCACTTTCAGCTCCTGCAAAAAGGCCGCGATGATATCGATCATGGCCAGATATTGGCTGTAGATCACTACCTTTTGGCCGCTGTCCAGGCTTTCGACCAGCAGTTCGCAGAAGAGGTCCCACTTGCCGGAACGGTAGCGGTCATAGCGGTCGGTATCCTTTTCGACCAGGGCCGGATGGTCGCAGATCTGCTTGAGCAAGTTCAGCAGGGCGAAGATATGCATATATGGCACGGGCTGTCCATCGCTTTGAAGAACCTCTTGCAAATCACGACCGCGCTTTTCAACCGCATCCCGGTACAGCTTGACCTGGTCGTCGCTGAGTCGGCAGGTGCGCAAATCTTCTATTTTGGCGGGCAGCTCCGCAAGCACACTTTGCTTGAGACGCCTGAGGGTAAACGGAGCGACCAGGCGGCTAAGCGCTTCACGTCGGGCGGCGTTTTGCTCTGCTTCGATGGGGTTTACGTACCGGTCGATGAAATCTGCATCGGCTCCCAGGTATCCCGCAGTGGTCAAATCCAGCAGGGCTTTGAGTTCGGTAACCGAATTTTCGATGGGCGTGCCGGTGAGTCCCAGGTTCATTTGGGCGCGCACGGCCTTGGCGGCCCGGTAAGTCCGGGTAGCGGAATTTTTGACGTACTGGATCTCGTCAAACACAGCCAATGCAAATGTCACCTGCTCAATTTTTTCGATGTCGCGCAAAAGAATTCCGTAAGAAGTCAGCACGATGTTGCATTCGCTGAGCAGGCGGTCTAAATTGCGCTCCCCGCCGTGGTAAACTCCGGGTTTCAAAGCCGGCGCATGTTCGGTAATTTTTTTCTGCCAGTGGCTGATCACCGTCGTGGGACAGACCACCAGGAAAGGAGCGGTTTTCTCACCCTGTAACTGCAGGGCCGTCATCAGCGCCATGACCTGGTGGGTCTTGCCCAGCCCCATATCATCGCAAAGCAGACCGCCGAAGCCATTTTCAAACAAAAACCAAAGCCACTCGGTCCCGCGCACCTGGTAGGTGCGCAGGGGCGTAATCCGGTCGTTTAAATCCGGCAGGGGGGCAGCGGATTTAAGATCAAGAAATTTTTTTAGCTCGGCCGCCCGCCGGCTGTCACCGCCAATATGCAAATGTTGCCCTTGAGCCGCTGATAAATGGAACATGTCGGCCCGGCGCAGCCGGATAGTTTGGCCGTTTTCGGCCGGATCCCGGTCGGTCTGGTCCGGTTGCAACAGGTCCAGGATGTCGAACTGGGGGCTGTTGCAATCCACCCAGCCCTCATCGGTGGCCACGTAACGCTGCTTTTCCCGACGCGCCTTTAGAATTTCAGCCAGCGCGATCGACTGGTTGCCCACGCCATAGTTGACTGACAGCCACAACCAGTCGCGCTCCAGCACCCGCGGTGTGATTTCAAGCCGGTCAAATTTTTTCAGGATTTTAAGCCGCTGAATGCTTTCGTCAACCTGGAAGGTGGTGCTTTCCAGTTCAGCGCCGTGCGTGTCCAGGAAACTGGGCACCTGGCTTTTTTCAATGACGGTTTTAACCGGTTCGCCAAACGATTTTGGCGGCGGCTCCGGGTAGCGGTCTTCCGCCAGAAGATTTAGCTCCTTGATGTAATAAAGATCGCCATATTGAAACCGTTTGAGATCTTCGCGCTGGAAAAATTTGGCTTCACCCTTTTGCGAAACCAGTCGCAAGAGGGGGCTGATTTCGATGTCCAGTTTGGACGTAAGCTTGACATCAAAAATCGCATCCAATGGAATGGGGTTGACGGCCAGCCCATGCTGGTTGGAAAGCAGCCCGGCGCATTCCAGCAGCAGCCGCTTGACCCGATGGCGCGGAATTTCCATTTTAAACACGTCTTTATTTTGCGCCCTAACTGCAGCAACCATAAACGCGCCGCTGAATTCATCGATTGCCGGATGCAGGGTGCAGCCGTTGGCGCCGAACTCACGAAAGCAATGATAGGCAAATTTGTACCAGAAAGTTTCCTCCAGCACCTGGCGCCGGGTTTTGAGTCCGCGGTCCATGAGCACCCGTTCATTTTCGGTCAGGGTCAGCAGGGCAAGCTGGCGCATAACTTCACCCCGGGTGGGTACGTCGGCATCTTCCGGCGGCTGCGTGCAGCGTTCCAAAAACCGCATACAATCAAGTTCCGCTGAAAGATAGGTCAGCAGCGTTCGATTGCTGCTGCCGATAACCCTGATGCTGTTTCGGCTGTCGGATTTTTCGGCGGCCAGGCGGATGGTGGCGGGGGTTTCCCGTTCCTCCTCAGCCAGCACCGTGGCCAGGCGATGCCAGAGACCGGACTGAAAATTATCATAGGATGTGCGGTCGTCAGCCTCTTCTTGCCGGGCCGCCAGCAGCCGTGAAAGCTCTTTTTGATGGGAACAGGTTGCCGGGCCGGAGATTCTGCAGCTGCAAAACTGCTGGGCCACCTTTTTGGGGCCCCCCTCGATCTGGAATGCAATTCCAGGTCGCCTGTCAGCCGGATCCGGCATCAGGGCGATGGCGGTGCGGTGAAATTCCAGCCGGTTAAAATCCGCGGCCGATGTTGGCGGCTTGGTGGCCGCTGTACCTTTTAATGGCCGGCGTCTGGCCTTAGTTTTTGTTTTTAATCCCTTCGCCATAAAATCTGCGATACCTCCAAAACCGGCACTTTTTAATTGGGCCGAATCTTCAAATGCACCATCTATTAGATGCTCAACGTAATGCTGTCAATAGTCCAGACTGAAATTGATTAATAGAATTTCCAAAACGGTTAATCATAATAATGATTGCCTATCTGTCCCTGTTCATAATAATCATTTCATTACCAATCCAAAAATCAATCCAAGATCGGACGTAATCATTGCCGACGCCAGGGCCGCCTTTACCCCTTCCTTCATTAATATCGGTTTATCCGGCGGCGAACTGGGAAGTTCTTATTTTCTGCCAAAACTGGTCGGCAATGCACGGGCAGCCGATATTTTATTGACCGGCAGGACGGTGGATGCGGCCGAAGCCGATAAGATCGGCTTGATTAGCCGCCTGGTAGATGAAAATAAATTGATGGCGATGGCGCTGGAGATTGCAGCCGACATGCTGGACAAAACACCATTGGGACTGCGCTTTACCAAGGAAGCTTTAAATCAAAACCGGCACGCTCCGTCACTGGAAAGTGCCATTGAACTGGAAAATCGCAACCAGAGCATCCTTTGCATCACCCCCGAATTTTTCAAAGCCGTCGAAAAATTCGGCCAACGAAAAAAGCGCAAATAAGCGCTGGTAAGTTCGTAAGTTGGTAAGCATGTTAGTTCGTCAGTTGGTGAGCTCTTGAGTTGATAAGCTATGCGATTTTTGAAAGCGTTCAGCTTTCAGAACTTGACCCAGCGGGGTGCGGGTTGCACCCACCGGTTCGTTGCGCCGGCATAAAACCATTTATCCGGAAAACCGCGCCGCCGGACATAAACAGGGTTTTCCGACCACCTGATCATCTGCTCGTAAGCCTCGTGAATTCTTCTAAAGGCGGTCGCGTCGCCCCCTATATCCGGATGGTGCTGCATCGCCTGTTTGCGGTAAGCCGACTTAATTTTTTTTTGCAGACTCGGTGAATTCAGCTCCGATTTTTTAAGCTTCAAAAATGTCAGGGAATTGGCCAGCCGGGCCGGTGCCTTAACCTCAAGCGGTCGTATGGGAACCGAATCGGCATCTTTGACCTCAGCTTTTTCCAGCAGGTGCCGCGTCGCAACGTAGCGTTTGTTGGTACGATTTCGCTCGGCCCACCAGGCATTGCCTAAAAGATTGGACATCGTGCAATAATCTTCAACGGGTTTGCGACCTTGCGTTCGCGGATACAGATAACTGAACATCTCACCGGAGCCATAGGGTAAAACATCTAGAATAATAATGGAATCGGTAAAATAAAACGTCGCATATCTTGTGTTCAACGCTTTCAGCAGTCCGGTCCTGAGGTTCAGATTGTAGCGCAGTTTCTGCCGGCATTCGACAGAACAGTATTTACGGCGTCCCATGTTTTCAGTGGTGCCACAGGCCAAACAGCGGTATTTGGAATTGCCTTTGGAATTGGATAGGCTTTTTTTATGATCGGTTTTCATGGAACATAAATCAGATGGTTCTGGGTTCAACGTTCAAGGTTCAAAGTTCGGGGTTCAGGGTTCAGCGCTAACTCAACTCATTAACCTGAATAATGCCGATGTTTAGTGACTTTACCCCCTTTCGGTGACATAGCGCTTACCCGGACAGCCAGATGACACGAATTAAGCATCCAATTTTGAGGCAAGGAACTATAGAACCGTGAACCTCCCAACCTCTGAACCCACAATCATATGCCTTTGGGACGATTAATTTAAAGCCCAAAAGACCGGTTATAATCGCAAAGGAGCTTATCATATCATGCTTGTCTTCTTAAGGTCAAAGGACAATCCTCATCGCCTAGCGACAGGGTTTTCAGACAGCCGGATTCAACACCATTATAACAGTTTATAATTATTATATTTATGGCGTTATCTGGAAATCAGCGGCTCCGTCTGCAACCTGATTTTCAACCTTTGAACCTTGAACCCAGAACCCTTGAACGGCTACCGGGCATTCTTTATACTTGCTAAAATTAAAAACAAAAAATATTATAAACAAATTCTACGCCTACCTGAGGAGGATTACATCATGATCAAAACCGCCTTAAAAAACAACATCAAACTTATCCGGATGATACTGCCGGCTGTTATTTTGTCTTTGCTGGCCTGCGCCGGACATCAACTCGAAATAGAGCCTATCGCTAAATCAGAAAACCCCCAGGAACTCATCAATAAATTAGATAATGACATCGCGCTGGCACGCAAAAATCAAATCAACGTGCTCGCCCCCACCTGGTTTGAACGGGCTGAGTCCTCGCTGAATGCGGCCAAAAAAGGTCTGGAAAAAGGCGATCTGCTATCTGAAATTTTTGATAATATTGCAATCGGACGGGCCCAGCTTCAGCGAGCAGGAGGAAATTGCCAAAGTATCTCAGACCACGTTGCCCAATGCAATTAAAGCGCGGAACATGGCGCGCAATGCAGGAGCCACCAGCCTGGGCGAGGATTATGCCGATGCTGAAGAAAGATTTATCGGGCTGACCCAGGCAATTGAAGACAATAATCTGAATTACGCCCAGCGAAGTCAGGCCCGGGTCGTGGAACGATTTCGTGTCCTTGAGCTAAGAGCCATAAAAATCCGGACTATCGGCGAAGTCCGCCGGCTCATCAAATCTGCCAGAAAACAGGACATGCACAAAATTGCCCCGCAATCGTTTGCTTTGGCTGAGAAAAAACTGGCGGAAGCAGATGCATTTATTACCGAAAATCCTTATCAAAAAGAAAAAATGCACAAAATGGCCGCCGAAGCCCTGTTCATGGCCCAACGACTGCATATCGTTGCCCGCCAAAGCGAAAAGGTCGAAATCATGGAACCCGAACAGATCACCCTGTGGGCCGAAGGAATTCTGTACCAGACTTCCGAAAAACTGGGCGCCCAGGACATGCGCAATCAACCTTTTCAAAAACAGCTTGAGAACATTCTCGCCACGGTTTCGGCGCAACAAGCCGATCATAACTTTGTCGTCGAAAACACAAAAAAACAGCAGGACGAAATCGAAAAGCTACAACAACAAATTGCCAGCCTGGAAGGCCAATCCCTCAAAGAACGGCAGGAAAAAGAGCGATTGCTGGCCGAAAAACAGTTTAATCAAAAACTCAGCAGTATCCAGGACTATTTCAAACCTCAGGAAGCCGAAGTTTACAAAAAACAAAACCAGGTCATCATCCGGTTAAAAGCCATGCAGTTTCCGGTGGGGCAAAGCGTGATCATGCCGGAAAACTACGGGCTGCTCAGCAAGGTCCAGCGCGCCATCCGCACCTTTGGTGAGCCGGATGTCATCATCGGCGGGCATACGGACAGCACCGGGTCGGAAGATTTAAACGAACATCTGTCACAAAAAAGGGCCGATGCCGTGCGGCAGTATTTTGTCGCCAACCGAACCCTGCCTTACGAAAAGATTATTGCCGTCGGCTATGGTTCCATGCGTCCGCTGGCATCCAATGCCTCCGAAAGCGGTCGCGCCATGAACCGGCGCATCGATGTCATCATCACCCCCGAAAACAAATAGAAATGGACCCCCTGATTATGAAAATGGACGCTATCTTCTACAATGGCAAGATCCACACCCTGGACGATTCGGCAACCCAGTGCACCGCGGTCGGTACGGCCAACGGCATTGTCACCGCACTGGGCTCAGACGAAGATGTCGGCCGCTTGAAAAGCTCCAAAACCGAAATGATCGACCTGAAAGGTTCGGTGATGTTTCCCGGTTTCATGGAAGCCCACAATCATTTGATGATTTACGGTTATCTGATCGACGGAATCGACCTGTCGGCATCTAAAGTGGCAAAAATGGACGATGTCCTGCGCCGGGTCAAATCCGAAACCGACCAACAACCTCCCGGCACCTGGATCAAAGGCTCACGCTATGCCGAGTATTTTCTGGCTGAAAACCGGCACCCGACCCGGGCAGATCTGGATCAGGTCAGCCCGCAGCATCCGGTAATTTTGTATCACACGTCGTTTCATGCCTGCGCTTTAAACAGCCTGGCTTTAAAGATGGTCGGTATAAACCGCGAGACCGTCGCCCCCCAAGGCGGCATTATTGAAAAAAATCCGGACACCGGCGAACCCAGCGGTGTGCTCCACGATAACGCCATGACGAATGTGTTTAACACGCTGTTTTTCGATGATCTGGCAGCCATGACCCGGCAGCAACGCATCGCCCTGTGCAGCGGGGCCACGGAATCTTTTGCCAGCAAGGGTTTTGTGTTTGCCGCCGATGCCATGGTATCGCCCCAGACCCTGGAAATTTATCAGGAGACCCGGGCTGCCGGTAAGCTTAAAATACGAATTTATACCATGAATCACGACATCATGGCCGAATCGCTCATCGGTTCGCGGATCAAGACCGGATTCGGCTGCCCGCAGCTGCGCATCGGTCCGATCAAGATATTTGCCGATGGGGGAATGTCCAATCGTACAGCGGCCGTTTCTGAACCGTATCTGACACCGCCTCACGGCAAAGGGCTTAAAATCCAAAGCCGGGAAGCGTTGATCGAAAGCGTCAAATCTTACCATGCTCTCGGCTATCAGATCGCGATCCACGCCCAGGGAGATGCGGGCATCAGCGATACGCTGGATGCATATGAAGCTGCTTTGGGTCCCCGTTCGGATAATCCGCTGCGCCATCGTATCGAACACGCCGGCTGCCTGTATCCGGATCTGTTAAAGCGGGCAGCGGCAATGAATATTCCCGTAGCGGTGCAGCCGGTTTTTTTTAGTGAACTGGGAGACGGCTTTGTCGAAGCCTTTGGACCTGATTTGGCTCATCAGCTTTATCCGTTTAAAAGCATGCTGAACGCCGGTATCAATATCGGCGGCAGCTCGGACTGCCCGGTGGCAACCCTTGACCCCCGTCTTGGACTGCGCGACGCCATCATGCGACAAACACCATCCGGCCTAAAACTGGGCCCGCAAGAAGCGCTGACGCCGGATGAAGCCCTGCGCATGTATACCCGCGGGTCGGCTTATCTGTCTTTTGATGAAAATAATAACGGCACCATCGAATTGGGCAAACGGGCGGATTTTACCGTCATGGGTGACGATCCCCGGCAGGTTGCACCGCAAGACATCCCGCACATACCGATTACCATGACAGTGGTGGGAGGCGCAATTGTGTGGTCGGAGTAAGATACCAAGGTGAAAGGCATGGCTGGCAAATTTCATGGCGTCTTCAGTTTGCTATTAATTTTAGCATCTGTCGTTATTGCGATAGGTTACATGCTGGGTAATTTTTTTGGCTGGGGGCTTGTCTATTTGGGCATCGTGGTGCTTGTAAACCCGATTGTCCTGTATTCATATTGCGCCAAGTGCCTTTGCCGGGAAGATGCCTGCAGTCATGTTATTCCCGGAAAACTGACCCGCCTGCTGCCGGGCAGAAGACAGGGGCCCTACTCATTTTGGGACTACTTCGCCACCGCAATATCGCTGGTCGCACTTTTCGGATTTCCCCAAATCTGGCTATGGCGGAGCAAAGGATTATTGGTCCTGTTCTGGATCCTGGTCACCATCGGCCTGGCTGAAATTCTATTTTTCGTGTGCCAAACCTGCCGCAATACCAATTGCCCCAACTGCAGCCTAAGTTGACTGTTACAAACTGATACAAACTATTATTTGACATTTTCCTATAAAGGCGCAAAATATTAAGCAGTTTTGCACTATCTATCCTGCTGTTTTTATGGGCGGATTAACTAGGGGAGCGCAATGAAAATCAAGGAACATATTTCCTGCTTTTGTTCTTTCTGGCGACCTTCCGTGGCGCGACGAATCACGCTGTATTTTCTGATCTTTGGACTGATTATTTTCTTTGTTACGGCGCTGCTGTTTACCATCAGCGGCAGAAAACAGTTCATGGATTCAACCAGCAAAGTTATTAATCATCAACTCGCGCAGCTGGAAGGCAGCAAAGAACCGGATTTTATCTGGAATGGCATCAATCGATCGCAGCCGGAACTGCACCGGTTGCTGGAAATTCTGGCCAACCTGTCTTCAACATTTTATACGGTTAAAGATATTTCAATTTACAGCAAGGCCGTGGACGACAATTCCTGGCATCGGCTGTATTTCCCGGATGGCCCCACCATGCTGTCTGATCGAATCATAAATGATCCCGATACCGCCGAGTTGGATAATTGGCTCGGAGAACACTTCCGACCGGCCAAAGCCAAGATTATGGCCGCCAACGGCCTGCATTCCATGTTCGTCGACATTACCGGTTCCAAAGATACAAATTTCTACTTTCTCAAAATCGGCGTGGACAGCGAAGGCATGGCCGGTTTCATGCATAAACAAATGAAGCATCTGATTTTCTTCTTTTTAATTGCCTTGATTGTCCTGCGCTTTATGGGATACTTCTTTGCGCGCAAAATCGCCGGTCCCATCGAAACCCTTTCAAGCATTTCCAGTGCGGTTGCCCAAGGCGATTTGTCAAAAACGGCACCCGTAACCGCCAATGATGAAATCGGAGAATTGGCTAAAAATTTCAACCACATGATCGAAGGGCTGCGGGAGTGGGAGCGCATCAAATTAATTGAGTTTGAGATGGAAAAGGGCCAGAAAATCCAACGAGATTTTTTGCCCAGCTTTATTCCCAAATTGCCCGACTGGAACATTGCGACCTGCTTTTTTCCGGCCGGTAAAGTCTCAGGAGATTTTTACGATGTGTTCAAGTTTTCGGATGGCAACCTCGGTCTGGTGATCGCCGATGTCTGCGACAAAGGCGTGGGCTCCGCCCTCTACATGGCATTGTTCCGCAGCCTGATCCGGGTGTTTGCCGAACAGGCTGTCTATTACGACTCATCGGCTGTTACCCAGCTCAACCAACCCTGGGTAACGAATCCGGTGACCCCATCCAACGATGAATTGCAAAAGATCCGCCTGCGGGCCGTTCCCTTTACCAACAACTATATCGCCCGGACCCATGGCGAAGAGAGTATGTTCGCCACGTTGTTTTTTGGCGTGCTGAATCCCGCGACCGGAAATCTGTACTATATTAACGGCGGGCATGAACCGCTGTATCTGCTCAACTCCGACGGTGTGAAGCAAAACATCGATCCGACGGGACCCGCCGTGGGGCTGTGGCCGGATACGTCCTACGATATTGGGCAGCTCAAAATGGAGCCGGGTGACATGCTGATCGGCTATACGGACGGAGTTACCGAAGCCCGCTCGCCGGCGGATGAGATATTTACCAGAAGCCGGCTACGTTCACTTATTGAACAACCATTCACCACAGCCTCCGAAATGTTGGAGCGCGTCCGGGCCAACCTGTTCACTTTTATTGATATTGCCCCGCGAAGTGATGATGTGACCATGCTGGCTGTTGAGAGAGTTGTTAATACAGGATAGAAAAATTAAAGGCCCGGATATAAAGACAACAATTGCATGAAATTATGAAAATTCCAAGCACCAATAAACAAATCTCAAATAAATCCCAATTGCTCAAATTCAAAAAAAACCTTTTGATGCAATTATCGGCTTAGCGTTCTCTTTAACGTATCCTAATTGAACATTGGATCGTGGTTGATCGATCCGAATTATCTTGATACAAATCTATGATCCATATTGGACAAGGATAAATCCGTGAAGATCCGTGAAAATCTGTGTCCTAACTATTATTAAATTGATATTTTTCAAGTATCCACGAGAAAGGAAGTGGATGGCTAAACAGGATCAATTTCTGACCACCGGTGAATTTGCATCAAAAGCCGGGATACCGGCCTCATCCGTTGCAAAATTGATCCGGGAAGGCAAAATCAAGGCTGAAAAAAAATCGGGCAAATGGATGATTTCACCGGATCAGCTAAAAGCAATAGCTGCGCAAGGCTCGATAAAGCCGGGTAAAAGAACAGCTTCAAAAAAATCGGCAAAATCGGCCGGGAAAAAGGCAACAATTAAAAAACCAACACCGACCCAACAGGATAAACCCGCGAAAGCCAAAGCAGGGAAAATGTATACCGTAGCCGAATTCGCCGGCATGACATATCTAACTGAATTTGGTGTGAAGGAATGGTTGAAGCAGGGCCGTCTTAACGGTCAACAGGTTGCCGGCGGAGATTGGCAGGTCGACGCCGCCAGCCTTGAGTTGCCGGGTGTAAAAAGGTTGGTAAGATAAGATCGGACGTCTAAAGCCTGACCGGGCAAAATTAGTGGGGCCATGAGCCGGACGATAATAAAAAATAAACAGGCGGAGTCGATTCTGACTCTGCCTGTTTATTGTGGCTTCCCAGTATGCCGTTATTTTCGCAAGGCCGGTTTCTCATTTTGAAAGAAATGGAAACCCTCCGGAAAAGATGCACGCGCAACCGGGAAGCCACAAAAGATGCCACGAATTAATACGAATTTTCAAAAAATTATTTTTTCCATTATCAGTTTCCACGCTTTTCGACAACTGCAATAAATCTGGTGGATATTCGTTTCAAGCGGAGCTCAAAATATTTATTAAAAATTTGACCTGCTCATATTCGGAGGATTTTACTTGACCCGGCGTTGACACTTTTGTATTGGATTTCGTTTGTTTATGCAATCCTCAGCCCATAAGAAATTGCGCGTCTTCATCCCGTTTGCCCTGGGATATTTTCTCTCCTACCTTTTTCGGGTTGTCAACGCCGTGCTGGCCCCGGATCTGGCATCAGACCTCGGAGTAGGCCCCTCAGAGCTCGGCCTGCTCACCGCTGCTTATTTTATTACATTTGCTGCTTTCCAGTTACCCCTGGGCGTATTGCTCGATCGATTCGGACCCCGCAAAATTGAAGCCTTCCTGCTCATCTTTGCGGCTGCTGGGTGCGTTTGTCTTCGCGCGAGCCCAAAGTGTTGCGGGACTGGTCATCGGACGGGCGCTAATCGGCTTTGGCGTATCAGCTTGTCTGATGGCCGCTTTTAAAGCTTATGTGTTATGGTTTCGCCGGCGGCAACTGCCCCTGATCAACGGCTTTCAAATGGCCGCCGGCGGTTTTGGTGCCCTCACCGCCACCGCACCGGTCGAAGCTGCTTTAGGCGTCACAGATTGGCGCGGCGTGTTTTTTATTTTAGCGCAGATCACGCTGGCAATTGCGGCAGCGGTATATTTTGTGGTGCCCGAAAAAAAGATCGAATCCAAAAGCGAGCGCATTAAAGATCAGCTTAAAGGAATTGTCAGAGTCTTTTCCAGCCTGAGGTTTTGGCGGATCGCCCCCCTAACCGTTGCGTCACAGACTGCCTTTTTAGCGATCCAGGGCCTTTGGTCCGGTCCCTGGCTGCGTGATGTGGCCGGTTTTGAGCGGGCAACTGTTGCCCAGGTGCTGTTGACCATCGCCATTGCCATGGTGGCAGGGTTCATTTTTATGGGGGCCGTGACCGAACGCTTAAGCCGCATGGGCATCAAACCGATCGCTGTGGCGGTAACAGGCATGAGTGCATTTATCGTGGTTCAGGCACTGCTCATCTTAGAAGTAACATCGTGGGCGCATACATTATGGATCTTGTTCGGCATTTTCGGCACAGCCGGAATTATTCCCTACGCGGTCTTGTCGCAGAGCTTTCCCCTGCATCTGTCCGGCCGGGTCAATACAGCCTTAAACCTCCTTGTTTTTGTGGCGGCCTTTTGCGCCCAGTGGGGGATCGGTGCCATCATTAACCTGTGGCCGGGTAAGGCCGGCGGCGGCTATGCCCCCCCGGGTTATCAGGCGGCTTTTGCCACGCTGCTGCTGCTGCAGTTGCTTTCGGTGCTATGGTTCATCATTGCCAGCCTGCTCCATAACCGTCGTAAACGAATCGATTAGATTAGTCAATCTTAATTTTAGTCATTTTTTTGTCCGTTTTTTTAGAGCCCTTTTTCTCATAATGCTCGATTCGCTCATCCAGCAAGGACCGGATGCCTTTTAAAAATTCAACTTTCGAGCGGGTCATGTGTTTAAAAAATTTTGATCTTTTCCCCAGGCTGTCTTCCAGGTCCATGAAAAATCTACCGACAGGACAATCAAACGCTTGATCTTTATTCTTTTTCGCCGCCATTTCCCTCTCCTAAGAATATTATGAGTAACGTTTTTGCATTTTACGAAAAGATTATTTTTTCATCACGAAAACACGAAATTTTGAAAGCACGAAATATGAATTGCTTTTTTCGTATTTTCGTCCTTTCGTGCTTTCGTGATGAATTTATCCTTTTTCGTTCCGGCTTGGCCGGATTTAGGGGGATCCAAGATAATGCTCCATCCTTTCCCGCCACAGCGCCTGATCGATCACACAGACATCGCCATTGTCATCCCGCGTGGCAATTACAATACCAAAATCTTCGGCCGACACCACACCGCAGGCATCTCCCGGCCAGCTTGCAAACACCGGATCTACGGAAATAAAAGCCTCCAAACGCTCCCGATCCACGGGTATCGTGCACTCCCTATCCGGTATTACGATGACATCATTTTCTTTCTTATCGTCATGAACATAGTATGCGATCATATTCCCTCCCCGATTCTCTTAATTCAAAGTTGCAATATTTGTTTTATGGGCAAACAATCATTCGAAGTGGTTTATAATAAGATACTGGTATCTTAAATCCCGATTTGAATCAACCTGTCAATAATTTATCCAACATCCAGTAACCAGAATACAGAAATCAGAGAACATAACCAGAAGTTAGTTCGCTTCGCTCACAATTGGAATGATGCAATAGTGGAATAATGGGTTCCGGCCTCCGGTTCGGAGAGGATAATGCAATGTTGGATTAATCCTCTCGCCCCTGACGGAAATGACGATAAAATTAAAATCGCAAATATCCTTCAGGTCAGATTTAAAGAACAAAAATGAAATCAGTTTTGCTGATTTCATATTGATTTAAGTTTTCAAATATGCAAATAAATTAGACCCCAATTCCTCAGCGGGATTGGGGTTTGTTATACTGACACCGAAAACCTGACCCTTTGGGGTGAAATTAAAGCCTGATCCCCAGCTCAAATGATTGGAGGAAGAAAATGCCGGTTGCTGATAAAATGATAGAGATGATCGAAAAGTCGTCCATGATTAGAAAGATGTTTGAAGAAGGCGCCAAATTGAAGGCCATACATGGGCCGGAGAGTGTCTATGATTTTTCCCTGGGCAACCCGGACGTGCCGCCGCCGCCTGAATTTAAAAAAGTGCTCAAAGATTTGGTGAACGACGACAATTTAAGCCACGGGTACACGCCGAGTCCGGGCCTCCCCCAGGTTCGCAAGGCCGTAGCCGATTTTGTCAGCAGCGAACATAGGGTCAATCTGACGCCGGAAATGGTCATCATGACGGTCGGTGCCGCCGGAGCCTTAAATGATATTTTCAAGGCGCTGATCAATCCCGGCGATGAAATTTTGACGCCGGCGCCTTATTTTGTCGGCTACAATCAATATTCGTTCATCGCCGGAGCAGCGCTTAAAACCGTGCCGACCGATTCCAATTTTCATCTGGAACCGGCGGCCATCGAGGCAGCGATTAACGAAAATACCCGGGTGATGCTGATCAACTCTCCCAACAACCCCACCGGCGCCGTATACTCGGCCGGCGAGTTAGCCCAATTGGCAGATATACTGAATCGGGCCAGCAGCAGATTCGGCCGGCGGATATATCTGGTCTCGGATGAACCCTATTGCAAAATTACCTATGATGTGGAAGTGCCCTCCGTCTTTCAGGCCTACCCTCACAGCATTATAGTCAATTCTTACTCCAAGGCGCTGTCGCTGGCCGGCGAACGCATCGGCTATCTGGCGGTTCACCCGGAGGCAAAAGAAGCACCTCTGGTGGTCGGCGCGGCCGCGGTGGCCAACACCATGTACAGTGTCAATGCGCCCAGTCTGATTCAGCAGGCCATCGGGAAATTGCAGGGAATTACGGTGGATGTATCGATTTACCGGCGCCGGCGCGATTTGCTCTGTGCGGGGCTATCCGAGGCCGGCTATGAATTTAACGTCCCCGAGGGGGCGTTTTATCTGTTCCCCAAAAGCCCGATTGCCGATGATATGGAATTCATTAACCGGTTGAAAGATGAGTTGATATTGGCGGTACCGGGAACCGGTTTTGGCGCCCCGGGCTACTTTCGCCTTTCTTATGCCGTTCCGGATGCGACGATCAGCGGATCTTTCGCAGGATTTAAGCGGGCGCTGGAAAAACTGTAGCTTAGTGCACAAATTCGTAAATACGGTGACGTATTAGCAGCAATATTTTTTTCACCACAGAGACACGGAGGACACAGAGGTTGAAATATACAATACGTTACCGTATTTGGAAAATTATGTCCTTTGGAGGGATACGCCAGCTTCCCCGGTGGCGGGATTTCCGGTTAAAGGGCAATTACTGAATTTTCGCTATCCCCAAATGGGGTGCGCACAAAGTTGTCTGCATCGCCATCATTTTGCCAGTCGCGATTATCCAGCAAATAGCGGAACTGGTAGGCTCTGCCTTTTTCCAGATCCAAGGTCGCAGTAAACGCACCTTTTTTTAACTTTTTCATAGGCGTAGAGAAAAAATCCCAGTTGTTAAATTCCCCGACTACATGGGCGGTTCCGGCCGATTTTCCTATTTCTTCAGCGATCCGAAAAGTAACTTTGCAAACTGGTTTTGTTTTTAGATATTGTTTTTTGATGCTCATTATACGATCCTCCTAAAATATTTCTGATAACAATCCCAAGAATAAGTCATCAGGATCCAGGTGAACAATAGAATCTAATCCCTCAAAATCAAACCGGCCTGTGGCAAAGACTGGGCTCTTTTTAAAAAGGGTAATATTAGGCTGTTTCCAAATAAAGTCAAGTTACCTAACCAATTTTAAATATTACACTTAATCAGCTGAACGATTTCAGATCCGTTAATTGGATGCCGCAAATCTTAAAATCAGCTTGCCCACCGTCTTGCCGGACTCCAGCACGCGGTGGGCGTCGGCAACTTTTTCGAATGGAAATATCTGCAGGGCGGGTGCTTTGATTTTTCCTGCTTCCACCCAGTTTATAAGATCCCCCATGGCTTCTTCCAGCAAATCCAGGCGGTGAAAAAGATAGGACAGGTTAAAGGCGATTAGGCTTTTGTTGTCGCCGGTCATCGTGAGGGGATTCCATCGCGGTACCCGCAGGTATTCATAGATCAACTTGATGTAATTGGCCACGCCTGCACGGGTCGACAGCATGGAATGAAAGCCGTAGGACACCAGCTTACCGCCCGGTGCCAGATGCCGGTAACTTTGCTTCAACGTTGCCGGACCATTGGCATCAAACACGACATCAAAGCCGTCCGGACAGATTGCTTCGGCTTTTGTCCACAGGTCTTCTTTACTTTTGTCAATCACGCGATCGGCGCCAAATGCCAGCGCCGTATCGACTTTGTGGCTTGACCCGACCACACCGAACATCCGGCAGCCGGCGATTTTGCCCAGCTGCAGCAAAGCACCGCCGACCCCGCCGGCGGCGGAATGCACCAGGATTTTCATGCCTGCACGAACCACGATGTTTTGAAACAGCCCGTGATAGGCCGTCAGAAAGACGGCCGGGAAGGCGGCCCATTGCTCGGCCGTAAATTTCGAGTTGGGTCCAATGGAATACACCTGATCGGCCGGAACACACAGATGGGAAGCATAGGCACCAAATCGGGTCAAGCCGAAAACGACCTCCCCTTCCGTAATCCCGGACACCTTCCGGCCGCATTGCAATACGTTCCCTGAAAATTCAAACCCCGGCGTAATGGGCCACCCCACATACTGTTTAGCGGATTTGTAAAGCCCCAGGCGGATAAAGATATCGGCAAAGTTGACCCCGGCCGCAATGACCTCAACCAGGACTTCATTGTCCCGGGGTTTGGGCGGGACGGATTCAATAATTTTAAGCCGCTGGTAACCTCCGGGCCGTTCAATGACGATTTTTTTCATTTACAATTCCTTGAATGAACTTCCCGGCGGCAAGCTGCGGGGCATTCAACCCGGTTCAGTTGAAAACCCGCAGGAAGGGCCGGCGAGGTTCAAAGACGCCCCGCATTCAGCACAAAATCGTCTCTCTTTTCGATTATCGGCGTGACACTGAGAACATTGCACGAAAGACAAGTAAGCATTTACTTCGACGATGTCAAAAATCGGTATAAGATACAGAACCATATATTAAATTCTGAATTGTAACGTTTTTGCATTTTAAAAAAAATTTACTCGCAAAGCCGCAAAGCCCGCAAAGGAAACGCATTAATTTTAACTTAGCGTCTTAGCGCCTTTGCGAGAGACCTTTTTGAGTTTCTCCAATCCGTTGGCCTTACGGGCCAAAGGCCGGTTCATCCGGGTCAGGAAATTTCCAAATTACTGTGACACCCTTTCTTTCACAAAATTAGGTATTACGTTTAGGGGTCTTACCTGGCGTGGTGAAAATTGTTTATAAACAGAAAAAAATGCGAAGCATATAGTAATTAATCCGCCGGAGCATCAAACTATAAATTATTTCAGCTATAAAGAAGAATCGACAACCATGAATATGCTAGTTTTCCAGGCGGATTAATTAGCGGATCAATTAAATGAAGCGCAACGTAATACTTCTATCGCTAAGCCAGGCAGCGCTCATCACGGGCACTTCCACCTTGCTGGCATCTTCCGCGATTGTGGGTCTGGCATTAGCCGGCCATAAATCGCTGGCGACTTTGCCCCTGGCCCTATTGTTTTTAGCCCAGATGGCGACAACCATCCCCGCATCCTTGTATATGGCAAAAGTGGGGCGGCGGGCGGGCTTTATGACCAGTTCCCTGTTCGGCCTGGCCGGCGCCGCCGTTGCAACCGCAGGCGTTATCAATGCCAGTTTCGGCATTTTTTGCCTGGGTACAACATTGATCGGCATGTTTAACGGATTCGGGCAGTACTATCGTTTTACTGCGGCAGAAGTAGCGCCGGAAGACTATCGCAGCCGTGCGATCTCATATGTATTGGCCGGCGGAATTATTGCCGCATTTGCCGGCCCGAATTTAGCCAACTGGTCCAGACATTCACTGTCCGCAGAATTTGCAGGAAGCTATGCCTGCCTGATTGGACTTTATTTGCTGGCATTCGGGTTTGCATTTTTACTTCAAATTCCCAAACCGGCAGTGGTTGCCAGCTCAACCGGCGGACGGCCATTGAGCGTTATCGCACGCCAGCCGGCCTATCTGGTGGCCGTTGCCAGCGCTATGGTCGGTTATGGTATCATGAATTTCATCATGATTGCCACCCCGCTGGCCATGCACGGGTATGCCCATGCGTTCTCGGATACGGCCTTTGTCATCCAGTGGCATATATTCGGAATGTTCATTCCGTCTTTTTTCAGCGGGCATCTGATTCGACGGTTCGGCACCGCCAACATCATGCTGAGCGGCATTTTGCTGCTGGGTTTGTGTGTCCTGATAAATTTTGGCGGCACAACCGTCACCCATTTCTGGAGTGCCTTGGTTTTATTGGGGCTGGGCTGGAATTTTTTGTTTGTCGGCGCAACCACGTTGCTGACGGAGACATACGCGCCGGATGAGAAGGCCAAAGCTCAGGCCTTAAATGATTTTATTGTGTTTGGAACCGTCACCATTACTTCGTTCAGCTCCGGTGCGGTTCAGCATGCCCTGGGGTGGCAGACCATTAATCTGGCGGTTATTCCATTCCTGCTGCTTGTTGGACTTGCCAATCTGTGGCTGCGAAGCAACCAGCGAGTGGTGGCCTCCGGATAAGTACCTCAATCTTGCATGAAAATTAATGAGAAGTTTGAGATTATATTAACAATCAAAAGTCCTCACGCAAAGACGCCAATATTTACTTAATGCTTTACCTTTGCGCGCTTTGCGGCTTTGCGAGAATAATTTTTTTCAAACATGTCGTAGATCCGCCGGGAGAGCAAAAACGTTACATTTGAAATCCTAATAAATAAAAACCGCATCACGAAAACAAAAAAAAGGAGCATAGAATGACAAATAAAATAAGTCGAGAAATACGTTTGAAGAATCGCCCGGTCGGGCTGCCGAGCGAAAGTGATTTTGAACTGGCCGAGGTAACCCTTCCGGAAGTTGGCGACGGTGAACTACTCGTTCAAAATATTTACATGTCGGTGGATCCGTATATGCGCGGGCGCATGTATGACCGCCAAAGCTACGTGCCGCCGTTTCAATTGGGCCAGGCCCTGGATGGTGGATGTGTCGGACGGGTGGTCGAATCCAAAAATGCGCAGTATCAGACTGGGGATTTTGTTACTGGAATGGTTGGCTGGCGTGAATATTTTATTTCCGACGGCGCCGGTCTGATGAAAATCGATGCCGATCTTGCCCCCATTCAGGCCTATCTGGGCACCGTTGGAATGCCGGGGCTTACGGCTTACTATGGGTTGCTTGAAATCGGCAAACCCAAAGAAGGAGAGACCGTATTTGTTTCAGCAGCCTCGGGCGCAGTTGGATCGATTGTCTGCCAGATTGCCAAACTCAAAGGATGCTATGTGGTTGGAAGCGCGGGGTCTGATGAGAAGGTTTCCTGGCTCCTGCAAGAGGCCGGGGTGGATGCGGCTTTCAACTATAAAAAAACAGACGATGTCATCGCCGAAGTCGGCAAAAAATGTCCAAACGGCATTGATGTTTACTATGAAAATGTGGGCGGCGTGCACCTGGAAGCGGCCCTCGAGCACATGAACCCGTATGGCCGCATTGTCATGTGCGGCATGATCGACATATACAATGCCACCACCCCGGTTCCCGGGCCTCCGAATCTGGCTTCCATAATTGGAAAAAAATTGACGATGCAGGGATTTATCGTCTCCGATCACTTTGATATGTTAACGCAATTTTACGCTGATTTGGGTAAATGGATCGCCGACGGCAAAATCAAATGGAAAGAAACGATCGTCGACGGCCTTGAAAATGCGCCGCGCGCGTTTATTGGCCTTTTCAAAGGTGAAAACTTTGGTAAGATGATTGTCAAAGTCGGTGATTAAAGTTGGGTTGATTGGTTGATTAGTTGACTGGATGATTAGTAAAAACGGATTTTTAATTGGGTTAACCCGAATTAGGCGATTTATTCGACACTTGTCCGCCTCTGAAGGATTCAAGCCCTTGCGGGTGGAGATAAGCCCCGTAGCCGTCAGGCTAAGGGAATTTGTAATCATTTCATTTAGATTATCAATTCCAGTTATAATCTGTAAATTGCGACTCTATGGTAGCTCCTAAAACAAAATCACCGTCCCTCTCGGAAGGTACAGGCGTGTTTTGGTCATTGGAGATTGGGATTTGGGATTTATTTGGAATTTGATGCTTGTAATTTGGAATTTGCTCTAATTATATAATATTCTGATAGGTTACATATTTAAGTGGTAAAGTCGAAACTTTTTGGTTTACCTTAGCCTGACGGTTATGGGGTTTATCCCCGCCTGAAAATTTGCATGATTGAACAAAAGCGTCCTGAAAATAAATGCCATGAGACCGAAGCTGATCTTAGTCGCCATAATTGGCATTAGTCTGCCAATCGCTTTGTTTTTAATGGGAAAATCATGCGGTTATTTAAGGCCGGAGGACAAAAGGCATTTTTTGAGCGTGCCGGGTGCCGCGGCTGCTTCTGAGACAGCAGTTGATGATTTCATAAAGAACCAATCTGAAGACCACTCAATGCAATGGTTTTATAGTGATACGCACGGCGAACTCAAAGGGGTCGCCCTGGTGATTCACGGACTCAATTTGCGGCCCGACCGGATGCAGCCTATTATTTCGGTGCTGACCGGATCCGGTATCGATGCCCTGGAACTATCCTTGCGCGGGCATGGAGAAAACTATACCCACCGCAAGGATATCGACGAAAACCAGGCACGATTAGAAACATTTAAAAACGTATCCTATCAGTTGTGGATGAATGAAGCCTATCTGGCTTATTTGCAGCTTAAAGCAAGAGGTGCAGCCAGGGACGTTCCCCTTTTTTTGACCGCATTTTCTTTAGGCGGCTTGATCGGATTGGACCTGTTTGCATCCAAGGCGGAGGTAAAGTTTGATAAGTTAATCCTATTTGCGCCGGCCATCAGACTGCGCCCCACCATTTATCTGGAGCGGGTGTTATCGCCGTTTCCGCACCTGGTTATACCGAGCATGGCCCCCGCAACCTACCTGGCCAATAAAAAGGGAACGCCCATTGCAGCCTATAACGCCTTGTTCGCCGGCCTGAACCAGTTCAATCAGAATGCGGACCATAAATTAAATGTACCCACCCTGGTATTCATCGACGAGCAGGACGAATTTATACCTCTAGGGAAATTAAAGAAACTGGTGGCAGAAAAAAAATGGACTCAATGGCGGTTTTACATTGTCGAAAAAGATAAGACCGCTGAAGACGAGCGGTTTTATCACCACATCATCGATGCGGCTTCAACCGGCAAAGCAGTCTGGCGGGATATGGTGAGGACCGTGAAGAACCATTTGCTGGGTCATACTTCTCAATAGACACAAATTTATGACATTTGTGGCCGAGGCTTGATGCTGGTTACTGGATTCTGGACAGCGGCTGAATTAAAATCGGAATTCTTAATTTCAGACAATTGTAGGCTTTCACAATATTTCTTCCGGGGATTCAATTCGTTTAATTCCCAAATCTGATAATCGATTCATATGCTTTTTATCAAATGAAGCCAGATACTCAATATGGTTTTTCGTTACACTGCTGGCTACGACAGCATCGGTAAAATCTATGTTTTTTCTGACATATATTGATAGCGCATCCGGAAGAACATCACCGCTGAAGACAAAAACACCGGGCGTTCGATATAAATTGGTGATCTTCTCCGATATCGCTTCTTTTTCAAGATTGTAAAATGAATCCAATACCCATACCATTTCACAAATGACAATTAGATCCGTTACCAACAATACCGCCCCTTCTTTGGCCGCCTGCACCATCCGTTTCGCTTTGAAAGCCTGCGACGGGATGTCATCAAGATAGAAGCGCAGGAGAAAATTAGTATCAAAAAATACTTTTTTCATTTCAGTATTTTCTTGGCTATTTTTTTTCTTACCGAATTCCTGATTTCCTCAAGATCGTCAGATTGCCCGCGCCCCTTAAGGAAGCCAAAATCAGCCAGCATATCCTTTTTTGCCGGCTTTATTAGAATACCTGAGGCCGTATCCTCGTAGGTAATTTTATCGCCCGGATACAATTTCAATTTTTCTCGAATTTCTGCAGGAATAGTAACCTGGCCTTTTGGTGTGATGGTATAAACTTTCATTTAACCTCCGGTATAAGTATTACTTAATCGATAGGATAGTAATAATTACCGACAATGTCAAATTCTATTTTTCTTATCAACTTGTAAAATTTTCGAGAAATTAAATTACGGGTCCGTCAAGAATTTGTCGAATTAACCATTCCGGCAGCTCAACATTAAGAATTATCGGGTAGCCTTTCAGTTCAGCAATCCGGCCCGTCCAAAAGCAAAACTTGTTGCGATAGCAGCACCGCGGATAGCTTCAAAATCGGTATTTAATCGGTATTGATACCCCTGGGACCTGGAGCCGTAAGCGATGATCGGAGACACTGCTCTTCATCGTCCGCTTGATACGGATTTGGCCGGGGCGGAATCATATTTTTTGGCGCGCCGACCGATTCATTTATCGGGCAGCCTCGATTCAGCTGACTTAGATGGCACAAACATTGCTTACTATAAATATAGTAAACTACATGTGCATCTTCCACGATAGTCAAGCACTGTCTGTGTAGTTTCAGTAAAATCCCAGCAACCTTAAAGATTGATAACGAAAAACAATCAATGCCTATGGAGCGATTTTGCTCAATTCGGAAAATTGGAGGTGATCATCGTGCAGATTGGCGAAGTATGTTTTTGTAAGCGGGATATTATTTCCGTCTGCGCCGCCGGCGGCCGGGAGCAGCAAAAAAGTTGCCGTTTCTATCAAAATTCAACCTATAAAAACGACTGTATGTATTTTGTTTTTGACGCATACTGCGATTGTGTCGATGCGCAACGCGACACCCAATACCAGTATGCTGTCTGATCCGAATATATACTGAACGGTTCCAGGTTCAGGGTTCAGGGTTCAAAGGTTACAACCGTGGGCACCGTTTAACATATCGATCGGGATTCGGAATAACCGACAGATCCCGTTCAACCTATATTCACTAATCCTTCCAATCCGCCGGTGAGGTGAGCTGCCCCAGCAGCGACCGTCTTATCCAATCCAATCCCTGGATCGCAAGCCAGCTGCGGATATAATCAGCATCCTGATAGTTGCGCCCCGCTTTTGTCAAACGCATCTCACCCGGTCCACATAGCGCAATATAGGTCGAACTATCCTTGAAAGGGCCGATCAGGGCGATTCCGATGCCGTTGGGCGGGGCGATGTACTGCGCCAGATCCATGGCCAGCGCATGATACCCCCCGTTGCGCGCATCAGCTCGAGCCGCCAGGCCGGCCTTTTGCAGGGCGGCCGATACGTCGATTGAGTGCAGGTCGGCCGGGACCAGGCCGCCAAATCCGGCATCAATAAATTGACGGGTCAGAAGGCCGCCGGTCAGGGTGTCGATCACGCCCAACTTTAATTTCTTTTTTGACAACAACTGCCCGATCACTTGCGGCACGGTTTCTTTTTCCACGCCGTAAATAGCGACACCCAGCCGCTGCCGCACTTCGGCTTCACAGGAGGCGATAAGAGCGTCGGCTTGTTCCTCGGTATCGGCTTTGGCCGTGATGCGAACATCAGTCTGCCCGGCATGGGCGGCCAGCCCGATGGTCGGGTTTTTCGCGGTCATTAAATCAGCGATGGCCCGATCGACATTGCTTTCGCCTACGGCACAGGTTCGCAGGATCCGAATTTTGGTGACCTTGGCCCCTCCCATTTTTTCGACAAGCAGCGGAACCACTGCATTTTTCATCATATATTCCAACTCGCGCGGAACACCTGGCAGAGAAATGATAAAACCGCGCCCCCGCATATCTTCACTGAGAAAGCAGGGCGCCGTACCAGCCGGGTTGGACAGCGGCAGGGCGCCGGCTGGAATATAGGCCTGGCGCTTGTTATTATCAGCCATTTTGCGGCCGAAACTCCGGAAGCGCTCCGCGATTTGGGCTTCCAGATCAGCACTGTATATTAGTTTGCGGCCGGTGGCATTGGCCACGGCCTGGCGCGTCACATCATCGACGGTCGGCCCGATTCCACCCGAGGTGATGATCACATCCGAGCGATCCAACGCCAAATTGAGGACTTCCGTGATGCGGGCTTCGTTATCACCGACGGTTGTTTTGTAATAAATATCCAGTCCGATTTCGCGTAATGCTTTGGCCAATCGGTTGGCGTTGGTATCAACAAGTTCCCCCAGCAAAAGCTCCGTTCCGATCATCACAATTTCTGCATGCATTATGCTCCTCCAGAATTATAACAAATATTACCTGATGATTTATAGCATCAATTTACCAGATTTGATTCAGGATCATATCAAACCACAAGTCTAAACTTGACAAGTTGATACTTGACTAAGCTTAACTTGGCAAGTCTTAACTTGCTAAGTAGAATTTTGAGCCCCACTGGTTTGAAATAAACACAAGACTTTGTTTCTGTTAAAAAAGCATTCTTCAACTTTAAGAAGATAAAGAAAGCTTGACAAAATGGTCTAGTCTGGTCAGACTACATTATCTGGAGGTGATCAATATGCATATAACCAATGTTTCAGAGGCAAAAGCTCAATTATCCGCCCTGCTTGAAAAAGTTCTGGCTGGCGAAGAGGTAATCATCGGTAAAGCCGGCAAACCGGTTGCCAAACTGGTAAAGTACCAACGCAATGAGGAGCGGCGCCAACCCGGCGCCCTGAAAGGGCAAATAAAAATTGCGGATGATTTTGACGAACTTCCTGATGACATAGCCGCAGCCTTTGGAATGGAAAAGCCATGAATTTATTGCTGGACACCCATGTGTTGTTGTGGTGGCTCGACGCCAACCCGACTATATCAGAAGAGGCCAAATCAACGATTGCCGACGGAAACAACCTGGTGTTTGTGAGTGCAGCCGTCATCTGGGAAATTCGAATCAAACAGGCGCTGGGCAAATTGGAAATACCGTCTAATTTTCGCAAGGTTCTATACGAGCAGCCGTTTGAAATGCTGGCAATTACGGCGGATCATGCTCATGCTGTCGGAGATCTCCCGTTACATCATCGCGATCCATTCGACCGGATGCTCATTGCTCAAGCAACGGTTGAACGCTTAACAATGGTTACCCGCGATGCCATCATCAAGGATTACAAAATTCCGGTCATCAATGCTTGAATCCTATTATTCACCGTTAGAATCATAATTCCCGGATTTTCGCGATGTTTCCGAAAAAAGATCTGCCAAAGCGCTATTCCCGGTGAAAATGACTTGACAGAAACCATACAAGCATATATCAACCAGTCACAAATTTAGATGAAATTACTGACGCGCAAGCGTCGGTTTACTGAGGTTATGTCAAGCGAAAGCCATCCCGACCAATCGGTCGAGATGGCTTTTTTTGTTGCAAAAACCCTGGAAGCTGAAATTCCCCGAAAGCTTTGGCCATAAAATAGCTTTCTGGCATCCCAGCTTCCCGGCCTGCCAGCAAATAAAAAAGGAGATAGCCAGTTGTTAACCAAAATACTCGTTCTTTGCGCCTATTTCTTGATTGTTCTGGTCATCGGCTTTATGGCCCGCACGCGCTGGAAATCAACCCCGGACACCTACTTTCTGGCGGACAGAAAGCTCGGCCCTCTGATTCTGCTGGGAACCATGGTGGCCACCAACTTTTCAGCCTTCACCGTCTTCGGCACATCCGGCGCCGGTTATCGCGACGGCTATGCGTTTTTTCCCATCATGGGATTCGGCACCGGTTTCATGGCGCTGACGTTTTGGATCATCGGCCGTAAAATCAGACAGGCCGGTGTCGAACACGGGCTGGTGACCCCGCCCGAGTTGGTCAAACAGTTGTATCAAAGCCCGGCCCTGTCTTTTCTGTTCGCCATGGTGATGATCATTTTTACCATACCTTATCTGGCTTTGCAGCCCATGGCGGCCGGCTATGCCCTGGAGGCGCTGCTGGGACTGCCTTACTTTTTTGGCTGTGTGCTGGTGACGGGCATCATCCTGCTGTACACCCTGCGCGGCGGATTGCGGGCGGTGGCCTGGACGGATCTGTTTCAGGGCCTACTGATGTTTTTATTGCTGGCTGTTTCACTGATTATGGTCGCCTGGCACCACGGCGGATTTATCGCGGCCAACCAGAAAGTTCTGATTACCAATCCCGAACTATTTTCGCGTCCCGGTGGTCTCGGTAAATATTCGCTGGGAATCTGGTTCAGCTTTATGGCCCTGTGGTTCTTCTGCGACCCGATGTTTCCGCAGCTGTTTCAGCGTTTTTTCTCAGCCAAAAACGACCGCAGCATCTCCCGCACCATGCTGCTTTACCCGCTGGTTTGCACGGTTGTCTTTTTTATGCCGATTGCCGTAGGGGTGCTGGGACGACTCTCATTCCCCGATCTGGCCGGTAAACAGGCGGATCGCATATTGCCCATGGTATTAACGCTAATTGCCGGTGATTTCATGGCCGCCCTGGTGATGGCCGCCGGCCTGGCGGCCCTGATGTCCACCATGGACTCGCAGCTGTTAACCCTAAGCTCCATTTTTACGCGCGATATTGCCCCCCGGGTAGGTATAACAAAAAATGAATCCAGTATTACCGGTCGTGTTTTTGTAATCGTATTGAGCCTGGCCGGTCTTGCATTGGCTTACAACCCGCCGGCAACCATCCTGCAGATCGCCACCCAGACTTTCACCGGCCTGGCCGTTCTCTTTCCGACCGTCATCTTCGGACTCTATTTTAAACGGGTATACCCAGCGGCTGCCATTCTATCGATACTTTGCGGAGAAGCAGCGTTAATTGCCTTCTATCTTAAATGGATCGCCAGTCCCGTTTTTTTGCCGGTCATCTGGGTCATGATCGTAACCTTTTCGATTTATCTGACTACCCACCTGGTAGGGCTTTGGAAAGAAAACCGCTTGAAGATCAACGCACCGCAGTGGTTGTCGAATGTTTATTTCTGGTTGCTGGCCGGCATTTTTATTTTAGCGATGGATTTCTGGGCCTGGGCAAAAGTCGGGCCGATAGTCTGGGGAATTCCCTTGTGGGTGGGATACTTCGTTTTTCTGTCGGCACTGCAGACCATCGTGATGCTGAGAATGATTAAAAAAACGGGTATTAGTTGATTAAGTTGATTGGTTGAGTAAGTTGACTTGTCCTCCATGTTTAATGCGCAATAAGTTGAATCTTTAAACCCGAATTCAAAAATTCCGTCTTCCGCCCTCTGACTTCTGCGTGCCGCGGCGCAGTTCGGAAAGCGAAGACGGATCCTTTAACATCCGTTCCCTGACACCTGACACCTGAAACCTTTTCCCGGTCATCAATCATCGGCCTTAAACAGGCTCAAAAACTTAATGATCTTCAACGTCCCGCCTTCCTTATCCACATCCTTAACCAGGGCCACGGCCGGGTTGCGAAATCCGGTTACCACCTCTTTCCACACATTGGCGTCAACGGTTAGTGAAATATCCGGATTGGCGGGAAATACAGGCTGAATTTCAGCTACGCCTCTGCGAACATGGACCGTATAGGCTTGCCCGGCATCCGGAAAGCGAAACCCGGCAACGATGTCCACATCCGCGCTTTTCACCGGATCGAGTTTAACGGCCATTCCCTCAAATATACCCGCCAGAGTGACGTGGTGAACCAGGTCTTTATCTTTGATTTTCATCATGCCGATATGCAGCTTTTTTTCGACTTCCTGCGCTTGGGTCAAATAATAATTTCTGGCAGTTGCCGCAATTTGTCGACTCCCCAGGGACCTCAGCGCCTCAGCCTTTAGTTGGCGAACTGCTTTCGATTCCGGGTTGATCCGCAGCAACTGGTCGCATAATTCCAAAGCCCACTGGTAATCTTTTTTGGCAAGAGCCTGTTTGGCATGTTCAACCAATCTTTGTTCGCTACCGGCAAGACCCACGAACCGCTTGGCCCGCTCATCCGGCGACAGCGGGAAAAGATCGGTCGCATTGCCGCCGAACCACCCGAGGTAACCGTCAAATATGGCCCGCACCGACCAGGAGACAGTCCCGTAATATTCGTGCAAATAGGGCTGGCGCGCCAGGTGGGCCGGCAATTTTACCCGCTGCACTATTTCCAGGGGGGACAGGCCTTGGTTCATCAGCCTTATCGTCTGATCATGGACAAACTGGATCGCATCCCGGTAATTGGTGAGGGTTTCATATATGATGTCTGCTCCGGTTATGGGTCGGGTATGATGCGGCACCAGGTACTCGGCGCCCAGCCCTCGCATCTTATCGAGGCTTTTGACCCACAGGGTCACATCCCGGTAAGCGGTCCCGCGAATGGCATACAGGTTGGGAAATGATTTATAGAAGTTGTCGGCCGGCAGCAGCACTTTTTTTTGCGGCAGCCAGATTAAGATTTGATCGGGCGTTTCGCCCGGCGCATATATTTGGCAGGAAATATCAATTTTGCAAAAAAAGTCTGAACTTTAAATTTGCTGTTTTTCAAGGCGGATTAATCCAGATAGTCTTCGCGCTTGAGCACGCCACGCAATTCGTTGCCCATCAAAAAATTTCTGACATTTTCCAGCGCCCTTCGCGTTGCACAGGGTATGGCCCCCGGCACATGATCGGCGATGTGGGGAGACCCGATAATATTTGGCAGTTCAAAAAAGGGATAGTCCAACCTGAACGCGTCTTTGCCCGCCGGTTCGTCCCACCAGGTGTCGATTCCGGCGCGAAAATCCGGGTATGCCTTCAGATGCGCATACAGCGCCTTCTGATTAATAACATCGCCCCGGCCGACATTGATCAAAATGGCCTCTTTCTTCATCCAGCCCAGTTCTTTTTCTGCGATCATATTTCTGGTCTCACGGGTCAAAGGGGCGGCCACCACCACCACATCCGAAGCGGCCAGAACCTTTTGTAAGTCCTCAACCGTCCCGTTAAACTCAACCGGCAGATCGGTTTTAGCGCTGCGGTTGATACCGTAGACTCGCATGCCCATTGCCTGCATGGTTTTGGCAATTTCATGGCCGTTGCCGCCCAACCCGATAATCCCGCAAACACCGCCTCGAATCTCCTGATTGAAACCGGACCGGTCGAATTGGCCGGCCTGCAGCATTTTATTTTTGGGGATAAGTTTTTTGGCCAGGGCCAGGGTCAGCGTCAGCACATGTTCGGCAATGGGCCGGGCGAAGGCCCCGGCATTGCTGGCCAAAATAATTTCAGGCGGGATAAGTTCAAACGGAATTTTGTCAGCCCCGGCGTAAATTAGCTGAATGAGGCGAACATTTTGAAGCAAAGATATTTCGGCAGCATCCATCTCCTTTTGAGAAAAACTTAAGGCAACAATTATATCTGCCGCCTTGAGCCGTTTGGTTCGATCACTTTTGGGTTCATCTTTGAGATAGTGGACTTGCGCCAGGTCTTCAAAAATTTCCCGATAAATCCTGCTCTCATCTGCACCCGGTTCGTAGGTCACTAAAATTTTTTTACTCATCATTGGCAGAGCCGTTTAACAATATCCGTAAAGACCCGGGTTCCCCTGATCATATTTTCCTCCGATATTCTTTCATCGATACCGTGAACCCGGTTGAGTTCATCCATGCTGAACAACATCGGGCATACCCCATAGCAGGCAATTCCCTTGCGCCGGAACAACCGGGAATCCGAAGCGCCGATTAAAAGTGACGCCACTGTCAGGGCATCCGGAAAATGTTCAAGATATGCATCGTTTATGATCGCAAAATCTTCCGTATCCATCGTGGACTCACTGGCCCGGGCTTTTTTTATGGTTTCGACTTTAATGCTCTCATCAGCCAGCAAGCCTTCGATATCAGCAATTACTTCATCCGGTTCCGCACCCGGCAGCAGCCGAATATCAAGCTCCGCTTCAGCTTTGCTGGGTATTACATTGGTCTTGTTCCCGGAAAGCATCCGATTTAAACTAACCGTGTTTTTTAGCATGGCTGATATTTGAGGGACGTCAATCATGCCGCTTTGAGTCAAAACCGCGATGAGGGTCTCCGCCTTTCCATCCGCTAGATAGGGCTGCAAAAACTCCCATTCGGTTCCCAACTGATTGAAATATTTCGTAATCAGCGGGATTACGATAATCGGATTTTCTTTGGCTAAAACCCGATGTAAGCCGGCAACCATTTTTTCCAGCGCATTATCGCCATGGGGCGTACTGCCATGTCCGGGTGGTCCGGTGCTCGTCAGCTTGACCTGGCAAATTCCTTTTTCGGCCGTAGCGATCATGAATAACGAGCGGCCGGCCAATATATCAGTGACACCAAACCCGCCTTCATTAATTACCAGGTCAGCCTGAAATTCAGCCGGATACGTGTTCAACAGGTACTGCGCCCCTTGCGAGCCGCCGGTTTCCTCATCGGCCACTGCCAAAAACATAATGTCACGACAGGGGATGAGTCCCTGCCTTTTTATTTCCAGGAAAGCAAGCAGTTCCAGGATGCCCAGGCTTTTCATGTCCAGCGCCCCCCGGCCATAGATATAGCCGTCTTTAACCGCACCGCTAAACGGATCCACGCTCCACTCATCAGCCCGGGCCGGAACGACATCAATATGATTGAGCAGAATAACCGTTCCTTTTTCACCGGCTCCCGGCAAAACCGCTTTAATTGAACACCGTCCGGGCGAAGCTTCGAATGTTTTATATTCGAGACCTTCTTTTTCCAGAATGCCCGCCAAAAATTCAACCCCCTTATTCTCATTGCCGGGAGGATTGGTGGTATCGATCTGCAAATATTGCGACAGTAATTCTACGGCTTCATGTTGCATTGTTCTCCCTTAACTTCGGATATCGTTGATTGGTTGAGTTGTTGATTAGGTAGAAAGGTTATGTTCTTAGCAAATATTCATAGTCAACCAATCACCCCCGTCGACTCAATCAACTCAATAAACCCAATAAACTCAAATAACTATATCAACTCGGCGTTGATCAATATCTCTCTGATTTCCGATTTTTCCTTCTCAGAACTCGGCAGCAGCGGCGGGCGGGGGTCACCACCGAAATATCCCAGCATATCCATGGCCGCCTTCAGACCGGGAACCCCATAGACGGCCGTAACGGCTTGGTTTACCGGAATCATTTTTAGCTGCAATTTTTTGGCTTCAGCAAAGTTGCCTTCTTTTGCCAGCCGGTAAATTTCGACACATTGTTGCGGTGCAACATTGGCCAGGGCCAGCACACCGCCGGCACAGCCTAAAGTAAGTCCGCCGAACAAAGCGCCGGCGGTGCCGACCAGCAGATTGAAATCGGCCGCGACATTATTCGCAAATTCTCCCAGCTGGCTCACATTCCCGGTGCTGTCCTTGATCCCGACGATATTGGGATGGCTGGATAGTTGGCTGACCAGTCTGTAGGTCATGTTAACATGGGTGAATTTGGGAACATTATACAGTAAAATCGGAATCGGGGACTGATCCGCAACCGCCGTGAAGTATGCCAGCATCGCTGCTTCATTCATCTTGCCGGCGTAATAATGCGGGGTCACCACCAACGCCGCATGGACCCCGCGGTCGGCACAATCACGGGTCAACTCGATGGTTTCTTTGGTCGATTCGCAACCGGTGCCGGCAATGACCAGCATCGAATCCGGTGTCAGTTCGACCGTTTTTTCAACCAGCCTTCTTTTTTCTTGAGCGGACAAATAAACATACTCCCCGTTTGAGCCCATTACCACCAGCCCTTTAAGACCGGTTTGACTCCACTTTTCAATGTTGGATGCCAATTTATCATAGGCAACCTCACCGTCGACAAAAGGAGTCGGGATCGGGGGGAAAATTCCATTTAAATCAATTTGCGGCATGTTAGGCTCCTTTTATAATTTAATTTAAGATGTTGAGATACCCAATATTGAACCTAAAGACAAGCTAAAAAGGGCGGTGGAAACGGCTACGTTTAAATTTAAAGACTCCAATGTCATCGCGGAATCATCCAGGTGCCTGTTTGAGGCGATCAGGCAGCGCCGGGAGAGTTTTGACATATATGGCGACAAGATGTCCTTTCATCTTTCAGGCAGGGGGTCGGGCACGGGGGATCGCATCCGCATCTCGTGCATGAGTTTTTAACAGCCATCGTTGAAGGCATTCGGATCGTCAGCGAAGATCTTCAAAAAGCCGGCATTCGATGTGCCATCGAACCGGAAAGACTTGATGAAGTCAGTTTCTGCTTTACCATAGCAGAGGCAAAAAATTTAAAGGGTTAATTGCGGGAAAAATTCAGATAATAGGATGGTATTAAATGTGTGAAATATGGACAATGGGTGAAATGCTCGTTGAGATAATGCGGCCGCAAGCGGGGATGGAGCTTTTCGTGCCTGGAGAATTCATCGGACCATTTCCAAGCGGGGCACCGGCAATATTTATCGATACGGTGGCCCGGCTCGATCATCGTGCCGGAATTATGGGCGGGGTGGGCAGGGATGACTTTGGCAAAAACATTTTAGACCGGCTTAACAAAGGACGGCGTTAACACAGACTATGTCTTTGAATCGGCGAATGAATCCACTGCCGTTGCTTTTGTCACCTATTTTGAAGACGGTTCGCGAAAATTTATCTTTCACATCGCAAACACCCCAGCCGTTTGCGTCAAAGACTTTGATATAGATGATATCGAATCGCCAAAGTTCTTTCATATTATGGGATGCTCGCTAATGGTCAGCCAGGAGTTCAGGGAGCGTATCATCAATACTGCGATTTCATTCGCGCAAAAGGGCGCCAAAATTTCCTTTGACCCCAACATTCGCCCCGAGCTTCTCGGCAACAGGACGATAGATGAATTACTGGGAGACGTTCTGGATAACTGCTCCGTAATTCTGCCGGGCATCGAGGAGCTCAAGATGATGACCGGAGTTGACGGGATCGACGATGCGGTGGATAAATTATTTAACTATGCGAACATGGAGCTTGTGGCCTTGAAAAAAGGCAGTCAGGGATGTACGGTTTACGACAGAGCACAAAAAGTTGACTGCGCGCCCTATATCATTGATGCAGTCGATCCGACCGGTGCCGGAGATTGTTTTGATGCGGCACTTTTATGTGGCCTGCTTGAAGATAAAAGCCTGCAGGACTGTGCGCGGATGGCCTCTGCCGCAGGGGCCCTAAATACGACTAAACTGGGCCCGATGGAAGGCGACATAAGTGTGGCAAATCTCGACAAATTAATTGGCCTTGAATCATAATCAGAAAATCAAAAGGGCCAAAGCATAATGAGCGCCAAATACATTTTCCGGGATATATTGATGTTAAACAAAAAGGACGCACTCACTCAATTTGGACATGGAATTTTGCGTATGTCTGGTTGAGGCCAAATAGAGTCATGTTGGGTTTCGAACCTCAACCCAACCTACCCGCCGCCTGTGGCATAAAAAATAATCAAGTTAAATTGAAAAGAAAACTAGGGACAAAACTAGGACAAAACTAGGGACAGGTAAATTATGCTTGACAATTTTTATTACCTGATATAATCGGTTTGAACGAGCTGAAAAAGGTAATCCGGCAACGAAAGGAATTTAATTATGCCAAGAACCTCACGAATGATCATTGCTGAGCAAAAAGCCGTTTACCATGTTATGTCCCGCACTGCCCTGGATGGATTTCCGCTAAAGGATGTTGAAAAGGATTTCATGCTGGATTTGATCAAAAGATTTTCATTGCTGTATTTTACTGAAATCTTAGGCTTTTGCCTGATGGGAAATCATTTTCATATACTGGTGAAAATGATTCCTGAAAACCGGTTTACGGATGAACAAATCCAAACACGCTTTCAAACATATTATGGCGACAGCCGGGACTTTGCCGAAGGCAAGATTCCCTATTTACGTGAAAAGCTATCAAGCCTTTCCGAATTTATGCGGGAGATCAAGGTTGGCTTTGCAAGGTATTATAACAGACGGCACAATCGTAGGGGCTATTTCTGGGGAGATCGCTTTAAGAGCGTAATTGTCGATAAAGGTGAAACGTTGGTCAATTGCCTGGCGTATATCGATCTTAACCCGCTGCGGGCCGGCATAGTTGACCGTCCTGAAGACTATCGCTGGAATTCGCTTGGGTATCATATCCAGACGGAAAACAAAGATCGGTTCCTGTCCACTGACTTCGGCCTGAAAGAGTTCAATCCTCCTTCGGCGGACAATTGTCTAAATAGCGAGAGGGAACGGATTAGACGGTATCGCAGGTATGTCTATGAGGCCGGGGCGCTGAACCGTCCGGACAAGATGCAGGCGCAGGTTATTGATGCAAAAGTGGTTGCTAAAGAGCGCAAAAAGGATTTTGAAATCAGCCGCATCAGCCGTTTCCGACACCGCACGCGCTATTTCACGGATTCAGGCATCATCGGATCAAAGAAGTTCGTGACTGAAAATTACGAGCTCTTTAGGCACCTATTTCACTCCAAGCACGAAAAAAAGCCCAAACCGATCAAAGGCCTGGATGGGATTTATTCGCTAAAGCGATTATCTGAGGCAATATGAACAAAAGGCGGAACCCAGCGATACAAGTTGTACCTGTACTTTTATATTGATTCCTCAAAATTCAACTGCATTAATAGCATTGCCGATAGAAATCCTGCTGCGGTAATTTATTTACGAGGATCCTTGCTCCGCCAGGGCTAAAAAGGAGGCTCCCAAATGCTTGGCTTGAGACTCAGAGCTAACGCGGGCGACCTTACCGTGAATGGTGTAAAGGTCATAGAGCCGGGCCATCCAGGTTTTGACCCTTTCTCCATCCTCCCTGCTAAAATCTTTGCTTGCGAAACAGCGAATCCCTTTCTTATGAGCGCAGTTGACCACAAAAAAAAGATAGCCATAGATGGTCTGAAAGGCTCGGAGAATTGACTACATCAAACCATAGTATCGCCCGGGAGTTGACTTTGTTTACATTCTGCACGCCCGGCCTACTGTTTCGTTAGGCTGTAACCTTTAGCTCGCTCAAAGGAACCGAAAGCTGATTTGAAATTTCAATTTTTGAAACCATTTTATTTGATATCGGTTTTTAACAATTCATTGATGGTTATTAAATACCGGCTTCCGATATCTTTTTTCCATCCTTTTTCGTAGATAACATCTAATCGAAAAATCATGATCCCCCTTAAGAAATCCTTCACATATTTACCGCCTTCCAGCGGCCTATGCAGGGCTTGGAGGAGTCCCGTGTTTGAATTGAATGGATTTTCAATTCGATAATCATGCATTATACCACCAGACCGCCGGTGAATGCCTTTGGTGGTGGAAAGCCGTATACCAACCAAGAATTCTCCGCCAAAACGTTGAGAAAACCATGCACTTGCCCAGCTTTGCGCCGCAATAAGGTCTATGAAACGCTGGGTGTTGCCATTGCTTATCCAGGTATCATAATACATTATGGCAACCTCGTCACATGTTTCAAAGATAATCTCATACACATGCGGAGCCCTTCCCATTCTTCCTGATGCAGTAGCACTTAATAAGGATTCCTTCCATGGGGCCTTTCTGTATTCATTGTTTTGATAATCGATTCGATCCTGGCTCAGAATCGGAATTGCTACGGATAGCACCTTTTCTGTGCCAATCTTATTTTTCAATTTCCGGAAAAAGGATTCCAATCCAGCCTTGTTTGCAGGATTATCAATATCGTTGCATTCAAGGTCAAACTGAATCCCGTCTGCATCCAACATCTTTGTGCTGTTGACAAGGGCATTAATCGCTCTTTCCCGCCACCCAACATCATTCCAAAGCGATCTGATCACAACCTTCCCATCTTTATCCCTGAATTTCTTACCGCAAACGCGGGCTCCTTTGTACGGGATAATCCGAACGCCGGGACATCGGTTTCTGATTTCTTTTATGAATCTTTTTGCCTTTACGGAAAAATTTATCCAACCAATTTTATCTGTTCCCGGCATTGGTGTTGCCGGTCCAAAAGAAAGGGCCGGGTAAATGGCGGTTATTCGATATCTTTTAATATCCCTGACAAGGGTTTCTAATTTGGCCGGGTCAAAATCCTGCAACCATTGCCGCCCAAGCCAAGTACCCTTGACCTGGATTGACAGAGCAGCGCAACTCCCGGGAAAATGTAATAGCAACAAGCAGACAGTTCCAGCGAGCACGAAATATAATGCAATATTTCTAAAACTAGCCACAGGGCGTTTTTCTGATTTGGTGTGTATGTATCGATTCATCTTGCATGTTCTTTCATCATAACCTCCTGATTTTTAGATACTTTCATCGGAAAGCATTTTAAAAGAAAATTCAGATTGAAAAAAATAGAAAGTATATCGCCATCAGCAGGAGATCCACAAACAGTTGAAACAGCCCCAACTGTTTGATTAAAAGTGACTTTCGCATATTTACCTTTCGCCGAGGTAATCCGACAGCCCGCTGAAAGCGGTTGCAACGAGATATCCCAAAATCCCAATACCGCTGGGACCAAAAATGATTAATTTCACCGTTTCTCGGGAAACGTTTCCGACGGAGAGGATTCCGATGACGGTAGACAGAATTCCCAGAGCCGGTAGAATTATCATAGCAGCACTCATGAAACTTCGCACTCCCACCACGCACAACGAACCTCCACCGCGGCTTATGTTCCCGAACCACGACAGCAGAAGTTTCAATCCCAGGAAAAACACACCGTAAATAATTGCCATTTGGACAATGGAAATTTCAGAGACAGACACCGCTTTTGCCAGTATGTTCCTGTAAAATATGCTTCGGGGGCCTTCAGGCATTTTCAATCCGAGTTTTTCTACAAGTGGTTTTATCCCCGGGCGCCCATAGCGATTGACAAAATCCGGTGTGTTTTCGATAAATGCAACCAAATAGATGAACGTTAACGTGGTGACAGTAAATGCAACAAGTCCAGCCATCAAGTTGCCGAATCTCCAGCCGGCTTTTAATCCATTAGGCGATTTCATTGGATTCATTTTCTGACCCTGCAAGGGCTTCCCAGCTTGATATATTTTTGCGTGGTATTGAGCATCATTTACCTTGATCAAGGATCGACCAACTACAAAGATTCGAAAAGGGAAAAAAAGACTTCTAAAAAGCTTCATCGGGACCATCCATTGGGATACAATATGTTATCAGGTTACCCTAACAATTTCCCTTCCTTTAGGTGCTGGTTGAACCGGTACTGTTTTTTAAGTTGATTCATCAAAATTCAAACGCATTAAAAGCATTACCAATAGGAATCTTGTTGCAGTCAGTTAGTTACGAGGATTTTAACACCGCCCGGGCTAAAAAGGATGTTCTCAAATGCTTGGCTTGAGATTCAGAGCAAACATGAGCGATCTTGCCGTGAACTGAGTAAAGGCTATAGAGCCGGAAAATGCAGACTTTGACTCTTTCGTCAGCCTCTCTGCTAAAATCTTCATTCGCGAAACAGCGAAGCCCTTTATCATGAGCATAATTGACAACAAAGAAGAGGAAAGCCATATCCTTTCTGGAATTGATACATGCCTCGCCATTTCTTTCAATTATCAGCTGGTCTCCCTCGCATATCGGAGCCAGGGGCTCTTTTTTCAGCCATGCCTTGTCCAGCAGGGGCTGTAAGTTTCGATCCAACTGCAAAGAGACAGCTCCAATTTCATCGCGCTTTAAGAGCTCCCTTAGGCACTTAACTGCCGAAATTGCGGCAGAAAAGGAACCGTAATTTGCAGCAGGGATCAAGAACCCAGTTGGAACCTGGATGACTTCACAATCCGACATAGCTTCTCCCTCCCATTAGCATAACCTCCATACCGTGGACCTTCTTTCAAGCACATAATCCCCAACCCAATAATCATCATCTTACCTAAATGCCGATCCAGCCCAGAAAAGGGTGTTGGCCCCGCTACACCTGATCTATCCTAAGACGCTTCGTCTAACGCAGCCGATGCCCGCCTATAGGAATCCACCCCAATCCTTTCGCAACCAAACCGTTTTTTTATCGGCCTCAGTATTTAAGAACGATGTAAATACCGAGGCCTGGAGATTGAGGCAGATTAATATCCGCGTTTGATGTTGTTGAAAGAATCGATGCGCAGGCCGGTGTCCCGGTAGTATCCGTCGCGGATATTGCCATTATTCGTAATGCGGCATCCTGTATCGGAATACCCATCCCGGATGACGCCACCTTGACCAATGCTGAAACCTGTGGGCCTATAGTTCACATCAATCCCGCCCCATGAATTAATATTCCCCCCGAGGATCTTTTCTAATTTTGACATAATTCGCTCCTTTCTCTAAATATTTTTTATCTTCCATATCCGTTTGTTTTTCTATAGGTATCAATTTCCATGCCAGCCTTGTCTTATCTGTAATTTTCTCGGAAATATGTTTTAACGCTTTGATATCAATAAAAAAAACTCAGCCAGCGAACATTCATGAAAATTTTGGTAAATACGAGATATTACAATTTGATAGTACCATGTAAGTCGGCTATAACAATTTTTGATATGGAAAAGTAACAATGCTCTTCTATGTTTCAGGTTGCTACCATTATTGTAAATTGAATAGTTCCTGCCCCAAATTAAAATATTCTCTTATTTTCCCGTGATATCAGACACATAAAATCTCACGCATTTTTTATTCGCGGTATAGATGGATTTGGCACAGATTTTGGTATTCTATACTGCCAAAATGGACAAGAAAGGAGGTGAAGGAGATGGGAATCCCAGAATGGCAGAAACCGTTTATCAAGGAAAGTTCAATTCCGCTTCCCGACGGCGGTGACACTCACATCCACCCTTTTGGCCCTAAGGAAAACGATTTTGTGATCACGACCCGGATTCCAATTGGAGATGGTTTCACTCATGATATCCATGAGAAACCTGACTTCGATTATTAAGATTTGAGCAGCCACAATGAAGATTTAGACAGGATTAACAGGATTTATATGATTGATTCTAAACAAAAATGATTTCACCGCAAAGCCGCGGAGATCGCAGAGCGTGGATTATTTTATCAGAATTCCTGAGGGGGGAATTCTGATAAAGAAATACATCCAGTGAATCCTGTTAATCACGCCAGAGAGTATTACTGATTCGTTTCTTAAAACAGTGTCCGACAAAAGAGGGATATCAATATGGACAGACATTTGATCCGACAAAAATTCAATGATATGGGAGCGGCGATAGCTTTCGAACACAGTCGTGCGACTCGGTTTCAAAACAATCAACTGATTGCGATTGATGTCGCTGAGAACAAAAAGGGAGAACATTACGTCCTTGAGAATCCCGATGATTACCCTCTTGAAGTCCTGGATATTCAGCCTGATTTGCGACATCTTCTCTTGCTGGTCCGCGGGCAGACTGATAGAGGTAAGAAAGATTTTCGCCGGTTCCTCTGCGGACATGATGAAAGGCACTGGTTCGTGGCAGCCATTCCCGAGGATGCAAGGGTATCGACTGTAAAGCAAGCTGTTGAGGCACTAAAGCCTGATCCGGTGAAAAATGCGCAAGAAAGGGTTGGAATCAAAACTAAGGATCTGCATAAAAGAAAGACTGCCGGCTACGTAAGGCAGGGGGAATGGTTTTTCGTTCCAAGACCCAATGCGACGGTTCAAGATTTTCTGATTCACAAAAATGAACCTCTTCGCCGTCAGCGATTCTCGGTGAACGGGTCATTG
>CAVQBT010000016.1:0-154448 GCA_963710795.1 uncultured delta proteobacterium
TTCCAAGGTCGAAGTGCTGCAGTATTGCCAGGAGCTGGACATCCGCAACGGTGTGCTGCTGCGTACCATCCGCTTCAGCGACGACCGCCGGCGTATCACCCGCCTGATCGAGCGCCGCTTTGTCCACATGAGCCGCGCCCACCTGGCGGGACTGGAAACCAAGCTCATTGCGGAAAACTGGTCGGGTCGGGTCGAGTTTCGCTCGGCCCTCGACGGCCGCATCGTCAATAACGGCGTCGAACGCTACCGGGACCTGAACAACCAGCACCTCACCGCGCTGGAAACCGGACAGCCGGCTGACGATACCGTTTTTTTGAAAATGGAGACCAATCAATCCGAATTGCGGGTGGCACTGGCTGCCAGAACGCAGGTATTCAGCGAAGGCACGCCCGTGTCCCCGGACCGCCGCACCCTGCAGGAAACCGGCTTTGTCGCCCAGCTTTTTGAAGTCCCGATCGAAATCAACGAGGCCGTCAGGGTCGAAAAGATTGTCAGCTTCTACAGCTCACGGGATCCGGCCATTTCCGAGTGCAGCCTGGCGGCGCGCACGGCGGTACGCACCGCCGGGCCCTTCCACAGCCTGCTGCAAAGCCACACCCGGGCCTGGGAAGCTCTCTGGCAGCGCTTCGCCATCGAGCTGGAAAACCGCCACCGCCGGCGCGAAAACCGCATCGGCATGATCGTCCATCTGTATATTTTTCATCTGCTGCAGTGCACCTCCACCAACACCATGTGCATGGATCTGGATGTCGGGGTTCCCTCGCGCGGCTGGCACGGCGAAGCCTACCGCGGACATATCTTCTGGGACGAACTGTTCATTTTTCCCATGATCAATCTGCGGCTGCCGGAGATTACGCGCGAGCTGCTCATGTACCGTTATCGACGCCTGGATGCCGCGCGGGAAAATGCCCGTCAGGCCGGCTACCGCGGCGCCATGTTTCCCTGGCAAAGCGGCAGCGACGGGCGCGAGGAAAGCCAGCAAGTGCACCTCAATCCGCAATCAGGCCGCTGGGTCCCGGACAAAAGTCACCGGCAGCGGCACGTCAATGCCGCCATTGCCTATAACTTGTACCATTATTTCCAGGTCACCCGCGACATGGAATTTATGGCCTTCTACGGTGCGGAAATGATGCTGGAAATCGCCCGCTTCTGGGCCAGCATCGCCCGCTACAACGCCGAGCTGGACCGCTACGAAATTCTGGGCGTCATGGGGCCCGATGAATACCACGATGGCTACCCGGACTCGGACCGCCCCGGTTTGGACAACAATGCCTATACCAACGTCATGGCCGTCTGGGTGCTCAATCGTGCCCGTGAGGTGCTCGATCTTCTGCCGCAAGACGCGCGGCGGGAGGTGTGCGGCAAACTGGGACTTAGCGCCGAGGAATTCCGGCTCTGGCAGGACATCGGCCGCAAAATGCGGCTGGTTTTTCAGGCCGACGGCATTATCAGCCAGTTTGAGGGCTACGAAGACCTGGCTGAATTCGACTGGGAGGGCTACCGTGCCAAGTACGATGATATTCAGCGGCTGGACCGGATCCTGGAAGCCGAGGATGACACGCCCAACCGCTACAAAGCCTCCAAGCAGGCCGATGTGCTGATGCTCTTTTACCTGCTGTCGGCCGAAGAATTGGCGGAAATCCTTGAACAGCTGGGCTACCCGTTTGAATACGAAACGATCCCCAAAAACATCAGCTACTACCTGCAGCGCACTTCCCATGGGTCGACCCTGAGCCGGGTGGTGCATTCGTGGGTGCTGGCACGCAGCGACCGCTCACGTTCCTGGGCACTTTTCTGCGAGGCCCTGCAAAGCGATGTATCCGACATCCAGGGGGGCACCACGCCCGAAGGCATCCATTTAGGCGCCATGGCCGGTACGGTGGATCAGCTTCAGCGCGGCTACAGCGGTATTGTTACCCGCGGCGATGTGCTTTACTTCAACCCCTGTCTGCCGGATGACCTGAGCCGGCTGAAACTGAAAATCCGATACCGATCGCACTTTCTGGAAATTGAAATGACCGCCGAAATCCTGCGGGTCAGCACCATCCGGGGGGGCGACGAACCGATAAAAATCGAAGTTAACGGCCGGTCCTATGAACTGCCGCCCGGCACCGGCCGCCAGTTCTCGCTAAAGGAAGATGATATGAACCAAGAGCAAAAATCACCGGATGAAAAGTCAGCAAAACCCGATGCGATTGAAGATGAAACCGGTGCGACCGTACCGCCAGGCGAGGTCTGTGTCAAGGCGCCCGAATGGGCCGAACACGCCCGCCTGCATGACGATGACGAGCCCTGTGACGACGGCCGCGCGGGGAATTTGGAACGCCGCCCCTCAAAAAACTGAGCGTCAATGTGGACCTTCGGCAAATCCATCCGGCGTTTAATATCAGCGAAGGTATCCCGCGAATCGCAACGGATATTGACCTGTTGGCTCGGGTACTGGACCGGTTTTATCGCAGCGCCCCGACCGGTATCGGCGTCAATGCCTTCGGGCAATGGTCAACCGTCCGCCGCAATTGTGAGGAGAACTTTTCCCAGACGGAAGAGTTTGCCGGCAATGTACTTGACCGGCGCAAGCATCAGATCATAAAGTCCGCCATGGTTAAACACGGGATCTTGCATAATCCGCGGGCCGGCGACGCCATCGTGATCCGCAACTTATAAAGGCTTCTTTGATCGCTTTACTAGGCACACACCGGCGCGGCCGCGACCCGCCGGATGCCTGATCAGCGCAGCGGAGATCAATTTTGAAATCTACCAACCCGACCACCGACAATACGCATGAGAAAAAAAATCAGAGCGACAAAAACGGCCGTCTGGTGAAATTGTCGTTGGCGGCTCTGGGCATCGTGTTCGGGGATATAAGCACCAGCCCAATTTATGCAATTCGGGAGTGTTTTCACGGCGAGTACGGCATTGCACCAACGCCGGCGAACATCATGGGTGTTCTTTCCTTGATGTTCTGGTCGCTGGTTATGATCGTCGGCCTGAAATACCTCACCTTTGTATTTCGAGCCGACAACAAGGGTGAAGGCGGTGTTATCGCCCTGACGGCCCTGATTCGAGGAGAAGGTCACCGGTCATCGAAGGCCCGCCGGAAACTTGGCCTGGTGGCTCTGGGACTTTTTGCGGCCTGTCTGCTCTACGGCGATGGGATGATCACCCCCGCCATTTCGGTGATGAGTGCCGTCGAAGGCATCGGCATCGTTACCCCCCTGTTTCAGACTTATGTAATTCCCATCACGATAATTATCCTAGGCAGCTTGTTCCTGATACAACGGCGCGGAACGGCTGCCGTAGGCGGCTTATTCGGACCGGTGATTTTGGTCTGGCTAAGCTTTCTGGCGCTAACCGGCGGGTTTCAAGTCATTCAGGCGCCGCGGATTTTAGGGGCTGTATTTCCCTGGCATGCCGCACGGTTTTTAATTGTTAACAAAGCCCATGGTTTTCTGGTGCTGGGAGCCGTCTTTTTAGTCGTTACCGGAACCGAAGCCCTTTACGCGGATCTGGGACACTTCGGCAAGCATCCAATTCGCCTGACCTGGTTTGCAGCTGTCTTTCCGGCACTGACCCTCAACTATTTTGGGCAGGGCGCATTGCTTCTCGCAAAGCCCGGCGTGTCTGATCATCCCTTTTACGCCATGGTGCCTTCATGGGCGATGTGGCCGACCGTATTGTTGGCGACGCTGGCAACCATCATTGCATCGCAGGCGGTAATTAGCGGCGCCTTTTCACTTACCCGCCAGGCGATCCAACTGGGTTTTTTGCCCCGCTTGAAAATTCAGCACACTTCAGCCGCCCAGATCGGACAGATATACATCGCTGCCGTCAATTGGATGCTGATGATTTGTACCGTTGCCCTGGTGATCGGTTTTCAGTCATCAAGCAAACTTGCCGCTGCGTATGGCGTTGCGGTCACCTCGACCATGTTAATTACAACGACCCTTTTTTTCGCATTGGCCCGCAAACGCTGGCAGTGGCCTTTATATCGGACGGCAGCGCTGGCAGGGCTTTTCTTTCTGGTGGATGTGCCGTTTTTTATCGCCAATATCAGTAAAGTTCTGCATGGAGCCTGGTTTCCGCTGGTAATCGGCACGGTTTTTTTCTTCGTAATGCAGACCTGGGCAAAAGGCCGCCGCATACTGGCAGCGCAATTACACACGATTATGCCGCCCGTGCACCAGTTTATCGTCGATCTCGCCCAGGATCCACCCGTGAAAATCAGCAACGAAGCTGTCTTCCTGTCGGGAACGCCATACACGATTCCCGTGGCTTTGGCCAAAAATGTCAAACACAATAGAATTATCCACAACCGAACCATATTATTGCATTTCCTGGTGGAGGATGTGCCGCGGGTGCCCAACCTAGAAAAAATTGAAACCGAAAAACTCGGCAGCGGTTTTCACCGGATAATCGCGCGTTATGGATTCATGGAAGAGTTTAAATTGGACACCGTGCTGACACTTGCCCGAGAAAAAGGCTTGGACCTGGCGCTGGAATCGACAACCTTTTATATCGGACGCGAGAACCTGGTACACGGAGACACCCCCGCTATGTGCCGATGGCGGGCGAATCTGTTGATTTTCATGTCCCGCAACGCAGCAGGCATGGCATCATTTTTCAACCTTCCGGCGGATCAAGTTATTGAGGTCGGGATCCAATTGGAGATTTGACAAAAAGAATTTCAAGCGCGATCCACTCTTTGTGGTTGAACGAAAACGCGACTATTGGATTTATTGGGTTTCGCCCATGGAGGTCATGTCGGACTGAATGCTTGATTATCGTAGGGTCGGTTGAGGTACGAAACCCAACAATACTCGCAGGGCTGACCCCAACCTACCCAAAAACGAACTTTTCATTCAGGCACTAATTATCAATTGGACAACCGATGGCGGAACAGGCCGCCATCGAACCTAAACTGTCCTCGACCTGATCAAACCCGTGCTGCTTTAGAATACTGGCCGCGATAATTGCGCGCTGGCCGCTGCCGCAAAAAGTGGTCACCGGCACATCCCTGGGTACCTGATCCAATCTGTGCGGCAATTCACCGAGGAAGATGTGCACGGAATTGGGCAGCCGGCCGGCTTCGACCTCTTCTTTTTGGCGCACGTCGAGCAGGGTGAACTCCTGTGAATTCTGTATGCGCCTGACCAGCTCCGCGGCATGAATGGCCGGTATACGGTCATAATCGCGGCCGCTCACCTCCCAGGCGGCCAGTCCGTTTTCCAAAAATCCCTCGATATTGTCGTAGCCGAGACGTATTAAATACCTCACGGCTTTTTGGACATCCTCGAAATGATCGGAAATAATCCCCAGGGGCCTGTCATAGGGCAGAAACCACCCGCCGTAGGCCGGAACCATATCAACCGGAATCGCCAGACTGTCCGGTATAAAGGCGCCGGCAAAGGCTTCGGCACTCCGGATGTCAAGGGCGATCATGCCGTTTTGCATGGCCTTTTCAAATTGGTCGGCACTGCATGGAACCGGCACCCGAACCGGGGCCGGCACCCTGGCCGACCCCTCCTTATTGAGTTTTTCCATCTGTTTGAAATAAGGCGGCTGGTAATGGTGTTCACTGACCTTGTGTTCAATAAACTTTTCGCGCCCGGTGTGTTTGAGAACCGGATTGTTCAAGCGTTCATATCCCAGGGTGGTAAATTCGCGGTCCGCCATGCCGCTGCCGCAAACCGATCCGGCGCCGTGGGCCGGCAGCAGAATGACATGGTCTCCCAGGGGCAGCAGGTTGTCAAAAATACTGTCGTATAAAAGCCCGGCAACTTCCTCGGCGTGGTCCGGGAAAAAATCGGTGCGGCCGACATCGCCGCTGAAAAGGGCGTCACCGCTGAAAACCGCTATGGGGCAATCTCCGAAACCGCGATCGGCCACGGATATGGAAATACTTTCGTAGGTATGGCCGGGGGTTTCGATCACCTTGAGGGTCAGATCACCGATTTCAAATGTATCCCCCGCCGAAACCGGCTTGCCATAGCCAAAATCAAAGGCCTTGCCGTGATAAATATCCGCACCGGTTTTAAGGGCCAGTTCGGTCGACCCGATGACGTAGTCCTCATTGCGGTGGGTTTCGAAAATACAGCTGACGGCCGCGCCGTTGCGGGCTGCGATCTCAAGATATATATCACAGTCCCGGCGCGGATCGATGACGGCTGCCCGGCCGCCGTGCCCGATAATGTAGGACAAATGCGAAAGTCCCTCCGAATGAATCTTTTCCAGGAACATCTTCATGGCTTCACCTCCTGTCGCTGCTTCAATAAGGTCATCGCGCACTCGGCGGTCTGTCGTTTAAGGATTTCGCGCTCTGGGTCCGGCGATTAGCCAGACAATGAGCCCCAGGACCGGCAGAATCAGGATCAATACCGTCCAGAGCGCTTTTGATCCGGCTGAACTTGGGCTGCCGAGCGTCTTCACAATCGCCCATATATCCGCGATCAGGATGATCAATCCCAGAAGGCCGCCGACTTCAATTCCCATTTCTATCCCTCCATTATTTAAATTTGGACCGGGCTGATTTCAAAGCCTCTTCCATGGAGTCCCAGGCACCTTGGACACCGGACTTCAAGTCTTCCCAGGCGCCTGAACCGGCCTCACGAACCTCGTTAAGCTTTTGTTCCGCCTGGGCCCGTTTGTCACGCAGGGTGCTGATTTGTTTCTGATACTCCGCGCGCGAATCGGCTTCTGCCTCGTCGGCCTTGGCCTTGAGCTTGTCGATTTCCGCATTCCATTCATCTAACTTTGCATGTAATTTCTGCACGTACGCGTCTTTGTCCGTCATATTTTTCTCCTTTTGAATAATTATTGCAGCCTGTATTGGGCTAAGATCAATGGGAATGATAAGCCTTGCGAATAATTTATGATATGGGGTTCATCGTGTATTTGATATATTTTAGCACCTTATTCATGCAATCACCCGCATAAAGGACTTTTTTTCCAAAACGGCTGCATTCTTGGCCGAGCCTTTGCATAGCATCAATACCCTGGACATAGCGGCCGGGAAAAATTGCTGTGTGAATCATAATCGTTTATCCATATCCCGTATGCGGGCCTCCAGCTGTTCGATGCGGGAAAGCAGCTCCAAAACGACGCCGATGCCGGTATAATTGATGCCGAGTTCGTTGCGAAGCCTGACGATTTTTTGCACCAGTGCAACGGCATCCTGCTGAAAAATCCACTCCCGACCGCTTTCGTCACGCCCGGCCGGATCCACCAGACCCAGTTGCACCAAACGATCGACCAGGTGCGGATGAATGTTGCACCGATCGGCGATTTCGGCCAGACTCACGCCGGCCGCCGCGGGGCCGATGCGTTGTCTCAGAACAATGGAATATTTGACAGTCATCAGAGATCCTTGAACACTTTCGATGCTTACCCGCCGCGGTGTCCAATTTCTCGGCGCAGCGGGGAAAATTGTTGGGGTGTCGATCGAATTTTTTAGGTCCTCGGGTTGAAGGTGGAAACCCGGCGCAGTTCTTCAAAGACTTCCCGCTCCTTTTGGCTCAGGCTTTTGGGCACCCTGATTTGAGCGGCGGCATACAGATCACCCGCCTTTCCCCCGGCATTGGGCATGCCCTTGTTTTTGAGCCGCAGTTTCTGTCCGCCCTGGGTGCCTTTGGGGATTGTCAATGTCACCGATCCGCCCGGGGTCGGCACCTGAACCTCCGCTCCCAGGGCCGCCTCCCAAGGCGTCAACGGCAAATCCATATAAAGATCGCGGCCTTCGAGGCGCAGCCGCGGATGCGGTTCGATTTCGATTTTGAGATACAGGTCGCCGCGCTTGCCCTCGGCCTGGCCCGCTGCGCCCTGGCCGGCCAGTCGAATTTTCTGGCCGGGCAGAATCCCCGGCGGTATTTTAACGTCGTACGTTTTGGGCCCGGCAGCCGCCGGGCCGTCGGGCTGCGGCTCGCGGGACGTCAGCGTCACGGTTTTCAATCCGCCGCGAAAAGCCTCCTCCAGGCTGATCCGAAGAACGGCTTCGTGATCCGCGCCGGCGCGCATGAAAGGTTCGCGGCCGCCGGCGCCCTGGTATTGCTGCCGGAAGGCGCCGCCGAAAAGGGTTTCGAAAAAATCACTGAAATCACCTTCGGCAGCGCCGCGAAAACCGGCACCGGATCCGGGTCGCGGGCCGAAGTCAAAGTCGGCCTGCCAGCCCGGCGGCGGTCGAAAATCTTGGCCTTCCTGCCAGCCGGCGCCCAGCTGATCATAATTTTGGCGCTTTTCCGGATCCTTGAGCACCTGGTAGGCTTCATTGACTTCTTTGAATTTTTGCTCCGCATCGGGCGCTTTGTTCAAATCCGGATGATATTTGCGCGCCAGCTTGCGGTAGGCGCGCTGGATGTCCTCGCGACTGGCGCCGCGCTGCACCCCCAGCGCACCGTAATAATCCTTGTAGCCAACCGTCATGGAAAAATGCCTTCTCTCTAGTCGAATACCTGTTTATTTCTAAAACATTCAGCACCCAGGCCCGCGCAGCCCGGGATTAGCGCTCCTTGAATTCCGCATCGATGACGTCCTCGGCTTCCGTCCCGCCCGGCTGCGGCCCTTGCCCGGCGCCCGCGGGTCCGCCCGCCGCACCGGTCTGCTGGTAGGCAGCCGAAGCGATCATGTGCAGGGCCTGCTGCAAATCTCCGGCCAGCTGCTGATAGCGTTCTTGGCCGAGGCTCTCATCCTGAACTGCCTGGCGCGCCTCCTCGATCAAGCCTTGGCTGCGGGATTTTTCGTGCGGCGGCACTTTGTCTCCAACGTCTTTCAAGGTGCGCTCCAACTGATAGGCCAGGCTGTCGACCTGGTGGCGGGCATCAATGGTTGCGCGGCGGCTCTTGTCTTCGGCGGCATGCTGCTCGGCATCCCGCACCATGCGCTCGACCTCACTTTGATCCAAGCTCGTGGACTCCTGGATCGTAACCGACTGCGCTTTGCCGGTGCCCATGTCCGTAGCCGAAACGTTGAGAATGCCGTTGGCATCAATGTCGAAGGCGACCTTGATCTGGGGCAGACCGCGCGGTGCCGGCGCAATGCCTTCCAGGCGGAAGCGGCCCAGCATGCGGTTGTCGCGCGCCATCTCCCGCTCACCCTGCAGCACCACAATGTCCACCGCCGTCTGGTTATCCTCGGCCGTCGAGAAAATCTCTTCACGCCGGGCGGGGATGGTTGTGTTGCGGTCGATCAACTTGGTCATTATGCCGCCCATGGTTTCGACGCCCAAAGAGAGCGGGTTCACATCCAGCAAAACCACGTCTTCAACCTCGCCCTGGATGACCGCGGCCTGAATGGCGGCACCCACCGCCACCACTTCATCCGGGTTGACGCTCATGTTGGGCTGCTTGCCGCCGGTCAGTTTTCTAACCAGGTCCTGGACCATGGGCACGCGCGTAGATCCGCCCACCAGCACCAGTTCGTCGATGTCTTCGGCCGTGGCTTGGGCGTCCGCCAGGGCCTGCTCAACCGGTTTTCGGCAGCGCTGCACCAGATCGTCGATAAGTTCTTCGAATTTGGCCCGCCCGATTTTGCGGGTCAGATGTTTCGGCCCCGAGGCATCCGCGGTAATAAAGGGCAGACTCAGCTCGGTCTCGGTCGTATTTGAGAGTTCGCATTTGGCTTTCTCGCAGGCTTCGTAAAGCCTTTGCAGCGCCTGGCGGTCCTGGCGCAGATCGATGCCGCTTTCCTTTTTAAATTCATCGGCCACCCAGTCGACCAGGCGCTTGTCAAAATCGTCGCCTCCCAGATGGGTGTCGCCGGAAGTCGCGCGCACCTCGCAAACACCGTCGCCGACATCCAGGATGGATACATCGAACGTGCCGCCGCCGAGATCGAAGACCATGACGGTTTCGTTTTTCTTTTTCTCCAATCCGTAGGCCAGGGCCGCGGCCGTGGGCTCATTGATGATTCGCATTACATTGAGGCCCGCTATTTCACCGGCGGTTTTGGTCGCCTGGCGCTGGGCGTCATTGAAATAGGCTGGGATGGTTATGACGGCGTCTTTTACCTTTTCGCCCAAATATGTCGATGCGTCGTTGACCAGCTTGCGCAGCACCTGAGCCGAGACTTCCTCGGGCGCGATCTGTTTTCCTCTGACCTCGAAGCGCACGGCGTCACCCGACCCCTGCACGACCGCGTAGGACACGATTTTGGATTCTGCGTCCACCTCGCCCCATTTGCGCCCGATGAAGCGCTTGGTGGAGTGGATCGTGGCTTCCGGATTGACGATAGCCTGACGCTGGGCGATCTGGCCGACCAGACGCCGGCCGTCTTCCGTATAGGCCACCACCGACGGTGTCGTTCGCGCGCCTTCTGCATTTTGAATGACTTTACCATTGCCGTTTTCCCAGACGGCCACAACTGAATTGGTTGTTCCCAAATCAATACCGACTGCTTTTACCATTTCAGCACCTCCGTTTGGATCGCGATGATCGTATTATAAAAATGATCCGTGTGATCGTTAAAAAACAGATCCCACAGATCCCGTCCCTTTAAACCCAGAATTCCCAGGCCCAGACCGATTTTTCAAATTACTTGCCGCTCGCTATTGCGATCAGTCCTGGGGTGCATACTCCGGCATCTTTGGCTGGGCGCTCAATTGCGCCGCGGCGTTAAGTGCTTTTTTAAGGATAGCATAGCCCAGACCGCGGACTGGATCGATAGGCTGAATCCTGTATTTCAGATGCAATAATCATGCAGTCATCCCATCAAAGCACCTGCTTAACTTTTGCGATTATGGCGGCCTTGCCGATTTCTTCGAAATCCAAAAGCTGCTGGGCTTCTCCGCTCTTGGGCTTTTTGCGAACCGCCAGCGAGTAGACCGGCACGGGCTTTGCGGTCAGCGCACTTCTGACCGCATCGGCAATGCCGCCTTCGGCATAGTGGTCTTCCACCGTTATCAGCCGCCCGGTTTCGGCGGCGGCCTGATTGATGGTCGCCGCATCCACCGGTTTGACGCTGTATAGATCGATAACCCGCACGGCGATGTCGTCTTTTTTAAGCGCTTCATAAGCCTTGAGTGCCTCGTGGACCGTGATGCCGGCGCCGATCACGGTGGCGGCATCTCTCGTGCTGCGGCGCAGAACCTTGCTCCCGCCGATGGCAAAGGCCTCGTCGGCGTTGTAGAGAACCGGGGTTTTATTGCGGGTGGTCCGGATATACACGATGCCGTCGTGCCGGGCCGCGGCCTCGACAACATATTCCGTCGACACCGCATCACACGGATACAACACCACCCCGTCTAAGATGGTGCGGAACATGGCCAGATCCTCGAGGCCCATTTGTGACGGTCCGTCCTGTCCGATGGCCACGCCGGCATGCGACCCGATGAATTTGATGTTGGCATCGGAATACCGGCTCATGCGGATCTGATCGAAAGCCCGGCACAGAAAGGCGGCAAAGGTTGAAACAAACGGAATTTTATGGCGGCAGGCAAGCCCCAGCGCCACCCCGGCCATGTTCTGCTCGGCAATGAACATCTCAAAGAAGCGATCGGGATGCCGCTCTTTAAAGCGAGCCGCACGGGTCGAATTGCTGACCTCCCCGTCAAGACTGACCAGGTCCGGGTAGCCCGGATAAATCCGGTTCAGGGCATTGCCGAAGGCAGTTCGGGTGGCAACGGCGGCATCAGGGGCGTACTGGGTGCCGGCGATTTTTGGAGCGGGCAGCGCCTTGTCGGACCGCAGGTTTTGCGGTGGGGCGATCTCGCCCTGAATCGAAAAATCGATTGGCCCGAGCTGGGCCAGGGCTTGCTGCAAATCTTCAGCCTCAAGCGGCTTGCCGTGAAATCCGTTGCGGTCTTCCACCGCGGACACCCCTTTGCCCTTGATCGTCTTGGCAATAATCATGGTCGGACGATCGTTCGAATTTAAAGCGTCCCGATAGGCCGACAACGCCTCGTCCAGCGAATGGCCGTCAATGGTGATGGTATTCCAGCCAAAGGCCGATATGCGCTGCTCATAGGCGTCCAGACGATGGCCGTACATGGTTTCGCCGCGCTGCCCCAGACGGTTGACATCGATGATGCCGATCAGATTAGCGAGCTGATAATGGGCCGCGATTTGGATCGCCTCCCATTGAGAGCCTTCGGCCATTTCGCTGTCGCCCAACAGGACATAGGTTTTATAAGGCAGTTGATCGAGATACTTGGCATTGATCGCCATTCCCACCCCGACCGAAAGTCCCTGGCCCAGCGAACCGGTAGCCGCATCGACGTAACGGAAAGCCGGCGTCGGGTGGCCTTCCAGCGGACTGTCAAAGTCGCGGTAGGTCAGCAAATCCTTTTCCTGCAGCCGGCCGGCGGCCGCCCACAGGGCGTAAAACAGCGGTGTTGCGTGGCCTTTGGAAAATATGATCCGATCGTTGTTGGGATGATCCGGCTGCTCCGGATCGAAGTGAAAAGCGCCTCCGAAAAATAGTCCGGCCATCAGTTCCACGGCCGACAAGGCCGATGTCGGATGTCCGGATCCGGCATTGGTGGTTGAAATCAAAATAAAATACCGCATCATTCTGGCGATTGCCTTGAGCTTGTCGATCTGTCCTTGATTTTGCATGGTTTGCTTCCTTTCGAGTAAAAATTCGGCGACCTGGCCGGTCTGAGAGTTTTCTCCGGCGGTCAGTCCGGCATGGTAGCGGCCGCCCCGGGGCTGGTGTAATCGTGCATCTATAAACCTCGCCCTTTTAAGCCATCCCGCATCCCTCCTCACTCTGGTTGAATTGATACACGCATGCCTAAAACGTAGTATCCGCGGCCCCAGATTGCAATGCAGGATAGCACGTATTTAAGCCGCTATTTTATAGTATCAGCCGATCAAACTTGATGATGAAAGGTCTCGCCCGAGCTGTCCAGCGGATCGACGTGTATGACACCATTCGACAGATGCGGGAGAAGCTGTGCCGCAGGAGCGCACGGCGGGCGCCCTCGGCGATGTCATGGTCTTCAGCGACGGATAAATCGGCATTGACGGCCAGATTGAATATTTAAGGAACCGGCTCAGCCGGCCAAAAGACCGACCGCACAGAGCCATACCGTGCAGCCGGCAGAGACAGTCATTGAAATCATCAGCGTGCGTTTCATGTTTTGAATCATCCTCCCCATTGATAATCGTCAGCGATCCATTACTTGCCGGATTCGGATTTTCGACGTCCCAGAATGTGGGTGGCACTGCCCAGAAAGGCTTCGGACGCCTCTTTCTCACCTTCGGAGAGTGTCGGATGGGGGTGCATGCTCAAGGCGATATCCTCAGCGACGGCGCCCATTTCCACGGCCAGCACGCCTTCGGCGATCAATTCACCGGCTTCCCGGCCGACGATGCCGACTCCCAGAATGCGCTCGCTGGATGGATCGATCAGCATCTTGGTCAGGCCCCTGCTGATTCCCATGGTGGCCGCGCGCCCCGAGGCCGACCAGGGAAAACGGACCACTTCCACCGCACGGTCCTGTTGGGCGGCTTCGATTTCCGTCAATCCGCACCAGGCCAATTGAGGGCTGGTGTAAACCACCGCCGGGACTGCCCGCACATCGAAAGCCGATGGCTCGCCTTTGATCACCTCGGCCGCTACCCGGCCTTCGAACATAGCCTTGTGGGCCAGCATGACGCCGCCGGCGACATCGCCGATGGCGTAGATATTTTCTTCCGCGGTCCGCAGTTTGGCATCGACCTCGATAAATCCATTATCGTCTAATTTCACCGCCGTGTTGTCGAGACCGATATCGGCTGAATTCGGCCGGCGCCCGACAGCCACCAGGACCCGATCGAAGGTGTGTTCGCTCTGATCGCCTTCGCGGCTCAATTCTACCGCCACCTCGTTGTCCCGCTCTGCGAGATCGGCCACCCGGGTGTTGAGATGAATGGTCTCGAACAGGTCCTGCAGGGATTTTTCCAGGGGTTCGACCAGGTCGCGGTCCACCTGCGGCATCAATCCATCCGTCATCTCCACCAGGGTCACGCGGCTGCCCAGAACGGCGTACACGGACCCCAATTCGGCGCCGACGTACCCACCGCCGACCACCAGCAGCCTTGGCGGAATATCGGCCAGCTCGAGTGCCATGGTGGAGTCCATCAGGCGCCCGTTTTTTTTGAACTCGGTCTTGGGCAGCGCAATCGGGCTGGAGCCGGTGGCAATAATCGCGTGGCGAAATTTTATGTGAGTGATGTCGCTGTCCGACTCGTGCAGGCGGACATGCCGTGAATCCTCGAAGACGGCCCGGGCCTTGACCAGCTGCACGCCGCGCTTTTTGCAAAGATTCACGAGTCCCTTGGCAAGTTTCTCCACCGCCTGGTTCTTCCACTCTCCCAGCTTTTCCAGCTCGATTTCCGGATCACCGAAGCGAATTCCCATCTGCGGCGCGCGCTTGGCTTCGGATATGAATTCGGCGGCGTACAGCAATGCTTTGGAAGGGATACAGCCGCGGAACAGGCAAACCCCGCCCGGTTGTCCGGATTCATCGATCACGGTCACGTCCATTCCCAGGTCGGCGGCGCGAAAGGCGGCCGCATAACCGCCCGGTCCCCCGCCCAGAATCAACACCTCGGCCTCCTCGGTAAATTCTCCCATGACCATATCTTTTCGCCCTCCGATGTTAAATTTTTCAGTGGTTTCAGTTGTCGGGCCTGAATTCCCAACCCTATAAAAGTCAGGTGATACCAGCTAAACGCGTATAACCCTCCCAGCGATCCAAACGATTGCTAACTCAGCATCAGGTTTTGCGGGTTTTCCAGCAGACGGATCACATCCCCCATAAACCGCGCCGCGTCCGCTCCGTCCACCATTCGATGGTCAAATGCCAGGCACAGCGGCAGCATCAGGCGCGCGACGACGTCGAAATTTTCGATCTCCCCGCGGATGACCGGCTGCAGGCGGGCCCGCCCAAGTCCCAGAATCGCGACCTGGGGATAATTGATAATGGGAGTGAATCCGGTGCCGCCCAGCGGGCCGACGTTGGTGATCGTGAAGGTGCCGCCCGCCATGTCTTTGGGCTCCAGGTCGCCCTGGCGGGTGCGTTCGGCCAGTTGTTTGATTTCCCCGGCCAGGTCCAGCATGCTTTTGCAGTCTGCGTTGCGGACGACCGGAACCAACAGACCACGGTCCGTATCGACCGCCACGCCGATGTGAAAATATTTTTTCAGAATAATTTTGCGGCTCTCACTGTCGAGACTGGCATTAAAGCGCGGATGGGCCTTTAATGCGGCCACGGCGGCTTTGACGGCCAAGACCGTCAGCGTCAGAGTACCGTCAGTCTCGGCCTTGTTTTCACGGCGAAACGCTTCCAGATCCGTGATATCGGCCACATCCTGGTGGGTGACCTGGGGCACCTGGGACCATGACAGGCTCATCCGTTTGGCGGTGGCCCGTCGCACCGACCGCAGGGGGACTTCTTCCACCGACCCCCATTGGCTGAAGTCCGGCAATTGCGGCTGTTGGACCGGGGCGGCCTGGGGCTGCGCCTTCCCGGGTTCTGCTTTCTCGGCCGGTTTTTTTTCAGGTTTTTCGGCATACGCCTTGACATCTTCGGATGTGACACGTCCTCCCGGTCCGCTCGGTTCTACCTGGCTGAGGTCCACCTTCAATTCGCGCGCCAGGCGGCGGGTGGCCGGCGTGGCCGGCACCGGGCCCTCGCGCGACGGTTTGTCTTCAGCCTCGGAAGGCTGCTTTTCCTCCGGCGGCTTCTTCTCAGCACGCTTTTCTTCTTCCTGCGGCGCGCCGTTGTCGGCTTTTTGTTTTTTCTTATCGGCCGCCTTCTCTTTCTGTTTTTCTTTGGCGGCTTGCTTTTGGCCGGCGTCGGCGTCTGCGGCTTCTTTTTTTTCACGACGATGTTGGGTTTCAGTATCCTCTGGTACTTCTTCCCGCTCTGCGTCAGGTTGTTTTTCGCCGGCCGACTTTCTTGTCCGCGCTGTCTTCTTGGTCCTGATCCTCACCGTCTTCCGAAAACACCATCAGAATATCGCCCACCTGAACGACATCTCCCTCGCTGACGCGAATTTCTTCGACCACCCCCGTCACCGGAGATGGAATCTCGACGGCGGCCTTGTCGGTTTCAATTTCGATCACCGGCTGTTCTTCTTCGACCCGATCACCCTCGGAAACGTAGAATTTTCAGGATTTCGGCTTCGTGAATACCCTCTCCGGGGTCCTGCAGTTTAAATTCGGTTGGCATGGCTCACCTCGTTAAAAATCCAGCGTTTCGCGTACGGCCTGGACAATACGCCGCACGCCGGGCAAATAGATCATCTCGCGCTGAAACAGCGGCATGGGCACATCAAAACCGGTGACTCTCTTAATCGGTGCCTCGAGATAGAGAAATACGTTTTCGACCAGGCGCGCCGTCACTTCGGCAGCCGGCCCAAAGCTTCTGGGGGCTTCGTGCACGACCACCGCCCGTCCGGTTTTACGCACCGATTCGCTGAACAGTTCATGATCCAGCGGCGAGATGGTCAACAGGTCGATCACTTCGACCTGAACACCGTCTTGCTCTTCAAGCTCGTCGGCCGCCTCCAGGGTCGGCCGCATCATGGCGCCGTATGAAATCAGGGTCAGGTCTTGGCCTTCCTGCACAATCCGGGCCTTGCCGGGGTCGATCGTTTCTTCTTCTTCCGGAACCTCCTCCTTAAAGGCCCGATAGGATGCTTTCGGCTCAAAGAAGACGACCGGATCCGGATCACGAATGGCACCGACCAGCAGCGCCCGGGCATTGCGGGGAGTCGAAGGGATTACCATTTTGATTCCCGGGGTGTGGGCGTAGTATGTTTCGCGGCTTTCGGAATGATGCTCCAAGGCCCTGACGCCGCCGCCGTAGGGCATGCGCACCACCAGCGGCACGTGAAAGCGGCCGCAGCGATCGGCCTCGCAGGCGCGCGGCATGGTTTTCGATCTGATGGAATCCCATGTAGCTGAAGCCTGAAAATTGAATCTCACAGACCGGCCGCAGGCCATACAGGGCCATGCCGATGGAAATCCCGATGATCGCCGTTTCGGCCAGCGGTGTGTCGATGACGCGGCTGTCGCCGAATTTATCGATCAGTTCGTCGGTTACCCGGAAGACGCCGCCGTCAACCCCGACATCTTCGCCCAGAACCATCACACGATCGTCTTTTTCCATCTCCTGCTGCAGTCCAAGATTAATTGCCTTGATCATCGTCATTTTCGCCATGTTCACCTGCCCCTTTTTGTGGACCGTTTTCTTCCATCCGCACCAGCTCGCGTTCAAGTTCATCTTTTTGTTCGTTCAGATAAACCGGCAGATCTGCAAAGACATGGTTAAACATGTCCAGCGGATTGCCGAGTTCTTCCGCGGCCTGTTCATATTCCTTGACCGCTTCTTTTATTTCGGCCTTGATATCTTCCTCGGCGGACTCGATTTTTTCATCTGAAAGTACATTTTTGTCTTTCAGGTATTTTTGAAAGCGCTGGAGGGGATCACGCTTTTCCCATTTTTCGACTTCATCGTCCTTGCGGTAGCGTTTGGGGTCATCCGCGGTGGTGTGCACCGACATGCGGTAAGTAAGGCACTCGATCATGGTCGGTCCGTTACCATCACGGGCGCGTCCGACGGCTTCTAGCGGCAGCCGCATAGACCGCCAGCAGATCATTGCCGTCCACTTGCATTCCGGGAATGCCATAGGCCAGGGCTTTCTGTGCCAGGGTTTCAGACCGTGTCTGCTTGGACCGTGGGGTTGATATGGCCCACTGGTTATTCTGGCAGACAAAAACGACCGGCGTCTGAAATACAGCCGCAAAATTCAAAGCTTCATGAAAATCACCTTCCGAAGTGGCGCCGTCGCCGAAAAACACCATGACCACCCGGTCCTGCTGCCGATACTTGAGGGCATAGGCGATGCCGACAGCATGCAGCAGTTGGGTGGCAACCGGAATGCTGACCGGCAGATCCGTCGAGTCCTTCGGTAAGGCGCCGCCCTCGTTGAATCCGCCGTAGGCCAGCAGGATATTCACCAGTTTTTTGCCGCGCCAGATTTCAGCGCCCATTTCACGAAAGGAGGGCACAAACCAGTCCTTATCTTCCAGGGCCGCCACCGCCCCTATCTGGGACGCTTCCTGGCCCTTGATCGGGCCGAAGGTACCGATACGGCCCTGCCGCTGAAGATTGAGCATTCTTTCATCGAAACGCCGCGCTAAAAGCATGCAGCGGTGAAGCTTGACGAGCAAGTCTTCGGATATCTCCGGTTCCAGGTCTTCATCCAGATTTCCCTCGGCATCCAGAATCGAAAGATACGGTATGTGATCCGTCAGGTCGATGTTTTTCCTGGGCATGGCAATGATCCTTACATTGGTTAGTGGTTGAAACTTAATTTGTTTTTTTGAATTACCAGGTTATGACAGTATAGAGATTTCCCGCCAGCGCGAGCAATAAGGTGCAAACTGTATTTGAGTGGATAAAAATACGTATCCGCCGGGATTTTCGCCCTACGGCGTTGTTTGTGATTTGAGCCGGGAGGAGATCAGAAAATTGCCGGTATACAGCGATGCGGACTGAGACCGGATTGGCGGGCCGTGAATCTCATTCACGGCCTGTCCGCAACCATGGGCAACCCCCTTTGCGTTTCATCGACGCGATAAGGGGACTTGATCGGATTTATTCGGATAGGTAAGCAGCTCGTTGCGGTTAAACTTCAGGATAAAGGGAATTTTTTTTGTGGGCATATTTTCTGGGCCCCCCAGGATGCCCATTTATGATTTTCGAAGGAATAATTTTTGGCTATTCATACGAATATCCCAGCGAAAAAATGACCGTCTGGTCGGTTTTTTTGGTGTCCGGGGCCGGCTTATTGTCCCATTCCAGGTTATACTGGCCGGTCACATTCAAATTTTTATAAAACGGGATGCGCACGCCCGTCCGCACGCGGCTGAATATGTCTTTCGTATCGTCTGCCCGGACGAGATTTTCATTTGAAAAAAACAGCTGGAAAAAGTTATCGAAAAAATATTGATCATAGTCCATCGCCAGTCGAAATGCCGCATAGTGCTCATCATTCTGGTCAATGAAATCCTGGTTGACATAACTCACGCCGCCTTCAAATCCTAAATTCAGCTGTTGGGATTCATACACCTGATACCCCGGACCCGCACCGATATCCGTGCGCAGATTGAGGTCCTTGAATTTGTCTTTTTCCAAACCGATTTTAGCGTAGGCATACCATTTCTGGCTGAAAAATTGATCGTACTTGATGCCTCCCAGCGCACTTTCAACGGTGGTGACCCCATCGGCCTTTTCGCGCTGATACTCGGCGTTGACCGTGGTCCTGTTCTTGTCCGTGCGTGCCACAAAGCGGCCGTCCAGATAGACGGAGCGGGTATCGGTGTTGCCGCTTGAATCGCTCAACCCGACGTTGGCCCGGGCGCTGATCTTGATTGCGGGTTTGGGTTCAGGGTTAATGGCCGTTACCTGGGAAAGGTCAAACGTCGCCGACTCTGAAATTTTGTCCTGTTTCACTCGCATTTGACCTTCACGAGCCGGCTCGGCCGTGCCCTGAAGAGAAATGCTGTCTCCCATCCTTACGGTAATGGGACTTTCCGACGTCAGGTTGGCCACCTCTTGCCACTCGAGGCTGATCTCGCCGGCATAGGCCGTTTTGAAAACAAGCTTATTTTTTTCCATCGCGATGACCTGGCCGGTAATGCGATCGCCGTTTTTCAAACGAAGCTCATCCGCCATGCAAATGGTGCAGTTGATAAATGGTATCAGCAGAATTATCGCCAGTATTTTCAGGGTATCCAATATTTTTCCTCCTCTCAACGATTGCTTCTTTCTCCCTCGGGTTCGGCCTGCCGCTGCGACACCTTGCATCGGCCGGTTTATATACTTTGAAAGGCGTGAGCCCCTGCCGGGCACAGGTCGCACCCCGGGGGCCACCGCTTATCAACATGCTGCTGTCAGCTGCCTCGCGAACGTGTATGTATCTTGGCATCGATGCCGGCCGCACCGGCACCGCTGGATGATGGCAATGGCGACTGTTTTTTATATGGGGCCCGGTTGGTCGGTCGCTGAGCTGAATTTGGCCGCCGCTTTTCGGCAAGCGCTACTTTACCTGAAACGAGCATTGGACTTGGACTACCCTATGCTCTGATTGGCTTATTTCATATGGGGCCGATCCTGTATTTCTAATGTTCCAGGACCCTATTTTTGATTGGGGCGCTCAACCGTTGCGTCACCGCCGTTTTTGTTTGTGGGCCCGTTCGCGTTGTTGCTGTTCGGCGCGGTGCTTGTTTTGTTCGTGCACGGAGTTATCATGCGCCTGATCCCCGCTGCGGTCCGCCCGGCGCTGTTCGAGCTCCCGCAAACTCTTCGAGCGCCCATAAACAACCAGGGTATCGTTGTCATATATTTCAGTCTCGCCTCTGGGAACGCCGATGTAATCGCCATCGGAGCGATAGATGCCCAGCACCATCAATGATGCCAACGATTCCAAGCATATATAAATCTAGCAGGTTAAATGAAACGCGCCGGCGACATCCTTTCCCTCCGTCTGCAGCCGGTTGAAAATTTCGGTCGCACCGGCGGTTTTTTCGGCGATGACCTCGATCCCGCGCTTTTCAATGACGGATCGAACTTCATCCGGTACGCGCAGGTTGCCGGCATACCCGGTGCCGATGACAAATATCTTTGGTTTGGCGGCCAAAATATCATCGATATCCCCGGGTTGCAGCTGATGGCCCTTATCCCGCCACCAGCGCGATTAACCCGTCCGTCAATGATTTTTAGGTCACTGTGATATCGGGTATCGTCAATCTTCAGGAAGCTGCCCTCACGATATTGCTGGATCATAGTTCTCCTTCGGCCTTTTTCCGTTGTCTGAGCCCATGCGGGTTGCTGCAGACAGGAAAACCGCTGCCGAACTTTGCGGCGAGCCACGAAAATTTAGTCATTATCTGAAGTTAAAGCCGAATAATATTCCGTCAAGTACGATCTCTAAATCATGCACATAAGTTCTGACCGTTTCATGATACAATTAAAATACTGCGATTTTAACCTGCAACTACATTCTATACCGTATTGCACCGGCGATGTTTTGACGATTAGATGAGTAATATTTTTTCACCGTAGAAGCAGCGAAGGACGCAAAGGGGAGAAAATATTTATTGTCTGCTGTTGCGAGGCCCCGCTGGTGCGGGGCCTCGCAACAGCAGATGGAAAGAAAACTACCCGTTGCGCGCTCTGCGTCTTTGCGGTGAAATTGAACATCTTTCATCCTTGTGAAAATCACGACAACCATTAATCCAAAAGGAGGAAATCATGACAAACATTGGCCAACAGTATCAAACAGCAGACTGGAAATCCGAAAAACATGTTCCGGTGATCGAGTGTCCGGATGAAGTCGCGGCAGATGAAATGTTTGACGTTACCGTCTCGCTCGGAAAAGAGGTGGCGCATCCCAACACCACGGAACACCACATCCGCTGGATCCAGCTTTATTTCAAACCCGAAGATGACAAGTTCACCTACCAGGTCGGCAATTTTGAATTCACCGCCCACGGCGAGTCGGTGGACGGTGCCGACAAGGGGCCGGTGTATGCCAATCATTCAGCGATCGGCAGCATGAAAATCAGCAAGCCCGGCACGCTGCTGGCCACCGCGCTATGCAACATTCACGGCCTGTGGGAGAACTCCAAAGCCATCAAGGTCAAGTAAAACATTATTTCTGACGTCGATCAAAAAACCGGCAGCTAAGTACACGATTTCATAAATACGGTAACGTATAATAATCTCACCGCAGAGATCGTAGAGCACGCAGAGGTTATATCCGCTATGACGCGGGCCCAAGATATTCTTTTAGTTTTTCTGGTGCAGCCAGCCTACTTGATGTTTTTCTCTGCGCTCTCTGCGGTCTCCGCGGTGAACAAAAACAAATCCGTAAAACGTATCAATAATTGTGAATTAATGCACTAAGCTGCCGGCGGCATTAACTCCAAATCGGCCAAAATGGGCAGATGGTCCGACGCCAGCTGCGTCGCATGCGTCTTGGGTACCTTGACATTCAAAATTCGGAAGTGCCGTGAGACGAAGATATGATCGAGACGCAACAGCGGTCGGCGCGAAGGAAAAGTCGCTTTGGCACGCCCCGGATTCGTCAGTACTTTTTGAACGTCGATCAGACTGCGGGACAATCCACGATATACCGGTGACAGCCGCCCGGCATTGAAGTCGCCGCACAAGATCACCGGAGCGGTCTGAGGCTGCGGCAGGGCGGCCAGCCAGCTTTCTCCCAACAAAGCCCGCAGCTGCCGGCGACGTTCCAGCCGATAAAGGCCCAGGTGGGTATTATAGAATAGAACGGCACCGGCCGGCGTTTCAAGCGTTGTTCGGATACATCCGCGCTTCTGAAGATTCAACCTTAATTGCGGATACAATGTCGGCAGCCAGTCATAATGGACCGCGATGCGTTTAAATCGGCTCAAGACCGCCAGGCCGTATTTCTGGTGGCCGTTTTTGACCACCGGAAAGAAGAAGCCCTCCATATTGAGCATTTCAGCCAGCAATTTGGCCTGGTCCCGATGATGGGTGCGCGGGATGCCGTTATCCACTTCCTGGAGTGCGACGATGTCCGCTGCCGAATCGTCGATGACTCTGGCAATTCGCTCCGGAGCCACTTTTTTATCCGTACCGACACAGCTGTGAATATTATAGGTCATGGCCCGCAGGATAACGCCGTTATTTTTTCGGTGAGGTTGCATCATGCATCATTTCTCAGGGCTGAAGTGAATTAAAATCGCAAATTCCAATTTGTAATATCATGATGTTTCATAGGAGCGCCGCCTCCGGCTAAAGGGCAGCCGGTCTGATCGGAAAAGAAACTTTGACCCTGTGCATCGTAGGGTCGGCCACCGTGCCGACCTGAAATGGCGGGCACGGTGGCCCGCCCTACGATCGAAACATTGAGTTTCATAGGAGGTTTCATGTGTCGGCTAGGTCAGTCCTCGAATCCGGCAACCGAATTCCGCCCCGCACCGCCCACCCATGAAACTCGGCCGATTTTTTATAGCCGACGCCGACGGCACCATCCTGCAGATAAACAACCCACGCATAGCGCGGCTCATAAACGCTGGTGGTCGAAGACCAGCAGCCTTGCGGGATCTGCCCGAACGGATGGCCGGCGGGCAGCGCCGGCGTATGGTGCCGGAGATCGATGAGGCTTTCCAGCTCACGCACATTCGGCAAGCGCCAGTCGGCGTGGCCGTGCACGCGCGCGGCATTCATGCCGCGGATAAAATCCAGGGCGCCCGTCCAGTTTAACGGATCAGATGACAGGGCATCCATTGCCGCCCAGCCGAGACCGGAGTGCTGATCATACACCGTACCGCTTTCTGTCACATAACGACCGTCATGGCGGCGGCGGCTTTTTGAAGGTGCATCGGACAGCGGTACGTGATCCTCGAAGCGGGAGCACACCGGCCAGACCATGTAAGAGCCGTATTTCATCCCCCGCTGGACGCGCCCGCCGCCCAAATGGATATACCAGGCCTGATCCTTAAGGCGACTGCAGGTCGTCGCGGTCCAGTAATAGCCGGCAAAGACATTTTCAAAGGGTGCGCCGGCGGGCAGCGCCGGGTTGATGCAGTCATGGCTGACCAGACTAAACAGTTCACGGCGGCTGGGCAGACGCCAATTCCGATAACCACCGGCCGCTTCGCGGTTCATTTTTTCGACAAAATCCAGTGCTTCGTGCCAGGTCTGCGGAAATTCGGTCAAGGCGGCATCTTGGGACCAAATTAGCCCGCTGAGCCGGTCAATGGCTACGCCGTCGCGCTGCTCAAAGCGGGGAACGGGCCATTGTGCACCGCACCGCAATTCGCCGTCCTGACCGGATCCGGCACAGTCTATCAATCTGCCGTCCAAATCGTAGCATTGAATTTGATCTGTTTTTATGACGTCTTGCATTGCTTTTCCATATCAATGCGCAGCTGCGGCAGATGCTGCGGAAACTTTCGCTGCATGAACTCGATCAGTTTCTCGCGCACGTGGCAGCGCAGGCTCCAGGCTGTCGGGGAATCTTCCGCGCTCATCAGCGCGCGCAGTTCAAGGGTCCGTTCGTTGGCGCCGGTGACCTGCAAAACCGACACGCGCTGATCCCACAACGGCGTATTTTCCAGGATTCGCTGCAGTTCGGTGCGAATTTCCTGAACCGGCAGGGTGTAGTCGGCATATAAATAGACGGTGCCCAGCATCTCGGCGGTGGTGCGCGTCCAATTCTGAAAAGGCTTTTCAATGAAGTAGGTAATCGGTACCACCAGCCGGCGCTGATCCCATATCTTGACCACGACATAGGTCAGGGTGATTTCTTCGATCCAGCCCCACTCATTTTCCACAATCACCACATCGTCCAGGCGAATCGGCTGGGTCAGCGCGATTTGAATGCCGGCAAACAGGGTTGCCAGACTTTTCTGGGCCGAAAACCCCAAAATGATGGAGATAATTCCAGCCGAGGCCAGCAGGCTGAATCCGATCTGACGGACCTTTTCAAAGGTTAACAGGATAAAGGTCAGCGCCAGAAAGATAATCACAACCTTTAAAATGCGTTCGATGACACTTAGCTGGGTGTACATGCGGCGGGCCTGCAGATTATCTTTGGCATCGATCCGGTACCGTCGCAGAATAAAATTTTTAATGACGCTCAGCATGCTGATCGTCAACCAGCCAATGGATACAATAATGCAGATCCAGAGGGCCTGCCGCAAAACGGCAATCACGCCGGGCGCAAAAGTCAGCAGCGGCAGGGCCGGCATCAGCAGCACCGCCGGCAGCAGTGCCCGCAGCGGTCCGCGCCAGCTTTCGGCTTTCAAATTGGCCCGCATATCCGCGGAAAGATGCGAATTTTTCCAGCGCGACAGGAAAAAAGACAGTATCTTTTGCAGAACCAGACCCAAGGCAACGGCTGCCAGGATGATTCCGATCGAAATCAGCAAGTCCGGTATGTGGCCGCTATACATTTTGATGGTTTCAATTAGACGATTGAATTGTATTTTCATTTTAAACTACAACCTGCCATAAATGCGGGTCATTTCGCGCAAACGGTTGGTCAACTCGGGCGTAACGGGATCTTCCGCCAGCCGCCAGCACCAGTTGGCTTCCGGCTCGGACGGGTTGTTCATGCGGGCCTCCGCCCCCAGACCCAGCAAATCCTGCATGGGGATCACCGCGGTATCGGCCACGGACATCATCGTCAACCGGATCAGCTCCCAGGGCAGGCGCTCAACCGGCACCTGGCCGCCCAGGTAATCCATCAGATTGGCTTTGGCGGGCGCGGTCGCTTCGGTCTCGAACCAGCCGCGCACGGTATTGTTGTCGTGGGTTCCCGTGTAGATCAGACAATTCTTGACATGATTATGCGGCAGAAAGGCCCCGTTGGGAAAGTCCTCCCCGAAGGCGAACAACAGCAGCCGCATGCCGGGCAGCCGATAGCGCTGCATGGTTTCGCGCACATCGGCCGAGATGGTCCCCAGATCCTCCGCCACAATCGGCAGACAGGCAAATTTTCGCAGCAGATGATGAAAGAAATCATCAACCGGCGCCGAAATCCACTGGCCGTTGACGGCGGTTTCATCTGCGGCCGGCACTTCCCAGTAGGCCACCAGACCGCGGAAGTGATCGATGCGGACCATATCGTAAAGCGTCAGATTATGCTGCAGCCGGCGGATCCACCAGCGATACCCGTCGTCCTGCAGGGCATCCCAGCGATACAGCGGATGGCCCCACAGCTGGCCGGTCCGGCTGAAATAATCCGGCGGCACGCCCGAGACCACATAGGGCTTCAGGTTTTCATCCAGCTTGAACAACTCGGGGCGGCACCAGACGTCGACGCTGTCGTAGTGCACGTAAATCGGTATGTCGCCGAAAATTTTGATCTGCTTCTGGCGGCAGTAGTCTTTTAACTGCATCCACTGCCGGAAAAAAACATACTGTAAAAATTTTTCTCTTTGAACGGCAGCGGCCAGCTCCTGCCGGGCGGCACGCAGGTCAGCGCGGGACCGGCGGCGGATTTCAAGCGGCCACTCGACCCAGCGCCGGCCGTCATGGTGGTCTTTGAGAGCCCTAAACAGGGCGTAATCATCCAGCCAGAAATCCTGCCGGGCGCAGAAACGCTCAAACGACGGGCTCTGCGGCCCTGCTTTTTGCTGAAACCGGTCGAAGGCAACGTCGAACAGCCGCTGTTTAAAAGCGCCTACCGCCTCGAAATCGACGCGATTGCCGCCCGCAGACGGCGCATCGGCCAGATCCGATGGCGCCAGCAGCCCTTCCTGCACCAGGAGTTCGGGGCTGATCAGCAGCGGGTTGCCGGCCAGGGCCGACGTGCTGTGATAGGGGGAGTTGCCGTGCGTCTGGTCGGTGGGCGTCAACGGTAGAACCTGCCAGAGGCCCTGTCCGGCTGCCGCCAGAAAATCAACAAAACGGTAAGCCGCCGGCCCCAGATCACCGGCGCCGTATGCTGTCGCAAGACTGGTGGGGTGCAATAAAATTCCGCTGGATCGAATGGTCATCGATTTTATCCTCCGAGCAATTAAACTTCGAATTTATAACCCAAAAGTAAGAAAATCCATCGTTGAGCTTAAATTTTATATTAATTTCATAGTATTGGAGTGATGGAGTGATGGAGTGTTGGCGTAATGGCCGCAGGTCTGATGTCTTCTTTATACCCCAATACTCCACCACTCCAATACTCCAGGATCGATACATTCAAGAGCTTCTTGCAACCTTAGAATTTTCTTTTTATTGGTTATAGTACCGTAAAGTATCATTCTCCAATCAGCAAGGCCGCCGGAAAAACGGCCAGCGCATCACTGAGGGCCAGGGTATTTTCGGCCGTCAGGACCTCGCTGGTAAAAATATTTTTCCAGCGCACAGGCGCCCCGTCCGGCAAACCGACAACCGTATCCTGCCAGACGCCGGGTCCCAGGGGATCTTCACCCTCTGCGACCAGGCTCGTTAAAAATCGAGGCACCACCGTGACGCTCCACTTAGGCCCGCTATGCCGGGCGAAGGCAATTACGTGGTTATGGAAGCGGCCGGCCGGCTGCAACGCGACATAGCTGCCGTCCCGGTAAAGACCGGGCTGCCCGTTTCTGGCATGCAGCGCGGCGGCAATCAGATACAGTTTCAGACGTCCGTCGAGCCGGTTGGCCAGCAGTTCGCCGATCAGCGCCCGGGGATTGGTGCGGGCCTGCGCCTGAATTTCTTTTAAAAGCCGGGCGCGGGCGGCAAAATCCACCGCCCGGCGGTTATCGGGGTCGACCAGGCTGAGATCCGGCAATTCGGTGCCCTGATAAAAATCGGGGACACCGGGGGCCGTGATTTTAATCAGCGTCTGGGAAAGCGAATTGAAGGTACCGTAGTGGACAATTTTACGGCAAAACGGCACAAACGCGGCCAGAAAGTCTTTTTGACCGGACGCATGCAGGATTTTTTCCACAAAAGAAATCAGTGCCGCCTCGTGGGACTCGTTGGGCGCCAGCCACGAGGTGTGAATTTTTGCCTCCCGCGCGGCCTTGACCATGTATTGGCTGATCCTTTCAGTAAAGTCGGATCGATCCGGACTGCCGAGCGGAAAGGCCCCGATCAGGGTCTGGTACAGGAAGTATTCTTCGTTTTTATCCGGCCGCTCCGCATCGTCTATTCGGACTTTAGCAGCGCGGTTGAGGGTGCGCCACTGCACCAGATTCGCGGCCCACTCGTTCGGGACCTCGGACAAGACATTCAAGCGGGCCCGTACATCCTCGCCCCTTTTAGAATCATGGGTGGCCGTGCTGTTCATGGCGTGCGGCCAGCGCTGGGCCCTTTTTTCGATAAAACCGCAAAAATCGGCGGCCCGGCAGCCAAACCGGCGCGGATCGCCGCCGACGTCGTTGAGCGACAGCAGGCGACTGTAGACATACAGCGCGGTATCTTCAAATCCCTTGGCCATCAGGGGCGCGGTCAACTGCTGAAACCGGGCCGCGATTTGACGGCAACGTTCCGATGCATCGGCCGCGTCATCGCCGGCGTCGCGGTCGATTTCACCGAGCAGCAGCCGCTGCAGGAACAAAAGTTCGGGTTGCAGGTGCGGCCGATGCAAAACCGACAACTCCACCGCTGATCGGATATAGCGCCGGTCGGCTTCCCGGGCGCCGTCACGATCGACATAGGTCCGGTAGACCGCAAATCGCACCAGCATTTCAGCCAGGGATTCTTTTAGCCGCCTGAGCGTAAAATCTCGGCCGCTGCGCGTCCGCCCGGCAATATGCTTCACAGAGCCGGCCAGATTGTCCAGATCCCCTGCCATTTGGGTCTCGAGGATCCGGCGCTTGCCTGAATAGATATCGCGTTCAAATGAGTCCTCGCGCCCGCTGAAGCGGGTATAAATCGCGCTGAAGTTTTCTTCATTTTCGGGCCGGACAAACAGGGCGTTGAGCATACTGGAAAACTCATAGCCGGTGGTTCCCTGAACCGGCCACTCGTCAGGCAGGGTTTCCTCGGATTCCAAAATCTTTTCGACGAGGATGTACATATCTTTAAAACGCCCGCGCAGCCGGTTCAAATACCCGCGCGGATCCTGCAGGCCGTCAATGTGATCGATGCGGATGCCGGCGATGATGCCGTCCCCGACGAGTCTGGTCAACAGGGCATGCGTGTGGTCAAACACCGCTTCGTTTTTCTGGCAGACCGCAATCAACTCGTTGATACTAAAAAAGCGGCGGTAGTTGATCTCATCGCAGGCCACCTTCCAGTAGCATAACCGAAAAAACTGTTGCAATAAGATTTTATCCAGCAGCTTAAAGCTGGCCGCATCACCTCGTTTTCCGTTGAATAGTCGAACATTTTTATCCACAAACTGTTTGATGGCGCTGTGGTGGCAATACCCATTCCAGAGGGTCTGCTTAAGGGTGCGGATTTGCGCGCCGCGTTCGGCCGGATCGAGCGTCAACGCCAGACTTTCCAGCCTGTCAAGGATGTCGATCAGACCCATATATTCCGGTCCGCTGTCGCCGCGGGTCGCCCTGAGTTTTTCGATTCCATGGCCCAGGATATCCAAATACGAATCGATCCGCAACGGCAGCTTGAACTCATAATATTCGATGCCAAAGCCGGCGGCATCATAGCTGAGTTTGATCTCTCCGTCGATCAGGCATTCCCCATAGCGCTTTCCCAAAAACGGCGCCAGCAGCCGACCCTGCAGGCCTTGATCGTGATGATCCCATTCAATGTCGAAAAATCGATAGTATTTCGAATGCGGCCCGTTTTCCAGCACATCCATCAGCATCCGGTTGTCATAATTAAACGCCATATGGTTGGGAACGATGTCCTGCAGCCAGCCGATCGAATGCCGCTGCAACGTTTGGGTCAACTGTTCAAAATCGGCCAACGCGCCCAGCTGCGGATTCAACTGGTTGGGATCCACCCCGTCATAGCCGTGCAAACTGTCTTGGCGAGCCTTGAATATCGGAGACGCATACAGGGATGAAATTCCAAGCTGCGCCAGGTAGCCCGCGATCTCGGCGGCATCTCTGAAGCCAAAGTCCGGGTTGAATTGCAGGCGGTAGGTGGCGGTGGGAATGTTCATAATATTTCGCATAGGTCATATTGATCATAGCTGATATAGGTCATATAAGTCATATAGGTCATATAGGTCATAGGTCATATATTGGTCATATAGGTCGTATAGGTCCTATAGCTTATAGGTCCTATAGGTCGTATAGGTCCTATAGCTTATAGGTCATATAGGTCATATAGCTCATAGGTCCTATAGGTCATATAGCTTATAGGTCATATAGCTCACAGGTCGACTTCCGACCTCCGCCCCCGGCCCTCGGCCCTGCGCTTCAGACCTTAATCATTAGTTTTTCATCCAGCGCATCGGCATATTCGATCCACCGGACGGCGGCGGTATCACCGGCTAACGCTTTTTCCCGGTATTCGGGATAAATGTGTTGCACCAGATCGTATTGAGCATTTTGAACTTTACGCAAATTAACCTTAAACGGCATGGCATATGCCAGCCCGACCGCGGCCACCAACCGTTGCAGAAGATCGGTATTCTCGGCGGCCTGACTGAGCAGTGAGGCAAGCCGTTCCAGTTTTTGCCGCAGCGTGAACTCCAGCGTCTTGGCATCCAGCGAGATTCCGGCCAGATCGGCGGCTTCGATCAGATCTCGAATGGCGTCATAGTCCAGCTCGTCGCGGCTGAACTCGAGGCGCAAATCCCCATTGATGACCAACTCGCCGGCCGTTCTCAACACCTGGGGCGGCGGGCTGCCCGAATCTTTCAAAAACCGCATCAGCGGCACATTGTTTTCATACAGATGCCGGTAGACCAACAGGGCATCATCCTGGGCGGTCTGCAGGATAAGATCCAAAATTTTGCGCTGCTCGTCCCGAAACAACGTCTTGAGGGAGTATTGCGAAGACTCGAAAAATTCGTCCTGAACCCGGAGGACTTCAGGGAAATCGGCTTTTTCAAACATCGCGAAAATTTCGGTTTGCAGGCGCCGGAAATATTCTTCATCCGCAATATTGCCAATGCCGCAGGTGAGGGTGTGGTCGCCGAAGTGCAGCACACCGAATTGAAATGCAGCCGCTTCAGTGGTAATATTGGAGGTGACGGTCACCTGTCCCACCGCCAGCTTGGCCTTGCCGACCTCCGCGTTGCGGTAATTCTGCCGGGATGCGGCATAACAGAAAATGGAGGCCTCCGGCGGATAGTCTTCAAACAGAGAGCTGATGGCATAATGGGCGGCCACCTTCTCGAGGTCGAGGCCGGCTGGCTTCACAAATCTAGTAAATATACTGCGTCCGTCGCCCATTTCGGACAGGTTGCTGTGAGCCCGACTCAAATGTTCCAAAAATTCCGGCTCCAGATCGATTGCGGACGTTTCACGGCAAAGCTGGATTGCCCGGCCGGCGTACTGGATAACCTGCACCGTTTCTATGCCCGACAGCTCTTCAAAAAACCAGCCGCAGCTGGTATACATCAGCATCAGATGACGCTGCATCTCCAGCAGCTTGAGCATCGTGATCCGGTCGGCCGGGCTCAGCCCCTGCACTGCATGCCGGGCCAGGAACTGCTCGAGCGTCGCCTGCGAGCGGTTTAGGATGAGATCGATATAATCGTTGCGGGCCTGCCAGGGATCTTTCAAATACGGATGTTTCATTTGGTCTTCATACACCGGGGCCAGGGCCTCGCGCAGCCAATCCAGCGCATTGCGCAGCGGTTCGCGCCAGGACTGATTCCAGTCGGGATTCTGGCCCGTATGACAGCCGCAGTCGCTGCACCAGCGTTCAATTCCATGCGCGCAGCTCCAGGACGTATTTTCGAAGATTTCGACTTCATGGGTCGGTGGATACAGCGCCAAATATTCGCCGTAATTGGTCAAACGCGCATATCCGTTGCTTTCGATGGTGTCCAGCGCATAGGCCAGGGCCATGTCCCCGTGCCGATGATGATGGCCGTAGCTTTCGCCGTCGGTGGCAATGTGCACCAGCTGCGGGCCCTTGCGCGCATCGTCAAACCCGCCGATCAGACGATTGGCAAACACTTCCCCGTTTTTCAATAGCCGTTCAAAAGCCACCGCCTGGGAAATCGGCCCGTCATAGAAGAAAATCGCCAGGGAGCGCCCGTCGGGCAGCCGCTGGAGATAGGGCATTTTAGGGTCAATGCTTCCGTCGTCGACCGCCCGCCATTTTGCCTCGCCAATCGGCCGTACCCGCTTGGCCTGGTAGGGACTCAGAATCGTAAAAAGGATGTCGTGGGCTGCCAGCACATCGAGGGTGGCCAGATCCACCGCGGTTTCCGGCAGCCACAACCCCTCCGGTTTTCTTCCGAAGCGCTGCTCGAAATCGCGGATGCCCCAGTAAACCTGGGTCTGTTTATCCCGCGGATTGGCCAGCGGCAGGATCATATGATTATAAGCCTGAGCCAGAGCCGAACCGTGGCCGGAAAAGCGTTCACGACTCTGCAGGTCGGCTTGAATAATTTTGTCATAGACAGCGGTCGTATGTTCTTCCAGCCAGGCCAGCAGGGTCGGGCCGAAGTTAAAGCTGATATTGCGGTAGTTGTTGACAATCTGCACAATGCGGCCCTGCTCGTCCAAAATCCGGGAGTTGGCATTGGCTTCATAACACTCGTTGGCAATGCGCTCGTTCCAATCATGATAGGGGTAGGCCGAATCCTGCAGTTCGATTGCCTCCAGCCAGGCATTTTCCCGCGGCGGCTGGTAGAAGTGGCCGTGTACGCAAATATAGCGGTTGTCAGTCATGGGAATCTCCTGATAGCTCATAGTTCATAGTTCATAGCTCATAGCTGATAGTTCATAGTAAGTCATATAAGTCCTATAGGTCCTATAGCTCATGGCTGATGGCTCGTAGCTGACAGTTTATAGGTCATAGGTCCTATAAGTCATATAGGTCATATAGATCATAGCTATGAGCTTTGAGCTACCAGCTATCAGCTTATGAACTATGAGCTTATTTATTTGTAACCTTATGGTTCGTCATCCTTCGTGCGGCACCTCTGCCCTTCCAAGCGCCACCACGACGTGCGGTGCCAGGGGCAATTCGACTCGTCCATCCGATTCGATTTCTTCGGGCAGCAGACGGCCCGGTCCGAGCCAGTCCGGATCGGCGGAATCCAGGATTTTTCTCCAGCGGCCCGCCGGCAGCGGCAGCGGCAGCGTCATTTGACGGTCGCTGAGACTAAAAATCAGAAAAACCTCATCAGATCCCATCCAGCGCCGCACCAGGAGCATCCGGTGCTCCTGATCGGCCACAACATCGAGCTGCTTCTTGCTAAGCTGCGCCAGGGCCGGAATTTCTTGGCGCAGCCGGATCAATTCCCGGTAAAAGTTCAACAGAACCCGGCTCTGGCCCGTATCCCGCAGGGAGCGGTTCAGTTTGGCAGCGGCAAAAATGGCCTCATCCTGGGGATCCGGCGGCGCCTCCTGCCGGCCGAAGGCGGCAAATTCCCGCCGGCGCCCCTCGCGCACAGCCTTGACGAGTTGCGGGTCCGAGTGATCAATAAAGTATTGAAAAGGTGCCGTCTCACCGTACTCTTCACCCATAAAAAGCAGGGGAATAAAAGGCGACAAAAATACCAGCCCGGCCGCCAATTTCAATTTTTCAAATGAAACCAGCCGGCTCAGGCGCTCTCCATGCAAGCGATTGCCGATCTGGTCGTGATTCTGGGCAAAAACCACCAGCTGCTGCGCCGGGATGTTGCGGGAGGAATTGCCGTGCACCCGCTGCCGGTAGCTCGAATACTGCCCATCGTAGACAAAGCCGCGGCGCCAGGCCCAGGCCAGCTGATCCAGCCGGCCGAAGTCCTGATAATAGCCGGCCTGCTCACCGGTCAGCAAGCTGTGCAGGGCGTGATGAAAATCGTCGTTCCACTGGGCGTCCAGGTCGAATCCGCCCAGCTCCCGCGGCCGCAGGATGCGCGTGTCGTTTAAGGCACTTTCGGCAATACAGTAAATTCGGCGGTTTAACTGTTCGGCCGCCCGGTGAACCGTCGCCGCCAGCACTTCCAAAAACGGGCGGGCGGAAAAATCCAAAATGGCATGCACTGCATCGATGCGAAGGGCATCGATGTGACACGCTGCAACCCAGTATAGCGCATTTTCGATAAAAAAGCGCCGCACCTCGTCACTGTCAGGCCCGTCAAAATTGACGGCCTGGCCCCAGGGGGTTTGGTAAAAGTCCGTAAAATAGGGCCCAAAATCACTTAAATAGTTGCCCTCCGGCCCCAAATGGTTGTAGACCACATCCATGATCACCGCCAGACCTTTGCGGTGGCAGGCACTGACCAGCCGTTTGAGGCCCTGCGGTCCGCCGTAGGAGTTCTGGACCGCAAACGGATAGGTGCCGTCGTAGCCCCAGTTGCGCGTGCCGGGAAACTGGGCCACCGGCATCAGTTCGACGGCGGTGATGCCGATATCCCGGAGTTCATCCAGATACTCAATAACGGCCTCAAATGTGCCCGCCGGCGTAAACGTGCCGACATGCAGCTCGTATATGATATATTGTGACAGCGGCAGCCCGTGCCAGTCGCCGTCATCCCAGTCAAATTCCGTATCCACGACCTGGGAGGGACCGTGAACGCCTTCAGGTTGAAAGCGCGAGGCCGGGTCGGGCCGTTCGATCGGCTCCTTGGCCGACTTCTTGAAAAGACGATAGACATAGCGTCCGGTCGGTCCGAAGTCGGTCACTACGGCCCCGTGATAGCCCTGCGGCAGTCTTTCCAGCGGCACGACCCGCTCGCGAGGCGACAGCAGGCGGACTTCGACCCGCTCGGCCCGGGGGGCCCACACCAAAAACCGGCAGCGGCCTTCACGGTAAAATGTGGCGCCCAGCGACGTCTTCATGGGGCCGCCTCCGTCATTTTGAAAAAGACAGCCGCCAGCGGCGGCAGGGACAGGTTCAGCGAGTGGGGTAAACCGTGACTGGGGACGGGAGCGGCTTCCAGGGACCCCAGGTTGCCCTGCCCGCTGCCGCCGTATTCCCGGGCATCGCTGTTTAATACTTCCTGCCAGATGCCGCTGTCGGGGGCACCGAGGCGGTAGTTGTGGCGGGGGACCGGGGTAAAATTGCAGGCAACGACAAGGGTGTTTTGGCGGGATTGTCCCCGCCGAATCAAGCTGATGGTGCTTTGCTGCGTGTCATTGCAGTCAATCCAGCTGAAACCCGCGGGATTGAAGTCAAACTCATGCAGGGCCGGCTCCCGGCGCATAAGTTGATTCAGATCATGCACCCACCGCTGAATTCCGGCATGCAGCGGGTTTGCCAACAGGTGCCAATCCAGGCTGCGGTCATGATTCCATTCAGCCCATTGACCGAGTTCGCCGCCCATGAACAGCAACTTTTTACCCGGCTGGGCATACATGTACCCCAGCATGGCCCTTAAGTTGGCGAATTTCTGCCATTCATCCCCCGCCATTTTAGCCAGCAAAGATCCCTTGCCGTGGACCACCTCGTCGTGGGACAGGGGCAATACGTAATTCTCCGAATAGGCATACAGCATCCGGAAGTTCAATTTGTTGTGATGAAAGGAGCGATGGATCGGCTCTTTGGACATATAATCCAGCGTGTCATGCATCCACCCCATATCCCATTTCATATCGAATCCCAACCCCCCGGTGTAAGTGGGGCGCGACACCATCGGCCAGGCCGTGGACTCTTCGGCAATCGTCAACGTCCGGGGGTATTTGGCGTGCACCTCCTCGTTGAAACGGCGCAAAAAGGCGATGGCTTCCAGGTTCTCGTTGCCGCCGTGTTCGTTGGGGATCCATTCGCCGTCTTTGCGGGAATAGTCCAGATACAGCATCGAGGCGACGGCATCCACCCGAAAGCCGTCGATATGATATTTATCCAGCCAAAACAGGGCACTGCTGATCAGAAAGCTCTGCACCTCATTGCGGCCGTAGTTGAAAATAAAACTTTTCCAGTCCGGATGAAAGCCTTTGCGCGAATCGGCGTGTTCGAATAGATGGGAGCCGTCAAAAAAACCCAGGCCATGTTCGTCGCTCGGAAAATGAGACGGTACCCAATCCAGAATCACACCGATATCATGCTGATGGAGATAATCGATCAGAAACATAAAATCCTGGGGAGTTCCGTAGCGGCTGCTGGGCGAGAAATAGCCCAGGGTTTGATAGCCCCACGACCCGTAAAACGGGTGTTCCATGATCGGCAGAAATTCAACGTGGGTAAATCCCATCTGCAGAACATATTCGGTCAGCTTGGGGGCCAGCTCGCGATAGGTCAAAAAGCGGCTGTCTTTCTCGGGCACCCGCTGCCAGGACCCCGAATGGACTTCATAAATGGCCATGGGCGCGTCAAGGGCATTGCGGCGGCCGCGGTCGTCCATCCAGGCCTGATCCTGCCAGGCATAGTCCAGATTCCAGGTGACCGAGGCCTTTTCCGGGGCAATTTGATTGAAAACCGCAAAGGGATCGGCTTTGTCCACCTGATAGTTCTCGATGCGGGAAAGGATATGGTATTTGTAGAGTGCGCCGTTATCGAGTCCGGGCACGATTCCCTCCCAGATTCCCGAGGAGCCTTTGGGCTGCAGCGGATGACTGAGTTTATCCCAGCCGTTAAAGTCACCGATCACGCTGACCTGACCGGCGTTGGGCGCCCAGACCGCAAAATAGGTTCCTTGCAGGCGGCCGTCATTCACCGGATGGGCCCCCAGTTTCTCATACAGACGAAAATGGCTGCCTTCGTTGAACAAGTAAAGATCATCCGCGGTCAGCAGGCTGTAATCCGGTGCCGGCTTGTCGCGGTTTGCTTCGGCTGTTGATGGGTTCATGGGTTGGTTTTCAGACATCCCAAACCTCCTTTTGGCGTTTAAAAAAGTGATATCGACAATTTTTTGTCGATGTTGCCGAACGAGAGGTTTCAGGGCGGGTAGGTGCTGAACACTGACACCTGACACCTGAAACCTGCACCATGGCTGTCCTGCCAGGGTCACTTTTCCCACGCAAGGTCGCGCAGCAAGCCGGGTCACTTCTGCAGTAATTGCTTGATGCCGTGAATGGGAATTTTGACCCAGTCGGGCCGGTTGTTGAGCTCATATCCCAGTTCATAAATCGCCTTTTCCAGGAGTAGGGCCTCCAGCAGAATTTCGATTTCTGCTTGGGTATTCGGCACAAAGCCGCCGCCGGCAGTCTGTTCCAGGTAAATTTTCACAAAAGCCGCACAGACCCATACATACCACAGATTTGCCTGGGATTCCAAATACGGCAGGCTTTCCGGCTGGACCATCCCCTGCTTTTCCAGTGCAATCAGGGCGGAATAAGCGGCATAGTGAAACGATCGCAGCATACCGGCAACATCCCGCAGAGGCGAGCGTTTGATCTGCCGCTCACTGATCGGACGGGCCGGTTCCCCCTCGAAATCGATAATCACAAAATCTTTGCCGGTAAACAGCACCTGTCCCAGATGAAAATCACCGTGGCATCGGGTTCGCAATCCCGTAATTTTCAGGTCCAGCAGCGCATGAAAGCGTTCGATGATATCTTTATTCAGATCCAGGATTTCGCGTCCTTCCGGCTGAACGTCCGCCGGCAAATCTTTCAGGTGCCGGCGCAGCAGCGGCAGGGTCCGACCGGCAAGTGTGCGCATGGATTGGTAAAGCGAGCGTTGATATAATTTGGAAAACGGTTCGGGTGCAAATTTCGGGTCCTGCGACGGCGATGCCAAAACCCGGTGCAGCTCCGCGGTACGCCGGGCCAAAATGTGCACCGACTCCATGTAGATTCCGATCATTTCAGACACATCCGACGGCACGGGCGTTTGGGCCAGCTCCAAAAACGACGCTGGGGGAGCCGGCGGGGGCGCTTTGTCCGTCTGCGTTGCGAGGACATGCTCAAAATAATGGGTCAACGAATTCAGGGTGTATTCCCAGGCATCGCCCTGGTTGGGGGTAAAGCCTTGCAGAATGCCGATCGTCTGCGGTTTCTGCCGGCCGCAGCGATATTCCAAAGCGCCGGCGACCGGCGGTATATGGGCAAATCCTTTCTCGGTCAGAAACCGTCCGATTTCAAGATCCGGGTTGGTGCCCTCCTGCAGCCGCCTGAAAAGTTTCAGGATAAAACAGCTTTCATACACCAGGGAGGTGTTGCTCTGTTCCGCACCCAGCAGCGACGGCTCCAGCGACGCGGGATCCGTTTCACAAATCCTGCGAAACACCGGAGTCCGGGAGCAGATCAACTCCCCGGAGGCCCCCTTGCGATGATGGCGGTGGCCGATGGCCCTGATCAGCGCGCGGCCGAAATCCTTCAACACCGTGGCCTCAAAGAGGATCCCGGTCTCGCCGCTGGATTTTATCCGCAGCCGGGTCAGGGCGGCACCGCGGTGTTCATGCAGGACTTCCTCGGCCTGGGTTCCGGATGCAAAGGCCAGCGGCAGGACATAGGTTTCGCTGTTGCCGTCCATGTAATCGATGGCCGCAAAAGCGAAAAGCGCTGAAAAGGTGCCGTCCGGCAGGGCGACAAACTCCTGAATAGCGGCCTTTTTGATCCGCTGGGCCTTGCCCCCGAACCAGCGTTTGCTGCGCAGATAGGCCGGCAGTATGTCCTCCAGGCGGCTTTTGGCTTTGCCTTTTAATACCTGCTCCCAGGAGCTGCCGACTTCCAAACTTAAAAGCTCTCCGGCGGCCGCCGCCGGGAGGCGACCATCCGCCGTCGCCGCCGCCGGCTGCATAAAAAACCAGTAGAATGAATGCGGCCCCAGGGTAAGAAAATAGGGACTTTCGCTAACGGCGGGAAATTCGGTCCGGCCGAAGAGCTCAATCGGAATCATGTTTTTGAGGGCCGCCAAATCCAATTCCACATACTGCACAAATCGCGACAGGTTGGCGACAACCAGAATGCATTCGTCCTGGCAGCGTCGCGTAAACGCCAGTATTTTAGGGTTTTCAGGATGCAGAAATTCAAGGTCACCGCGGCTGAAGGCCTTGAAGCGTTTGCGCAGGGTAATCAGACGCCGCATCCACCATAAGAGGGAATGGCGGTTGTTTTCCTGGGCTTCGACGTTGACGACTTCAAAATGATACTCCGGGTCGGTAATCACGGGCAAATAGAGGCGATGCGGGTTGCTCCTGGAAAAACCGGCGTTGCGGTCCGCACTCCACTGCATGGGGGTGCGAACGCCGTTGCGGTCCCCCAGAAAAACGTTGTCACCCATCCCGATTTCATCGCCGTAGTAGATAATCGGTGTCCCCGGCATCGAAAACAGCAGCCCGTTCATCAGTTCGATGCGGCGGTGATGATTTCCCAGCAGCGGGCTCAATCGGCGCCGAATACCTAAGTTTACCCGCATCTGGGGATCCCGGGCGTAAACCCGGTACATATAATCGCGTTCCTCATCGGTCACCATTTCCAGCGTCAGCTCATCGTGATTGCGCAAAAACACCGCCCATTGGCACGTGTCCGGAATGCGGGGCGTTTGATCGAGAATATCAACGATCGGAAAGCGGTCTTCCATGCGCAGCGCCATGAACAAGCGGGGCATCAACGGAAAATGAAAATTCATATGACATTCATCGCCGTCGCCGAAATAATCGACCACATCCTCCGGCCACTGGTTGGCCTCTCCCAGCAGCATCCGGTTTTGAAATTTGCGGTCCACGTGGGCCCGCAACTTTTTTAAAAACGCATGGGTTTCGGGCAGATTTTCGCAATTGGTTTTGTCACGCTGATACAAATACGGCACCGCATCCAGCCGCAAGCCGTCCACGCCCATGCCCAGCCAGAAATCGAGCGCGCGCAGCACGGCTTTATGGACCTGGGGATTGTCATAATTCAAATCAGGCTGATGGGAATAAAACCGGTGCCAGAAATAGGCCTTGGCCACCGGATCCCAGGTCCAGTTGGATGACTCGAAATCCTGAAAGATGATCCGCGCTTCGGTATACTTATCGGGGGTATCGCTCCAGACGTAGAAATTGCGTCGGCTGCTGCCGGATTTCGCCCGGCGGGCATTTTGAAACCAGGGATGCTGGTCCGAGGTGTGGTTGACGACCAGTTCGGTGATAACTTTCAGTCCGCGCCGATGGGCTTCACGCAAAAAGAGCTTAAAATCGCGCAGTTTCCCGTAGGACGGATGAATATTGGTGTAGTCTGCAATATCGTAGCCGTCGTCCTTTAACGGCGACGGATAAAAAGGCAACAGCCAGATCGCGGTCACCCCCAGATTTTGGAGATAATCCAATTTTTGAGTCAGCCCTTTAAAATCCCCCAAACCGTCTTCATCGCTGTCATGGTAGGTTTTGACATGCAGCTGGTAAATTACGGCGTCTTTATACCACAGGCTCTCGCCTTGCGTTACTATGTGTTTATCCATCAGAGGCACCGGTTTAATTATAAGAAGTAATCAAAGTCGCGTTCCGTGCGGACTTTGCGCCGCACGACAAATATATGCGCGGGAACGATCTGCGGGTTCAGTTCGACGAAGTTGGGCGAGCCCTGCCACAGATATCGGGCATCGCTCAGCAGATCGTGGACTTGAAAAGACTGCTTCGGATCCAGCCCCACCGCGGCGGGGGAAAATTCCAGCCATCCGCTGTGGGTATGGTGGGGATCGAGGTTGACGACCGCCAGAATAATATTTGAAAGATCGTCGCTGTGTTTGCTGTAAGCGATTAGCTGTTCATTGTCGAGCGGATGAAACTGCAGATTGCGATCCGATTGCAGCGCCGCATTTTCGCGCCGGATGCGATTGACCCGCGCAATGAAAGGCGTCAAGCTGTCCGGCCGGTCGACATCCCAGGATCTGATCTGGTATTTTTCAGAGTCCAGGTACTCCTCGCTGTGAGGTTCCCGGGGGGTGTTTTCAGCCAGTTCAAAAGCCGGTCCGTAAATGCCGTAGTTGGCGCCCAGGGTCGCCGCCAGCACGAGGCGGATCGCAAAGGCCGATCGGCCGCCCATCTGAAGATATTCAGTCAAAATATCAGGGGTATTGGGCCACAAATTGGGCCGGAAAAATTCCCGCACCGGCGCCCGGGTCAATTCGGTAAAATACTGGGTCAGTTCCCATTTGGTGTTGCGCCAGGCAAAATAGGTGTAGGATTGCGTGAATCCGAGTTTGGCGAGCCGATACATGACCCGCGGCCGGGTAAAGGCCTCGGCCAAAAATATGGTGTCGGGAAAGTCTTTTTTGACCTCGGCAATCAGCCACTTCCAAAAGGCAAACGGCTTGGTATGGGGGTTGTCCACCCGGAAGATTCGAATGCCTTGATCAATCCAAAAGTGCACGACGTCAAGCAGCTCCTGCCAGAGATCCTGCCAGCGGTCGTTTTCAAAATTGAGCGGATAGATGTCCTCATACTTTTTGGGCGGATTTTCGGCATATTGGATGCTGCCGTCGGGCCGCTGATAGAACCATTCGGGATGCTCCTGAACATACGGATGATCCGGTGTGCATTGAAAGGCGATGTCCAGGGCGACTTCCATACCGAATTCCTTGGTCCGCGAGACCAACTGCCGAAAATCCTCTAACGTGCCCAATTGGGGATGCACCGCAGTATGACCGCCCTCGGCGGCGCCAATCGCCCAGGGGCTGCCCGGATCATCCGGGCCGGCCTGGACCGCATTGTTTTTCCCCTTGCGGTGGGTGCGGCCGATGGGGTGAATCGGCGGCAGGTAAAGCACATCAAATCCCATCTCGGCTATATAGGGCAGGCGGGCCTCGCAGTCCTTGAAGGTTGCGTGCTGATCCGCTTTCCCACTGCAGGAGCGGGGAAACATTTCATACCATGAGCTGAAGCGGGCTCTTCGCCGCTCGACGGTCACCGCCAGGATTTTCGCATAGCGGGTCGCATGACTTCGATCCGGATACCGGGTTACCAGGCGTGCCAGATTCACATCCAACGCCAGTTTGATTTTTTCATTCAGCGCCTTGTCGGAAGCCAGCAGCTCCGCCCAACCTCGCAGGGTGGTTTGATCAGCCCCGGTGGCCCGCCGGGCGGTTTTTTGGATGAGATCGGAACCAATCAGAAGATCCGCTGCGACCTCCTGCCCGGCATGCAATTTTTTCGCGAGATCTCGCCGCCAGGTCTTGAAGCGATCGACCCAGGCCTGGAAGGTGTAAAAATAGCGGCCGATTTCTGCAACCCCAAAAGAACCGCGCCAGCGATCGTTGACCAGGGCTTTCATGAAAGCCCCTTTCCAGGCCGTATCGGTCTCCTGGCGGTACAGCAGGATAGCCGAGATAACATCGTGGCCGTCGGTGAAAATGTCGGCTTCCGCTGCGACGCTTTCGCCCACCGAACGTTTGATCGGAAACCGTCCGCCGTCAATTTCCGGTTGCACACCTTCAATAATCACCCGTCCTCTGTCTGGTGTCAATTCTGCGGTCAGCATTTAACTCCCCAACCCGGACAAGCCGGAATTGAATATTGCAGATTGAAGATTGAAGATTTATGGTATCGCTTCGCTCTGCCTATTATATGACAATCGATCGTTTAACTTTTATCCTATTTAAAAAGTTGACGCCGACATTGATCTTCATAAACGCCTGTATACCAGGGGTTTACAAACAAACTGAAAAATATTTTGCGCTTATTGCGCAAAACTGAATTGATAACTGTCTAAGGTTTGATATTTCTATGAAAATCTAATTGTGTTGCAAATCAAAAAATTAAGATCCAGTTAAGATAGCACAGATACGAAAATGGGTAAATACAGTCCATCATGTATTTTAGCGCTTATAAATCGGTATATTTCGCCGGGATGGTCGGGATGATGGCGATAGGCTGTAATTTTATTCCAACATTGAAAACCTGGTCCTCAGGCCAGGTCAGAGATCAATGGCTCTGCCCGTATAAATCAACCGGAGTACTGGAGTATTGGAGTGTTGGTTTAAAAAAAAGAGCCTTAAACTTTCAGGTTTTCTTCAGGCATCTGTTTTCTGAGAGCGATGGAAAAAGGGGGTTCTTCCATTACTCCATCACTCCAATACTCCAGTACTCCGTAAATCGTCAAATGCCGGTAAACTAAATCCCCTCCGGGGATAATCAAAGCCGGGCCCTCCCTCCGGGCTGCAGGCCCTACGGGCCGGAAGCTGGACCCGGATCTTTACTTGGGAAAATGAGCTAAAGCGGAACTATCGTCGCAGGGTAGATTGGCCACTTTTCTCCGATCGCGCATCTGCCATTTCCAAGAAGTATCTCACCGCAGCGCAGGCCGAGCGCACCGAGATTATTTAAATTTTTTTTTCTCAGCGTTCTCCCACCGGGGCCTAGGCCCTATTCCCTATGGGCCGGAGGCTGCCAACTCTGCGCTGAACGATTCGTTTCTTTTTCGATTTGACCGGCCGTTTTTTAGGCCGGCGGCGGCGCTAAACCCTGAACCTCAGAAATTAAGTTCGATTCTATCGGCGCTGTTTCTGACGATCGCAACCATCAGCGTCAGGTATTCTCTGAGGTGACGGGTCAGCAGATAATTTTCCAGCACAAAGTTTCTGGCCGTCTCTCCCATTTCCTGCAGACGATCGCGGTGTTTCAGCAAATAGCGGATGCGCAGGGCGGCCCCTTCGGCGGTGTTCACCAGAAAACCCGGTTTGATGATTGACCACCTGCAGCCGGATTCCGCCGGCATCGCCCCCGATAACCGGTTTGCCTTTCCACAGTGCCTCGGTGACGGTCAGGCCGAAACCTTCTTTGACGGATTTCTGCAGGACAATCGTGGATAATCGCTGAATGGCATTGATCGTTCGATGGGCATCCGGCGGCAGCAGCAGCACATGAATATCCGGATCATCCTGCGCCGCGGCGGTGACTTCAGCCAGAACTTCTTCACCTTCAGGATCGTCGGTGGCGGTTCCGCCGGCCAGGACCAGCTGCAGCGGCGGACCGAAGGCCTTGGCCATGCGGTAGGCCCGGATCACCCCGACCGGATCTTTGAACCGGTCGAATCTGGAAATCTGGGAGATAATCGGCCGCTCGGGATCCAACCCATAGCGTCTGGCAGACCCCCTCGATTTCGGTCGCTGTCGAGCGCAATATTTTTATCGCTCAGCGGATCAATGCTGGGCGGAATAATGTAAAGCGGATGCGGCATGGGTTGGGCAAAAGCCGGCAGCGAATAGATACTGGCGTCGTAATCCCTGACAAAATTTTGCAGATATTTCCACACCGGACGAAAAGGACGGCTGGCATCGATATGGCAGCGCCAGATCCATTTGCCCCTGCGAGTCCGGCAGTATTTCAGCAGGGGGGCCGGCTGGGGATCATGAATGATGACGATATCCGCCTCCTGCAGCAGATCTTTCAATCTTTCGAAATTATCGGCATTGACGGCTTCATAGTGTTGCAGCAGCTCGCTTGAAATGCCGGCGCGATTGCCCTGCAAGGCGTTGTGCATCTTTTTGGTGCACTGATAAAATTGTGAATCACCGGCAACGATCTCCCAGCTCGCATCCAATCCCAGCTCCTGCTTCAGGGGTATCAGGCGGTGCAGTATTTCGGCCACACCGCCCCCCTCGCGCGTGGAATTCACGTGCACGACTTTCATTCCTTTGAGGGGTTCGGCCAACTGGCGCAGATGATCGATGACGTTCGTCCCGACAATGGGGGCATATTGGTTGAGCATTTCGGTCATGTTTATTCCTCGGTTTTCAAATGGGAAGTGAAGATCGCTGCAAGATCCTCCCGCAATTCAATCAGGCTGTTGAAGTAGGGATCAATGGTCTGGATCTCATCTATCAGACTGCTGATATCGGTCTCCCCAGCACTTAAGCCATTCGGTAAAGTCATCGCCGCCCGACAGGGTGCGACGACGGGAATCGATGAAGTGATAAAAAAGGCTGCCCAGCGATAAATCCGGTATCAATCCGGTAAGTGCTTCGGGTGTGGCGACCCGCAGGCGGGTGTCGAAAACCACGATTTGAGACCGCATGAAAAAGAAAGGATGTTCCGCTTCCACGCGCGATGCAGCTTCCTCTTCGTCCATCCGTTCTTCGAAAACCTCGATAACTTCCTGGCGCAGTTCTTCGATGGACGTATAATGCGCCGGATTGATAATCGACAGCTTTTCGGCCAGCCGCCGGTCGTGCAGGTCGTGATACGCCCAACCGGCAAAATGATTTTGATATTCCGGATCGACAAAATGAGGGCGCAACAGCCCGCCCCAGAAATGATAGTAGATAACACCATCGTCATAAGTCCGCATGAGCCGATTGTGCATTTCTCTTATATTCTGGGCTTTTTCACCGGTGGCAATGGCAATCAAGGCACAGTCGGTTACGCCAAAAGGATCACACATCATATTCTCCTGATTTTTTTTGGGGCCGTCCCCGCTATCTGAAAAACAAAAAAACCTGGAATCTGCAAGCAATCGACCCCAACTGCCCGGTTCGCAGATTCAAGGAATTTATCATCTCGCCTGAATCGATCTTTATTTAAACATTTTAAAAATGAATTTTCCGTTTTGTCAACAAATCGGAACGAAGGCCGGCAATTTTCGAATTTACCATGCGACAAATACACCTTGGCCAAGTAACATTGACCACAGCAGCGAGGTGGAAAACGATACCTTCAACGGTGCAAGCCATTGCTGCAATGCACCGATCAGGAGATGCAATGCATATTCTTTTCGTAGCGGCTGAAAACGGTGCCCTCGATGGGGGCAAAGTCGGCGGAATCGGCGATGTCATTCGTCATCTTCCGCCGGCCCTGGCGGATCACAATTGCCGGGTGACCGTTGTCACCCCTTCCCACGGGTTTTTGCACCGGCAAAGCGGGGCGGTCAAGGTCCATCGCAGTCAGCTTTTTGTTCAGAGGCTATCCGCACACGGCCGATATATATGAAGTCCGCCCGGCAGCCAAGCCGGCGGCGGTCACCCATCTCGTGATCCATCATCCGGCAATGGGCGCATTCGATTCATTTAGCGGCGAATACAGGATTTATACCGATGATCCGCCGGATCGGCCTTTTTTTACGGATGCCACGCGGTTTGCGCTTTTCGGCGCGGCCGTGTCCGCAACAGTCGGCGACATGCTGTTGGACAAAATCGACTGTATTCATCTGCACGACTGGCATGCGGCTTTCGTTGCTCTGCTGCGGGCGTTTCATCCGGATTATGCCGAACTCAAAAAGATTCGACTGGTCTATACCATCCACAACCTGGCGCTGCAGGGGGTACGTCCCTTGCGGGGCAATGAATCTTCGCTGGAGGCCTGGTTTCCGGAGCTGGATTACGACCGGTCGGTTGTTGCCGATCCCCGCTGGCCGGATTGTTTCAATGCCATGGCCATCGGCATCCGCCTGTCCGATGCCGTTCATACGGTTTCCCCTTCCTATGCCGAAGAAATTCAAAAGCCCAGTCAAAACCCGCAATTCTATGGTGGTGAGGGACTTGAAAGCGACCTGATTCAGGCCGGCGTGACGGCCGGCTGATCGGAATTCTAAACGGCATGTGACTATCCGGCGCAACGCCCGGCCAGGCAGTATCCATTCCCGGATATGTTGGATCTTTTCAGATCCAAGGCGATTCGCTGGAGCCGGAGGCTGGGATACGGTACCCACCTCGCAGTTCATGGCATACGCCCGCAGCGTTGGAACTGGGCCGACGCTTCAGTAAGCCCTCCATCCTGCTGACTTCGGTCAGCCGCGTCGTAGATCAAAAGGTTTTGCTGCTGCGCGAATCCGGATCCGACGGCCAGTCGGGCCTTCACGGCATTCTGCAAGCCCTCGGCGAAAAGGGCTGTTACATCTTATTGGGCAGCGGCGATCGGCGAATACGAGAAGTTTCTGACTGAGACGAGCGCGCGCTATGAGAATTTTCTATTCATCAACGGGTATTCGGATGCAATGTGCCGACGCCCTTTATGCCGGCGGCGATCTTTTTCTGATGCCCAGTTCTTTTGAACCCTGCGGCCTCAGCCAAATGATTGCCATGCGTCACGGGCAACCCTGCCTGGTGCACGCAGTCGGTGGTCTGAAGGATACCGTCGCCGACGGCCAGAATGGATTTGCTTTTAAAGGCGAAAGTCTGCGAACCCAGGTCGACAATTTCGTTCAAACCACCTCAAAGGCCATTGCTTTAAAAGCAAACAAGCCGGCTGAATGGCGCCAAATTTGTGAACGGGCGGCCGCCGCCCGCTTCCGATGGAAAGACAGCGCCGCTCAATATATTGCCAAACTATACCGAAAGGCCGCCGGCTGAAATCGTGCAAAAAGTTCTCTCCCAAGCCGACATGCGGTGATCGTTTTTCCGGATACAGGGTGCGGGAATCAGAGCGGCAACGACTTTTGAATTCCCGCCAGAATACTTCTAAATTTTGGATTGTCGACAAAAACACGATAGCGCAACATGCGCAGCACCGCTTTCAAATCCCTCCATTCCGAAATGACTCGCTTGGGGTTTGTGAAAATCTCGGCGCCTTCTTTTAGACTGGCTTTCACATAATCGGATACACTCTTGTCCGCGGCCTCCTTGCGCAGGGCGTCGAGAATCTGTTTGAAACTGCCGGCATTTAGCCAGACACCTTCACAGAACGGGCAAAACCTAAAATCAACCTCCGGACCCTGGTAGCTGATCTCGCGCAGGGCGGCTTTTTGACATCGCGGACATTTTTGAGGTTCATCGTTGATGTGAAACCGCGCTTCCTCTTTCCAGATCCCGAAGTCCAGCCAGCGCAAGTCGGGATCCACTTCATCTTTGGCTTCCGCCAGCTCACCCTTATCGAACCAGATGCCTTTGCACTGGCGACATTCATCTATTTGGACCTCCCCTATTTTTAGCGGTTTCATGGCTGCGTGGCACATTGGGCAATGCATACTGGATACCTTCTTTCTAATAATCGATCGCAAGATTATTGCATAAATCATGTGCAAACATGATGTGATTTCAATAAATAGATACTGATTTATATATAGCGCGGTGCGCCGCACAATCAAATAGGGTCGAGCGTGTATTTTTAATAAAAAATTCATGTATCGATTTGATCCGGATCACGGCGCTGGTGCCAAGTGCCCAAGATACATGATTTCCTGCTGCAAAATACACATTATGCTTTATTTAGCGGTTTTCAGCAGTTTGGTAGGCTAGCCGGTTAGAATGCTCGGCAGCGGCGTCGATTGAGTTGAATCTAAAAAGCTGCCGGGAGACACCGCCGGGTTCGAAATCAGCCGGCCAAACACCGATTGCATGTTGATAGTCATTTACTATAAGGAGATGATCACAATGGCCAAAGCGCAGGCCCTCATTGTCCATAAATCGCTCATTTCATGGATCACGTCCAAAAACCGGTGGCTTCAAGCCCTGCTGGTCGTGACCGCCATCATCGCGGTGCTGGCCAATGTACTGCCGCTTGAAATGCAGAAGCGCATCGTCAATGATGCCATTAATCTGCAAAAATTCGATTTGCTGGTATTATACTGCGGAATATATCTGGCGGCCGTTGTTGCCGCCAGTATCTTGAAATATTTAATCAATATTTTACAAACCGTCATCGGTCAGCGCACCCTGTCCGATATGCGCCAGGCGTTATACGCGCATCTGTTGACCATGCCGTTAAGCTTTTACCGAAAAACACAACCCGGCCTGGTGGTGGCTGCGATAACGACGGAGCTTGCGACCGCAGGTGACTTCGTCGGAATGGCGATTGCCGTGCCGGTGACCAACCTGTTGATGCTTTTTGCGTTTGCCGGCTACCTGCTCTGGTTGAATCCGCTGTTGGCCGCCGTCACGCTCAGCATTTACCCGGTGGTGCTGCTGCTGGTGCCCGTGCTGCAAAAACGGGTCAACATCTATAATCGCAAGCGGGTGGATGCCGGCCGCAAGGTATCCAGCAAGGTCGGAGAATCCGTAGCCGGGATCCATGAAATCCAGGCCAACGGCGCGTTTTTGATTGAAAACAAGAAATTCAACCGCCTGGTCGGTCATCTTCGCAAAATCAGAATCATCTGGAACCTTTACCGGTTTGCCGTCAAGGCCGTCAACAGCCTGTTTACCAATTTCAGCCGCTTTCTGGTGTTTGCACTCGGCGGCTGGCTGGCCATTAACGGACGTCTGGAACTGGGGGCTCTGGTGGCCTTTTTATCGGCCCAGGAAAAGCTTTACGATCCCTGGAAGGAGCTGATTCAATTTTACCAGGCCTATCAGACCGCCAGTGTAACCTACAGTCGAACCATGGAATACTTCGACCTCGCCCCGGAGCATTTATTGGCACCGGAGGGCCGCCGGCCGCATGATCTGAAAGGCAGCATTGAAGTCAAAGATTTATCATTTGTGGTCGAAGACGGAACCCGGCTATTGTCCGAGATCAGCTTTAACTTAAAACACGGCGAGCATATGGCGCTGGTGGGTTTTTCCGGAAGCGGCAAAAGCACGCTGGCCCAATGCATTGTGCAACTGTACAAATATAGCGGCGGTAAAATATTAATTGACCAAATGGACGTATCGCAGCTGTCCAAAAAAGATATCATTCACAACATCGGTTTTGTTTCGCAAACGCCCTTCATATTCGAAGGCAGTCTGGAGGAAAATTTACTGTATGCGGTTGTGGCCGAGGCCGAAAAGGAGCAGGCCGATACACAGCCCAATATGCCCGGTTTGGATGATCGCATCCTGGCGCTGCAGCAGGCCGGCCTTTTTGTCGATGTACTGCGCTTCGGTCTGAATGCAGTTTTAGATAAAGACCAACACCAAGATATTATCCGGCAAATATTAAAGGTGCGTAAAACTTTTCGGAAACATTTTGCCGAGGATCTGGCGGAACTTATCGAATTTTATGATCCCGACAATTATCTTCATCACACCAGTGTGGCTGAAAATATCATATTCGGCGAACCCCAGGACAAGGCGTTTAATCCTGACAATCTGCCGCAAAATGAAATTTTCATTGAGTTCCTATGTGAAGCGCAACTCCGGCAGCCGCTTTTAAATTTAGGGCTTGAATTCATCGAAGCGCTGATTAAATATTCAGACCAGCGCTCATCCGATGAAGACATATTGGAGTTGGGCCTCATCGATCCCGAGCAAATCGATGAATACAAAAGGCTATTATATAAGGTTAAAAAGAAAGGGGTTCAAAGAGTCTCCCGCAAAGGACAGCAAAAAATCTTACGGCTAATGCTGGACTTTGTTCCTCAAAAGCACCATTTTTTTAGTCTACCGGAAAAACTTGGCAATCGTATTATAGAAGGCCGCCAGCTATTTAAGGATAAAGTCTCGGCGGCGGCCCCGACTGCAATTTCATTTTGTCAGATGTCCAAATACATGCACACGCGATCTATCCTGACCAACATATTCTTTGGCAACCTGAAAGAAGAATCGCCCGCGGCCCGCGAAAAGGTAAACACCTGCATTCACCAGCTTCTCATTCAGGAAGATTTTTTGGAAGACATCATTAAAATGGGAATGCAGCATTCAGTCGGAACGAAAGGCGATAACCTTTCCGGCGGCCAGCGTCAGAAGTTGGCCATTGCCAGAATCTTTCTTAAAAACCCAAAGGTTATGATCATGGATGAGGCCACGTCCGGGCTTGACAACGAGTCCCAGGCGCGCATCCAGGACCTGCTCGAAACCCAGTGGAAAGGCAAAAGTACCCTGATTGCGGTCGTGCACCGCCTGGATATCATCAAAAATTATGACCGGGTTGCGGTGATGAAAGACGGTAAAATCATCGAAATGGGGACCTACGACGAGCTGGTGGCAAAGCAAGGGGTTTTGCGTGAACTTGTCGACGGTAAAAAGTAAAATCAGAATCAGGTTTTCCGTCGACGGACTATCTGGGTATCAGGAGCTTCCAATCGACGTCAGCCGGGTCTTTAAAGATGAAATTCGGCGGCCCCGATATTTCAGGATGCTTTTGCGCAAAACAGCGATCCTCATCGAGCATTAAATTCCACATGGTCATCTTCACGGCAGTTCCCTGCTTTTCTTCTTCATCGCGGGTGTTGTGCTGAAGGATAAGACTGATATCGTTGCCGGCTTTATCCGTAAAACTCCATTTCCAGGCAATCACAATGTGAAACGAATCGCCGCGCCATTCATCCGGCTTGCCCAAATTCGCCTTATATCTTTTCAAAAGTTCCTCGAAAAATCTTTTAGAATTGTCGGCATACTTGAATTTGAGCCTGACGATCCGCGCCGGTTCGATGCAGGTGCCGTAGGTGACCAAACCGGTTTTGAATCCTTTGATATCCTTAGCTTCAACCTCTTTGAGGCTCTCCAGATAGCGGGTGGGTAGCACGGTGTCCATCTGCACCAGATCTTTGAAATCATGCATGCGGCCGCCCAGAACAAAGCCGGCTAGTTCATGGGGTGCGTCCGCTTGCACGATATTCGGTCCGCATAAAGTCAGCATCAAGAGACTGTAGAAAATATATTTTTTCATATCCTTCGTTCCTTCTGCCGGGATAGGCCCTTATCGGGCTTCCTAAATCTTTATCTTTTTATTCCAAACAATCACTCAATAAAAGTTAATACCGATAGACTCGGTTGAACGCATCGAGCCTATTAAGCGGCGCGTACGGACTAATCATGAGATGCGCAGCACAATATTGCAATGCAGGATAGCATGTATTCAGTTAGATTTTTTTATGTATTTTCGGCCGAAACTATGAAGTTTCTTTACGAAACATACACGGTCTTTATGTTCACGAATTCTTTGATGCCGTAATGGGAGAGTTCCCTGCCGTAACCGCTTTGTTTGATGCCGCCGAAGGGCAGCCGCGGATCGGATCTTACGAATGCGTTTACAAAGCAATTGCCGGCTTCCAGCTGATCGGCGGCAATGCGTTCCCCGCGATCGACGTCGGCCGTAAAAACGGCGGCCCCCAGTCCGAAGGCCGTGTCGTTGGCCGTCTTGACCGCTTCAGCTTCATTCTTGACGGCAATGACCGCCGCCACAGGTCCAAACGTTTCTTCTTCATAGGCCGGCATACCCTTTTGAACATTGTCGAGAACGGTCGCGGGGTAAAAGGCGCCGGCGCCGTCGGGAATCCGGCCGCCCAGCAGACAGCGGGCACCTTTTTCGACACTTTGGATGACCTGGCGCTGAAGCTCGTCCCGCAAATCGAAACGGGCCTGGGGACCGATCTCGGTATCCTCTTCCAAAGGACTGCCTATTTTCCGTTGTTCCATTTGGGCGGCCAGCATGTCTGTAAACCGTTTGTGGACCGATTCGACGACCACAAAACGTTTGGCGGCAATGCAGCTCTGACCGGAGTTTAAAAGCCGGCTGGCGACGCAGGATTCAACCGTCTTTTCCAGATCGGCATCTTCCAGGATGATATAGGGATCACTGCCGCCGAGCTCCAATACAGTTTTTTTCAACAGCTTGCCGGCTCCAGCGGCCACCGCCCGCCCGGCAGCCTGGCTGCCGGTCAGGGTTACCGCCCGAATCAACGGTTCGGTCACAAGCCGATCCACTCGATCCCCGGCAAGCAAAACGTTCTGGAACAGGTTTTCCGGAAATCCCGCCGTCTTGAAAATCCTTGCAATCGCCAGCGAACAACCCGGCACGTTCGAGGCGTGTTTGAGCACGGCGGCATTGCCGGCCATTAAGGCCGGGGCGGCGAAGCGAAACACCTGCCAGAAGGGATAGTTCCAGGGCATAATAGCCAAAATAACACCGAGGGGATTAAAAGATATATAGCTTTTGCGGGCATCCGTCTCAATGAACTCCGGCTGCAGGGCCGTTAGGGCATTATCGGCATAGTATTCGCAGAGCCAGGCGCATTTTTCGATTTCGGCCCGGCCGTCCCGAACAGGCTTGCCCATCTCGGTGGCCATCAATTCGGCATATTCCTCTTTTTTGTCGGTTAGTATTTGCGCGGCATTTCGCAGCTTTTCAACCCGCTGGGGAAAGGTCGTTGCGCGCCAGCCTAAAAAGGCCTGATGGGCCGCGGTGACCTTGTCGGCCAGCTGCTTGGTGCTGTGTTCTTCATAGGTGCGGATGATGTTGCCATTGACCGGATTAACTGCTGTCAGCATTGCATTATCTCCTAACCCGGATCAATCCGGATAGTTAAATTTTTCAACTGGGGTCCAAGACCCTGCCTTGCATCGGTTCCTTGCATCGGATTTATCGTAACCGTCTGATCTTAAGTCGGGGAGCCGGCGAAAATCCATACGGCATTGCCTGTATATTATTATTTATAATCATGCATTTTCTGAGCGGGCTTCTTTTTTGATTTTTTCTCTAATTTTCAGCCGGATAATCGGCCGCCAATGTATGCAGCCCAAGAAGTTGAAAAAGATAACCGGCATTGACCCGCGCACGATGCCGTAACTCCCTATTATGAAACTACAATTAGTAGATGTTTGTCCGACCGTGCAAGGAGTATATCAGCTGCGGCGTAATTGAATACATCGGAGCCCCCCTAACAAATACATGAATGACGGTATTGATTGTCGACCGGCTGTTCGCTAATTAATATTAGTACCTATTTATTGATATCACATCATGATCAAGATGATCTCATAAACTTTGCAAAACACACGGTCCGGAAGCTGGAAAGCGAACGGCGCAAGATCGCCCGCGAACTCCATGATAACGTTGCTCAAGGATTGGTTAACCATTCAGCATGCCGAATCCTTCCGCCGTTCAGAAAATCAAAAAAGACAAAGCAGAAAAAAATGAGTGAGCCCGATCAGATCTTCTCCTATCACAGCCGTTCGGCCGCAGAGGTACTCGAAAAGATGGATGTCGAGCAATCTCGCGGCCTCACTGCGCGTGACGCTGGCCGTCGACTCGACCGACACGGTCCCAATAAATTGCGTGAAGGGAAACGCCGCGGCGTCGGGGAGATCGTGATCGAACAGTTCAAAAGCATGGTCATCATCGTGCTGGTTATCGCCGGCACCGTCGCATTGGCCTTTCAGCATTGGGCCGAAGGAATCGCTATCGTCGCCGTGCTGCTTGTCAATGCGGCCCTGGGCTTTGTGACGGAGTGGAAGGCCAGACAGTCGATGGAAGCGCTGCGGGAGATGGGCAGCCACAAAGTCCGGCTGCGCCGTGACGGTGACGAACTGGAAATCGATTCAGAAAAACTGGTGCCGGGCGACATCATTGTCGTGGAAGCCGGCGACGTCGCCCCAGCCGACATCCGCCTGGTCGAGTCAAACAATATACGGGTAAATGAATCCGCCTTGACCGGTGAGTCGGTACCGGTTCAAAAAAGCAGCGCGGCGGCGGCGGATGATGCGCCGCTGGCCGAACGAACATCCATGCTCTACCAGGGAACCACCATTTCCGAAGGTTCGGGAGAAGGTGTGGTGGTGCGAACGGGGATGCAGACCGAATTGGGCCGGATCTCGGAACTGGCTGAAAAAGCAGAGAAAGAGGCGACACCGCTTCAGAAGCGTTTGGATCGGCTGGGACGCCGCCTGGCATGGATCACACTGGCCATTGCCGCGCTCATCGCCGGGGTGGGTCTGTTGGCGGGTCAGGATATGCGCCGGATGATCGAAACCGCTATTGCGCTCGGGGTTGCGGCCATCCCGGAAGGGCTTCCCATCGTGGCAACGATTGCATTGGCACGCGGCATGCACCTGATGGCCCGACGCCATGCGTTAATCAAAAAATTACCGGCGGTCGAGACGCTCGGTGCCACCCGCATCATCTTTACCGATAAAACCGGCACCCTGACTGAAAATCGGATGACCCTGCAGCGGGTAGTTACGTCCGCGGGGGACTTCCGGATCGACGAGCAAAACGGGCAGGTTCAGGGGGACGGCGGCCCGAACCATCCCTTGCTGCGGCGTATTATTGAAGTCGGGGTATTGTGCAACAATGCCTCGCTGCGCGATGCCGACGGCGACCGCCAGCCGGACGAAGAGCAGGGAGATCCCACCGAGACGGCCCTGCTGCGGGCCGGATTCATGCTCGATATCGACCGGCCGAAGCTGCTCGAAAAAAAACCCGAAGCGCGCGAAGTCGCCTTTGACGCCGATCGCATGATGATGGCCACCTATCACCGCGGAGAAGACGGACTGGAGATCGCCGTGAAAGGGGCGCCGGCCCAGGTATTGGAAGCCTGTCACACCATCGCTGAGCAACAGCCGGATGGCGCGCGGCCGCTGAAGGATAAAACCCGCCGCCAATGGATTGAGCGTTCCGAAGCCCTGGCCGCCGAGGGCCTGCGTCTGCTGGCCGTCGCTGACAGGATTGTGGACAGCGCCGAACAGGAGCCCTACGAAAAACTTCGTTTCCTGGGTTTGGTGGGGTTGCTCGATCCACCCAGAAAACAGGTGCGCCAAGCCATCGATGAGTGCCGGGCGGCGGGCATCCGGGTCGTCATGGTCACCGGCGATCAGCCCGCTACCGCGGCTGCCATTGCTCGCCAGACGGGTGTGACCGACGAAAAAGAGCCGGCGGTTATTCACGGCAGCGAACTCAGCGACCCCGCTGAAATGTCTGAAGATCAGCGTCGCAGGGTGTTCGAGACCGGAATCTTTGCCCGCGTGAGCCCCGAACAGAAGCTGCATCTGATCAAACTGATGCAGTCCAGGGGTCAGACAGTGGCGATGACCGGTGACGGTGTCAATGATGCCCCGGCCCTGAAAAAAGCCGATATCGGTGTGGCCATGGGTCAGCGGGGTACCGACGCAGCCCGCCAGGCAGCCGACATGGTGCTGCAGGATGACGCATTTTCTTCGATTGTGGCTGCGGTTCGCCAGGGCCGGATTATTTTCGGTAATATTCGCCAATCGATCATGTTCATGTTATGCACGAACGTGGCCGAAGTCATCGCAGTGGCCGCGGCCGCCGCCGCCGGTGGTTTTTCAACAATGCCGATCCCATTGCTGCCGCTGCAGATCCTCTATTTGAATGTGGTTACCGACGTCTTCCCGGCCCTGGCCCTGGGCATGGGAAAGGGTGATCCGGATGTGATGAAGCGTCAACCGCGCCCCCGCGACGAATCGGTGCTGACCCGCGGGCATTGGAGCGCCGTCGGTGGCTGGGCGGTGCTGTTGGCCGCCTGTGTGCTGGCCGCATTGGTGGTTTCCTTCTACGGGCTGGACTTCAATCAACGGCATGCCGTTACGATCTCGTTCCTGACCCTGGCGTTCGCAAAACTGTGGTTTGTATTTAATCTGCGTCGTCCCGGAAGCTCTTTTTTTCGCAACGACATCGTAAGCAATCCGTATGTCGCCGGCGCCATCGCACTGTGTGCTGTATTGTTGCTGGCGGCAGTGTATCTGCCGGGCATATCCAACCTGCTCAAGACCGAGAATCCGACCCGACCGGGTTGGCTGGTGGCGCTCGGCATGAGCCTGGTGCCGTTTGTCTTCGGCCAGACCCTAAGAGTCATTCAGAAGGCCCGGGGACGCGAGTAAGTTTTCGATCTTTCTGGTCATCAACCGAAATGCGATCATACCGGTGACCGTTGAAATCAGCTTGATAGAATTGATGAAAGCAGAATACTGCTGCCGCAAATGACCGGCCACGCGAATACCGAAGAAATCAAAAAGGGAGGATTTAAAATGACCACCGATGCGAACCAAAAATGGAAAACCATCATCGACCGTGAAAAGTTGATGACCAATCCGGAAGGATGCCCGGCCTGCGGCCAAAAATTCAACCTGGGCGACCCGGTTGTATACGCCTGCGGCACCTGGGGTGAAAAACCGAAGCTTATTCATGAATCGGACGCTGTATTTGACGCCACAACCCAAAGGTACCTGGAGCGGGAGTGTTATGAGGGGCGAAGATCCGCGTGAACGCATTTCAGATAGGACCCGTCTCTGTTTTTACGCGGCGCAGCAGCACCGGACGGCCGTACAAGGCAATCAGCACCAGGATGACTAGGGCAACGAGCGCCAGCGGGTCGGTTAGAACCAGGCGCACAATAAGGGCAACTGAAGCCGTGGCCCCGGCCAGCGCACCGAATCCTGTCACGACACGCACCCCTGCACGTTGACGAAACGCGAGGCTCGCGGCCTCAACGAGGGTGGTGAGCGTTCCCATGGCGGCAAAGACCGCTGCTGCCGCATCCCGCCCGATCACAGCGCGATCCGGTATGCCCGCCCTATTCTGGTGATCCAGTGCGGCCGGCAACTCCCCATCCTCGGCCACCCTGTGCGCGCGACGTGCGGTGGCAAAAAGCGTGGCGTTGATGGCCGACCCGGTGGAGAATGCCGCGGCAATCGTGGCGACAACGAGACCAACGCTCCCGAATGCCTGCCGTCCCGCGCTAGCCAGCGCAACCTCCGAAATTGTTTCATTGCGACCGCCCTTCGCCAACAGCGAAGTAAGGGGTCAATCTTGAGCTGAGAATTCAAGCCTGAGCTGAGAATTCGGGCAAGTCGTCTACAAAATTTTTGCTGATGGACAACTGAACCTCATCCTCGAGCACGTGCTCAACCCACATGGTCGGAATCAGTTTGCGGGTTTTGGATATCATCCCCTTGGAGATCAGAATATGGGTCACCCGCTGTTCCTCTTCTTCGGTATAAATCCGTTCAACCTCGCCGACATGCTCGCCGTCCGTGCTGACCACCTTGGCGCCTTCTTCCAGCGGCACGGTGTCGTCGGGAATATTCAATTCGGTTTTACGCAGATAGCGCGGTTGCGGATATCCCGGATAGGCACCCATCCCCATTCGCCACCAGGCCCCTCCCGGCAGCGGATAATACCAGGCCAGCGGTTTTATGCCGCCAAGTTCACGTTTGGCAAATTTGCCGGATTCCAGCGCCTTGACATAATGGGTTTCCTCAAAATCCGGAAATTCATCCGGGTCCGTCGGACCCGATTTCAATTCGACCCGATCTTCGGTTGTGGTTTCAACACGGTCTATCGGTACGACCTTGTCTTTGGTGAACAGAAAGCCCTTTTTAACCACCAGGTGGGTCAGTTCGTCTGATTTGGGGTCAATGACCACCCGCTCGATTCGCCCGACCTTCTCTCCCGTTGACGTAAACACCGCGGCATTTTCATTAAATTGCATGATGTCATATCTCCTTTCGCCGGCATCTATTTTTAGCGGTAAATTTTGGGCCGAATTCCCAAGGTTAACCAGCATATCTCACCAAGTAGAATAGAACAAACCGCCGGCCGGATCGATAGGTTGAATCCTGTATTTGGCAGGAAGTTATACGGTATTGGGCGGGACGGTTCGGGATCGCTGACGGGGATAGCGCTGATTCGGAATTCGCAGTTTACAATCGATTTTTGGGGTCAGGCGCCGAATTTTTTCAGGCGCAGCGCATTGGCCAGCGCCAGCGGCATCAGATCCGTGGCCGGAAATCGCGGCCCCAGACCACCGTTGATACAGGCGCGTTCCCCAAAACGATCGACGCTATCGGGCCGGCAGTGGCGCGAGTGAAGCAATACCGGCACCGGGTGCCAGCTGTGGGATTTCAGGACGGCCGGGGTCGAATGGTCGCCGGTGACCAGGATCACGTCCGGACCCAGCTCCAGCACCCGGGGCAATCTTTTGTCGACCGCCTCGATCAGCTCAACCTTGCGGTCAAAATCGCCGTCTTCACCGGCACTGTCGGTGGGTTTCACATGCAGAAAAAAGAAATCAAAATCGTTCCAGTGCCGTTCCAGTGTATCCAGTTCTTCATCCAGCCCGTCCGTGGTTTCGAGAATCTCCATGCCGATCAACCGGCTCACCCCGCGATACATGGGGTAGCCGGCAATCGCCGCCGGCCGGATGCCGTAAAGGTCCGTCAGTCGCGGCCAGTCCGGCCGTTGGGAAAATCCGCGCAGCAGCAGCATGTTGGCCGGATGCTCCTCGCTGAGAATGCTGCGGACCTGGTCTAAAAATTGATTGATCAAATTCGCGGTCTGCTCGGCATCTGACGAACCGGGCTGGGCCGCGTGCGGTTGGCGCCCGACAGCCTGCGGGTCCGTATCGCCGATGCTGTCGCTAAGCCCCTGTCCGCGAAAGACCACCACCACCCGATACTCTTTGACCGGTTCGATAAAAAGCTCCACGCCGGGCAGCTTAATATCCCGCAGCTTTTGGCACAGTTCCCTGCTTTTGGCTGTTTCGATGCGACCGGCACGTCGATCGACGACCTGTCCGTTTTCGTCGATGGTACAGAAATTGCCGCGCACGGCCAAATCTTCATCTTTCAGATCGAAGTCGATTCCCAGGGCTGCCAGCACCCCGCGTCCGACCTGGTAATGGAACGGATCGTAACCGAAAAGCGCCAGATGGGCCGGACCACTTCCGGGGGTGATGCCGGCTCCCGCCGGCTGATGAAGGCCACAGATGCTGTTGGTTGCCAGATCATCCAAATTCGGTGTCGAAGCCGCTTCCAGGGCCGTGCCGTAGCCGGGACCTTTGGGCAGGCCGCCCAATCCGTCCATCACCATCAGAAGGATTTTGGTGGCGGCCGGTTGAATCAACTGCTGTATCTCTCTCAAATCCATGGCACTTCCTTTCTAAAAGATCTGCTTATCAGCCGGTTTTTTCTGAAAGTATGGATGCGTAGGGTTCCTGCGGAAGCGTCATTTTGATGCACGTGCCTTTGCCGTGAGAAGAATCGATCGTCAGGGCGCCATCGACAATTTCGGCCCGTTCCTGCATGCTCGCCAGACCGTATCCGCTGAGGGGATCATGCCGCGCGAGTGTTTTTTGAACATCAAATCCGCCGCCGTTGTCGGCGACTTCGAGTACAATTTGATCCGGGTCGGCTTTAAGGCTGATGGTAATTTCTGTGGGCTCACTATGTTGGGCGGCATTATGCAGAGATTCCTGCAGCACGCGATAAATGACGATTTTAAGGTCATCGGGTATATCTTTTTCCCGGACCTGGATCTGGGAGTTCAATTGAATATTAGCGAATTGTTTCGAAAATTGTCTCAGATACCAGGTGACCGTGGACAAAAGACCCAGGTCGTCCAGCATGGTGGGCCGTAATTGGGCGGAAATTTGTTTGGTTTCCTTGATGGCGTCCTGCAGGTAGGCGATCGATTCGGCCAGGGAAGCAGCGGCCGCTTGTTGCGGTTTTTGGGCAATCTCCTCGGCGATACCCTCCAGCCTGAATTTGATGGCCGCCAGGGTGGCGCCGATGCCGTCATGCAGTTCCTTGGCGGTCGTCCGGCGGTCGTTTTCGAGGGCTTCGATGCTCTTGCGCGACAACTCCTGCAGATGCTTCTGAGACGCTTCCATTTCCCTTTCCACCTGCTTGCGCAGGGAGATGTCCTTGGCGATGGTCGCCAGGGATGTGACCTTTCCAGACTCGTCCAAAAGGGGAAAGGCGGTCAGCAGCACCGAAAAAATCCGGCCTTTCTGGTCCTGGCGCATACTTTCGTAGTTGCGCACCTCCTCCCCGCGGCGACAGCGCTCGCGCAGGCGATCCGCCCATGAAAACTGCTCGGGAGGGATCAGACTGCGGATGGATTTGCCGATCAGCGCCTGACGCTTCCAGCCGTATTCTCTTTCCGCCTCCCGGTTCATATCGATGATGGTGCCGGCCAAATTCTCGATGATAATCGGATCGGCGGCGTCCATGAAGACCCGGGACCACTGCCGCAGCTGATTTTCCAGCTCACCGCGGGCCTGCTTTTCGTTTTCCAGGGCCGTCACAGTGGCCTGCAGCTGGGTGGTACGTTCCTGCACCTTTGCTTCCAGGTTATCCCGCCCTGTTTTCAAATTCGCATCGGCGTTTTTGCGGGCGGTGGTCTTGTGGACGCCGCTGTCCACCAAAGTGCCGATAATCCGGCGCACGGTGCCCTGCCCGTTGCGGTCGAAGACGGCGTCTCTGGCCCGGCACCAGATCCAACTCCCGTCGGCGGTTTTGAAGCGGTATTCGATCTCCAGAACCTCATCATCGCCGGCCCGGGCGATCCGTTCCAGGTGGGCAGCTATCCGCTCTTGATCCTGCGGGTGAAACAGCGCGCGAAAGTCTGCGCCCCTCAGGGCCTGGAGATCCGCCAGGGTGTAGCCGGTTTGGCGCGTATACTGGGGGGTGATGAAGGTATTGGCGCCGATCTCCAAATCAAAGATATAGATGCCGTTGGGCGACGACATCAGGATTTTATGCTCGAAGGAACCGGATTGGCAAACAGCCGACGGTGGCTGCCTGATGGATTTGGGCGGCGCTGAAGGCTCCGCATCCAAAGTTGTTTTGTCATCGCTGGATTTTGTTGATCGAATAACGCACCCTTTTGCGGGTTCGCCGTCAAATGTTTTCATTGCTTGAAACTGACCGATGTTCGGATATCCACGCTGATTTTTTGGATCTATTTGCATTCGAATGGTTTAAGTTTAGCCGATTTCCGAGTTTTTTGCAAACTGCACGCCTCGCAACTCTTTGGAATTAAGATCCATGTACCATGCAGCCTGTACCCTTGCCCTTGGCGGTATGTTCTCATTGGCAGCAAAACATGCTGCGTCCCCATTTTTTGTGAATCTTAAATTTGAATCCTTAATTTATTGCGGGTAAATTGCAGACCCGAACTTTCTCCTTGTACACAAATATACCTTTAAAGCGTTTGAGACCATACTGAATTGCATGTATTCCGGCCGGATTCAGACTGTACTATCGGGTGTCGGGAATCGGGCCCTTAAGGGCCTTTTTTTTGCCCTGGGCCTGCGGCCTTTCACCCCCGGCCGTTGCCCTTTGGCATTTTCCGTCATACCGTCCTTTTTCAGCACATATACCGCATGGACCCTATTTTATCACTTCCCCCAAAAGCGTATCGTTGCCCAAATTTATTTTACGAAAGGAGGTGTTCCCTATGGCAGAAACCGGTGAAGTTTATCGCTGTGAGGTTTGCGGCATGGTCGTCGAGGTCAAAGAGGCCGGTGGAGGTGAACTCGTTTGCTGTGATCAGCCGATGATAAAAGAAAGCTGATCGATCCATACTCCCATAATCCGGGCTCAGCCGCCGCCTCGCAGGCCCGGCGGCCCGGCTTCCAGCTCCGCCCCCGGCCGGCAAGACTGAATTTCTGACAAGCAGTTTTGGTCTTGATTCATATATTGGGCGAACAGCGAGATGATGATAATAACATTTACATCCGCAGGAATTTCGGCTATAGAATACGGCACAATGAATTAAGCGCTTTTCAATCTGCGAATGTTGCGCCGCGTCGGCCGACGCTTTCGATCCTGAAGCTCGCGAACGACCCGCTCTTGGCAGGCTCAAGCGCTCAATCCGGCCATATTCAGCGCTGGGAGAGGTGCCATGGAGAAAAATGTGACCAAAGTCGTCATAGTGGAAGATCACAAGCTGTTTCGCGAGGGGTTAAAAGCCCTGCTCTCAGGCAAAGCCGACCTGGAGGTGGTGGGAGAAGCCGGCGACGGCCTGGCAGCGATTCGGACCGTCAAGCGCTGCCGGCCGGACATGATCCTATTGGATCTTTCCATGCCCAAAATGAACGGCATTTCCGTTATGAAAGAAATCAAGAATCAATTTCCGGAAATTAAAATTATGGCGCTGACCATCCACGACTCCGATCAGTACGTGCTCGAAGCTTTCGAAGCCGGTGCCGACGGCTATTGTCTGAAAGATGCCGGACGCAATGAGCTGATGATGGCTGTCGACAGCGTGCTGCAGGGAAAGCGCTATATCAGCCCGACGATTTCGGACAGCGTCCTGGAAGGCTATTTGACCGGCCGCAAAAAGCTGAAATCCAAAACATCCTGGGACACCATCACCCAGCGTGAAAGAGAGGTCCTGAAACTGCTGGGCGAAGGTTATCAGAATAAAGAAATTTCCGATATGCTGCATATCAGCGTCAAAACAGTCGAAAAACACCGGGCCAATATTATGAACAAACTGGATTTGCACAATGCCGCCGCCTTGACGGCCTATGCCATCGAGCATGGTCTGGTAATGAAAAAGATCTGAGCGCCCTACCCTGTTCCTGTAAAATGCGGTAACCAACACCCTTCAATTGCTCGGCAACAACATCTGCTTCAACTTCGAGCAGCCGGTAAACTACGCAAATTTCCGGGTAATATGCTTCAAATTCGCGGCGCAACCAGTCAACGGGCGGAAACAATCCCAGCTCAAAACGGTGGCATCGTCGATAACTTAAATAAGGTAGCAACCATGAACGCTAAAATAAAGCAGCCCCTCGAAAATCAGTCGCTGAACTGGCGGCATATTGTCTGGTTTTTAGTCGTCTGGATGTTTCTGATTTTTATATTCCGCGGCTTTGCAGCCGGCGCCGTCCACCAAAGAAATTTCGTATACGGATTTCAAAAAGAAGGTCGGCCGCGGTGAGGTGGCTCAAATCACGATCAAGGGCAACCAGATCAGCGGCAAATTCAAACAGCGAGAACAGCGATCACGAACCGCAGCAGCCGCAAAACGGCAATTCGTTTTTTCAATTCTTTCAGGGCAACGAATCACAGCCCGACTATTTTCAAACCACCAAACCGGCCCTGCAGGATCCCGAACTTCTGCCGCTGCTCGAAAAAAATGAGGTTGTCATCCGGGCCGAAACCCAGAAGCGCTCCTGGCTCGCGACCCTGATCATCACGCTGCTGCCCTGGCTGCTGATTTTCGGCTTGTTTTATTACGCCAGCAAAAAAATGCAGGAACGCATGGCCGGCGGCGCCGGCGGCGGTATTTTCGGCTTCGCCAAATCCAAGGCCAGATTGTTCGACAAAAAAAGCAGCGAGGTCCGCTATGACGAGGTGGCCGGGCTGGACAATGCCAAAAAAGAGCTGCTGGAAATCGTGGCCTACCTGCGGGACCCGTCCAGATTCCAAAAACTGGGCGGCGAACTGCCCAAGGGAATATTGCTGATCGGCCCGCCGGGGGTCGGCAAAACCCTGATGGCCCAGGCCACCGCCGGTGAGGCCGATGTGCCCTTTTACAGCATCAGCGGTTCCGAATTCATCGAGATGTTTGTCGGGGTGGGTGCTTCCCGGGTGCGGGACATGTTCAAAAAAGCCAAAAAAGACGCACCGGCCATCATTTTCATCGATGAAATCGACTCCATCGGCCGGGTGCGCGGCACCGGTCTGGGCGGCGGTCACGACGAACGCGAACAAACCCTGAATCAGATCCTGGCTGAAATGGACGGCTTTTCACCCCATGAGTCGGTGGTGGTCATGGCGGCCACCAACCGGCCGGATGTGCTCGATCCCGCCCTGGTGCGGCCGGGCCGCTTCGATCGGCGCATCACCTTGGATATGCCCCAGAGGGAAGCCCGCCAAAAGATTCTAGAGACCCATACCCGCAAGGTTCCCCTGGCCGATGATGTGGACCTGGCGAACCTGGCCGAAAGAACCGTCGGCTTATCCGGTGCCGATCTGAAAAATCTGGTCAACGAGGCCGCCCTGCTGGCCGCCCGCAAGGAAAAAGACAGGTCGCGGATGAAGATTTCGACCAGGCGCGCGACAAGATTCTGATGGGAATCGAACGGGAGGATGTGATCAACGACGAGGAGAAGAAGATGATCGCCTACCATGAATCCGGCCACGCTCTGCTGGCCGAACTGCTGCCGGGGGCGGATCCGCTCCAGAAGGTTTCCATTATCCCGCGGGGCCGTGCGCTGGGGGCGACGGAGCAGATCCCGGAAGAGGATCGGCACAATCTCAAACGCAGTTATCTGCTCAACCGGATTGCCATTATGCTGGGCGGTCGGACGGCTGAAAAAATCGTCTTCGATGATGTTTCCACCGGCGCCGGCGACGATCTCAAAAAAGCCACCCAGCTGGCCCGCCGCATGGTCTGCCAGTGGGGCATGAGCGAGAAACTGGGACCGGTGACCTTTCAGCAGGGCGAGCCCCACCCGTTTCTGGGCCGTGAGCTGACCCAAGACAAAGATTTCAGCGAACACACCGCCCGGCTGATCGATGAGGAAATTCAGCAGATCGTCGGCGAGATGGCGCAAAAAGCCGAGGAAACCCTCGCCGACAACCGGCCCAAACTGGAAGCCCTGGCAGGCGAACTGCTGAAGCATGAATCCCTGACCCGGGATGAGGTCGACCAAATACTGGCGAATGCCGGGCAGACGGATAATTGAAGAAGTCAGAGGCCAGACGTCGGATGTCAGAAGGCAGAAGAAAGCGGACGGATGTCAGAAGGCAGAAGAAAGCGGACGGATGTCAGATATCAGATCGCAAAAATATGCTGAATTTAATGTAAATTTTTGGATAAATTGCTGAACTGCTAATTTATATTTAAAATTATCGGCAATCTCTGCGGTCGACCAAACTGTTACAGGGAGCAAAAAAATGGTAAATCCTGATACGTTAGATAAAGAAATGGCGGCATATCAGACGAAGCCGCTCGAGGATGTTAAAATACAGGAAGCATTGACCATCATCGCCATTTATGCGGCTCAAATGGATTACCAGAATTGTGAAGCAGACGTCAAACGCATCGAAGCGATCCTGGAGCGCCATCACTTGTTTGTTGCCAGAAAAAAAGAGATTTTTTCCCTGATCCAAAAGTTTGTAAACGAAATGGAAGTCAGCGACCCGCATAAAGCCTTGAAAACCGCCGCCGATGCCCTGACGCCGGAACAAAAAAATATCGGCTTCGAGCTGGCCGTGGAAGTGGCGCTGCCGGATCAGAATTTAAGCGCGGCAAAAAAGAAGGTGCTCGATACACTCGAAGGACCGGCTGTCCATCAGCAGGGATTTTGCAGAACAGGCGCTTGGAAATAAGACCGCAATTTAGCGAAATGCGTCCGCGAAGTTTAATTCAGATGAACCCGCTCAATGCCCTCCAGTTGGCTGGTTTCCATGCAGTCTGATACCGTGCCCTGTTCATAGACCGCGTCGAAGGCTGCCACGATATCCGGGTCGAATTGGCTGCCGGAGCCTTCATGGATGACTTTGAGAATTATTCTTTCTTCCATGCGTTTGCGGTAGGCACGATCCGATGCCATGGCGTCATACACATCGGCCACCGACAGGATTCGAGCCAGAAAGGGAATCTGATTTTCCTTTAAGCCATCCGGATACCCGGTCCCGTCGAATCGTTCGTGATGACAGCGAATTATCTGCCGTTCCTTCTCCCACATTCCCATCTGTTCCAGTATGTTGGCTCCGATGGCCGGGTGCTGCTTGATTTTTTCAAATTCCGCTTCAGTGAGCCGGCCCGGTTTCAGCAGGATATCATCGCGAATTCCGATTTTGCCGATATCGTGAAGGTGACCGGCAAAATTAAGAATATCGAGTTCTTCGACCGTGCACCCCAGATGTTTGCCGATAACCAGCGAGATCTCGGTCACACGGCTGGAATGCTGCCGGGTATATAGGTCTCTGGCCTCGACCGCGTTGACAAATGCGTAGAGCGTGGCGAATAGATTCTCATAAATGTTTTCGTACAGCGCCAGATTCTCGATGGACTGGGCCGCACTCTGGGCCATAAAGGACAAATAGTAAAGGTCCTTTTCATTGAATCGGTGATCACCTTCCCGGATTCCGGTCGTCAGGATTCCGAATACCTTGTCACGAATTTTCAAGGGCACGAGCATCGCCGACAACAGATCCCGCGGCAGACCGCGGACACCATGGTTCTGGGAAATAAGCAGCGGTATTTCATCGGACACAACCTCCATAATCAGGTCCAACATGGACGTCTGATCAGCCGCAGGTTTGCCCCCGTTTGATTTTGCTGGAAGTTGTCGGTAATTTTGCGTATTTATATGATCCATTAGAGTCGCCGGTGTGCCGGCCGAGGCCACTTCAAAAGGCTTTTTGACCGACTCGTTAATGATGTAAAACATGCTGTGGTCGGCCTGGGTAATTTCAAGCGCGATGTCCACCGCCCGTTTGAAAACATCCGCGCTGGATACGATGGTGGTGAAACTGCTCATGATCTTATTTAAAATGTTCAGTTCGTCCACTTTATAAAGCAGCTCCTGATTCAGCTTCTCAAGACGCTCTTTGCTCTGGACCTCTTCCTTTAAAAGAAGGTTTTCGATAAAAAGACCGCGTTGCCGCAGCACGCGCCGCATGCACAACTCCATCTGCTTGAGATTGACCGGTTTGATCAGGAAATCAACCACGCCGTTTTTGATGGTTTGAATGGTATTTTCCAGGGACGGATAGCCGGTCATGACGATGACCGGCATGGTATTATCGTGCAGCCTGATATTTTCGGCAAGATCCAGGCCGTTCATAACCGGCATGTTGATATCGGTAAAACAGCAGTCCACCTTTTCATTTTCGATAATTTTCATGGCCTCCGCACCGTTGCCGGCAGTGAGGATATGATAGCCCTGACGCTTAAAAAATTCAGAGACAACATTTAAAATACTCTCTTCATCATCGACAAAGAGAATGGTTTCCTTTTTTTGATCGTCCATGCAATCGAGTCCGGGATATTTTTAGCAACATTAGCTCAGGTTTCAGCTACCTCAAGCGACGGATCTGCTCAATCCAATTTCCATAAACAGCAGCCGGTTCTGAAAACCTATATGTTGGATATCGTCCGAAACGGTGAAAACTTTAGCCGGATTCCGATCAAAATGGATGGAAAAAGAGCTTGACGAACCAGGCTGAATTTCTATATCTGATGCGCTGACCTGAGAGCACGCCCGCTTAATTTTGCCGCCTTGAAAAATTGTGTCACCACGGCGCCGGTGGGTATTAAAAAAATGAAGAAAAGAATACGGCAATGCCGCTCAATAATCGTCCGTTAAAAATCTGCCTGTTGAGCTACCGCAGCAATCCCCACTGCGGCGGGCAGGGGGTATATTTAAAAAATCTAAGCCGGGCCCTCAAGGATCTCGGCCACCAGGTCGAGGTCATTTCAGGTCCGCCGGACCCGCAACTCGACGACGATATCCCGCTGACTCAGCTGACGGGCCTCGACCTGTACAATCCGGCGGACCCGTTTCGAGTTCCAAAACTCACCGAGCTGATCGATCCGATCAATCTGATTGAGTGGCTCGGGGTATCCACGATGGGTTTTCCCGAGCCTTTCACCTTCGGGCTCAGAGCCTATCGGCATTTGCGCGCCCGGTTGCAGACCATTGACATTGTGCACGACAACCAAAGCCTTTCTTACGGACTGTGGGCCATCAATAAAAAGGTGCCGACGATTGCCACGATCCATCATCCGATTACGGTTGACCGCAAAATAGCCATCCAGGCGGAGTCGGCCCCCTTAAAAAAAATGAAACAGTGGCGTTGGCACTCATTTATCGGCATGCAAAAGCGGGTGTCTCGTTCCCTGGCCACGATCATCACCGTCTCCAGAGCAGCCCGCGATGACATTTGTCGGGATTTTAACATCCGGCCCGGTCAATTCCGAATCGTGCCCAACGGTATCAACACGGAGCTGTTTTATCCCATTCCTGAAATCGAAAGAAGTAAAAATCGGATTATCGTCACCAACAGCGCCGATACACCGTTAAAAGGCCTGTTTTTCCTTTTCCAGGCGGTGGCCGAACTGGTGCAAACCCGCAAAGTCGAAGTCACCGTGATCGGAATTCCGAAAGAAAACGGCCGCATTGTCAAACTGATCAGACAATTAGGCATCGGGCATCTGATTCATTTCACCGGCCGGATCGACAATGGCGAGTTTGTGCGCCAATATGCCCGGGCGACCGTGGCGGTTGTTCCGTCGGTTTATGAGGGATTCGGCCTGCCGGTGGGTGAGGCCATGGCCTGCGGTGTGCCGGTTATCAGCACCACCGGTGGTGCGCTGCCCGAAGTGGTGGGAGACGCCGGCATTTTGGTACCGCCGGCCGATCACCGGGCGTTGGCCCGGGCCATCCAGGAAATTCTTGACAACCCGCAGCGCGCCGGCGATTTGGGCCTGGCCGGCTATCAGCGGGTTCAGAAGCATTTTACCTGGTCCAAAGCCGCCGAAAATACCGTGGCGGCTTACCGGGAGGTTATCGATGGTTACCGTCGATTTTAACCGGCTGCAAATCAAACCCGGATTTAAAATCCTTGACATCGGATGCGGTTCCGGCCGCCACACCAGCGCGGCTTACCGTCTTCCAAAGGTTGTCGCTGTGGGAGCCGACCTCAAATATGACGATCTGACCCAGGCCGCCGCGCGGCTCAAACTGCATGACCGGCTGGGTGAACACGGAGGGGGGGTGTGGAGCCTCACAGCGGCGGATGTCGGCGGCCTGCCGTTTAATGCGGATTGTTTCGATCTGGTCATATGCTCGGAAGTTCTGGAGCATATTGAAAATTACTTAGCGGCCATCGACGAAATCATCCGGGTATTGAAGCCGGGCTGCAATCTGGTGGTCAGCGTGCCGCGGTATTGGCCGGAATACATCTGTTGGATGCTTTCGACCGATTATCACACGACCGCAGGCGGCCATGTCCGGATTTTTAAAGCGGCCCAATTGGTCAGCGACCTCCAAACCGCCGGTGTCAAACTATGGGACCGGCATTATGCCCACAGCCTGCATACGCCGTTCTGGTGGCTTAAATGCCTGTTGGGACCGAACCGCGCAGACTCCCGGGCGGTCAACTGGTATCACCGTTTTTTGACCTGGGATATTATGAAACAGCCCCGGATCACCCGTCTGTTGGATAATTTGCTGAACCCGGTTCTGGGCAAAAGCATCGTCTTGTATTTTCGTAAGCAAAAAAGCTCATAGCAGCCCGAGCATCACCGGAATGGAAAAGTTGAGAGGCATCTTTTTAACCGGGCAGACGCTGCAGTATCCCCAGGCTTTTAACCATATTCACCTCCCGGAAGAGACCGGAAGCCAGCGCCAGATTGTAAATTTGAAAGGGAGCCTGGCCGCCTTGGGCCGGATCCGGGAAGATATCATGAATCATCAAATAGCCGCCGGCCATGATGTGTCCGGACCAGACATTGTAGTCGCTGAGCACGGTCTCCAGGGCATGTCCGCCATCGATGAACACCAGGCTTAAAGGCGTCGCCCAGCGGCGGGCGGCGGTCTCAGAGCGGCAAACGATGGGCACCACGGCATCTTCCAGACCGGCTGATGCAAGGGACTTTCTAAATTCCCGGAAGGTGTCGATTTGACCGCTTAGCGGGTCAAACAGGCCCGGATCGAAATATTCTTCACCGGGCTGCTGCTCTTCGGATCCGCGATGATGGTCAATCGAAAATAAAATGCTGCTGCTTTTTTTACAGGCGGCCCCCAGATAAACGGTCGATTTGCCGCAGTAGCTTCCGATTTCCAGGCAGGGCCCCATGTGCCCGGCCTCCAGCGCCATCTCATACAGACACCGCCCTTCGTCGTCGTCGAGAAAGCCCTTGATTGAATTTACCAGTTTTTTGTCAAGTTCCACTGCGGTAGACCTATTTTGCGTTATAGAAAAGGCGGAAGGTTAGCGGAAGGTTAAAGGTAAAAGGATAAAGGAAAAGGCCGAGGGCAACTTCCGGCTTGCGGGGCGTACCCCGGGTAGATAGCGAATTGAATAAACGATTAAAATTTATTCCCCGTCCTTAATTTTATATGCAATCAATTTATATTATTTGACAAAAAATCTTACGATTTTCATCCATTTCCCTGCTGCCTTAAACCTTTAACCTTTATCCTTTGACCTTTGACCTTTAACCTTTAACCTTTGACCTTTATCCTTTGACCTTTATCCTTTATCCTTCAACCTCTATCCTTTCGGCTCATAGTTTCTAACCAGAACCTCCCGGGGTTTGACACCGTCGGATGGACCGACGACCCCCTCTTTTTCCATGACTTCAATGATGCGGGCGGCCCGGTTATAGCCGATGCGCAGGTGCCGTTGAACCATGGAAATTGAGGCCTGCCCGGCCTTTGCAACCAGTGCGACGGCATCATCATAGCGTTCATCATATTCCTGTTCTTCATCGGTCCCGGCTTCCGGCGCGACAGCTTCGGTGACTTTCTCATCATACTCGGGCTTGGCCTGGGCCCGCAAAAATCCTGTAATCTGAACCAGTTCCTCCTCGGAGATGTAGGCCCCGTGGATTCGCTGCAATTTTGCCGTCCCGGGGGGCAAAAACAGCATGTCGCCGCTGCCCAACAGGTTCTCAGCCCCGTTGGTGTCGATGATGGTTCGCGAATCGGTTTTGGAAGAAACTTGAAATGTCAAGCGGGTGGGAAAGTTGGCTTTGATGATGCCGGTTAACACATCCACCGAGGGGCGCTGGGTGGCAAGAATAAGATGAATACCGGCCGCACGGGCCATCTGGGCCAAGCGCATGAGCGTAACCTCGACATCCCGGGAGGCCAGCATCATTAAATCGGCAAGCTCGTCAATGATAATGACGATATAAGGCAGTTTTTTTGTTTCTTCCTCGGCTGAGGACGCTTTTTCCTTCTCGATTTTAATATTGTACTGTTTGATGTTGCGCGTATTGTTCTGGGAAAGCAGCTCATAGCGTCTTTCCATCTCCCGCACCGCCCAGTAAAGCGCATTGGTCGCTTTTTTAGGATCAATGACCACCGGTGTAATCAAATGGGGAATTCCATCATAGCTGGAAAGCTCGATTCTTTTCGGATCGACCATAATCAGTTTTACTTCATCGGGGGTGGCCTTGTATAAAAGACTGCAGATCATCGCATTTAAGGCCACGCTTTTGCCGGTTCCGGTTGCACCGGCGATCAACAGGTGGGGCATTTTTTCCAGCTCTGCCACCACCGGATTGCCGACAATATCCTTTCCCAGACAAATGGTCAGCCGGGACTTGGATTTAGCGAACACGGGGGAGGCCACCATTTCTTTGAACCGCACCATTTCGCGGCGGCTATTGGGAACCTCGATGCCGACTACGGCTTTTCCCGGAATCGGCGCCACGATCCGGATACTGGTAGCCCGCAGCGCCAGTGACAGATCATCGGACAGATTGACGATTTTATTGATTTTGACGCCGGCGGCCGGCTCATACTCAAACGTGGTAATTACCGGACCGGGGGATACCGCCACGACCTTGCCATGCACCCCGAAATCTTCAAGCTTCTTTTCAAGCAGCTGCGACTGCATCCGCAGATTCTCACTGTCCGATGATGCCGGTGGATCTTGCGGATCTTCAAGGAAATTAAACGGCGGCGGCTGATAGCCTTTGCCGCTTTGCATAAAGTCAAAGACTTCCTGTTTGGCGGGTGGTACGGATTTTATTGGCTTGGCAGCCGCCTGTTTGATCTTGATTTTCTTGGCGCGTTTAGCAATTTTTTCGGGATCGATTCCGGAACGCTTTTTGGCTTTTTCCCTGCGCTCCTTGCGTTTCAGATAAAAAGTTTTAAACCGATCGCTGACGGCGTTTATCCATCTCAAAAAGCGTTTAGCGAAAGCGATTAAAGAAAATCCCGTGGCCAGGATAAAGCCAATGATCCACAGCAGGACTAAAATAATCACGCTGCCGGCCACATTGGTATACTTGATTAAAAAGGCTTTAAAGGGGATGCCGACCATTCCGCCGGCTGTGAATTTATTGCCGAATAAAATAAACTGATTTTGTTTGACGGAAAGCAGGCTGCCGGTGATGACCACCAGAATAACCCCGCCGATCAGCGTTGCAATCATGGCCCGGTTGGGATGGTTGCCGAAAAAATGAATGCTTGCCAGCAGCAGCAGAATCGGTATCCAGAAGGCTCCCAGACCGAACAATCCAATCAGCATACCGGATACATGGGCACCCACGACACCGAACAGGTTGTGTATCTGTCCGGCGGACCTGGCATTATTTATCGAAGGATCGCCGGGGCTGTAGGATAAAAGGCTGATCAGCGTGAAGATTACCAGAAAAAATAGAATAATGCCGTATATCTCTTTGCGCATATGATCGTTTCCCGCTACACTTCCATAATAAATGGAAGTATAACCGGCCGGCGTCCGATGGTAAAGAAAAAATATTGCCGCAGGGCGGTTTGGATTTTTGAGCGGATCTTATCGACCCGATGGGGGACTTCAGGCGCAACTTCTTCAACGACCTCCAGGATCACACATTGAGCGTCCTCGAGCAAATGACCGGTTGCAGTTTCAAAGACAAAACCGCGGGAAACAATTTCGGGTCCATAGATAATAATTCCGGTCTCCTCATCAAAAGCCATGGTCACGGCGACCAATCCCTCTTCCGATAGCACGCGGCGCTCCCGCAGAACACTGCGCCCAACATCACCCACGCCTTTGCCGTCGATCAGCACCCGGCCGGTGGGGGCACTTCCGTTGAGCCGTCCGCCGGCTTTATTAAATTCTATGACCTGACCATTTTCCGCCAATAAAATTTTATCTTGGGCAATTCCGACATCCCGGGCCAAGCGGGCATGCAGGATTAAATGGCGGTATTCTCCGTGAATCGGGATAAAATACTCGGGCTTTGTCAGGTTTATCATCAATTTGAGTTCTTCCCGAAACGCATGCCCCGATACATGAATATCGGATATTTTTTCATAGATTACGTCGGCGCCTTTGCGGTAGAGGCTGTTGATAATCTTGCCGATTGCCTTCTCGTTGCCCGGAATAAACTTGGAAGACAAAATCACCGTATCACCGCTTTTTATTTTAATCTGTTTGTGAATACCCGATGCCATGCGCGCCAAAGCCGACATCGGCTCCCCCTGGCTGCCGGTAGTAATGATGATAATTTCATCATCAGCATAGTCGGCCACCTGGTCGATATTGATCTCCATCCGATCAGGGATCATCAAATGCCCGAGAGATTTGGCGATCTTGACGCTGACCTCGATACTGCGACCGTCAAATACAATCTTTTTGGCCCTTTTAGCGGCAATGTCAACGATGAGCTGGATCCGGGCGACATTGGAGGCAAACAGGGCAACGATAATTCGACCGTCATGCTCGGCTACTATTCGATCCAGCGTCTTGCCGATTTCCTTGTCGGAAATGGTGTATCCTTCTTTTTCGACATTGGTGGAATCGGATAAAAGTGCCAGGACACCTTTCTCACCACAGGCGGCAAATTTATTCAGATCGGTTGCCATGCCGCCGGCAGCGCCATAGCCGATTTTATAATCACCGGTATGAACGAGAAGCCCACGGGGGGTGTGGATCGCCATCCCCAGACCGTCGACCACACTGTGCCCGACCCGGATAAATTCAAGTTCAAAAGGACCCAAACGTAAATCTTCAGCCGGGTAAATCTCATGCAGCGCAATTCCTGAAATCAGATCCAGTTCTTCCAATTTGTGTCGCACAATTCCCAGGGTAAACGGAGTGCCGAATACCGGCACATTGATTTCCCTGAGCAGGTATGGCAGGGCGCCGATATGATCTTCATGGGCGTGGGTTAAAACAATCGCGGCAACTTTGGAACGATTTTGCCGGATATAGTCCAGGTTCGGTATAACAAAATCAACCCCGAGCATATAATCTTCAGGGAACATCAAGCCGCTATCGACCACAAACATGGTATCTCCGTATTCAAAGACCATCATGTTCATGCCGATTTCACCCAGGCCGCCCAGGGGTATTATTTTAAGAAGTGCCATGGTATCATAAATCCAATCTGTTCAATGCCTCCGATCAGAATAAATCGAAAAATCGAAATGCCTAAAATTGCACTAAAATGCGTTAAAATGCGCTAAAATGCCCAAAATTATGGGGTCGCTTCGCTCCATCTTTAATTATTAAGACCTTCGCGAATAACAGCTCGAACAAATTCGATAAGATCATTTTTGTTTTCGCGCGTGTAATCGGTAGTGGCGATGGGTGTTTCAATGTTCAATGAGACTTCTCCGGTATTGATTCTCAGGCTGCTTTTTTCCATAATGGCCCGGGTTCCCTTAAGAACGATCGGTGCAATCGGCACCCCGGCATCCACCGCCATGACAAACCCACCTTTTTTAAACGATCTGATTTTTCCATCCCGGCTGCGGGTTCCCTCCGGGAATATCATGACGGACACCCCATCTTTCATTTTTGCGGCGGCCTCATTGATACTCTCAAAGGCGGATTGCTGATTGAAGCGGTCGATTTTGACATAGCCGGCGCCGCGCATGGCACGCCCGAATATCGGTATTTTAAAAAGCTCTGCTTTGGCCAGCCAGCGAAATTGAACCGGAAGACACGCCAATAAGACCGGGATATCGAAATTGCTCTGATGGTTGGACATGTAGACATATGATTGGGTAGGATCGATATTTGCCAAACCGTTGACGGTGACCTTGATGCGGCTGGCAAATAAGATGCCGCGGGCCCAGATTCTGGCAATTATGTGGACCGGGTTTCCGGTGCGGGTAAAAAAGGATATGATAATGGCCGTCAAACCCCAAAAAAAAGTAGTCAGCACAACCCACAGAATAATATATGTCGTTCGTATCATTTAGTCTGCCACTGAAACCCTGGTCCTCTGGGCCAGGTCAGAGAAAATTGGCTGTGCCGTGACCCTGCCTAGCGGAATGATGGAATATTGGAGTGCTGGAATGATGGGTTTAGCGGAATGAGATCTATTTTTATAGAGATGGCACGGATCGGAAACTAAAATCTGACCAGCATCCGTTTTTGATACCCAATATTCCATTATTCCACCATTCCATTATTCCACCCAGTGTCTGAGGTAAACGCCATTCCTCTGGGGTGAAATCAAAGCCGGGTACTCTGGGCCCGGATCTTGACTTTCTATCCAGCCGGCCGCCAACGTTCAGGTCATTATCTCCAGCTGGTTGAAAATGTCATCAACACATGCAATAATCCAGTTGCGTTGCGCTTCCGTCGCATAGCCAGTACAGTCGCAGCGCAGAATGCTTTTGCTGCGGACTAAAAGTTCTAAGGCCAAACGGTTTTCAGCAAGCTCGACAGCGAAATAATGCGGTTGGCAAGCGCGGTGTGCTTTTTGAATATCCGTCAGCAAACCGTTCTCAAGCGGGATCCAGTAAATTCCGTCCACCGCCGCCGGACCGTAATGTTTTTGCAGATAGGTTTTGAGCGATTCGTAATCTTTCGCCCTGAGTTCGTCGATCACGTATTGTTTCATAAAAAATAGAATTATCACAGATTGTTGCAGCGTGCAAGACGTATGTCCGGGTTATAATATTTTCAGCAGTATTCAATAACTGATTTTGGTGTTTTTCAATGCGGATTAGATGGTCAAGTATTTCATACAAGGGCCGATATTACCCTCAACGCAACCTGATTTTAAGGATGACCAGCAAAAAAGGTTTAGAGCATGCAGATTCCCGAGCGCAATTTCGAATTATGGGCGGTCCTGATCGGTTTAATTTTTATATTGATAATTCCGGAAGTTAGAGCGGATTCAGGCAACCTTGCCGGCCCAGCACCGGCGGCCGGCATTGAAAAAAAGAAACACGCGCAGGTTCGAAATTGATTTCACTTTCAGCGCGGGCTATCGCAAAGATGACCTGGACTGGAATATCGCTGGTTATTTTTTGCCGGACGATTACGTCAATGTCTTATCCGAGCTTTCCTGGGATGACCTGGAAAGCTATCAGGTAAAATTTCAGGGCAGCCTGATCTTTCCCAACATCATTGCGTTGCGTGGAATTGCGGATTATGGCTGGATTTTCGATGGTGACAACCAGGATTCAGATTTTGAGGGTGACAATCGAACCGATGAATGGTCCCGTTCCAATAACAGTGCCGACGGTGATGACGTGTGGGACATCTCCCTGGCAATCGGCTATCCAATCAGAACCGGCCGCAAGGTTATCGCAACCATCACCCCGCTGGTGGGCTATTCCCATCACGAACAAAATTTGGAAATGAGCGACGGATACCAGACCATCCCCGACCTGGGAGCATTTGACGGACTGGACAGTACCTACGATACCAAGTGGCACGGGCCCTGGCTCGGAATTGACCTGAATTTCAGGGCACCTGCGATAAAAACCTTTGCCGATCGATGCGAAACGTTTATCAGCTATGAATATCACTGGGCCGATTACGAGGCTGAAGCAGATTGGAATCTGCGCGACGATTTTGAGCATCCCAAAAGCTTTACCCACGATGCCGACGGCAACGGCTGGATCCTCAGGACCGGATTCAATTTAATATTGCAGCGCCATATCGCATTGAATTTTAACTACGAATACCAGGACTGGTCCACCGACAGCGGTACGGACAAAATTTTCTATGCGAATGGAAAGAGCGCAACAACGCGCTTAAACGAAGTCAATTGGACTTCATATTCACTGGGTCTGGGAATATCGGTAAGATTCTAAACTCTTTCCAATACTGCGCTTGGAAAAAAAGGACCCAAATGGGGGCATCCTTGAAGCAGATCGGCGGTTTAGGTTTCAGGTGTCAGGTGTCGGGTGTCAGGAAACTGCGGTGCTAAATCCTGACACCTGAACACTGACACCTGAAACCCTTGAATATGAAGGCACGCGGTAACATCGACAATAAATTGTCGATCCGATGTCGCTAAACTCACCTCGATTTGGCCTGAATTAGGAGAAATGCGGCAGGGGGTAGGGAGAAATCAGTAATTCAACCTAAAAAAGCGCCCCCCTGCCCTGAAATTAGCCTACCAGGGCAGGGAGACACCGGTAGAACCGTGATTAGGTCTCTTCGACGGTAATGGCGCCTTCTTCGCAAACTTCAACGCAGCTTTCGCAACCGAGACATTCCTCGGCATTGACCGGCACAGACTTGCCGTCCTGCATCTCGAATACTTCGACGGGACAGACATCCACGCATTCTTCGCAACCAGCGCATTTTTCTTCATCGACAATTGGATTAAAAGCCATTCGTATGCTCTCCTTTCAATAGATTATTTTGAAATGGTGCAAATACCATTCATTAGGATCTCAATAGAGAAAAAAAGTATACTCCGCTTCCCGCGGAAATACTTGAGGTATCCTGTCATTTTTGGCCGGGCTTCAATTGATAACGTACTTAAAAATAGACACAATACCACCAATCAATAGTTTGCCGTCTTCAATATCCTGTACCAGGAAAAAGTCCATATACCAATTAAAAATGCGAGTCAAGCCTTCTTGACATTTTTTCGGCATTTTCCTTTTTTTAATTAATCCGCTTTATAAGATTTTAAATGTTTCAGGCGTTCAAGGAGTTCTGAACTAAAGCGATGAGGGTGTTTTTAAACTGACTCGTGTTCTCAGGGGCATCGGCAGGGGGCCAGTCGATATCGGCCCAGCGCGCAAAAAATTCGTAGGGTGTTTGATCCGGCACCCGGTAGACGCTCAGTGATACCGTGCTATCTGCTGCCGGCAAATCCAATGGTTGCAATGATTCGCCGGGGGCTTCGACCTGATCCCGCTCAAGATGGCGCGCCAAATTCAAGGCCAATCTGGCCTGCCAGGATTTCATCGCGGGGCTTTCGGGTTTGCCTGACGGTATTGATTTTAAATGCATAATCCGGGCGGCTGTCGAAGCCCGGTCCAGCAAATGCTCCAAAACCGCTGCGCTGTGCGTGACGAACAGGCCGGATATGTCGGGGTCGCGGCAAAAAATGCGGGTCCAGGCTTCCAGACGGTCTGAAATCATATAATCAGCAAATGGATCCGGCAATTGGGCCGGGTCATTGCGAAACTCGGCGGCAACGGGATCATCTTCCATTTTCAACTGCCGGATCAATTCCGCTGCCTGTTGTTGGTGATGCTTTAAATCGACGGCCAACTCATGGTTTTGGCGATCGAATTCCTGGGCAAAATAAAGAAAGATCCGGGCGTTCAGGACAGGATCCGGCAATTGGGTGCGTACGCTGTCGGGGATATTCGCCTTAATCTTTTCAACAATTTTGCGGGTTGATAATTCATTAAAAAACGGCACGGAATCCAGGCCTGACCTTAAAATGGCGGTCATTGCCCTTGAGCCTTCCCGGTTCAGATCCGCCCAGGTCCGATAGTTTTTGACCGCGGCTGTCAGTTCGTTCTCATTTCCGGCCACCGGCACCCGAACATCGACCACTCCGCGGTTAATCCAACGCTGCAGTTGCTCGGGTAAATTTTGCTTCAGGGGCCGGTAAACCATAAATTGCCCGAAGCAGACCGCCAGTGCTTCTGCCACGGGATCGGAGACATAGGTAAATGGGAAATAAGTTGGTTTCATAATAATTAATCCATATTCCCTGAAAAATAGTATATTCAGGGCTGTGAATTGATTTTTATAAATTGAAGGAAGTTGTTAGGTTGAAAGACCAGCGGATTAATTAATTTTATGCTGCGCAGCTTTTATTTTTCCATTATAACTGCCGCTGATTTTGCTGTTAATGCTATTGGCAATTGACAATACCTGGCCACGCCAATATGAAATGCTAATGTTAATGATTGACTCGCTCTAAGTGAGCCGAGAGCACCTGCCGAATGTCCGCCTGGACCGCATCTAGCGGCCGGGATGCATCAATGATCTTAAATCGTCCGGGTTCCATTTTTGCAAGCTCGAGGTAGCCGGCTCGAACCTTCTCGTGAAAGCTGATGGCTTCTTCCTCAAAACGGCTCTCGGCATCGGAACGATTGCCGCTGTCAAGCTCCTGCCAGGCGCGTGCCAGGCCGATGCGAGGCGGCAAATCCAGCAGCAGGGTAATATCGGGTTTTAAATCTTTAAATATTATGCGGTGCAAGTCGCGGATAAATCCGGTATCAAGTCCCCGGGCAAATCCCTGATAAACTAGCGTGGCATCGAAATAGCGGTCACAAAGGACAATTTTACCCTCAGCCAGACGCGGTTTGATCAATGCATCAATATGCTGGGCCCGGTCGGCCATATACAGCAATAGTTCAGCTGCCGGAACCAGCGCCTTGCTGGCCGGGTCCAGCAAAATCGATCTGATTTTTTTTCCGATGGCAGTGCCGCCCGGTTCGCGTGTGACCACATAGGATCGCCCTTTTTCTGCTAAATAAGTGCTCAAAAATTCCAGCTGGGTCGTCTTACCACAACCCTCGATGCCTTCCAGGGAAATGAACATAAGGTTCGCTTAACCTTTCGCGATATATATTAAATCCAGCAAAATTCTCTTCATTCATAAAGTGAGAGCGAAACGAACTCAACACTCACTGTCCGTTGTCTGTGGTCTGTGGTCCGTTGATAAAACAAACAATTCCAATAATTTGAGACCATGATTCCATATCTTTCTTTCCGACTTCCGCATTCCGACTTCCGAATTCAAAAATCCCTCAATCCCCCAAACCCTCGGCCAGATCCCATTCGGCCAACTCTTGCAGGGCGCGATAATCGGTCATGTCGCATTTGATCGGAGTAATGGATATAAAATCTTGGTTCAGCGCCGCCCCATCGATCCGGCAGTCCTCCCCAAACGATTGCATATCCCGCCCCTGCCAATAATAAGCTCGATTGCGGGGATCCATCCGTTTGTCGACGTATTCAGTCAATATCTCGACGCCCTGACGGCTGATCTGAACGCCGGCAATCGCTTTCAATGGGAGATTCGGCATATTCACATTGAGAAACGTACCAAATGGCAATCCTTTTTTAAAAACCGTTTCGCCTAATTTGGCAACAAACCGGGCGGCATCATCGTAAAATTTGATCTCGGATCCCTCAATGGATACTGCAATTCCGATAGTCCCGCACAGGGCCGCTTCCTTGGCAGCAGCCACCGTTCCGGAATAATTTAAATTGGCTCCGACATTGGCCCCCGGATTAATCCCGGCAACGACCACGTCCGGTCGGGCGGGCAGTATTTCCAATATAGCCAGTTTAATGCAATCAGCCGGAGTCCCGTTTACCGCATACCCACTGTAGGCACCATTTAACGAAATTTTGGCTGCCCGCAGCGGCTGATTCAAAGTGATGGCATGCCCGATGGCACTGCGTTCGCGATCCGGGGCGACAACAACCACGCGATGGTTTTTAGCAAAGCGGTTGTAAAGCGCCCACAGGCCCTGGGCATAGATGCCGTCATCATTGGTCAATAGTATGTTCATAATAATTAACCCGCCCTGAAAAATAGCCTAATCAGGATTGTAAGCTGTAGATTGAAAATAGAAGGAATATTTTAAATTGAAGTTCCGGCGGCTTAATTATTTTATGCTATGCATTTTTTTGATTTTTTCTGTTTATCTGAAATCATCTTTTGGCATATAAAGAGAGTATAACCATAAATTAACTAAAATTTTTGAACCCGGAAGCGATCATTGCAGGCAACGATATCTTGAATTTTTCGTTGACTTAGTACCTGTTTATTGTAATCAAATCATGTTTTCACATGACCTGTGCCCTAGCAGGTTGAATTTTTCGACAATTGTATTGATTATCATAGAAAAGACAGAGCGACACGCGGCGCAAGCGCCGGCGCTGCGCGAGCGATGCCACAAATCTTCAATATTCAATTCTGGCTTGTCCAGGTTAGGTTTATATCTTAAATCGTGATAAGGTTCAAGCTGTATCGTTTGACGCAAATGCCTGATCTGCCAAATGTCATGTCGGGACGGAACTCAGCCGGCCGGCCCATGTCCGGTCCAGCCGACGGGTCGGATCGAAGTTTTAACGAAGCCGAAAGCCTTTGCAAAGCGAAAACCCTGGAAGGCGATGGGGACAGCCCTTAGCCTGCCAGACCGGTGAACGTTTACTATGGTGCAAGCAAAAACCAATCCTAACACCGGAATTCTACCGAGCGGAAAATTCCTGTATATCGCCAGGCACCTCGGCCTGTCTTTGATTGCCGCCCTGGTCATCATCACGGCTTGTCAATTTATGGTTCCGGCACCTGCGGCGGCCCAGGTACAAGTAAATGAAGGCCAGGTCGATAGCGTAATCAAGGATCCGAAAATACCGTGGCAACTCGAGGCCGATGAAATCTTCTACGATCAAAAGTACGATGCATACGTTGCTAAAGGTAATGTATCGATATCTAAAGGAAATATTAAGTTAGTGGCAGACTTCGTCAGATTTGAACAAGAACGAATGACGGCTTATGCCGAAGGTGATGCGGTCTTGACGAATGGGGAGGACATCCTGAGCGGTTCGAGCATGGACCTTGATCTGGAAAACCAGATTGGTTCCGTCGAAGATGGACACCTGTTTATCAAGGAAAACAACTATCATTTAAGCGGTGATGTGATCAAAAAAGTCGGCGAAAAGACCTATACCATCCATGACGCCACCTTGACCACCTGCGACGGCGAAAAGCCGGCTTGGAAAATAACCGGCAAGGACGTTAAAGTTACGGCTGATGGAGGCGGCAGCGCTTGGCATGCGACCATGTGGGCCAAAGGTGCGCCGGTTATGTACACCCCTTATTTTTATTATCCGGCCCGCAAGAATCGGCAATCCGGTTTGCTGATCCCCGAATTCGGTCAATCCGATCGCTGGGGCTGGTATTATAATCAACCATTTTTTTGGGCGATTGACAAAAGCTCGGATGCCACATTTTACGGGCACTATATGGACCAGCGCGGCATGAAAGGCGGTCTGGAATACCGCTATTACCTGGATGACTGGTCCAAGGGCACCTGGATGCTCGATGGCTATGACGACAAAAAAACCGACCGGGGAGGGCAGTCCAGCGCAGACTGGGGGTTTGAAGACGGCAATACGGTGATTCTGCGCAAAAACACGGACCGCTATTGGCTGCGGGGCAGTCATCGTCAAAAAATGCCCTATGGTGTCAGGGCCCAGTTGGACCTGGACATCGTCAGCGACCAGGATTACACGCGTGAATTCAAAAGCGGCCACATGGGCTGGGGAGCATCTCAAGCATATTTTGAGCAAGTATTCCATCGTGACCTGGATGACTATAATGATCCGGTTCGAACCAACCGTTTGAACTTCAATAAACTCTGGCCGCGGTACAGCCTCAATGTTGAAATGCGCTATGATCTGGACAGCACCATTCGCAACAGCGGGCTGCCGGATGTTACCCTGCAGCAACTTCCGCTGGTAAATTTTGATGCCATCAAACAGCGCATTTTCACTTCGCCTTTTTTTTACAACCTGAATTCGCAATACTTGTATTTCTGGAGTGCGGATGGTCAGCGCACCCAGCGCCTGGATGCCCATCCACGACTTTATTTGCCGTTTAAGTTTAAATCTTTTTTCACGCTAGAGCCGTCGCTGGGATTGCGCGGAACCCTGTGGTATTTAGATAAAGAAAAGTTCGGACCGGAGGGCAATCAAAAATTTTACAGCCGCGGCTTGTACGACACCCGGCTGGATTTTTTCACGGAAGTATTCAATATATTCCGCCTCGAAGGCAAAACCGTAGAGGCCGTTAAACACACGGTGCGCCCCCGGATCGTTCATACCTATATCCCGGACCAGAACCAGGACGATCTGCCGAATTTCGACGGCATTGACCGCATCGATAGCGTCAACCTGCTGACCTACTCGCTGACCAACACCTTGACATCCAAAACCAGAAAAAAGGGCAGCTTTGCATTTATCAATCGGCGCGACCAAGACAAACCGGCTATCATCGACTCTCAAACCGATTATAGCTACAATGACTTTTTACGCTTTGAATTGACGCAAAATTACGATATCAAGAAAGCCAAGCAAAAAGATTCAGAGAAGCCGTTTTCTCCGATCAATGCCAGGCTGGATTTTTTTCCGGGAAAATATATCGGCCTGGATGCCGATGCGTTGTGGTCCGTATATGATTATAAATTTTTATCCCACAACATCGGGACCACTCTCTGGGACCTGCGTGGCGACAAGCTGCATGCGGAATATAGATATACCCGGGAATCAGACGAAATCGATCTGAATCAGGTCCAAAGCGTTTACGGGGATGTGCAGATCAAAGTCACCAACAGGATCAGGGTCTCGGGACTCTACGAATATAACTTCCTGGATAAGACGCTGGTTCAAACAGGCTTCGGACTTAACTACAAAGCTGATTGCTGGTCATTCGAGGGCCGCGTTATCGATAAAGTCAACGTCGATAAGACCTCTGATTTGAATTGGGAATTTAAAATCAAACTTTACGGATTAGGTGAGTTTGGGATATAGTATTTTAAGTAATTATTTTTGTGCATTATGTGGCAAGATCTTTTTATGAAACTATCAAGTTGCCCAAAGAAATGCCTAAAATGCCTAAAGTTGAGGCATTCTATCGATTTTACTAAAAGAAAAAAGCAAGGTATGTAATTATACCCATTTGCTGATTAATTATTTTCCATGCTAAAAATATCAGACGTCTAAAATAAGACGGAGCGAAGCAACGCCACAATTTTAGGCATTTTAGACAATTTAGGCATTTTAGGCATTTACATCAAAATAAATTTTACCCTTTAAAACTCCGGTAATACTTAAATGAAGGATCGCAGACTTGAGCGTCAATGGTATGTACTGCACACCAAGAGTCGCCATGAAAAAGTCGTTAATGACCTGTTGCTAAAAAAATCAGTCGAGGCCTATCTGCCGATCGTAACGGTGCGCAGCAAACGCCGCGACCGCAAGGCCATGATTCGGATTCCGCTGTTCCCGGGTTATCTATTCGTCAAAACGGACCTACACCCGAATTCGCACCTGGAAGTCGTTAAAACCGCAGGAGCCGTGCGCCTGATCGGCACTAAACTGCAGCCGGTACCCGTGCCCGATGAAACCATCGAATCCTTGCAAATTATGGTTGACAGCAATAATCCCGTCACCACGGGCCATCGTCTAAAAGCCGCCGATAAGGTGATGGTGGTCTATGGACCGTTTACAGGAGTCGTCGGAACCTTTGCCAGATATGGCGGTAAAGGACGTGTCATCGTTAATATTGAGGCTCTCGGACAATATGCCGCGGTGGAAGTCAGTGAAGAAGATATAGAAATTATTCCGAAAATATTATCATAACTGCTTGACATTTTATCATGTTTTGGGCTATAAATTTCTAATATACCAATAAAAACCTGACGGTTGCGAAGGAGGTTGTATGAATAAACTGGAGCTAATCTCCGCCTTGAAAACAGAAGCGAATATTTCGAAAGCGGAAGCTGCAAAAGTGGTTCAAATATTTTTCGATAACATGGCGGACGCCATGGCCCAGGGGCGAGCGTGTCGAAATCCGGGGATTGTGCAGCTTTTTTGTAAAAGAATACAAAAGTTACACGGGCAGAAACCCGAAAACCGGTGACAAAGTTACCATAAGTCCCAAAAAGCTCCCATTTTTCAAATCGGGTAAAGAATTGAAAGATCGGGTAGATTATTGATCTTGTGTCTGGGTTTGAGTCGATCATAGATCAAAATCGCCCCCTTCGAATTCTTACCGCCTTCCTTCAAAAAGGAACCATCCCTCACGCCCTTCTGTTTACCGGAATAGAAGGAGTCGGCAAAGAACGGGCGGCCGTTATATTGGCCATGGCCTGCAATTGTGCGGCAAACCGAGAGGGATCCGACGCTGAACGGGCGGACTCCCGCCCGCCCGATCTTTCTAACGGCAATCGGTCATTTACAAGCCAGCCCTGCGGCAGCTGCAAATCATGCCGCAAAATTGAGTCGCATAATCATCCGGATATTATCCGGCTCAAACCGTCCGGGCCGATTATTAAAATCGATCAGATCCGCACCCTCTGCCGGACCCTTGCCATGAAACCATATGAAGCCGCAATGCGGGTGGTGATTATTTCCGATGCCCAGGCCATGAATCCCGCAGCGGCTAATGCGCTTCTCAAAGTGCTGGAGGAACCGCCGCTCAGAACGATCCTGGTCTTAATAAGCGCCCATACATCGGATCTGCTGCCAACCGTTGTTTCTCGCTGCCAGCATATCCGTTTCAATCCGATTTCTAAAACAAATCTGGCATATTTGCTGGTTCGGGAACATGGGGTTGATGCCGGCGATGCCGCAATCATTGCCGCCATGGCCGCCGGAAGTCTGTCCAGGGCCTTGCGGATGTATCGAACCAATTGGATTAAGCGTCGACACTGGCTGATCAGCGAGTTGGATTCATTGTCAGCCGCTTCCCTGAATCGACTTTTGGCCTTTGGTGATCAATTAGCAAAAAATAAAGACGACCTGCCGGACGCACTGGAAGTATTAAAGTCCTGGCTGCGGGATCTGGTTATCGCCAAGCTTCATCCGGACCGGATTATCAATCACGATCTGGCTTCGAAACTGCAGCAGTCTTCCCAGCTCACGAGTTTGACCGCGCTGCTTTCAAGATTTGAAACCATTCAGTCTGCGCAGAATGCCATCCAAGCCGGCACCAATATAAGATTGGCAATGGAAGCCATGGTGTTGAAATTAGCGCGCGTTTAGCACAAATCGAAAACTTTTTGTTGATGTTGGTGAAAATGAATCCTATATATATTGGTAATTCTTGATGCTCGATACTGGATACTCGATCCTGGATGCTGGATACATGCTAAATAGGACGGAATTCTATTGATTTAAATAGAAAAGACAGAGCGGCCTGTCGGGTCGTCTTGTGGGGTCGTAGCTCGAAAAGCGAAGCCCCAAGCCTGAAGCGACATCAATAAATATTCAATCTGCAATCTTCAATTCCGGCTGGTCCGGATGAGGAAATAATGAGCAAAAAAGTAGGCATTAAATTTAAGCCCTCCGGCAAAGTATATGATTTCGACTGCGGCGCATTCGTCTTGACCCCCGGTGACCACGTGATCGTAGAAACTGAACAGGGTCTCGGATTCGGCACGGTCACAGTGGCTCCGGTGGAATTTGAGAGTCAGTCATCCGATCGGCCGCTTAAAAAAGTTTATCGAATGGCCAATGAAAAAGATTTTGAGCGCCGCCGCAATAACTCGGCCGACGAGAAAACAGCTCATTCTTATTGCATAAAATGCATTAAAGATCTGGGTCTGAAGATGAATTTATTTACGGTTGAAAAATCTTTCGACGGCAATAAATATACCTTTTTTTTCACCTCCGAGGGCCGGGTCGATTTTCGACAACTGGTAAAAATGCTGGTTAAACACCTGGGAGCGAGAATTGAAATGCGCCAGGTGGGCATCCGCAACCAGGCCAAGATGTGCGGCGGCATCGGCCGCTGCGGCCGGGAACTTTGCTGTGCTGCCTTTCTGGATAAGTTCGAACCGGTATCCATCCGTATGGCCAAAGAACAGAGTTTGTCGTTAAATCCCACGAAGATCTCGGGTCAATGCGGCCGTTTAATGTGCTGTTTGACATATGAATATACGACCTATCAGAACCTGAAAAAGAAATTACCCAAAATCGGAAGGTCCGTAAAAACCGCTAACGGCCAGGGCAAGGTGATCCGTCACAATGCCATCTGCAACCGAATTACCGTCCGTTTGGAAGGCGGCATGGAAGTCGAAACCAGCGTTAATCAGCTCATAAAGGAATAAAAAATGACCAGGCCCTTTTATGTCACCACGCCGATTTACTATGTCAACGCACGCCCCCATCTGGGACACGCCTATACCACCATCGTGGCCGATGTTGCCACGCGTTTTAACACCATGCGCGGCCGTGACGCCTATTTTCTAACCGGCACCGACGAGCATGGGGATAAAGTCGTCCGGGCGGCCAAAAAAGAAAACATGACCCCCCGGGTGTACGTCGACACGATCAGCCGGCTCTTTCGCGATCTTTGGCCCGAATTGAGCATCAGCAACAGCGCCTTTATTCGCACCACGGATCCGGCCCATATGGCCGTGGTGGAGCAGGTGCTGCAGAAGATTTATGACGCCGGCGATATCTATTTCGCCGAATACGAGGGGCAGTATTGCTTCGGCTGCGAGCGGTTCTACACCGACCGCGAGCTGGTGGAAGGTAAATGTCCCGACCATGAGACCGAGCCGGAAATTATCAAGGAATCCAACTACTTCTTTAAGATGAGTCGCTACCAGGATTGGCTGATCGATCATATCCGCAACACACCGGATTTCATCCGCCCGGAACGCTATAAAAATGAAGCATTGGCTTTTTTAAACGAACCGCTGGAAGACCTGTGTATTTCACGGCCCAAAAGCCGGTTGAGATGGGGCATCACCCTGCCCTTTGACACGGATTATGTCACCTATGTGTGGTTTGACGCCCTGCTGAACTACGTTTCCGCCCTGGGATACCCGGATGGCGAAAAGTACCGGACCTACTGGCCCGTGGCGCAGCACATCGTGGCCAAAGATATCCTCAAACCCCACGGCATTTATTGGCCGATCATGCTGAAAGCCGCCGGCATCCCGATATACCAGCACCTGAACGTTCACGGATATTGGAATATCGAACAAAGCAAGATGTCCAAAAGCCTCGGTAATGTGGTCGAGCCCCTGGAGCTTAAAAATGTATACGGCCTGGATGCGTTTCGCTTTTTTCTGATTCGCGATATGGCATTCGGGCTGGACTCCAGCTTCAGTGAAGATGCCCTGGTTCAGCGCATTAATTCGGATTTGGCCAATGATCTTGGCAACCTGTTTTCCAGAGTCCTGTCAATGGTTCATAAATATTGTCAGGGAGTTGTCCCGCAGATTGACGCGACCGTCGCGCAGGCGTGCGAATTTGGCCTGGAAGCCGATGCCCACCGTGCGATTGCCGAATATGAAGACTTGATGGAATCGTTTCAGTTCCACAATTCCCTGCGGGCCGTCTGGAAATTTATCGGCCGCATGAACAAATACGTGGATGTCACCGCCCCCTGGGAGCTGGCCAAGAAAAAATCAAGCCGCCAGACATTGGCGGTGGTACTTTACAATCTGCTGGAGGGGCTGCGAATTATTTCCGGTCTGATCTATCCGGTGATGCCGGATACCGCCGCCAAAATGCAAAAACACCTTGGATTGGATCCGCAGGAGCCGTTCTATTTACTGGATCGTCTGAAAACCTGGCAAACCATAAAACCCGGCACCCAGTTGCCCAAATCCATCGTTCTGTTTCCGCGGGTCGAGCCGGCGGCAAAAAAGGGCGAGCAAACTGCTGCCCCGGAAAAAGCGACCCGGCATCCTGAAATTAAGCCGGAGATCACCATCGAGCAGTTCAGCGCGATGGACCTCAGAGTGGCCACCGTCGTGCGGGCCGAATCGATCCCCAGAGCCAAAAAAGTGCTGAAGCTGGAAGTGGATTTAGGTCAAAAACGGATTATTATAGCCGGCATAGCGGAGAAGTATGCTCCCGAAGACCTGGTTGGCAAACAGGTAATTGTGGTGGCCAACCTGAAGCCGGCCAAACTCATGGGAATCGTCTCCAATGGCATGCTGCTGGCTGCCGTTGATGATTCCGGACCCATTCTGGCAACTCTCGACAACCCGGTTGAGCCTGGGACAGCGCTGCGGTAAAATAGAAAATGATATGCCATTAAGTAATTGCCAGGGTTTTGTTTAGCTGGCGGTTAGTAACATATTATTTGGAGTGTTGGAGTGATGGAGTATTGGAGTAATGGAAACTATAGGGAAAATATTCCAGCGAGAAGCTATTTTCTCAACACTCCAGTACTCCCATACTCCAGTACTCCCGGCCAGTTATCGTGTCAAAAGCCCAATAATTCCCATATAGCGCTATCAATACAAATGAGCGAACTTCCCGAATGTCACGGTATCATCCCTGCCCGCTATCAGTCTAGCCGATTCCCCGGCAAGCCGTTGGCCGCTATTCTCGGTCGTCCCATGATCTGGCACGTTTTCGAGCGGGCCAGACAATGTACGGCCCTGTCGTCGGTTGTTTTGGCCACCGATGATGATCGAATTCGATCTGCTGCGCAACAATGGGGCATCCCGGTGGTCATGACCCGGACCGATCATCCCAGCGGCACGGACCGTGTTCTGGAAGCGGCCGAAAGACTTAAACTGAACCCCGACGCCGTGATCGTCAACATCCAGGGGGATGAGCCCGTATTGGCGCCGGCCATGCTGACAAAACTGGTAAACCCGTTCGGCCATCCGGACATCCAAGTGACAACCCTGGCGCGAAAAATCAGCGCCGCCGAAGCAGAAAATCCGGATTTGGTCAAAGTGGTTTTTGCATCCGACCACCGTGCTTTATATTTCTCGCGGGCGCCGATTCCCTTTCAGCGCGGCGCAAGCGGCAGCAATTACTATGGGCATATTGGAATTTATGCGCTTCGCATGCCGACCTTGAAAAAATTCGTGGCCCTGGACCAAAGCCGCCTGGAGATCAGCGAAAAGCTCGAACAGCTTAGACTGCTTGAAAACAACATACCGATTCATATCGTCGAGACGGAGCATCGCAGCATCGGCGTCGATCGGCCGCAAGATATTGAAACGGTGACGAAGATCATATCGGAGAATGAGAAGTCAGGAAGCCAAGTGGCTGATAATGATTTGGATGCCCTTTTGGATTAAAACCCAAAACACAAGCACCAAATAACAAATAAATCTCAAATCACAATATTCAATGACCAAAACAGTCGTTGTTTTGAATTTAGGTCATTGTTATTTGTTTGATATTTGTGATTTGTGATTTGTTTTTTTCCGGTTTATCCGGATTAGGAATAGATCTGATGAAGCAATCCATCAATTTAAAATGGGTACGGGTTTTAAACTCTTTCAAAAAGATAAGCCGGATCGTGGGTGACTGCTTGTCCGCACTATTAGCCGCGCAGGTCTATTTCGGCAGAAATACAGCTGGCTTGCCGGCCGGATCGATCGTTTTTTTCCCCTATCGGGAAAACACCTTATGCTGCGGTATTGCCGCCATAGTCTCGTATAAGCAAAAAAAAACAACCCGCTCACCTCAAAAAACAAACTCGCTGGATGAGGTAATTCGTCAGATCCGGGATCAGGGCTGCGGCAGCTGCCAAAAGGCCGATTTCAGTGCCATTGACGACACCTACCTCGGTGGAGAGGCCCGGGTCGATTCTTTGTGGCAAGCAGTACAAGGCTTAAAACGTGAGAACCATTTTTTTGCGCTCTACATGGACTCGGATGATCAGGCGCACCTTGAAAGTTTGGCTCAAGACTTGCGCGCCGTGATCGCGGCCGAAGAACAGATGCTGGGTGATCGGATCGGCCGAATTCCGCTGCAAACCGTGGAATTAATGACCTCCCGAATTGAGACGTTAAAAGATATCACCTGGTGCATTAAAAACGAAATACTGAATAATATTAAACAGATAAAATATTTATGCCGCGGCCTCAATCAACCGCCGAAATCCGCCCAAATCGGCGTTTTCAAAAAGATTAATGCCGTCTTGAACAGTATCGATCGACTGGAGGTACGCGGACGGGATTCGGCCGGGATCTCCCTGCTATTCATTTTGAAGGCGACCGCCTTCGATAGCTTCGAAGCGGCTTTAAAACAGGCGAATATTTACAATCGGCTGGAAAATCGCTGCGACCGGGACACCTTGGCAAACCGGAGCATCAGCATCCATCGACGGCAGGCCGCTGGGGCTGATGAGCAAATTGCGGTGTCGATGGTTTACAAAGTGGCCAATGTCATCGGCAGCCTGGGTGACAATATCGCCTTTTTGCGCCGCCAGATTGCCAATGATCCGATTCTTCAAAACCTGGTGGCCTGTCCAGTGGAGTTTGATACCGTATCGGCCCACACCCGCTGGGCTTCAGTGGGTGCCATCACCGAAGCCAACTGCCACCCGACAGATAATCAAAGTGTTAAAAATAAAACTGCCAAATGCGGCATCATACATGCCTGCCTTAATGGAGATATTGATAATTTTCAAGAGCTTAAACGCGAATTTGAACTTGGCGGCGATCGGATCCAGGATCCGATCACCACCGATACCAAAATTATTCCACTGACCATTCAAAAATTTGTTGATCAGGGGCATCCCGTCGATGAGGCGTTCAGGCTGGCGGTCAATAAATTTGAAGGATCGCATGCCATATCCATGCACACCAATCTGGCGCCGGGTAAACTATTTCTGGCCCAAAAAGGCAGTGGGCAGGCCCTGTTCGTGGGTATTGCCGCCGACCATTATATTCCGGCTTCCGAAGTCTACGGGTTTGTTGAAGAGACCCAGGAATACATTAAACTGGACGGTGAAACGGTAGTGGCCGGCAAACAGGGTTCTACCCAGGGCCAGCTTTTAATTTTGAATCAGCAGTCTGCCGGCGGTCTGGCCGGCATGCGGTCCATGTATTACGACGGTACGGCAATTGAATTGACGTCAGATGATTTAAAGCATACCGAAATTACATCGCGGGACATCGATCGCCAATCCTACCCCCACTATTTTTTAAAAGAAATTTCGGAATCCCCGGATTCCGTGGAGAAAACGCTTCGAAATCGCTGGAAAGTCTCAGCGGACGGCAAACAACAAGCCAGTATCGTCCTGGATGACAGTGTCATCCCCCCAGCGCTGAAGCAAGCCCTGCGGGAAGATCAAATCAAGCGGATTTATTTCATCGGCCAGGGCACCGCCGGTGTCGCCGCGCTGGCCTGTGCCAATATATTGAGCTACTATATGGATAGTTCAATCTACCAGATCGGGGCTTTGAAAGCGTCCGAATTCAGCGGTTTTCATTTGAACGAGAATGATGATGCCCGCAGTATGACAGATGCACTCGTTATTGCCATCAGCCAGTCCGGTACCACGACGGATACCAATCGCACCGTGGACATGGTCAAGGAAAGAGGCGCTTACACCGTAGCGATTGTCAACCGCAGAGATTCGGATATCACATTTAAAGTCGATGGTGTCATGTATACCAGCAGCGGCCGGGACATCGAAATGTCCGTTGCATCCACCAAAGCCTTTTATTCTCAGATCGTTGCCGGGGCCGTTCTGGGGCTTTATATGGCGGCTTTGAAAAATCGCCGTGATGCCGGTTTTGTCAACGCAGAAATCAGGCAGTTGCTGCAGCTTCCGGCTGATATGCGCCGGGTTCTGGCGGCAAGCGACGTCATCCGGGACTCGGCTGCCAGATTGGCCGTGACAAGAACCTACTGGGCCGCGGTGGGCAGCGGTCCGAACAAGGCCTCAGCCGATGAAATCCGCATCAAGCTCAGCGAGCTTTGCTACAAGACGATTTCCTCGGATTTCGTGGAAGACAAAAAGCATATTGATTTATCCTCGGAGCCATTGATTATTGTCTGTGCCGCCGGAACGCGCCCTACGGTGATTGGCGATATTATCAAGGATACCGCTATCTTTAAGGCGCATAAAGCGATTCCCATCATCATTGCCGATGAAGGTGAAGACCGCTTCGATCCCTATGCTGAGACCGTCTTTCATGTGCCCCGGGTCCCGGAACACCTGGCCCCTATTTTAAATACGCTGGTCGGCCATATCTGGGGATATTATGCCGCTTTGGCCATCAACGAGGGGTCCCATTTTCTCTATAGCTTTCAGGATGACATTAAACGGTCAATTGATGAATACAGTGCCGGGGGGTTGGATGTATACGAAATTATTCTCGAGCAGCCCTTCCGGGAAAAAGTCGCCGCATTTTATAGCGAATTCAGAAAAAAAAGAGCCGCCGGAAAATTTCCGGTCACCATCGGGCTGGATGTTTCATCAGATCTTACCCTGCTGCTCAAATATTTATCCGGCAGACTGCCGGTATCTGACTTTGATCTCGATTTCAATCAGAAAGGCACCGCGGTGAACATGCTCAACACCCTGTTTGGGTGTTTGGCGGAAGCCATCAGCATTATGGCACGCCCGGTGGATGCCATCAAGCACCAGGCCAAAACGGTTACCGTCGGAACCAGTCGCATCACCGACCGGCTTGAAGGAATCTTTTTTGACACACTGCACCGCGAAAATTTTACCCTGGGGCAGCTGACTAACATCAACATTATTGTGCTAAAAAATCTGCAGGGTGTCATCGAACTGATTACAGGCGTCACCTTATACCATATTGACGGCCTGAGTGTGCTCGGCGAACCGGCCGAAGAGACAACGATCGAGGTGATCAGAAAACAGGGTGACGCCACGGCCCTATCCTCACGGGTTGAAAAAGACAATCGCCTGAAAGGCACCAAAAGGATTATCGTCAGACAAGGCAATGTATACATCGGCAAAGGGCGCAAGGATGAACGCAGCATCCTGATCATTCCCATTTTAACCAAATCGGATAAGCGTCCCAACCGGATAGAATACTTATTGCTGCTGCATGTATCCTTTAAAGCAACCGTGGCCCTGGATACCAAAATAAAAGCCTTGGGCGGCAAATACGAACACATAAAAAGTATCGTGCAGGAGAACAGCCTTACCTGGCAGGATCATCACCTGGAACTGGTTAAAATCGAAGAACTATTCGGCCGATCAGCCGAAAAAATCGGTGAGTTTATCGTTTCCCGGTTAAACGCCCGCCAGTAGGCAACTGGATGTCGGATGCTGGATACCGGATGCTGGAAATTGAAAGACGAAAGCTCAAAGCTGAAAGGTTAATGACCATTGTTACAAAAAAGTTGACATCATCGCCTATATTATTATAAAATGTAGACAATAGTGAAAAATTGGTGACTTGTGAAGCAGCACTTCGATAATTGAATATCACCTATTTTCGAATTAATAGAACCCGGCCCGCCTATCAGATCCCGACGCAGGGAGATTCGCTTTTATCCCCCGGTGCCGGGTTTTTGCTATGGGCCTGAAAGATAGGCCGTATTGTGCTAATAGATCCGCAACGTATTTCTGATTCGTCTATAATACACTGAACTCAATGCCTCACATTCATCATAATCTGTGTAATCTGCGAAATCTGTGGATTAAAACATTCAAAAATTTATAAAAGAGAGTGTCTAATTATGCATGCCATGTCCGTCGCCACCGGTTCTTCGATCGACCGCCTAAAAGAAATCTCAACCTGGGTCTCCTCGGTCCAGGACCTCGATCGGCTTCTTGAATTGATCATCGAAACCGCCACGCGGATGATGGATGCCAAAGCGAGTTCACTGCTGTTGCTGGATCCCAAAACCCACAAACTGTACTTTAAAGTTGCCACCGGAGAAAAAAGCACCGACGTCAAGCAGTTTGAGATCGATCTTGGACAAGGCATCGCCGGCCATGTCGCGCAAACCGGTGAACCGCTGTTAATTCCGAATGTGGCCCAAGATCCGCGCTGGTACAAAGAGATCAGTGAATCGATTGGCTTTCAAACCCAATCCATTGCCTGTGTCCCGATGAAGAGCAATGGCGATATCATCGGCGTGGTTGAAATCATTGACAAATCCGACGGCAGTGCCATCCGGGACGAAGACTTGAAAATATTGTCCGTATTTGCCGATCTGGCCGCTCAGGCCCTCGGCAATGCGCGCGAAATCGAACATGATAAAAGGGAAATCAGAGATTTAAAAAAAGAACTGCAAGGCAAATATGAAATTGTGGGTGAAAGCAAAGCGCTGCGCAAGGTTATCTCCGATGCCATCAAAGTTGCCAACTCCAAGTCAACCACCCTCATTTTAGGGGAAAGCGGCACCGGTAAAGAATTGCTGGCCCGGATGATACATCGGGTCGGTGTTCGCAAAGAAGAGCCCATGATCGTGCTCAATTGTGCTGCTTTGCCTGAGACGCTGCTCGAAGATGAGTTGTTCGGCCACGAAAAAGGGGCCTACACCGGTGCCGTCAATCGAAAAATCGGCAAATTTGAACTGGCCGACCGGGGCACTATTTTTTTGGATGAAATAGGAGAAATGAGCCCGAGTATGCAGACCAAATTGCTGCGGATTCTGCAGGAAGGCGTTTTTTACCGGGTGGGAGGCAACAAATCCATTCCGGTGGATGTTCGGGTCATATCGGCCACCAATCGCAATATTGAAGAAGATGTTGCCGAGGGACGTTTCCGGGAAGATCTGTACTACCGAATTAATGTAGTCCAGATTCAGATGCCCCCCTTAAGAGAACGCCGGGAAGATATTGCGCTGCTGGCCGAATATTTTTTAGATATTTACCGCAGGGAACGCGGCGTATCGGATTTATCTATTTCTAAAAAGGCCATGGATCTCATGATCCAATATGACTGGCCCGGCAACGTCAGAGAAATGAAAAATGCTCTGGAGCGGGCGGTGGTGATGGGCAACGGCAAACAAATCGTGCCCGAAGATCTGCCGAACTTTGCCTCTCAGCCCCAATATCCCGGCCTGGAGGTGGGATTGTCGCTAAAAAACGCCATCGATGCGTTTAAAAAAGAATTCATCCTGTTAAACCTGAGAGATACCAACGGAAACCGAAGTCTGGCCGCTAAAAATATGCAAATTCAAAGAACCTATCTTTCACGGTTGATCACAAAATACGAAATTAATGAATAATCGACGGATTTTAAATTGAAAAAAAGGATTGTCATGCGTTGAAATTCATAATATCCGTTTTCCAGGACCCTATTGGACGTCGCCTTTACTGCCGGTCTGTAATCTGCGAGGAACACCATGGAAAATAATAATTTATTGCTGGTCGATGACGATCCCTTTATTCTCGAGGGCATTGGATCGGAATTGGAGATCAATGGCTATCGGGTTACCTGTGCCGCCAGCGGAGAAATTGCGGTGGATCTTCTTGAAAAATCGGATTTCGATTTAGTCATCACCGATCTTATCATGGAAACCACCGATGGAATACAGGTTCTAAAAAGGGCCAAGGAACTCTACCCTGAAGTTCAAGTTATCATTTTAACCGGTTATGGCGATTTAAGCTCAGCGATAAAGGCCATGCGCAACCAGGCCGACGATTATCTGCTCAAATCCTGCGAATCCCAGGAAATGATATTTCGGATAAAAAATTGCCTCGAAAAACAAAAAATGACCCGCAAAATCAATCTATACCAAAAAATCCTGCCGATGTGCTGTGTTTGCAAAAAGATTCGCGATGATTCGGGCAAAAAGCCCGGCACCGGCGAATGGGTTAAAATCGAAACCTATATCAATAAAAGAGCCGACCTGGATGTAACCTCCGGCTACTGCCCGGAATGTGCCCGCAAAACGATGGCTGAGGCGGCACCGGAGAAGACGGATTTATAACCAAAAGAAGGGAATTCATCGGGGAGCTTTAAATTTTTATTAATTTGGGAGGATTGGAGTACGGGAGTGTTGGATTACTGGCGGAAGGTTTGATGTCTTCTTTCAATACCCCGATACTCCAGCACTCCAACACTCCAAGATCGATACATTCAAGAACTTCTTGAACCCTTAACCTTATATTTTTATTCGTTATAGGACCGAAAATAAATGATGCACTGCACCAAATAATTACCAATTTCAAACCGAAGGAGCCCTGGAATGATCTCTACTTTAGCTAAATCCTGTCTGATCCTGATCGTTGTTGGACTATTACCCTCCGCATCGCCGGTTCATGCCGCTGTTGAAACCAGCCTTCAAAATACGCTGCAAACCGGAGCCGTACCCATTGATGTGGCGGTTTCACCTGACGGCAGATCGACTTTCGTGCTCACCGATGAAGGCAATGTACTGGTTTACGACAATCTCGGTAAATTAAATGACACCATCAAAGTCGGCTCTCATATTGATCAAATAGAAATTGGCCCGGGCGGAGAGCGGTTATTTGCGACCAGCCGCCAAAATAAAACCGTCGAAATTTTGCTGCTGGATTTTATCAGCAGCATAGAAACAGAGGGCTCCGAATTTAAGGGACCTGAGGACGCGCCGGTCACCATCGCCGTATTCAGTGAATTTCAATGAGGATACTGTGCGGGACTTGCGCCGCAACTTGAGCAGTTGCTCGAGAAATATCCTTCCAAAGTAAAACTGGTGCATAAAAATTTTCCCATTCGAAGCCATAAGTTTGCCTATAAAGCCGCCATTGCGGCACTGGCCGCCGGTCGGCAGGGAAAATTCTGGGAATTTCACGACGAGCTATATAAAAACTACAATCGGTTGAATGACCAAAAGATCGATGAGATCGCCAAACAGCTGCAATTGAATGAAACCGAATTTAATGCGTATCAGAAAAATCCGGAAATCGCCGCTCAAATTCGACGGGATTACGAAGAGGGCATCCGCCTGGGCATCCGAGGCGTACCGACCGTCTTTATCAACGGCAAAAAAATGCGTGACCGCAGTTTGGAAAGTCTGGAGGCTGCCATAAACCGGGAGTTGGAAAAAGCCAAAGTAGTTCAGAAATAAGAAGGTGAGAGGATCGCAAGGTGAAAAGTTGTTTAGATATTCAGGTTTGACGGTAGACAGGCAGAGGATAAAGGCTAAAGGTAAAAGGCTAAAGGTTAAAAGAGAATGTCCTAAAAGCAGTCACCTTTCAAAATTTCAGCTGTGGATCGGCTGTCGCGGCGCACCGGCGTCATCTTTATCCTTTTACCTTTTGCCTTTTACCTCTTTTTACCAATCAACTTAATGAACCAAAGCTTCAGCGCCTCTCCCTTAGCCTATATTCCAGCGCCGCTTTTATGAAATCCCTGAAAAGCGGTTGGGGGGTCATGGGACGGGATTTGAATTCCGGATGGAATTGGCAGCCCAGAAACCAGGGATGGTCCTTGATCTCGACTATCTCCACCAGGTCACCGCTGGGTGAACTGCCGCTGACAATCAGCCCCTTTTCAGCCAGCAGTGTTTTGAAGTCATTGTTGAATTCGTACCGGTGGCGGTGACGCTCGGAAATATTTTCTTGACCGTAGGCCCGGTAGGCCAAAGTATCCTTGGTGATCCGACAAGGATATGCACCCAGCCGCATGGTGGCGCCCTTGTCCGAGGATTCATCCCGCCGCTGGGTGGCGCCGGTTCTTTCGTCAAACCATTCCAGCATCAGGTAAATCACCGGATCCGGGGTAAACTCATTAAATTCGGAACTGTGGGCGTCTTTCAAGCCGGCCACATTGCGGGCGAATTCGATCACCGCAATCTGCATCCCCAGGCAGATCCCAAAATAGGGTATTTTGTTAACTCTGGCATGGTTTGCTGAGCATATCTTACCTTCGATACCCCGGGTGCCGAATCCACCGGGCACCAGAATTCCGTCGGCTGCGGCCAGCAATTCAGAGCAGTTTCCGTCAGCCATTTTTTCTGAATCCACAAAGGTCAAATTGACATTGGCAGTCATTGGCGATCCCACCGTGATACAGGGCTTCGTTCAGACTTTTATAGGATTCGGTAAGATCGACGTATTTTCCGACAATCGCGATATTCACCGAATGCTGCAGCGCCTGTATTTTTTGCACCAGTTCTTCCCAGGGCTCGAGCCGGGGTGCCCGGGTCCAGATATTGAGCACTTCGACAATTTTGGCATCCAACCCTTCCTTGTGGAACACGATCGGCACTTCATAGATACAATCGACGTCCTTGGCGGTGATGACCGCATCGATGCCGACGTTGCAAAAAAGGGCAATTTTTGCTTTGATGTCCTTTGACAGGTAGCGATCCGTGCGGCACAGCAGAATATCAGGCTGTATTCCAATGCTGCGCAGTTCTTTTACACTGTGCTGGGTCGGTTTGGTTTTCACTTCGCCGGCAGTAGCGATATAAGGCACCAGGGTCAGATGAATATAAAGGGCGTTTTCCGGTCCCACATCGGTTCTGAATTGGCGAATGGCTTCCAGAAACGGCAGGCTTTCAATATCACCGATCGTGCCGCCGATCTCGACAATCACGACATCCACACCCGTGGCGGCCAATCTGATGCTTTGTTTAATTTCATCGGTAATGTGCGGAATGACCTGAACCGTGCCGCCCAGATAGTCACCTCGCCGCTCTTTGGAAATCACGGAATAATAGATTTTTCCGGTTGTAAAATTGTTATCCCGCCCCAGTTTGGCGTGGGTAAAGCGTTCATAGTGACCGAGATCCAAATCCGTTTCAGCACCATCATCGGTGACGAAAACCTCACCGTGCTGAAAGGGGTTCATCGTACCGGGGTCGACGTTAATATACGGATCCAATTTTTGAATGGTCACCGTGAGTCCCCGGCATTCCAGCAAAGCACCGATGGCGGCCGAGGCCAGGCCCTTGCCCAGAGATGACAGCACGCCACCTGTTACAAATATATACTTCGTATTGTCTCCCATCAAATTTACCTCAAAAATCATGTTGGCGATTATAAAAGAGAAAACCCACGCTGTGTATTTTTACTCAAAAATACGCTTAAAATCTTCAATGGTTTTTTGAATCTCGCTGGGCTCTTCGGCCGCCTCGCGCGGGATGGGTTGCAGGGGTGCCCGTGGATAAACCGCCTTCAGGTGTTCGATGTCAAAAAGCTCTTCTGAAAACATCGCATTTTCCTCGAAACTTTGGGCCTGGCTTACCCGAACCAGATTGTCATCCTGGTAAAATTCAATCTTTGACGGGTACTGGGTCTCACCGATTTTCCACCAGACGAGATACCGTATCTCTACTTTACTCGAATTATCAGCACCATAGGCACCTCGGATAATCAAGCGCAGCGGCAGCAGCGTGTCCTTATCGACCCATAGCTGGTTGCCGGTTTCAGCCGGATAATTGGCCCCGAGAACAAATGCTATTTTTTCCTCAAATCGCCCCAGGCTGGATACGGAAGGATCCACACCCAGTTGCAAAAGCCTTTCTGCAAGGGCCGCGCGTGAGCGATAAAGCAAAATATCTTTGTAAAGATCAAATCGATTGGCGCTGTCAGGCACAATCATGTTGTCGACTATCGTCAGGGTCCGCCCGCCGGCGGCGATGTAGATCCGTTCAGAATCCTGAGATCTTGCATCCGAACGAAAGGCACGTGAGAAGACATATCGCAGGGTGCCCTCAAGCTCCAGTGTTTCCGGTTCCTGTGCTTCCGGCTGGGTTTCACGCGCTTGGAAAGCCGGGGTAGCGTCTCCGGCGGTCGATTCAAGCGGCGAGGTTATATTGCCGGTCGCAGCGTCTTGCTGATTGGCGGCAGCGGCCATTCGGTAAACGACAATTTTTTCGGAAACAAAGAGGCTTTCAGCCGGCCCCAGTTTTTCGATCATCAAATCCAGCACATGTCTTCCCTGGAGCACATAGGCGCTTCACGGGAGATGTGAATATTAATAAAAGAGCGATGCAGCCAGAAATGATCAATGTTTTTTTTATTTCAACGTTCATAAATATACTCGACTGTTAAGGTCTAATCTTAAAAATGATGACAGGGGCACGAAGATGGGAAGGTAAGAAGGTGAGAAGGTGAGAAGGTAAGCATACATCCGAATTTCGAAATCCGGATTCAAATTCCCTTTTACCTTTAACCTTTAACCTTTGTCCTTTAACCTATCATTTATCAGCTATGCTCTGTGCGCTCTGCGCCGAGCCCTATGCGCCCTACCCTATGCGTATTTTCGCATCCCGCAACCCGCACCCCGCATCCAATACCCAATACCCATTATCCAGCATCCAGCCTTAAAATATCTCCTGCGCAAATAAAGCGCCTTGGCCCAGTTCTTCTTCGATCCGTAGGAGCTGATTGTATTTAGCAAGCCGATCGCTGCGGGACATGGATCCGGTTTTAATTTGGCCCCCGTTTACGCCGACAACCAGATCGGCAATAAACGTGTCTTCGGTTTCCCCGGAACGGTGAGATATTACCGTCGTATAGCCTACCTGGTTGGCTAATTCGATGCAGTCCAGGGTCTCGGTGACCGTTCCGATCTGGTTCAATTTTATCAAAATAGAATTTGCCAGGCCCTGCTCGATGCCTTGGCTGAAAATTTTGGGATTGGTCACAAAGATATCATCACCCACCAGCTGGATGGCACCTTCCAGGCGGTCGGTCATTACTTTCCAGCCATCCCAGTCGCCTTCCGCCAGGCCGTCCTCGATGGAGAGAATCGGGTAAGTATTGACGAGTTCCTCATAATAATCAACCATCTTGGCGGCCGTCAGCCGCTTCTTTTCCGACTTCAAGACATATTTTCCATTCTTATAAAACTCACTGGCGGCGGCGTCCAGACCGAGTCCGATATCTTTACCGGGTTTGTAGCCGGCCTTGCTGATGGCGGTCATGATGAGCTTAATGGCGGCTTCATTGGACTCGAGATCCGGAGCGAATCCGCCCTCATCGCCGACGGAAGTGGACAGCCCTTTAGATTTTAATATTTTTTTCAATTCATGAAATGTTTCGCAACCCATCTGAATCGCCTGGGCGATGGACGTTGCCCCGAAGGGTATGATCATAAATTCCTGGATATCCAGGTTATTGGCTGCATGGGCGCCGCCGTTCACAATATTCATCATGGGAACCGGCAGGTATCTGGCATTGATCCCCCCCAGATAGCGGTAAAGCGGCATGTCATATGCCTGGGCCGCGGCCCTGGTGGCGGCCATGGATACACCGAGAATGGCATTCGCGCCAAGCTTTGCCTTGTTGGCCGTTCCATCCAATTTGATCATGCGCTGGTCCAAAGCGGCCTGATCGGCAGCATCCATTCCGATGATGGCCGGTGCAATGACACTGGTCACATTTTTTAGGGCCTTGGTAACGCCTTTACCGCCGAATCGCTTGGAACGTTTATCTCTGAGCTCGAGGGCTTCGCGTTTCCCGGTGGACGCGCCGGAAGGAACCGCTGCCCGCCCGAAGGCACCGCAGGCAACATAGACATCCACTTCAACGGTTGGGTTGCCCCTGGAATCTATAATCTGTCTGGCTTTTACATCAACTATTTCAGTCATATCAGCCTCCCTGCATCGCTTTGGGTTATTGGTAATTAAATATTTCGAAATCTTGAATCTTGACAATTTTTAAAGAAATGTTACTCTGCTTCCACAAGTATGTCAAGTAATGACCCGCGCCGGCTGCAGTGTTTTCTTTAAAGCTGAAAATAAAAATGATAGAATGCATCCAATATTCCATCGTCACGATTCAATAATAAATTTTAGCGGATAATTATGCAGGATAAACCAATTGACTTTTACCATGAAGCCCATCTTTTCGTTGCGGCAATCCGTATTTTTGAACATCTCAATTTGCGACCGCCCAAAGTAGATGAGTTGTGCCGGACCATCCATTTTTCCATTGAACGGGGCAATTTCATCTCCCACAAACTCGAAGGCCTGGGTATCATCGAAGCGGTCACGGGGTCTTACGGCGCCCGCTTGTATGTCAGCGACCATTTAAAAATTGAAGACATCCCCCGGGGTGAGCCGGGGGCCAAGATGGCGGATGAACTGAAGAAATTCCAGGACTCTCAGAAAGCCTTTTCTCAAAAGATGGAAACATTGCAGGCCGAACAAAAGCAAAAGAAGAAAGATCGTTTTGCCGATATGGAAAAAAAGCTAAAAGAAGAACTGGAAAAAAAGAAGCTGAAATGAGGTTGGAGGTTCAAGGTTCAACGTTCCGGGTTCAAAGGTTTTTTAAATGCGAATCTTCCAGAGGCAAACAAACGTTAAAGACCTGATCGCTGCTCTTTTTTCAGGGCGGATTGATTCGCAAAATACCTAGTTCACCAATTCGTAATTACGGTGACGTATTCCCAGTAATATTTTTTCACCGCGGAGGCGCGGAGGACGCCAAGAGGGTTTATTCCTTATTTGCCGCTGAAAGGCCTCGCTTCAGCGAGGCATCTCAACGGCAAATAAAAACAGGGCTATCTTTGCGATCTTAGCGGCTCTGCGGTGAATTTTAAAATCATTCATCGGCACCGGCGTCAAACCGTCGGCCGGGCTTCAAAAGATTATACGTTACCGTATTTATGAAACTATGTACTAAGGTGCAACAATGGGAATTGGATGGACAGGCCGGTCTGACATCTATTACCGCAAAGTGATTCGCGCAGATAATGAGAAGGTATCACTGGATGCGGATATGATACGCCTATTAATCGCCATCGATGAAAGCAAAAGCCTGAATCAAATTGCTGATGAAGTGGATCTGGACAACACCAGCTTTCGACAGGCTCTGTCCAAACTTCTGAAACAAGGCCTCATCGAGCCTGTCCAAAAAGGCATTCCGGTAGCTGGACGAATCCTTTCTTGAATCGCTCAGAATTAATTTGTCAAAGGCGATCGGGCCCATGGCGGAAATCTTAATTGCAGACGTTATGGAGGAAATGGATTTGGATTCAGCTGGAATTCCAGTCAATCATGCCGCAGAATTGATAACTCACCTATCCCTCGAAGTCCCTGATGGAGAAGCTCAGATTCAGTTTAAAAAATCTATGCTTGCTATCCTGAATAAAATTCGAAGCTAAGCCCAAGGAGCTTGAAACATGCTGGATATAGCCTGTGACGAATGCGGCAAAAAATATCGGGTTGATGAAACCAAAATGAGGGGTGCCCGGGCCAAGGTCAAGTGTAAAGTCTGCAGCAACGTCATGGTGGTAACCCGGCCCCCGGCGACGGCCAGTGCCGGGCCGTCAGGGCCGCTAGACAGCAATCAACCGTCGATGACAGCCGATATACCCGAACCGCCCCCGCCCCGATCCGAATTTGGTGCCGCAAAGCGTGGTTGATCGCCCCGCCAGGCCGGCAACGGATAAACCCGTCGAACCGGTTGAAGATGTTTCGGCCTTCTTAAGCGGACAAAAAATCCGTTTTGGTTTATTTGCAAAAATAATCATCGTCATGTTGATTGTCAGTCTGCTGCCGTTTGCGGTCTTTTGGGGGATTACCCTCAGGGAAACCAACGACCGTGTCCGCCTGGAGGCAGAAAACTTAATGGCTCAGACTGCCAGGGGACTTGGTGCCCAGGTAGACGACTGGATAAACAATAACATTTCGATCCTGCGCACGGCCGCCAATCTGCCGGCGATTGTCAGTATGGATCGCATGCAGTCAGGAGGCGATTCTGAAGGTTATTCAAAAAGAATATCCCTGGATGTACCTGGTCTTCACGTTGGGACCCGACGGCATGAATGTGGCCCGAAATGATGGTCGTCCGTTAAAAGACTATTCGGATCGCCAGTACTACAAAGATATCCTGGCCGGAAAAAAACTGAGCTGGCAGACGCTGATCGGCAAAACCTCCAAAAAGCCGGCCCTGGTGCTGGCCGTTCCGATCAAATCGGGCGATAATCTGCTCGGTGTTATGGCGGCGGCCATGACGGTCGATGAAATCTCCAATAATATAGCGACCTGGCGCAAGGGGAAAACCGGGTTTGCCTTTCTGGTAGATGAAAAAGGATATGTCATATCTCACCCGGATAAGCAGTATGTAACCACGCGCAAAAACCTTAACAGCCATCCCCTTATCGCCGATTTTCGCAAAAAAGGCTGGCGAACCATAACGAGCACGTTTAATGCGCCCGATGGCGAGACGGCCTTTGGCCACGTCAGGAGCAATAATTACGGTTGGGCGCTGGCACTGCAGCAGCAAAACGAGGAGGTATTTGAATCGTTTAATCGGGTGCAGGAGTTCGCTTTGATTCTGCTGGCCGGTACGGTTTTGCTGGTGCTGATTATTGCCTGGTTTTCAGCCCGCGCAATCGTAACGCCCATAATGAAGCTGACTGATGCCGCCGAGCGCATGAGCCTCGGGGAGCTTAATGTTAAAATCGACATAAAATCAAAAGATGAAATCGGATTGCTGGCCCAGGCCATCGGCCGCATGCAGACCAGTTTGCGACTGGCCATGGATCGCCTGCGCCGCAAACATTAGCGCCGATTGGTTGATTAAGTTGACTGGGTTGATTGAGTTGATTGGTGATAGGAAAGGATAGAAGTTGGGAAGGTGAGAAGGTGAGAAGGTGGGATGCAGGAGCTTGAAGGCTTAACGAATGGAAATGGGGAAGTTAGGATGTCGGGAAGTTGGGAAGAAAGCTCATAAGTTCGTAAGCAAAACCAACTCAACTTTTTCAAGCTTTGAGCTTCGAGCTTCGAGCTTTCAGCTTTCAAGCCTCCCCGCTTCATAGCTTGCCAACCTCCCAGCCTCCCAGCTTCCTAGCCTCCCAGCCTCCCAACTTCCCACCTTCGCACCTTCCAATCTTCTATCACCCAGCCTCCGTCCCGACAATCGTCACCTCGATAGTCCGCTGTGCGCGGATGGTTATCGTGATTGATGGCAACCAGCTGCTGCCAGGTTCCGGTTTTGAGATTGCCGTTTCTAATCGGCAGAACAATGGAAGGGCCCAGCAGGGCGGCCTGAACATGACTGTGACCGTTGCCATCGTGCCAGGCTGCTTCATGGGCATAGTCAATCCCCGGCGGCGCCAGCAAATTGATGGCCCGTTTCAAATCTTCGACGACCCCCGGTTCGTATTCAATCGTAGTCAGCGAACCGGTAGATCCCACCATCACCGCGCTGAGCTGCCCATTCCTTGACTGAGGATTCCCGGACGACCTTTTGAAGTTGCGGCGTGATATCACACAGATCCGGGCCGGTCCCTAAACTGACCTCAATGGATTGGCAGCACATCGATAGGCTCATAATTTTTCCTCCGGAAAAATGGATGTTACAGTGGAATGTTGTTTGTTGTCAGGCTATCAGAAGACAGAGGTCATACTGACTGAGTCGAGCATAAATCAATAGACCGGTGGCCTAACATTAAAAAAATATTTTCACCGCAGAGTGCGCCGTAGAGCGAAGAGAAAGGCTGTTATTTTTACTTGTACCTTTGCGATTTCTCCTCTGCGTGCTCTGCGATCTCGAGCGACTTGTTGGGTCGTAGCTCGAAGAGCGAAGCCTGAAGCGGGCGGTGAACTCGTGTCTAAACAACTATGACCTCATCAGTAGGTGAAGTTGGGAAATTGCGAAGGTGCGAGGATCGTGGCTTCTTGGATTCGTGAGCACCAACCCAATCAACCCTATCAACTTAATCTACTTAATCAACCAATCGAACCCTGCGTGTGGGGTCGAAGCCCCAGACCTCTGAACCTGAAGCCCTTAACCTTTAGCCTTTATCCTTTAGCCTTTATCCTTTGACCTTTAACCTTTATCCTTTAACCTTTAATCCTTTAACCTTTATCCTTTTACCTTTATCCTTTAACCTTTATCCTTTAACCTTCCACCTTTGACCTTCCTATTTCAGCTGATGCTTCCAATTCCAGATCCCCGGTCTTTTCTTCAATTTCACTTTTTTAGGCACCGGTTCGAACAAATTCACGAACAGCGCATAGCCGGCTTTTTGCAGCACTTTTTTATGGATCTGCAAATCTAGTTTCCAATTGGGATAGACCCAGTAGTCCGGTCCATAGCGGGCGGCCCAGGCCTGTTCGCCTTTAGGGCTGGCAAAAGATTTATCCAGCTGCATTCCCGCGGTAATCGATCGGGCAACACACAGCGGCCAATTGCCTTCAATAACGATTCCCAGCGGAATCGGACTTTGCTGCGGCAGCTGCAAAAAGTCTTCGGCACCGAGCTCCGGGCTGACAATGGCGCCGTTAAATCCCATGTTATGGATGGCAGCAAGGGCCAGGGAATTGGCCAGGTTGCAAAATGGGCCGGCCCATAGATTGAATCTTTTGGGTGAAGCGAAAAACCCGATTTGCCAGGCAGCGTTCAAAACAAAATAGCGCGCTCCTTTTTTGATGGCAGCCTGAACCTGATCGTTGATTTGTTTTTCATTTTCAGGCCAAATCACCGGCGGCAGCCACCATCTAACCTGAGATACCGCTTTAGCATGCGCTTTTTTGATTGCCGGTTCGGACAGCCAGATGCCACAGGGCTCCCGGGGGATGGATGCGGACCACGAGCGATAAACCGGCAGTTCCAGCAGCTTTGTTTTATTTGATAACGCTTGCGGCAATGCCGGTTTAAATTTTGCACGACCGCCGGTGGACGCCGGCACGGGATCGAGCCGGCCCTGCAGATCGGCAATCATGTCTTCCAGGCGCTTCTCACGACGATCCGTTAAAAATACCGGGGCGCCTTTGGCCGGCCCTTTTTTAGCCGTGGAATTGATATGCATGCGACCGCCTTTAGGCACCGCTCTGGTGATGCGTTTTAGCATGTGCCCGGCCTGGTCTTCGTATCCCAGCCGCAGGACATCGCCCGCCAGCAACTCCTCGCGCGTGTTAAAATAGGATTTTTGCGGCGTGCCCTTAATTCTTCCCAGCAGCAGGCCGGAACCGGTTTGACTTTGAAGGTCGACCGGATTTTGGGGGCGCTGGGGCAAAAAAAAGTAATGGGTCGTGCTGCGCCCCAGGGCATATTCCAACATCTGCAGGGCATTTTTTTTCATTTTAGGGTCTTGGCCATGGTCTCTCAGCATCCGGTAGGCGCAAACCGTATAATAAACATAATGCGGCCCTTTTTTGCGCCCCTCAATTTTCCAGGTTCGAATCTGCGGAATGGATAAAAGCAGTTTGGCCAGCACGTCGACACTCAAATCCTGGCAGGAAAAATAGCGCCGGGTTTGGTTGTTCTGGGCGTACTGGCGCCGGCAGGGTTGAACGCAGCGCCCCCGCAGGCTGCTTTTGCCGCCCAGAAAACTGCTCCAGTAGCAGCGGCCGGAAACACTATAGCAAAGGGCGCCGTGGATAAACACTTCCAGATCCAGGCCGCGCGGACAACCCTGGGCCAGGGTCTTGAGTTCATCGATGTTCAGCTCCCGGGGCAGCACGACACGGTCCACTTGAAGCTTTTGCCGGATCACCTGCAGCGCCCTCGCAAAACTAACGTTGGCCAGGGTCGACAGATGAATTTCACCGGCAAAACCGGTTTGTTTGACCAGTTCTACCAGGGCCAGGTCCTGAATAATGATGGCATCCGGTTTTACCCGGCGCTGCAACTGATCCAGCATTTGGCCGGCCTGGGCCAGATCCCCCGGCTTTAATAAAGAATTCAAGGCCACAAATACTTTTACCCCTTTTTTATGGGCCAGACGGACCAGGGACACAAATTCCTCGAGCGTAAAATTCTTGGCTTCCATGCGGGCCGAAAATAGTTTCAAGCCACAGTAAATCGCATCCGCCCGCGCGGCTATGGCCGCTAAAAAAGAAGCGCTATTGCCGGCCGGCGCCAAAATTTCCGGTGGTGGTAGGTCTATTTTCTGTTCATTCATATCTATTGCCCCAACTGAGTTAAAAACCAATTGAGAGTTATTGGTTATTTGTTATAAATCAGCGATCACCAGCAGAACCGGGGGTGGGGTATGAGGACGGCCCCTATAAGGGACCAGAGCCCCGCTCTGCTGATGGCCGCTGATTTATATATACATGAAAAGATCTGTATTTAGAACAAAAACTTTGATATAGTTTACAAGTTTAGACCGCGTTGAATAGGTTGCCGGTTAATCTGCAGTTATCGATATCGATTATAGAACCCATGGCCCAGGACCCGAGACAAATAATGCGAGAATATAAAGATGAACAATGATTCCCTGGTAGCACCCCACGACGGTGCACTGGTCAATCTTCTGGTCGACGAGCAGCGCGCCGGCGTTCTGAATGACATCGTCTTAAATTTGCCGGATATCACCTTAAACGACCGCCAATTATGCGATCTGGAATTGCTGGCGATCGGAGCGTTTTCACCGTTGACAGGCTTTATGAACCGCTCTGATTACGAATCGGTGCTGGATCGCATGCGTCTGCAAAACGATACCTTGTGGCCGCTTCCGATCTGCCTTGATATAAACGAATTGCAGGCCCGCAGTCTGGAAGCCGGCCAGTCGGTCGCGCTCAGAGATCCGGAAGGCTTTTTGCTGGCCGTCATGCATCTAGAAGATATCTGGCAGGCCGACCCCGAAAAAGAAGCGGCCCAGGTTTACGGCACCTCGGATCGCACCCATCCCGGAACGAATTATCTGTTCAACCAGGCCGGACCATACTATCTTGGGGGGCAGCTGGAAGTATTAAGTCTGCCGCTGCATTTTGACTTTAAACAATTGCGCCAGACACCCGCCGAAATTAGAGCTGCGTTTAAAAAATTGGGCTGGAACCGGATTGTGGCTTTTTTAACCCGCAATCCCATTCATCGACCCCAGTTCGCAATGACCATCAATGCCATGCGTCAGGCCAAGGCCAACCTGCTGCTGCTGCCCATTGCCGGTATGACCAAACCCGGTGATTTCGACCACTATACCCGGGTTCGCTGCTATCGCCGGGTGGAGCAGCACTATCCGCCCGACTCCCATATCCTGAGCCTGCTGCCGTTAGCGATGCGCATGTCGGGTCCGCGGGAAGCGCTGCTGCATGCCATCGTCGCCAAAAACTATGGCTGTACTCATTTTATCGCCGGCCGCGATCATGCCGGACCCGGTACCGATCACATGGTCAACCTTATTATGCCGGTGACGAAGCCGCCAAATTAACTGAAACTTATGCTGAAGAAATCGGTATGACCGTCATCCCTTTCACTGAGATGGTTTATCTGCCCTTTGAGGATGAATACCGCTGTGCCGATCTGGTGCCGGAGGGCACTCAATTTATTTCGCTTTCCGGCTCCGACATCCGCAATCGAATTCGCACCGGACGCCGCATCCCGGAATGGTCGACCTTCAGCGAAGTCATCGAGGAATTGCAAAAAGCCTATCCGCCGCCCCGCAGACAGGGGTTTACGGTTTTTTTCACGGGTCTGTCCGGCGCCGGAAAATCGACCATCGCAAAAATTCTCTACGCCCGCTTTCTGGAAATCGGCGATCGTCCGGTGTCCCTGCTGGATGGCGATATCGTGCGACATAATTTATCCAGCGAATTGAGTTTCTCCAGGGAGCACCGTGACATCAACGTTCGCCGCATCGGTTTTGTCGCCAGCGAAATTACCAAAAACCGCGGCATCGCCATATGTGCCCCCATCGCACCCTATGCCGCCACCCGGGCCGAGATCAGAGAAACAATTGAAAACTACGGCGGTTTTGCGGAAGTTCACGTGTCCACCCCGCTGGAGGTTTGCGAAAAGCGGGACCGCAAGGGCATGTATGCCAAAGCCAGAGCCGGTTTGATCCAGGGCTTTACCGGGGTTGACGATCCTTACGAAGCACCCCGGGCACCGGAAGTTTTGATTGACACCACCGGAATTTCACCGGATGAAGCCACCCGGGAGATCATGCTGCACCTGCAGCAAATGGGATTTATTTGAAGTGCGGAAGGCGGAAAGCGGGAAGTGGGAAGATTGAGAAGCGGGAAGTTGGGAGAAGCTAAAGACTGATAGTTGAGAAGATGAGAATTTAGGCAAGAAGTAAAGAATCGGATAAGAAGAGGACAGTGAAGGTGCGAGGGTGAGAGCACTGAGAAAGAGAAACTGAGAACTGTCCGCCTCAGAGGATTCGCTAGTTATTACACCTTTATCCTTATAACCTTTATCCTTTATCCTTTACCTTTAACCTTTATCCAGCCTTTAACTTACTAACCTTTACCAACCTATCAACTTTAACCTTTAACCAATCAACCATCTAATCTTAAGGTGATATTTTGTCAGCAAAAAAATTGAACCCGGCCGAGCAAACCGCTTCCATCTTCATCATCGGAGGGGTCGAGGCTGAAACCAGAAAGCTGGCCGATGCCCTGGCAATCGACTATCACATCAGTGCCGCGCCGGATGTGGCGGAATCAATCAGGCGGTTGGCCAAGGAATCGTGTAGTGCCATTATTTTGGACTCTGGACGGCGGGGATTCGGACCTGCCCGGCATCCTCGAGTCCCTCAAACAGGCAGCGCCGCAGACACCGGTGATTGTCCTCGGCCATCAGAACGATGCCCAGTTGATTGTCAAGGCGATCAAGGCCGGTGCTTTTGATTTTGTCACCAAGCCCTATCCGCCGGAAAAAATAACACTATCCGTTCATCAGGCCCTCGAAAACCGCAGCCTGCACAATGAAATCGATTATCTGCGGCGCGAACAGGATGTTGTCTATGATCCGGACCGCATTATTGCCGTCAGCTCGGCCATGCAAAATGTGATCGGAACCATTAAACGGCTGTCCCACACTGAATCCACCATCCTGGTGACGGGTGAAACCGGAACCGGCAAGAGTTTCTTATCCGGCAATATACATTTCAACAGCCCCAGACGCCACAAACCGTTTATCAAAGTCAACTGCGCCAATATTCCGGAAACCCTGTTGGAAAGCGAGCTGTTCGGCCACGAGAAAGGTTCTTTTACCGGCGCCGACAAAACCCGTACCGGTCGATTTGAACAGGCCGGCGGCGGCACGATCTTTTTGGATGAGTTTTGTGAATTGGGTATCGAACTGCAGGCCAAACTCCTGCGGGCTATCGAAGATAAATCCTTCGAACGATTGGGCGGCAACAAAACCATCCATGCCGACACCCGGATCATTGCCGCCACCAATCGCGACATCGAATCTTTCGTCCGGCAGGGAAATTTTCGCGAAGATCTATACTACCGGATCAATGTGCTCAGAATTCATTTGCCGCCGTTGCGCGAGCGAGTTCAATGCATCGAACCCCTGGCTCAATACCTTCTGGCTAAATTAGGCCGCTCCGTAAAAAAGAAAATTGATTCATTTGCACCCGAAGTCCTCGAAATGTTTCGACAATACCCCTGGCCCGGCAATATTCGCCAGCTTTCCAACACCATTGAAAGAGCGATTTTAATGGAAGACGGAATGGTGATCCGGCCTGAAAGCATTTCCTTGCCGAAAATCGATGCGTTGTCTCGATCCAAAATAAAACCGGCAGGTCTTAAGCTCTCGGCCGACGAGGAAAAAGAGATGATCTCCCGCGCTTTGGAAAACAATCTCTGGATCCAGAAGGATGCCGCCCGCCAGCTGGGCATCACGCCCCGCGCCTTAAATTACCGCATCAAAAAACTCGGCATCACCCACGCGCGCTGGCGCAAAAACAAAGAATAACCCGGCGAGCGGCCCAAGGGCGGGACAATTTAACGGCATTATTTCTCCGCTTTCCCGCTTCCGCATCGATAGCCGCGGCATAGTTCGTTTTCAGTAGAGCGGCGCCGAGTCCGACTTTCGCCATCCTGTTCCTCAATTTCTTAGTTTCTCACCGTCTCACCTTCGGAATTTACCGTGTCCCTCCGTGTTTTTCCGTGGTAAAATTAGCGACCCTGATCAAACTATTGTTCAGGGCGGATAAAGTAAGAAAAATGCGCAGCATTCAATAATTAATCCGCCGGTCTTTCGTTCAAACGTAAGGTCTTCAGTTTTCAACGAAAATTTGCGATCTTAAATTAGACTGATTGTTCAGGGCGGATTAATTACCAAATCGTAATCAACGTATAAAAAATCACACCCTCCTGTATATAAAACCATAACTCGATCGGATATCGCTGAATTATTTATTCACGAATAGGCTTTGTGTAATTCCCGCTTGCAAAAAGTTAACACCAATGGTGATTTAACCTTCTTAAATTACTATTGTTTTCTTCGACTGCCTAAACAACTACAAATAACTTAATAAACACCATTCAGCGAAAAAATGGCATCAGTTTTGCTATTAGCCATAGCTTTTGAACGACCCTGCAAATAGTTCCGGTTCTGCGGCTCGCCCTGCATGCAACCCGGTCAGAAATCCCTGAAAGGAGACAGTATTTTGTTATTTATACAGTTTTCGGTTTTGAACATTCAGTCTCATTCACTTTGCTCCTTGAGCGCAGCACTTCTCTGATGCCTTTTGCCAATCGCCTTTTACCTTTTGCCCTTTTTCTTGGATCACCTAAAGGCCGACAGGCCGCTTTTGAAGCAAAGCGCTGTAAAGCGCAGCGGTCATTAACCGCAGCTCTCAAGTTAGCCGGCGTGAAACCGCGATGCCTAAATTTTACCATCTTTATGTCCGGTAATTTTGATGGTATTTCTTATGGCACCCGGCGCAATTCCGCCCAGGTAACCTTAGCCTGGGACAGCAATCAGGAAAATGATCTTGCCGGCTACCGGCTGTATTATGGCAGCGCCAGCGGCAACTATTCTCAGGTTATCGATGTCGGCAACAACAACCAGCACAAGGTAAGCGGTCTGACGGCCGGAGCCACCTACTATTTTGCCGTCACCGCCTATAATTTAAAGGGTTATGAGAGTGATTATTCAACGGAGCTGGCTCAGACAACCAGCATTATTACCTATACGATTACAGCCTCGGCCGGTGCCAATGGCCGCATTACCCCGGCCGGGCCGGTGACGGCAAATCAGGGCACCAATCAAACCTTCAGCATGCATCCGGATCAAAATTTTCAGGTTCTGAACGTCAAGGTCGATGGCGTTGCGCTCGGCACGGTGACAAACTATACCTTTAATAATATCAGCGCCGATCATACCATCGAAGCGGAGTTTGCCTATATCGGTCCGGCACCGGCGGCAGACAGCGATAATGACGGTGTGCCGGATGATCAGGATGATTTTCCATATGATCCGGCTGAGACCACCGACACGGACGGCGACGGTCAGGGGGACAACGCGGATACGGACGACGATAATGACGGCATGCCCGATGTTTGGGAAATGATGCAGGGCCTGAACCCATTCATTAATGATGCCGCCGGCGACCCCGACGCCGATGGGGTCAGCAACTTAAATGAATTTCTCGGCGCAACCGATCCCAATGCTTTCGAGGCATTCTTTAAACCGAACCAACCGGGTCAATTGTCACCTGCCGACGGGGAAGTTGTCTCTCTGACGCCGGTGCTTCGAACCGGTGCGTTTTCTGATCCTGATCGGACCGACATCCATACAACTTCACGCTGGCAAATTTATCGGTCCGACAATCAAGTCTGTGTTTTTGATAAATCCAGTCATGCGGCACTCACGGAATTGGTCGTGCCCAAACTGGTGCTGGATGAAAATATGTCCTATGAATGGCGGGTCCAATTCGCGGATAGTCATGGACTTTCCTCGGAATGGTCTGAAAGCGTCACGTTTCGAACCGATTATAACGTTGCCGATGCCAACGGCAACGGCCTGCCGGATGATCAGGAAGTGCCGCCTGACACCGATCTCGATGATGACGGCACCCCGGATGTCGATCAAAACGATATAAAATGTGTCAGTGTCGCGCAACAATCAACTCAAATCGGCCTCAGCATCCAGGATGCCGAGCCGGTTGTGTCCATAGCCGCGCTTGAAGCTGAAAACCCGGCGGATATCCCGAATGGCGCCCATGCCGTTGATCGGCTATCGGAATTTCCCTATGGGTTGATCAGCTTCAAGCTGATTGTCAGTCAGCCCGGTGATGAGGTTGTGGTGACGCTGCATTTATCCAGGGCCGCATCATTGGACGGCACCTGGTACAAATACGATCCGGTGGACAATATCTGGCATGACTACGCCGTGTACACAGACTTCAGCGCCGATCGTAAACGGATTTACCTAACGCTTAAAGACGGTGGGTCCGGTGATGCAGACGGCATCGAAAATGGTATCATCGTCGATCCGTTGGGGCTCAGCGTACCGACTTCGAATCAAGCAACCGCAACGGATACGGCCGCTGAAGGTGGCAGCGGGGGTGGCGGAGGCGGCTGTTTTATCTCCGCAACAGCTTCTGATCGTAAAACGAATAGCCTTGATGCTGGTTTTTACAAATCCACGAGCTTGTATTGGCCCTGACGTTATCGATCCTGATCATCCTTGCGAGTCAATACTTAAAAAAGCGGTTCTCTGACAAAGCCCGCTGCGAATAGCACCTGGATTTTGCACGAGTCGGAGGCTTTCATATGCAAGGCACTTAAGGGTGAGGCTATAGTTTACTATGCCGATCCCTTAATAACGCAGCATATGAAAGCCTCCGGCTCGCCCGCAGGGTGAAAATTAATGAGATAAAATCGACCCTCTTCCTTTTTACTCATTTGGTATTTGGCTTTACTGCTCAAATTCTCACAACCTGTTGTTATTTAATATTATTCAAACTTCTCATTAATTTTCATGCAAGATTCAGGTAGCAATAAGGATAATTTGATCCCCTGGAATTTTTCTTGCCGCCGGCGGTGAATTGTGGATTTATTTTCATAATTTTATGACAAATTTCTTCCAATATTAGATTTTCGGAACTTGATAGATTTAATTTAACCATTTGATATTATTTATCTATTAAAAAATAGCCTATCTGGTATATCTTTTGCAGTACTAAATCACCGAAATGACACCGCCGGTATGCCAATTGAAGGAGTTCCAAGTCGGAAATTAGCGGGTTGAGCGAAGGGAAGGAATGAGATTCAAGACACCGGCGGGCAATAACGGGATCAAGGGGGAAAACCCCCAATCCACATAGCAACTATACCTCCCAAAAAGGAATCCGAAGGAGAACTTTGCTCTCCTTCGGATTCGCTATTTTGACTTGGTCTTTTTCCCTCATGGCCGCGACGTTACACTTTTTCTATCTTTTAAAAACTTCTTTCTCACCTTCCCGGCCACCTCGCCGCCCTGCTTCTGACCTTCTGTTATCTGTTTCCCAGCCTCCTGGCCTCCAAGCTCACCAGCTCTCTCTTCCGCCTTCCCCTTTTGCAGTGCCCGCGAAAAATACTTTTGCGAGAAACTCCACCAATTAGAATAAATATAATCACAGCTCACGCCCCCGGATTTCATGCTACAGGCCCCCGGATCTGCCGGTCGTTTGAACGGGCCGCCGCAGTTGAAATGAAACAGCTGAGATCATTCGGCACGATCCCGTCAACAACTTTATCAATGGGCGATCCACCAGAGCTCCCGCCACTCGGGTCACTTTCCGAGCCAAAGGCCAGCGGATCGACGATGACACCATTTTCGATACCGTCCGCATCACCGAACCCGCCGTCTTTAAGGGCCAGGTAAACTTCCTGGCGGTTGGGGCTGAAGTCCGTGTAGCCGGAATAATCCAGCCAGATTCCATCAACCGGATCATATTTGAAGCAATTGCCTTCGGTGAAGGCCGGCTTTGAAAGATAGATGGTCACGGTCGTCTCGTCACCAGGATTGGTGACCAATAGTTTGAAGCCGAGTAACCCGAATTCAAAGTAATTCGGCTTGCCTTCTATCGCAGAATTCAGGCTAAGATTTGCGGGGTCCTGCACTTCGAGCGAAACGATGGATTGAGCATTTTCAGCGCCTTTAATGCTGACGCAAATCTGAACTTCATCGTCTCCGTCCTGGGCCCTGGCACACCGTATATCCGGCTGGATTCGGTCCGCGGTGCCGTCTTGATCGAGGTCCAATGTATCGGCGACTTCCTGCCCGTCCGGAACCCCATTTTTGTCTGCATCAAAATCTGCAAAACCGGTGAGGAATTCTCTTTCCGCTGACCAATCGGAAAGCGTACCATGGTTATCGATAAACCGCACCTGCCAGATGTACTCGGTATCTTCTTCCAGGATATGTTTGGGCAAGGTCAGCGAAGTTAGCGAGGCATTCGACGTCACGTCGAAAACACAGACATCGTCAAAGGCCCGGACAACCATCCATTGAGTTTGACTGTGTTCATCGTTGACGTTCGGGTCATCGAAATCCCCGGTTTCAAATTGCGGTGTTAAGCTGACCGAAGCGCCATTTTCCGGCATCAGCAGGGCCGGCGTATTCGGTTTAAAATTGCCTTCGGAATGGTTCGGTGCGGTGCCTAGATTAAACTCATTGATATTGCTGACACCATCGCCGTCCGGATCTCCGGCGGCATCATCTATAAGCGGGTCCAGACCGTAGGACAGCTCCCAGTCATCCGGCATGCCGTCGTTGTCGTCGTCCGTATCCGCGTTGTTGCCCTCACCGTCTCCGTCAGTGTCCAGGGTTTCATCCGCATTGTAGGGGAACGCATCCTGGTCATCCGGCACGCCATCGCCATCACTGTCGATCACGACTCTTGGGGAAACGTGGACGATGCAGGTGTCGGAATCAGTCAGTCCGCCGTCATCGGTCACGGTAACCCTGAAGGTTAAACTGTCGCCTAAATTCCCGACAGTCGGTGCAACAAATGTGGCTTGTTGAGAACCGGAATTCGAAAGCTGTACCGCTGCCCCATCGATTTGCTCCCACGAATATGAAACAAGGTGGCCGTCCGGATCCGAGGAACTCCCGCTGTTTAATGTGATATCGGCTCCTTCGGTTACGGCTTGATCCGATCCGGCATCGGCTTGCGGGTTCTCGTTGAGGTTGGGACTGGTGACGGTATGCGATACCTCATTGGAATAGCCACTTTCGCTGCCGGCTTCATTGTAAGCTTTCACTGCAAAATAATAAGTTACACCGTCCTGAAGATCCGGGGTGGTATATTGGGTATTGTTGCCGACATCGATATCGCTGGTGTAATTTCCGCTGGCAGGACCGTAGTATAGGACGTAGCCTTTCAGATCAGATTCTGTATTGGCATCCCATGCCAGGGTGACCGTCTCACCAAATGCCATAACCGGCGCCAGGACCAAAAAACAGGTCAAAGAGACACCAGCTAAAAGGCCTCTCAATGATGTAAGAATGCGGCCGGGCGATTTGCTAATATTTGTTTCCATTGAAGCACCTTCCAGATTTTTTTCCGCGCAAGGCGCAGCATCTTTGAAAGGCGCTACGGCTGCCCGGCAGCCCTGCTGCCGTATTCCGAAATAGGAGAACTTAGGCCAGTGGCTTTGCGTCCCACCCTTTCGAGTGGTTTGCCTTTTTCAAGCAATTTCGAAAAAAACGAAAAACTGTTTCCATCTGAATGAGCAAAATGAATGCCAAGTTTTTTAAAAAAATACCTATTTTAGTGAAACTATACTATCATGAATTATTCAAGATATAAATTTTATCGAATTTTTTGCAACTATTTATGTATCTTTTTGTTCAAAAGCAATGGAGTTGTAATTACAAGATTGTAATTGAAATGGAACAACAATGTAATTTACCACGGAAGAACTCGGAGAAACACGGAGAATGAACAGCCAAAATGGAAAGGCCAGGCGAACAATTGGCGAGGACAACTATTTTATAATTTGAAGCCTGTTTTTCAATCTCCATGATCAATTGTGGTTTTAACTTGACAGTCGCGTATTTTAAAATTATTATGACCATTATTATATACAAGGAGGCCGCTCATGGTCGAATCACCAACAATTATGCCTGTCACGAAAGTCAAAAGAGAACTTCTTGAAATTTTAAAATCCATGGAGAAAGATTACGCCACGGTCACTGTCACCAGAAATGGTGAACCGGTCGGCATCATAATGACACCTGACCGGTATGAGGCTCTTTTGGAGACGATAGAAATTCTCGGAGACAACAAGACGTTGCAGGCATTAACGGCATCTCACAGGGACTTCAATTCCGGTAGGATTTTCACTCACGACGAGGTCTGGAAAGATTGATGGACTATAAGGTTCTTTACTCCGAAACATCCATGAATCAAATCAGAAAATTGCATCCTCAGATTAAGCCGCTTGTGAAATCAAAAATAGAAAAGCTTCAAGAGACCCCCTTTGACGGCAAAGGACTTGAGAAGGAACTTTCCGGCTATTCGTCCATGCCGGCCAAACGATTCAGGATCATCTATAAGATTAGAGACGATGATCAGACCGTTGAAATTCACCATGTCGGGCATCGCAAGGACATTTACGAGCTGTTTAAAGAAGCGATAAGTAAATAATGTGGAAAGGCAGGAGAAAAAAGGTTAAAGGTAAAGGATAAAGGTGAAAGGTAAGCGATGAAGGTTGAGAAAGCAGGAAGGGGGAGTGCGGAAGGCGGAATCGTTCGATTGCGGCTGTCAGGTTGCAGATTTAGATTTTTTCTTTTCTTCCTTTCAATTTTGAGCTGTCCACTTTCCTTCCACCTTTAGCCCTTATCCTTTTACCTTTATCCTTTCTCCCTTATCCTTATTTTTATCCCGGCAACCATAAGCAGTCTCAGCATGGCGATTAACATCGGGACCTCCTTCCAACAACCCCAACAAACTAATAAACCCGGTTTCATTTCCCGCTGCGGCGGTATCGATGAAACAGCTGGCATAAACAACCGCACCGCTGCCGTTTTTTTGGTAATGCGTATTGTCGGTAGTTGTCGAAGTCCCGGAAACCACAGCCTGGGCCGCCGAAAAATGATAGACTTCGATTTCAATTTGAGGCGGGATCTGCTCCGGGTGGTTCACTCTGGAGCCGGGTACCATCCAGCCTTCACCGCCGGGCAGCAGGTTTCCGCCGGCATCGCAGGCAGGCAGCCATTGGACACCGTTGTGATGATAGATAGCCAGCGCCGTAATGTCGGTTCCCTCCGGGAAGGGAATATACAGCTTAACAGGGTGGTTAAATACCGTGTCGGGCGAAAGATTCAGTGGGATACGACGGCCAGCTCACCGCTGAGATCAAGCGATTCAATATCATCGAGCGGTCCAAAAGCCGGCAAAAGAGGCTCATCAGCGGAATATAAAATCCTGGCGCCGGTCAGGACACCCCTGACGATCTCGATTGCCGCATCGTGAATTTCCGTCGGATTTTGAATATTAAAAGATACACTTTCCGGCAACTGGTTAAAGGCCTGCGCCTGTTCGCCGTCGGATTCTATTTTAAATTTAAAGTGGCCGGCCGGGCCGGATATTTCATTGAGGTATAAATCTTCAATTTCCACGAAGATATTGACAATTGCGTCCAGGGCATAGACCGGCGGAAGCATCGGATCCAACGACCGGTCGTATACAGCCCATACCAGGGTCGCCGGTGATGAATCGCCGGCCACTTCAACCACCCGCACCGCGGCCGAGCTCAAATTCCGTTCATAAGGGTCAAACTCCCCGTCAGAAATCAAAAAACGGATACTGTCCGGATCGGTCAGGTCGATACCCTGCTCGGTTTCGATCAGCACGGCAAAGGAGGTGTCCTCGTATACCCGGGCGGAATTGATAATGCCGGCATCCGGCTGCGGAATGGTATCGATTATCTTCAAAGGCGGGACGGTTGCAGAGAAGGTGCCGTCTGAATAATCGGCGGCTTCTGAGATTTGAATTCCGATGGCAAAATCAATCAGCACCACCATTATCAAACCGAAATTAAAACCTCGCAATTTTTTGAAAATTGTCATGGCAAACACCCGGATCGAATTAAATTCAACATCTTACGTATTTCAAAATCTTAGCATCTTTGCGAAAGGCCCCCATCTTCCTATCTGAATATACTAAAACGCCCTCGAGGTCAAACAATCTCAACAAAGCGGAAACTTGAAAACCGGATAAACTGAAATGGGATTTGAAATGGACATTTACGACTTACCTATAGATGAATTATAAATTCGCGCTCATAAATGGAAGAAATAGCGACTGAAAAAGTTACCAATAATGAAATTATAAGGTTAAAATAGTTTTTAAAATTCTTGACAGAAAGTTATGGCTACACTATTATGTATGCAACAAAATATTAGGAGAATACCATGAAGCGTACGACGATTATGATACCTGAAGATTTAAAAATCCGGGCCGCCAGACGGGCAAACGCAGTGGGGATATCCCTGGGGGGATTCATTCGTGAATCAATTGAAAGGGCTTTGAATTCTGATGGCAAAGTGGCACGTGATGATCCATACCTCAGCGATAACAGCGTATATGAAGACGACATACCAGCTGATCTGGCACAAAACCATGACAAGTATCTATATGGAGATTAAAAATGATCTATATTGATACGGGGGCCTTTCTCGCGCGCCATCTCTCCAAAGATCAGTACCATCCTCAGGCGGTTGTTTGTTGGGAGACAATTCAAAAAAAGGATGAGGCGTGCGTAACAAGCAATTTTATATTGGATGAGACATTTACATTGATGGGACGCCGCGCTGGATATAATTTTGCAGCTCAAAGAGCAAGAAATATCTACGCCTCTGAATCGCTCCAGATTCTCAGACCCTCCAGAAAAGAGGAACTGAAGGCTATGGATTTCTTCGAAAAATATTCAGATCATCGCTTGAGTTTTACGGACTGTATTTCCTTTGTCCTTATGCAGACAAAAAAAATAAAAAGGGTGTTTACGTTCGAGCATCATTTTCAATTTCTGGGTTTTCAAACAGTTCCAAAGGTCAAAAATAAGATCTGATCGTTCGGCCCCCCTCCCCCTGCCAGGCGGGATGATCTTTTGGATTATATATCTTTATGGTAATCCCCCCGGTACTATCTGACCTTTAGCCTTTATCCTTTAACCTTTGACCTTTTTCCTTTATCCTTTATCCTTTGACCTTTATCCTTTGACCTTTTTCCTTTTTCCTTTGCCATTCTCACAAGGTGAAAAAACTTCTCTATTGAAAGTGGTTTAAGATTTTAAAATTTGTTGTTATCTGGAAATATAAAGATTAAATTGTTACATGCGAAATCAAATATAAAAATTACTTGCGTGTCAGGGTAAAAAAATGGATACCAAAAAGCCTATGATAGTATCAGATCCATCTATTATGATGGGAAAACCGGTTATTTCAGGAACCCGAATTACAGTCGAATTAATATTAGAAAAACTGGCTGCCGGTGAAACTGCTGAGCAGATCCTTGATGCACATCCCCGATTAACCGGAGATGCAATTAGAGAAGCGTTGTCATTTGCCGCACAAGCGCTCAGATCTGATGTGGTTTACCCGATTTCTGAGGCAAACGCATGAATTTTTTGGCCGATGAAAGTCTGGATCGCCAAATAATTACGCGACTCCGGCAGGATGGGCATGTGGTAATGGATGTAACAGAAATGGATCCTGGTATTTCAGATGATAAGGTCCTCTCTATGGCCTTGAAATAAATTATCCTGCAAATCCTGTCCAAAAAAAATCTAATCATAATCGAATCCATTCCATTTTCATTTTACTAATGAGGTCATAATTGTTTAGATACGAGTTCACCGCCCGCTTCAGGCTTCGCTCTTCGAGCTACGACCCGACACGTCACTCGAGATCGCAGAGCACCCAGCGCGGCAAAGCCGCAACCAAACAAGCTTTTTATCCACAGATTTCGCAGATTACACAGATTCTTAAAATAATTAATAAAATCAATTCGAAATCTCTAGGTTTCCATGATTTGCCTAGTAAAAATTAAAGAATTTACATGTTAGTAGTGCAGAGGAGAAATCGCAAAGGTACACGTAAAAATAAAGCCTTTCTCTGCGCTCTCGGCGAACTCTGCGGTGAAAATATTTTTTTAATGTTAGGCCACCTTGTCTATTGATTTATGCTCGACTCAGTAACACCATAATATACCTGATTCTGTGCGTTTCCACCCAAGTTCTAATTTACCTTTCACCCTTCACTTTTCCGGCCTCCCAGTTTCCAGGCCTTCTTGCACCTTCGAATCTTCTATCCTTCACCTTTAACCTCTGACCTTCATCCTTTAACCCGTCACCTTATTCACCCAATCAACTCAATAAACTCAACAAACTCAATAAACCCAATCAACTCAATAAACTCAACAAACCCAACAAACTCAATCAACTCAACAAACTAATACCTTTTTCATAGACAGAACCACCCGCTCAGCGGTGCGTCCGTCCCAGAACTCGATGTTGGGTTTAACGGATTTCGTGGTTGAAAGCACCTCCTGCAAATTTTCGGCGAGATTGTCCAGATTACACAATTTATTGGTCCCCTGATCCACTGAAATGGGGCGTTCGGTATTGGGCCGCAAGGTCAGGCAGGGTATGCCGAGATAGGTGGTTTCTTCCTGGATGCCGCCGGAATCCGTGAGGGCAAACCGGCAATTAAAAACCAGGTTCATAAACTTGATATAGTTGAGGGGTTCGGAAATGATCAATTGCTTTTCTTGGGCTAACTCCGCCATTAAATCTAGATTTTCGATGTTCTTGCGCGTCCGCGGATGGATTGGAAAAACCAATGGCACCTGTTTTGCGATACCAACTAACTTTTTACAGAGTCTTTGCAGAATGTGAGGATCATCGACGTTGGAAGGACGGTGCAGGGTCACCAGGCCGTAATCACCGGCATTAAGATTCAGTTCACTGAATGCGTTTTGGTTCTCGATGGTTTCTCGCAGCATTTCCAGCGAATCGATCATGATATTTCCCACCCGCTGAATCTTTGACCGGGCAACGCCTTCCCGAATAAGATTTTCGTCACCATCCGGCGAAGGCGTCCACAGTATGTCGGCCAGTGTATCGGTCACCAGGCGGTTGATTTCCTCCGGCATGGTGCGGTCGAACGATCTCAACCCAGCTTCCAGATGAGCAACGAGCGGCCTTCGGCCGGGTACGTTGTTTGTTGTGTGTTGTCCGTTGTGATACGAGGAGCGGTACTGAATTTTTGAGGCAACGAGCGAGCAGGCCAGCGTGGAGTTTACATCACCGACGACGATGACCATATCCGGGCGGGATTCGAGCAAAATTTTTTCATAAGCGATCATGACCTGGCCGGTCTGTTCGGCGTGGCTGCCGCTGCCCACCCCCAGGTGTATATCCGGCGCCGGTAGTTCCAGATCCTGAAAAAAAACATCCGACATATTTAAGTCATAATGCTGGCCGGTGTGGACAATCACAGGCTCGGCCCAGGATTCTTTTTTCAGGACATGGTAAAGCGGAGCAATTTTCATAAAGTTCGGTCTGGCTGCTGCAATCAGGTGTATTTTCATCACCAAATTATTATCTCCAGTGCGATTAATCTTCAATGTTAAAATAAAACACCACGTGGTATCCTTCAAAGCTTGGGCGACCTCAAGTCGCAGCATTTGATCCAGATAGAGTTTGTGGGCATCAGGCATTGGCTGCCCCTTACCTCCGTGTGATCAAGTGACGCCCTGACATAAAGCAACGCTGCCTTGATATCTTCTTTCTTCAACTCCGGATAGCCTTTAAGTATATCATCCCATGATTCACCTTGTGCTATCTGTTCGATTATAACTGAGATAGGAAGACGCGTACCTTTGATCACGGGTTTGCCATTGCATACTTTTGGATTAAATTCAATTCGATCCATTGTCATCATAATTTACCTTCCAATTAATCATGCACAATAATAATTGATAGGGATACAAATGTCAATCCAGACCCACGCTTCAATATTCTTGCTAATAAGCTTTCTATAAATTACAAGCACCTAAGTATCAAATAAAATTTAATTATTAATTCGAGTAGTTCAAAGACTTTATCCAAACTGTCGTTTATCCACCATAAGCTGAAAATCTGAAGGGCGCTATAACAACTCATTTATCCCTCTGAGCCATAGTCTCTACTGGCTGGTGGCAAAAAAACGGATAAAAATTCCTGCCGAAAGTCAGCCTTATCATTTTTAATTACTCGGCCCTGACTCTTTTGTGGATGATTCAGCGCACCAGCTTCATAAACATACCGGCGATAACCTTTTAGCCTTTCTTCCGCATCAAGTACCCCCAATTCAATTAATCCAAAATCAAGCGATAAAAAGGCATCTTTATTACTCGTCTGGATATGATAATCTAACGAATTCCAATGGTATTCTTCGGGACGTTTCACCAGCCCGGCTCGCAGGGCATTTAAATCGATGTATGCAAGACAGTTGATTAAAGTTTCTCCGTTTTCAACGATCACACTCTTAAACCGGTCGCCCCAAAAATAACCACGCCGGTGGTGGCGCTCATTGTAATATCTGGTAAAACCCACTTTTATTAGTCAGTATCTTTGTCGACCAAAAACATATTGACATTGTATATATGTTTTCTTATTGTTGACTATGAAAATCGATTGTTCTTTACATGGCATTCTATTCGAATGGGATAGCAATAAGTCAGAAACCAACTTGCGCAAACACGCTATCGCTTTCGAAAACGCATGTGAAGTATTTTTTGATCCGTTCCTGCGGATGCCTGCGGATGTTGGAACCGGAAATTCATAATGGCCAAATACGAGAAGCGATTGTCGGGATGACAATGAACTGGAGATTGCTCTACGTAATCTACACAATGCTCAATGATGACATTTTTCGCATTATTTCCGCCAGACCGGTCACAAGGCATGAAAGGCAACAATATGAAGAGCAATAATTTAAAAAAACGTTTACAAAAAAGCAGGCCGATGGATGTAATTAGCCTGAGAATGCCAAAAGATGTGATAGATGATTTGAAGCGCATCGCACCGCTTCTTGGTTTTTCAGGTTATCAACCTTTAATCCGGGCATATATAGGTCAAGGATTACGAGTCGATCTTGAGCGGCTTGAAGGAGGCCCTGACATTGCCAAGTTCGTTGAAAGTTTGAAACGCCGAGGCGTCACCGAAAATATAATATTGGAAGCAATTGCAGAATTTGGTGGCAAATAATGGGATGATATATCCATTCCATATTTGTATTTAGTGCACGTTCTGCACGAAGGTCCCCATCTTTATACTGAACTTATTTTTGAAAAACGGTATAACTGAATAATAACAGTTTAAAATTTCGGTAAGAGAGTTCGCTAAGTACCTTGGAAGCATCGACTTCGGGAAGGACAGTCAGTCCGCCTGCGTTCTCTGAACCTATAAACCTGGATAAGGGATGATAGGCTGTTCCCTTTTATTTCCTGTTTGGCATAGCGGTAGGGATTACAGAGGAAGTCAGCAGATAAAAAGGCGAATTTAAAGATATAGAAGGGGAAATGTTTTTCCGATTCGGTGGAAAAAATGAAATACGGTGAACTTTGTCTTTTCTCATCTCCGCATCGAACTGGTGCTGTTACGCCAGCATTAGCCTCTGCCCTTTTGGGGCCGGTACAGGATCGCCAAATTCTTTGGCTGTATCAATCCATAGATGAATCGCCTCTTTGGCATTTGCCAAAGCTTGTTCATATGAATTTCCGTGTGCCATGCAACCCGGCAATTCCGGCACTTCAGCAATAAAAACATTATCTTCGTTGCTCCAATAGATGATAATTTCATATCGGTTCATTATAACTCATCTCCAAGCTTATACTTCAAAATTAAAGCTCGCACCTGACGCACTTGATAAGGTTTCGCCTTATCATCATCCTGCTGCAAATTTATCTTTTCCTCAATACCTTCTTTTCTAAACACATGGTGGCTTCCACGGATGCGTTCATCAAATCCAAATCTTTTTACTAAACCGCACAAATCGTTAAATGATATATTTGCGTCAGAAGTCCCCCTGAGGACTTTGAAAAGTAGTTTTTCGTATTTACTCATAGCAAGGTGAAACCTGAACTAAATCAAATAGGTATAAATTACCAAATCAGCCAGTCAATTAACCAACTATTCAACGATTTCTGTTATTTGCAAATTTTATATCAAGAAGGGACAATAATGTAAAGATCCATTCCTTTCTTATGCCCTTCGCTCCATGCCTTTATTCTTACATTTCCGCCTTCAATTCACTCCACCAACCGCTTCAACGAATAAATCCCATCCAGCCCGGCGACCGGCCTGGGGATCTTTTCCCTCTTGGACATAAACAGGTCTTTAAACCTCTGATAATTCACAGAAACAAATTCTTTGGTGCCGATAATCCCCGAATCCGTAAAATACCGGGTACGATACCTGAACCGGTCTATCCGGCTGATCTCAAAATTCTTTTTGCGCTCATTTTTAAGCATGTCTTATTGATTACTGTGCCATCCCTTGATTCACTTGTGCGCGTGATCCTCTTGTCTGACATCGGATGTCCAGCGCACCGGCCTCATAAACATACCGTCGATAACCTTTCAGCCTTTCTTTGGCATCAAGCACCCCGAATTCTTTCAATCCGAAATCAAGGGATAAGAAATCATCCTTATTGTCCGTCTGGATATGATACCCTAAGCGAATTCCAACGGTATTCTTCGGGGCGTTCCACCAGCCCGGCACGCAGAGGATTTAAGTCGATATATGCCAAGACAGTTGATCAGGGTTTCGCCTTTTTCAACGATGACACTCTTAAACCGGTCGCCCCAAAAATATCCCCGCCGGTGGTGCCGTTTATTGTAATATCTGGCTAAAGCCGACCTTTATTTCACGCACAAATTCGGAAAGGTTGGACAATTTCTCCCGCAAGGATGGAATCCAGCCGTGCGCAAATACCCTCTCATCACCATAAAAGTTCTCATAGCGTTTCTGAATGTCTTCATCTGTAAATTTGTGTTCAGGAAACATCCTCACCAGCATGTGAAAATGGTTGCCCATAAGACAAAACCCTAAAATTTCAGCGAAATACAGCTTAGAATACCGTCTGATCAGATCCAGCATAAAATCTTTTTCGACATCACCCAATGGAAATCCATCAAGCGCTGTCCGGGACATAACGTGATACACAGTGGTTTCATCATTATTTATTAATCGTGGTGTTCGTGGCATTTTGATTCCCCGCAACTGAAAGATTTTGATTATCCTTACCTTCAATTTATTTGGTTGTCAATCATAAAGTACCTGTCCCCTTTTCTGTTTTGAATCGTTGAAAGGTAACATATAAATTGCGGAGGGATTTCGGCAACCGCGCTAAACAGCCCCAATAAACGTTATCCAGGATATTCCGGTATGAAAAATTTTGCTTAACGAGTGAGAAAAAAAATTCATAATTTTATGAACTTGTTTACCTAAATATTTTAAAAATGTTTTTTAGCAGTTTTTGTAAAGTAGCTGATATTTAAGTATAATAGGGATAACTAAGGCTATTTTTGGTTTTTGCATGAAATTTGCAGAATTAAAATCGGTTAATCCTTCTTAACTCAAATTCAACCCAATATTTTCGTAAGTTTTTTCAAAAAGTTCTATTTATGCGGATGATATGAGGAGGTGATAAAATCGGGGGGAAAAGGAGGGTAGTGGTTGTATCGAACAGCCAACTTTCAACAATCCAAACAAAACAAGGAAACCAAATTCATGAAAAACTTATTATGCATAGCAAACAAATCATACGTGGTACTGGTGACTCTGTGCCTGGCCCTGGTGTTCTTTTCAGGCGCTCAGGCACAGGCGGCCCTGGTCATGACGCTGGACGACACATCTACCCCCGGTGCAGATGTGACCGTAACAGACGCTGACAATGACGGCCTGGTCAACTTCACTGGCAGTATCGGCAGCTTTTCTTCGGTTGTGATGACAGGGATAAGCAAACCGATTCTTAGCGCCCCCAATTCGGCTAAAATCCAGCTGGGTGGAGTTGCCTACGTCCGCCAGCGCGGGCACATTGGAAATTAAACTTACCGACACCGATTTTGGTCCGTTTCCCAATCAAAGCACCGCCGGCTTAACCCTGTCCAATATTATCGGCGGAACATCAAACGGGCCTGTAAGCGCGCAGGGCTTCTTAGATCCGGCCAACCAGGAGTTCGGCATTGCGCTGACGACCGGCTTCAGGGCCCCTTCGGGTCCGGGAGCTTTTGACGATACCGTTTCAAGCCCGGTTTATCTCCCGGCCGACGGGCAGCCGTTCTCACTTTCGGAAACGGTGACAATTACCCATACCGGCGCGGGCAAGGTTTCAAGTTTCAGCAAGGTGCTGGAGGCCGGCGCAGATTCGGTCTGCACCGGATCCATCGGTGATTTCGTGTGGCACGATCTGAATAAAAACGGCATCCAGGATGCGGGTGAGCCCGGCATCAACGGCGTGACCGTCAACCTGTTGGATGACGGCGGAAATGTCATTGCCACGACCGTAACGGCGACCGGTCCCGGGGGCAATGATGGATTTTACGAATTTTCCGGGCTGTGCGCCGGGGAATACAAGGTGGTTGTCGATTTGACCAGCCCGCCCCTGGCGAATTTGGAGCCAACGCCTGTATGCAGTGATGATCAGACGATTCCCGATGACAGCAATGCCGATGGCTCTCCCGGTGACTGCACGCCGTCGCAGACTGTGATCCTGCCGACGGACAACACCGACAATCCGACCATCGATTTCGGCTTCATCGAGCCGTGCGTCGGTTCTATCGGCGATTATGTCTGGAAAGATGACGGCGATGGCTGCCAGGATCTGGATAAGGGCATCGCCGGCGTGGAAGTGTGCCTCTATGAAAATGCCGACTGTGTCGGCGGTCAATCTGGGACCTTGGTAAGTTGCACAACGACCGATGCAAACGGATATTACCTGTTCGAAAATCTCGAATGCGGCAAGGATTACGAGATAAAATTCACGACTCCCGATGGCCTCACGCCCACTCTGCCCAACGCGGTATGCACGGGCGACCCCGTTCCCGGGGACAGCGACGCGAACGACAGCGACTGTGAAGAGGGCCAACGGATTTGTGTGAGCCTGGGGCAGGATACAATCGTCCAAGACTTAACTGTCGACTGCGGCTATGTTCCGGTCTGTGATATCGATGTCGAAAAATTCTGTTCGACTCCGCCTGTCGTTGCTGATTTCATTTGCGACGATGCCAAACCGATCGATTCGCTGACCATGGTCTGGGACGGCTCTAAGAATATTAGCCAAATTGCCGTTTACAAGGACAAGTATGATTCTAGCGAACCGAACAAGAACTTTTTGTACACCATCCCCGGACCGATTTTGCCCGGCGATACGGTCACCGCTGATGGTTACGCGGCCGCCGGTGCTCGCAATGATGTGGATTGGTTAATCACATTTGCAGACGACTCGCAAGGAATCTCGCGATTCCACCGCTCCTGTTCCGATGAAGACATGAACGGTCCCGAGGATTGCGGCAAATACCAGGGCAATGCCAAGAGTACGGATCCCTCATTCATCAAATGCTTGGCTATTCGCAGGAGTGGCGGGCAACGGGTTGGTTCTCGATTGTACGCCTGAACAGCCAATTCTGTCGAAGGAGTGCGAGGCCTATGCCATCCCGCCGGGTTCCTGCGAAGACGGCAAGCCCATTTCACTGACATTTATGTACACGGGCGATGACTGCTCTGCCAGCAACAATCCCCAGAATGGAAAGGCCAAATGCAGTGGTGATCCGGCTGGTGCTCAGCCCGTAGAATTGGTCTACACCGGTAAAAAAGCCGGCAAGTTCACTATATCGCCACCTGGTGAGGTCATTAATGTCGGTGATGAGGTGACCATCACCACCAGTGACAAGTTCGAGTCCAATACCAAGCTGGAAATCCGGCAAGGCGGTTCGGATATTCAAAAGCTGGAAATCCACACCTCCTGCTCGCAGCCGCTGGCAGTGGGCGACCAGTTCGGCAGCTTGAAACTGGTTCAATTCATTCCCAAAGACGGTGTCCAGGTAACCGAAAATGTGATCTATACCTACAAGGTCACCAACAATGGCGCGTCAGATGTTACAGTGGATGTTTACGATGACCAACTGGGTGATATCGCATCTGGCCTTGGCGTTCCGGCCGGAGAGACGGTTACACTCACGGCTGGTGCTTTGCTTTCCGATCCGGGAACCGTCACGAATACCGTCACGGTGACGGATACCACTGATCCGGATTGTCAAGCCTCGGATTCAGCCGTAGTGGAGGTCGTGCCCCCGCCAGTCCCACCGGCGACCTGCGATGAGCTCAAGCCCATCGACGCGCTCATTCTGGAATATGACGCGTCTCAGGCTGGCGGCAAAGGCATCGCATCCGTTGCCTGGTACCGTGATAAGTACGATCCGAATGACCCATCGAAGAATCTGATAAACACTACAGGACCTGTCGCAGATGGCGCTGTGGTGAGTTTCGACGGGTTTGCGGCGGCCGATGCCAAAAACGATGTGGACTTCTTCATCACCTTTGCTAACGGAGACACAGCCACATCCAGGTTCCATCGGTCCTGCTCCGATGATGAGATGAACGATATATCGGACTGCGGCAGCCTCCAGGGTGACGGCAAGGACAACAATTCCGGTCTCAACACCTGGATACTCCGTGACCTGGCAGGTAACGGGAAAGTCCTTGGCTGTCCCTAAGAGGATGGATAAAAGGCTTTTCATAAACCTATAACCATATAAATCAAAAGGGCGACTCATCTGAGCCGCCCTTTTTATTTCAACTCATTTGCGACAAATTAAAGAAAATTATTTGGACTATGTAACCGTTAATCGGTAAGCTATTCTGAAAGACGCGATAAAATCGCTTTGAGGACTAAATGATCAACCACCGTCTTAGCACCTATATATTGAAATCACATCATGTTTGCTAAGGATTTGTGAAAATGGGTGACAAATATAATTGATCCGCCGGAGACGAACCATAAATATTCAATCTTACTTCAATTCCGGCTTTGCCGGGTTGGGTTAATTGTCTATATCTGTTTTTTCATCTCCGGGGCAGCCGGGCTGATCTACGAAGTAGTCTGGGCCCGGCAGTTGAGCCTTTTTCTGGGCATAACCACCTATGCCAACACGGCCGTCATTACCGCCTACATGGCTGGTTTGGCAGCCGGCAGCCTGATCATTGGGCGGCTGGCCGATCGATACGGGGACAGCTTGCGTCTCTATGCCTGGCTGGAGATGGGCGTGGGATTATATGCCGCCGCGACCCCCTGGCTTTTCACCTGGATCCAGAGCGCCTACGCGGGCTTGGCCGGCAGTTTAGGAATTTCCGGGCCCGCCTCTCACCTGCTGCGCTTCGCTCTGGCCCTGATCGGAATGTTGATGCCCACCTTTTTGATGGGCGGCACCCTGCCACTGCTGATACGGGGGCTCACCGGCAACTTGCCGAACCTGGCAATGGTTACCGGCAGGCTCTACGGCATCAACACCCTGGGCGCTACCCTGGGCACCTGGGCTGCCGGCTATCTCCTTCTTCCCGGTTTGGGGGTCAGACGCACCATTTTCCTAGGGGTATTCATGAACCTGGCCGTGGCGGCCGCCATCTTCGCTCTTCGGCGGCGTCTCTCTATGGCGGAAGGCACCGCCGAGTTGGTCGAAGCCCAACCTTCCGGCAAGCCATCTCCTGCCAAAGCCTCTCAAGCGGATGTGCTCTCTGTTGACTGCGGCCGGGACTTTGTTGATCGGCTTTACCATCTCCGGCTTTGCTGCCTCTGGTATATGAGGTTGCCTGGATTCGGGCATTGACGCTGGTCATCGGTTCGAGCGTCTATGCTTTCAGCACCACCCTGACCACGTATCTGGCCGGCATAGGATTGGGCGGTCTGCTCTACGCCCGCTATCTAGTGGAATCGCGAGCAGGGCCGAAGACAGGATTTAAGCTATCGTCTTGGTCAGGCGGCGCGCAATGGAGGCGGCCATCGGATTGAGCGCCGTTGCCGGACTGCCTCTGATCGGGATGCTGCCGGGGTTGTTCCTGCAAGGTTACCAGGCCGGGCTGCACGAGAGCTTTCCAACTCTTTCAGACCTTTATATATTTGGTCTCTGTTTTTTATTGATGTTCCTGCCGACCCTGCTTTTGGGGGCGCTTTTCCCCCTGCTCACCGCACTGTGGACCCGGGACGGCAATGCGGTTGGACGGCGAGTAGGTAAAGCCTATGCCGCCAACACCGGCGGCACAATCTGGGTGCTTTCGCCGGAGGGCTGTTTCTGCTGCCTACTCTGGGTGTGCAGGGGAGCCTGCTGCTCGCCGCCGGAATGCACGTGGCCGTGGGCTCGGCATTCTGGTTGCTGCGCCCGGCGGGGCTTAACGGGGCAATTCGCTATGGGGCTGCTGCCGCCGTCCTTCTAATTTTTGGTGTGGCGGTTTGGCTCGTTCCACCCTGGGATAAATCACTGATGATCAGCGGTGTATATGTCAATGCCCCGCGGCTGGCGGCACACCAGGCGGGTCAAACGCTGCGGGAGAAAACCCATCAAAGCAAACTCCTGTATTATGCCGAGGGCATGGACGGTGTGGTCAGCGTAACGGATACCGGGAATCAGCGACTGCTGGTCATAAACGGCAAAGCAGATGCCAGCAGCAAAAGAGATCTCCCGACCCAGGTCATGCTGGGTCAATTGCCCATGCTTATGCATCCCGATCCCCGGGAGGTCCTGGTGATCGGCCTTGGCAGCGGCATCACGGTCGGCTCTGCCGTCACCCATGGTTCGACCGGCCGGGTCGATGTCCTGGAAATCTCACCGGAAGTGGTGGCTGCATCCCGTTTTTTCGCCGCTGAGCATGGCAATGTATTGACCGATCCAAGAATAAACCTGATTGTTGCCGATGCCCGTAATTTTCTCCTCGCCAGAATCGCACAAATACGATGTAATCACTTCCGAACCATCGAACCCATGGATCAGCGGGGTGTCCAATCTCTTTACCCTGGATTTCTTCAAGCTGGTACGCAGGCGACTGAACCCGGGCGGTGTTATGGCCCAGTGGCTTCAAACCTACAGTATGTCTGTCGAGGACGTGAAGACCGTGCTCCTGACGTTCCAGACAGTATTTCCTCATGTATCGGTGTGGCTGCCCATGCAGGGCGACCTGATTCTCATCGGTACCAGTGAGCCCCACACATTTGGATTACATCCGGATGGAAAAGGCTATAATCCGAAATAAAATCAAGGCTGATCTGGCACGGGTCAACATGGATAGCCCGCAGAAATTCCTCCGCAAATTTCTACTGGGCGGATGCCAAGTTGACCAGCTACACCGCTGGTGCCCAACTCAACACCGATGACCACCCCCGCATCGAATTCAATGCGCCGCGCAACCTCTATTCGGATACCACATATGCGAACCAGGAGAGCATCGTCCGACATCTGGGCGGCGCAGAGATGGTCGTTCCGGTTAGAAGGATGGCAGTAAAAACATCAAACGAACTGAAAGCACCAGCCTTGGGACTTGCAGCGCGAATCGACAAAGCGTTGGTTGCAGATAATTGGCAGGCATCATGGCGAGTGGAACGTCAACTCCTGTCAACCAAAAAGAAAGGAACGCCCCGGGTGGTTGTGGCCAGCCATGCTCTTCTGACCTGGCAGGAAGGAAGAGACAAATCAAGTATATGCATTTCATCTGCCTAACAAGCCCACCCCCAAAGAGCAGCAAGCCCTTCTTGCGTGGCTGGCGGGCCAGCCGATTTTAACCGGCAAGGTAAAGCTGGCAGGAGGAAAGCAAGGGGTCTGGGTCATGGGTAAGGGAAAACAGCCGGGGCAGGAGACGCTGGCCATTACCTGGGGCCTGCCGCCAACGTCGGGGTTTTACACCCAGTATGTGGCATTGAGCACCCGGGAAGACTTTAGGAAGGAAGCCTGGAAACCGGAATTGTTGGATCTGGCCGGGCGGTTTCGGTATTTACAATAGCCCCCATAATATGAATCTCTCCGCCGCAAGCGGACGGGGTATTCAAAAGATCATAATAATATCTAATTATTGAAAAGGGGAAGGTGCTTAGGGGTTTTTCATATACCCATGAACATGGTTTCGTCAGCCGTATCCCACTGAAATTTTATTTAGTGACTCCCACCGTTCTTCGCCGCAGGCGATTGAGCTTAGTCAATTTCTTCCGTAAATTTTCATTTATAAAAAAAGCCTGCAAATCAAGTAGATCCTTTCTTATTTGAAATCTAACTTTATATACTTCTTTACTTCCTCCCCTAACAATGGTAGATAGCCGGCACTTATTTTGAAAGTTTCCTTGCACTTTTAATGTGTATGAAATTTAATAACGCATATGTATGAAAAATCATACTTTTTTGGCCAAAACCGTAAAAAACACGGTGCTCCTTATACCTGCCTGGAGCTATGATATATGGTATCAAATCGTTGGTATTCTTTATCCGGTTTAATATATTGAATTAATCATCTAGGGCTAATCTTTTGATCAAATTTCCGTTTTAATCTATTCGTTTGGCATCTATTTTGCTCTAAAATTCGCCTTGTTAAAAATATTGATCAATTATTATCAAATTACGGTTTAATGCCAATCCAACGGTCTCTTCTCATTCGACTTTTACTTTTTTTTCGACTGACTGGTCGCGATCGAAATTTTTCTAATTTTAGCGAGGTGTTTTTTGTATTTTCAAAAATCTGCTGTTCGAACGGTTTTCTTTTTCGGCATGGTGTGTTTGATCTTTTCGCTCAGTGCCCCACGTGCGTTTTCGTCACAAATTACCCTGGCGTGGGATGCAAATAAGGAAGATAATCTGGCCGGTTATTATGCATATTGCGGAACATCAAGCGGCAATTATACTAATCGTATCGATGTGGGCAATTATACCCAATACACTTTCTCAAATCTTCAGGCTGGTGTTACATATTTTTTTGCTGTCACAGCTTACAATACCGACTACAATGCAAGCGACTACTCCCAGGAGTTGATTTATACTGTGCCCCTTCCAGATTCATCTAACCCTATTAACGTTTTTGAACCCTCTACCAGCAGCAATTCACCTCTATCCGGTCACTATATCCTGACATTTGATGTGACCGGAATTACCGACCCCATTCAGGGTTCAAAAATCAGTTTGTTTTTTGAAAATAGCCATGACCAGATTACCATTTATCGTGGCAATGACCTGATTACGACCGTGGATGATGTCGCCGCCAGGCAATGGTATGATATCGACTTGCCGGATATCATCACCCAAAATGAACCGAATATTTTCATTATCAAATACGATCCGTATCAAGAGTGGCTACAAGAGGAAAACCACGCTGAATTAACCGTTGTTGCTATGCCGCCGCAAGAAGCCCCCGATCAAGCACCGATTGCTGCTTTCACAGCAGAACCCGCATTTGGCGAAGCCTCATTGACGGTAAATTTTGATGCCGGCCAAACTTATGACCCCGATGGCCAGATCGTTAATTATAAATGGGATTTTGGAGATGGCTGCACTGACGAAAGCGGCGCTGATGTTTATCATCATTTCAGCGAGGCAGGATTGTATAATGTCGTTTTGACTGTAACCGACGATGACGGCCTTCAAGCTGCAGCTTCGGATACCGTCGAGGTGGTCGTACAGCCTTTGAACCCCGTCGATATCGTTTTTGAACCCTCTACCAGCAGCAATTCACCTCTATCCGGTCACTATATCCTGACATTTGATGTGACCGGAATTACCGACCCCATTCAGGGTTCAAAAATCAGTTTGTTTTTTGAAAATAGCCATGACCAGATTACCATTTATCATGGCAATGACCTGATTACGACCGTGGATGATGTCGCCGCCAGGCAATGGTATGATATCGACTTGCCGGATATCATCACCCAAAATGAACCGAATATTTTCATTATCAAATACGATCCGTATCAAGAGTGGCTACAAGAGGAAAACCACGCTGAATTAACCGTTGTTGCTATGCCGCCGCAAGAAGCCCCCGATCAAGCACCGATTGCTGCTTTCACAGCACAATCCGCATTTGGCGAAGCCTCATTGACGGTAAATTTTGATGCCGGCCAAACTTATGACCCCGATGGCCAGATCGTTAATTATAAATGGGATTTTGGAGATGGCTGCACTGACGAAAGCGGCGCTGATGTTTATCATCATTTCAGCGAGGCAGGATTGTATAATGTCGTTTTGACTGTAACCGACGATGACGGCCTTCAAGCTGCAGCTTCGGATACCGTCGAGGTGGTCGTACAGCCTTTGAACCCCGTCGATATCGTTTTTGAACCCTCTACCAGCAGCAATTCACCTCTATCCGGTCACTATATCCTGACATTTGATGTGACCGGAATTACCGACCCCATTCAGGGTTCAAAAATCAGTTTGTTTTTTGAAAATAGCCATGACCAGATTACCATTTATCGTGGCAATGACCTGATTACGACCGTGGATGATGTCGCCGCCAGGCAATGGTATGATATCGACTTGCCGGATATCATCACCCAAAATGAACCGAATATTTTCATTATCAAATACGATCCGTATCAAGAGTGGCTACAAGAGGAAAACCACGCTGAATTAACCGTTGTTGCTATGCCGCCGCAAGAAGCCCCCGATCAAGCACCGATTGCTGCTTTCACAGCAGAACCCGCATTTGGCGAAGCCTCATTGACGGTAAATTTTGATGCCGGCCAAACTTATGACCCCGATGGCCAGATCGTTAATTATAAATGGGATTTTGGAGATGGCTGCACTGACGAAAGCGGCGCTGATGTTTATCATCATTTCAGCGAGGCAGGATTGTATAATGTCGTTTTGACTGTAACCGACGATGACGGCCTTCAAGCTGCCAGCTTCGGATACCGTCGAGGTGGTCGTACAGCCTTTGAACCCCGTCGATATCGTTTTTGAACCCTCTACCAGCAGCAATTCACCTCTATCCGGTCACTATATCCTGACATTTGATGTGACCGGAATTACCGACCCCATTCAGGGTTCAAAAATCAGTTTGTTTTTTGAAAATAGCCATGACCAGATTACCATTTATCGTGGCAATGACCTGATTACGACCGTGGATGATGTCGCCGCCAGGCAATGGTATGATATCGACTTGCCGGATATCATCACCCAAAATGAACCGAATATTTTCATTATCAAATACGATCCGTATCAAGAGTGGCTACAAGAGGAAAACAGGGCCAAGCTCATTGTTTCTTTTCAGTAAATGGAGATTTTTCAAATCCCATTCAGCAATTGTTTAAGTACCTTTTTAAATCCAGGGGCCAAAATTAACCTCAATTAGCCACTCCTACCCGCCGTTAATTTGGCAGAGGATTCTTTTTATTTTTTCTCAGCGCTCTCCGCGATCTCTGCTTGACCAATGAAATCTCCGTTGCTCTTATTTCATCAGGGCGATGAATTTTGGCTTTTTCAGCCTTGAGCTCCCTTGCTTTGAGCTTCAGGTTCATTCAACTTTAGTTCACTTTAGGCACTTTAGCTCACTTCTATCTATAGCCCCTTTTCCCTTTCCCTGTCCGTGTGTTTCCGTGTGATTCCGTGGTAAACTTTCTCTATTCTCAACTTTAGTCATTTCAAACTTTAGCTCACTTAAGTTCACTTCCAACTTTAACCCCTATTTTCTCTTTCCTTGTCCGTGTGTTTCCGTGTGATTCCGTGGTAAACTTTCCCTATTTTCAACTTTAGTCATTTCAAACTTTAGCTCACTTAAGTTCACTTCCAACTTTAACCCCTATTTTCTCTTTCCTTGTCCGTGTGTTTCCGTGTGATTCCGTGGTAAACTTTCCCTATTTTCAACTTTAGTCACTTTTTCTTGCATTCATAAACGGCCGGTAAAGGGGATCGCCGACCAGCACCATCTGCCACGACCAGAAAGGTTTCGAAAGCCCGTAGCATTCGGCCAGCGTCAGGCGGCCGTCGAGCAAGGCCGAAAAGAAAATCTCCGGCACGGGAAACGCCTGCAAGTAGGGCTCACTGGTCGGGCCGATGGTGGCCGCCGCCCCCTCTTCCAGCATGCGCTTGCACCACACCTGGCTTCCGGGGCTCTTCAGCGTCGTGCACTCGGAGCTGGCGATGTGATACCCGACCGCACCCGGATTCCATTTGAAGGCATCCACGTAGCGCCCCAGGCTGTACCAGCCGCAGTACAGGGCTGCATTCGGGCCGTCTCCCGGCTGAAACAGCGCTGGCTTCTCATTGACCACAACCGGCATCAGGCCGCTGTGTTTGACACGCTCGGCGGCGGCATAGATGGACCGGTCATAATAGCCATAATCAAGACTCGCCTTTTCAGGCTGCTTTTCGGTCGGGCGGGGCCAGCGGGCGTCAAAATAGGCAATGCCCTCCAGCCCTTTTTCTTCGGCTGCAATGCTGTCATCGATCATTTGCTTGACCAACGCACTCGAGGGGGCATCCAACCGGCTCACCAGCAGCACGTCCTTTTGGTCGACAGGCAGTTTTTCGTTTTTGAAACCGGCAAAAAAGGGATTGAGAATCCAGCCCGACAGTGAATAATTTTCCACCATCACCAGGGCCAGCTCCGAATCGAGGGATGATCGCTCATTGGTTTTGGTGAGCCGGGTGATCCGTTGGTCTAAATTCCGCAGTTCATTCCGGAGCGCCTTTGTGCGTTGTCGATCATTGTCACCGGCTTTATTCAGATCATCGCTCAGGTATATTTCGCTTCTTTCGAAGCTCATCAACCTGCGATTTTTCCCCGGCCGTCATTTTTGGCGGCGCCACTTTCAACGGCATACCGTAGATGACCAAAAGGCAGCGTATGCGCCGCTGCTGGTCATTTTCGTGCAAGTGTTTTCGGACTCTTTTGGCCACGTTTCCATCGTAATCATCACGGGAACAGGTTTCCTGGTCGGTTACCCAGAGCTTCAGCAGGTTATTTTGCGGAATATTTCGCTTTTTCATGTAGTATTCGGCTAAACCAACGCTCCTGGCAGCATTGCTGTTGGCAATGACCAGGATCTCGTCCGGCTGCAATGCCCACCCGGCTGATGCGAGATAGAACAAAATACCGCTGAAAGTATAAATGAAAAGCTTTTTTTAATCATTTTAACCTTAGATTAACCACAGAACCACACGGAAGGACACTGACAAAGACCAAAGTGACTAAAGTGAGCTAAAGTATATTCCAACCACGGACATACACGGAGTAACACAGAAAAAAATTGAAAGAGACGAAAATCCCCAGATATAGGTTTCCAACGTATCAGCGTAATCTGCGCTTATCCGTGTCCAAAAAATAAACCTTGGCCTTTACCCTTTATCCTTACCCTCACTTTTTCCCCATCCTTTATCCTCTCACTTTTTTCCTTCCATCCTTTCACACCCTCCCAACTTCCTGCCTTCCCACCTTCTATCTTTTCACCTTTGACCTTTCACCTTCCGTGTCCGTGAATTTCTGTGTAATTCCGTGGTAAAATTTTGTTCATTCACATATAATTCGCCTAATGACGCCCGACTTGGATTTTTCGATCAGCCCGAAAACGACGATGCCCAAAATCGCACCGGCAAGATTCAGCAAGATGTCCGTCAACCCGCCATAGCGGCCGGGGACATAAATCTGGATAATTTCATTGATCAGTCCGAAAAAACCTGAACCCAGCAGCGCAATGGCATTTCTTTTCCAATTTTCAATCGGTACCGTCTGCAAAATCAGGCGGAACAAAAAAGCCAAAACGGCAAACATGGGAACGTGCAGCAGGTTCTGAACGGCCGGCTTCAGGTCGATAATAAATTCAAGGCCTTTTATCTGCCGGTCCATCGGTATCATGGAGCCGGCCAGCAATAGCAGCATGTAGAAGGATGTCAGAATTATCTTTATAGCGTTCAGTCTGCAGGTGGTCATCCATAAAAGGTAGGAAGTTAAACAATAAAAGTCAAAAAAAATCTTGAAAATCTACAGTTTGACGATCTGACCGATTTTGATAAAATACCGTCACTTTATTGACCGTATTTATTAAAATATGGTGACCGATTCTGGTTGAAGATCGCGCAAGCGGCGTGGAAAATTAAAATCGGCTACGAATTAACTGAATTTGGTAGCATTCTCGCTATGATTAGTTGCAAAGAACTAGCCTCGAACCTTATTGAGGATAAGTCATCGATAAGAATTCAGTTCTGTATAACCACTTAGGAAAGAGATATTCTATAAGCGGCAGAAAGAAGATTAGAAGAGCGTATCAGATAGGCGGTGTCGCCTGAAGAGGCTCTTAAGACTTTGGATGCTATTGTGCCTATTTCTCTGGAGCGGAAAGTTCCAGCTTCTATCCTGAATCCTTTCACCGCTCACTTTTTTCCTTCCATCTATTCACACCTTCCCAACTTCCTACCTTCCCACCTTCTATCTTTCCGCCTTTATCCTTTGACCTTTATCCTTTATCCTTTAACCTTTATAAAACATTCAGAATGGAATCACCGGACCGTTCCAGTCCATATCTCTTCGGGGGCGTGCCCGGGCGACTGCATCTGATACACTCCCCCATCCGTTGCAGCAGGTGGGGCCGGGCCTGCCGCGGTAAAAATTGAGCAGGCGTTTGCTGAGTCCATAAATGTGAAAGAAAATCAAGATTAAATGCCGCTGCCAGGCTCTCAGCGGTCTGTTGCTGCAGATAAGTTTATCATCATACATTCCCCGGTCTGTCAAGCCAACAGATCCCTGCGCAATTACACTGACCCTTTTCCCGCGGGATAGCCGCGGTCCCAGAACAACTGCGTCCAGAAGGTCGCCTTCACCCCCGATATAGTCCGGGATGGCCCCATAGTTAAACGGGCATGGAAAAGGGGAGACGAAATCGACGGTCCCGTCCCACCCTCGTTTGAGAAAGCTTCCGCGCGGGATCTCGATGACGACTTCGAATTGATTGTATTTTACTAATTTAGCCATTTATAGTAACATGACTCTTGAATTATCCATTTTAGGGCTCATATACTGAGCCGGGCATAAATCATTAGACATGGTGGTTTATCACTAAAATAATATTTTTGATAGAGTAAACGATGCTGCCGAAAAAAATCAATCAAAAGTCGAAGCACAAGGCTAATTCTTTATCATATTATAGCCTTTTAATTCCATATATTGGTCCATATTTCGCCTATGTCATCATCGCCTCTTTATTTGACGCTTTATCACCGCTATTGAATTACAGCATAAGAATAATTGTGGTATCGATTTTGCTGCTATGGTTTTGGCGCTGGTACGCACCTATAACCGGTCCTAAGAGTACACCAATATCAGTTCTGTATGGTATAATTTTCGGAATTGTGGGCACTATATTATGGATAATGATGTTAAAACCATTTGCTGCTGAGGGAGCAAAAAGTTGGGGCAATTTAGATATTTTTATCAGAATTATAGCATCCTCACTATTGGTTCCAATATTTGAAGAACTTTTGATGCGCGTATATATATTTCGACTATCATATCAATGGAGTGTTGCGCGAAAAAAAACTAAAAATGCGTTAGAAAATGCATTGCAAGATAAAAATATTAATAATTTTGAACCTGGGGCCTGGAATGTGACCGCAATTCTGGTGTCAACCCTGGCATTCACTCTTGGTCATAGGATAAACGAATTTCCGGCAGCAGCCTTATATGGACTGTTAATGATATTTTTATGGATAAAAAGAAAAGATTTGATATCTTGCATAGTCGCCCATGGAACTACAAATTTGACTTTAGGCATCTATGTCGGTTTGACCCGGCATTGGGAGTTATGGTAAGGATCATCAGTATGTTAAATTATGTTGCCTATCGTACAAGAAGGAGGAAATGATCTCTATGAGTGAAAATGGTGATAAAACAAATAAGCCTCCGGAGTTTCATCCCTACATAGTATCAGCCCTTCTGCTTGGATTTGGATTATGGTGTTTTTGGGATGGTTGGATTTCTGCAGATGCAGGGTATAAATTATTTAATCGTATTGCAAGTGCAGTCCTGATAGGCTATGCCTTTATAGACTTTTTTATATGGAGAAAGCGTCTAATAAAATACAAGAATGAAGAAACGGAATAGAAAATTTTACAATACTATTATTTTTTGGGGACACGGATTTAACGGATTTGCACGGATTAAAAAAACCTTTTCCCTTTAGCAAAGCCAACTACACATATATATCCGTGCAATCCGCGTTAATCCGTGTCCCAATTCACCCTGGACCTTGAACCTTGTGCCTTGAACCCTGGGCCTCTGTGTTTATCAGTTTTAGCACCCACCTTCTCATCTTCACAACATCCCACTTTCGATCTTTTAGCACCCACCTTCTCATCTTCACAACATCCCACTTTCGATCTTTTAGCACCCACCTTCTCACCTTCACAACATCTCACCTTCCATCTTCATCCGTTTCCCAATTCACCCTGGACCTTGAACCTTGTGCCTTGAACCCTGTGTTTCTGTGTTTATCCGTGGTCTTCATTAAAATTAAGCTGGGAACTCCGCGGTGAATTTATTTATGGACATCCCCTTTGTTATTCATCTTAGAAGTTCGAAAATACTCATAAGCCCCGATATCAATAAAACCGTCTGAGGGCCGTTTTAAAACCCTTTTTGCCGAAACGGCATTGGGCATATATGAAACGCTGACAGGAATGTTCCGGGTTCCTCTGTTTCTCAAATATGAACCGGCATGCGGGAAAAATGGAATGCCATATTGTTTCATAAAACCGGGGTTATACCCTTTTCTACCGAGCGGTTTACGCAAAGGGACAATGATGGTGTTTGAAAACCAGTTGTTGGAACCTGAAAGGTAGCCTACATTATTCCAGAGTTTGCCCTTTCCCACAAAAACATTGTTTTTAATATATACCCGGCAATCTGCAAATTGAGTGTCAATAAAGCGCGTACGATCTGCATTGCCAATAATGGTATTGTTAAAAAAATGGAGGGCTCCTCTGCGGCTGGCCTTTTCTCCGCCCCAATGAACCATATTGTAGTTGTGAATGCGGCTTCCCTGGATGATTACATTCCCATAGACGTAGGCATCTGATTTTCGGTGACCTTTATTTTCAACCAGATCCAATTGCCGGTTTTTCCCGCCTGCTATCCAGTTATATCGAATTATCGTATTAAGGCTTCTGTCTTTGATATTATTCCCATTTGCAAATGGTTCGCCGAATCGACAGAATTGCACCGTTGTCAGCGCTCCCTGAAGATACACATTGTGTTCCTGGTCGCTGGAAGGATTTTGGTGGTTGCCGTTCTTTTTTATATCACATCTATCAACGGTTAAATGGCTCACATCAGGCGCATAGCCGGTCAGAATTGCATTGCCGCAGGACTGAATGATACATTGCGTGATCAAAACATGCCGCCCTTTGCGTAAGAAAACGCCGGCTGCATTGTCTTTATATTTATAATTTTTATCTGATTCAATAAACGTATTTAAACTGTTGGCATTGCGCAAATGGAGGTTTTTGATGACAATATAGCTGCCGGAAATTACATCACCGACCTTGATCAACCATCTGCCGCCGCCTCCTTCAGACCGCAATTCCTGCTGAAATTGAACGGCGTTCTTTCCATCGATTATTGGAAGTTTATTTCCACTGGGAACGCCGGCAATCGTGATAGGATTGTTCTTGGCTCCGGATTTTCTCAGAATAAATTTTTCATGATATGGCTTTTGCCGGTAATAAATTTTAATTGTGTCCCCGGGGCCTATGGAATCAAAAGGTACCTCCGCAATCCTTTCGAATTTTTTTCCCGGCCCGACTTCATATATACTGCCAAACGCATTCGAAAAACTACCGAAAATTAGGCACAATATTACTGTTGCCGTATAAAAGAATTTAGGATTCTTTGTCAGTTTCATTTATAGTATTTTATCTGGGACACGGATTTAACGGATTTGCACGGATTAAAAAAAACGTTTTCTTGTTAGCGAAGCCAACTACACATATTTATCCGTGCAATCAGCGTTAATCGGTGGCCCAATTCACCCTGGACCTTGAGCCTTGTGCCTTGAACCCTGTGTCTCTGTGTTTATCCGTGTTCATCCGTGTCCTAATTTAAAATAAGAGACTAATGTGTAAGTGCTTATTTGGTTGCAGCTCTGCTGCGCTGGGAAAATCTGTGTCCAAGATTTCGTATTTGTTTCGAATTTCGAACAAATAAATATCATGTTCTTATTGAATGATGTAAAATTTTATCTCTACCCGGCGATTCATTCGTCTGCCATCAGCTGTATCATTGTCTGCAATAAAATTTGATGCCCCATATCCAAACACATTGATATTACTTGATTTGATGCCTTTACCTACAAGATAAGATTTTACCGCCTGTACCCTATATCTAGACATCAGCCTATTATCCTCGACATCACCCGAAGAATCCGTATAACCATTTAGATCAATTTGATAACCGTCAAATTCAAGTATATATTGCGAGAATCTGTCCAATTTTTCTATTTCACTTTTCGAGGGCCTGGTTGAATTAGTATCAAAAAATATTATTTGATCTTGAGGTGCCAGTAGGTTGTCTATTTTTACGAATCCTTCAGGATCTATAACTTGATACGAAATTTCTTTCGATTTTTCCCCTTCACCAAAATCATCCACCACAGTAACTGCGAAATAATAAGTGGCACCCGGCTCTAAATCGGTTATTGTAACTGGGTTGGCCGCATTTTGAATTCTTGAACTGTTTAACTTGTTGACGTTCGGTCTGGTTGATAAATACACGTTGTATGAAGTGGCATCTGGAACTTCATCCCATGACAGCCTTACCTTATAATTAGAAGAAATGCTATCAGCGGGAAGATTGTTATTCAAATTGCATCCAATTAAATAATTCATTGCCAATATGCAAAAAATCACGAAAATGGTAGATGATGAGTTAAGCTGGCATTTTTTTGTTTTCATCAGAATCGCCCCCGCTGCATTTCAGCATGATTTTAAAAATATTAGTATTCAAAGTAAAGATCCGAGCCCAGAGGACCAGGTTTCGGTGGTAGACTAAACAAAATTTCTATTATTTTTTCTGGGACACGGATTCAACGGATTTGCACGGTTTAAAAAAAACGTTTTCCTTTTAGCGAAGCCAACTACACATATTTATCCGTGCAATCCGCGTTAATCAGTGTCCCAATTCACCCTGGACCTTTATAACCTTGTGCCTTAAACCCTGTGTCTCTGTGTCTATCCGTGTTCATCCGTGTCCAAATTTATTAGGCACCTTATCTCATTTTAGTTATCATCATTTTCACCGCAGAGATCGCAGCGCACGTAGAGGCTATATCCGCAATAACGCCGTCCCCAAGAATATTCTTTTAGTTTTTTCTGGCGGCTTGTCAGGGCGTCTTGTGGGGTCGTAGCCCGACCTGTTGGGTCGTAGCTGAAAGCGAAGCCTAAAGGGCGAAGCCCCACGGAGCCTGAAGCCAGCCTACTATTTGTTTTTCTTTGCGCTCTCAGCGAGCTCCGCGGTGAACAAAAATAGATCCGGTTAAGAGCCTAATTTTAAATTTTTACCATCATGGTTTCAGACCGATTTTATCCAGCAGTTTCCGGGCGTGGCTGACGGGAATTGCGTAAGTGATTCCACTGGGGTTGGTGATCGCATTCTCCTTTTTTCCTTTTACAAAGACCATGTTGATGATGCCGATGACCAGGCCGGTGGCAGTGTCGTAAAGCGGACTGCCGCTGTTGCCGGGGTAAGCCGTTGCATCCAGTTGAAAGACGATAAAAGGCTTCTGAAGGTATTTGATCAGATCTTTGCTTATTCTCTGACCATGGGAGGTTGGTATGATGATGGGGCTGATGGCGGAAATAATTCCCCGGTTGGTGGCGGCATATAGGCCAAGAACCGCACCGAGGGGATATCCGGTGAATGCATACAATTCCCCTTCCCTGACCGCGTCAACATCCGCCAGGCGCAGGGGCGCAAGGGCCTTACCATCAAATTTTAGAATGGCTAAATCGTGGCGCTCATCAACGGATACCACCTGAACCGACCGGAATTCGGAATTTTTTCCCTGACCGATGAACACCCCGAGAAATTCTTTCTTCTTTTTGTTAAGCTTTTCCGGAATGTTGTGGGCATTGGTCACCACGTGTCGTCCGTCAGCCACAACAAATCCGGTCCCGCGTAATATAGCCGGCGGCCGCCGAGTTTTCTGCATTGTTCCGACACCGACGACTCCCCGCTTTATCCTGACAATCGTATCCGGCAACGCTTTCAGGCCATCGTGGGCCTGAGTGATTGTCGCTAGCAACACCAGTGCAAGAATCAGAATAGGCAGTCGACAGCGCCATTTTAATCCATTGGTAACGCAAATAATCTGTTTCATTTTCATATCGACTTTATCTTGCTGATGGTTTCAAAAAGCCAATCCCTTTTTTAGTTCACCGCGGAGATCGCCCCGGTTAAATCCGCTTCGCTGATCTATCGATATTTAACGGGGCAGGCTGAGAACGCTGAGAAGTTAAAAAGAGTGAGGTTGAGAAGTTGGGAAGTTGAGAGGTTGAGAAGCTAAGTGAAGCTCGATAATTTTTGTGCCGGCCGGCAGCCGCCGCCCCGTTTCTCCGGTTGTCGTCAGGCACAGCACGGTGTGTTCAAAAGAATTCGAAGCATGGCTTATGATCGTCGCCACCCCTTTTTCCATACCCCCCGTGCCGAACGAATGCAGCCCATGGACTACCCGTATTTTGCGACTTACTGCTAAACGTGATTGATATGCAAACTGCAATTTTATATTTTTATCAGACAGGATTTTGCGGATTTTTGTTGTCTTGATTACTTTCCGGACGAAAGTAATCCATCAAAATGCACCTGCCGCCGCAAATTAAAAGAGATTAGCTTTTTTCGAAGCTTGCATAGTCGCTTTGGACTTGCTGCGAGGTAAACTTGGGGCATCTAAATTTTTATGCCGCTTGTGCTCGCATAACCTTACCAACTTCTTTAACCTCAAGCTCGTTTTTTTTCAACTTGGTCCGAACCTCTTCGATTTTTCTCATCGCATTTCTGTCATAATATCGTTCACCGCAATTCGAGCATACTAAAACTGTCATTGGAACAAGAATAATATCACTTCCCGTTTTAATCTGTTCATCTACGCTTTTAATTTCAATATCTGAACTTTTACATACAATACACTTCAATTTTTCCTCCTCGAAAAATCAATCCAACGATCAGGATTGGGCTGATATGCCGTGATGATAATGGATACCTTTTCATCCTCCGAATAAGCACAAACGATATGAAGTGGTCGACCTTTATTTGTTCTGCCAAAAATAAGACAGCTTGGGTAAGGTTCATCTTCTGGATAATCTTCGATGGTTTTACCACTTAAAACTGCCTCAAAAATTTCTTTTTCCAATATTTCTCCGGACTCTTCATCTTCCATTTCATCTCTGGCATGCCGGCTATAATATACTTTATTTTCACTAAAACATTCAATTATTTTTAGTAACATGCTTTTCCAGTATATTCCTCTTGCATTCGCGACGTCCTCTGTTTAAACAAAAAAATATCGTTTGTTAACAAAGCTGTCAAGGGAAAAGAATTATATTAGCAGCTGTTCTAAGACTTTAAAAAAGACGATAACACATCTAAACCAGTCTCCCCCAATAAAATAGCTGTGCTCCTGCGGCATCGCCCTTTGCTATACATTTCACGCTCCAGCGCCGCCCCCCTTCTCATCTTCACAACATCCAACCTTCCATCCTTTGCCTCCCCTCTTCCCCACTTCCAATCTTCACACCCTCCTGCTATATTATCTTCCCATCTTCCATCTTTTAGCACCCGCCATCTCATCTTCACAACATCTCACCTTCCATCTTTTAGCCGCCGAGCTTCCCAATTTCCCTACATCCCAACTTCTTTCCCTATCAGCCTCCCACCTTCCCAGCTTCTTAGCTTCCCAAGTCGGCGACTCGACGATAGACCGACTCGTATTCGTTTACCATCTTTTCGATACTGAAGAGATTTTTAGCACGGACACGTCCCTGGCTTCCATGCGACGCCCTCAATTCGGGATTGTTGATGTATACAGAAAGCGCTGCCCCCAGGGCGGCCGGGTCGCCCGATGGGAACAAGCTGCCCGGTCTGGCCGTCGTCGATAATCTCAGGGTTTCCGCCGACATCGGTGGCCACAACCGGCAAACCGGTTGCCATGGCTTCGAGGATCGTATTTGAAATGCCCTCATTGATGGACGGCAGCGTGAATATGTCCATCATGCGCAATATATCGGGAACATCGGCACGATTGCCCAGGAATTGAACGCCATTTCCGGCAAGATGTTCCAGATTTTTCCTCTCCGGCCCGTCGCCGACCACCAGCAGCTTTACATCCGGGTTTTCGTTGTTTATCTCTTCAAATACTTTAAACAGCAGGGCATGGTTTTTTATCGGGTCCAGACGCCCGACCACGCCGATGACGATATCTTTCCCGGTCAGGCCGAATTGCGATCGGTTTTTAGTGCTGCTGCCATCCGGTGCAAAGGCTCGGGTATCGATGCCGTTGTAAATCTGTGTGAGGGGTCTTTTTACTTTTATTTTCTCTTTCAGCCAAATTTCCATATCCCTGGAGACGCATGTGTATTCCTTGACCCAGGTTGAAAGCATACGCCGCAAAAAAACCCGCTTTATATTTTGCCCATGCGCATCACCCAGATCCCACCCATGTTCACCGTGAATCACCCTTTTGCAGCCTGCCATGCGGGATGCAATGATGCCGTCCGTGCCGCCCCAGTTTCTGGTGTGGACGACGGAAGGCTTGAGCTTTCGAATTTTTTTGCCATTTCAAAATAAAAACCGGGCGAATTGCCCGGTTTTTTGTGAAGCTCGATAATTTTTGTACCGGCCGGCAGCAGCCGCTCCGTTTCTCCCGTTGTCGTCAGGCACAGCACGATGTGTTCAAAAGAATTCGAAGCATGGCTTATGATCGTGGCCACCCCTTTTTCCATACCCCCCGTGCCGAACGAATGGAGGATATGGATAACTCTAATTTTTTTCATAAATAGGATCTTTCTGGTCCTCAAATGATTCATTTGACACATCCCGTAAAAATGTTATACATTGTAAAACAAAATCGAAAGGGATGTATAATGTTGGCGATTCGTTTAGATAAAGAACTTGAGCAAGAGTTGGATCTGATCGCTAAAGCTCGCGGCAGCAATCGCAGCGCCGTGGTTCGGGAGGCCATAATCCGATTTTTAGAGGACAACGAAGATTTGCAGCTCGCCAAAGAGTCTCTATCCAAAATGAAAGGCACCAAATCGTTGAAGCAGTTGAGGAAAGAGCTTGGCCTGGAAAGTTGAAATCAGCGATGTTGCAGAGCGGCAACTTCGGAAGATCGATCGGCCTGTTCAAAGGCGCATTCTCAATTGGCTGAATGACCGGATTGAAGGCTGCAAAAACCCTCGACATTTTGGGGAGCCTTTAAAGGGAGATTATGCCGGGCTATGGCGATACAGAGTTGGCGACTACCGCATCCTATGTGATATCCAAGATCAACAGATTGTCGTTTTGGTTCTCGCAATTGGTCATAAACGGCAGATTTATAATCGCGGAGCATGAGAGATAAATCTTAAAGTATCACTTCCCGTTTTAATACGTTTCACGCTCCAGCGCCACCCATCTTCTCATCTTCACAACATCCCATCTTCAATCTTTTAGCACCCACCTTCTCATCTTCACAACATCTCAACTTCCATCTTTTAGCACCCACCTTCCCAATTTCCCAATCTCTTGCTTTTCCCATCTTCCATTTTTTCCCATCTTCCCAACTTCCCATCTTCTCAGCTTCCATCTTTTCCCACCTTCCATCTTTTAGCACCCATCTTCTCATCTTCACAACATCTCAACTTCTATCTTTATCCCAGCCTTCCCACCTTCTATCTTTCCACCTTCTATTCTATCCGTGCGCCGTGAGCCTTGTGCCGTGCGCCCGTTTTTTATTCCTTCCTACCCTTTATCCTTTATCCTTTTTCCTTTAACCTTTCACCTTTTTCCTTTTTCCTATTCTCCAAGCAACAGTAAGCTTATATGAGGAACTGGAGCAAGTGAATCCTCTGAAGTCGTTTTGAAACCCTCAGTTATGGTCCAACCCGGATTTCCGATCGCGTCAAACAAATACGCACCGGCGTCTGCCTTGTTTCCCCGTGCAGTTCCATTGAAGTCAATTTGCGTCAGATGTTCCGGATCGGCCGCCCCGATAAGCGCACTTCCCGACTTCGGAAATACGTCTATTGGGGGGCCGCCGTTGAAATGTGCAGCGACGAAGTCAGCGGACAGACCATTTCCTTCCGCGTATCCAGAGCTTCCACCAGAGATACCGCCCTGGCCGACGTTCCCATGGACCCTCACAAGGGCCGTGTTGCCGCTAATAAGACGAATGGCGGTACCGCTCTTGGCATATATGGCATTGTTTGCAACTAAGACCTCTCCAACGACGTTTCTCACATTAACGCCATCGCCGGTAGCAATGACAGTGTTGTTTACAAATTGGATATTGCTTGGTTGGCCGGATTGATGCGATTGAAATGCAACCTGAGAGCCGATGATTATATTGTTGCGAATTATGGTATCCGCCGCACTCTGTATTGAATTGTCGGTGACGTTCCAAATGATATTTCCCTCGATTATATTCGGCCCGCCGTTGCCAACAGTGCTGTAGGTGATTATGCCGGGGTATTTTGTGTCGTGTATAACATTGTCCCGAATGATGTTATTATAGCTCCCTTCCTTTATTTCAATTCCATCTCCCTGATCAACAGAGGGGCGGTTCGTGTGGTGAATGTAATTGCCTTCAATAAAGCTATCCTTCACACGGCAACCATTGCTAGTTGCAACCGAGATACATGCCCTCTCCTGTTCCATTGGTATGGTGAATGTGGTTGCGCAAAATCCGTAAGCCTTCATAGGTTCCACCTGAATTCGCGGAAAGGGCCACGTCCCCGGTTTCGAAAATTTCGCAATCTTCAATGGTAATAAAATCCGAGTTCATTAGCCGTATCCCTATCGAGCCACGCGTGAAGACAATTTTGCTGAGTACAAGATACCGAGAATCCGACACCTCCATTATGTTCTGGCTGGGGTTGGTTTGTTCAATGACCGGACGCTCTCCGTCCTTTGCTCGAATGACGATTGGTGCCGCCGCAGTACCATTTACTGTGATTAAAAAACGCGAGTTGAGAGTATAGGTACCCCCGCGTAAAACCAGTTCCTCACCCGGTTGAAGCGCAGCAATGGCCCCGCGCAAGTCGTCTTCGGGGCCAATCTCCTCAGCGGATACAATCGCTAATGGCAGGAGTACCGAAAGAAATAGAGCGCTAAATTTTAACACCATGATCCTCCAGTGGAATTTATTCAAGATCATGAAGCTGGAATGCCATAATTCGTGCATTTCAGAATCCTGGCTTCCGTCCAATCTTCCTATCTTTTTTCACCGCAGAGATCGCCGAGATCGCTGAGAAGTTAAAAAGAGTGAAGTTGAGAAGTTGGGAGGTTGAGAAGAGCAGAAGGTAGGAAGGTAAGAGGATAAGAGAATATAGAACTTTGAGCAAGGACATGAATCTGTCAATAATGAAATTCACCCATCGGGCGTTTATGAGGTATCAGCTGCGAACTGGGACGTCAGCGCTCTATCCTTTTTCCTTTCACCTTTGACCTTTATCCCTTGTGCTTTGACCTTTATCCTTTTTCCTTTATCCTTTTACCCATCAACTATCAACTGTTTATGAGGTATCAGCTGCGAACTGGGACGTCAGCGCTCTATCCTTTTTCCTTTCACCTTTGACCTTTATCCCTTGTGCTTTGACCTTTATCCTTTTTCCTTTATCCTTTTACCCATCAACTATCAACTACTAACATCCAACCCAGAAAAGCCGGGAGGCTGGAAGGCTTGGAAGCTATAATGCTCCACAACTTAAAATTCAAAATTTATAATTCACAATTATAGGAATCGCTCATACCAGAGATTCAGCATCATCAGGGACCACAATTCCGTCGACACGGTTGCGGATACCGCTCTGGTGCTGCTGCCACAATTTTTCAACCGATTTTTTTTCAAGGAAACTAGCGGTCGCACCACCGTCCAATATGATTCCCCCCGCAAAGTCTCGAATGTCCTTGCGCAGCCACTCCAGGATCGGCACGCCGAATCCCATCTTTTTGCGATAGAGGATATTGTCCGGCAGGTATCGCTTGAGGGCTTTTTTAAATACGACCTTTCCTTCGGTACCCTGCAATTTCATCCGGGAGGGAATGCGAGCCGCATACTCCATAAAGACATGATCCAGGATTGGGCAGCGGACCTCCAGGGAAACCGCCATGGATGCACGGTCTACTTTGGTGAGGATGTCGTCACACAGGTAGGTTTTTATGTCCAGGTATTGAATCCTGGACAGATGGTCCTCGGCCGGTGCGTTTTTGTAATATTCATAGAAAAGATCCCGGGTGTCATAGCCGGAAAGCGCCCCTGTGATCTCTGTGAGAGGCCCTAATCTCTTTCCAAACAAGGCACTTTCCATGCAGAAGGTTTTAAATGGTGGGCTTCAAGTCGATTATGAATCCAAGTCCTCGAACATCACGGTCCATTGGTTTGACTGAAGATGCCAATAAAACAAGCATATACAATAGAGCCACAGTTATTTTGCGCCTGATATGTTCACAGGTTGTCATCAAAACGAATTCTTAGATGTCCAATTTTAATTTCAATATATTGTGGCTATTTTGAGTATTGGATACTATATTGACTGAAATAGATATTTTTGATATTTTGAATTTTCAGATTAGCTTTAATGCTCACATTGATTGGAGATTCGCATGACGAATGACAAGAAACTACTTGAGCGAATTGTTTTAAATCCTGACATTATGGTCGGAAAACCGGTAATTCGAGGAACCCGTTTGACCGTTGATTTTATCCTTAATCTTTTGGCTCATGGTGCATCTGAACACGATATCCTTAGTGAATACAAAGGGCTCACCACAGAAGACGTTCAAGCGTGCTACTTGTTTGCCACCAAATCTCTTGAGAATATTGATTTTATGCCGCTGATTAAGGAACGGGCCTAATGCGCTTTCTCGTGGATGAATGCACAGGACCTGCTGTTGCTGCCTGGCTGCAGGTTCAAGGCCATGATGTATTTTCGATATTTGAAAAAGCACGCGGCATAAATGATGAGGACATCATTCAAAAGGCTGTTAGAGAGAGCTGGATATTAATTACCAATGACAAAGATTTCGGGGATAAAGTATATCGGGATGGTAGATTGCATAAGGGAATTATACTGTTAAGGCTCGAGGATGAGCGCTCTGCTTCCAAGATACAGGCCCTATCTCATCTTCTTGAAAACTACCTTGAAAGGTTGGCGAATTCTTTTGTGGTTGTAACTGAAACCAAGGTTCGCTTCGCCGGCAAATAGTAGCGCCTATTTACCAGAAGAACATGATGTTCCATTGGAATGACTCAAAAAGCCAATTCATTTCTATAATATCTTTCTCGGGACACGGATTCAACGGATCTGCACGGATTAAAAAAATCTTTTTCCTGTTAGCGAAGCTAAAAATTTCATAGATCTGTGTTATCCGTGTTCACCAGTGTCCCAATTCACCCTGGACCTTGAACCTTGTGCCTTGAACCCTGTGTCTCTGTGTCTATCCGTGTCCTTCAGTGGTTTAAAATTACCCCACAAAGCGATCATACCAGAGATTCAGCATCATCAGGGACCATAATTCAGTCGACCGGTTGCGGATACCGCTCTGGTGCTGCTGCCACAATTTTTCAACCGATTTTTTTTCAAGGAAATTTGCGGTCGCACCACCGTCCAATATGATTCGCCCCGCAAAGTCTCGAATGTCCTTGCGCAGCCACTCCAGGATCGGCACGCCGAATCCCATCTTTTTGCGATAGAGGATATTGTCCGGCAGGTATCGCTTGAGGGCTTTTTTAAATACGACCTTTCCTTCGGTACCCTGCAATTTCATCCGGGAGGGAATGCGAGCCGCATACTCCATAAAGACGTGATCCAGGATTGGGCAGCGGACCTCCAGGGAAACCGCCATGGATGCACGGTCTACTTTGGTGAGGATGTCGTCACACAGGTAGGTTTTTATGTCCAGGTATTGAATCCTGGACAGATGGTCCTCGGCCGGTGCCTTTTTGTAATATTCATAGAAAAGATCCCGGGTGTCATAGCCGGAAAGCGCCCCTGTGATCTCTGTGAGAGGCCCTAATCTCTTTCCAAACAAGGCACTTTCCATGCAGAAGGTTTTAAATGGTGGGCTTCAAGTCGATTATGAATCCAAGTCCTCGAACATCACGGTCCATTGGTTTGACTGAAGATGCCAATAAAACAAGCATATACAATAGAGCCACAGTTATTTTGCGCCTGATATGTTCACAGGTTGTCATCAAAACGAATTCTTAGATGTCCAATTTTAATTTCAATATATTGTGGCTATTTTGAGTATTGGATACTATATTGACTGAAATAGATATTTTTGATATTTTGAATTTTCAGATTAGCTTTAATGCTCACATTAATTATTGGAGATTCGCATGACGAATGACAAGAAACTATTTGAGCGAATTGTTTTAAATCCTGACATTATGGTCGGAAAACCGGTAATTCGAGGAACCCGTTTGACCGTTGATTTTATCCTTAATCTTTTGGCTCATGGTGCATCTGAACACGATATCCTTAGTGAATACAAAGGGCTCACCACAGAAGACGTTCAAGCGTGCTACTTGTTTGCCACCAAATCTATTGAGAATATTGATTTTATGCCGCTGATTAAGGAACGGGCCTAATGCGCTTTCTCGTGG
>CAVQBT010000017.1:0-131458 GCA_963710795.1 uncultured delta proteobacterium
CGATATTGCTATGGGGCATAAACCCCCGGCACTGGTTGCACAGTTTTCTTTGTTCATGTGCGGACAATGGAGGACAACCGCCTTTGGATTTATCGCCATTCCTTCCATGGGAGATGGATGAAGAGCGGAAACAAAAACTCAGTTGCCCAATGCCGGTTGGCTGGCATACCATGGCTCCCGCCTTCATTCAGTTTCGATAGCTCATGATACGTTATTGTGGTAGGGACTTTAGCAATCAGGAGTTTGCTCTTATCCGTCAATTGATATCTGAAAATCCATCCGCCAGCCGAGCTGCTCTTTCAAGACTTACTTGCCAAGCTCTTGATTGGTATAAAATTGACGGAGGCTTAAAAGAGATGTCTTGCCGTGTGGCCATGCTCCGTATGCAGGATGACGGCCTTATCAAGCTTCCTGCTCCAAGGCATCGATATTGTCCTGCAAACAATGTGCAGTTTACTTCTGCGACGGCCCCTCAGCCAGGAATCAATAAGCCGGTGCATGCGTTGGCCTGTGTGCAGCTTCGAATTGTTATGGGCAGACAACAATCTCGTCTATGGAACGAGTATATTCATCGATATCATTATCTTGGCTACAAACCTTTGCCTGGAGCTCAGTTGCGATATTTTGTCATCTCCGAAAACAACATCATCGCCTTGCTAGGATTTGGTGCGAGCGCTTGGCAATGTGCGCCACGTGACAAATATATTGGATGGACCCATGATCAACGAAAAAAGAAACTTCAATATATCGTCAATAATGCACGATTTCTAATATTGCCTTGGGTAAAGTGCAAAAATCTTGCTTCAAAAATATTGAGCCTCACAAGTCATCGCCTCTCACGCGACTGGCAGGATCATTATGGATACCAACCTGTACTATTGGAGACTTTTGTTGAAAGGGATCGCTTTGCGGGAACCTGTTACAAAGCCGCGAACTGGGTACTGGTTGGCCAAACAAAAGGTCGAGGAAAACTTGGCCCAGCAGGAAAAATCAGTGTCCCAATCAAGGATCTATGGCTCTATCCCCTTGAGCGAAACTTCAGACATGCACTAACCTCTTGATATTACATGAGACGGGGTGCCCGAACGTTTGCGTCCGACAAGAATTGTCATCAAAAATCAGAAAAATGGATGAAAAAGACAACACATACAGGATGGCGTCCAAGGATTTTATGAAAATTATTGACAAGCAATCCTTTTAAAAAGGGCTTACGTGCTTCGTTGCGCATAAGCCCTTGATGTAATCCCCTAATTGAGCGAAAAACGCTCAATCAGGAGTTATTTGTTATTAGTTATTCGCGTCAGGGATTGCTCTCACATTTATCGGGAAACCTATCGCAATAACTATCGACGCATCCGGGAATGGATTCTGCCGCCAATATCGCATGAATCACTGCCCGGGAAAGCGCATCGGCGGCCGCACTTCCAATGTCGTTTAGTCGATCCCGCGTTTCCGGTAAATTGCCCGGTGGCCAGCGCAAAAATCGTATCCCCGTCACCGGTCCCGTGGGACACCTTAATAGCCCTTGCCAATCCATCATCGGCCATCTGAGCGACCTTGGTGGCTTCTGCCTTTGTCAGGGAAGCGTTGGTCGCCACCACCGCGATGGTTGTATTTTGGAGCAGGTCGCCATCCCCTAATGTCTCATTTTCCGGTGAGCCGGTAATCAGAGGCCCGTGGAATTCATTGTTCATCTCCAGGAACGCCGCGTAAAAATTACCATCTGCATCAAAAGTTCTTCCCGCTGAATTAACCGCTACAATTGCGCCGACAACAACCCCGTTGTCGAGGACAACGCTCGCCGTACCCAATCCTCCCTTTACGCCCCCGGATCTGGCGCCGGCGCCGGCGCCGACATTTCCCTGGGTAACGGGCCCGCTGTTGGCTGCCGAACATGCTTCCAGTCCGAAAGCGGCATTGGGCCGGTAATTAAAGGGAAGGCCGCACCTTCCCGGATCATATAGAATCGCAGCCGGAACGATCGGCACAACACGACCGCCTCCCACCGGAAAACCAATGCCCTGATCCTCCAGACATTGCATGACGCCGTCAGCGGCCGCCAATCCATAGGCACTGCCCCCGCTCAAAACGACCGCATTCACTATTTCCACTCGATTAACCGGATCCAGCAGATTCGTCTCCCTCGTCCCCGGAGATCCACCCCGCTGGCTCACTCCGCCGACAGCACCCTGCCGCGCTAAAATGACGGTTGTGCCGGTGGCAGCTCCGTTGGCGGACGAACCTGGACTGGTATATTGGCCCACCTCAATTCCGGGCACGTCGGTAATGGCATTGTTTGGACCGGGCCCAACCGCCCAGGAGATCGAGGCAACACCCAACAGGCAAAATACGATCACAAATACGTTTATTATTTTCATATCCTTACCTCCTCTGTTCAAGCATATTTTTGGCGCCAGATACTTCCCGCCATAATCTTAAAAAACTGCGGCGAATGCGTCCGAGACTTCACCGCCGCTTTTCCGGACCCAAACTGCATTTCAGGTCCTGTTCGATGAAGCTTTTATTTACCCCGATGTTTCTTCTTTTTCTCTTTTTTGCAGGCCTTGTCGAAGTTGTCACAGTAGCTCTCATAGCATGGTGTCGAGTCGGCCGAGAGGATCGCATGCACGACTGCCCGGGAAAGTACGTCGGCCGCAGCGCCTCCGATCTGATAAACCATATATGAAGGATCGCCAAGAGACGCCATGCTTATTTCTCCGGTTCCCAGCGCGAAAACAGTATCGCCGTCGTAGGGCGTGTGGGATGGACGTATGGCCCTTGCCAACCCATCATCGGCCATCTGGGCGATTTTTGTAATCTGGGCTTTGGTAAGCTCGACATTGGTGGCGACCACCGCAATAGTTGTATTTTTAAGAAATTCCTTCTTATGTTTGGGTGGCTTGTCCTTCTTCTTCCCCTTCGGCGCTTTATCTGATTTGCCGGGCCGCAGGATGTCAAATTCGTTATCCAATTCCAATGAAGCTGCAAAAAGGTTGCCCTTTTCATCGAAGGTCCTGCCGACAGAGTTTACCGCTACGATGGCCCCTATGATAATGCCGTTATTGAGGACAACGCTGGCGGTGCCGATGCCGCCCTTCAAGCCGCCCGAGACCGCGCCGGCGCCGGCGCCGACATTGCCCTGTTCAACGGGACCGCTATCAACCGCCAGACAGGCTTGCATTCCGAAGGAGAAGTCGGGACGATAATCATAGGGGGCATCACATCTTCCCAGGTCAAAGAGGATGGCGGCCGGGACGATCGGAACAACATTGCCGCTGCCCACCGGGAAGCCGATGCCCTGATTTTCCAGACATTGCATCACACCGCTGGCAGTCTCCAGGCCGTAGGCGCTGCCGCCGCTTAAAACAACGGCATTGACGATGTCAACGCGATTGACTGGGTTTAACAGGTCCGTTTCCCTGGTCCCCGGAGATCCTCCCCGTTGGCTCATCCCGCCCACAGCCGGCGGATTGGCCAGGACAACGGTTGTTCCGGTCAGATGGGTTCCCGTATAATGCCCCACATAAATACCAGGTACATCGGTAATGGCGTTGTTGGGGCCAGGTGCTTCGGCCCAGGATAGCGAGGCAATAGCTAGTATAAAAATTATAACCGCACACAGCTTTATTGCTTTCATGTCTTTACCTCCTGTTGTCACGTGTTTCCCCCAAATAGAAGATCGGGTCTAAGATTCTTGTCCAGTTTGATAGATAGGGTCGGAAAAACCTATTTCGGGAAGCAAAAATATTGGATTTCCATTGAAATGTGGGACACCACCTCCTTTCTGCATTAAAAAAGCCAGGCCGTTGAGTGAATAGCAAGGTGGATCAGTAATTATTGCACGATTGCTTCTTGCCTATCCTCCCCTGATAGTCTTCAATCTGGCATAATTACACGCTGCATTGAGTTATTGGGAAAGTGGGAAATTTTATCTTGAAGAGCTTTTGACTAGTGATACAATTCAATAGGGCAATTATCGGTAAGTGTCAACATTTATTTGCGTTTGTTTTCCATAATCTAGCTATTGGCTCAAGTGAGTTCAAACAAATGGGCAGCTATTTGCCCATACCTAAATTGAGAAAAAAATTCAACTGGGTGTCGGCAGTCAATAATAATTTTGGTGTCACATCTTGAATAGTGAATATAGGCTGACATATCGGATCATTTTCGTTAATTTGCAGACATGGGCAGAGCTTGGCGGATAGAATTTGAAGGCGCACTTTATCACGTTATGTCGCGTGGCAACGAGGGCAACGACATATTTGTAGAAGATAAAGATCGGCAGGTATTTTTTAAGGCGCTGCGTGAAGTCAGCGAACGATTTGAAATTGATATATTTGCTTATGTTTTGATGGAGAACACTATCATCTTTTGATCAGAACCGGGTGGGCAAATTTGTCAAAGGCCATGCAGTGGCTGGGCGTGACTGACACCCGGCGCCTCAATGACCGTCACGCCGAAAAAGTTCAGCGCTATGCAAAGGAAGAACGCCGTTTATGGGAAGATTTCAGGCATGGATTGATTTTGGGGACAAAAAAATATGTCAATAAGATCCGCCGGACATACCTGCCGCCCGCAGCTCATGATGAAATGCCGCAGCAAAAGAGTCTGGCTGGTATAGCTCGAAGAGCGAAGTCGGAAGCGGGCGGTGAATCCATGTCTAAACACCAATGAACTTTTTAGAAAATACGGCTACTGCATCGACAAAGTCAAGGCGATTCCTATTGAGAAAGCTTTCCGCTTTGTCACGATCCCATTTAAGTTCATTTAGTCAACAACGTTCCCCGGCACTAATTTTCACCCTGCGGGCGAGCCGGAGGCTTTTATCGGTCCGCCAAGGCGGATTATTAAGAGCTTGGCATAGGCCACTATAGCTTCACCCTTGAGTGCCCCCGCTGTGCAGGATCACACATCTGATCTTATCATTTAAGGTGTGCGTCTTGCATATGAAAGCCTCCGACCCGTGCAAAATCCAGGAAACTATCGACATCGTTTCATTCACCCATCACTTTGACGTTGTCAACCCAGCAGCCTTCCGACACTGCGCCGGCTTCACACATGAACCTTACTTTGGTTGCCCCGTTTGGAATACTGAAGCTCTTGTAGACAAAGTCGCCGTTCTCTTTGCCTCTGTCCAGGTGCTCAACATAATGCCAGACACCGTCGAAATATTCAGCACCGAAATCGTCAGCTGCGTCAAGACCTTTCAGCTTTCTGAAATATTCAAAAATTACCGTGTCGTATCCGCCGGCATCAAAGCCAATTTCCATGTAGGCGTATTTACCCGAGCCGGTTTTCTTCAGGCCGGCGCTGTATGAACCGTCATGCAGTTCATCGGTCCTTTGCTCCCAGTCGCTGGCTGCATCGCCATAGATTGTCCATGCGCCAAGACCTGATTCAAAGCCGTCATCGACAAGATCAACCGGGCCGGTGGGGTCAGTCTCGTCATCATCAGCGGCGCTTGCGCAGCCGGTATCCCCCGGATAATCGATCAACTGGTCTCCATCGTTGTCAACGCCATCACTGCACTGGGTCGGCACGAGATCACTCTCATCATTGTCATTTGCCGATTCACAACCGGGGTCTTCCGGATAATCGGTCTCCAAATCGCCGTCATTGTCAATACCATCGGTACATTGAGGTGGGGCGGCATAGGGTGGAACATAAAAATTTGTACCGGCAACTTCATTTATCAGGTTTGCCAGGTACTTGTAATTCTCAATTCTGTCTTCGGTCGAAAGACCGGTGATTCCGTCGTTTTCAAACGCTTCAAGATGAACGCTTGTCAAAAGCATATTGTTGTATTTCACCACAGCAGGCAGATTCAAAAAAGTGTGCCTTGCATCAACGGTACCCATAACTTCCGTGGTGTATTCATAGCCCACTGTCGGTCCGCCGTAATAAATTGCATTGCGGCCGTTGTCAAGATGTGAAAACGCATACCCCGGATTTTCATCATAGTCGGCTATCTCCCGGATGCTGCCCTCAACCGTTATCGGATACGCACCCAGCAAATTGGCATGATCATAATAGTCATTTTGCCACCAATAGTCCGGAGCCGCATAATACCATCCCGCACAAACACCAAAATAACTGCCGCCGTTATTTAAGTAGTCGTTTATTCTCGCCTTGCCGGCGCTGCCGAGGCTCCTTTGTTGCAGGTATGCATTTCCGCCAGGTTGGATGTACATCTGCAAGGCAGGATAATTCTGGAAAATACAACCCTGCACGTCCCTCGCACTAAGATCCATATAGCGAATGGCCGGCTCGTGACCCTGCCACCAGTCTAAGAAGTGCACCATCCACGACTGGCTATCGCTGCCTGCGCCACTCCCACTATAATATACGAAGTTTGTGTTGCTCTGGATTGGACATGACGCGGGTGGTTTGGCTGCTGTGAAACCCGCTCCTAAAGTCGTAATCAGTATGACAGTCAACATAATTCCAAATTTCTTCATGGTTTACCTTTCGCCTTTCTATTTCCAGCAAGTTCAGTTGGGTGCAGGATTTAAACAATTGTAGCCACTATGATATCTCTATATCGGTTAATTGCTAAAATCCTTTAACCATAGGCGCCTGGGCTTTTTACGAATCCATCGATGTCAATCAAAAAGTGATTTTTTTTGATCGAGGGGGTGTTTTTTCTTTTGACAAGCCCTTTAATGGGTGACCGTCATTTATATTGTCATCGATAAATAAGCCAGAATTTAAGCGTGCAGAGCACGCATAAAATTTGGTCAGGGAGCAGAAAGCCTCAACGGTTAATTTTGATCACGAAATTACCGGGCTAGAGCTGAAAACAAGGCCTTGTTTTCGTCTTTTTTGAGGATTAACGGATGGTTGGTGTGGCCCGACGCCGCTTCCGTCTCCACGTGTGTGTCGGTATGGCGGACAAGCCGGCTGAATTGGTTTTTGATGATCACATCCTGGGAAAACGCGCCTTCGTATTTTTATGGTGAATGCGGCTAATCAGCAAGTTAGAATGTCTCCTATTTTTGCGTCTCCTCAAATTTCGTTGTCAACAAACCGTTGACCCCAGGTTCCGCCTGTAGTATCTGAATTTTGAAAACCTTAAAATATTTTTTCTGAAGGCCGCGAATGAAAAGCAAAACACATGATACTCCGGCCCATATACAAAGAATGTTGATCGCAGGCTACCGCAACATGACGCCTCAGCAAAAATTGCAGCGCGTCAGCGAACTTACTCAAGCGGTACAGCAGCTTGCTTTAGCGCGTATCCGCAAGCATTACGGTGAGATATCAGAACGAGAGCAAAGGCTTCGTCTGGCTGCTCTCTGGCTGAATAGAGAGACAATGATCCGCGTCTTTGACTGGGATCCTCATAAAACCGGTTATTAAGATGATACTCGCCGAACCAATCCAGATTACTCAACTCATTGCAAAAGTGTTTGATCGACTTCAAATCCCCTATTTGATCGGCGGCTCATTGGCAAGCTCTCTTCATGGTATCCCCAGGGCAACGCAAGATGTCGACATGGTTGCCGGTCTGAAAACCCAACACGTCGCGCCTCTTGTTAAAGCTCTTGAGCCTGCATTTTATATCGATCCAGACATGATACATGAAGCGATTCAACATGGTTCATCTTTTAATGCTATTCACCTCGACACCATGTTTAAAATCGATATATTTGTGCTTCAGGATGATCCGGCGTCGCGTGCAGAGATGTCACGGAGAGAATTGTATAAGTTCTCGGAAGAATCCGAACAGGGGCTTTACTTGGCAACGGCTGAAGATATCATTATCCGTAAACTGTACTGGTTTCAGTTGGGCGGAGGTAGTTCGCAACGACAGTGGAATGACGTATTAGGCGTTCTTCAGGTTCAGAAAGATAAGCTCGATTTTTCATACCTTCGGCAGGGAGCCCGTAAAATGGGCGTGGAGACTCTTTTAAATCAAGCAGTTGAGGACGCAGCTGATGCCGAAAGGTGATTAATCTATTAGGTGTCAGGGGATCGGGCCACGCGAAGTGATTGACATTGCCTGCAAAATGGCGAAAAAACCGCTCTGAATCGATCTTAATCGACCGATTTTCCGCCAAAACTGCCCTATTAAGAGAATCGATAAAAACACTATGAAATCAAGAATCTAAGAAATTGAAAAGGCATTATTGATTTCGATCGGCATTCTATTTCATAAAGGCGCATCAAAAGCCGCGGCATATCCCGTCAGTTCAACGTAGCCATCACCGCTGACCGGGAGGTTATTTTTGGTCCCATCGATCGATACACTGCCTTCCCAGTAGGTTACACCGGTGCTGTCAAGGGTTCGCATTTCCTGGTCCGGTAAATTGGATGTTATCTTTATATCAATTTTTAAGGGTGCAATTTGAAGCCGCCAGCGGGCCGGATAGCGTGCAGCGGACTGTTTGCTTTTCCAGGTGTCCAATACCTTCACGTCAATTTCTGCCCTATCAATTGGGCGCGCTGCAGCGTCGGCATCGATGAAGGTCCCGCTGGAGGCCGGGTGCAATCCGCCCGTTTCGCTTCGCAACAAAAACACCATGATCTCCGTATCATCGGACAGCTGCAGGCTGAACCAGTCCCAGCCGGATAATGCCGGGCTCCAGAACTGCCGTGCTGAATTCGTGATCCATCCAGGCCGACCCGGATACCGCAACCGTCTTGCCGCCGATGGTGATGCGGCCCTGCCCCTCGAGCCGGGTGAAGGAATAATAGCAGCTGGCCCTTTCCGGGGTGGCGCCTTTGAGGCTGTATCCGCGGTCGCCGTGCAATACGGCCGGTTTGGCCGGTTTAAAATTTAACTCAAAGGAGAAATCAGCCGTATTAACTTTCAAGGTGTGTAAATCCGCCTCGATTTGGGCCGACCAGTTATTTAAAAAAATTTCCGTATGTTCGGCCGCTTGAGTGGCGCCGGCCATTCCCAGTGCGGCCCGGGAAAGGGTCTCAGCCTGCAGGTGTTGCTGGCCGGCAATATCCGATACGGCCGCGTGGGCCAGATACACCTGCGCCGTGCGCCAGGCAGAGGGCCGGCGGGGCCATTTCTTAGCCGCCCCCGGCGGGCTGATTTGGCTGCGAAAAAAGGTCAGTTGAAATCCGTATTGATTGCCATTTTCGGCACGTAAATTACCGGTGTAATACCACCACTCGGTGCGATAGCCCGGGTGGGCGCCGTGGTCTTTGGGAAATTCGAGATTGCAGGGGCCGGTGACGGAAAGATATGCATTCTCGTCTTCAGCAAAAATCTGCCCGCTGATCCCCATAATTGATAGTACTAAATATAAAACTGTTGAAACTGTCGTTTTCATTATGGATTGATTCCAAGCAGATTTTTGATTGGAATCTTTCATATTAATCGCGGTTGAACCATGCGACAAGTTCGGGTGGGCAAATCGCTTCCACGAGTCTTGACCAAATGAATGGATTTGATTTGTAAAAAGTAATTTTTGACAGGATCTACAGGATTTTTTGGATTTTTTTATTCTTGGTTTCCGGAGGAAACAAAGAATATCCAATCGCCTGCGGCGACACCTGAAACCTGGCACCCTACCCTCTGTCTTCCGTCCTCTGCGTGCCGTGGCGTAGCTGAGCGCGAAGACGGGTCTTCAGCCCTCAAGCCTCATCATTTCGTCCTTTTTCCCCCTTCCGCATTCCGACAACCAACTTCCGATCCATACTTACCGCTCCCGCAACAAGGTTGCCGGCGACTGCCGGAACACCATGCGGATGGCCGGCAAGGCAGCGGCCAGGGCCGTTACGATAATCAGCGGCAGCGACATGCCCAGGGACCACCAGTCCACCCCGTAAAGAAACGTCCAGCCAAAAGATTGTCGATTGATCACGTATACCAGCAAGTATGACAGGATAAAGCCACACACAATACCGGCCAATTCACCGACGAGCACCATAAAGGCTGCTTCCCAGAATATCATTTTGCGAATCTGCCCGAAACTGGCCCCGACCGCCAACAGGGTATTCAATTGGCGCGAGCGTTCCAGAACCATAACGGTCAGGGTGGTCGTAATTCCCAATGCGGCGATCACCAGCGCTATCAACAGCAGCACCGTCGTGACAGCGAATGTTTCATCAAATACCCGCAGGATTCCGCTCGCGCAAATCGCGGCCGCTGATCATTTCCAGCGTGTCACCCCAGCGCCCGATAATTTTTTTTCGCAAATCGGCCACGGCTCGGTCCAGATCCTGATTGCGGTTCTGAAAAAAGAAGCGCACCCCGCTCCAGTGCGGATCATGAAACCGCGCCTTAAAGTGCTCCAGGGAGTAAAAGACCACACCACCCTGGGTGCGATAGTCCCGCACCACCGCTAAGATCGGCAGTTCGATCAGAGAGTCTTCGATGCGGGTCCGGAAAATATCGCCGACAGTCAGTCCCGTGCGGTTTGAAAACACTTCCGATATCCCGACGCCTTCGCCGCGCTTCAGCCGCGGACGAATTTTTGCCGGATCACCGATCATCCAGAAAAAATCGGCATAGCGAAAAAAAATATTGAGATCCAGAACCTCAAATTCGTATGGAAAATTTTTATACCTTAAAAAATAGCGCCGGTTGGGAACAATATCGACCGGTTGGTCCAAAGCCCGGAACCAGGCCACCGCCTCGGCGGAGATGGGATGACGAAAATCATTGACTTCGTTGAGTTTCGGCGTCAAAAATAAATCCCCGCTGACGGTCTGATAGGTCCAAACTTCGACAGTTTGCCGAAAGCTGAAAATCATGATGACCAGCGCTGCAAACAGCGCCACGGCCGTAATCAGCGCCCCCACCGAGACCGCCGTACGGGTGCCGCTGTCCCGAATATAGCGCCCGGCCAGATAGGCCGGTGTGCCGGCTGCCCGGTGCAAAACCGGCGACAGGACTCTTCCCAGCCGGGTCAAAAACCAGGGGGCCAGCAAAGCGAACCCCGCAAAAAGCAGCAAAATTGCAAGATACCCCGGCAACGGCACACCCAGCACACCGGGCAGCAGCGACAACGGGAACACCAGCGTGATGCAAATCAAACCGCCCAGGGCCAGCCTGCGGGGCGATTTCTTGACCTGCAAGCCGTGCTGTGAAATCTCGAGGGCTTCCTTGGGTGAGACCTGCATCGCTTCCCGGGCAGGCTGTAAAGCAGCCAGGACGGAAATGAACACGGTCACTGCAAAACTCAGTGCAATTTCCCAGAAGCTGAGAGACAGGGTGTCCACCTGAACCCGCACAAAAAGGGTGGATACGGTCTGGCTGACGCCGTCCAGCAAATATTTAATCAGAATACTGCTGATCGGCATAGCCAGCACCCAGCCGGCCAGTCCAAACACGGCCCCTTCGGCCAGAAATACCAGAAAAAGCAGATAAGCCGAAGCTCCGGTGGAGCGCAGAACAGCCAATTCGTGACGACGGGAAGCGGCATTTAATGCCACCAGGCTGTATACGAGAAACATGCCCACAAATAATGAAGCAAAACTCAATATGGAAAGGTTCAGCTGATAGGCCCGGATCATTCCCTGGCCGCTTTGCTTGGTGGCCGAAGGCGAACTTAATACAATGCTTGGCGGCAGCATTTCGCGCGAGTTCTGCCAGTTCCCGGTCCGTGACGCCCGGTTTGAGCCGCAGATCAATCCGGTCCACCATCCCGTAAGTACCGGTAAATTCCTGAAACGTGGCAATGTCGGCAAGGGCCACCCGGCCCCCCTCAACCAGTGCCAGGCCCTGGGGCTTCAGGATCCCGGCCATTCGAAATTCGGCTGTCTGCTGCGCATGCTCAATGGATATATTCGCACCCCGGCGCCATTGATACCGGTCGGCCAGCGCTTTGCTGATGATCAGGGTATAGGGATCTTTTAGCAGATCCAGCCAGAAATCAGCTTGCTGCTCGGCCTTTTTGTCAATTTGCCAGGTGCGCAGGGGCCGATCCAAAATCGGATCAAATCCGATCAGCAAAAAAGGATCGGCCCCCTCCAGCGCAGGCCGGACGTAGGTTGACAAAACCGCAGACGCGTTCTCGACGATCGGATTGCGCAAAACCCGGGCAATCAGTTCTTCCGGCACGCGTCCCCCCGGCCGGCTCAACACCCGGTCGGCCCGGCCGGCGACCAGATCCATGCTTTTCGTAAACGAATCCAGGGAGGCATGAATCGAAAGCCTGACACTGGTAAACACCGCAGCTCCCAGGGCAATACCGAATAAAACGGTCAGCGCCCGTATCGGGTGTTTGCCAATGTTGCGCAGGCTGAACCAGACAAAGAATTTAAAAAAGAATAGGATGGGCTGCACGATCCAATCAGTTGAATAAGTTGAATTGGTTTATTGGGTTGATTAAGTTAATTGAGTTGAAAAGGATAAAGGCCGGGAAGCTTGGATGCCGGAAGGCTGGGAAACCGAAAAGTAAATTGGATACTTTACGCTGCATGACGATTTCCGTCAGACCGAGTTCATCGCGGTTAGCCCGCTAAAGAACAGCGGGATGCAAGCAAAAACCGCTGCCACAATCAAAGTCCGAAATCTGCCATAGAAATCCTCAGTCCATATATTTCCGGCTTCCGCAGGTTTGCCCCGGCACAGGCCGATTCGTCCGCACAACGTCGGGTCCCATTGTCCTTAAGCCGAACTATTGCTGTGAGCTATCAGCTATGAGCTATTTTTATCGGTCTTCTATCCTCTGCGTGCCGCGGCGCAGCTCGGAGAGCGAAGACGGGTCATCTGCACCCAAACACCGATCAGCTCCAACCAATAACCAATAACGAATAACAAATAACTACTTTTTTCTGTCCCCTGTCTTCTGTCCTCCGTCTCCTGGCTCTCGTAACCCGCGGTCTCTTCACCCTATGCGCCATGCCCTATGCGTTCTCCTTTCCCCTTTCTCGACTTCTCACCTTCTCACCTTCCCACCTTCTTTCTTTTGGGACTTCCGCATTCCCCCTTCCGACTTCTAGGACCATCCCATCTTTGAGGTTGATTTCTGTTGTGGCAAGCGAGTCTGCCAGGGTGCTGTGGGTCGCGATGATGACGGTCCGATTCCATTTAAGATTCAACTCCGCCAGCAGTTCAATGACAATTTGTCCGTTGCGGCTGTCCAGATTACCGGTAGGTTCATCGGCCAGTACGATTGCCGGATCATTGATCAGCGCCCGGGCAATGGCCGTGCGCTGCATCTCTCCGCCGGAAAGCTGGGCCGGCAGGTGCGTCAGACGGGGTTTAAGGCCGAGCCAGTCGATGAATTCCATGGCTCTTGATTTGATATCGCCAAACGGCTTACCGGCCAGCAGCCCGGGAAGACAGGTATTTTCCAGCACATTCAGCGTGGGCATCAGATTAAAAGACTGAAATACCATCCCCACGACTTCGCGCCGGAAATGGGTCAGGTCGGTGGCAGAGGCCCGCGTGAGATTATGATCTGCCACCGACAATTCACCGCTGGTCGGTCGATCCAGTCCGGCCAGCAGGGACAATAAAGTACTTTTGCCGGACCCGCTTTCTCCCTTTAAAACAACCAGCTCACCGCTGGCAATCTCAAAGCTGGCGTGATTGATGCCGACGACTTTACTGTCGCCCAGCGCATAAATGCGGGTCAGGTTGCGGGCGGAGATCAGCGGTTGTGTAATGTCAGATTGCATGTCCAAGTCAAAAATATTGGAGTGATGGAGTGATGGAGTATTGGAGTAATGGAGTATTGGAGTATTGGAAAAAATCCAGTATTCATTACTTCTCTCAAATATTCTTAATATATTCAATAAGGTCGGCTACGACTTGACTAAGCTCGCCGAAATCCGTGCCGACCCCGACTCGGCAGGCACGGTGGCCTGCCCTACTTTTAAAAAGTCGGAGCGAAGCGACACCATAATTTTAGGCATTTTAGGCAGTTTGCAATTTTAGGCATTTCTTGGGGCAACTTGCATTGGTTCATAAAATAGATTTTTCCACATAATTCACAAAAATAATTTCTAAGATCACTAACCAGCCAGAAACCCTTTGCCGACCGCATCATCGATCAGCGTATTGACATAATCCCAGAGATCCGGCGCACCGGCTTTCACCGGCCGCATGCGCGCATGAACCTGACGGCTGTTAATATTATTCTCCTGCCAGGTTTGGCCATCGGTAAAGTAGTTGTGCAATAACGGCTGCACCCGGTCCAGCGCATTGGCAAATCGCGACTCGGCCGTTTCCCGTTTTTCAAACTCATCCCAAAGGGCCCTGAATTCAGCTGCCTGATCGGCCGGCAGCAGTCCAAAAATCCGGTCAGCGGCAATTTCTTCCCGCTGGTGCTGGTCCTGCCGGCCCTTGTCATCGTAGCAATAGGTATCCCCGGCATCGATTTCAACCAGATCATGAATCACCAGCATTTTCATCACGTGAAACAAATCGATATCGGTTTCCTTGGAATATTCCGCTAAAACAAAAACCAACAGGGCGATATGCCACGAGTGTTCGGCCGAATTCTCACGTCGCGATCGATCCAACAATATCGTCTGCCGCAGGACATGCTTGAGTTTATCGACCTCGAGGATAAATTCGATCTGCTGTTTCAAGCGGGCGCTTTGCCCGGGTATCAGTTTCCGATCGACATGGTTCGGTGCGGCGTTTTCCTTGCCTGAGTCTGACATCATTGATGGTCTCCTTGAACGCTTCGGCTGGTATAATATTGTATATGGGCCAAATCACTGGTTCCGCCGGCTTTCAAAAACCGAGCGTATCCACTCGACGCGCCTGCGATTGGCTCCGAGGTCGGAATATCCGACCCTTGACGCCGATTTGACGTGGATGATATTGCCTGCTTCTGGAAAAAAAAATTCCACGTCATCGACAAATTGAAAAATTAAGGAGCGAAATTCCGCATGAATATAATCGGTTTCAGATCGGGTTACCCTTGCTCGTTTTAGCTTTTCAAGTATACCCAATAGCTTTTGTCTGGCCTCATCCCGCGAGCCGTTAAATTTCAGCGGTTCAATTGAATGTTGGCGATCCTCGCTCAGCGATGAAACACAGTTGGGTGATGACGGGCAAGGCGACAATTTATTTCCTGAATTTTGCATGGCAATCAATCAGAAGTTCAAGTTATTTTGAATTCGCAGCGACTTTTTCGTGCAGCACCCGCCAGTCGTTCATTTCGAGCAGCGCCTGGGTTAATTGATAGCGGCCATCGGCATACACGCCGTAATCGCCACCGCACCCCATGGCCGATGCAAAGCGGATGGTGTTGGCATAAAACTGCCAGGTATCGGTCCATTTTTTCTCGATGGCTTCGTCGAAGGGATTGGCGTTCAAGTCAGCCAGGCCCTTTTGCCAAATGTCGCGCATAATCGCGGTTGAGATTAAAATGTCGGCATTGGTTTGCCGGATCGTATTCTCAAACCGTTGCCACTGCCCCTTGACCCAGGAAGACCCATGACAATTCAAACAGGCGGCCTGCATGGTTAGACGCCGGGTGTCCATTTCTTTTTCATCAATCAGATATTGCGCGGCAAAATCGCCATCAAAACTGGTGGGCAGCGGTTGGCCGTCTTTGTTGCGAATAATGCTCGTATCCGGGTCCTGGGGATGCGGGTGCGCATAAACCAGCCCAAATATGCGCCACGGCAGCCGATTGTTCATCTGGTGGGTTCTTTCAGAAACGATTTCTTCATCGCTGTTGACCAGTAAACTGATGTGACAGGCGGCACAGGTGGGTGCCGTAAAATCCTGGCCGATGGTCCAGGGCACAGCCTTGAAATCCCAGGATTTGTTCATAGCCGAAAAAATATTGCCGTGTTTGCTGGCGGCATACACTTTAAACGCCGGCACATCCGGTCCCACATGACATTCTTTGCAGGTATAGGGTTTGCGTGCCATTTCAATCGAAAAGGCGTGGCGCGTGTGACAGGCAGCACAGGACCCCAGGCTTCCGTCCAGATTCACCCGGCCCACGCCTTGATTGGGCCAGCCTTCGATAATCGGAAATTCCAGTTCTCCGGCGAGTTCCGTATCCCGAATTTCAGTACCGGTAATCTTGAGCTTGGTCCCGTGGCAGTAATAGCACGTCTCGGCTTGGGTGTCGTCATTGGCCGGTTCGTAAATGATTTTACCATCTTTGAATTCTTTGCGGCCGTTGATGCTGAGCTGCAGTCTACGGAACAGCTTGTTGGCATCCAGGTTATCGTAAGCATGCGCCATAATGTTTTTAGCATACTGCTCGGCTTCAGTTGCGTGACAGGTGGCGCAGTCCTTTGGGCTGACAACCACATGAATATCGTAGCCGTTGTGCTCAAAGGTACCGGCATGGGCCCCGGGCCTGAGGGTGTGGCATTCCGCACAACCCACCGGGCGGCTTTGCAGATTATCGGGTATATTTTTACTGGAAACTTTACGGGCCAGTCCGGCAACGGCCAGGGCCTGTTTAGGCGTAATCTGCGCATGGCGACTGTTGCGCCAGTCATTGACAATCCCGGGATGAATCGAAGCATGGCAGTCCAGACATTCTGCGGTCGCCTCGCTGACCGGTATGTCCGCTGCCCGACCATCAACCGCATTCCAAACCAATAGGGCAACAATTAGTCCAAGCAGAGCGTTTTTCATAAAAATTATCTCATTTAACGGGGTGATCCCAAAAGATATTTCAGCACAAATTTTCCGGATGGAAATTTTTATCCGGCCTTGCGCTTATTAGCATATGAATTTAAAATTGTCCAAGAAATCATCGACCATCATCCAAATTGGCGGTAGGTGGAAAATCCCTGGCAAGGGCCTGGGCCAAGGTCTGCAATGGGTCGCTGATTTATTAAAAAAATTTTGGCCACCGGTTAAAATTGTGATAATAAAGGTTATTGCAAAAATGACAAGCAAAAGGGAACGCTGAAATGAAAATTATGGAAAATCTGTGGCAGGTCGGCGGTGCCGAGTATACAACCGTTGAGGATGCTGCAATCTATCTGATCCGTTTTGGCGATCAAGCCATCCTGATCGATTCCGGCTGCGGTGAAGAGCATGAGATGCTGGTCGATAACATCTCACAGGTTTTGCCGCCGGATGTTGCAATTGAGTACCTGTTTCTAACCCACTGTCACTATGACCATACCGGCGGCGCACAAAAGGTCAGAGAGCGATACGGCTGTAAAATTGCGGCCCACGAGTTGGATACTGTGTACCTGGAAAATGGCGACAACCAGGTTACGGCCGCCGCCTGGTATGATGCCCGGATGGATCCGCTCAAAATTGACTGTATCATAAAAGAGAAGACAGAAACATTTCGCATCGGCGATGGCCAGGTGATTGCCCATCACTGTCCGGGTCATTCCCCCGGCTCGGTGGTTTACCTGGTGAAATTTGGCCCGATCAAAGTTCTTTTTGGTCAGGACGTCCACGGACCGCTGGATCCTTCCCTGTTATCCGACCGCGATGACTACCGCAACTCATTAAATTTTATGCTCGATCTCGATGCGGACATTCTGTGTGAGGGGCATTTCGGCATTTATCGCGGTAAAGATAAAGTTAGGGAATTTATCGGATCTTTTTTGGTCGATTAAGGAGAAATTATTATGGCCACAGCATTTAGTTGTCTTTAAATTTGCGGTACTCGCCCAATTCGCCCTGCAGAGAATTGATGATGGCTGACAGGACTGCAAAATCATCCAATAAGCCGACAATCGGGATGTAATCCGGAATGAGATCCAGCGGCACGATGAAATACAGCAAACCGCCGCCGATAATCCCCGTTATTGCCGGATGAAGCTTGTATCTTCCTTTGATTGAATCAACAAACAGCGTGTAGAGGTCTTTCAGGTCTTTTATGATTCGCCTTAAAACGGGCGAAGCTTTTTCGACTTTATCCCAAAATTCTTTTTCATTCAAAATTTTCCCGAAATCTTTACCTTTCGTATAACGCAGCATCCTGTCGTACTGTTTGCGACGCTCGGGATCGCTCAGTACACTGTAGGCCTGGTTCAGTATTTTAGTGGTTTCCTCAGCCTCTACCGGACGGTCGGCATTCTTATCCGGATGCCAGATTTTTAACTGACTATAATAGGCCCGCTTGATCTTCTCCGGATCAGCCTTGGGATCAACCCCAAGCATTTCATAATAATTTACAATTTTTCCCGAGGGTTTTTGCATGTTTCTCCTGTCGGATTCCTGGATGTCATATCCCTTGATAGATCCTGTAAATATCAGTTACCGCAAAAACCTGAGATACACAAACGATATCATCATAAATTCAGGAATACAGTTGCCGAATATGGACATGTTTATGGCCTTCCAGGGGCTTGCTTTATCAAAGTACATCTTGTATAAAAGCCGGGTATCTTCAAACCCAGTCGGCTAAAATCATTGCGGGAGGTAATCTATGCTTGACTTCACCCTGACACCCGAACAACTTGATTTACAGCAAAAAGCACGGGAATTTGCCAAAAAAGAGATATTGCCGGTTGCCTGGTACTATGATGAAATCGATGAAACCCCGTTGCCGCTGCTGAAAAAAGCCTATGACGCCGGCTTGATGAATAGTGAAATTCCACAAAAATACGGTGGGAATGGCTGGGGCTTGATCGAAAGTGTCGTGATGACCGAAGAATTCGCCGCGGCCTGCCCGGGCCTGGCGACATCGCTTTTTGACAACTCCCTGGGCCTGGAACCCCTGCTACTGTGTAAAAATGAATCCCTCAAAAAAAAGTATCTCCCTAAAATATTGAATGACTTTAAACTTATTTGTTTCGCCACCTCCGAGCCGACCATGGGGTCGGACGTCGCCGGTATCCGCTGCCAGGCCGCACGGGACGGTGATGACTATATTTTGAATGGCACCAAGTACTGGATCACCAACGGCGGTATTGCCGATTATATGTCCATCTTCGCCACCGCGGATCCCGAGTCGCAGCATGATGGGGTGTGCGCTTTTCTGGTTGAACGAGATTGGGAGGGGGTATCCATCGGACGCAAAATACCCAAATTGGGCCAGCGCGGTTCCAACACGACCGGCATAAAATTAAAGGATGTCAGAGTTCCGCAAGAAAATGTCATGGCGCCGCCCGGCGAAGGTTTTGTGCTGGCCATGCAGACTTTTGCGCGCACCCGTCCGGCCATTGGCGCCTTTGCCATCGGAGCCGCGCGTTCTGCCATGGAATTTGCCATTGATTATGCCAAAAAGCGCCGGGCCTTCGGCACTAAAATTGGGCAATTCCAGGCGATTCAGCACAAGATCGCCGAGATGTATCAAAAAGTGGAAACGTCGCGCCTGCTGACTTGGAAGGCTGCCTGGGAAGCCGACAATGCGATGGATCCGACAATTTCAGCATCCATCGCTAAATTCTACTCCACCGAAACAGCGCTTGAGGTTGCGAATGAAGCCCTGCAAATCTTCGGCGGTTATGGGTATACCAAAATGTTTCCGATAGAAAAGCTGCTGCGCGATGCACGCCTGTTCCGAATATACGAGGGGACCAGTGAGATTCAACGCCACATTGTTGCGGGATACGCCATGAACGTCTATCAACCGATTATGCCGTCGCTGGAGGAGCTGCCGATCCATCGTGAATTGGATCCGGCTGAGTTGGCAGGCGATCCCGGCAAGTCTGCCTGGCGCTGCCGGATTTGCGGATATGTTCACTATGATGATGAGGCGCCGGAAGAATGCCCGTACTGCTTTTTCCCGCAATCCGCTTTTGTTGAAATATCGCAGTAGGTGGTCGGCTTTATTATTTAAAGATACGAAAAATAACCAGCAGAAATATCGCAACGCAGATTGCTGTCAACAGACTGCGCTGATCAAGACCGCTGACCGTGCCGAAGCCGATTCGAGAGGCGATAAATCCCCCCACAAAGGCACCGGCAATTCCCAATATAATGGTGAGAACAAACCCACCCGGATCCTTGCCCGGCATGAGAAATTTTGCAATAATTCCAATGATCAACCCTGCAACAAACCAAGAGAGAAGACCCATACTGCCCCCTTTTCGCTCAATAGTGGATCAGCCTACAACAAACAAAGCAAATTAGTCAATACGCTGGGTAGAAAACGTTTTTCTAACATGCAGGGTGTAAATAATTCTAATAAAATTCTTATATTTATGGTATTGTAAAAGGTTAAAGGTCAAAGGCTAAAGGTCCAAGGTTCTGGATTCTGGATTAACGTTCCTGAGGCAGTGATTTTGGGATTCAGAGGATATCCGCAGCGAGGTTGACGAGTTCTCGATACTGATTATTCTTGTCGGACAGATCCCACCGCGGCCCGATTGCAGATTGACCGATTATGATACCGGGACGATTATGGGTCGAGGTCTCATGTGGAAAATTCATGGTAGCGCAGTAACCTTGAACGCTGAGCCTTTAGATACGTTTGGGTTAGAAAGGATATTGATGGACAACTCGGTTGAGATTTACCGGCTGCTGGAAAAAGACTTTCAAAGCTTGGCCCTGCATCGGCCCATGCGGGTTGAACGCTATGAAGCCGGCACCGAGCTTAGTTATGCGGTTACGAGCGTCGAGAATGCAGGCAACGCCGATGTGCGCCTGGTTATAGAAAAGTTTATCGGTGGTGGATTTGCCGGGCAGGTGTACCGGGTCCGGGTGCTTGAGATTAATTCAGACCACGAATTCGACGCTAAGATTCAAGTCGGCGGTGTGTATGCCATCAAAATTTTAATTCCCCCTTCCGGTTTTTCCCGCCTGTTTCGCAATGCACTTTACTGGCTCGGATTCCAGGGGCCTTTCCAGCTGCAGGTCAATCCGGCGGCTGCCAGGGCCGGCGCACTGTGGCAAAAATTCATCCGGCGCGGTGCTAAAATCGCTTTGGGTGAACAAAAAGCCGTGGTGGATATTTACGCAACTTTTGTTGATGAAAATTTGGGCAGCTGTGGTGAGTTGAGTGAATGGGTGCAGGGGCGTACCTGGCGGCTGGAGGTGGATGACCACCTGGATTCTCTAAAACGCTGGATCAGGGGCAAACCGGTCGATCCTGAAAAATTGGGATCACCGGAATATCGGGCTAAATATACGTTCATGCAAAAATTTGTCGAACACCTGCATCAGATGGGGGCCCATGAGTTTGCCAGACAGTATGAGTGGTCGACCTGGAAAAGCCAGCCGAACTGTTTGAAACGCAGCGACACGGAAGACGCTCCGGCCGGGGGGCTGACCGCCGTAGATTTCAGGGCCGGACTGGCACTGTTGCCCTTTTTGCCCATGAGCCCGGGGGATTTCAAGCTGATTCTCACCGGTCTGCTGCGCGGCAGTCTGGTGCAGTTCGACCGGGGTGATCTGGCTAAACTGAAGCAGTATATCGCCGCCCATCCAAGCGAGTTTGCCGGCATGGACGGCATGCTGAATGAACTGGAAACCGCAGAGGAGGTCTACCGAAACTCGATTCCGGATATTACGCACAATCATGTGCGTCTGCTGCACAGTCCGCGACTGTGGGGCACCATTCTGAAAAGCGCGGTCACCGGCTGGAAAATTCGCAACCTCATAAACGATCAATGCCGCCAAAACCTGCAGAACAGCAAGCTGTCAACCTTGCTTTTCGCCCTGCTGGGACTGATTCCGTTTATCGGTCGGTTTTTCCGGCGCATCTGGGGCCAGCCCTTCTGGCGCAAACATTACCTGAACATGCTGACCAGTTGGAGCTACCTGAAAAAATCATTGCGGGCCAAATGTATCGAAAAAATAATCAGCTGGCATCGCGACGGCCGGCTGAGTGACCAGACAGCGATAAAATTGACCGGACAGATCTGGCGCTGCGCTTATCATTTGCCGATGTCACTGCTGCCGGCCGGATTTCATAAAATATTGACCGATTGGCAGCACGCTAAAGAGCGGTTGGACTATTATTTGCTGCGGCCGGTGCGCTTATATTTTAATAATGAGCTGCGCGAGCAGTGGCTGCGGGACATGGTTGCCGAAGGAAAAGAAAAGCACCTGTTAAACGACGACGATTCGGCAGTCATCCTGTCTCAAATTAAAGAACCCTATATCCAGAAGTATTTAAAAAGCCTCGCCGTTCATGTGTGCACCCTGCCGGTTACCCAGGTCGTTTCGCTGACTGTTGCCATAATCTACATCGCCATGCACCCGGCAATGCCCCGCGGCCAGGCTTATGCCTACGGAATCGGGATCATCGCGCTGTTTCAGGTGGTGCCGATTTCCCCGGGCTCCCTGGTCCGGGGTCTCTACGTGCTGTATCTGGTTATCCGCGAAAGGAATTTTAAAGATTACAATATTGCCGTATTTCTGGGATTTTTTAAATACATCGGCTATCTGGCCTTTCCGATTCAGATGACCTATCGCTATCCGGCCCTGGCCCGCTTTATGGCCGGCTACTGGGCCACCGAGGCAGTGCATGTCGTGCCGGTTTTTGGTGAACGGGGTGCCCTGCTGGAGCACAAAATTTTTTGCCTGTTTTATAACTGGCCCCTGACGATTCGGCGCCGCATGCAGCAACGCAGTCAGCTAAGGTCTGGCATGCCGTCACGCTACTGGCATGTTGCGTTGTGTGCGGTTGCGGCCATGGCCGCATTTGTCGGGGTTGACTTATTCTACTTAAATCAATCTGCCGGGCTGCCGGGCATGCGACAGATCTGGGGTTTGGCCCTGGCAATTCCGCTGATTTGCGGGGCGGCCGTGACGCTGGGTGCCGGGGGAGCGGAAATTCGGCAGCGAATTATTGGCGCGGTCTTGTGCGGTGTGATTGTCGGTCTTTCCAGCACACTCATTTCAGTCGCATTAGCCGGCGCAAGTCAAATTGGAATTTCTCAAATTGCAGTCAGCAGCTTGTGGCGGGTTTTCGTATTTACGATTTTTTCCGTGATCGGCGTGCTGATTACGGAAATTACCTTACCGGAACCGGAAGGCGGAAGACAGAAGGCGGAAGGTGGGAAAAGAAAGAAGTTGAGAAGGTGGGAAGGTCGGAAGGTGAGAAGAAAGGAAGGTGAGAAGGTGGGAAAGTAGGAAGTTGGGAAGGCGGAATGACGGCCTTCGACGAGCTCAGGCGGGACAAAGTCGGCAGGAAAAGGGCATGGGGCAGAAAAAGTAGTTATTTGTTATTCGCTATGGGTTATTCGTTTATGGCTGGCGGAAGGCAGTAATAAGTCTGCAATTGTCTTTTCGGCCTACCAGCATCCCAGCCTTCCGGCCTCCAAGCTTCCCAGGCCTTTAGCCTTTATCCTTTATCCTTTATCCTTTTCAACTCAACAAACACAACGAACTCAATCAACTTACCGGCTTATGAGCTATTTTATTCGTTACACTTATTTTCTTTCAGGGCTTCAATAATCTGCGGGATATATTCATCGGCCTTGCTTATGTGAAAGCGGGTGGAGGCTGCTCCGCGGTGACCGCCACCACCATAATCGGCCAGCAGCAGCCCGACATTCACCTTACATCCGGGATTAAATATGCTATGGCCCAGGTTGACGGAGATCATTTCCCCGTTTTCCTCTTCTAAGCGAATTCTCATGTTAACATATGAATCGGCAAACAGGGAATAGACCAGAAAGCGGTTGCCGGCCGGGATTTTTGAGAGGTGGCGCAAATCAGTGATGGAGACATTTTTTTCCAAACGGGTGTTTTCTTCGAGAAGAACTTTATACTGCTTATTTTGTCTGATTACTTCTTCACAACACTGCTTCACATCCGGATCATCCAGGACTTGGCCGATATCATAATTGCCTATAAGGGCGACCAGTTTATTCCAGTAAGGTTCGCAGGCACGATCGCCGTTGAAGATCGTCATTGAAAGCAGCACGTAGTCGTATTTTTCGGGGTTGAGCACTTGATCCAGGGTCAGATCGGCCGAATCGATTTTATCGGTGGCGGCCACCAATTCACTATAATCGCGTTTAAGCCGGTCTTGGTAATGTTCATATACCAGGCCGGCCGCCGATGGTGCTATCTGAAAAACTCCCGGGAAGGGACGATAAATCCGATTGGTATAATGATGGTCAAACCAGAGCGTGCAATTGTCCCGGTAAGGCAGGTTGGCGATGATGTCTCCTTTGTAGATTTCTACCAGACCTTTTTGCACGTCATTGGGCTCAACCCATTTCACCGGTTCCCGGATGTTCAGGGCTTCGCGCAGCAAAACGGCACAAACGATACCGTCAAAATCCGGTCTGGTTACAATCCGCATAAGAAGTATTCCAAAATCATAAAAACCTGTTGATGTTTTGCTATCATTGGCATATCTAGCCGAATAGACGTACAGCGACGTCAAACCGACGGTTTGGTTTCGATGTTGGCCCTTAGGGCATTATACAATATTTTAATCCCATACTACAAGGAGGATTCACGCCATGGCACTGTACCTCGTTCAACACGGCAAAAGCCTGCCCAAAGACGTTGATCCCGATCAGGGTCTTTCCGACGAAGGCATTGCGGAAACCAAACGCATCGCCGATGTGGCCCGCGGCTATCAGGTTAAGGTGGCGCTCATCAGACAAAGCGGTAAAAAAAGGGCACGCCAAACCGCTGAAATTTTGGCTGAGGCCCTGAACCCCGCCGACGGTGTTGCAGAAGTCAGCGGACTGAAACCGCTGGACGACGTAGCTGCCTTCGCTGCCGGATTAGATGCCGCCGCCAATATTATGTTGGTGGGCCACCTGCCTTTTATGGAGCGCATGGCTTCTTTCCTGATTACCGGCTCGGCTGAAAAACCCGTATTTAGATTTCAAAATAGCGGCATTGTCTGCCTTGAGAAAGATCCGCAGTCCGGATCATGGGTAATCGTCTGGACGTTAATGCCAAACATCGGATAGCCACTGTATTATTTATCGGCCAAACGGAGAAAATGATGAATTTTGAGTGCATTATTTATAAAAAACAGCAGGGAATTGCAACCATCAAATTAAATCGGCCCAAGGTGCTGAATGCGATGAACAAACAGCTGTGGCTCGATATCCAGGGCGCCCTGGAGGATGCCGGAAATGATTCCGGGATTAAAGTCCTGGTGGTCACCGGCGAGGGCCGAGCATTTTCGACCGGTGCGGATTTAAAGGAATCCAAAACCCGCACGATAGAAGCTTACCGGGATTACCTGGAGGAGCTCCAGGAGGCTTCTCGTAAAATCATCCGCTTTGAAAAGCCGACGATCGCCGCCATCAATGGGTATGCTCTGGGGTCGGGGTATGAGTTGGCCCTTGCCTGTGATATTCGGATCGCAGCGCAGGAGGCTCAGATTGGTTCTCCGGAGGCCAAGGTCACCTCATCCATCACCGGCGGGGCATTCAGACTGGTTCAGGATTTAATTGGTCCCGGTAAAGCCAAAGAGCTTCTTTTTACCGGTGAATACATCGACGGCCAGGAAGCTGAACGAATCGGCCTGGTCAATAAAGCGGTTCCCCTGGAAAAGCTCGCTGCGGAAGTCGGCCAAATGGCTGAAAAGATCGCGGCCAGCTCGGCTATTTCTCTGAAAATGATTAAAAAAGGCTTGCAAATGGCCCGAGGCGAAGTCAGTCTGGAAGCATTAATGGATTTTGAAATCGAAGCCTGCTTGACGTGCGTCTCCACCAAAGAAAGGCAGGCGTCGCTGGAGGAGTTTGCGGGGAGGAAAAAGGAAAAAGGTGAAAGGTAAAAGGCTGGATATTGGAAGGCGCAGGGCTTTCGGTGCTCGGTGCACGGGAAAGATTATAGGGTTTAATGAATTCGGAAGTGGGAATGCGGAAGTCGGAAAATGAGGATAGGCATAAGGTTAAAGGCTAAAGGACAAAGGATAAAGGTTGGGATACTGTGAAGTTGTGAAGTTGACCCGGGGTTTTTTTTCAGCATTCCAAATTCTAAGATTTCTCACTTCCGCATTCCGACTTCAAAAAAATATGTCATTTAATACCTGATATCAGCTTCGAATAACGAGAAACCATTCACCGGAAAATAGGAATAGGAACCCATGTCACTATCACGAATCCTGAAGGCTGAATCCGTGGCCATCGTCGGCGCATCCAAGAATGAAACCAAACGCGGGTATCAGACGATCCGAACCCTGCTGGATGAAAAATATGAGGGCAAAATCTATCCCGTAAATCCCAGGGAGAAAAGTATCCTGGGTATTAAATGCTATCAGAGTGTTTCCAGCATTGACGGGCCGGTTGATGTGGTGCTGGTGGCCACACCCGCCAGGACCCTGCCGGCCGTCCTGGAAGATTGCGGCCAAAAAGGGGTACAAGGCGCGGTTGTCCTGGCGGGGGGATTCGGAGAAATGGGGCCGGACGGCCGAAAACTGGAAAAAGAAATGGTGGCTGTGGCCCAAAAACACAACATTCGGTTGATCGGTCCCAATACTTCCGGCATGCTTAACCTGCATGATAAATTGAACCTGGTGGGATTAAAGGATACACCGCAAGGCGACATCGCGCTTCTCACCCAGAGCGGCAACATGGCCCTGACGTTGATCACCGAGGCCAAAATAAAAAGCCGCAAAGGGTTTTCCTATTATGTCGGGGTCGGCAACGAAGCAGACATCCAATTCCATGAATATCTCGAATATTTTCAGCATGATCCTAATACCAAAGCGATTTTAATGTATGTGGAGGGCTTGCGCAACGGCCGGGAGTTCCTGCAGCAAGCCCAGAAAACCACGCTTGAAAAACCCATTGTTCTGCTCAAAAGCGGACGCTCCTCAACCGGCAAAAAATCGGCCGGCTCGCACACCGGCGCGCTGGCCGGGATCTCCGAGGTCGCCCGGACGGCATTCAAACGGGCCGGTATCATCGTTATCGAAAACTCGGATGAACTGTTTCCGGCGGCCGAAACCCTGTCTAGCCTGCCGCCGAATAAGAACAACCAGGTCGCGATTCTGGCCGACGGCGGTGGACACGCCACCATTGCCGCGGATCTCTTAACCGATCTGGGAGTGGAAATTCCCGAGTTGAGCGTCAAAACCCAGGCCGACTTGAAAAAAATTCTGCCCGAAGCCGCTTCCGTACCCAATCCGGTGGATGTGGCCGGCGGCACGGATGCGGACCCATCGGTTTTTGCCGACTGCGCCGACATTATTCTAAAAGATGCCAACGTCGGGGGGCTTTTGATCGTGGGACTGTTTGGCGGATACGGCATCCGTTTTGCCGAGAGCCTGTCCTTGATGGAAGAAGATGCGGCCCATCGAATGGGAAAGATGGTCAAAAAACGCCACAAGCCGATTGTCCTCCACAGCCTTTACACTTCCGAAAAGCCCCATGCCCTGGAGCTTTTACGATACTACGACATTCCGGTTTTCGACTCCCTGGATGTCGCCGCCAAATGCACCGGTGTGCTGGCCGAGTATGGCAAATATCTCGCCAGCTACCACCCCAAGAATAAATTTGAGTTAAACTGGCGCGCCAAAGCCAGGCCCGCCGGCCAAAAAATCATCGCTGCCGCCCGCCGGGACGGCCGCCCAACCCTGCTGGAAAACGAAGCCAAGCAGCTTTTTGCGGCCCACGGCGCCCCCGTGACGAAAGACCTGCTTGCCGCAACGGCGAATGAAGCCGTGAAAATTGCAAAAAAAATCGGCAGCGCGGTAGTACTGAAAATTGTCTCGCCGGATATCCTGCACAAAAGCGATGCCGGCGGCGTCAAGATCAATCTTCGGACGGAAAGGGAGGTTCGCCATGCGTTTGGCCAGATCATTGAAAGTGCCAAAAAGTTTGATGCCGACGCCGATATCCGGGGTATTTTGGTTTCTCCCATGGCGCCGGCAGGGGTAGAAGTCATCATCGGGACCAAATACGATGATCAGTTTGGTCCGGTCATCATGTATGGCCTGGGCGGCATCATGGTGGAGATCCTCAAGGACGTCTCCTTTCGCGTGCTGCCCATCACCCCCACCCACGCTCGCAAGATGATCGAGCAGACCCGATCCTATCCCCTATTGACCGGTGCCCGGGGCAAACCGTCCCTGGACACAAAAACCCTTCGCAGGTTATTGATGCTGTGCTCCGAGATGGTCGAAGCCTACCCGGAAATTCTTGAGATGGATCTGAATCCGGTGATCGTACATGAGAAGGGGCTTAGCATCGTGGACGCACGGATTATTTTGAAGCCAGAGGAGTGAGTGCGAAGAACAGGTGTCAGGTGACGGGAATTTGAGAGGTGATTGTAATTCTGACTGAAGCGAAAATGTTGCGGGGCAATTAAAAAGGTCAAAAGATAGGCTTGCAGCTTTCGCAGCTCGATTCGTGTTTGGTTTTTGAAATTTGAGTCATTGGAATTTATTTGTTATTTGAAAATTGAGATTTGGGATTTGACGTCATTTCACGATCCATTTAGCTGCTCAACTATATACCTTATCAACTAGACAATTATAGGAGAAGTGTGACATGAAAAAAATTATTGCTACCGACAAAGCCCCGGCCGCCATCGGCCCTTACTGTCAGGCGGTTCAATTCGGCAACCTGCTGTTTGTTTCAGGACAGATTGCGCTGGATCCACAAACCGGTGAAATCGTTGACGGGGAAATCGAAGCCCAGACCAAACAGGTGCTGGAAAATTTAAAGGCGATTATCGAAGCGGCCGGGATGACCTTGCAAAATGTATTAAAGTGTTCATGTTTTTTAAATAGCATGGACAATTTCGTCCGATTTAATTCAGTTTATGACAGCTATTTCGCCGAAAGCCTGCCGGCCAGAGAGACTGTGGAAGTCGCACGGCTTCCCAAAGATGTGCTGGTAGAGGTTTCGGCTATTTGCGGGGAATCGTAATTAGCCGCAGACACACCCAGCGCGGCAAAGCCGCAACCAAACAAGCTTTTAATCCACAGATTTCGCAGATTACACAGATTCTTAAAATAATTAATAAAAACAATTCGAAATCTATAGGTTTCCATGATTTGCCTAGTAAAAATTAAAGAATTTACATGTTAGTAGTACAGACATTTCGCAGACAATAATCAAACTTGTTTTTACAGCACTTTAGCAACAAAATTGGAGGAAAATAATGATCAAAAAGATGTTTATCTGGTTTTTAATTCTTTCCTTTCTGGCCGCAACCATGGGGTGCGCTGAATGGAATCGCACCAAGAAAGGTGCGGCGATCGGAGCCGGTACCGGTGGCGCGGTTGGCGGCATCATCGGTTATGCCACCGGCTACACGGTGGCCGGAATTCTGATTGGCGCCGTGGTTGGCGGCGCAGCCGGAGCTTATATCGGAAATTATATGGACAAACAGGCGGCTGAAATCGAGCGCGATATCGAGGGTGCCAAAGTTGAACGGGTCGGGGAAGGCATCAAAATTACCTTCAGTTCGGGTATTTTATTTGACGTTGATCAGTCAACGGTCAAAGGACAGTACAAAAGCGAGTTAACTGAGCTGTCCCGTATTCTAAACAAATATGGGGACACCAACATTCTGCTGGTTGGCTATACCGATTCCACCGGGTCGGAGGAGTATAACCTGGCGCTTTCTAAAAAACGGGCCGGTTCTGTCGCAGACTTTCTGGCGACCCAGAATGTTAACTCAGGGCGTTTTACGACAGAAGGATATGGCGAAGCGCAGCCGGTGGCCACCAACGACACCGCCGCCGGGCGTGCCCAGAACCGCAGAGTGGAAGTTGCCATCTGGGCCAACGAAAAGCTGAAAAAAGTTGCCCAGAGCAAGGCGGGCTAGAATTGAATAATGAATATAAAAGGGCATTTCATCTAATAATGACGAAATGCCCTTTTGTAATTCTAAAATGTAAGACTATACTACGGTAACGTTAACTGCCGCCGGACCTTTTTTGCCCTGCTCGATTTCAAAGGTGACATTATCGCCTTCATAAAGCGCCTTGAAACCACTGGCATTGATTCCTGAATGATGAACGAATACATCCGGTCCATCTTCCTGCTCGATAAAACCGTAACCTTTGCTGCTGTTAAACCATTTGACAATTCCATTAGCCATCGTGACATTCTCCTTTCTTAAAAATTCTCATAGTTCCAAACTGCAGGCTGTCACGTTGACAAATGGATCTTTCCTTCAGAACGAAACCGGCCCGCCAATCAAGGACGGACCTTTATTGATTATCCCAACTATAACATTAAATTTAAAAAAATCAAGTGGATTAATTTGATCTCTTTGGTTTTGAAAGTTTCGACGGTATAAACCAGTTTGTCCGCTTCGCTCACCATTGGAATGTTGGAATACTGGAATAGTGGGTCCACGGCACTCCATCACCTTGAAAAATTCAGCGATTCCGACTTCCGCATTCAATCTTCCCCCTTTCCCATCACGCTATGCTCTATGCCCTATGCCATCAGCACTTTTTTCCGACTTCCGAATCCCGACTTCCGAATTCAAATTTCTGTCTTCCGTCTTCTGTTTTTTTTTGCGGGAAAGCAGATTGAGAATATCCTGGACGATCATGAATAGCGCAGGGACATAGAGCAGTGTCAATATCGTGGCCGCCAGCAGTCCGAAGCAAATGCTGACCGCCATGGGAATCAGAAACTGGGCTTGAAAACTGCGCTCCAGCAGCAATGGAAACAGGCCGGCAATGGTCGTGACGGAGGTCAGCAAAACCGGTCGGAAGCGGGCTTTGCCCGACTCGATGACGGCCAGCTTTATATCCATGCCATCGCGCACCGCCCGGTTGATAAAATCAATCAAAATCAGAGAATCATTAACCACGATACCTGACAGGGCCACGATTCCAAAAATGCTGACCATCGTAAATTCTATGCCCATCACCAGATGACCCAATATGGCCCCGATCAGGCCGAAAGGAATGGCCATCATGATAATTACCGGCTGGATGTAGGACCGAAATTGACTGGCCAACAGCAGGAAGATCCCCATCATCGCCAGCATATACCCGCTTTTAATACTGTCAAGCGATTCGCTGGTCCGCTGTTCCTGGCCGCCAAAATCATAGTTGATGCCGGGATATCGCTCCATGAGGGCCGGCAGAAAACCGGTCTTTAACTCGGCAACGATCACACTGGCATTGCCGATAGTTTCATCAATATCGGAAATAACGGTAATGGTTCGTTTACGGTCTATGCGGTTGATGACGGAATAAGATCGGCCGGGTTCAACCTCGGCCACTTCTTCGATTGGAATTGCCTGACCATCCAAGGTCCGAATGCGCATCTGTTCGATGCCGGAGAGACTGCTGCGCTCCGGGTTTGCATAGCGGACCATGACCTTGACATCGTCTCGGTTGCGCTGAATGCGCAGCGCTTCTTCACCATAAAATGCCTGCCGAATTTGCCGGGCGAGATCACGCATGGTAATGCCCAGGGATCGGGACCCTTCCCGGACCCGAATCTTTTTTTCCTGCTTGCCGGGTTTAAAGTTGTCGGATATGTCAAAGGTGCCGGGATATGTCGCAATTTCTGCTTTCAATTCGACGGCGGCCTGTTTAAGCTGGTCAAAATCCTGACCGCCCAGCTGAATTTCGATTGGATTACCAGCCGGTCCGCCTTCCAGTGTCGAAAAGGTAAACCGATCAACACCCGGAATTTCACCAATCAGATCACGCCACTTGCTTAAAATGGTATGGGTTGAAACACCGGCACGCGTCTCGGAGGCGGCTAATTCCAGCCAGACCTGACCGACATGTCCGCCATATTCCGGCGGTTTCCAGTCCCGCCGCGGAATTGCCCCGACAATAGAAAATGTGTTCTTAACCAGGCCTCCGTTTTTGAGGGAAAATTCAGGGAAAGCCGAATTGAGCTCAAAGGACTCAGTTTCCAACCGTTCAATGGTTTCTTCGGTAATTTTGAAGGGCGTTCCCAGGGGATAGACGACCTCGGCCACGATCCAGTCACTTTCACCTTTCGGGAAAAAAACAAACGGCACGTATCCGCCGGCAATGATTCCCAGGCTGATTATCAGCACACCAAATCCGAGGGAGAGGGTAAAATATCTGTTTTTGACGACATATTTAATTGCGGGCGAATAGAGCTTTTGAATCACCGTTTGCAGTCCGTGCTCTATTTTTTGCTGGAGGCGTTCGTGCCAGGATGTCAACCTACGGGATTTTATCTCGGATTGAGTCAAAGCATGATGCAGATGGGAGGGCAGAATTATCAGCGCTTCTCCGAGGGACACGATCAAAATGATGATCACGGCCATGGGCATGACCGCGATGAATTTTCCCATGATGCCGGTAATAAACAACAGGGGCGAAAATGCAACCACCGTCGTGCTGACCGCCATAACCACCGGTCCACCGACCTCTTTTAGCCCGTCGATGACCGCTGCAGTCGGAGATTTCCCCCGGCTGTAATGCGAATAGACATTTTCACCCACAATGATGGCATCATCCACCAGGATGCCAAGGGTCATGATAAAAGCAAAAAGCGAAATCATGTTGATGGTTTGATCAAAACCGTTTAACACCATGAAGGCCCCCATGAAGGCCACTGGAATGCCGAAGGCAACCCAGAACGCCAGGCGCAGATTCAGAAAAAGGGCCAGGGCGATAAACACCAGCGCAATACCCTGCAGACCGTTGCGCAGCATCAGGTCAATCCGGCCTTCAACCATCGTGGAGATATCTCCCCAAACGGCGATGTCAAGGTCTGGCGGAAGCTTATCTTTGTGAGTCTTAACATAATTGCGGGTGATTTTTGAAATTTCAATGATATCCTGCTCGCTGGTTCGGCTGACCTGGATAATGGCCGCCGGCTTCCCGTTAAACCGCGTCCTGATATCTAAATCTTCAAATCCATCGATGACCCTGGCAACCTGCCCCAACCTCACCACCGTGCCGTCCTTTAAGGTAATGAGGGGGATTTGCTCAAATTCCCGGCCGGTGTAAAGCTGCCCCTTGGCCCGGATCAAAATCTCCCCTTGGGTTGTTTTGATTTTACCCCCCGGCAGGTCAATGCTGCCGGCGCGCACGGCACTTACGACTTGATCAAAGGACATCCCGTAGCGTCGCAAATCTTCTTCAGACACTTCCACCGAAATTTCATAGTCCCGCACGCCGACCAGATCAATTTGAGTAATTGATTCCGGTTGCTTGAACCTGAAGCGCTTCAGCAGGGAAGCAATTATTTCCTGTATCTCACCGGATCCATTATTTGAAGCCAATTTGGCTTCCAACAGGTCATCCCGGATTTTCTCGGCAACTTGGCGCATGCGCTTTTCGGAGACATCCCCGAACACCGCCACCGAGATGGTCGGATCCTGGCGGATGATTTCCATCACCACCGGTTCTTCAGCCTCTTCGGGAAAGGTGTCGATCCGATCCACTTCCGCCTTGATTTCATCCAGTATTTTCCGGACATCGGATCCCGTTTCAAGCTCTGCAAGGACCTCGCCCTGTCCTTCCCGTGCGGTGGATATTAGCCGTTTGATACCTTCAATACTCTGGATTTCCTCTTCGATCTTAATGCAGATCCCTTCTTCCACCTCCTCCGGGCTTGAACCGGGATAAGGAACGGAAATCACGATCATATCCAGCGAAAACTGCGGAAACATTTCCCGCCGCATCTTGATCACCGTAAAAGTACCGGCCATGATGATAAAAATCATGATGAGGTTGACAGTGACGTTATTTTTTATGGACCAATTGCCTAGTGCGCGCATGCAAATAGTTATTAGTTATTAGTTATTAGTTATTGGTTATTTGATATTTGCTTCCAGTAATACATCGGTTCAAGTATCTGATGTATCCATTTAGCAGGGTTAGCGCCTTGGAGATTTTATCGCGACCGAGTTGATAATCTTTTTGACTGATGAATCCTTCATCTACCGAGGATATTAAATCATCAACAAGTTCAAACAGGGAACCGCGGCTTATACGACAAAATTGCATATTTTCTCGGTAATGAAATCGACCGAATCCCTCCGCAATGTTTTGCGTCGTTGATCTGGCGGCCCTTTTCATATTATCAACAATTGAAAATTTTTCTTCCTTTGGATAACTTTTAACTATGTCTATTATAAATAATCGAACTTCACGACAGGCCTGCCAACATTGCAAATCTTCAAAGGTTTTAAATGAATTATCACCCATACGATTCAACAGGAAATCAAATTAGTTAATCAGCCTGATTTTAAGATTGTTGATATCTAAGAAATGATACTATTCCTTTTAAACTATTAACAAATAACCAGCAGCCAATAACTATTTTTCCTTCAGCCTCACCCTCATCCCATCCACCGCTCCGGATAAGGGGGTGCTGATGATCTGGTCACCTTCTGACAGGCCGTCGCTGACAATCACCGAATCCTTATAAGCGCGTAAAATGCTGACCTCTTTTATTTTCAACTTATCATCCTTCAAAGTGTAGATGACATCACCCGGATAAACCACGTAACGTGGCAGCACATAGGCCTGCTTGACCGCTTTGCCTTTAATCTTTATGGTGACGAACATCCCCGGTCTGAGACGAAAACCACTGGCTGACGCTTCGGCGGTCGTCGATGCATCGACCTCGATCACCACCGGTAATGTTCGGGTTTTCTCATCCATTCTGGCCTTTACCCTGGCGACACGCCCCTGCCAGACCTGCTGATCGCCGGTGTTTCTAAATATCACCTCGGCAGCAACAGATGAATCTTGGCCCAGACCGGCCGGCAGCCATTTAAATTCTTCGGTCGGGATACTGACTTCGATATCCAGCTCGCCGGCCTTATAAATACTGCCCAACTGCTGTCCAAGATTCACATGCTGCCCGACCTCGATCGCTTTTTCCAGGACCCAGCCGTCAAAAGGGGCCTCGATGCCGGATCGTTCAAGATCCAGGTCAGCCTGTTGATACATAACTTCGGCCATTTCCCGGGCGGCAATTAATTGTTCCCGCTGGGGGCCGATTAAAGCCAGTTGGTTTTCAAGGGTCTGGAGACGTTGGCGGCTTGCCAGGTAGGCTTGCTCAGCTTTATCCAGCTGGGATTGGGCAATCACTTTCCGCTCTATCAGCTTTTTTAATCGCAAATATTCATTCCGGGCCAACCTAGCATCAGATTGGGCAATTTTAACTCTTGATCCGAGGTTGACGGCTTCCTGCTTGAGACGCTTGAGTTCCGCTTCGGACTGCATAATCTGGACCTTGCGCCGCTTCACTTCCAGGCTGTAGCTCCGGGGATCAATTTGAATCAGGCGGGTTCCTTTTTTTACATAACTACCCTCCTTAAACGACTGGGAGATATCGACTATTTGTCCTCGCACCTGAGCCACCAGTTTGAGCGACTCGCGCGGTGCTACCGTGCCGAAGGCCTCTACCTCCATTTGAAAGTCCTCGGCCCTGGCCGGAAAAACCTCGACCAGGCGACCCTTCTGAACCGGTACCTGGCGCTCGGCCTTGGGCCGCATGATGACCAGTGCAACCGCAATAACCAGGGCCACCAGTAACACCAAAAAGACCCGTATAGTTTTAAACACCCCGCCCTTTTTCATACACCATATTCCCAGTTGAATTTAACAATCAAAAATTTTAGAAATAAAAATTTTTAGAAATTGATTATAAACTGGTTGATCCCTTTTTTCAAGCACCTCTACAAAAAAAGCCGCCTGCTCTTAAGCGAGAACAGACGGCGGCAGGAGTGGTGAATATATGTCAAATCTGCATTTACAAATTCATCCCGTTTTTATTCCTATGACGTCACAAGCCATAATTTGGGATTTTAGGCACTTTTCTTGTCAGCGCCGATTAGCCTTCCTGTATTTTTTCAGTCAGCACCGGCACAAATTCGAGCAAATCCTCGACCACCCCCACATCGGCCACCTGGAAAATAGGCGCTTTCGGGTTCTTGTTGACGGCCACGATATAGGGATTTCCTTTGAGCCCGCCCAGATGCTGAAAGGAACCGCTGATACCCAATGCCAGATAGACCTTGGGTTTGACCGTCTGGCCGGAAGTTCCCACCTGCCGCGATTTTTCCAGCCATTTGGCATCCACGATCGGCCGTGAACAGGAAACCACGGCCCCGATGGCCTCGGCCAGTTCATCGGCGATTTCGATATTATCCTGATCTTCGATCCCGCGACCGACTGAAACGAGAACATCCTCTTTGGTAATGTCGACATCACCGACTTCGGCTGCGACAACTTCAAGAAACCGCCGGCCGGCTGCAAGATTCGCCGACATCCGCCGATTTATCGACCACCTGACCGCCGGCGGCATCCGGCTTCCTCGGCTTGAAATACACCCGGCCGAACGTTGATCACGGCTCCGGCCAGATATGTCGCAGGTCGAATGGGTACTGACCTGCCCGCTGAATTCCTGCCGGACCACTTTCAGCGTATCGCCGTCCACGCCCTCAAAGCCCACCACATCGGATACGAAAACCGAATCCAATTTAATCGACAGTCCCGGGCCAAGATCCATGCCGAAGGTGTCATGGGGCAAGCAACACCAGGGCATCCGGGGCAGAACGTTCACCAGCAGTTTGCGAATGGCTTCGGCATTGGGATAAGCCAGGGCTTCATTGTCGAATTTCCAAACTTCTTTATAGAAAGCGGCCATTTCATTGCAAACCGCATCGAGTTCGGAGCCCGAGCCGGTGACGATTGCCGTGACCGGGGCATCCGGATAGATCTTTCCGGCCGCAATTACCAGCTCCCGGGCGGTATCGTCGGCCTTGCCTGTCTTTATGTGCAATATATGCAAAAACCTGTCCGGCCATTATTTTATCCCTCCTTTGGCTTTTAAGAGTTCGATCAGTTTATCGGCAACTTCTTCCATGCTGCCTTCCAGGATCTCAGCGCCTTCGCCGAGTTCGGGAATGAAATAGTCCAGCCGCTTTACCCGGGCAGCGGCCGCTCCCACCGAATCGGCGGCCAGGCCAAGATCGGAAGCGCCCCAGACCGGAATATCGACTGAGGCGACTTTGCGAATTCCGCGAATCCCGACATAGCGCGGTTCATTAATACCGGTTTGAATCGAAAGCACGCAGGGAAGGTCAATTTCGTTCATTTCCTGATTGCCGCCTTCGATTTCACGACCGACCTTCAGTTTTTTGTCATCCAGCGACTTCAATGGAATTGACAACCGAGGCATAGGGCACATCCAGCATGGCGGCCAGCATCCCGCCGACCTGCCCGGCGCCGTCATCGGCCTGAGCACCGGTAAGGATCAGATCATAGTTGCCCTTTTCCACTGCCGCCTTTGAGCAGGCTGGCGATCCCTTTGCCGTCCGATCCTTCGAAAGCATCGTCCGACAGCAGGAGCCCATTGTTGGCGCCCATGGCCATTTCTCTTCTGACCACTTCTTCGGCTGTCCTCATCGCCGACGGATACAACCGTCACGGATCCGCCCAGCTTTATCCACAATTTGAATGGCTTCTTCGACCGCATAATTGTCCCATTCGTTCACCGAATAAACGAGATCATCGCGCTCGATATCGCTGCCGTCGGCGGCAACTTCGATCTCATTTTCGGCGGTATCGGGAACTCTTTTGACACAGACTAGAATTTCCATCTTTTTCCTCCGGAAACGTTAGTAGTTAACAGTTAGTGGTTATTCGTTACTGGTTATTGGTTTAAAATGATTAGCATCCATATTTTAGCAGTTTTAGCATTGCAATAAAAAGATAGAATTCCTCAAATATTCAATCTTCATTCTTCAATAATAAGCTGCTGGGCAATCAATTCGCACAGATCGATTGCTTCCAATTGGCCCTCCAGTCCGGCGACCTTAATGGCATCTTCGATATTCACCAGACAAAAGGGACAGGCCGTCACAATCACATCGGCCCCGGCTTTTTTGGCCATCTCAACCCGATCACGCCCATGCGCTGCTCTTCTTCGGGCTCATAAAACAGCATCAGCCCGCCGCCGCCGCAGCAAAACGAGCGATCCCGGCAATTGCCTTCCATTTCGATCCGCTTTAATCCGGGAATGCATCAATCGCCGCCCGGGGATCATCATAAAGGCTGTTGTGCCTTCCCAGATAGCAGGGATCGTGATAGACATAGGTCTTGCCGGCGTCGGCCACCGGTTTTAGGCGGATTTTTCCCGCATTTAACATTGCGCACGATAGTCTGGCTGATGTGCTCCACCGGCGGCAGGTCATGATAGTCTTTTTTCAACGCATTATAGGCATGCGGATCGGCCGTGACGATATTTTTGACGCCTGAATTCAGAATCGCATCCGTATTTTGATCCTTTAAATCCTGGAAAAGCATTTCTTCGCCGAATCGGCGAACTTCGTGGCCGCTGTCTTTTTCGTCCTTGCCCAGAATACCGAAATCAATGCCGGCCGCCGATAGTATTCTGGCGCTGGCCCGGGCGATTTCCTGCATGCGGTCGTCAAAAGACGATATGCTGTCAACAAAGTAAAGGGTTTCGGCCGTCTTAGCCTTTTTCAAGAATTTTCACGGGAGCTGTCCTCGGCCAGATCCTTGGTCCAGTCGGCCCGTTTTCTTTCCATTTTGCCCCAGGGATTGCCGCGCTTTTCAAGCGCGCCGAGCGGCTTCTGGAGCGACTGGGGAACCAGGCCTTCCTCCACCATACCGCGCCTCAAATCCACCATTTTATCGATGTACTCGATGGTGACCGGGCACTCCTGCTCGCAGGCGCCGCAGGTGGTGCAGGACCAGATCTCATCCTCACTGTAAATATCGCCGATCAAAGGCTTGGATGGCCCGCCGTTGCTGCCGATCCACGGATAATGCTTAAATGCATAATCGCGCCCTTTAATGGAGATAAAGCGCGGCGAAAGGGGCCGGCCGGCGGCATTGGCCGGGCAGTGGTCGGAGCACCGGCCACAGTCGGCACAGGTGTAAAAATCGAGCATGTGCTTCCAGGTGAAATCCTCAAAGACCTTCACGCCAAAGGATTCCAGATCGTCCAGTTTTTCATCGTCGACCCCGTATCGCACCGGCTTTGACATTGCCCCGGTCAAGGCGCATGAAAAATACGTTGAAAATGGAAGTTATCACATGGAAATGCTTGCCCATGGGCAAAAAGCACAGGAAGAAGAAAAAGGTTATCTCATGGATAAAATAGGTAATCGAATGCACACCCTGCAGCACCGAAAGCGAGGCGCCGCTTAACAGATGCTTAAAAAACCACGCCAGGGTCACCGGTGCCGTATATTCAGCATGCAACCCTTTTTGAATCTGGGCTGCAGCCAGGCTGGCCTCGAACAGGCTCTCGGATATCACCAGCGTCGCAATCAGCCCCAGTACCAACAGGGCTTCCCAGGTATGGTCTTTGCCGTACTGTGGCGGCACGGCATAGCGGGCCGGTTTAAAAATGGCGCGCCGCACGGCGGCGATGGCCACCGCGATCAGAATCCAGGTTGTGGCATAATCTTTCAACACATTGTAGAAGGCGCCGAACGATCCGCTGAAACCGGGCAATTGAAAGCCATCCACAAACCCGGTAAATATCAGCTGGATGGAGCGGGCGCCGACAATCAGAAAACCGGCAAACAGGGAAATATGAACCACGCCGGGCAGCAGGTAGCGCGGATGCCGCCATTGGCCCAGCCAAATTTTAATGACCGAGCGGATTCTTTCCGGGATTCGATTAAACCGATCGTCCGGAGCTGCCTTGAGAAGCGGCCTCAGCCTCCGGTACATGATATAGGCAAAGGTGCCGACCCCGATCAGCGGAATCAGAACATAGATAATATTTGCAGGAATACCAAGAATCGTGGCCGCAGCCGGAGAAATTAACGCGGATTCCATATATTTATTTGAATCTCCCTTCGGTAAAATATTTGATCAATCCAAGTTTGAACGCAAGGGGTTTGCATATCATGATTAAACCCTTGAAACAAGGGTTTAATGTGCGCTGCGCTTGAGGCAAAAAAACATTGGGTCTAGCGAAGACGCTCCTCGAAACTCGAGACGCGCAACACGCACCCCGCAACAAAAATTCCAAATCACAAGCATCAAATTTCAAATAAATCTCAAATTTCAATAATCAATGACCAAAACTTTCACTGAGGCTGAATCACCGCCTTTCGGCCAATCAGGTCCGCCGGACAAAGCGTCATCAAAGAGGTCTGCGGAAAGTCCCGTGGTTTAACCTGTGATGGACTCAGTCGCTTTGAATTTGGGTCATTGGGATTTATTTGATATTTGATTTTTGGTGCTTGGAATTTTCTCGGCCTTCCCCCGCACCTCGCAACGCGCAACTCGCACCCAGTACCCAATTCCCAATACCCAGTACCCAATACCCAATTATTTCCCGCCGAAGGCATCCTCGGATATATCCACGGCTTCGCTGCTGGTTGCGAGAATGGCATTCATCTTACCGAGGGTGACCGGCAATAAACAATTGGCAAAAAATTCGGCACTCTTCAGCTGGCCTTCGTAAAAGGTGGCATCCTTTTTCTTGGCACCGTTATTCAATTTTTCGGCGGCTATGGTGGCACGCCACAGGAGCAGCCAGGCCATGACCACATCTCCGGAAACCTCCATGAACGGATAAGCGTGCGCAAAGGCAGCCATGACCTGGGGTGACATGGCGGTTTTACCCAAATGCAGGGCGACATCTCCCAGTTTGTTCAAGGCAGCCTCCAATTTGCCGGCACAATCTTCTGTGCGCGCGTTGGCCCTGGCGGCGGCAATCGTGCCCTGGATTTCACCCATCAGATCCATAATCGGCTTGCCCTTATTCAATCCGAGCTTGCGGCCTAGAAGGTCCATGGCCTGGATGCCGTTGGTTCCCTCGTAGATCGGGGTAATCCGGCAGTCCCGCAGAAGCTGTTCCATGGGGTATTCTTTGATGTAGCCGTATCCGCCGAATATCTGAACGCCGAGGTTGCAGACATCGAAGGCCCGGTCGGTCACATAGCCTTTGGCGATGGGTATCAGCAGATCAACGATTCCCTGATATTTGGCCTTTTCCGCTTCATTGTCGGTGATATGCAATCCGGTCATCGCACATACCGACATAATACAGCAGGCTGCGCATGCCTTCCACGTAGGCTTTCATTGTCAGCAGCATTCGCCGGACATCCGGATGCTGAATGATCGGAACCGCCGGGGCGCTTTTATCCATCATATTCATCAGATGGCGCCCCTGGACCCGCTGACGGGCATAATTGACGGCATGCATGTAGGCTGCGCTGGCACAGGCAAAGCCCTGAATTCCGACCAGCAAACGCGCCTCGTTCATCATCAAAAACATGGAACGCATGCCTTTGTTTTCTTCGCCCAGAAGCATTCCCCGGCAATTGCCCTTGCTGCCGAGCGACATGGAGCAGGTGGCGTTGCCATGAATTCCCATTTTCTCTTCGACGCCGGTGCAGACCACGTCGTTCGGCTCGCCCAGACTCCCGTCATCGTTGACCCAGATCTTGGGAACGATAAAAAGGGAGATGCCTTTAGTCCCCTCCGGCGCACCTTCGATGCGCGCCAGAACCGGATGAATGATGTTTTCGGCCAGGTCATGTTCGCCGGAGGATATAAAAATCTTATTGCCCGTGATCGAATAGGTTCCGTCCTCATTTTTGACCGCCGCGGTGGTCAACGCCCCGACATCGGAACCGGCCTCCGGTTCGGTCAGCAGCATGGTGCCGGTCCATTCTCCGGTATACATTTTTTTCAAGAAAAGCGCTTTCTGTGTTTCGGTCCCGAAAGTTTCGACCAGCTTGCCGGCCCCGTGCGTTAAACCCGGCATACATCATGAAGGCAAAATTAGCCCCGTTCATGAAATCACTGGCTGCCAGGGCCACGGTTCGCGGCATGCCCTGCCCGCCCCAATCGGGATCCTCGATCATGGCCAGCCATTCACCCTCTTTGAACAGCTCCCAGGCTTTATGAAAAGATTCGGGAACCGTCACCTGTCCGTTTTCAAATTTGGTGCCTTCTCGATCCCCATCTTCCTGGGTCGGTAAAATCTCCTTGATCGCCAGGTTGCGGGCTTCAGAAACGATTAGATCTACGGTTTTTTTGTTGAACTCGGCATACCTGTCATGTTTGCTCAATTCCTCGACGTGCAATTGTTCGTGAAGGACAAAGTCAACATCCCTTCGATCCGCGATTTGCTGTGCCATTGTTTATCTCTCCTTTTTTATTGCCGTTTGATTTTAGCCTTTCGTGATATTCCGTGTTCTTCGGTGGTGACTGCTTTTAATCGGCGGTTCCGATACCTCTAACAAACAGCTCAACCAGCGGCTCGGCCATGGAAACCAGGTCGTACTCCTTTTCCGAATGCAACCAGGTATTTATCACTTCATCGACTGCGCCCAGAATAAACCGCTTTACCAGGCCGACATAGAGGTCTTTGCGAATGCTGCCCTCCTGCTGGCCCAATTCGACAATTTCCGACACCAGGTCCTGATACATCACCGACATTTCTCTAATCTGGGCTTCGGCCAGGCGGCTGTTCTGATGGGTTTCCACCTGATACACCACCGCCATATCCCGATCCCGTTGAAATTCGGTCAGATGCCGCCGGATGAGATTGCGCAGTTTATCCAAACTGTTGTCCGCTATTTTAACTTCTGCTCTGAACCGATCAAATACTTGTTTGGTCCGGTAGTTGAAAAACTGCACCAGAATATCATCTTTATTTTTAAAATAAAGATAGATGGTGCCGTCGGCCACCCCGGCCGCTTTGGCGACCTGGGCGATGGTTGACTGGTAAAAGCCCTGGCGGGCAAATACTTTTACCGCCGCTTCCAGAATAAGATGATATTTGTTATTTTTATTGTGCTTATTGATTTTGACCCCCTGCCCAAAACATCGGACATGTTTATGAATGAGTGTTCATTCATATTATAGAAGGCTTCGATCTCTGTCAAGTCTTAAATCACAAAACTCATAATTTTATTTATCTAATTATATTAATTAAATATATAACTTTCGATCGATCATAGACCTAACATTAAGGATTTAAATGTCAATTATAAATCTATAAAAATTATGAATATATATTCACTTATTTTAATTGATTTGTGACGACTACTGTAATATCAAGGTCCGAGGTCTAATCCGTTTATTTAGACGTAAAATTCTTAAGGCTTTGAACCCGGCCAAGGGAGGCCGAAGCGATGATTTTTGAACCCAAAAGAGGCCTGTTCCTTTTAGCTTTGATACTCATTCTGGTCAGTCAACCGGTTGATGCCGCCCCATCAGATCCTGTTCTTAAAGTCGGTATCAGCCCGTTCACACCGTTCGTGGTATTGGCCCCCACGGGTCCGACCGGCATTTCAATCGACGTGTGGCAGGCCATCGCCCTCCAACTAGACACAAAGTTTGAATATATTACCTGCAAGGGAGTCGGCGACAAATTGCAGCGTCTGGAGCAAGGCAGCATCGATATTGCGATTGGCGGAATTACCATTACTGAAGAACGGGAAGAGATCCTTGATTTTACTCATCCGGTCTATGAAACGGGGCTTGATATCTTAATTCCTAAAATTGACAATCCGACATTGCTTGGATTGATTTCTTCTTTGTTCGAAGGTCAGAAAATCTATTTCTTTGGCGTGCTGCTTATTTTGATGGTCGTCGCCGGCCACATTATATGGTTGGTTGAACGCAGCAGCAAAAAAAGAGCCACCTCGTTTCATCAACGCTATTTTCCGGGGGTGTTTGAAGGGATGTACTGGGCCCTGATTACCGCCAGCACCATTGGATACGGGGATAAGGTCCCCCAGCGCTGGGTTGGGAGAATTTTGGCGGCTATTATTATCCTCATATTCCTGCCCCTATTCGGTTTCTTTATTGCTCAGCTTTCCTCGGACCTTACCATGCAAAGCCTCAAAAGCAACATTACCGGACCCCAGGATCTGAGAGGACGACGGGTGGCCGTGGTGGATGGAACGACCAGTTTTAATTATATGAAAAAAATGCCCGCCGACATAAACGTATTTGAAAGGGTGGAGAATGCGTTCGATGCCTTACTGAATGATGAAGTGGATGCGGTAGTTTATGATGCCCCCAATCTGCTTTATTATGCGGTGGGCGAGGGCAAAGGCAAGGTTGCTGTTGTTGGTAAGATTTTCGAACCCCAGGATTATGGCATAGCTGTTTCCCAAGGCAGCCCGCTGCGTGAAAAAATCAACCGTGCCATCCTCAATCTGATCGAATCCGGTGAATTGGAAGGTATCAAGCGCAATTGGTTTGGCAATCAAAGCAGCAGTTAGGGGAACGAAACCCGGCCCCAAGCGTCAAGATTCGATTTATACCAAAAGAGCTGGCGGTTGCCACGGGAGGACAAACATGCCCTAAAGGACCGGGTTATTAATTTTACATAAAAAACTTATCGCCGAAGTGCGCAACGTATTCATCAATTTCCTTGGCAAAATGCTCCAGAAACTTATCCATCTTGTTGCCTTCATGCTGGATGACTTTATCGGCAATATTTGATGCCTTGGCGTATACTTTTTCGAATTCATGGTCAGCCAGTCCGCTGATTTCTTTGGCTTCATCCTTGGTGATGTGACCCGCATGCGCAAAGGCCGATGCGAATACCCCAGCCATGTGTTTAACTTTCTCTTTAGCCATAGACGCTCCTTTCAGTTAATTGATTATAGTTGAAAAATAGTGCTGAATATAATTCCTAAAAACACTTAATTCAAGAGCAACCGCCATCCCGTGCAAAACAGCCGAAAAAGCCTGCAGGATTCAAGGTTCATTTTTCTGCGCCAGCGTCTTATTGATGTAATTCAGTATATCGTGCCCAATGGTTTGGCGCGGGTGTTTTTGGACCATTTGCCGGGCGAGATCTCTGGCTTTAATTAGTTTTCCCCTTTTCAGGTAGTGATCGGCGGCGGCATACAGATAATCCAGATTATCCGGTTCAATTTCAAGCGCTGCCAGCAACGCGGCTTCAGCCGCCATATTCCGCTTCAAATGCTGCAGCAGCAATCCCAGATTGTACTGCACGCGCCCCCTTCCCGGCAGTCCTTTGGCTGCAATCTCAAGCTGCCGGGCAGCTTCATCATACTTTTGGTTTTCGGCCAGCAGCAGGCCCAGTGAATAATGCACCTCGTAAAGTTCGGGATGCGCAGCGACCACCTCGCGCAGCAAGGCCTCCGTTTCATCTTTGCGCCCCATTTTATTGTAAAGCATGGCCAGATTGACCTTGGCCGGATAAAATTGATTATCAATACGGATGGCACCCAGGTATGACGCCACGGCTTTTTGCGGCTGGCGGAGATTGTCATAAAGATTTCCCAGATTATACCGGGCAAACGCAAAATCGGCCGAATATTCCATGGATTCCCGATATTCCCGCAAAGCGGCCTGATAGCGTTTTTGCTGGCGGCCGTCCAATTGCGGCTCGGCTATTTCAGTCATGCGCCGGGCTGCTTCAATGCGGACAGCCTTGACGGGATCATAAAGCATGGCGGCCAGCAAGGCGGTCTGTTTTTTCAAATCAGCCGCATGCAACTGGTCAACCGCCGTGCGTCGAATCAGGGCTTCCTCGTCGGCCAGGGCCAGTTCAAAGGTTCGGTCCCTGCCAGGGGTCGGGTTCGTACCCAGCAGCGACAGCGCCGTGGCCCGCACGATCACCGGATACAACGGATCGACCGCCAGCCGGGTAAGCTTAGCTGGGGCAGCCGGCCGGTGTTGGCGGCCGGCATCGATGGTGATGCCGTAGTGGCCGCGGCGCCCGGGACCATACCATTTGGTGAAATAATCGTCGGACCACTGGGCACTTTTATCCTGATGGCAGCGATTACACGCATTGGGCACACCGAGTTTCAGGCTCAGATCAGGCCGCGGTATGCGAAAACTGTGATCCGGCCGATAATCATTACCCATGTAATAGCGGCCCGGCATGTGGCACTGGGCACATTCGGCGCCGGTGCCGACCTCAAAGAGCACCCGACCGGCGGCGGTTCTAATCGGCTCACCTTTTTCGCCTTTATATTTGTGAAAATGATGGTCCCAGGTATTATAGACATCGGCCCGATGACACTGCAGACACAGGTCGTTGCCGCTTTTGACCGTCTTGATGCTGTGCACGTCATGGCAGTCATTGCAGTGCACATCACGTGCATACATTTTGCTCTGGGTAAACGAACCGTAGACATAAACCTCTTCCAGGATCTGACCGTCGGCGAAATACAGCTCTTCATCGAGCAGGGACGGCAGCATGGTATCCATCAGATCCGGTTCGGCATGGGTATAGTCGCCCAGGATGGCGCGCCGGGCATGGCAGGGTGCACACAGTTCCACCAGTTCGCGCGAGTCAATACCGGATGTTTTCACGACTAGCTGGAAATTTTCAGCGGGAGGCCGGGCCATATCCGGCAGTTCGGCCCACTGCACATGATCCGAACCCGGGCCATGGCAGGCCTCGCAGCTGACATCGATTTCCGACCAGGTCGTGTGGTAAGAATCCGTATTTGAGGTCATAATTTTTTTTCAGATTGGTGGAATGGCATTCGGCGCACATGCCGTTCCAATTCTGGCCGGCATTGGTCCAGTAGAGCCAGTCGGTTGGATCAATCGGGGCATCCGGATACAGGTGGTACCATTTTTTTTCTCTGGCATCCCAGGCAATGGGCAGACATTGCAGGCGTCCTCCCGGAAACGGAATCAGGTATTGCTGCAGGGGATAAACTCCGAAGGTATATTTGACTTCAAAATCACCCATTTCGCCGCCCGGACCTTGGGTATACACAAAAAACCGGCCGTCCTTGCGATAAAATCGTGACACCGCTCCGAAATACTCGAATACGGCATCATTAAAATTACCCAGCACGGTCGAATCGTTGGCTTCGTCCATGGCCAGGTCGTGATGAGAACCCCGCCATTTGTCGTACTCATTTTTATGACATTCGGCACATTTTTGCCCGCCGACAAAGGTCACCGGCTCCGGCAGCGCGGCGGTCTGCCGGAAAAAATTCTGCTTCGCCAGGTATGCCGGTATGGAGAGGACAATAATGAGCGTGGCAATGGTTCCGGTTATTTTCCAATTTCGCATGAATTAACACCAGATGTCAGAGGACAGAAAACAGAATACTGAAATCAGACGACAAAGGACAGAATTTTTGAATTCGGAATGCGGAAGTCGGAAAAGGGAATTATGAAGGCAGAGTACTGAAATACCCCTCAGATCAACTTTACCGTTTCCCGGCCTTAATCCTCCGTTCATTAATCTTTATCTTTTTCTATCAACCATGAGATAGGAGCTATCAACTGGCGCGTCAGCGCCATAGCCTTTGCTCCTTATTCTTTTTCCTTTGACCTTTGACCTTTATCCTTTAGCCTTTGACTTTTATCCTTTAGCCTTCAACTCTAAACCTTATACCTTAAACCATTTTTTTATCCGGTCTGTCCTGTTATCCTGTCAGAAACTTTTCTTGGATAAACTACCTGTTCAGCTTTAAATTCACGGCGTTTTATCGGCTTGCTGATGTCCACTTTCACTATATCGTTTTCAATAACTACCGCATAAATATCCAGCGCCCGTGGCGCGGGAGGACTGATGACATTGCCGCTAATATCAAATGCCGAAGCGTGGCAGGGGCAGACAAATTTGTTTTCCTGTGCCACCCAGGGAACGGTGCACCCCAGATGGGTGCATTTGCGCGACAGCGCCAAAAAACCGCCGTCTGTCAACCGGCTAAGATAAAACCGGCCGCGCACAAACGCGGTGACCGATTGCGGTGCAAAACTATTGACCTCCCCGGCCGTGACGATGGCGTCGGCATTTTCCCGGCGCGCTTCGGGCTTTTCCGGCCGCAAATAGGCCAATGCAACGGCGATGAACTCAACCAGCGCCAACAAACCCAGGGCGAACCAGAGTTTGGTCAGAAAACTGCGGCGGCTGTTGGCAGGGGGTGGGGATTTCTCACTGTGTCGCTTGGGCATGATATGTTCCTAATAGGTGCTTTGTTGGTTTTAACATACCGGAGTATTGGAGTACTGGAGTATTGGAGTGTTGGAGTATTGGATTAGTCGCTATCATAAATTGCATTGCTTTCTTTTACCACCAAATGATCGGTCCAATCTCCAAGGGCTCTTTTGCGTTCCAGGCTTTCAACCAATTTAAGAAGGCCATTTTCAAGTTTATAGGCCCGAGTGTCAAGAATTTCGAATTCTTCTTCATTTATCTGCCCTGACGCTTTGCAGGCAAATAGACCGGATACTGATTCACCAAGAGAGCCGAGAGCTATGTTAAGAAAGTTCAGGTACTCATGAATAGAACGCCTGCAATATCCTTCCGCAATGTTGCGGTGAACGGAATCGCTCGATGCTATCGCCTGGCCAGCCACTCGTTTCGATTCATAGGAAAATTTTCGAAAGACTCTAAATGTTTGCTGATAATATTCAATAGCGTCATTCCATACTCTCAGTTTCTGGTATCCCCGATTCTTATTTTTTCGCATTTAGAAAATCCTGCTTATCAAGCCAAAAGGGCTTCTTCTCTTTCCATTTCTCCAGTACTCCAATACTCCAATACTCCAATACTCTACCACTCCAACACTCCAACACTCCAGAACTCCAACACTCCATGCTCTCTGAGCTCTGCCCTGCAATTCCGACTTCCGCATTCCGACTTCCGAATTCATTTTCACTCCATCACTCCAGTACTCCATCACTCCAATACTCCGATACTCCATTACTCCAATAGCGATATCCCGGAAATTAAGGCCTGAATGCGAGTTAAAATATTGATCCTTCTTCACCATCCCCCCCATCCCAATTTCATCCCAACACCACGAAACCAAATCCCCGTAACCGTCAAAATAGCAAAGGCCGACAACAACAGCACAAACACCGCCTGGATGGCCTCGTTATTGGTGGTGCTATATTTTTTCTTTATCCACCAGTAAAATCCGATGATGCCCGCCAGGACAAGGACCGCCGGCAGCAACCCATTGCTGATGACGGCGGGAACCGCCGGCAGCCAGGCCGCAAAATCAATGAGGTATTCATTTGCAACAATAGCCAGAGATGTCAGGATTACGGCCACGGCTGCTGCGACGACGGCCGATTTCCGGCCTTGATGCGAGACAAACCAGACACCGGCGCTATCCGCATCGTAGCGCAGGTACGGCAGAAGAAACAGCATACATAGAATGACAACCGGGATAACCAGCACGGCGAACAGCGGATGGAAATGCAGCAGCAATTCCTGTAATCCGGCAAAATACCAGGGGGCTTTGGTGGGGTTGGGGCTGAGTCCCGGATTGGCCTTGGCTTCTAAAGGGGCATTAGCCAGAATCGAGAAAATTAATATCAAGGCGATCAATACTGCGGCAACGACCAATTCACGAACAATGAGGTTGGGAATGGTCGCAACCGATTCACCCCGGTCATGGGGGTCATCATCCGGTTGGCGCGGGATAACCAGGCCGCGGGCTTTGCGCACCCGCCAGAAATGAAACGGCATGAGAATAATGAGACCGGCCGGGATAATCGCCGTATGGATTGCGTAGAAAATCGACAGGGTCGCCGGTCCGATATCGGCCCCGCCCCGGATCAACATTTGCAGCCCGCTGCCGATTCCGGGGATATACTCCAACATGCCGGTGCAGATGGTAACCGCCCAGAATGCAAGCTGATCCCAGGGCAGCAGATATCCGGTAAAATTTGACGCCAGGGCGAAAAGAAACATCACCAACCCCAGGATCCAATTGAACTGCCGGCCGCTATGAAATGCACCGCTGAAAAAGACCCTCAAAAAATGAAGAAACACCACCAGCAGCAGTGCGTTGCCGCTCCAATGATGAATGTTGCGGATCAGCTGGCCGAAATAGACAATGTTTTGCAGGCGGACAATCGATTCATAAGCCCGATCGGGTACCGGCTGGTAATAAAACTTCAGCATCAGGCCCGAGAGAAAAAGAATAACCACCAGCACGACCGCCATCCCGCCCAGTCCCCAGGTCAGCGTAAATCTGAGGGTCTGCTGCGGGACCGCGCGCGGGCGAAAGTGCAGCAGCAGGCCGTTAAAAAGCCGGCGGTAAGGCTGCCGATCGAAGCGACCCTGGCGGGTTCCGGGGAAGATTGAATACCAGATACGCCATAGAAGATTTAGTCGATCCGATGTCATACGATAAAGCAATCTCCATAAATAATTTTCTTGCGTTCCCCATTGGCCAGTTCTAAAACCAGGGCTCCGTTTTCATCCACGTCCACCGCCAGCCCTTCCGATTCCTCCAAATGGGTTACAATTCTGACCTGGCGCCCCAGGGTTACCGTATATTGCTTCCATTGTGATATAACACCCTCAAAATCGGCATTTTTCATGCGATCGCTAAATGCTTCCAGAAATCGGAATAACAGCTCTTTTCTTGATATTTCCCGGCCTGAAATTTTTTTCAATGATGATGCCCCCGGCTCAACTTCGGCCGGGTCGTGGTTGACATTGATTCCGATCCCGACGTTGATAAAAAAAACCCGATCCGCTGCGGCTTCCAATTCGGATATCATTCCTGAGATTTTACGGTCAGCCACAAGAATATCGTTGGGCCACTTCACCATGGCATCGATCTGGAGCATTTCACGGATTACGCCTGCCAGGGTTACGGAGGCCAGAAAATTCACCTTGAAGCTCGACTGCACGGGGATTGCCGGCCGCAGCACCATGGTAAAATACAGTCCGCCGTCATCGGACAGCCAGCGCCGTTTCAACCGTCCCCGTCCCTTGGTCTGCCGTCCGGCAATTACCACGGTCAGATCAGGGCAGTTATTTCTGGCCTGCTCCCGGGCAATATCCATGGTCGAGGTGACTTCGGGGAAATACAGGATATTGGCTGCCTGGCCCTGGTATTCCCAGGGAAAAAGGATATCCGGTGAGCTGACTAACCGGTACCCGCCCGCAGTTGTAGAAATTTGATAGCCAAAGTCCTGCAGCTTATGGATGTGTTTCCCAAGGGAGGTCCGCGATATACCTAAACGGGCGCTGAGTTGATCTCCGGATACGCCATCGCCCTGGGATCGCAAGATTTTTAAAATTTCGGCTTTCATGAGTCGTTAACCTCAAAAAAGAGGCAGGTTCACGATTTGTATAAAAAAAGTCAACTCTGGAATCAGAAATGGAGGATAAAGGTTAAAGGACAAAGGTTAAAGGCTAACGGCCGGGAAGCTGGGAGGCTTTAAGGCCGGAAACTAAATTTGAAACTTTGGCCTACATCTCGACTTCCACCGATCATTATCTGTCTTCTGTCGTCTGACTTCCCATTTCCGCCTCCCAGCCTCCCAGCCTTCCAGCTTCCCGGCTTCCCAGCCTCCCAACTTCCCAACTTCCCAGCTTCCTTTATTTTCTGTAAACCACCTCCCCATGCACCACCGTCATGGCAGCTTTAACTGACCGCCATTGCCCGGGGGATAATTTGAAAAGATCTTTCTCGAATACCGTCAGGTCGGCCCATTTGCCCGGCGCTATCGAGCCCAGGTAATCTTCACGCCGGCTGTTCCAGGCTGCGACCGCAGTAAAGCCTTTTATGACATCCTCAAGAGACAATTTTTGCTCAGGGAACCAGCCGCCGCCCGGTCGGCCGCCTGCATCCTGGCGTGTGACGGCGGCGTGGATGCCGTAAATGGGGTTAATGGATTCCACCGGCGCATCGGACCCGAACTGAACCCGCAGATTCGCTTGAAGCAGGGATTTCCAGGCATAGGCGTAGCGGCACCTTTGCGGCCCCCAGCGTTTCTCGGCCGGTGCCCAATCCGTGCCCAGAAACACCGGCTGAACCGAGGCCACCACATCCAGGTCTTGAAAAAGGGTCAGATCCTGGAGCCGGAAAAGCTGAACATGCTCCACCCGGTCTCGATGTTCCCCCGGAAAATCCTTGCGCGCGGCGGCGATACTTTCCAGCGCGTTGGTTAGGGCCAGATCACCGATGGCATGGATCGCCACATCACAATCGCGGCTGTAGGCCAGTCGGATTTTTTCTTCCAGGACTTCTTTCTCCAGACAGGCGATGCCGCATTCCGCCGGGGCGTCGGTGTAGGGTTCGTGCATCAGGGCCGTACCCGAACCGAGGGAACCATCGGCGAACAGCTTCACATGGTTGAACCATAGCCGGGGACTGCCATTACCGGCTGTGATTCCCCGGGCGGCGGCCTGCTCCAGGTCATCGGGCGGCAGCAGGTGGTAGACCCGCAGTTTCAACTTGCCTTCCGCTTCCAGGGCCGCCAGGGTTTCCCACTCCATAAGCGTTTCACAGGTATGGACACCGGTAATTCCGCTTTGCAATGCGTCCTCCTGGGCGGCCAGGGCCATCTGTTTACGCTCCTCCAGGGAGGGTAACGGAATATGTTTTTCGATGATTTCACGGGCTTCGCGCAGCAGGCCGGTGGGTTCGCCAGTGGCCGGATCCTTATCGATTTGACCGCCGGCAGGATTGGGCGTATCGCGGGTCACTGCGGCTCGTTTGAGAGCAGCCGTATTGACCCAGCAGCTGTGTCCGCAGGCACGCACCATCATCGCCGGATTATCCGGGGTGATGTCATCCAGGTCCTGCCGGGTCGGTTCCCGCCCGTCACTCCACTGATGATGATTCCAGCCCCGGCCGATTATCCAGTCGCCCGGTTGGCGTGATACGGCGGCTTGCTGAATTCGATCACGAACTTCGGCCAGCGATGAGGCATCACGCAAATTGACCATCTGAAATGCCCGTCCCAGGCTGACGAAATGACAATGGGCATCCACCAGCCCGGGCGTCACCAGCATCCCCGGTAAATCCAGCTTTTCGGTGTTGATACTGCAGGCATTTTCAACCTCGGTGTTAGTGCCGACATGGGTAATTTGCTCGCCTGTTATTTTAAGGGCTTCAGCCCAGGGCTGACCGGGGTTTCCGGTAAAAATCCGGCTCGAAAAAATCGCAAAATCCATCAACTAATCCTTTCATTGCTGAGAGTAAGCAGTAATCGTGCGCAATAATAATGTAACACGTCTAAAAATCATAAAATTCCAAATAACAAATCCATATACAGGGAATCGGTTGATTTGTTAAGCAGTAAATTAGTAAATGTACCGGAATTTCTATAATTTATTGGAATCACGATATTTTTTTGGATTATTCTCTTGATGAGCCATATGGAATGTCTGCACTTTAATCCTTTTTTAAAACCCATCATTCCAATATTCCAATATTCCAGTATTCCAATTGTGAGCGAAGCGAACTAACTTGATATCCGGATGATAGGCGTGTTTTTTTGGTCATGCCCTCAAAGGCGGGTAATCAGTTTACTCGGAACTGAATCTTCTGGATTCCTGCTTTCGCAGGAATGACGATCAATATCGCAATTAACTTCCCGGGGCTCTCTATAACGACCAGGCCCAAAATCAACCAATCAACTATTCAACCTATAAACCAATCAACCAATCAACATCCTATGAGCTGCGAGCTATGCGCTGTATTATCCTCTTACCTGCGTGACGGTATGGGGATCCAATATGTCGCGCAACCCGTCGCCGAGAAGGTTGAGCCCTAAGACGGTGATAAAGATGGCGAGCCCCGGAAAAATAGAGATCCAGGGTGCCGTGAAAAGCTGCTCCCTGGCGGCAGACAACATGCCGCCCCAGGATGGCGTCGGCGGCTGCACGCCCAAACCGAGAAAAGAAAGTGATGCTTCCAGCAGGATAGCCCAGGCAACACCCAGGGTGGCGATCACCAGGATGGGGCCGACGATGTTCGGCAAAACCTGGGTGAACATGATGCGGATTCGGCCGTAACCCAGCGCGTCAGCCGCTTTGACATAGTCCAGGGTCCGCGCGGAAAGGGCCTGGGAACGGGTTATGCGGCAGGTATAGGACCAGTTGGTGATGCCCAGGGCCAGAAATACATTAAACAGGCCGGGCCCCAGCAAGGCCATCACTGCCAGGGCAAAAATAAGGGACGGAATCGACAACATGACATTGGTCAGGCCCACCACAAAATCATCCCACCATTTACCGAAAAACCCGGCGGACAGGCCTAAAATGACACCGATCATGGTGTTAAAAGCCTGGCAGATCAGCCCCACGGACAGGGATATGCGGGCGCCATATATCACCCGTGATAAAATATCCCGTCCCTGGTTGTCGGTGCCGAACCAGAATGTGGCGCTGGGAGGCTCCTCGGAGACCATCAGGTCGGCGTCGTCTACCGGATGGTATGGCGCCAAATAGGCAGCGAATACAGCGAGAAAGATGACAAACAACGTAATGATGCCGCCGACAATCAGATTGGTCTGGCGTAGCAGTTTTTTAGTTGTGGTGTTCATTTGTATGACGCCCGAATCCTGGGATCGATAAATCCGTAAAGCAAATCAACGATCAGGTTAACCAGCAAAAATACCATGATAATCGCCAGAACACAGCCCTGGGTGACCGGGATATCCCGCTGAAAGATGGAATCAACGACCAGGGAGCCCAGACCCGGCCAGGAAAACAGCTTTTCCACAATCACCGTCTGGGCCATCAGCGCTCCAAATTGCATCCCGGCGGTGGTCAGCACCAGAATCAGGGCATTGCGCAGCACATGTTTGCGATTCACCTGCAACTCGGATAGCCCCTTGGCGCGCGCCGTGCGGATATAGTCGGTGGTCAAAATCTCGACCACCGCCGCCCGGGTGGTGCGGGCCAAAAGCGCCATGTAGGCAACCCCCAGGGTAAAGCCCGGTAAAATCATATTTTTAAGAGACCCGTCACCATAGCCCATCGGCGGCAGGAGGCGCAATTTGACCGATATAAAATACATCAGCAGAAGCCCCAGCCAGAACTGGGGGATGGATACCCCGGAGACAGCACCCATCATGCTGAGAGTGTCCAGCCAGCGGCCCTGGCGCACAGCGGAATAAAAACCCAGCGGGATCCCCAAGGCGAGGGCGATGCCCATGGCGACCAGCGCCAGTTTCAGGGTCGGCCAGAGTCGTTCCAGGATTAGCTGGGTGACAGGTTCCCGCCGCAAAAAGGAGAGGCCCAGGTTACCGGTGGCCAGGTCCTTGATGTAAATCAGGAATCGCAGCCAGACCGGTTTGTCCAGGCCCCAGTCTTTTTTCATCTGTTCAATATAATGCAGGTCGATGTTGTGGTCCTGCTCCCCGGCCGCCATCAGGGCGGCGTTGCCGGGCAGAACGTTGAGCAGCAAAAAAATAATCAAGGCAACAGCCAGGATGGTAGGAATGAACTGAAGTATGCGCCGGACGGCATATGCAAACATCGGATTTCCTTATCTGTAAAGAAACGGGGGAACACTTGGAGCGTTCCCCCGTTAAGCAATAACTACTTCATGTTGGCCCGCGGTGAGGTTTCGTCGATCCAGACGTTGGTCATATCCTGAAACATCATTTCCGGGGCCACCGGTGCCAGGCCGTGCACCCAGGGCTGATGGGCCATGACGGCTTTGTTGTAGTTGAAAAACCACATGGGCGCATCCTCGACAAAGATCTCCTCGGCTTTCTGGATGTACTTGATTCTTTCGGCCTGGTCGCGGGTAGCGGCCGCCATATCCATATATTTGTCATATTCGGGATTGTTGTACTTGACGTAGTTGCCGGCCTCCGGCGGGTTGTCCGACTTCCAGCGCGTCATCACCACCAGGGGGTTCGGACCCGAATCCAAAGACCAGATAAACATCTGGTAGTCCATCTGGCGGATGCGTTCGGCCATGGCCGCACCTTCCATCTGCTGGATTTTAATCTCGATCCCGATCTTCTTCAGATAAGGCATCGCCGCTTCATAAATCCCCGTACCCCAGGATTTGTTGGACGTACCGATGGCCTGTTCCACCACGAAGCCGTTCTCGTAGCCGGCTTCTTTCATCAACTGTTTGGCTTTTTCCGGATTATAGTCGTATTTTTTGATTTTGGGATTGAAGGCCGGCGATGTGGTCGGCAAATAGCCCCGGGCCGGATATGCCTTGCCCTTGAGAACCTTCTCGATGATCAGGTCGGCCGGGATGGCGTAATTAATGGCCTGGCGCACCCGTTTGTCGCTTAAGGGTTTGAAATCCGGGTTGAAGCCGACCAGCCGCGTGAACATCTCGGCTACTTCGATGAGATTTTTGGAGATAACCGGGTCGGCTTTATATTCGGGGTAGTTTACCGCTCCGACGATGGTGTCATCCAATTCTTTGGACTTGAAGGCCAGATCACGGGGAGCTGCTTCGCCCATGATTTTGAAGACCACCTTATCCAGATACGGCCGGCCCTGCTCATAAAATTCGGGGAACTTTTCCAATACGACTTCGGAACCCTTGACCCACTTGACGAATTTAAATGGTCCGCAGCCTACCGGATGGGTGCCGAAAGCGTCGCCCAGACGTTCCACCTCTTCTTTAGGCACAATCACCGTATCCGGCAGCCAGAGGAAAAACTTGATATCCACCGGATTTTCCAGGGTCATCTCGAAAGTAAGGTCGTCGATTTTTTTCAGACCGGAGATGGTCTCGGCTTTGCCGTCGACAACTTCTTTGACCCCTTTAAGGGGCCTGACGTGCTCCAGCGCGGGCGACGTCGGTTTCATGCCGGCTATCCGGTTGTAGGAATAGATGACATCGTCCGCCGTCAATTGGCGGCCGTTGTGAAATTTAATATTGGGCCGCAGTTTGAAAGTGTAGACCAGGCCGTCGTCCGAAAGCGACACGCTTTCGGCCAGATCCGGCACCGGCTCATTTTTTTGGGCATCCCATTTAAACAGAGTGCGATGGATATTCATCCCCACAAGCCAATCCTGGTAGCGGCTCGATCTATGAAGATCAAGCGTATAGAGATCCCCTCCGTATGGGGCCATGGTATTCAACGTGCCCCCGCTTCTGGCGGCCATAGCCGAAGAAGCCGTTAATCCAAACAACAAAACCAGTGTCACAACCAAAATTTTTCGCATAGATCCTCCTCCTTTGTTTAAGTTGTATCTCCAAAAATAAATTATGGGCCTACAATTCCATACCCAATATTGCATGTCAACCAATAAATGAATGTGTCAACTCACATTGAATTTATCGGTCAGCTTTTGAATGCCTAAAATGCCTAAAATGCCTAAAGTGCCTAAAATTAAAGAATTCTGTCTATTTTAAGCTCTTTAGATGGTGATCAAAATAAAGGACAATATCCGGGGAAAACCCTTGCGAAATCTATTTAAATCCTGCTAATTATGAATCCGGTTAACCCGTTGAGCCGGTTTTTCCGGTTGGCCGGTTATTGGAGGCCTAAAAAAGGAGATCATATGGAAATACCACTGTACCAGATCGATGCATTTGCATCCAGGCTATTTGAAGGTAATCCGGCGGCAGTTTGTCCGCTGGACGAATGGCTGTCTGCTGCAACCATGCAATCCATTGCAGCCGAGAATAATTTGTCGGAAACGGCGTTTTTTGTACCCAGGGACGTTTGAGCATGAAATTGATATTGAATCGGCCAAGCCTGATTTCGAAGAACTGAAAAAGCTCGACTTGCGCGGTATCGCCATTACCGCTAAATCAGCGCGCTATGATTTTGTCGCCCGGTTCTTTGCACCTCGATACGGCATCCCGGAGGACCCGGTAACCGGTTCCGCATATACATTCCAATTTCCAGTATTAATGCGGTCAAATGAACATTTTCAGCATTATATATGCAACTACTCGGTCTTCTTTTTTCTCCGTGCCACAATCAGCCCATCCTTCGAATTCACTTCAGGAAATATCCAAAAAATAGTATTCCACTAATGTTTCAATAATAAGGACAGGTTATTAACTAATTTAGCCATATTGTTTATGCAACATAAGGGTTTAGACTTGACATTGAAGATCTGATATGGGCAGTTACTCAGGATGTTTGATCTTCTGATAAAAGGCGCAACAGTGGTCGACGGCAGCGGCGCAAAACCATGGGTTGGCGATGTCGCCATCGAGAAGGGACGTTTCGCGGCGCTGGATCACCGGATCGAGGCTGAGGCCCGCCGCGTGATACCGGCCGGCGGCTATGTTCTGGCGCCGGGCTTTATCGACATTCACTGCCATTCCGATGTTGCGCTTTTCGATCCTTCCCATGCTGAAATCAAGCTCAAACAGGGTGTAACGCTGGATGTGCTCGGCAACTGCGGTGACTCCCTCGCTCCCCTGGAAGGGGTCGCACGGGCATCGATTATGGCCGCAAGTGACTCAGACATAGCGTCATGGGACCACCCCCTGGACTGGTCGTCCTATGGCGAATACATCCGGACGATCGAGCAGACCGGCCTATCGATGAATGTGATGGGGCTGGTCGGTCACGGCACCCTGCGGCTGGCGGCCATGGGGCACTCGGATAAAGCCGCCCACCGCCGGGCAGATGGATCACATGAAATCCCTGCTGGCCCGGTCCCTGGAGGCGGGGGCCGCCGGCATGTCGACGGGATTGATCTATGCCCCCGGCTGTTTTGCCGACACCCGGGAATTGATTGAACTTGCCCGCGTAGCAGGCCGCCGGGGCGGATTTTATGCATCCCATATCCGCAATGAAGCCGAAGGCATCATCACCGCCCTGGAAGAGGTCATCCGGATCGGCCGGGAGGCACAGATTCCGGTGCATGTATCCCACCTGAAAGTGGCCGGATTTAAAAACTGGCACCTGCGGCAGACCGTGGTAAATAAACTGGAACAGGCCCGCGCCGACGGGATCGACCTCACCTGCGATGTGTACCCGTATTTTCACTCGTGCACCACCATGCTGGCCCTGCTGCCGCCCTGGGCCCTGGAAGGCGGAATGCCGTCTTTGATTCCCCGGCTGCAGGATCCCCGGCAGCGCCGCCAAATAATCGCAGACATCAAAATCGGCATACCGGGTTGGGAAAATATGTACCACAATTCCGGTTGGGAGAAGATTGTCGTCTCATCGGTTCAACGCCCTGAAAATAAAGAGGTGGAAGGCCAAAGCATTGCTGCTATAGCTGACGACCGGCAGGTGGATCCCTTCGATCTGGTTTTTGATCTGGTGGAGTCTGAAAACGGGATCGTGTCCATCATCAGCGAATCCATGAACGAAGAAAACATGGTGCGCTTTTTAACCCTGCCGTTTGCCATGATCGGCTCGGACGGCTCTCCCAGCCGGGGCCGACCGCATCCACGCCTGTATGGGACTTTTCCCCGGGTATTTCGGCGGATTGTGCGGGAATTGGGCGCCTTATCGATTGAAGCCGCCGTCCATAAAATGAGCGGGCAAACCGCCCGCTGCCTGGGACTTCAGGAAGCCGGCATCATCCGCCGGGGGTTAAAAGCGGATGCGGTAATATTTGACTCCTTGACATTTGGCGACACGGCAACATATGATCACCCGCAACGTTTCCCCCAGGGACTTCTGGCGACCATCGTCAATGGTCAAGTGGTTATCGATGGTGAAAAGCATACGGGAGTGAAGGCGGGCAGGTTTTACAAAAGCTGAATATTTGTTAGCAAACTTAAGATAAACAGAACGCACGGCAACGCTTCTGTTTTGTGGCCGGAGTATTGGAGTATTGGAGTATTGGAGTGATGGAAATTCTTCGCTGAAATGTCTTTTTATCAATACTCCAGTACTCCAGCACTCCATTTAGTCTGCCAATAGGAGTCAGGATATTACCACAAGTTTGATTGTAAGGAGAAATATTGAGCAACAACAGGCATCTTCTCGATATTCAACGGCTGCAGACCTATTTTTATACGTTTGAAGGCACCGCCAAGGCGGTTCAGGACGTTTCATTTTATATGGATGAAGGTGAAACGGTAGGCCTGGTGGGCGAGTCCGGCTGTGGGAAAAGCGTTACGGCCCTTTCGGTCATGCGGCTCATCAAATATCCGCCCGGCAAAATAGTGGGTGGCCGGGTCATCTTCGAGGGGTCGGATCTTCTCAAATTATCCGAAGGAAAAATGCGCTCCGTCCGGGGGGCCCGAATATCGATGATCTTTCAAGAGCCCATGACATCACTCAATCCGGTTTATACCATCGGGCATCAGATCTCTGAAATGTTTATGATCCACAAGCATATGAGCAAAAAAGAGGGCTGGAAACGGGCTGTGGAAACCCTGCGCCAGGTCCAGATGCCTTCTCCGCGCAAGCGGGCCAATGAATATCCACACCAGCTGTCCGGCGGCATGCGGCAGCGCGCCATGATAGCCATGGCCATGGCCTGCAACCCTAAAATCCTAATCGCAGACGAACCGACCACCGCCCTGGATGTGACGATCCAGGCCCAGATACTGGATCTCATGCTGCAATTAAAAGAGGATTTTGGAGCCGCCGTCCTGATCATCACCCATGATCTCGGGGTCGTTGCGGAAATAGCTCAGCGCATTGTGGTCATGTATGCCGGGCGGGTTGTGGAAGAAGGCACAACCCGGGACATCTTTGAAAATCCGAAGCATCCGTATACCCGGGGACTGCTTAGATCCGTTCCCAAGCTCGGTGAACGATCCCGCAAAGGCCGCACGCGCCTGGTGGAAATTTCAGGGATAGTGCCTAGCCTGTACGAGTTGCCCCAGGGCTGCAGCTTTCACCCGCGATGCCGGCACGCAATGGATATTTGCCGTGAGACGCCACCAAAATTCGTGGATCTGGGGGGAATTCATCGCATGCGGTGTTACTTGGAATAATGAAAAAGGAGCAATCACGCATTGGAATCACTGCTCGAAGTTAATGACCTGAAAGTTCATTTCCCGATCACCAAAGGCATTTTATCCAGAACTGCCGGATACGTCTATGCGGTTGATGGTGTTTCATTTGTATTGGGAGCAGGGGAAACCCTTGGAATTGTCGGTGAAAGCGGTTGCGGCAAAACCACCACCGGTCTGGCGATCCTGCGTCTGATTGAGCCGACGGACGGCCAGGTTATTTTTCAGGGTACGGACATCGCCCGCAATACGAAACAGGAAAGACTGACGCTGCGCCGGAATATGCAGATCATTTTCCAGGACCCCTACTCATCACTGAATCCCCGCATGACATTGAACCGCACCCTTTCGGACCCCATGAAAATTCACGGGCTTTATGATAGACCCGAGCGCAAAGATCGGGTCGCTTACCTGCTGCAAAAGGTGGGCCTGACTCCCGAACAGGGCCGGCGCTATCCCCACGAATTCAGCGGCGGTCAGCGGCAACGGATCGGCATCGCCCGGGCCCTGGCCCTTAATCCCCAGGTTATTATCGGCGATGAACCCGTCTCCGCCCTGGATGTCTCCATCCAGGCTCAGATCATCAATCTTTTGATCGACCTGCAGGAGGAATTCAAGTTATCCTATATCATCATCTCCCATGATCTGGCCGTGGTGGAGTATATCTGTGACCGAATTGCCGTCATGTACCTGGGTAAGATTGTCGAGATGACGGCCTACCAGGATATTTATATCAGCCCCAAACACCCGTATACCCAGGCATTGCTTTCGGCCGTCCCGGTGCCCGATCTCAACGCTAAATCCGAGAGAATCATCCTGGGCGGTGATGTCCCCAGCCCCATTAATCCGCCGTCCGGCTGCCGCTTTCACCCCCGTTGCCCAAAGTGCATGGAGGATATCTGCCCCCAGGAGGAACCGCAGTTAAAAAACCTGGGGCAAGACCACTGGGTGGCGTGTCATCTGTATTGAGGACAGAAGGCAGAAGTCAGGCGGAAGGCGGAAAAGAAAGAAAGTGGGAAGATGGGAAGGTGAGATTAAACCAGGTTAGAGGGTAGGTAAAAAAGCGCATAGTTCAAAATTCAGGTAGCAGGAGACAGAAGCCAGATGGCAGAAATCGTAACGCAGGAAAAAGTATCCATTCTATTTTTCGGCCTCCCAGCCTTCCGGCTTCCAAGCCTCCCAGCCTTTAACCTTTGGCCTTTATCCTTTAGCCTGCAACCCTAACCCTTTTACCTTAGGCCTTATACCTCACACCCGATACCTAATCGTCCCCAAGCAGATAGTTAATCGCACATTCCAGCAGCGCCGGCGTTCGCTCGTATAAGTCTATTTTATATACCCTCTCGGTAAACTTATGATGGTCTTTGCCCCAGGGTCCAATGTTGATCACCGGTATGGACAGCTCCTGCATTTCAGCAAAAGGCACGTCATAGGTCTTCTGCCATAACGGCATGTTGGGTCCGATGACGGGCACGATATTTTCACTGTTTTGCAGGCCCGCATAACTGCAGTCTGTCAAGCCCATCATATAATTTGTGATCGTATATGATTCCTGCCAGCAGTTTTCGGCAAACCGGATCAGATGGCCGGTCAAGTTTCGGATAGATTCCGGCAGCCCGGGGAATTCGTCATTATGAATCGCCGGATAATAAGGCGGGCTCAGGGCAATAACCACCACGGGCGCCGGGTCTTCGATATAGCCGAGGGTCATCTCGATAATCCTGAAGGTGGCCTCGGGTGAATTCAGCTTCTGCTGCATAACGTCGTCTGCAATCGACGCCAGTTTTTGGGCGTAGGATTTCTCAAAGGCCTCACCGGAATCATTCAGCGCCTGCCGGTATAATTCGTCAAATGTTTTGACATTGACTTTCCAGGGAGCAAGCGATTCCCGGGTATCTTTTTGGCGGCAGTAAGCAGCGTAACTTGCTTCTATTTTGTCGATGACGCGCTGAAATGAATTTTCGCAGGTTGCTTTGAGTTGATTGATCAATTCGCCGGGAGTCTTCTTCAATGAGATCAGGCTTAAGTATCCGCCGGCAAACAACGGTATGGATGCGTCATAGACTTCTTTGCGATCCCGCATAAAGCTCCAGGACGGCGGCGGCGACACCTCCCCGCGAACCCAATCGGTAAAATCCGTGTTCAATTCTGTTTGCAGTACAATTTCAGACAACAACAGCACCGGATTAAATCCCTGGTAAATATGGCCGATGTGGGTTTTCTTGCCCCGTACAAATATGACGGGCAGGATTTTTCCGGCTGAACCAATGTGAAACGTGCCGGTTGTGCCTTGTTCTTTGCCATGGGGTTCGGAGTTGATCAGGATGTTGTAGTTCAGCTTGAATCTGGCTTTAAGATCGATCAGCAGACGCAGACTGCCGCGCATTCCCACCGACAAAGATTCTTCATCCGGCACCGACAGCAGCAAGATATTGCCCTTGAAATCCGGCCGTTGCGCATATTCTTCCAGCAAGGCAAACTGAATGGCGGCGCCGCCTTTCATATCACCGGTTCCCCGGCCGAAAAGCCACTGGCCGCTTGCCAGATCCCGGCGCACTTCCTCTGAAAGTGCGACCTCGTTCAAGGCCGATTCCAATTTTGCAGGATTATAGGCCCATTTTTCAAGACCGCCGTAGTCAAAGGCATCCACCACATCGTGATGGTGCATCAAAATGACGGTTTGGTCCCCCTGCCCTTTTACCAGGCCCCAGACCACGCACCGTTGCACTGGATCTTCCGGCAAGGGATGCTGACCGAAATAATGGAGGTTGTTTCGGAAATATTCGTGCTCAGCCAGCCAGGCATGCAAATAATTTTCGACATCTTTTTCCTGGCGGGTCCCGGTGTCACTTTGAATCCGCACCAGATCCAGCGTCAACTGTTTAATCCGTTCCGATCTCGCTTTAATCATCTTAATCACCTTATTGTAAAATCCATTCAAATAAAATTTGATAGGGCATTGGCCAACTCAAACAAGTCGAAAAACGATTTTGCCTGGCCGTTAAAAGCGCAAGTACAGTCCGGTTACTAATTGATTGCGGTTGCCGACACCGCCTTCCGCCATAAACTGCCAGCGTTTTGTGATCTCCCATTGTCCGCCGAAAAGAAAGTTCCAGGGTTGCTTGTTTTCGACATCCAATTTAAAATCTATTATGATCGAGGGCAGCCAGCTCTGCTTCACCGTTGATGTAGCCGAAAATTCCGTAGATATTGGCAAACGGCAACAACCAAAGGTCCAGCCGGGCCGTGCTCGCTCTATCATGCGCCCGGGCATCGCTGAAAGCAAGACCTTCGACTTCGAAGGTTGGATCGCCGATACCGACTTTGACATTCCTAAGTTCGATCCCCTGATCCATGAATACCAGATTGGCCCCGACCCCGAAGGCAAGCGGCAGATCAAAGCCCTGCGCACGAGCTTTCTGCCCCCATATGGGTAAGCTGCGGGTGATCGGTTCAATTGCTGTTTTCTTTTCAGAGAGTTGGTCTTCTTCACCGAGCGGATCTTCATCTAAAACAGGATACCATGATTGGGCCAGCAACGGCGATGCCAGGGGATGATTTATCTTCAAAGGCTGATCAGCGGGATTCATGGCGGGGGGGACCATCAAAGGATCCCCGCAGAGATGTTCACCTTGGACGGCTTCCGACTTCGCATACGCCGGGGCGGCGGTCAAGCCGATCAGGAAAATAAATGTCAGGACAAAAATAACGGCAAAACAATGAATCATATCATGCACGACGATTTGGACGCAATCCGTATTAACCACAGCAAGGCCTCGGGCAACATTATTTGGCACACTAAAATCGCCTAAACGGAGCTCAACTTAAGATTTTTTCAAATTATAGATAACCGCTGCACCAAATTCAATAAAAAAAACCCGTGCCGGGAAAGTACAGACCTCATCATATAGTTTAAAAAATTGACTGTCTACCTTTGTTCGTCACGGAATTGAATAAAAATTTGACATGGGTCTAATTCAGGAATTCAGGGATTTAGGAATTAAAGGAGGAGGGGACTTTGTCTTTTAATAAATTGCCGGTGGCCGGAGATTGAAGCTGCTAATTCAAATATACCTTGGCTTCGCGCCATTTGCGTCCGATTTCTTTCAGGACGACGGGTTTGGTGTCCACGCACTCGATGATGCTTAAGGTGACCTTGCCCACATCAACTAGAGAGCAATTGGCCAGCCAACAGTGGCCATTGAAGACAATGAACCGATCATTGAGCTTCAAATTACGCCGGGTTTCAATATCATGGCCGTTTTTGCGAGACTCGCCAAGGTAGCTGCCGGCATTGACAGCCACATCCTGCAAGGTTTGCCGGGTCAGCAACCGAATCGGAGTTTGAACCTTTTGAATACAATCAAATGTTGTCCGGCCAATCTGCGTGTCAACAATCATCAGCACTGTTTTAGCACTGCTTAAAAATTTAATAAGCTGTTGCTTGTCGGTGAAAAACCGATTCACGGATTGGGTCTGGAGAACGGAATTCTTTGCGCCGGCCAGAAAATTCTGTAGTGATTTTAGTTGGGGAAGCATCTGTTCGTCAAATATATTGACTTCCCAGGTGGTGTTTAGTATCCGTTCTTCACAGCGGTGCACCAGTTTCGGCAAGACCGCCTCAAGGAATCTTCGGTTAATGTCGCGATATTTTTGGGTAATCAATTCCGTGACAAGTTTCTTGCGATTGGGGTGGTTGTTCTGATATTCGATTTTCAGACCGAACCGGCTGCAAAGTTCATCAAACTCATAATTGCCGAGATATTCCTTGATGGCATCCGATAAAATTTCTATGTGTTCCCTATCCATATCAATTCTTCTCTAAAGCTGTTTAATATCCATGGAATATAAATGCAAAATTGATACCAGAAATTCTTATTTCAAGTTACCTTGCGAAAAGTGATTTTATTTCATTTAGTTATCCGAATTTGGCAATCAATAGACTGCCCGAGATCCAGGCGGGATCTCTCGCAATGTAGCAATAAATAAACATTTAGATGCAATAAAGTAGACAGGCACAGAAAAGTTTGTTTTTAAGCGCATGGCGGAAATCAACAAGGCGGTCAGCGGACCATTGGGTCCAAAGATTTCCCAGGATATGGAAAAATTCAAATATCCTTTGAAATTCAGTAAAAGCCTATTGATTTTTGGGTACGGATTGTTGGATATTTTCTATCATCAATAATTCTTATCGAAGCTATTTATTCGGCACAATGAAAACGTCGCGCGAAAGGAGACTCAACATGTCTAACACAATGGGAGATCAAGTGCAGCACAGCGCCGGAATTGCCGCTGATTACAGTGCGGTGCGGACAAATGATCAAAATCATTTTCTGCATCCCTACACACATTTCGACACATTTAAAAAAGACGGCTCGGCTGTAATGGTCAAGTCCGAGGGCGTTTATGTCTGGGATTCGAACGGCAACCGCTATCTTGACGGCATCGGCGGACTGTGGTGCGTCAATATCGGACACGGCCGGACTGAGATCGCGGAAGCCATGGCAGACCAGGCGCGTCAGATGGTTTATTATACCGCTTTCGGCGCCACGACCAATGTTCCCGCAAGCAATTTGGCCGGCAAAATAGCCCAACTGGCCCCCGGTTCGTTAAATCATGTTTTTTTCAGCTTGAGCGGCTCGGAGGCAAATGATTTTGCAATGCGGCTGATCCACTACTATCAGGGCTGCCGGAAAAAGCCGTACAAGAAACACTTCATCTCCCGCATGGGGGCGTATCATGGTGCAACGCTGGCCGCCGCCTCCCTCACCGGAGCCGAATCGGCCCGGCAGCCTGAATTCCAGTATCTGACGGATTTTATCCATCATGTTGCCAATCCCAATCCATATCGAAGACCCGCCGCAATGACGGAAGAGGAATTTTGCGAAACGCTGATCAAAGAGTTCGAAGACAAGATACTCGAACTCGGTCCGCATAATGTGGCCGCATTTTTTGCAGAGCCCATTATGGGTGCGGGAGGCGTTATTGTGCCCCCCAAGGGCTATCACCGCAGGACATGGGAAGTCTGCAAAAAATACGACGTATTGTACGTCTCCGACGAAGTGGTCACGGCCTTCGGCCGGTTGGGTCACATGTTTGCATCAGCAGAGGTTTTTGATATCCAACCGGATATCATCACCAGTGCCAAAGGCTTGACGTCCGGCTATGTGCCCTTGGCGGCCACCCTATTTTCCGACGAAATATGGGAGGTTATCAGCGCGCCCAACCCCGACCATGTATTTGCCTGCGGATACACTTACTCCGGCCATCCGGTTTCATGCGCCGCGGCCTTGAAAAATATCGAAATAATGGAGCGCGAGAAAATTTGTGAACACGTGCGAGAGGTCGGCCCTTATCTTGAAGAAAAATTAAACAGCCTGCGCGGCCTGCCCATCGTCGGCGACGTGCGGGGAAGTCATTTTATGATGGGCGTCGAATGTGTCAAAAACCCCGCAACCAAAGAATCGTTCCCGAAAGAAGCGAAGATCGGGATTCGAATTGCCGAAAAATGCCGGCAATTCGGTTTACTCGTGAGGCCGGCGGGAAACTTTAATGTCATTTCACCGCCGCTGATCCTGACGCGCGATCAAATCGACGAACTGGTGCTGGCCCTTGGAAAAGGAATAGAAGGCACTGTGGAAGATCTGAAAACCGAGGGGCTATTGTAATATCATGCCAATTTTTTAAATGTTCTTCCGACCGGAAGAAAAGCATTGTACTTCAAGCGTATGCTATATCCTGCTGCCATTTGGATACAGGCAGGGATACATGGCCGATCAATCCTTCCGGATCGGCCTTTTCGATGATGCCGTCACGCATTTCGATCGTGACCGGTTCACCGCAATCGAGACATGGAGAATCAAGGTGGACCTTTTTCCCCGGAAATAGCCAGCTGACCGCCAGCGATTCGAAGGCTCACTGCGCAAACCATTTTTGCTCGCCTTCAACCGTGATGCGGAACTGGGTTGGTTGATTGTTAAACGGGGCGAACGAGGTTATAAGATCCGTATTTGGACTTAAGGGAAAAGATGGTTTGGTGCAAGTCGGTGATAGTTTTTTTCTTAAACCGCCCTTTTTTAGGTCAGAAATTCTTACTGTTACCCCTTTTGGTTGATATTAGGGCAGTTATCACCAGGCCGATGCCCAATCCTGCCAACATAGATCCAACAAATGCTAAAGGGGATTGTTGTAGGAAAAAAAATCCAACACCCAGTCCGATAAGGACGCCTCCACCGATTGCCCATGTGCTTTTATCATTTTTTTTGTCGGTCACACTATTCTCCATAATATCTTAAAATTTCATCCCCATTGTACTTACTTCATTATATTTAACAATAATATGGGAAGGAAAAGTCCCCGTCAATAAATAATGTAATAGAAAATTGGCAACAGCGAATTCAAAAATCTAAGGATTGGATCCTAATTTTATAAAAAATATTGGACAGGATTTACAGGATCGTTTGGATAAAAGGGCCTTCGGCCGAAGGGCATATAGCTTGCCACAGGCAAAAAAAATCCCCATAATCCTGTAAATCCTGTCTAAGAAAAGAAATTAAAAATCGAATCCAATCAATACCCATAGCTAATAAAACGGAAACTTCTCCCAAAATTCCCGCTCGTCCGGAATTCCTTTGCGTTTCTTGGCCATATCCTGCAATTCCGGGCCGAATTTATCCTCAAAAAATGATGCCAGCCGCTCATACCAGCGAGTCCAGGGGTTTTTTCCGTGTTCCTTGGCTTCCAGAATATCATTTAAAAAGGCGACAATGGAGACCATCTGCTCCTTAGGCAGGAATGATGCGGCACCTTCCGTGTAGGATTTAACGATGTTTTCGGGCTGCATGGCATGCGCGGTCAGCATCACGGCGGTAACGTTTCGATTCACGGCGATTTTTAGGAGCTCGTATCCTTTGACCCCCATGATATCCAAAACCGCCAGATCGAAATATTGGGTTTGCAAATATTCTCTGGCAGCCTCATAATTATCAGCCTTGCAAACCTCACACATTGAGAGTAATTCTTCCAAAGTCTCGAGAACATCGGCTTCATCATCGACCAATAATACCCGTTTTCCCTTCAGCAACGCGTAATCTTCCATGGGCTTATCTCCGTGTAAAAAGGCTAAAAACGCAACCACCGGACTTGCACCAAGCCGCCTGCAATTTTGTACCATTGCCATCATACAATCTGCAAGCAAAAAAGCGCTCCATATGAATATCTGAACAAGATCGCATGTTGATTTTAAGAGATATTTTATATAAGCTGTCCAATTCATTTTCAGTACTAAGCTTGAAGGTTTTCGAAACTCAAAGGAGCGATCCATGCAGACCAAAGAGAAATTGAAGCAGGCCATTTGTGAGGCTGTCGATCGGCGGCAGGCGGAGATTGAAAAAATCGGGGATCAAATCATGGCCAACCCGGAGCTGGGGTTTAAAGAATTCAAGACCGCCAAGCTGGTGTCCGACACCCTGCAATCTTGCGACATCCCCCACCAGACCGGTCTTGCCATAACCGGTGTCAAAGGGGTTATCAAAGGGAAAAAACCGGGACCGACGGTGGCGCTGATGGGAGAATTGGATTCTTTGCTGGTTTCAGACCATCCCCAGGCAGATGCAAAAACCGGCGCCGCCCACGCCTGCGGGCACAATGCCCAGATTGCCGGATTAATGGGCGCGATGATGGGATTAGTGGATAGCGGGGCCATGGATGAGCTTGGCGGAAACATCGTTATTTTTGCCGTCCCGGCCGAAGAATACGTGGAAATCGAATATCGCCTGGGCCTGCATCGAGAAGGAAAGCTGAGCTTTTTAGGCGGCAAACCGGAGTTGATCCAAAAGGGGCATTTTGATGATGTCGACCTGGCGGCAATGATTCATACCCACGGCTCCCCGGAAATGAAAAAAGCGGCGGTGGTAAAATCATGCAACGGCTGTATTGTAAAACTGATTCGATATCAGGGCCTGGCAGCCCATGCCGGCAGCTCGCCCCACAAAGGCATCAACGCCTTGAATGCCGCCCAGATTGCGCTGGCGGCCATTCATGCCCAGCGCGAAACATTTAAAGATGAGGATACAATTCGGGTTCACCCCATCATCACCCGGGGCGGGGATCTGGTCAACGTGGTGCCGGCCGATGTTCGGTTGGAGACCTTCGTGCGGGGCAAGACCAATGCAGCCATCATGAATGCCAATCTAAAGGTGGACCGCGCCCTGAAGGCGGGGGCCATGGCCATCGGCGCCCGGGTGGAAATCAACACCCTGCCCGGCTATATGCCGTTGCAGGACGATCGCAACCTGCAACAGCTCTTTCTGGAAAATGCCCAATTGCTGTTCGGCGCTGATGAATGCACCGAGGCGGGCCATCGGACCGGATCCACGGACATGGGCGATATCAGCCACATCATGCCGGCGGTCCACCCATCCATGGCCGGAGCATCCGGCATTTCACACGGCAGCGATTTTATGATCGCAGACAAGCAATTGGCCTATCTGGCGCCAGCCAAAGCCCTGGCAATGATGGCGGTGGATCTGCTCTACGGCAATGCCGAAAAGGCCAAAGAGATTATAGCCCGACATAAACCCATCATGAGCAGGGAAGAATACCTGTCGTATCAAAACCGGATCTTTCAAAAGGAAATTTTTGACGGGGAGAGCGGAACCAGCCAACAATCAGACGTGTAGAGACTGATTCTTGCCAAGGGCGCTCTGGCCAAAATGGATGGTCTTATCGACGAAATGGTAGAGGATATTTATCAAGTCCGAAGTGAAGAGACCGATCGAAAGGTTAATTTGTGATGTATCTCCTTCGACACCGCTACATTGAGCAACGCCGTGAAACGAAAACCGCCCGGGAGCCACCTCAATCAGCATTTGACAGTACTTCAAACCTTGTGATATTTCATCCCTAAAATCAACTAGGATCCAACAGGTCGGTTAATCCTGAACCAATGGGGTCTCTTGCAAAGACGTCAAGTTTAGCGCAACAATTACCTTCGCGGGCTTTGCGGCTTTGTGATAAAATTTTTGATCAAAAAGGAATTTAAATGAAATATCGAAAATTCGGCCGCCTGGACTGGGAGGCATCCGTGCTTGGGCTTCGGCGCCATGCGACTGCCGGTAATCGGCAATGATCCCGCCCAAATCAATGAACCCGAAGCGATTAAAATGATTCGTCATGCCATTGATGGCGGCGTCAATTATATCGACACGGCCTACCCCTATCACGAGCAGCAAAGTGAACCACTGGTTGGCAAGGCGTTGCAAAACGGCTACCGGGAAAAAGTGAAACTAGCCACCAAACTGCCTCCTTGGATGGTTGAATCCGCCGCTGATTTCGACCGCTTTCTTGATGAACAGCTCGAAAAGCTGCAGACAGACCAGATCGATTTCTATTTGCTGCATGCCCTGAACTCGACTTACTGGCCCAAACTCAAGGATTGGGGTGTTCTGAGCTGGGCCGAGGGCGCGCTTGCAGACGGCCGAATTCAGCATCTGGGCTTTTCATTCCACGACGAGTTCGATGTGTTCAAAGAGATTGTGGATGGCTACGACAGCTGGACGTTCTGCCAAATACAGTACAACTTTATGGACGTCGAATACCAGGCCGGGCTCGAAGGTCTAAGATATGCCGCCGATAAGGGACTTGCCGTCGTCATCATGGAGCCTTTGCGCGGCGGTCAATTAACCACGAAGGTGCCGCCATCCGTCGCTGAATTGTGGCAAAGCGCCGCAGTGCACCGCACCCCTGCCGGTTGGGCCTTGCAGTGGATTTGGAACCACCCGGAAGTTTCGGTGGTGCTCAGTGGTATGTCCACCATGCAGCAGGTGGATGAAAATCTCGCCAGCGCCGATCGATCCAATGTGGGCCAGCTTTCCGGCCGGGAGCTGCAGCTTGTCGACCAGGTGCGGGAAGAATATCGTCGGCTGGTGCCGGTGCCCTGCACGAATTGCAAATACTGCCTGCCCTGCCCCAATGGCGTTGAGATTGCACAGATTTTTGAACAGTATAACAATGCGAAGATCTACGACAATCTCAGAGGACCCCGGTTTCATTATCGCAACCTGTCCGATGACCAGCATGCCGGCAACTGCATCGAATGCTTCGAATGCGAAGAAAAATGCCCCCAGGGCATTCCAATCGTTGAATATCTCAAAAAAGCGCATGCCTTGCTGGGGGAAAAGGCATAGAAGTCGGAATGCGGAAGAGGAAAGGCTGGGCTCAAGGGACATGGCGCATAGCGAGAAGAGACCGCGGGTGCCTGGATACAGAGGACAGAGGACAGAGGGCAGAAGTCAGAAAGACATGATTTCTGACTAGCATGAGCATGTTTGTCGCATCGGCCTGTATTATAAAACGGCCTTCGGCCGAAAGGGCTCCTCGCCGAAGGCCAAATCAATCCCGTCAATCCTGTAAATCCTGTCTAAAAAATATATAAAAAGGAGACACTCGATGAATTACCGCTTGCACCATCTGCATTTGATCTGCAAAGATCTGGAAAAAATGATCGATTTTTTTTCCGACGCTCTGGGAGCGACACTGCTTGCCAGAAAAAAATTTGGCACGGCCGACGGCGCCTCCCTCGATCTTCAGGGTACGACCGTCAATCTGCGCGTTGCCCGCGAAGATGAAGACATAGCCGGCGATGCATCCCGCACCAAATTCGGCTACGACCACCTGGGGCTGCAGGTCGACGATGTCGACGCGGCTTACCAGGATTTGAAAAAGAGAGGCTTCTCATTTTTCATGGAGCCTAAAGACATTCCCAACCTGAGAATTGCCTTTTTTAAAGGTCCTGAAGATATAACCATCGAACTGGTCCAGGAGCTAGATTAACAATGACGAACCGTTATGATGCGGCGAACCTGATTGCCTTTGCGAAATCGCTGCTGGAAAAATTAGATTTGTCGCCCGAACGCGCGGCCGTAGTTGCCGATATTCTGGTGGAAGGCGATCTTATCGGACATACGACCCATGGCCTGCAGCTTTTGGCCCCCTACCTAAAAGAGCTCAGTGAAGGCGGCATGTCCGGGACCGGTGACCCCACAGCGCTGCAGGATCGCGGGTCGGCGGTCACCTGGGACGGCAATTATTTGCCGGGTCCCTGGCTGGTCAGGCGGGCCATGGCGCTGGCATTTGAAAGAATTGCCACGCACCCGGTCATGACGGTGATTGTGCAGCGCAGCCATCACATTGCCTGTCTGCAGGCCTATCTCAGGCAGGCAACGGATCGCGGCCTGGTGATGTTGCTGCTTTCATCGGATCCCGGCTGCGGTTCGGTAACCCCATACGGCGGATGCACGCCGCTTTTCACTCCCAATCCGATCGCAGCCGGTTTTCCCACCGACGGCGAACCGATTTTGATTGATATCAGCACATCGACGACCACCAATGGCCTGACCCAACGGCTTTACGATGCCGGCCGGCGCCTGCCCCATGAATGGCTGATTGATAATCAGGGCCGCACCAGCAATGACCCGGCGGTCCTTTTCAGCGAACCGCCGGGCGCGATTTTGCCCCTGGGAGGAATGGAATCCGGCCACAAAGGTTTTGCCTTGGGTTTACTGGTTGAGGCCTTGACGGCCGGCCTGGGCGGTTTCGGCCGCAAAGACGGGCCGCAGCGCTGGGGTGCCTCGGTTTTCATGCAGATCATCGATCCGAAGGCTTTCGGCGGACTGGAAAATTTTAAGCAGGAGACCGGCTGGCTGGCCGCGGCCTGCCGCAACGCTGCCGGATTACCCGACGGGCCGGGGGTGCGTCTGCCCGGCCAACGCGGATTGGAGCTGCGCCGGGAGTATCTGGCAAACGGCGTCGAACTGGCACCGACCATCATACCGTTATTGGAGCCCTGGGCCGCGAAACTGGGCGTTGCGTTGCCGGACGCTTGCTGCAAAGAAGGTCAGATTTAAGTTGACTTAAAAGCTGACCACGCCAAACACCGGATTTTTACCAATGGCAGACCTCGTTGAATAGTTGATTGGTTGACTGGTTGATTAGATAAATTATAGTTATAACTTCGGAATTTTACGATTTTTGATACATGAAGCGTCCAATAAAATTCAGATAATTAGTGGGCTTTTAGTCAGTGACCATTTAACGCAGTCCAGCACATCGGCCAGAAAACTGCCCGGATAATTTCTGGAATATTGCTTTAGGCCTTTCTTTTTATCTTTGGCAGGTCGGTACAGGTAGGGTTCGATGGTTTCAAAAGATATCATATCAGCTTCTGCCTGATGACGAAAATTCGACCATTCGTTGCAAGAAGCAATGATTTTAATTTTTTTGATGAGTCCTAGCGCAAAGTCATATTTAACAGATACCGTCTTTTTTCTGGGATTATAAATAACAATCGGCGGGTTGTTAATCTTTTTAAAATTTTCTTTGGATTGAGATAAAATTATCTTAAAATGATCCTCGGTCATACAACCCTCTTATCAGGCACGCGTGTTCACCGCGTGCAATCATTTCTGCAATCGGATCCAGCTAAATAATTACATACTTTTTTCTAAACTGTCAAAAAAAAAGGATTTTTACTGAAAGATAAACTGAACTGCAGTCATCAGAGGGTGATAACCGGAGAATATTAAAGGGAATTAGAATACTAAAAGCGGCGGGAATAATCGACCCACACGGCACCGGTCGGGGCTGCTCATTAAACAATGCTTCTAGTTGAGAGGCATAGTCTCACTTTTTGATCGAGAATGGCAATTGCCTTGGAAAAATTCTCGTCACTCACTTCATGGGACATGGGTTCCACTTTTACCAGCCCCCGTTTCTCAGCCTCGCTGACAGTAAATTTCCGCTGTTTTTTTAAATTGCCATATAAAATTAAAATTTGTTTTAGCTCGATCTCATCATCGTTGATGTATACGTATGGAGTTGTCGAATCCATGAGCACCCCTTTTTTTTCAAATAATGTGACTGTTGGTAATACAGCATCCGAATTGCGACCAGACGCATGATTCTGTACGATTATCAGGCGAAATAATCGATGTCAAGAGATTCAGTGCCCAGGTTTTTCAGCTGAAGCGCCGAAACGAACTATCCCTCCAAAATCATTGCATAAAAGTCAATCTTTAAAAATTGGCCATTTAGGCCGATTGGGAGTGAATCGCGGCAGGAGAATGGGAATGGATATTGGACATGGGTCTAATTCAGGAATTTAGGGAGTTAGGATTTGGCAAGCAGAGCGTACAGTGATAGCAGGCGTCATGAAGGTAAAATCATAATTTCCCAGTGAGATAATATCTTTATCATGAAGTTTTTCAGGCTTATCTGTAATGCGCCGGCCATTGAGTTTCGAGCCATTGGTTGATCCGCAATCCGCAATATAGAAAACCCCCGTGGAAATGCGAATAATGGCATGTAATTTAGAAATGGCCATGTCCTTCATATTCATATCACTGTTTTTCGCGCGTCCAATCGTAAAACTGTTGGCAGGTGATTCGGCATCTGACCTTTTCACTAATGGATAAATGGCATAGGGCAGGCTGGTGCCGGGCCCGGATTTTTTTGAAATTAGATCGTCCGAGTTAACTATCACAGTTTGCTTTCTCTTGGATATGTCGCTGTTGCCAAGGAATTCTTCTTCCACCTGTTTCGGAGCAGAAAGATACTCCGCAGTTAAGGCCGATCCCATCAGCACTGGATTCTGAACAAATTCAATGAATTCATCGCTGCCGGACTCCTGGAAATACCAATTTAATGATGCTAAAGTGACCCTGCCCGAGGGACCCAGCATACTGGAAAGCGGTCCAATAGTCGAAATTTCCTCGGCCTTAGACTTGCCTGAGAAGCCCGACCCGCCTTTTATGCGATTTTTGACTCGGTCTACTATGGATATAGCCATTGTCCTTTACCGTGTATTTATCTTGATTAGATTTTAAATAGTTACAGCCAGCTCAGCTAAAATAGCTTTAAAGATTCTACGATATTAACTATATCGCCTATAACTCCAAAAAACTTTAATTTTGAATGGTTTAAAATCCAAAATTTCTGGATAATATGAACTTTCCGGATTCAAACCCGAAAGACGGCCAATGTCTTCGCCACAAATCCTGCCACTCCCTTGCATTTGCGGCCAGATATGTTTATATTTGTACCTCATGAACGAACGCAACGAAAAAATACCCGATCCCAAAGAGTTGGAAAAAGAAATCAGTGAGTTCCTGGCCAAAAAGTTTGGTGAGAATGTAAAAATTGTATCACCGATGGTTGTGCCCCAGGAGGCCATGTTGGACAAATCCAACAAATCCGGCAAATCCAAACCCAATATAAATTTCAATCTAAGACCGGAAGAGTTGATTAGCTATCTGGATCAATACATCATCAAACAGGACAGCGCCAAAGCAGTTCTGGCCACCAAGGTTTGCACGCACTTCAATCGGATCAAGCGCGCCATCGAATCCGAAGATTCGATCCCTTCCATGGTCGGCCGCATCAAAAATAATGTGTTGATGATCGGCCCGACCGGAGTCGGGAAAACATATATCATTAAATTAATTGCGGATAAAATAGGCGTGCCGTTTGTTAAAGGCGATGCTACCAAATTCAGCGAAACCGGCTATGTCGGCGGAGACGTGGAAGACCTGGTGCGTGATCTGGTCAGAGAAGCCGATGATGATATCGAACTGGCTCAGTATGGTATAATTTACATCGATGAAATCGATAAAATAGCATCGAGCCGCAATTTGATCGGAGCCGATGTGTCGCGCACCGGGGTGCAGCGTGCTCTACTGAAACCGATGGAAGAAACCGACGTTGATTTAAAGGTACCCCATGATCCCATTTCGATGATTCAGGAAATCGAGCGGTTCCGCAAAACCGGCAAACGGGATAAACGGACTGTCAATACCGGCAATATCCTGTTTATCATGAGCGGAGCCTTTACCGATCTGGTGCCGATTATCCAGAAACGCCTTTCCAAGCAGGGTATCGGATTCGGTGCCCGTATTCGCAAGACAGACGAAGAAATCGATATCTTAAAAAATATCAGGTCAGAGGACTTAACTCAGTTTGGCTTTGAATCGGAATTTGTCGGGCGACTGCCTGTCAGAGCGGTTTTTGAGCATTTGACCGAAGACGATCTGTATCAGATTCTGAAAAATCCAAATAATCCCATAATCCTGGGCAAAAAACTCGATTTTGCGGCCTATGGTATCGATGTTAAGTTTGAGGACCGGCTTTTGCGCAGATTGGCAAAAGATGCTTTTGCAGAAAATACCGGAGCCAGGGGATTGGTCAGCGCAGTTGAGTCGGCCCTGCTGGACTTTGAAAAGAAACTGCCTTCAAGCGGTATCCGGAAATTTCCCGCGACGAGCGCTTTCATTGAAAACCCGGAAACATCCATTAAATCACTGACCGATGCCTTCCTGACCCAAAAAACGGATACCATATTTGACCAGCTGACAAACCAGGAGACTGAAAGCATTAAAGAATATTTAATTGACAACAAAAAAAACCTGGCAGCGAAATACAGCCTGACCATGACACCGTCCCGCATTGATCTGGTGGCAACATGCTATGCCAAAAATACACTGGATATCGGCAACATCATTACAAAAATCAGATCTTATTATGACGAAATCAAAAAGATTGAGCTGTACTTTTTCAAAAATCATGATATTAATATTGTCCTCGAAGAGGATGCCATCGATTTCATTATCGAACAGCTGATAGACGCTTCTTTAGAACTAAAACTGGTCTACCAAAAAATAGACCAGGATTTTCAACACGGCCTGAAATTGGCCCGTGAGAAAATCAACCGCAATCGATTTTTCATAACCCGCGAAGCCCTGTTAGATCCGGAAGCCTATATCGGCAACCTGATTAAGGAGGTAGTCAGAGACTGAAGGTTTCCGGTGTCAGGTTTCAGGATCTGGCATCTCAACTCCCTGACACCTGATCCGCCTCCGGCGGAAAACCCATAAAGCTCGTTATTGCTGCCCCGCAGGGGCCACTTTTTCCGGGTATCGCCTCGGGAAAAGCGCAGTAGCTTAAGGAAACTAAAATTATGATTGGAATATCAAAACTATATTGTGGAACAGTCGAGCCTTCCGATGCGCTGCGCTATGGTCGCGACTCCTCAAAGTTACCTTCACATTTGCTCCAATTTTCCAAGGATAAGCGTCCCGTGGTCGTCTGGAATATAACCCGGCGCTGCAATTTGAAATGTGTTCACTGTTATGCCCATGCTAAAAATAAACACTTTGACAATGAGCTGAGCACCGAGCAGGGCAAGGAGCTGATTAACGACCTGGCGGACTTCGGCTCACCGGTGATGTTGTTTTCGGGGGGCGAGCCGCTCGTTCGCAAGGATCTGCCTCAGCTGGCAGCCTATGCGGTAGAAAAAGGAATGCGGGCGGTTATTTCCACCAACGGCACCTTGATTACGCCGACCATGGCCCGGACATTGAAAGAAATCGGATTGTCCTATGTCGGTATCAGCCTGGATGGGATGCAGGAAATTAACGATCGTTTCAGAGGCGTTAAGGGCGCATTTAAATCGGCCCTGGAGGGAATCAAAAACAGCCAGGATGCGGGAATCAAAGTCGGACTGAGGTTTACCGTCAATAAATTCAATGTTGAAGAGATTCCCAAAATTTTTCAACTTCTTGAAGAAATGGATATCCCGCGGGTATGTTTTTACCACCTTGTTTATGCCGGACGTGGATCCAAAATGGTGAAAGAAGATCTAAGCCATGATGGTACCCGCAAGGCAGTGGATCTCATCATCGATGAAACCAAGCGCTTATTTGACAAGGGCAAACCCAAAGAAGTACTTACGGTGGACAACCATGCCGACGGTCCCTATGTGTATTTGAGGATGCTAAAAGATGATCCCGAGCGGGCCAAGGAGGTATTGGAACTGCTCAAATGGAATGAAGGCAACAATTCCGGGCGGGGGATCGGGTGCGTCAGCTGGGATGGCGAAGTTCATGCCGACCAATTCTGGCGACATCACAGTTTCGGCAATGTCAAAGAGCGGCCTTTCTCGGAAATCTGGATGGATACCTCCGATGAGCTTATGGGCAAACTGAAGGAAAAGAAAAAACATGTCAAGGGACGCTGCGCCACCTGCAGCTGGCTGGATGTGTGCGGCGGCAATTTCAGGGTGCGCGCAGAAGCGGTATCCGGTGATGTGTGGGCCCCTGACCCGGCCTGCTATCTCACGGACGAAGAAATCGCGATCGCACATGGGGTGACCAGTTGTGATTAGAAGCGTAATAGTTCATTTTCTCCATTAAAATACTGCGTTTTTAGCAGATAAACGAATGCCTAAAATGCCTAAATTGTACTTAGGCATTTTGATATGAGGTAAGTAAGATGTTATTTCCAGACTATCGACCCAGACGGCTGCGGCAGAGCGCCGGCCTGCGCAATATGATCCGTGAAACTCAACTAACGGTCAGCGATCTGATTCTGCCGCTGTTTGTAATCGACGGCCAAGACATTAAAAACCCGATCCCGTCGATGCCCGGACATTTTCAGCTGTCCATAGATAATTTTCTGAAGACAGCCCGGGAAGCATATGAATTGGGAATTCCGGCGGTAGTTCTTTTCGGCATACCCGATAAGAAAGATGCCCTGGGCACCAGCGCCTACGCGCAAAACGGCATCGTTCAAAAAGCAGTCAGCGCGGTCAAAGACAAATTCCCCGAACTGGTGGTCATTACCGATGTTTGCCTGTGCCAATTTACAGATCATGGCCACTGCGGGATCATAGAGGGCAACGCCATCGACAACGATGCCACCCTCGATCTGTTGGCCCGCACGGCCCTGTCCCATGCCAAAGCCGGCGCCGATATGGTCGCCCCCTCGGACATGATGGATGGCCGGGTGGCCGAAATCCGTGAAACCCTGGATGAAAACAACTTCAGCCAGGTTGCGATCATGGCCTATTCGGCCAAATATTGCTCGGCCTATTACGGGCCGTTTCGCAGTGCTGCTGATTCGGCGCCCAAGTTCGGCGATCGCCGCACCTATCAGATGGATCCTGCCAATGCCCTGGAGGCCATTCGCGAGGTGACCATGGACATCGAGGAAGGCGCGGATATCATCATGGTAAAACCCGCCCTTGCCTATCTGGACATCATCTGCCGGGTGCGCGAAGAAATCGACCTGCCGGTAGCCGCCTATAATGTCAGCGGCGAATTTTCCATGATAAAAGCCGCGGAAAAAATGGGTTGGATAGATGGCCCCCGGGTCATGATGGAAACGCTCACGGCCATTAAACGTGCCGGAGCGGACCTCATCCTGACCTACTTCGCCATCGATGCAGCCAAGGAACTGCGACCCTAATCCGGACAAGCCGGAATTGAAGGTTGAAGGTTAAAGATTTGTGGTATCGCTTCAGGCTTCGCCTTCGGCTACGACCCGACAGGTCGCTCTGTCTTTTTAGATCGATAGAATAGCTTAAATATTCAAACCGGCGATGGCATAAAGCATGTGCAAATATGATGTAATTAATATAAATATGGACCAATAGCGCAAACGATATGAAACACCAACACTCTAAACCAGAAACTGAGGCTTCCCACCCCCACCCCAAAGACGATCGCGCCTCGCTGCGCCTGGTCGCGTGGGAAACGACGCGCAACTGTAACCTTGCCTGTGTTCATTGCCGTGCTTCGGCAACCGCCGGCCCTCACAGCGGGGAGTTGGACACCGCCGAAGCGTTTAAACTGATGGACCAGATTGCCGAGGTTGCCAAACCGATCATCATCCTGACGGGAGGTGAGCCCCTGCTGCGCGATGATATATTTGACATTGCCGCTTATGGAACGGAAAAAGGCCTGCGAATGGTAATGGCTCCCAACGGCACGTTAATCACCGAGCCCGTTGCCAGGCGGTTAATTGATTCGGGAATTAAACGCATCAGTGTCAGCCTGGATGGCGCAACCCCCGAAAGCCACGATAAATTCAGAAAAGTTGACGGCGCCTTTGAAGGCGCCGTTAATGCCATGAAAATTGCAAAAAAGGTCGGGTTGGACTTTCAGGTCAATACCACCATAACCAAAACAAATCTGGATCAAATCCCCAAAATCCAGCAGCTGGCCGTCAATATGGGTGCGGTGGCCCATCATATTTTTCTGCTGGTTCCCACCGGTCGCGGCAAATATATCGTCGATACGGAAATAAACGCCGCTGAGTATGAAGAAACCTTAAACTGGTTTTATGACCAGCGCGACAAAACCCCTCTGGAGCTCAAAGCCACCTGTGCGCCGCACTACTACCGTATTCTGCGGCAACGGGCCAAAGAGGATGGCAAGTCCGTGACATTTCAAACCCATGGACTGGATGCCGTTTCGAGAGGTTGTCTGGGCGGCATCGGCTTTTGTTTTGTCTCCCATCGCGGAGATGTCCAGCCCTGCGGGTTTTTAGCGGCTGAGTGCGGCAATGTCCGCCAACAATCCTTTGCCGACATCTGGCACAATTCCCGGGTGCTGACCGATTTACGCAATTATGATAAATTAAAGGGTAAATGCAATCCCTGCGAGTACAAACGGGTATGTGGCGGCTGCCGGGCACGCGCCTATGAAGCCACCGGCGATTATCTTGCGGAAGAGCCCCTTTGCAGCTATATACCGCGAAAAAAAAGCGGACCTTAATTATTCATTTTTCATTATTCAATCGTCATTTAATAGGGGCCCTGTCATGAAAATTCATTCCTTGATGATTCCCGACCCGATTACCATAACGGCCAATGCATCGATCAGCGAGGCGATTGAATTGATGAAGGTCAATTCGATTCGGCATCTTCCAGTCGTCTCCCAAGGCAGAAAACTTGAAGGCTTCCTGACTCTGGTCGATCTGAAACAGGGCCTTATTCCTTCCATGCTGGGGGATTTGACACTGCAGGATTTAATGATAAAAGAACCGATCACGGTGGATCCGGATGACGATATTGAATTCGCAGCCCAGCTCATCTACAAAAATAAAATCGGCGGTATGCCGGTGGTAACGGGCAATCAGTTGGTGGGAATCATCACGGCATCGGATATTCTGAGGACGTTTATCGATATGATGGGTATTCTCTCCTCTACCTCCCGCATCGATGTTGTCATCGGTGACCAGTCCGGCAGTTTAAAAACGGCGCTGCAGATCATTAATGACGCGGGAGGAGACATTCTCAATGTCGGGATGACCTCTCAGCAGACCAGCAAGCGCATATATTATTTCAGGCTGGCGGCCTGCGAGACAGCCGGCATTGAAAAGGCCCTGCAGAAACAGGGCTATGAAGTATTGGCGGCGATGGATTAACAGCGGGTTGTGACCGTTAACGCTGAACCCAGAACCGCACTGTTTTTTTCCCCAGCAGGTATAGAAGATATATTCCGACAGCCCATACAAAGCTGTTAACGATGATGGGAACATATATCCAATTTCCCGGAAACCACGGCCTTGGATACCAGGACAAAGAAACGATTGGAAAATGCAGCATCCGGGTCGCTACAACGAGTATTCGCACCCCGAAGGTCGGCTCGGCCGGCACAGAATCGACAGCTGTCAACACCGACATGGAGGTCGCAACGATCAATACACTCAAGCCAAAATGAATTAACGCAATCAATCCAATAACTGCAATTTTTTTTATCAGTTTTAACAATTAAGGAATTCTATCTTTTTAATTTATTGATTTTATCCTTTAATCCCTCAATCCCACTATTTCTTAATTGCGAAATCCGGAACCGGTCGTCGCTTTTATTGCAAGATGCTGGCCGTCGGTGGAAATACGAATGGCGCCGCTGACATCGGTGCGCCAGATCGAACATCCTTGATTTTCATATCTCTTTATCGTTACCGGATGCGGAAATTTAAATCGGTTATTGCGACCCGACGATATGATAACCACTGCGGGATCCACGGCATTTAAAAAAACCTGACTGCTCGATGTTTTACTACCATGATGGGGGGCGACCAGAACCGTGCTGGATAAGCTGTTGCCGGCGAGGTGCACCAATTCTTTTTCAGCCCGGGCCATGATATCGCCCGGAAAAAGAAATGAAATCGATTTCAAAGATGCTTTCACAACCAGCGAGTTGTTATTGGGATTGCGCCAGTTTTGGGTATCTCTCAAATTCATATAATTGGGCGGCGGGTATAATAAGCTTAACTCGACCCCGTCAATACGATGCCGGCGCGGCATTTGCTCAAATACCGGCAGATGGATTTTTTGGCGCGTGATGACTTCCATGAATTCTTTATATCCCAGCGTATTGCGCGATTCGTTGTTGGTCCAGACGTTTTTTACATTAAAATGACGCGCGATATAGATAAGCCCATTCAAGTGGTCACTGTTCGGGTGCGAAAGGATTAAGCTATCGACAGTGCGTATTTTTTTTTGCCACAACAAGGGGGCAATAATTTGCTCCCCAACGTCAAAAGTTGCATTATCGGCAAATCCGCCGCCATCCACCAGAATCGTATAACCCCCGGGCAATTCCAGCAGCGATGCAGAACCGAGCCCGACATCGATCACCGTGACCCTAAGATCCCGGTGCCAAAACCGCTGGTACGACCAATAGCCGGTATCCAGTGCCAGGATCAGCAAAACCAGGGCCATTAGTAATTTTGCCGCTTGCCCGGGCTTTGAGGCCCAATTTCCCAGTCTGGAGGAGATTGCAGCAAACGGTCGCCGACCGGCATTGCCGGCGCGCGCTGGATCAGCCATGCGATCTACCGGAGTATTCCGGTCAGCAGCACCGGGGACAGCTTGCGGGGTTGTCACCGCGCTGCGCTCAAAAATACGCAGATTCAGCAGCGCCCAGCCCATGGCATAAAAGCATACGATTTCAAGTAAGCTGGGCGTAACGATTTTGACGGCGGCAAATGGCAAATCGGCAAAAAAATTTACGGCCTTCAGGGCCAAAGATAAAAATAAGGTGCCAAGCTTGATGCACCATGAAGCCAGTGTCATGCTAAACGGCAAAATGTACAAGGCCAGCAGCCCCAGCGGGATGGTGACAAATCCGATCAGCGGGACGGCCAGGAAATTGGCTGCGATTCCAACCAGGGATATCTGGTTAAAATAATAGCTGACCAATGGCAGACTGCCGCAAATCGCGAAAAGCGAAACCAGGAAAAATGAGATGAACCTGCTCCTAAATCTCGCAAGCCAGCGCTCTTGCGGCAAGATCTTTTGCGGTTTAGGCCGCTTTTGCACCGACGATAAGCCATAGATAATGGCAAAAACAGCGCTAAAAGAAAGTTGAAAAGAAATGGAAAAAAGCGACGGCGGATCTGCCACCAGAATCAGGAGGGCGGCCAAAGCCAGGGTGTTGAGCGGATCTTGTTCACTTTCAAATAAAAACGTCAACAAAAATATGGCGACCATAATAACGGCCCGCTGGGTAGACGGCGAAAAGCCGGCGATCAACCCATAAAACAACACGGGCAGCAGTGACAATAAGGCCGCCGCTTTGCGTGTCCATGCCCGCCAGAGCAGGGGCCGAATTCGCACCATCAGAGCCTGAAATAAAACAAAGGCGACCGATGCCACAATACCGATATGAAGTCCGGATATTGCCAGCAAGTGCCCGACTCCGGCTCGATTAAAGGCTTGTCTCATCTGCGGTGAAATCTGCGTTCGATCACCAATGACAAGCGCTTTTAATACCGCGCCGGCCGCCGCATCGCCGGATCTGTCAACCAAGTCGGAAAAGGAATTGCGTATCTTATGAATCGATTCAAATAAACCGGATGCGCGGTGCTGCTTGATGACTTTCAGCCGATCGGTCCGCACGTAGGCCGACGCCCAGATGCCCTTAAACGCCATATATCTCCGGTAATCGAATCCACCGGGGTTATTAAAATTGGTTATTAAACGAATACGGCTATTTAGCCGAAGCACATCGCCAACGGCCAAATGCGGCAAGTTACCCACCGCGGTCAGGCGCAGTTTCCCGCTGACGGCATGGGTCTGATGATCATTCCCCAGGGAGGTTACCTGCAATATCAGTCGAATCCGATTGCCGATTTGCTGGGGCCGGCTGTCAATTTTTCCGGTTATATTCCAGCGCTCGGAACCGGCATAGTGAATAATATGATTGGCGGGAAATTTGGGCTGCACCCACGGGGAGATCGACAGGCAGCCCAGTGCCGCAAAAAACAAAACTGGAAAAATCGTCCCACCCTGCCGACAATAGATTTGTCGCCCGATACACGGCTGCAGTGACAACCAGGACCGCTCCGATTCCAAATTCAAATCCCTTGTATTCGGAACCCAGTACGATTCCGCAAATCAAGGAGATCAGCAGCGGAATCGCAGGACGAAAATAAATGGCGGAGGTCATAATCGAAGTCCAGGATGCTGCAAATCGGTCTTTTGTGATTTAGGCGCTTAGAGCCCTTTTTCTGACAACAAGTAATAAATAACTGATGGTTTCAGGTGTCAGGTTTCAGTCCAACCGGCGGCAAAAAATCGGCCAGTTTAATCGACAACAAAACTTCGGCTTGTGTTATCGTAGGGTCGGCCACCGTGCCGACCAGTTTCGGCGGGCACGGTGGCCCGCCCTACGGTCCCAAACTTTTGAAGTTTCATACAAGGTTTTGGCAGTGCGGAACACTGACACCTGACACCTAATACTTTAGATTTAGTAGCACATGCTTTGCATCAACCGGCGCCACTACTTCACCCGCTGTATATCCGCCCCCAAAGCGGCAAATTTTTCTTCGATTGCCTCATATCCACGATCCAGGTGATAGACCCGGTTGACTTCCGTTGTGCCGTCCGCCACCAGGCCGGCCAGAATCAGCGACGCGCTGGCCCGCAGGTCGGTCGCCATCACCGGGGCGCCCGATAAATTAGGTACGCCTTTGACCATGGCGACATTTCCGTCCACCTTGATATCGGCCCCCATCCGCTGCAGTTCGCTGACGTGGATAAAGCGGTTTTCAAAAATTGTTTCCGAAATCATGCTGGTGCCGTCTGCGATACTCATCAGCACCATAAACTGGGCCTGCATATCCGTCGGAAACCCCGGATAGGGCTGGGTTTTGACATCGACACTGGCAACGTCGCCCGTGGCGCCGACATGGATGGTCATTGGCTGCCGTCTCAATTGCTGCGCCGGCCAGCCGCAGCTTGTTGTCAGTCGCGCCGAGATGATCCGGTTCGCAATCCAGCAGGGTAACATTGCCCTTGGTCAGGATGGCAGCCATCATAAACGTGCCGGCTTCAATTCGATCCGGAATAATCGCGGTTTCGACCGGGTCAAGGGCGGATACCCCGTTGATCGTGATGATCGAAGTCCCGGCGCCCTGGATATCGGCTCCCATTTTAATTAAGGTGTCCGCCAGGGCCACGATTTCAGGTTCCCGGGCGGCATTGCGCAGCACCGTGGTGCCTTTGGCCGTTGCAGCCGCCATCATCAGGTTCTCGGTTCCGGTGACGGTGACAATATCAAAGTAGATATCCGCGCCCTTCAATCTCTTGGCGGAAGCTTCCACATATCCGTGCTTCAGTTCGATGGAGGCGCCCAGGGCGGCCAGGCCCTTTAAATGCAGATTAATGGGGCGCGCGCCGATGGCACAACCACCCGGCAATGACACCCTGGCCTTGCCCAGTCTGGCAACCAGCGGCCCGAGAACCAGCACCGAGGCCCGCATTTTTCGCACCAGGTCATAGGCTGCCTCGTGTTGAATCAATCCGGCAGCATCAATGCGAACAGTATTGCCGGCGACGTCGACCCGGGCGCCGAGTTTGGATAAAAGCATGGTTGTGCTGTGAATATCCATTAAATCGGGTACATTGGTGTAAGTGTTCTCACCATCGGCCAGCAGTGAGGAAATCAATATGGGCAGGGCCGCATTTTTAGCACCGCTGATTCGCACGTCTCCGTTGAGAGCGTGCCCGCCTTTGACAATTATTTTGTCCATAAAAACCCCGCTTTGTAATGAAGATTGAAGAATGAATAATTACAGATCTCGTAACTTATTTTAAAATAAGTCAACTTTTTTGGACACTATCTATGTCTATTTGCGCCAAATTGAGGGATTTAGGAATTGAGGGATTAAAGGATAAAATCAAAAAATTAAAAGAAATAGAATTCCTTCAATTCCTAAATCCCTGAATCCCTGAATCCCTGAATCGGATTTGAATAAAAAAAAGCGCTGTCCCCATGGTTGCCCGGGGACAAGCGCTTTTCGCAGTTAATGACACCGTGATTTTAGTGATGGTGGGCGCCCCCGCCCTGGGTCGTATCATAGATCGCTTTAATGATGCAGTATGTCATCCCCATGCCAAGGATCGACAATGCATACCACAGGCCGCCCATAAATAACATATGCCCTGCATCCCAAATCCATTCGAACTGAAATGGAAACATTATCTTCCTCCTTCAAGCGTTCAAAGGTTTTGAAGGTTCACCGTTCAGGGTTATATCGATTCAGAACCTTCAGATCGCTTTGATTTTATGTCAGTTGCTTATGCCGTTCACTAATAATCTACTAAAACGGGGGGAATCTCTAACCGCGGAGCCCGGTACCTTTGAACCCCTGATCCTATGAACCAATGAACCTTTGAACCCTGAACATTGGTTAGGCCTTCGCCGGTGCCGGTTCCCCTTGGGCAGCTTCCGACTGTTCTTCCTGCGCCGCTTCCGCAGTTGGCGGTTCCTGAGCCTCATCGCCGGCGTCGACAGCCGGCTGCGGTTCAATCGGGTTTAATTCCGGCTCCTGGGGGAATATCGGCAAATAGCGATAAGACAGGGCTACCATAATAATGCCCAGGGCCACCGGCAGCAGCGTTGTCGCAATTTCCTGCCAGCTCGGGAAGTATGGCACCCAGCCTTCAAAGGTCAGCACCGGCGCCGCCAGCACCTGCAGAACCATGACCCAGCGATTCAAACAGACTCCAAGACGGCCAGGATCACAGCCAGCCACAAAGTTCCCTGGTTTTTGCGGCCCTTGTCTGGTAATCAGAATGGCTGCCGGAATGATGCAGCAGCGATTTCAGCGATCAGAATCCATAATCCATAAGCCGACCCTGGATTGTTGGAGTAAAAGTCCATGAAACGTAAAGCCCTTGGTCGGCAGGGTAACGGTTGCCCAGTAGATGGTGTCGATAATTTTGGCGATGATATAGGTGGCGATCATCCAGCCGGAAATTTTGGCCAGCAGTTCGATGACGTTGTCTTTAACCAGTTTTTTGCGGGTGATGGTTTCGGTGATTTTGGTAATTAGAATCGTAAAGCACGGGCCGCAGGCAGCCGCCGACCAGGTGAATAAAAAGAAGGTCCAGGGCCAGACGAAAATTCCCTCCCGGAATCCAAAGGGGCGGGCAAACAGCACGCCGGGTACGCCGCCCAGGGATCCCTGGTGGAAGAAGGAAAGAAAGGCGCCGGTGGCAGCAAAAACGGCCATGATCTTCGTGCATGTTGTGGCCCAGGTTGTGAAAAAAGGGCACTTTGTCGATCTGCCGGTTTTCAAGTATCAGCGGCACATACTCAATGGTGAGCACGCCCAGGTAGCATGTCAGACAGAAGGCCACCTCGGTGAGCATGGAGTGCACATTGGCATGCCAGAAAATAAACCAGCCCCGCAAGGGTTGGCCGACATCAAACCCTAAAATCATCAGCGCCGATACGTAGCAGTAAAATCCGACCAGAACGGCAAAATTAACGATGTTTTTCAGTTGATCCTTGCCGATGATGTATCGCAACAAGCCGGTAAAAAAAGCGCCGCCCCCCAGGGCGATGATTGCCAAGATCAGCCCAGATCCACAAGGCGAACCCATAGGCGTTGTTCATGTTGGTTTGATTGAGCCCCTTGAAATAGACCAGCAGCATGGCCAAAACGCCCCACACCAGGACGACTGTGACGGGCCCGAGCCCCAGGTAGAACTGCCAGGCCGGACAGCGTTTAACTCCTTTGGGAATTAATGCAGAATCCATAAGTTTTGTGCTCCAATGTTGTTAAGCTGGTTGATTCTTAAATTAGTTGATCAGTTAAATAGTTAAAAATTTTATATCTAATAGGCATGTTTTTGCCCCTTGCCTTCATTTTTCATGTAGTTGTCTCCGGCCCGGCGGACCCACTCGCGGCTGGACAGATAGTAGACTTTAGTATTGACGCCCAATCTTTCCAACAGGCGAAAGACCTTGGGATTCTTGGGTTTGCCGCCGTGGCTATTATCGGGACGTGCAATTTGATGCACCGCATGCTTCGGGTTGTTCAAATCACCGAAGATGATGGCACCGGCCGGACAGGCCTGGGTGCAGGCGGTCTGATACTCATCTTCTTCCACTTCCCGCCGGTCTTCAATGTTGGCTTTTTCTCTGGCCAGCTGGTAACGATGGTTGCAAAAGCTGCACTTTTCGACAACACCGCGCATGCGAACGGAGACATTGGGGTTCAGGGATTTCTCCATACCATCCGGCCATACCGGATCCCACCAGTTAAATTGCCGCACATGGAACGGGCAGGCCGCCATGCAATAGCGGCAGCCGAAACAGCGGGTGTAAATCTGGCTGACAATGCCGGTCTCATATCGTAGTCGGTCGCGGTAGCCGGGCAGACCGACACACACGGCGAATGGCCCCGGTGCCCTTCACAATGCTGGCAGGGCCTGGGCAGAAAACATGCTTCGGTATCCGGAAACGGTTTGCCGTTGGTCAACCGATAAACCTGCATCCAGGAAATGCTGAGCAGTTTGTCCGTGTTGTCTTCCCGGAATGGCACATTATTTTCCGCCATGCAGGCTACCATGCAGGTGCCGCAGCCGGTACACTTGTCCAGATCGATGACCATTCCGAACTTTTTGGCTTTTTCTTGTTTCATCAGAACCCCTTGGAAATTACTAATTTAAAAACGACAGAATTCCTTAAATATTCAATCTTCAATCTTCAATTTTCATTGAGGTTAGGCTTTACTGAGTTTGGCTCGAATTCCCCAGGCGGCATCGAAACCGGTGGCCGGGTCTTCCACGAGTGTGGTTCATGCAGTTGTAGTTGACGCCTTTGCCGGCAAGATAACGGTCATAGGCCGTGTGTCCCAACCCCCTGGGGATTGCGATGACACCCGGCATAATACCATCAAAAAAATGGACTTTCACTCTGGCACTGCCACCGGGGCGTGGTCAGAGTGGCGGATTTCCCATGCGGATAACCCCAGCTTTTTGGCCGTTGCCGGATTGACTTCAACCAGAACCTCATTGCCCTTTAAGATGGTATCTTCAAGGGCTTTTACCATAAACGGCGACGATCCGATATAGCCGCCGGCAAGCCGCATGGTATCATAGGGAATCAGAAGAAGCGGATAGAAAGAATCATCACCGGGTGCCGGCACGGATTTGTATGTCGGGCAACGCCTGGATGGCATGGTTGCTGAATTCGAATTTGGCGGAATCGGTTTCAAATACGGCCTCCAGTTTGGCGCCGTAAAACCCGTCATCCATCCGTAAACCCATCCTCAATCAGGGTGTCCAACTGATCTGCCAGGGTCTCTTCAAGACAGGTTGCGTAGTCATCCCAGGGAAAAGCCGCCGCTACCGAGCCGCCATTACCTTGGCCAGTTGGATGATCACATCGCCGACATGGCGGGTATTGTACAGCGGCTCGACAACCGGCTGGACAAGACTGATGATCGGTATCGGAAACCCCCGGGCAATCGGCACATCTTCATACCGCTCAAGGTACATGTGATTGGGCAATATCAAATCGGCCTGGGCCGCCGTTTCATCCATATAAGACGAAAAACTGACGACCAGTGGTATTTTATCAAACGCTTGGGCCACCGCCTGGGAATCGGGCATGGAATACACCGGGTTGGCTCCGCTGACGAAAAGCACCTGCAGCGGCGAATCCTGACTGTCATTGATTACCGCCGGCAAGCGATCCAGCAAATAGCGGGCGTTGGGATACTTTTCGCTGCCGGCGCCGTCAAGGCGAGCCTGCTGCATACCCTTGGAGGCAATTTCATCCATTTCGACGTCAGGCCATTTGATATAGTCGGGTTCGGGCACCGCCACCATTCCGCCGGCCTGGTTAAGATTTCCGACCAGCGCGTTGAGCATGTGAACCGCCATAAAATACTGCAGGCTGCCGGGGGAATTTCCGGCGCCTCTGCCGCAGATTGCCAGGGGCTTGTGCGCCCGGGTGAAATCTCTGGCCAGACCGGCAATCGAACTTCGACATCGATTCCCGTCATTTTTGAAACGGCGCGCGGCGAAAATCCGTCCATAACGAGTCTTTTTGTAATCGGCAAATCCGGCCGTGTAATTGGCCACAAAATCCTGGTTGTAAAGTCCCTCACTGATGATTACATGGCCAATGCCCAGCGCCAGAGCGCCTTCCGTGCCGGGTTTGGCGGCGATCCACTTATCGGATTTAGCGGCGGTTTTTGACAGACGCGGTTCAATTTGGCCCATTTTGCCGCCGTTCTCTACCAGTGCGCTTTTGCCCTGGAACATATAAGACGGGGGATTGCCAGCCTTCGATTAACCCGCTGCCGAAGCTCAAAATGTAATCGCAATTTTGCAGATCAAATCCGGGTCTGGCCCGCACGCCCTGGGTTAGATAGAGCGCCAATTCATAATTTTCCTGGATCGAAGGGGTTCGGATAAAATTGGGTGAGCCGAAGACGGTTAAAAACCGGTTCCATAACTCGGGGACGGTACCGGAATCGGAGTCGCAGATACAAGCAACCGTGTCAGATAGTCCATTGGCTCGCAAATCAGACAGTTTTTCGGCGATTTCAGTGATGGCGGCTTCCCATGAAATATTGCGCCAGCGGCCATTGACCTTCTTCTTGGGGGTCTGCACCCGATCGGGTCCATAGAGAAGTTGAGGCCCGGACTGTCCCAGCAGGCAAATACTGCCGTTGCTGACCGGATGGCCGGCCTGGCCTTCAATTTTAACGACTCTGTCATCAACGAGCCGGACACTGATACCACAGCCACCCGGACACAGGGTGCAGGTGGATTTGACATAGATCGTCTCACCTTTTTCCGGCACCGGTGTCCAGTCCCAGTTCTGGGACCAAATGGCAAGATCATCGGTCAACTTCCAGGGCAAAGGCGAAAGCGCTGTACCGACAGCCCCTCCAATTGCAAATGACAAAAAACTTCGTCGGTCTATTTTCATCGATTCATCCCCGATCCAGTAGTATTCGAATATATTCGAATGAATATTGAACCTGCAACCTTCAATTTTCAATTATTTATGGCACACAAAACACCCGCCTTTGAGTGTTTGAACACTATGTTGATTGACGCTTTCTCTCTGATGACATTCGGAGCAGTCAGCCATTTTCATGCGATCCCATGAATTCTTTTTAAAACCGGCGATATTTTTGCCCCAGATATCCCGGCTGAGGCCGGTAATCCGGTTGGCCTGATAGGTTTTCAAACTTTCCGATTCGCCGATCGGCCCATGGCAGGTGACACAGTCCATTTTACCCATTTTGACATGCGCGACATGGGAGAAAAACACGCAAGCGGGTTGCCGGGCATAGACCAGCCACGGCACTTCACGACCCTTTTCGACATATTGCCTAACAAATTTTTCCTCCTCCGCGCTTTCCCCCTGAACCTCTTCATGACAGTCAATGCACTGGGCCAGCTTCGGGGCCCCGGAGTAGGTGCCGTCTTCACGGAAAAAATGACAGCTTTCACAGCTGTCATCCACCATTTCGTTGTGCAGCGCATGATTGAATTGAAGCGGCTGCTCTTTTGAAGAATAGAGCAATTGCGGGAAGATGACCCATCCGAGCACCAGGCTGGCGGCCAGCCCGAGAATGAAAAACAGGGTGATGGGCCCTGCGGCACCGTTGCCGGACGGCTTGGCAGCGGGGTCCGTTATGGATGAGTTTGATTTTTGATCCTGGGCTTCTGAGGAATTCTCGTTGGCTTTATCCTCTGTGCTCATAAAAACTCCGTCGTGCTAAGGGTTATAAAATTATGTGTCAAAAGGAATAGACACGGCGGTCGATTTCCAACCACCTTGAAGTGGCCTAAGTTGGGATGTTTAACCTATTCGAAGGATTTTTGTCAAGAAAAAATCCATAACAGATGCGGCACCCCTCATCGTCTAGGCCGACTGTAATCTTTTTGATAAAACGAACCACGTTGGATAGGCTTGTTATTGAAAATCAGATGCCAAGCTGGAAAACATCAAATCCGGCACTGCGACCGCCCAGGTGCTCGGCCAGGAATTCTTCGACTTTGCGGTAAAAAATCAGGCGGCTTTGCCAGCGGCCAAACCCGTGCCCTTCTCCCGGAAAAAGAACGTAGTCCACCGCTTTGCCCGCCTTGCGTAAATTTCAATTAAAAGCATTCAGCGCGGACTGGCGATCACGATATGGTCCTGAAAGTCCGGTGTATTGCTGAATCTTCCAAGCATTGTCTAAAATATAGATCCCACCGTCTGATTCGAAGAGGGTGGTGATATGATTCTTTTATCTCCACAAATTTGAAATCAGGATTTACGTTGATAACCGTGTCTCGAAAGGAAAACGTATTGTCTTCCGATACCTGCCCGGCAGTTGTATTTAAAAGTTGTCCGCCGGAGGCGCAACCAAATACGAGTGCCGCGAATAAACCGAAAAATAGCGTCTTCATAGTCTTTTTATCCTGTCGTGCAATTGGCGACGGCAAAAAATACAAGTTATCGTATTTATAATGTAAATGCGTTTTATCAATATGAAATGGGTGAAACAACCCCGATGCCGGTGACAACTACTCGCACAGATTACTCCATACTGACGTTCCAAATACCATAAATTTGCTCCACCATTCCCATTCCGCCCACAGATTCAGCACAAAAAAACCGCACACTGATCACAGTGGCGGTTTTATTAAATGCAATAAAAATAAAATATTATGGCTAACTTTATATGAAGTCAAAGGGATATAGCTGCCATGATGTGCCGGACAGGAATTAGCAGTCGACGGAATCAAACTTTCCCCTCCATGTCATTTAGCTTTCCGAGGTTGAATCCCGCTAGGTTTCAGGTTGTACAATTAGCCTTATCTATAGTTGACTAACGTTTTGGGTATCTGATCTGCACTGTCTGATGAAACTATTACCTCTGATTAAAGCTATTTATATAGGAGTGGGCAGTCGAATGTACCCCCTTTATTCCCATGATTTTTTAATTGCTCCTGCAGGCATTGGAATAAAAATGATTTTTGCGGATATTCTCCTGATAGACCACATGAAATGATGGAATATTGAATTCCATCATTCCAATCGCACGACCTTGAGGCTCTCGACAGGCTGGGGCGAAGCCCCGAACTCGATTCATTGCTGCCATCGGCCATACCTGTCATCAGATCGCCCCGTAACTGTGCAATCCGGGCAGCAGATTGACCCCGAAATAAGTAAAAATTACCGCGCCAAAACCGACCATGGAAAGATAGGCGATGCGTCGGCCGTGCCAGCCGCGCGTCAGGCGCGCGTGCAGCAACGTGGCATAGACGAACCAGGTTATCAAGGACCAGGTTTCTTTCGGATCCCAGCCCCAATACCGCCCCCAGGCTGAATTGGCCCAAACGGCGCCGGTAATAATGCCGATGGTTAGGAAGAGAAAACCAAGCAAAATAAGCTGATAGCCCAGTTCATCTAAAACCCGTACGTCGGGAAAGTGGTCCAGCAATCTGTTTTTGGCTTCGGCCGGCATTTTGTGCACCATAAATACGATGGCATAGAATACCAGACAGATGGGAATCGCAACAACGACGGCCAGGGCCCAGTTAGGTACAAAAAGAACCCGGCTGAACAGCGCGGCAAAGATAAACAGAACCGAAAATTTGGTTATGTTCACCCAGAGCGTTTGTTCTTCATCCCGCCCCTTTTTCATTAAATACATGGCGCTGATGCCGAAAGCCAGCGCAAAAGCGGCATAGCCGATAAAACAGGTGATCACATGAGCAATCAGCCAGTTGCTCTTTAACGCCGGAATAAGGGGTTGGATGGTACTGGGGATTCCGGGCTTTAGGGAAGCATAGGCCAGTACCAGGCAGGCAATCGGCGTCGTAAATGCGCCAATAATGCGGTTTCCGATTTTGCGTTCAATGACTAAATAAATTAGAACAATGACCCAGGCAAAAAAGGAAAGGGATTCGTATAAATTTGAGAACGGCGCATGGCCGATCCCGAGTTGGTAAGATTCAACCCACCTCATCAAAATGCCTGCGGTATTGCCGATCAAGCCGATCAGGGCAATCCAGGTTGCGACCTGTCCAAAAAGCTGTTTTCTGAAAATCCAGGCGCAGATGTACAGGAACCCCGCCAGGCCATAGATAAACGTAACTATCGACAACACAAACGAACCATTCATAATTTATCCTTTGTTATTCCATTTGGGCAAGTTTTTGCGCAGTTCTGTCAACTTTGCTTTCCATCCCGATTTTATTTTTATTGGCGGTTCCGGCAACGATGACGCGCGACTTTTTGCCGTCCGCCGATATTTCAAGGCAGATTTGCTGATGCGACATGAAAAAGGTAATGTAGCAGCCGATGATCATCAGGATAAACCCGCAGTAGACGACCCAGACGCCGGGATCCTTGGCAACCTGCAGCCCGGTATAAAAACGTGGTACATGATCAACCACCGCGATCACCAGTTTGCCTTTTCGCATCTTATCAAATGTGGGGAAACGCAGCGGCAGGGTAACCTGAACCGGGTCACCATCGGGAGGTGTTAATATGCCGATGAAGGCCTGCCCGATATTATGGCCTCTGAACGCTGCCGATTGTAGAAAATTTTTAATTTCAAACGTTCCCAGCTGTTCCGGCAGTTGCAGCGGTTGATTCATGGTTGCTTTACTATTTATAGACCTTGCCGGTGCTGTTGCTGGTAAAGCTTAAGATAACCTCGTTTGATGGAAGGTTTCCGTAACTGGACTGATAAAAACTGATCCCTTTATAACGCAAAGGATCATTGACGATAATATCTTTTTTTAATACCGGGCGTCCCTGCTCGAGGACCGTTAAACTGGATCGAAATTCTTTGGGGGCGCCGGTGTCATAAAAACTGACATCAAAATCATCGCAGCGAACCGTAAACGGAAGCTGCACCATCTGCGGTTTATTGCGCAGGCGGATCTGATTGGCGCTCTCGCCCTCGGCAATATTGACATATCCATCAAACCCGAATTTCGAACCGATCAATCCCCCAATCAGCAGCAGGACCACGCTCAAATGAACCGTATAGACACCGAAACGGGTCCAGCGCCCCTTTTCGCCGAAAATGGCAAATCCATTTTCGGTCGTGTCGACCTGGCTGTGGCGAAACCGGCGCGCGATGAAGGTTTGATAGGTATCCTTCAGCTGTTGCGGCGTGCGCCCATCGCTGAATTCCTGCCGGTATTTGAGATTTCTGAATCTTGGCAGTTTGAAAGACGGATTGCGGACAAACAGGATCCGCCGGCTGGAAGACATGCGGTCAATCGAGCAGACAATGATATTGGCGGTCAGCAGAATGATCAACAGCTGAAACCACCATGAATGATACATATCAAAAAGATCGAGCAGGTTGAATAGCTTAAATAAAACCCCTCCGAAAGCCTCAACATAGGCTTGCGGATCTTCGTTTTGAGGAATCAAGGTACCGATAATTGAAGTTACGGCAAGGCTCAATAGCAAAACGATCGTCAACTTCACCGATGCAAAAAAATTCCATATTTTGTTAAAGGGATCCGCAGAGATCACCAGGTTACCCATGGGTCATCCTTTCTATTGAAAATTGAGCCCAATTTCATACCAAATATATCGACAATAGGCAACAAACAAAATAAAAAATAGCCTTCAGCTCACCGGTAGGTGGTGATGGATCTGAAGACTATTTTCTGGTGTCTGATAAACGCCGCCGGTGGTAAAGCAATTATTTTATTACATACAGACCGCGGGACTTGGCGTAGACTTGATCTTTTTTGGAAAGTTTGTAAAGCGCATTGCTCAGTTGCCGGGCATCCAGATTGGTCTTTTGTTTCAACTGCGCAACCGTTACTCCTTTTTTGGTGCGTTTGATAACATCGTAAACCGTATCCAGGACGGTTTTTCCTCCAGCCCCAGCAGTTTTGGCTTTTTTGGCAGGCGCCTTCGGCGCCGGGGCTGCTTTTGGGGTCGCCGGAGCATTGGCGGCTTGCTGAGAGAGTTTTTCTACCTTCTGGGTAAGGGCAGCCAACGATTTTGAAATAGCTTTTAATTCGGTTTGCAACTTCTTCATGAACATATCCTCCTTTTACTATTACTTCGTATTTTTCTACTAGGCATGCAACTTCCAGGAACGTAATACATCATATATGCAGTGTCAACACCGCGATGGGCATAGCAAATTAATTAAAAAAAGAATGACATACAGACAAGCTCACCATTAAGTAGACATGCATCGTGTTCGGTATGATTGTTTCGAGGCGGTAGTTTTAATATCAACGAAGATTCAAAGACCGAATACGCAATGGATTGTGCGACTGCATATAAAACGACAGTTGACAAAGGGCAGGCAATATGAAAGATAGACCAATCACTAACTACTCGATCGTTCTACAACGAATAAAAGAAATGCGCGTGATTGCAATTGCCTAATTTCTAATGTAATTCTCATAAGGCGCTGAAATAAATTAAAAAAAACAAAAGCTACGCGCAGCAAAAAAATAATTAATCCGCCTTTCCTTCGATCAAAAAAGACCTTCAGTTATCTAAGAATAACTTACAACTTTGAATTTACTAATTTCCAGAGCGGAATTATTATGTGGAGTAATTATGGGGTGTAGCAATGCTGAAAAATTCTTCTAATTCAACTAACCGTAATTTTCAAATACCATATGAAGCCCAGCTGAATGCCTCCCAGCTTGAAGCGGTCATGGCCACCGAAGGGCCAATGCTTGTGATTGCCGGAGCCGGCAGCGGAAAAACCCGCACCTTGACCTACCGGGTTGCCCGCCTGGTGGAAGGCGGTGTCGCCCCGTCTTCTATTCTTTTATTAACCTTCACCCGCAAAGCCGCCCAGCAAATGCTGCAGCGGGCCACCCGATTGCTGGATCGCCGTTGTGAAAATGTTGCCGGAGGTACCTTTCACTCCTTCGGCAATCTAATTTTGCGAAAATATGCTGCTGCGCTGGGAATATCTTCAAATTTCGCCATTTTTGACCGGGTCGATGCCGAGGCTCTGATTGGCCTGTTGCGCAAGGAAATAACTGCGGCAACGAAAAGTCGTTCACTACCCCGCAAGCACACGTTGGCCAATATTTATAGCCGGGCCGTCAATAAGATGATACCGATCGATGAGGTGGTTTATGATGATTATCCCCACCTGGCGGATGAATTGGAAGCAATAAACAACATATTCCACTCCTATAAACGATACAAAAGCGAAAATAATTTTTTCGATTTTGATGATCTGCTGATATATCTGCGGCAGCTTTTGAAAGATCATCCGGATATCCGCCATCGCATTGCTTCATCTTATCGTTATGTAATGGTTGATGAATATCAGGACACGAATAAAATTCAAGCTGAAATCCTGTATCTTTTAACTGGAGACAACAATAACATTATGGTGGTCGGAGATGACTCCCAGAGCATCTATGCTTTCAGAGGGGCCAATTTCAGAAACATCATGAAGTTTCCCGAAATGTTTCCCGGTACCCGCATCATCGCCCTTGAAGAAAACTACCGCAGTGTTCAACCCATCTTGAACTTGACGAATATCATCATTGAACAGGCCAAAGAAAAATACTCCAAAAATCTTTTCACCCGAAAATCCGGCGGATCGGTGCCCGTTCTGGTTGAGGCGCAGGATGAAAATGACCAGTCCCGGTTTATCGTGGATAAAATTCAGCAGCTCGGCCGGCAGGGAGTTGCGCTGAATCAAATCGCGGTGTTGTTTCGCGCCGGTTACCATTCATTTGATCTAGAGATTGAGTTGAGCCGGTCCCAGCTGCCTTTCATTAAAGTGGGGGGGTTCAAATTTGTCGAATCCGCCCATATCAAAGATGTCCTGGCCCACCTGCGGGTAATCGCCACCCCCCATGACCGCATAAGCTGGTATCGAATTTTGCTGCTCATCGAAAAAATCGGCCCGGCAACCGCTCAAAAAATCTATGATGCCATTACAGGCGAAGCCGCGGGTTATACCGGTCTGCTGACCAGCAAGGCCAAAACAGTTTCCGGTGCAGGCCTCAAACGCTTAAAAGATCTTTTCGCCACAATCGACTCCGTTTCGATGCCGCTTGATAAAATTGGAGAAGCCATAATCAAGTATTATTTGCCCATTTTAAAAGAACGCTATGACGATCATCCCAAGCGGGCCAAGGACCTCGAGCAACTGCTCGCCATTATGGAGCGCTATCGCAGTCTGGAGCAGTTTTTAACCGATATGGCCCTCGAGCCGCCAAATACCGCCATGGGTGACACGTTTACGACTGAGACACCGGCCGCGGATCGTCTGGTTCTGTCCACCATCCATTCGGCCAAGGGGCTTGAATGGCATACGGTTTTTATCATCTGGGCCCTGGATGGACGCTTCCCCTCAGCCCATGCCCTGCACAAGGATGAGGATCTGGAAGAGGAACTGCGCTTAATGTATGTGGCGGCAACCCGGGCCCGGGAAAATTTGTATTTCACATATCCGAACCAGGTCTATGATCGCAGCCTGGGCATCGTCTTAAACAGCCCGTCCAGATTCATCGATATGATGTCGGATAGCATCCTCGAAAAACAGTCGGCGGGATACCGTTACGGGTACTGATTAGCGATTCCACCCTGCGACATTCTGCGGTTCGATATTCGATATTCTGCGGTTCGCTGTTCAAATTAGACATTGCCTTCATGCCGTCCTCATGATATGTCCCCGCTTTATTATCCCTAAAAATCCTCTAGCATTAAAGCTTCTATCGATGCCGGCTCGGTTCGACTGAAATAAATTCGTATCTGCATAGAGCTAATGGCTTCTGAATATTATATCCTGATCATCGGCTACATTTTCGGCTTTTACATGGCCTGGAACATCGGCGCCAACGATGTTGCCAATTCCATGGCCTCCGCGGTGGGTGCTAAAGCAATCACCATTCGCCAGGCCGTTTTCATCGCCGGAATATTGAATATCGCCGGCGCGGTTTTCATTGGCTCGCATGTCACCGATACCATCCGCAAAGGAATCGTGTCGACGGAAATTATGAGTGACCCGCAGGTGGCCCTGATTGGTGCGCTTTCCGCGCTGCTGGCGGCGGCCTTGTGGGTCAGCTTCGCGACCTGGAAGTCATTGCCGGTTTCAACGACGCATTCGATTGTGGGGGCGATGATCGGATTTGGAGTTATGGCCGGCGGTTTTAGCGTCATCAACTGGGGCAAGCTGGCGGCCGTGGTGGCCAGCTGGGTGATTTCGCCTGTATTTAGTCTGGCCATCGCTTTTGCCATGTTTAAAGTCATTGTAAAAATAATATTGGAAAAAGACGATTCATTTGTCAGGGCCCTGAAAATGTCGCCGGTTTTTATCGGAATGGCTGCGTTTGTAGTGGTTTTATCTTTTTTGTTCAAAACGCCGCTGGGCAAGAAGCTGTCCATTGATACCGGAATGGCGCTGCTGGTTGCACTCATTATTGCAATTTTGATTGGCTATGCGGGCCGGTTGTTAATTCGACGCTTTGTCGGCAGTGATAACGGCAATGGTACGGAAGGGGTTTTCCGCAAAATCCAGATCGGAACCTCCTGCTATGTGGCCCTGGCCCAGGGCGCCAATGATGTCGCCAATGCCATCGGGCCGCTGGCCGTGATTTATTTTTTAGTCAAAACCGGCAATGTCGGAGCCAAAGTACCGGTGCCGGTATTTCTGCTTTTGTTCGGGGGCGTCGGCATTGCAGCCGGCATCGGCATGGCCGGCCATCGGGTCATGGACACCATCGGCACCAAGATTACCACCCTGACCAACACCCGGGGGTTTTCGGTTGATTTTGCGGCGGCCTCCACGGTATTGTTGGCCTCAAAATTAGGACTGCCGGTTTCCACAACCCATGCAGCCGTGGGCGGTGTCTTGGGGGTTGGTCTGGCCGGCGGTATCGAAGCCGTCAATTTCGGTATCGTATTTCAGATAATGCTTTACTGGGTTCTCACGGTCCCCGCGGCGGCCGTCACCAGCATGGTCATTTTCAAGATACTACAACTGATCATCTAGGCCGGGGAGCAGAAAATATTGAAGATTGAAGATTGAAGATTTGAGGTATTCTATTATTTAATCTTCAAATCGGTGATCAGTCCTTATTTATTGCAAACACAGCAGGAAGGATGGAACCATTGAACACCATCATGGTATTGTATGTAAATTCAGCAATTCGGTATAAAAATAGGTTGAATCCCATGTATTTTCAGTTTCCAATTGACAGGTATCCCTTAAATATTCAATCTTCAATCGACAATATTCATTTATAGGGGGGGGCTATGCGCATACCATTTCTTTCACTATTTTTGTCATCACCCTTTGACGGGCTGCTGGAGCATGCCGAAAAAATAAAAGAGTGCACCTGGGCTTTTCAGCAGGCCATCGAATGTCATATAAATGATCAGTGTGAGTCCTTTGAGGAATTCAGACTGGAGGTCGACCGGCTGGAAAGTGAGGCTGACGCCGTTAAAAGACGCATCCGCGGCCATCTGCCCAAGGGAACCCTGATGCCGATCGACAAATTTGAGCTGTTTCGCTATCTCCATGAGCAGGACAAAGTACTCGATGCAGTGGAAGACGCGCTGGATTGGCTTTCATTTAGACCTGAACCCGGAATTCCCAAAGTGCTTGAAAAGGATATTTATATGCTGGTGGATGCAGTCCTGGATCCGGTGGAAGAAATGTGTCGGATGGTGTCCGAGGCCCGAAAATATTTTATAAACTTCTCAGGAAAGCAACGCCGGCTGGTCAAAGACATTATCCATACATTGCGCCAGCAGGAACATGAGGCCGACAAGGTGGAGGATGCCATTAAGCAGAAGGTGCTCAACATGACTATGGAGGCGGTCATCATATTTCACATGATCAGGCTGGCGGAAACCATCGGCTCCATTGCTGATCATGCCGAAAATGCCGGTGATATGATGCGCGCCATGTTGGCGAAGTAGCGCTTAGAATTGAATATTGAAAATTGAATCTTCAATATTCAATCCTGCCCCCCTGCTATTCGCGAAAAAACCCCCACCACATAAAAATACTGAACCCGATAATCAGTATCAGCGCGATCAAATAGCCCAACCAGTCGACCGGTTTTTCTGCGAATCCCAGCTTATCCACTTCACCGACTTTCTTCCGACAGGCGGTGCACACCTTGGCACGCAGCGCCAGGTATTCATAGCAGTGCGGACATTTTTTGGTTAGATATCTGCGGCTATCTTTCTTGCTGTAGCTTTGATCATCAGGGTCCGCCATGGGGTCCTCCTGAGTGAACTACCACCCGCCTGGCGGGCGGTTTGTATTTTCGGCCATACGTCGAAAAGGCATGCACATCGCAGCGCTTTTGTAAGTAGAACTTACAATCCGCCGTGAGATTTTTTTGGCCGAAATTATGCAATAAATTGAAGATATCAAACAGGTGGCGCCGAGAACACGTCAGCTCTTTAAAAAGTCACTCTCAACGACAATCTCGCTGCGATTTTTTATTTGCTCAAGCCAGGCCTCGAATGTTTTAAATCTTTTTTGCTGCAACAATTGTTCTTTAATGCCGGCTTTTTCTTTGTCAAATTCATCCATTGCAGGGGCTTTTCTCTGTTTGAATTGGATCACATAATATCCCTTGCGGCCTTTGATTACGTCCTGGGGCAGTTTATTCTGATCCGAAAGCTCGAAGGCTATTGCGGCCAGATCTCGCTCATAGCCGATATTCGGTATGGCGTCGGTGCGTTTAAAAAAGCCGGTAACTGCGGGCTTAAGATCGAACTTTTGGCCGACCTCCGGCAGGGGGACACCGTCTTTTAAAGCAGCCAGCACGGCTTCGGCATCCGCTATTGCTTTTTCATCCTTTTTATCGCGTATCAGATCGGCTTTGACTTTTTGCTGCACCGCACTAAACGCGGGTATTTGGGAGGGTCGTTTTGCGACTATCTCCATAATATAATATCCGTCACCAAAATCTTGAATATCACTGACCTCGCCCTCGGTCAGATTAAATGCCGCCTCGGCGAACTCCGCTTTTTTTTGCACGTCCTGGGGCGGATTCTGACGGGTAAAAAAGTCAGTCGTGATCAGCTTGAGGTTTTGCCCAGCGGCGGTTGACTCCAGTGAGTCGCCTTCAAACGTGGCATCAAAGACCGATTCGGCCGCATCGTAGGCAAGAATTTTGGAATATTCAGCTGCCAGTTTTTGGCGAATCTTGTCCGTGGCATCGGCCAATGATGTGGTGGATGCATCATTTACCTTTTCGACTTTGATGATATGCCAGCCGAATTGAGTTTTCACCGGATCGCTGATTTCACCGGCTTTCATGGCAAAGGCCTTGTCGGAAAATGGCTTGACCATCGCCTCTCGCCTGAAAGAGCCCAGGTAACCGCCTTTGTCTTTGCTGGGGCCTTCTGAATATTGTTTGGCCAATTCTGCAAAATCCTGTCCGGCTCTGGCCTTTTGCAGAACGCTTTCGATGCGCTCTTTGGCCTTGGCGACATCTTCCGGGCTGGCTTGCGGGTCAACTTTTATCAGAATATGCCGGGCTTCAACCGTCTTCGGATTTTGAAACTCGGCTGGATTTTCAGCATAGTATTCAGCGATCTCATCATCGCTGATTTCAACCTGCGCAGCGTATGATTTCGGGTCAAACTTTAAATAGCGCACCTTCAGGGCCGGATCCGTTTTATAGCTATCCTTGTGGGTTTCAAAATATTGTTCAATTTCTTCATCCGTCACGGCAATGTCTTTATAATGATCGGGTTCCAGTAGAAAAAAATCTAAATTGACCGAGGCGTTATTCCATTTAAAATATTCGGCGGCCTCCTGATCCGACACTTTGACACTGGAGGTTATAAAATTATTTAATTTTTGATTCAACAGGGCATCGCGCTGGCTGGTTTCAAATGACTCGGGGGTCAGATTGTTATTATTCAGAATAACCTGGTAGCGCCGGGGATCAAAGACACCGGCCACCTGAAAAGCGCTGATGCTTCTAATGGCGCGGGACAGGTCTTCGTCCGAAACCTGGATATCCAGTTCAGACGCCTCTTGGCGCATGAGAATATTATCAATAAGCTGATCCAGGGCCTTTTGCTCCAGTTGCAGGCTTTTGATCAACTCTTCATTGACGTTGTTTCCGAAACTCTGCCGCACTTGATCAATCAGCCGTTTGTAGGTTATCCGATATTCATCGCTGGTAATGGTCTCTCCGTTGACAGAGGCCACCCGGCCCGAGCGCTGGGAAGTCCAGCTGCCGACCCCCCAGAGTACAAATACCACAACAACAGCGCCTAAAATTACTTTGATCAACCAGGACCCGGCATGTTTACGCATTAAACTGAGCATGTGATTCCTTTCTATGTTACAACTATTCTATATTACAACTTTATTTCGATATCCACAACTGGAAACAGCCCGGCAACCAGGTTGCCGGGCGCAATTCGGAACCATTTCTATTCCAAATCACAGGTTGGTTGAATAATCGAAATAGTATCCTTAATTCAGAAGCCCGATAATATTTTTTTATCCGACGTTTGTCAACTATATATGGGGAAAGACAGATCGCCATCATCAAAACGAGTAATTTACTGATATTACGAAAATTACCTGCTAAATAGAAACCATGTAAATTCCAAGCACCAAATATCAAATCTCAAATAAATCCCAATGACCCAAATTCAAAATTCCAAACAAATGATCAGTCTAAATTTAAAGCAACCCGGATTTTCATAACGAAATATTTATTGACACCTTTATTGGTATTTGGTAGAGATACGTTTTTGCGATTGGGGCTGTAGCTCAGCTGGGAGAGCGCATGACTGGCAGTCATGAGGTCAGGGGTTCGAGCCCCCTCAGCTCCACCACCAAATCAAAAGGTTAGTATCAAGAGGTAACTTCAAGACATTCAATATTGTTCAGTTTAATGCCGGGGGTTCCGCCCCAGGCGGCAGCTCCCGCTGTGACGATTGAACACCAATGGATTTATTGGAGTAACCTTGTCCGGCTAACCTTTTTTTATTGGAAATACCCCGCGAGTGCAGTAGAGTAAAAAGGCGTGATCCGATGCTCGATCCGGCACCATCCGCGCGCAAGCGATTATTTTTATGGCTCCTGGGAGCACTTCTAATCGAATGCGCCGTTATTATCTGTTTTCAGAACGCAGACGCTGAAACGGAATCCGACAGCCGCGTTGATGGTCAATTGAATTCGGATTTGCCGCAGCAAACCAATAAAATTGCGGCCCATCTATATTTTGCTGACCGGTATAGTTCTTTTTTAACATCTGAGCTCAGGGTCATGCATCAACCGGATAATCCGGTCGAGTTCGGGCGAGCCATCGTTGAGGCCTTGATTAATGGCCCGCAAAAAGGACTTATACGCACAATTCCCGTCGGTACGGAACTCCGCGCGATCTATATCGACTCGAACAAAGTGGCTTACATCGATCTATCGGAAGCCGTTAAAAAAAAGCACCCCGGCGGAATCAATTCAGAGTTGCTGACCATTTACTCGGTGGTCAATTCACTCATACTAAATGTTTCCGAAATAAAGCGGGTTAAAATACTGATTGACGGAAATGAAGCGCCGACCCTGGCCGGACATATTGACCTGCAGTTTCCCTTCAAGGCGTATATGCTGCTAATACGATGAAGAACAAATCGAAAATAAACAATATCCGCAACATCGGCATCATCGCTCACATCGATGCGGGCAAGACGACGGTCACCGAGCGGATTTTATTTTATACCGGCCGATCCCATAAAATAGGTGAAGTTCATGACGGTGAAGCCGTGATGGACTGGATGACGGATGAGCAGGAACGGGGAATCACGATTACCTCCGCTGTCACCACCTGTCAATGGAAAGGCCATGAAATTCACGTAATTGACACCCCGGGGCATGTGGATTTTACCATCGAAGTCGAACGCTCCCTGCGAGTGCTGGACGGGTCAGTCGGGGTTTTCAGTGCCGTGGACGGCGTGGAGCCTCAATCCGAAACGGTCTGGCGTCAAGCCGACAAATACGGTGTCCCCAAAATGGCCTTCATCAACAAGATGGACCGGGTCGGCGCTGATTTTCTGGGCACCGTCAAAATGATGAAAGCGCGTCTCAAAGCCAATCCATTGATTCTGCAATTGCCGGTCGGCGAGGGTGACGACTTTACCGATGTCATCGACCTGATTGAAATGAAGCAACTCCGCTGGGATGAACAAACCCTGGGGACCACCTATGACCTGATCCCGATCCAGGATGATAGCCGGCAACAGGCAGAAGAATATCGGGAAAAGATGATCGAGGCTGTCGCCGAATACGATGACGACCTAATGGAAGCCTATTTATCGGAGCTGCCGATTGACTCGTCAAAACTGCTGGACGCCATTCGCCGGGCCACCATCAACCTGGATTTGGTCCCGGTAATGTGCGGATCCGCGTTGAGAAACAAAGGCATCCAACCCCTGATGGATGCTATTGTCAAATTCCTGCCAAGCCCCGTCGATATACCCCCGATAAAGGGATCACACCCTGAAACCGGCCAGATTATCGAGTGTTTGGCCAAAGATTCCGAACCGCTGGCGGCCCTGATATTCAAGGTGTCCATGATCGAAGGTCGCAAGCTGTCGTTTGTCAGAGTCTACAGCGGCAAAATGACAGCCGGCAGCGAGGTCTACAATCCAACGCTGAAGAAAAAAGAGAAATTGGCTCGCATCCTGCTCATGCATGCCAACAAACGGGAACGCATCGATACGATCGGTGCCGGCAATATCGTGGGGGTTGTAGGCTTAAAGGATTCATCCACCGGTGAGACATTGTGTCAGGCCGATCATCCGGTTTTGCTCGAAAATATCGAGATTTACGAACCGGTAATTTCGGTGGCGGTGGAACCCAAATCCCATGCCGATCAGGAAAAAATGGACCAGGTGCTGCAAAAGTTTATGGCTGAGGATCCAACCCTCACCGTCCGCCAAGACGAAGATACCGGCCAGATCATCCTATCGGGTATGGGTGAGTTGCACCTGGAAATAATCACCAGCCGCATGCAGCGGGAATTTAACACCAATGTCAACGTCGGCAAACCCCAGGTGGTTTATCGGGAAACCATCGCCAATAAGGCCCAGGCCACTGCCGTTTTTGACAAGGAAATTGCCGGACAGCGTCTGTATGGTGAAGTAACCCTGACCGTCGCCCCGCTGCCCAGAGGTACCGGCAATCAACTGCTATCAAAAATTTCCGAAGATGAACTGTCCCCGGTTTTCATCGATGCCGCCCGCAAAGGGGCCCAGGAGTCACTGGAAAGCGGTTCATTGATGGGTTATCCGGTGGTTGATGTCGCAGTCACCTTGCTGAGGGTTCAGCACAAAGACTCTCTGAGCACCGAACTGGCATACACCGTGAGTGCATCCATGGCCAGCCGCGAGGCCCTGTCCAAGGCCGGACCTTTTTTACTGGAACCGATCATGGATGTGGAAGTTTTTGTCCCCGAGGCGTTTACGGGTGAGGTAATCGGTGACCTAAACGCCCGCGGCGGTAAAATTGGGTCGATTGATCATAAAATGGGATCCCAGATCATCAACACCACCGTGCCATTGTCCCACATGTTCGGCTACTCGACCTCCTTGCGATCGGCCACCCAGGGCCGGGGCACCTTTACCATGCAGTTTTCCCATTTTGATCGCAACTGATTACTTTTTCTTCTTCGGCCCCTCCATTTTCGCCAGCCAGTCTTCAATTTGCTTTTTTTTATCAGCATCTTGATTATGCTTTAAGGCCTGCTTCAACTGCACCATTGCATTTTTGTAATCTCTTATTCTGATATAGTAAACGCCGAGATAATAGTGGGCCTCGCCTAACTCCTGCTGCTGTCCCAGGCTCTGCCCCAGATAATAATAAGCCGGGGTATACTCCGAATATTGTACGGTTAGATTGCGAAAATTATCGATGGCCTCCGGCAGTTTTCCCATCTCCATCTGGATGCGCCCCAGATAAAATGTGCATTCGGGATCTTGCGGGATCATGCTGCTGGCACTTTTCACTGTTTTAAGCGCCTGGGGAAACTGGCCGTCAAGAAAATATATCCAGCCAAGATCTTTTAATATGTATGGATCAAATGCCCTTTTAGTGAGTGCGATTCGCATCTGCTTAATGGCTTCGGATCGATTTCCGGCCCGGGCCAATATCAAGCCGTAGCGGTAGTGAGCCAGCGAATCACCGGGGTTTCGGGCGACGTCGTCCCGCAGACGGCTCATTATGGTTTCCTCATTGCCATAGCGGGTTTCGACCCGGGTGTGCACGCGCTTGAAATGATCCTCGTTGACCAGAGGAATTGGCTTGCCATTGGCGTCGTTCGATTCAATCCAGGATGCGAGGAATGAAATACGATCTTCCACCGCCGGGTGGGTTTTAAGGTAGGCGGGAATCTGGTCTGACCCGAACCAGGTTTTGCTCCGAATCTTTTTTAAAATCTTCAGCAATCCTTCAGGGTTGTAGCCGGCTTCGGTAATAAATTTGATGCCCAGCAGATCGGCCTGCATTTCATCTTCACGTCCGTAAGCCAGGGCGATGGATTGGGTGGCCGCCTGAGATCCCATCGTAACCGCCTGGGCTGCTTCGCCGGCTCCGCCGACTCCCAGCAAAACACCGGCCGCAAGCCCGGCTATCGAAGCCCAGCCCATTTTTTTCTGGCGCTCGATCTGTTGCGAGATATGCCGGCAGTATACGTGGGAGATTTCATGCCCCAGGATACCGGCCAGCTCTTCTTCCTCATCCATGGCGTTTATCAATCCGGTGTAAACAAAAATATGGCCGGCCGGGGTCGCAAATGCATTGTAGACATCATCTTTGATCACATGAAAATGGTATTTAAACGGCTGCGGCGGCACGGTCGCCAGAATCCGATTGCCGATTTCATTGACGTAATTGACGACCATCGGGTCGTCAATGACATCGTAGGACTTGTAAATCGCCTTCCATCATCTGGCGTGACAGATCTTCTTCCTCTTTAATCGTGATACCGCGAACCACCGCTGGAACAAGGCTGACGATGGCAATCACGGCGATAATCACGCTCGCAATGGCTTTTTGAGATGATATCATTTTTTTCATGGGGTCGCTCCAAGCCTCCCGAGCCACTTCGGTCTCGCAAGCGGCCTAGCTGTTTTTATAATATGACAGAATACCGGCATTACAACCAGCGTTCATATGAAATCGCTATATCCCGACGGCTTCATATTGCCACATTTTTATCCTCTTTTCAAACATCAAATTTTGTGTTAGATCATCAACCCATGGCAAAAGTAATCTGCATTGCAAATCAAAAGGGCGGCGTGGGCAAAACCACCACCGCCGTCAATCTGTCGGCATCCCTGGCGGTGTCGGAAAAACGCACCCTGCTGGTGGATTGCGACCCCCAGGCCAATGCAACCTCGGGAGTCGGCATCGATCGGTCCAACACCGACAAAACCCTGTACCACGGGATGCTGGGCCAGGCGGGACCTCAAAGCCTGATCAAGGACAGCGCCATTGCCACGTTAAAAGTGATCCCGGCCAACGTTGAATTAATCGGATTTGAGGTCGAGATGATGTCAAGCCCCAATCGTGACAAGGCCTTAAAGAATCTGCTTGCTGATCTTGACAGCTCATTTGAATACATTATCCTGGATTGTCCGCCCTCGCTGAGTCTCTTAACCGTTAATGCGCTGACGGCCGCCGATTCAGTCTTGATTCCATTGCAATGCGAATTTTATGCCCTTGAAGGTTTAGGCCAACTGTTGCAAACCGTAAAACGCATCAGACAGGCCCTGAATCCGGATCTTAAAATAGCCGGGATTCTGCTGACCATGTTCGACAAACGAACCAATTTGTCATACCAGGTGGCCGAGGAAGCCGAAAAATATTTTGATAATCTGGTATTCAAAACCATGATTCCCAGAAACATCCGGCTGGGTGAAGCGCCGAGTTTCGGCAAACCCATCCTGCTGTATGATGCGACATCGACCGGTGCCCGCAGCTATCTCGAGCTGGCCAAAGAAATTATGGCTAATGGCGATTCCGGCAGGCTCAGAGATTGAATATTTTCAATATTCAATAATCAATTCCGGTTCACCCGGACGAGGATCACAATGCAAAAAAACAGCCTGAAGAAAAAAAGCGCTTCCGATAACGTCAAGCGCAAAAAGATGGCCCTGGGCAAAGGTCTGGGAGCCCTGATTCCCGGCATCGAGAAAGAGGACGAAGCCAAGCAGGACTTTTTTTATTGTGATATCGATCTGATTCGCCCCAACCGGTTTCAGCCCCGGGCAACTTTTTCCGAAGAAGATCTTCAGGAGCTGGCCGACTCCATCAAAACCCAGGGTGTTCTGCAGCCCCTGTTGGTGCGCCTGGATGATGCCGGTTATGAGCTGATTGCCGGCGAAAGACGATTAAGAGCCTCTAAACGGGCCGGTTTAACGCAGGTTCCGGTGGTGATTAAACGGGTAACCGATGACAAACTGCTGGAAATGTCTCTGGTCGAAAACATCCAGCGTGAAAATTTAAATCCCATTGAGGAGGCCGAGGCCTATCACCGCCTGATTTCGCAGCTCAATCTGACCCAGGATCAGGCATCGGCCCGGGTGGGCAAAAGCAGATCGGCAGTTGCCAACTTTTTGCGGCTGCGCCAGTTACCGGATCAAATCAAAGCCAGCATTACCGACGGCACGCTGAGCATGGGACATGCCCGGGCCTTGCTGGGCGCCGAGGCCGCGGCCCAGCAGCTGGCTGCCTGGCGCGCGGTTATTGCCAAAAAGTTATCAGTTCGTGAAACCGAAAATCTGGTGCGGCGCCTGAAGTCTCAGAAAAAGGCGCCGAAAGTTTCCCAGAATCGTTCCGAGCAAATCTATCTTACCGGCCTTGCCGAGGATTTATCCCGCCACCTCGGCACCAAAACTCTGATCAAAAAGGATGGGCAAAAAGGAAAAGTTGAAATTGAGTTTTACAGCAATGACGATCTTGAGCGCTTGATAGATCGCCTGAAACAGACAAAGAGATGACAAATGAATAATGAATAATGACAAATGAAGGATTGCTACCAATCTTAGTAATGGCATGAAAAATAATCAGTTATTTTAATGACTCTAGGAAACGTAATTAGTTTATTTAGAATGCTCTCACGAAAAAGCTAAAATAAAAACGATAGAATTCCTCCATTATTCATTAGTCATTCATTCATTATTCAATTTTACCATCTCCCGGTCTGCGCCGAATTTGAAGGCTCATCAGGCAGGAATTAATCACCGGTTATTGACGCCCCCAATGTCCATTCATATAATCATAGACGGCTATAATCTGATCCGCCAGTCAAACCGGCTCAGCACCCTTGATCTGCAGGATATTCAACTGGGCCGCGAAGCCCTGGTTGATATGCTGGCCGCCTACAAAAAGATAAAAGCGCATCGCATCACGGTTGTATTTGACGGAACCAGATCCCCTTTGCTCTCTCTCCAGCGGGACCGTCAAAAGGGCATCACGATTGTGTTCTCCCATGCCGGAGAGTCGGCAGATGCCGTAATCAAGCGGATGGCTCGCCGGGAAGGCGCCAAGGCCCTGGTGGTGAGTTCTGATTTGGACATTGTGCGCTCGGTGGACGCCCAGGGTGCCGCGACCATCAGCGCGGCGGATTTTGAAAATAAGCTAACCTTATCCTATTACACGGGGGGCATGGAAATCGACCGGGATGCCTATACCGGCTGGACACCGACAACCCAAAAAAAAGGCCCCAGCCGACGACTGTCCAAAAAACAGCGCAAAATCAGGGCTAAAATTCGGAAATTGTGAAATGCAGGACACGGATTTTCACAGATTCTGAGAACCCAAAATACTCTTTAGCATATTGGCTATCGAATTATAAAAATCTGTGTAACCCGGGCTCATTTGGGTATCATCATAAAAAACAAAAAAATAAGGGATGGCCATAGAACCGGTGGTTGACCTAAATAGTTAACCCTGAACGGTGAACTTTGAACCTCTGAACGCTTTTAACAAGGAATTAATTATGTGTGAGGCCAGTGCATTTTTGATAGAAGGTGATGACCATAAATTGATCATGGAGGCTGTCGATACGGTCGAACCCCACGAAGACGGCGTTCGGTTGATTAATATTTTTGGCGAACAGAAGTTTTTAAAAGCCCAAATTTTCTCGCTGTCTCTGGTGGACAATAAAGTGTTTTTAAAAGCATTGCAGTAATGAAAATATTCATCGCCAAAACATCCGGGTTTTGCATGGGCGTGCGCCGGGCCGTTGAAATGGTTTTGGACGCGCCCGACCAGCATGACAACCCGATTTTCACCTATGGGCCGCTGATTCACAACCCTCAGGTGCTTAACCTATTACAATCGAAAGATATCAATATATTGGAGCAGATTCCCGACCAGGGATCCGGTACGGTGCTGATCAGAGCCCACGGAGTGCCACCGACCGCCAAGCAGGGGCTCAAGGAAGCAAACTTTAACGTTATTGACGCAACCTGCCCGCGGGTGATTAAAGTCCAGACCATCATTCGCAAGCACGCCAAAAAAAATTATGCCTCGATTATCATCGGCGACAAAGATCACCCTGAAGTCATCGGCCTGCTCGGATATGCCCGGCAAAATGGCTATGTGATCGGCAGCATGCAGGAGTTGGAGGCTTTGCCGTCCTTTGACAATGCGATCATCGTTGCCCAGACAACCCAGAACACCGAGCTTTTCGACGCTGTCAAAAGCTGGACTGCCGCTAACCACCCGCATTACAAAATTTTTAATACAATTTGCGATTCCACGGAAAGACGGCAGGCGGAAGTCAAACGACTGGCGGAGACGGTTGATGCCGTGATTGTCGTGGGCGGCCGCAATAGCGGCAATACCCGGCGTCTGGCAGAAATAGCGCGTGAAACCGGCAAACCGGCCTTTCACATCGAATCGGAAACGGATCTCACGGCCATCGATTCGGATGTCCTGTTATCGGCACGGCATATCGGCATCACGGCCGGTGCCTCGACGCCCAATTGGATTATAAAAAAGGTGTACCGGGCCCTGGAATCCTTGCAGGTCAAAGGCAAAAATAACTGGCGCCGAATATTGTTCGGGCTGCAGCGGGGGCTGTTGCTGACAAACATCTATGTTTCCCTGGGAGCCGGATGTCTGAGCTATGCCTGTTCGAAGCTGCAGGGGTTCAGCCAATCTTTTCCCTACGTGCTCATAGCGATACTCTACGTTCAATCCATGCACATTCTGGCCCATTTGACCGGCAATAAGGCCGATCAATTCAATGATCCCGAAAGAGCCAGCTTTTATGACAAGTACAAAAAACTGCTGACCGCCCTGGCTCTGGCCGCCGGCGGTGCCGGCCTGGTCATCGCGTTCACCCTGGGCCTGTTTCCATTTTTGATGCTGCTGGTCATGAGTTTGCTGGGGTTATCATACAATCAAATCCTGATTCCCAAACGATTTGCCGCTGTCAGATACCGAAGAATCCGCGATATACCCGGATCCAAAACTATTTTGATCGCCATGGCCTGGGGAATCGTGACCGCGCTGCTGGCCCCGCTTTCATTGGCCGCAACCCCGCATTGGATCACCGGCTTGATTTTCCTGTGGGCCGCCGGTCTCGTCTTTGCACGATCAGTCTTTTTTGATATTCTCGACATGCAGGGAGACCGCATCGTCGGTAAGGAAACGATCGCCATCCTGCTGGGAGAAAAACGCTCGCTGCGCCTTCTAAAAATCATCCTGATGCTTTTGATGGCGGCCCTGTTCGTTTTGAGCGCCCTCCATCTCATCTCCTATCTCGGTTTTTTTCTGATCAGCTCTCCGATTTTGCTTTTGCTTTTGTTGTCTGCTTATGAGCAAGGGATCCTGCTGCCCAGTGTCAAGCTCGAGCTGCTGGTCGAGACGAATTTTCTGATGGCCGGCGCCATTGCGTTTCTGTGGGCCCTGGTAAACTAAACAGTCCATAACTCTACTTTGTCATAAAAATTTTTTCTTCAGCCCTTTATCGCAACAATCTGATATAGTGTAATAAACGAATGACTAAAATGAACTAAAATGCCTAAAATGCCTAAAATTAAGGAGACGCTTCGCTCTTTCTTTTTTATAACATCGACAGAATACCACAATTTTAGCTCATTTTAAATTTTAGATCATTTTCTCAATTAACCAGACAACTGTATGAAATTATCAGAAAATATTTTGATCTGACAATCTGACAAAGTAGCGCTATGCTTCTCTCTGAACTTCGGTTCAGTTCCGGATACAAGCCGTTTAATATTATCCCGGTGGCGCACGAAAATGAATACCGCCATGATGACGGCACTGGCGGTTATATGAAAAGAGTCGGTGGAAAACCAGGCCGCCCAGGGCAAGACCGCCGCGGCGGCCAGGGAGCCGGCGGACACGCGTTTCGACGAAAACACCCCGACGATAAATGTCAGCAGGGCACTGAGGCAGGCCAGGGGGGCTAGAACACCGAAGCAGCCGGCGCAGGTGGCAACCCCTTTGCCCCCGCCTTTAAATTTCATAAACAGCGGATAAAGGTGGCCGAAAAATGCCGCCAGCGCCACAACCGATAACAGGAGATCAACGCTGCCCTGATTTTTCGCGGCCAAAATATAAGCCAGATAGACGGGCACGGCGCCTTTGAGTACATCGCCGATAAATGTCAAAAGCCCTAAAGTCGACCCTGCGACCCGGCTGACATTGGTCGTGCCGATGTTGCCGCTGCCCTGCTGTCTGATGTCCACCGAGGTGAAAATCCGGGTCAGAACCACCCCCCAGGGTATTGATCCCAGGAGGTAAGCCAGCGTCGGCAGCCATAAATATGCCATTTCCAAGCCTTTTCAAATAACGATTAACAAATAACCAATAACACCTATTTGAGCATTCTTTGCACAAGAAGGGCACTCCAACACCCTTTATAACTTAGTAATTTGAGAGACAACGTTTCATGGAACCGGTTAAACTCCCGATCGAAGATGTGCTGGATTTGCACACGTTTCGGCCGCAGGATATCCCCGATCTGTTAGAAGATTACCTGGCAGAATGCCTCAAAGCCGGGTTTTATGCGGTCCGGATTATTCATGGCAAAGGCAAAGGCGTCCAAAAGAAACGGGTGCAGGGAATTTTAAAAAAAAATCCAATGGTGGCATCGTTTCGTGATGCGCCGCCGGAGGCTGGTGGGTGGGGCGCAACGCTGGTGGAGCTGCGCAAAGAGTTCGGAATCAATAGTTCAAATTGACGCTTCGGGAAGCGTGACTTCAGGATGTCCATCGATCTTTATGCTTCACCGGGGGAAACTGCCGGCAATGGCCCCGGCCTGACGCCGTGGTAATGAGGCGGCTGTTTACTTTAAAATTTCCCCGATTTTGTCTTCCAGGATCTGCATATTAAATGGTTTTTGAATAAACCCGTTGCAGCCGCGATCAATGATTGCACCGGCTTTCTGATCGAGGCTGTAGCCACTGGAAAGCAATACCTTGATCGCCGGATTGATTGATTTAAGCCGATCATAGATATCACCGGCGTCCATACCGGGCATGATCATGTCCAGCAAAACAAGATCGACATCATCCGGGTTATTTTTGTAGATCTCCACAGCCTCCTGGCCGCTTCTGGCAATTAATACCGAATATCCCAGCTTTTGCAGCATTTGTTTGCCGACCCCGACGACGATCTCCTCGTCATCCACAAATAATACGGTTCCTGTTCCGTCCACCATTGTTTGCTCTCCTCCTAGTTAGCTTGGGAACCTTCTAATTTTCTTACCGATCCTGAAAATAAGCTTAACAGAAAACGGGAAAAATTGCAAAAATTTATAGCGGTTGTCATTAATATATTCCGTTTGATCTGGTTGCAACCAGGCGCAGATAAGATTACCCTGCACTCAATTGTACCATCATTTATGACAACCGCTATCCCAATATTTTTTGTAGATTTCACAGGGAGGAACTCTACCGAATGACTGAAAGATGGTTATATAAAGCATCAGTCAGGTGGCACTTTCAGCTGGAATCGGACCATGGAAAGCTGGCGCAATTACGGTGTTAAGGTACCCATTCAAAGGCAGAGACATCACCGTCAGCTACGGGATCACCGCTTCCATCAACAAGATCACTGGAAAGCCTGGTATTCTCTGCTGCCATCCGGCAAGGAGGCAAACAGTTCGGTAACCGTAACAGAGATCTGGTTTGCCAGATATCCGATTGAAGATCCAGGGTCATCCCATTCCACTTAAATTCGACAACATCACCGCCACTTGGGAGAGTGCCTGAAACTCTGTTATTCTCCGTTCCTGCCGGATCAGTCGCATAAAGTTCAATTTTATTGGGAGTATCCTGATCCGCCCGATAGGCGATCAATGAGCTGTCGGGCGACCATTTAAAGTCATCTTCAACGGTATCCCCGGCGAATGGGTTGCCGGAGACCGGGGTTACGGTGATTCCCGGCGGCGGGTTGGTCGTATAGAGTTCAAATCTGCCGTTGGTATCCTGATCGGCTGTATATGCGATCATCAATTCGGTGGGTGCCTATTTAAAAGCAATCACATCTCCACCGCTCACGAGATTACCGGAAACCTTAGTCTTGGTTGCCAAATCGGATGGATCAGAAGTGAAAAGCTCAAACTCATCAACGGTGTTCTCATCGGCGATAAAGGCGATCAACGAGCTGTCCATGACCAGCCGTAATTGCCTTCTAAACCGTTTTCAATATCACTTGAAATCAATATACTGGCGAGGCTATCGTTTGGCGTTGTTAAAAGTTGATAATCGGGGATGAAGGACCGGACCAGGTACGCAAGCAAGGCGCTGTCCGGCGACCATTTAAAATTTAGAACATCGCTGGTGACCGCCAGGCTGCCTGAGACGAGGGTATCTTCCTTTGAGTTGTTGGGAAAGGTTGTGTATAATTGAAATATACCTGCGGTTTTATCGGCAATAAAAGCAATCAGCTGAGCGTCCGGTGACCATTTGAAAACCGTCACATTTCGGCCAGGCCCCAATCCGTTGTTTATTTTTTGGGAGATTGATGCAACCGGCGATGTGGTGTACAGTTCGATAACATCAAGGGTCTGCTGGTCGGCCAGGTAGGCAATCAGTGGTTGATTGGCGAGAGGCGACCAGGCGAAATCTTCGACATCACGATCGGTTCCCGGCAGGACGGATAGCAAGAAGATTGTCAGTACCGTCCGGCTTGTTGCTGTATAATTGGATAACGCCGGGGGTGGTCTGGTCGGCCAGGTAAGCTATGCGCGAGTTGTCAGGTGCCCACTCAAAGGCGTAGCGGCCGTCAGCTTTTTCCTTGACCCCAACTCCTGCCATGGAATCGCCGGAAATCTTCACCAAATCATCGCCGGCGGTTTTATCCACCGGCACCACATAAAGTTCAAATATATTATTGGTCTCCTGGTCGGCGACATAGGCTACCCAAACGCCGTTGGGCGACACTTTAAAGTCCACCACATTACCGCCGGGTGCCATGGTTCCGAAAGTTGGATAATATTGTTACCGTCATCAAACGAGGCATAAAGCTCGATGATTCCGTCAGTATCTTTATCGGCCATAAATACAACCGGCGGAAAAGTGGCCGTCCCAGAACCGCCCCCGGCCCCGGCATCCACCACTCCCGCCACACGCTAAAAATAAAATAGCCATCAGTCCGAGGCTGATAAATACCGCTATTTTTTTCGCTGCGACCCGCCTCACCGTTGTGTTTTCCCTGAATCGATCAGACATTTTAATCCTCCTTAATCGTTGCGACTTTCGGCGCTTTGCTATTAAGAAGTTACCTGTATACAGCGTATGGCACGGGGTGGCTTGAATTTTCCGGTTAAAAGCGGGAAAAGGTAATAATGCGTCAGGGCTTATACGTTTAATTCGCCACCGGGTGCCTAATCCCGTGGCGGCGGGAGTGGCCTGCAAGATATATAACGGAAATTACCATAAACATTTTGGCGAAAAATTGCAACCCCTAATAGCAATGCGATACCTGTCGATTGAAATTTAAGCAGCCCTAAAAAATTTCTTCTGACTGCAGCGGCCAGACTGAAGAGGTAGGCCCTGTGTTCGCTTTGCTCACAAATGGAATGCTGTGAATGTTGGAACACTGGAATAGTGAGTGCACGGCACGCCAGCACCTTAACTGTAGTCATTTAGTCCGCCTGCGGCGAATAAAGCATATTAGGCCCTTAGGGCCTTTTTTCTGACAACATGTTGTCAGTAACTGATGGTTTCAGGTGTCAGGGAGGGTAGGTGCTGAACACTGACACCTGACACCTGAAACCTAAATCCTGCAAACTACGCCATTGCTGCCCCAGCGGGGCCCTTTTTGCCGAGCGTTGTCTCGGAAAAAATTTAGTGTCTATTTATTGAAATCAAATCATGTTTGCACAGGATATGTGACAATGGGTGACAAATATAATAGATCCGCCGAAGGCGGACCATAAATATTCAATTTTCAATCTTCAATTCCGGCTTGGCCGGGTTGGGCCTTTGTGTTATATTGACAACTCCATTCAAAATATTGGCGCAAGTTAACGGAAAAGCCATCCTTCCTTGAGTTCAACCCACTGAAATATCACTAATTTACCATTTTAATAAAGTTGGTATTGATCTTGCTTTATGATATGGGTACCGCACGGTTTATTTTCGAAATGTCTTTGGAGGGAAATTTTATGGGAGCCAATTTAGATAAAAATGAAAAAGCGTTTTTTATTTTTGATAAGCCTCAATGGGAAAATGGAGCAATCGCAGTCGGAGCAGCCGGTTATGCGAAGAGCCTGATATATACCCCGCCGCTAGATGCTGCAATAAAAAATTCCAACAAGAATACGTGGCTGGTTTGTCCCCATTTATCGCAGCCGGATTTTGTCTATCGGTACTATCTGGCCTCGGGTTTGATCACCATTATTCTGGGAAAGTGCTTCTGTGAAGCGTGCCTTGACAGGATTTTATCCAACTATGATCTATCAGATTTAATTGGCTCTTGCAGGCCCATGACGGATAAAATTTTTCAGGAGAATTTTATCGGCCCTTTGATTGACAGCAACTTCAACTTTACCAAATTGTTTGAACAGCAAGAAGATTATGAAAATCCGCCAAAAACATGGATAACCTGTTCGCACACCGCCACACGGAGTTCACTCAAGAAGGCTTACGAGAGCGGGGGACAGCTTTTCATATTTGAAGGATTCTTTACCTGTCAGGACTGTTTTGAAAAAATTCCGACCGACAGCCTGGTGGATTTGCTGTATGAAGGCGAATCAATGACCGACGCCTTTTTTCAGAACAGAATAATTGATTCCCTGTATACGATTAATTATGAAAGCCTGGATGCTGTCGGGCATTTTGCCCATAACAGACAAAAATAACGCGACGGGCTGACACAAAAAAATTTCAAGCCCCATATACGGCAACATCTTTTAAATAAACTTTATTTTTAGATCTTTGTTCCAGTCGGCGTTAACGTTTAATTTTCCCTCCCGGATCCATATTTCTGTGGTACGACTCAAAACATCTTTGTCTAGCCCCCGTCTTTGAACCGGAGCCGATAGAGGCCATCCGGAGTTTGCACTTCTTTACCATGAATCATTTCCCTAACAACTGGGGTAACTCGTTTATAAATTTTGTACAATTTATTCATAATCTCTGTTTCGGAAATTTCTTTCCACTCGTTCCGATCATAGCACCAAAATTCATAACAGGGCATGGCCAACATTTTTTCCTCCGATTATCTATGCTCAGCAACAATTTACAGGCAAGCTGCGACTATTCAGGGCAAACAATCGAGTAAAGAGCCAGGGCCAGGAGAATCAGGTTTTCCAGGTTAGAAAAAAAGGATACAGCCTGTTCACTTTTTTAGACATTAATTTGGGTTGAGTGAACTCGAAATCCAGCTAGGGAGTATACCTTAAGGCCAGCCAAAAAAGCAGCAGAGTCGCTGCTCCGCAGCCTGCAACCAAAGCTATGGAAATTATCTCTATCATTTTATCCAACCGCGATTTAGGGTAGTCTAGAAATGCAGCAAACCATATACAAAGATAAGCAGCAAAATATATGCCAGATAAAGGAAGCCGGAAGTGGGAATGCGGAGTGGGAAAAAAAGTGCGCGGCGCATAACACGAAACCCGTTATTCGCAAATCGCACCCCGCACCCCGCACCTCGCATCTTACTTGACCCGGCAAAATATTTTTCCTATATTGCCGCTAATACAAAAAAGGAGGTATCCAAACCCATGTCTGAAAAAACCGAAAAAAACCTGGCCTATGCCTTTGGAGCCGAATCAAAGGCTGCTGCTCGCAACGCCGTTTTCGCTAAAAAAGCTGAAGCGGAGGGCTACACCCAGGCCGCTCGCCTGTTTCGAGCCGTCTCGGACGCGGAGGCGGTCCATTCGCGCAAATTCCTGATGCTGATGCGTGGCAAAATCGGATCCACCGAAGAAAACCTGGCAACAGCTTTCGAAAACGAAATCAAAGCCAATGCCGAAGAGTACCCGAAGCTGATCAAAGAGGCGGCTGATGAAGGTCAGGAAGCTGCCTTAAAGGCCTTTTCCCACGCGCGGGATGTCGAAAGCCGGCATGCTGAGCTTTACAAAAAGGCCATCAACGATATGATCGCCGAACGCGAGACCGGGTATTATGTCTGTCAGGTTTGCGGTTACATTGCCGAAGATGAAGCCCCGGACCGTTGCCCGGTCTGTGCCGCAGTGAAAGAAAAATTTAAAGCGGTCAGCTGATTGCGGATCGATAATAACGTTAATGAAATTGATTTGGAAATTCTAACAGCGAGTTTCGGAATATAATTTTGAAATTTCTGAAACAAGGAGAGCTTATGATGCCGATTAGCCAGGAAAACACGCAGGTTTCGATCGTTAAAACTCAGCCGCAAGCGGAATATCCGCAAATCCGAAAGGCCGTCCAACAGTCACTGGACCTCATTGGTGGCATCCGCGACATCGTCAAACCCAATGAGTTGGTTTTGATCAACCCCAGCTGGGTTGCGCCACCGGTGGAAAGAGAAGCCGGCTGCATTACGATTCCCGAAGTAACCCGGGCCGTGGCGGATATTGTCAAGGCTATCGGTGCACGGCCGGTAATCGCCGAATCATCAGCTATCGGTGTCGATTCTGAAAAGGTGATCGAGCAATCAGGGTATTTAAAATTACGCGAGCTGGGCTATGAAGTCATCGATCTGAAGTCACTCAAAACGACGGTGGATCTGCCGGTCGAAAATGCCAAGGTATTTGAAAGTATTCAAACCTGGGATCTTGTGCAGCAGGCGGACGTGATCATCAGTGTTCCGAAATTAAAAACCCATGATCAGACGGAAATGACCTGCTCCATAAAAAAACTCAAAGGGTTGTTGACCGACAAAAATAAAAAGGCGATGCACCGCCAGGGGCTTTTTGAAGGCGTGATTGATCTTTTGGCTGCGGTGAAGCCCAGTCTGGCCGTCGTCGATGCCATCGTCTGCCAGGAGGGGGCCGGACCGATTTTCGGCAAACCGGTGGAAATGAATCTGATCCTGGCGGGCAAAGATCTGGTTGCCGTGGACGCTGTCAGTGCGCGGCTCATCGGCTATCACCCCCGCGAAACCCTGCTGACGGTCAATGCCGCCAAGCGCGGCTTGGGGGTGATGGATCCCGAACAGATAGAGATCGTTGGAGAGCAGCTTGAAAATGTCCGGCGCCGCTTTTTACGTTCAATTGACGATGAACCGGTAACAATGGAAGGCTTTAAGCTGATTCACGGTGAAGCGACCTGCACGGGCTGCCGCAATACGGTGATGAGCGCCCTGATCGATATGCGCAATGCCGATCAACTCATGTACCTGCCGGGGGTCACCGTGCTGACCGGGGATGCCCCGCTGCCGGACGGGGTTCCCGGCGAGGATATTGTGACCGTGGGATTGTGCATGAAGGATAAGCAGACCGCCAGACATGTCAAAGGCTGCCCCCCGAATAATTACCTGGTTGTCAAGGCCATTATCGGCGATCGGGCCGAAGTGGGCCGCATGTATGCGGAGGAGGACCCCCACGAATCGGAACCGTAAGGGCCTTGCGCCAAGACGCAAAGGCGCCGGGATTGGCGGCCAGCGGCGGCGCGTATATCAAACATTAAAAGCGAACCGCAGAATATCGAATAACGAATGTCGAAGGATGGTTTCGCTTCGCTCAGTCATTTTTTTATAAAATAAACAGAATACATTACTTCGGTCCGCCTTCGGTGGAATATTCATTATTCGATATTGGCTTTTTTAGAGTTTCTTATATTGATCAAACTGGCCGATTCTCAGGCCGGCGGCGCCGCTGACACCTGAACACTGACACCTGAAACCTAAAAACTATCAACGCACGCGGCAACATCGACAATAAATTGTCGATATGATGTCGCCAAGCGTTTAGTACCAACGGGGAAAGACATCATGGATGCCATTTTTAGCTACATGGAAAAATATGATTACGAGAACCTGTTTTTTTGCCAGGACAAAGAATTGAACTTTAAGGCCGTCATTGCCATTCACGACACCACCCTGGGACCGGCAACCGGCGGCTGCCGTATGTGGAACCGCTATGACAGTGAAATGGATGCCATCGAAGATGCCCTGCGCCTGGCCCGGGGCATGACTTACAAATATGCCGCCGCCGGCGTTAATTTAGGCGGCGGTAAAGCAATTATTATCGGCGATCCGAATCGCCGGGATCGCGAGCCGGTGTTTCGGGTTTTGGGTAAATTCATCAATCGACTGGGCGGCCATTACATTACCGGTGAAGATGTGGGGACGACCCTCAAAGATATGGAATATATCCGGATGGAGACCGAGCATGTGGTGACGCTGCCCACCTATTTGGGGGGCGCCGGCGACATCGCACCGATGACGGCCTTCGGGGTTGTGCGCGCCATGCAGGCCTGCTGCGAGAAAGTATACGGCGACGACAGTCTCGCGGGCAAACGGGTGGCGGTCCAGGGTCTGGGGGCCGTCGGCCACAACATTGTCGGTCAGTTGCAGGAACTCGGCGCCCGGATGACCGTCACCGACCTCGATCCGGGCAAAGTGAAGGCTTTGACGGCCCAATACGGAGTGACGCCGGTGGCCACTGAGGACATCATGGATGTCGATTGTGATATTTTTTGTCCCTGCGCCCTGGGCAAGGTGATCAATAGCGATACCTTGGATCGTCTGAAATGTAAAATCATCTGCGGTTGTGCCAACAACCAACTGGCCGAAGAAAAACACGGCCAGCTGCTGGAGGACCGCGGCATGGTTTATGCCCCGGATTATATTGCCAATGCCGGCGGCACGATATATGACACGGATCGCCTGGAGTCCGGTGCTGTAAGCCATGAAAGGGGCCGCCGCAAAGTGGCCGGGATCTATGAAACCATGCAGCAGCTGTTTGAAGTTGCCGAGCGCGACAAAATTCCGACTTATCTGGCGGCCGACCGCATGGCGCAAGAACGGATCGACCGCATCGCCGCCGTCAAGAAATACCGCGATTAAAATCGGGTTATCCCGGCAACTATATCCGCAGCGAAGATTGCTGATAAAAATTCCGGTTAAAAAAGAGGATCGTTGGCATCGACAAACGTCAGAACGTGCTGTATTTTGATTGTCGATTGGACGGTAGGCGACTCAATTTACAAAACTGATAATGACGGAGGCATACAATGACCGACCCCAAAAAATCCCGTTTTGAAAGCCCTTGTGAACAATATATCTACGACCCCGAGGCCGGCGATTACGAGCGCAATATCCCCCCGGGCACGCCCTTTGAAGACTTGCCCGATGACTGGTGTTGTCCTGAATGCGGCGCGGAAAAAGAATACTTTGAAGAGTTGGACGACTGAACGGCAACTGCCGAAACGGCGGTCGGATAGCGATAGTCGAATGCGTCAAAATAAGGTTTTCAAATTACCTGATTATCTCGATTGCCTTATGGTACAATTGTCTCATTCTCTGCTCAGGCGGCAATCAGAGCAAGCGCAATCAAGGCCGCGACAACGCCAACCCATTGCCGCCGCGACAGTCGCTCTTTCAAAATCACCCATGCCAGAATAGCCGTTATCGCAGGGTGCATTGAGGAAAGCACGGCGGAAATATCCAGTCGGCCGACATGGGCGGCTGAAGCGTAAAAGGCAGTACCGGCGGCATCAAAAATGCCGGTGAAACATATTAAGGGGTACTTATGCTTTTGGGGCATCGCGCCGATTCGAAAAATTTTTAAGATGGTTATCAGCACAATTATTCCCACGATTTTTGAGGCGATCAGCGGCCCCAGTATACTGTGTTTGACTGCCTGATCAAAAAAAATGAAGGCCAACCCAAAGCCTAGGCCAGCAGCAGCAGGGAAACGAAGCTGCCGCCATTGAATAGTGGCGGACTTTTCAGAAACGGAAAGATGCCAGATTGCAACAAATGCCGCGGCAAATCCAAGCACCTGGAGATTTGAAGGCAATCCCTCAATCAGCATACCAAAAAGAACCGGCAGTGCGGCCGATACCACCGCAGTCAGCGACGCCACCAGGCCCATGTGGTCAATAGCAAGGCCTTTGTAAAATGAGGCCAGACCAACCAATCCGGCAATACCTGCAAATCCGCCGAATATTAACGAGTATAAATCCGGTACCGGACTTCCGACCCACAGCGCACAGATAGTTATAAGAACCGTACCGGTAATATTCGCCACAAGAAGCACACCGAACACACTGCTTGATTTAGTGACGAAACCGCCTGAAAAATCACTGGTGCCCCAGAAGGAAGCCGAAGCCAATCCGTAGGTGACCGCTAATATTTCTTGGTTTGCCATTTTGATTCAATCTCCTGCACTATCGTCAGAGTTTTGGCTATATTCGACAATGTATTTTTTTACGGTGCGCCGATCTAGTTTTGTGCGCCGGGCGACTTCTCCGTATGTGCCGTATCGCCGGTAGAGCGAATGGCAATAGCGTCTTACCAGAGTCTGGGCATTGATCGTGCCCTTATCCAAATCCATAATAACCCGCGCGGATCGACCGCTGCCTTCCGCCGGCAATCCCTTATAGTTTTGATTCAGCAACAATCTACGCACACACTGCGCCAGTTCTCTGACATTGCCCGGCCAATCATATTCCAACCCTACTTGCTCGACAATCAAACTTGACAGGTGGTCGACAACCTCAGGTGCTTCGACGCCCAAAATCTTGCTGACGATGACATTGAGAAGATCTTCCAGTTCACGGGGATCATCTTTGATTCGATCTCTCAGCGGCGCAACCGTGATGATGTCGGAGCATAGTCGATAATAAAAATCGCTGCGCATTTGTCCCTTCAGCACCAGATCGTCGAGGAGACGATTTGTGGCCGCAATGATTCTTCCGTCAAAACGATGGATTGCATGGCTGCCGACCGGACTGTAAAGCCTTTCTTCCAATACCTTCAACAATTTAATTTGAATTGGATATGATATTTCGCCGATTTCGTCCAGAAATATCGCCCCGTATTGGCTGCAACGCTGAAAAATGCCCGCATGATCATCAACCGCCCCCGTAAAGGCTCCCTTTTTGTGGCCAAACAGCTCGGATTCGATCAAGGCTTCGGAAAATTGTGACAAATTAAGTGTCACCAAGGATTGCGCAAAACTTTCAATAAATCGACCCCTCTTTTCATCGAACGGGATGTAGCCGGATCGGCCGATGGCCAGCGCAGCCGTACCTTTGCCGGTTCCGGTCTCGCCGGTGATAATGGTTGAAAAATCTTCCATCCGGTTCCAAAGCAGCCGCTCATCATTAATTTAACATTCTATAGAAGATTTATAACAAAAAATCTGATCTTAATACGTCTAAAAAATACTCTATTCTCATGTAACCGCTAATAATAGATCAGTAAACGATAAGAGAATCTGAGGAAATGATTTATTGACAAATGTTAGAATTCTGCCTATTCTATCTAAAATAGGAGGAATTATAACATTATGAGAACCAAAACGTATCACGCCAATAGTATCAAAGACTTGCTGGTAAGGCAAAAGATCGCAACAATGTCCGAATTGCAAACCGCTTTGGGAACCCATGTTAATATGACTGTCATCCGAAAATTACAGAAGTTATCCTACCATAGCAGCTATTCTCATAAGGGTAAATATTATACGCTGGATGAAATAGCTGATTTTGATTCGCAAGGATTATGGTCATTTGAATCGGTATTATTTTCCAGATATGGTACGTTAATGCAAACTGTAAAAGCTTTTGTGAATAATTGCGAAGCAGGCTTTAGTGCGCGTGAACTGGAAAGTTTGTTGCATCTTGCCGTAAAAGAACCGTTATTTTGTCTTTATCGAAGAGATGAAATCCAACGCCAGAAAATATCGGGTTGCTATGTTTATTTTTCGTCTGAGTCCAAAACACAAAAACGACAACTCTTGTTGCGCAAGGATCAAGATCTAAAATCGATCTTAATACCTGACAGTTTACAAAGTGAGCTATTAGCGCATGAGCTTAAAGCGGCGATTGTTTTGTTTTTTACAATGCTCGATGAAAAGCAGCGGCGTATATATGCCGGTTTGGAATCGCTTAAAATTGGTTATGGGGGAGATAGACAAATAGCCGATCTTTTTGGCATCGACGCGCATACGGTAGCAAAAGGACGCTCGCAACTGCTATCGCAAGATTTTGAACCAGAGCGGGTGCGCAAAAAAGGCGGCGGGCGGATTTTCACAGGAAAAAAAATCCCGCAATCATAGCTCGTATTGAAAAAATAATGGAACATGATACGGCCGGCGACCCGATTACCGGATTAAAATGGACCCGTAAGACCACTGAAAAGATTGCTGGTGAACTGAGGGCAAATGGCATTGATGTTTGCGCAAATACTGTTGGCAAGTTATTAAAGAAGTTAGATTTTTCTCTTAGAGTTAATCATAAGAAATATGAAACAAATGCTAAGGTGGATCCGAAAGATAGAGATCAACAGTTTAAGTACATTGCCACGGTATGCGAAGAATTTTTCAAAAAAGGCTATGTGGTAATTAGTGTTGACGGCAAAAAAAAGGAGTTGATTGGAAACTATAAAAATTATGGTGCCACGTATAGTCGTGAGTCTGAGAATGTAAATGTATATGACTTTCCTTCTGATGCGATCGGCAAAGCGAACCATGATGGTGTTCTCTCTTATCGCGCATAACTTTGCGTAATGTATTCTTTCAAAAGAAATTAAAAACAAATTTTTACTGGATAAGTTAAAAAGTCTTTTGCATTTACTTATCTGTCCCAATAGAAAACATCGTCCAACATCACTAGAAAGAGTTGTGATGTTACCATGTTAGATAAAATGGCATTCTTATCCGATCACATATGTAGGCGGATACTTGCTCATAGGCGCCCTTGTAGTTAACATACAAACCATAGATGCGTCTTTTGAGCTGCTTGATTTAGATTGCTGCAACGGCACCCGGCCACCAGGGGCAGCGTTTGGATTGGTATCCTTCTTCGCCTCTTTGGGTCTTGGTGGCGGAGACGTTTTTTCAGAAATGCAAATAAACCGCAGTTGGAAGTCTAACCATAGCCAGTCAAAGGTATCTAGGTAGGAAGAACGACGCTTGAAATACATTCTTGACCTTATTGATTGGTATCATTGCCGATTTTATGCTTAGAAGTATCGATTCTGAAATCCACCACCTTGGTTTGTGAAAATGCTGAGGATAAAAGAAACATTGGCGAATTTGCCCATGACGGCATGCAGGCGGTGCTGCGCTGAATCAAGTCAGGCCGTCGGTGCTATTCGCTCATTTGAAATGGCGCTCCGGCTTGAATTTCTGTAAAGGGTTTTCCCAGGTTTTTTTCGTGTTCGGAGCCGGTGTTCAGATAAACGATTTTAGTCTCGCCGCTGTAAGTATCGGTCACAAAGGCCCCGAAGCAAATTCCCGCTGAAATTTGGTGCCGAAAATCGAAAAGACAAAATGTTGCATAAATTCGTTGGTCACTGCCCGCAAGCGCGGACGGACAATGTCAGGCCGTCGATCGCCTCCACGCAAATCTTCTCTCCCTGAGCGATGGGGGCCTGCCCTTCGGCTGCGGCGGCCTGCCACCGTTCTCCCCGCACTTGAACATAGCCGTCGGGCTCCAGACGCGTCAGCGCAACACCGATACGTCCGACCATCTTGAAGCGGTCGGGATAGAGGTCCGGATCGTAAAAACGCCAGAGAAAAGGGAATAAAAAAAAATCCTTTCCCACCCACAGCACGATCAGGATCCATGCCAGGCAGGCCGGGATTTCCACATAGTGCCGCAACAAAAGGAGACTCAGGACAAAGGCGGCCTGGCCCGGCAGCTGCAGCAGAAAATATCGGATAATGACCCGCAGCGGAGGTCTAGAAGGTGTTTTGTTGTCCATACGGTGATTTTCATCAGATGCGTCGGTTTAGCTTTAAACCCAAAGGTATCAGCGCATTAATTGAAAGCCAAGGTAAATAGAAGACGATAAGATCGACTGGATCGTTGCGATCGTTTTTGCCCTCGATTCCTGAGAGATGATCAGCAGCCGGCGGTCTGAACGAACTAAACTAGCTAAGCGACCCTAAAGGGTTTGTTCAGGCTGAACACTGACACCTGACACCTGACACCTGAAACCTATCCTGCAAACTACGCCATTGCTGCCCCACCGGGGCCCCTTTGGCCGAGCGTTGTCTCGGAAAAAGCTTAGTGTCTATTTATTGAAACCATATCATGTTTGCACAGGATATGTGACAATGGGTGACAAATATAATAATTCCGCCGAAGGCGGACCATAAATATTCAATCTTCAATTCCGGCTTGGCCGGGTTGGGAACTATATCTATTCGATCGGCACCAAAGAATAAATAAGGTTGATCCTGTATTTGACGAAAAGAGGCGATGTATATTCTTACATGGTTTTAACCATCTGCTCGGAGAGTGCAGCCGGATAAGGGATATTAAATCGGAGAATACTGTCAATACCTGATTGCAGTATCGGCAGCATGAAATAGGATACGGTGGAAGCGGGAAATCAGAAAAAATCAGCGTCCCGCGTCCGCGGCCAACAAACAGGACAAAAAGGGGATCCAGCCCTGACCCCGTTTCAAAATTGCCGACCTCATCTCTTTTCGAAGAGAGACCCGGAAAGGAGCCGATAATGCCGGACAAAGACAACGGAAGCAGACTGACCTCCCGCGAGGACCTGCAGGAGGAGGTCGCCGAAAAAATAATCAAGGAGAAGCCCTCTCGCCAACTTTTCGGCACCTTCGGCGGGGTATTCACGCCCCCCTGCTCACCATTCTGGGCGTTATCATGTATCTGCGGGAGGGTTGGGTGGTCGGCAACGCCGGTCTGCTGGGAGCGATGCTGGTAATCTGCCTCTCGTTCGGCATAACCGCCTTCACCGGCCTGTCGCTTTCCTCCATCACCACCAATATCCGGATCGGGGCCGGCGGCGCCTTCAACGTCATCAGCCAGTCGCTGGGACTGGAGGTGGGCGGCAGCATCGGCGTGCCGCTTTACGTTTCCCAGGCGCTGGCGGTGGTCATGTACATCTTCGGCTTTCGGGCCGGCTGGACCTGGCTCTTTCCCGATCATCCGGCTCTGCTGGTGGATCTTTTTGCCTTCGCGGCCCTGTTTGCCATCGCCTTTGTCAGCGCAGGTCTGGCCTTCAAGGTGCAGTACGTGATCCTGGCGGCGGTAGTGATGATCCATGCCTACCTGGTCAAAAAACAATTGGAAGCACCGTACAGCGACGTGCGCAGCGGGCTGTTCATGGCCATGGCCGAATGGGCCGCCAAGAAAGCCGACGACATCGTCGGTTCGCGCGAGCGCACCTGGATAGCCAACATGCTGGTGCCGGTGCAGCGCCCCGAAGCCGCCGAAGGACTCTTTGAACTGTTGCGCGACCTGACCCGCCCCAAGGGATTCGTGCGCCTGCTCGGCCTGAGCGACCATCAAGCAGAAGCCGAACTGCAGACGGGGTTGGCCGAACGGGTCGAGCGATTCAAGGCGGAAAATGTCTTCACCAGCTGGACTGTGGTGCAGGCTGCCGAGTTTCATGAAAATATGCATGTTTACCAACACGTATTTGCCGCATGTCGGCGGAGTTGCACGGTCGGTTGATTTTTTTGCCGCAAGACTTGCGTGAATTGGGCCACCCGGTTCTGGTGGTGGCCCCCACCTTTCCGGCAAACATGGGTCCTGCCGAAGACAGAGACCGGGTGCTGCGGGTGCCGGCGGTCCAGAACTTCAACGGCAGTGATTTTTCGGTCAGGATTCCACTGCCGTTTATCATCAGCCAGGGTATCGACGACTTCAATCCGGACATCCTTCACAGCCATCATCCGTTTCTCATGGGGGACACGGCCCTGCGCATCGCCCGCAGAAGGGAACTTCCGCTGGTATTTACCCACCATACGCTATATGAAAGATACACCCACTATGTGCCGCTGGATTCGAAGCCTCTGAAAGAATTTGTCATCAATTTGTCTACCCGCTACGCCAATTTTTGCGACCGGGTGGTGGCCCCCAGCCGCAGTATCGCCCGCTTGATCCGACGGCGCGGGCGTCAAGCGGCCGATTGAAGAAATCCCCACCGGCGTGGATGTCGATTTTTTTGCCCGGGGGCGACGCGCCGCCGATTTCGCAAAACCCACCGCATACCCGCGGACGCGCGGGTTGTGGGCCATCTGGGGCGCCTGGCACCGGAAAAAAACCTGATGTATTTGGCCCAGGCGGCCGCCGATTTTCTATCCCGCCATGCGCAGTCCCGATTTTTGGTGGTGGGCGGCGGGCCCAGCGCGGCAGAAATTCGCAGGATCTTTGCCGAACGGGATCTCGCCCGGCAGTTGGTCATGCCCGGCAGCCAATCGGGGCAGGATCTGAGCGATGCTTACAGCGCCATGGATCTTTTCGTATTTTCCTCCCAGTCGGAAACCCAGGGTATGGTGCTGCTGGAGGCCATGGCCGCCGGCAAGCCGGTCATTGCGCTGGATGCCTCCGGTGTGCGTGAAGTGGTGCATGACGGCGGAAACGGCCGGCTGCTTGCCGCAAATGCTTCAACCCGGGCCATGGCAGGGGCCATCGAGGATTTTTTTAAAAGTCCTGACAGGGCCGACCAATGGGGCCGGCAGGCTCTGGCAACCGCCCGCGGCCTGTCGCGGGCGGTCTGCGCCCGGCGCCTGGAAAAATTATATCGGTCGGTTCTGCGCAAGCGATCGGCGCGACGCTGAAAAACAAATCACCGATGAATTGATTCCGTGGGATTCAATGCTGGAGGGCATCATGGTCGAATGGGAGCTGATATCCCAAAAAGCCAATGCCGCGGTGAGCGCCCTGCGGGCCCCCGAACATCCCGATACGGAGTAGTGCCCATTTTCCCATCGGACGGCAATTAATGTTTTCCTTAACTGCCTTTCATCTCGATCTTTTGTGATTTGGTTTTTTCAGACTTTTGAATTTAAATTACTGTCTGTGAGAGCTTTAAATAGGGTCTTGCAGGTATTTATCTCAAATCGGTTGATGATATTTTTATTGGAAGGCAAACATTAAGTTCGATGCTAGCGTAGGAAATCGGATCTTACCATGCAAGAAGGAATATTCGATCTTCAATAATAGAGGAGATTTGTTTCGTGAATTGTTCAGAACCACCAAAATTCGTATTGATCAGCCGGCGCTTCGACGCCGTCATTTTTGACTTGGACGGCGTGATCACCGATACGGCTTCACTGCATGCCGCTGCCTGGAAGGAAATGTTCGACGAGGTCCTGCCGGAGATTAAAAACGCGGCCGGTAAAAAACAGCCGCCGTTTGACAAAAAAGATGACTATTTGCGCTATGTGGACGGAAAACCGCGCCAGGACGGCGTGGTTGACTTTCTGGCTTCGCGCAAGATTGAGCTGCCTGAGGGCCAAGCGGATGATTCGCCGGACAAGTTGACCGTCAACGGACTGGGCAACCGCAAAAACCACCTGTTTCAGCAAAAACTCAAAGCAGACGGCGCTGAGGTTTACGACACCAGCGTGCGTCTGACCCGTAACTTGCGGGCTCGCAATATCAGAACTGCGGTGGTATCCTCGAGCAAAAATTGCCGGGCCATCCTCGAAACGGCCGGAATTACCGACCTGTTCGATGCCATCGTCGACGGCCGGGATGCCGCCGAACAAAATCTGGA